>NZ_NUUX01000009.1:79285-219283 GCF_002564465.1 Bacillus sp. AFS088145 | reverse complement strand
TTATATTTTCAGGATAGTTATATAGGAGATTCAATCTACAAACTATTGCTTTTTTTAGTTTATTGTACTTTTGGAAAACTAACACTTCGGTTATGTTTAATGTGAACTCTTGTTTACTCTCTACGTACTGTATTATGCGTAAGCCTAAATGTCTTTTTCTAGTAATTGATTCATCAGAACTTTTTTGAGTTGACTGCGGCGACTTGATTCTACAAAAAGGTATTTTCCTTTACACATTTGCATTAAGAAAAGCAAAAGAATTTTTAAAAATTGCATTGAATAACGTTTATTTCATTTGGATATTTTATGGAAGTATCATAAATTCAGGAGGCAACACATCAAAGCAGTCACGTACCAAGGTCATTCTAAAACCATAATTAAAAACAAGAAGAAAAGCCGTACTCTTCGGAATACGGCTTTTTCCATATGATATATATTATTTATAAGGAAGTGTAATTACATATATGAAGGTACTTTCAATGATTCAACCTTGGGCCAGCCTTTTCCTTTTTAATGAAGCACAATACGAAACAAGAACATGGAAAACTAAATATCGTGGTCCATTGGCGATTCACACAAGTAAAAAAATAGATAGTAATGTTTGTAATAACAATGCAATTCAGCATTTGCTTAGTAAGCACGAGTTGAATAGGAGCAATCTACCAACCGGCATGATTATTGGTGTCTGTAATCTTATTAATTGTTTAAAAGTAATAGAAGATACTCAAGAAAGTGCAGTATTGGAAGATGGACGTATTGTTTCAGGAAATGACTACTTCTTAGGAGATTTTAGAGTAGGGAATTATATTTGGGAAGTTTCCAATAAAGAAATGTTAATCGATTTTATACCAGCTAAAGGGAAATTAGGTTTATGGGAATACGATATAAATTAGTTGTTTACTTCTGGAAAAACACACTAATAATGCGTTATCGCTTAACAGTGAATATTTTCAGTATGAAATTTTATTAATTGTATTGTATATATTAGAGAAATCTTCTTTGCCGACCATCCTACTATATAGTGAAGAAGAGGATGATTGATTTATGATCATCCCTTTTGTTCTTCAATTAAAGCTTGCGTTAGTCATAATGAACGAAACGGCTCCTTTTGCTTAGCGTAGGTTGCACTTGGCAATAATGGGAGTTAAGTAAAAGCCTACCCATTCCAAATGTAGAGCTACAAACAAAAAGGAGCCGTTTATATTATGAAGGATAGTCAAAAATTTATTGATTTAGACGTTTCAAAGGACATTATTTCTGTTGGTTTTGCTGAAGAAGGACGTGGAGAACCACGATTTCACGGTAATATTCAAAACACACCTGAAAGCATTCGTAAACTTTTCAAGAAGTTAGGCGATCCAGAAAAACTACTAGTTTGCTATGAAGCAGGTTCATGTGGGTATTGTATTTACCGTCAGCTTTTATCAATGGATATAGAGTGTATTGTCGTTGCACCTACTCTAATTCCGAAAAGAGCTGGTGATCGAGTAAAAACAGACCGTCGTGATGCACTAAGACTAGCTCAACTTCTTCGAGCTGGAGAGCTAACTTCTGTTTGGGTACCTGATGAAAATCATGAAGCTTTAAGAGATTTAATTCGTGCTCGATTTGATACTCGTGAAGATTTACAAAGAGCACGTCAAAGACTTGTTCACTTCTTACTACGCCATGAAATTCGCTCACCTCAAGGTGTTAAAAATTGGACAGTCAAATATCGTACTTGGTTGAATACACTTACTTTCGAAAAAACTTCTTTACGTATTGTATTCCAAGAATATCTTCATTCTATATTCGAAGTTGAGGAAAGGATGAAACGAATTGAAGCACAGATTCATGAAGAAGCAATAAAAAGCGAACATGCGCCTGTCATTCAAGCACTTCAGACCTTAAGAGGAATAGCTGAGATTACGGCTGTAACACTAGTCGCTGAAGTTGGGCAATTTTCTCGTTTCTCAAATCCAAGGCAACTAATGTCCTATGCAGGACTTGTTCCGAAAGAATATTCTAGTGGATCAAATCGTTGGCAAGGTTCGATTACCAAAGTTGGAAATTCACATATCCGACGTTCTTTAGTGGAAGTTTCTTGGTCTTATCGCCATCGTCCATCACTAAAAGGTGAATTAAAAAAGAGACAAATTGGTCAACCACTCGAAGCACAAAGAATTGCCTGGAAAGCTCAACACCGTCTTAATTTAAAATACAGTCGAATCACTGCTAGAGGGAAAACAGGTAAATTCGCAGTAGTCGCACATGCGCCGTTAGATCGATGCAGCTCCGTAACGGATAAAATGAAATGTGGTAACCAACCCACGCATATCAGACTGTAAATCACCGTTAATTAATTTGCCTTCGTGCCAAGCTTTTAAGACATTATCTTTTCTTTAGAAACTAAAAATATCTACTATTATAAAGTTGTCATTCACAGACTTAGAAAATCTAATTTTTAAATTCTAGGTTGGTAGTCCTAATTTAAGTCTGTCTAAAAATTGAAAAATCTCTAAATTAAAACCTTTTTGGTTTGGTGGTTTGACAGTTTCGTTCATATCAGTTGCATAAGGTATTTAACTTTATTATCCAAGATACCTAATTTTATTTTGATCTTTTTTCGCTCTAATAACTATTTTTGCTGTTAATTGCTCTGGGTTGTCATATGTTAATTGAACTTCTTCAAAAAGTTCATTAATCATTTCTTCAAGATTTCCCAATGTAACTGATTTTGCAAGATTTTTTGTTCTTCCTATTTCATAGTTTTTATATGCATCATCATAACCATCTACTGTTACTTCACCAACAGCACTTATTTGAATTTCTACTTTAATTTGATCTTCCATTTTCAATTCCTCCTGATATAGATTAGAACTTATATTCCTTACTACGAGGTCTGATGATCGTAGCTCAAAGTCTTATGTAACTATCGTTTAATCATATTTTTGTTATAAATCAGTGGTTATTTTTAGTTGGTTTTTCCTATTATTAATTAATTCAATGAGTTTAATTGGTATATAACCTAATAACCTCCAAGAGTATTTAAAATTAAATCATCAATGTCAAAACTTCCAAAGTCAAATAATAGCTGAATTAATTCGTAAGTTAAACTTAAACTAAAAGTTGCAATTACAATAACTTTAAAATTTTTGAACCTTTTCAATAATATTGGAAGGATGAAACCAAAAGGTACAAAACCTTAATGTTTCCAACTAAGTTTGTAATCCTAATATTTAAATTTATGTCAGCTAAAAACAAATAATAAATAAAAGAATTTTATACTTTCTAATCCATTAAGAAAACCACCTAAAAAAGGTGGCTTTAAATATACTTCCGATGAATATTCTTCCCATCATAACTAAACAACACTGACTTATTCTCAATATTCGTTTCTAAATGAACCCCTCTACCCCACAACTGATGAATATAAGGCATTACCTTCTCAACATACTTCACATCAAGTTCCATATGCTCATAAGAATGCCTCAAATAAAGCTCACCATTTTTTAAATAATCGCCTTCTTGAACTACTATATAAGGGAATCCACCATTTACCCGACTAACGACAAGTTGATCTCTTACATTCTCCCATGCCTTATCTGTAACTTTATATTCCTTACCTTGTCGCTGGAATAGATACATATCTTCACGCATGACAAGATCTTTCGTTAAGTAGTTTCGTATAAATGAACTATCAGACTCTAACTCTCGTACTTCAAACATCTTTTCTCGACCGCTGCCAGGTTTAACACCTAACTCTATCATTTCTTTGCTTGGATTATTATATCGCTCTTCAATATCTTCAAACATTCTTAGTCCTAAGTAATATGGATTTATGCTTGTTTTTGATGGTTGAACAACACCTGCATTTAGTTTTGCGTATTCAATTGCTTCATTTGAGTCTAGATTTAGTTCACGCATGATGCGTATGTGCCAATAACTTGCCCAGCCTTCATTCATAATTTTTGTTTCAAGCTGTGGCCAGAAATAAAGCATTTCTTCTCGTAGCATAGTCAGGATGTCACGTTGCCATTCTTCTAGTTCTCTGGAGTACTCTTCGATAAATAAAAGGATATCTTTTTCAGGTTGTGGTGGGAATTGTTTACGTTTAATTGGGATAAGGTTTGAATCATTTTTCTTTTCTTTACTTTGATCCATATTCCATAAATCATCATATGGAGTAACTCTTTTTTTCTCTTTTATTGGAAAATCAGTTTCTAAATCATAAGCTAGTTTTGGTCGCATTAATGATGGATCAATATGCTCTTGAATTGAGAGTACTGCATCTAGGAAATTTTCTACTTCTTGTTTTCCGTATATATGTTCATAGTGTTTAATTCGTTCAGCAGTAGCTGCCATACTTTCAACCATATCTCTCTTCGTGTTTGAGAAACGAATATTATTTTTAAAGAAGTCACAGTGAGCTAAAACGTGTGCAACGATTAATTTATTTTGAACAAGAGAGTTTGTATCTAATAAAAACGCATAACATGGATCAGAGTTGATTACCAATTCATAAATTTTGCTTAACCCTAAATCGTAATGAAGCTTCATTTTATAAAACTGTTTTCCAAAGCTCCAGTGGGAGAATCTTGTAGGCATACCGTATGCGCCAAATGTATAAATGATATCTGCAGGACAGATTTCATAGCGCATTGGGTAAAAGTCTAGCCCAAATCCTCTCGCAATCTCTGTAATTTCGTCAATAGCATATTCCAACGCTCTATAATCACTCGCCTTCATCACACTCTCCTCCTGTCTCTTCTTATATTATTCTATGAACTGAAAATTGAATTAATGTAAAAATAGTCATATCTCTACTATATTCATTTGCCTAATTCAAAATTTTTTTTAATCATAAACACAAAAAAACGTATGAAAAAAATTCATACGGTAGTTCATTTTATTTGTACAATATGATTGATATAACTCCATTTTTTGAATTCTTTTATTTTTGATTAAGAAAAATAGAAAATGCAGTTTGGATTACATAGTTTCTCCAGTATTGCTTATTATTTTAAGCTTATTATCCCTGTTTCTAATAAAAGTATACTTTAAGTTTTGGAAAAGATTTTATCTGATCCTGGGGGAAGTTTTCGGTTTAATGGCAGTAGTCGTAATTAAATCCGGAATTGCAATTAAACTCCAGGATCACAATTAAATTCCGAGAAACGCAATTAAACTTTGGGAATCGCAATTAAATTTCGGGAATCGCAATTAAATTCCAAGGCAAATGCAAAAAAACAGTAATTAATATATTTTGGCCCTTTTTCATCCTATTTTGAATTCCATTTAACTAAATTGAAGCCATTTCTTTAATAATTTGTTCAAAACCATAAAGTATTTCTAAAATACGAAAAATCACATCACTTTACTTCCGGTTTTCCCTATCGGTCCAGCACTTAACCATCCTATTTTTACCTAACCTCTACCGTAACCTTTTGTTAAATTCTCTCATGGCTAATTAATTTTTTTCGCCATAAACTATGTGTACCCTCTAAAAAGGAGGTTCACAATGCAAGTACAATCCGATTATGATTTAGCATTGTATTACACTTATTGTTGTCAATGGGATAAGCTTCTCGTGTTAATGGTAAATACGAAAGACGAACTTTTTTCAAAGCGTATCGAACATTTTCTACATGCTTTTAAATACGAGAGGGACTTAGCGATCATTGATGAAAAACTAAAAGGTATGTTCCAACATATTGAGCATGCTACTAGGGAAGAAAGCATTGAAGAACAATCTTTCATTTCATCATTAGAGCTTTAACTAAAATAAATGAAAAGAGCGACTAAATAGTCGCTCTTTTTTTAGACTAATACTTCAATTTTTTCCATAAATGCTTGTTGTAAACTATCCAATTTTTGGATACTATTTTGACGGGATTGTCCAACAATTCCAAAGTAGAACTTGATTTTTGGTTCAGTTCCAGATGGGCGTAAGCATACCCATGAACCGTCTTCAAGTTGATACTTTAATACATTTGATTTAGGTAGAAGTATTTGTTCTTTTTCTCCTGATTCTAATGTCGTTTTCTCTTGAAGTTTATAATCTTCAACTGTAACAACTTTTAGACCATTTATATCAACAGGAGGGTTTTGACGGTAATTTGTTAAAATCGATTGGATTTTTTCTGTACCTTCAATCCCTTTTAATGTTAGTGATTTTAATCCTTCTAAGTAATAGCCATATTGCTCATATAGGCTATTTAGGCCTTCATATAAAGTCATACCTTTTGTTTTATAATAAGTAGCTATTTCTGCAGCAAGTACTGTTGCTTGAATTGCGTCTTTATCACGTACAAATGGTTTAATTAAATAGCCATAGCTTTCTTCATAACCGAATAAGAATGAGTATTCGTTCGTTTGCTCATATTCTTTAATTTTTTCACCAATAAACTTAAATCCAGTTAGTGTATCGATTGTTTTAACACCGAATTTTGATGCGATTACTTGACCAAATTCAGATGTAACGATTGTTTTAAGTAATAGTGCATTTGAAGGTACATCTTGTTGGCTTAATAAATAATGAAGCATTAATGCTCCTGTTTGATTACCAGTTAAGACTACATATTCACCGTTTTCATTTTTCGTAGCGATTCCTAATCGGTCAGCATCAGGGTCAGTTGCAATTAATACATCTGCATCAATCTCTTTACCGTAACGAATTGCATATTCAAACGCTGCGTGTTCTTCAGGATTCGGTGATTTTACAGTTGTAAAATTCGGATCTGCTTTTGCTTGTTCCTGAACAATTGTTACATTTTCAAAGCCAACTGCTTTTAATGACATCGTTGCAGGTAGTAATGCTGTACCATGTAATGGAGTAAAGACAATTTTTAAATCCTTACCATGTTCTTGAACTAAATCGTTGTTAACAACAACACTTTTTAGTTGCTCTACATATAATTTGTCCATTTCTTCATCTAATCTATGTATTAAGCCTTTTTCAACTAATTCTTTTTCAGAAGATACTTCAATTTCTAACTCATTTTCAAATGAATTAACGTATTCAATTACTTGATCAGCAGCAGCTGGAGGCAATTGACCACCATCATCACCATAAACTTTAAATCCGTTATATTCAGGTGGATTATGACTAGCCGTAATGACAATTCCACCGAAGCAGTTTAACTCACGTACTGCGAATGATAATTCTGGTGTAGGACGTAATTCATTGAATACATACGCTTTAATACCATATGTTGCAAGTGTTTTAGCTGCTTCCATTGCAAACTCAGGACTTTTATGGCGAGAATCGAAAGCAATTGCAACTCCACGATTTTTTGCTTCTTCTCCAAAGCTTTCAATATATTTTGCAAAACCAGCAGATGCTTTACGAATAGTATAGATGTTCATACGATTCGTTCCAGGTCCGATTTCTCCACGCATTCCACCAGTTCCAAATTCTAAATTTTGATAGAAGCTTTCCTTAAGTATAAGGTGATTATTCTCAAGATTGTTTAATTGTTCTTTAAGTTCTTGATCTAATGTCGGTGATTGAATCCATTTTTCATAAGTTGTTTCCCAATTCATTTTGTTCTCCTCCTATACTTAATCAGAGTTCAGATTCGATAAAAGTCTTAAGAACTCCTTCTATATAACAAAAGTTTACAATATTCTCACTAAAATTTCTATAAATGCACTATTTTAAATCTGAATGAGATTGCAAAGTATGTAGAAAATAAAACTAAAGGAGGGCGAGTTCATGCCAGAAATTAGATGTAGTGTTGCAAATTGTAATTTTTGGGGGCAGGGAAACTTTTGCCAAGCAGACTCAATTCTTGTTCAAACCGAAGCATACGAGTACTCAAATGACTTTGATTTAACGATTCAAAATGCAGTCTTAGACGGTGAGATAACTACTTCTGCTGTACATAGTGGTGAAACTTGCTGTCATACATTTCGACCTAAATATTAATGAAATGGTGCCATTTACATTTTTCGTAAATGGCACCATTTTATTAGTTTATCCGTTCACAATTACTCCACCATTTACATGAATGATTTGTCCTGTAATAAAGGAAGCTTCATTGCTGGCTAAATAAAGATATGCCGGTGCGAGCTCTACTGGCTGTCCAGCTCGTTTCATTGGAGTTGTGCTACCAAACTTTGCTACTTCTTGTTCGTCAAAACTTGCTGGGATCAATGGTGTCCAAATTGGCCCAGGAGCTACACCATTAACACGAATTCCCTTTTGAGCAAGATTTGTAGAAAGTGAACGAGTAAATGTGACAATCGCTCCTTTCGTCGCAGAGTAATCCAATAATTGATCATGTCCTTTATAAGCAGTTATTGACGCAGTATTGATAATAGAGTCCCCTTGCTTCAGATGTGGAAGGCAAGCTTTTGATAAAAAGAACATTGAAAAAATATTTGTTTCAAATGTTCTTTTTAATTGCTCTTCCGTAATGTCTTCCAAATTCTTTTGTGGATATTGAACAGCAGCATTGTTCACTAAAATGTTAATTTTTCCGAAGGTTTGAATTGCATTTTGAACGATTTGTTTACAAGCTTCCTCTGTTCTAATGTCACATCTCATTATTTCACAATTTCCACCAAAATCATTTATAAATTTCTTTGTATCTTGTGCATCAACATCCTCGTCGAAATACGGAATAAAAACTGATGCCCCTTCTTTTGCAAAAAGTATTGCAACTGCTCTTCCAATCCCACTATCTCCCCCAGTAATAATGGCTACTTTTTCCTTTAATTTACCACTTGGTGTGTAGTTTGGATCATCTGATATCGGTATTGGCGTCATTTCCTTTTCGATACCTGGTTGCTTATTTTGATGTTGCGGATTAAATTTAGTCGGAAACTGTTTCTGATTCATTTACGACATCCTCCTTTTAAATAATTCAGATTTAGCATACCCAAATCATACTTTTAGGAATACTAAACATAATTGAATTCGATAAAAGAGGTTAATCTAATAAAAAAACTTGCACTTTCACAATAAAACGAATATTATTAATAACTGTTGAGTTTATCATTCGTATTTTACAAGGAGAACTATTATGTTTAAATTAAAAGAGGCTAACACTACCGTTAAAACAGAAATTATAGCCGGCTTTACTACTTTTTTAACTATGGCTTATATAATTATTGTTAACCCTATCATATTATCTGCGGCTGGCGTTCCATTCGACCAAGCATTTACTGCAACAATCATAGCAACTTTAGTCGGAACATTATTTATGGCATTGTTCGGAAACTACCCAATTGCAATTGCTCCCGGAATGGGAATGAATGCATACTTTGCCTATTCAGTTGTTTCAAAAGCACATGGCATTTCGTATCATTTAGCATTCTCAGCTGTATTTATTACAGGTATTTTATTCGTTATTCTATCTTTAACAAAATTTAGAACTCATTTAATAGAAGCAATTCCAAATACATTAAAACATGCAATTAGTGTTGGAATTGGATTATTTATCGCTTTTATAGGCTTACGTCTTTCAGGTATAATCGTTGCTAACAAAGATAATCTTGTAGGATTAGGCGATCTTCATTCTCCAGGAGTAGTTCTTACTTTAGTCGGAATTGCAATTACAGTTATCTTATTTGCCTTAAATGTAAATGGAGCTTTATTCTTTGGAATGGTTGCAACAACAATCATTGCGGGATTTGCTGGAAAATTACACATTAAAGGAAGTATTTTCTCTTTACCTAAATTACCTGAGCATATCATTGTTGATAATCCAATTACAGCAGCTTCAGATGTCATTCATTATGGACTATATTCGGTTGTCTTTTCATTTTTATTAGTTACAATTTTTGATACGACAGGTACATTCTTAGGTGTAGCTTCACAAGCTGGTTTATTAGATAAAAAAGATGAAAAACGTACTGGTCGTGCGATGCTTTCTGATTCATTCGGTACAACAATTGGAGCTATGTTTGGTACTTCACCTACAACAGCTTATATCGAATCTACAGCAGGTGTTGCAGCTGGAGGTAGAACAGGTTTAACTGCACTAGTTGTTGCATTACTATTCGTTTTTGCAGCATTCTTTAGCCCACTTGTTAATTCAATTTCTGATGTAGCGGCAATTACATCTCCATCATTAATCGTAGTAGGCTGCTTAATGATGGGTAGTGTTCGTCATATTGAGTGGGATAACTTTGAAGAAGCATTCCCAGCATTTCTAGTTATTATCACAATGCCACTTACATCAAGTATTGCGACAGGTATTGCTCTTGGGTTTATTACCTATCCATTATTAAAAGTTGTGAAAGGGAAAGCTAAAAATGTTAAACCAGTAATTTATATATTTGGTATTTTATTCTTAATCCAATTGGTTTTCTTCCCACATTAATAATAAATATTTTAAGGCACATAATCTTTAAAAAGATTAATGTGCCTTTTTATTTTTTATTTAGGTACTAGCCTTTCCTTGATGGGACATCTATGCATATTTTGTTTATGTAGATTATTCAAGGAGGTGTTCTACGATGTGGAACAACCAAGATCAAGTCAACATGAACTCAAGTAGATGTAGACGTAATGACTGTGATTGTGACGATTGCAGAAGAAGAAGTTGCGATTGTGATGATTGCCATCGTGATCGTTGTGATTGCCATAACCATGATTGTCATTGCAGATGCAGATGCTGTTGTACTAGAAGGAAACGTAACTGTGGCTGTATGAATCCGTGTTTAGGTGTCGATATGGTAATGTTTGAAATGATGATGAAAAACATGATGAACAATAATAACAACAAAAATAATAATAATAATAATAATAATAAGGATTAATCTATTTTCTCCCTCCCCCATAAAAAACAACCTGAAATTAGCAGGTTGATCAGACTGCTGACAAACGCTCGCTTTCTCAGTTGTATCGCTTTTATAACATGCTTCGTACTCTGAAAGACTAGCGTTTTCATTCAGACTGAATAGTTTAATTTTCAACAATATTAAAACGACCTGATTAACAGGTCGTTTTTTCATATGATATAAATTCTAAAATTTGTTCACGAAGTCGCTTAGCATCTTCATACCCTTCTTTATAAAGCTCTAATAAACGACCTTTATTTCGTTCAATTCGTCCAACCTTTAACTTTTGTACAGGACGAATGACTAATATATTTCCAGCTTTTTCTTGCTCCTCAATATATTCTAACTGCTTATTATAAACTTCATATCTTTTTAGTACGGCCTGAACAAGTCCGGGATAATCTTTATACTTTTTTTGCAAATACCAAGTTCCCTTTGAAGGCTTTTTACGATAACCAGCATTTCTAGTTAAAACAACTATATTTTTACGATTGCCATCCGCTTCAGATTTACCGATCGGAATCGGATCTGCAATACCACCATCCATCAAGAAATGATCATTAAACTTAATGATTGGAGCCATTAACGGTAAAGAACTTGATGCCCGAATAATATTTAACATATCTGTTGATTCTACAATTTGATCTTTATCAAAATAGACAGGCTCTCCTGTAATACAATCAGTCGTACCAACTACAAATTTTTGCTCAGCATTATAAAAAGAATCAAAATCAAATGGATCTAACTCATTAGGAATAATATCAAATAATAAGTCCATGCCAAAAAGCTGCTTATTACGAATTAAATTTTTAAAAGAAATATAATCTGGATGCTGTAAAAATTCCGTATTTACTCGTTTATTACGACCATGTTGTTTTGATAAATAAGAAGTACCCATACAAGCACCCGCAGAAACACCTATCACATAAGGAATTTCTATATTTTGTTCTAGAAAATAATCAAGAACACCAGCAGTATAAATCCCTCTCATTCCTCCACCTTCGAGAACTAAGCCCATTCCATTCATTTTCACAGCCCCCCTTTTTTCAAATTTTTTTGGACAATCTATTTAAATATTTTATTATATGAGGTGGTGAAAGGGAAGAAATTAGAGTTGCGTGCTGGATAGGGTGATCAAATCTTAGTTGCTTGATTTAGCCTTTAAAGTGATATTAAATTCATTGAAGCTGCAATTAATAATCAGGTATCGCAATTAAATCACTACATTTTCACTTCTCAAACAAAGAAACAGACCTCTAAAAGGTCTGCCCTCTATACTGCCTTCCTACTTCTTCTTTGTTTTTCCCGGTTCGAACATTTCTTTAACACCTTTTACACTTTTCAAAGAAGTAGTATGATATGTTCCATTTGCCCAATCTTCCATTTGATCACTATACCATTTGCTTCCGAGGTTTCCGGATTGTCCTGGTCCAACTACGTTTACTGATTTACTTAAATCTGCAAAGTCAACAACAGTTCTCCATGATGCACCATGATCTACGATTCCTTGGTCATCATATCCCGCTGCTTTAACGGTAGTTGCGCTACCTCCTACTGGGATTGGATCTCTTGCATTAAAGAAATAGCTAAAGATTTTAATACTGGATAATGGGTGTTCGAAAGCAACTTTATGGTGATCACCCCAATCCCATTTAGCTGCATTTTCACCGTCAGTTTTGCTAATATTTTTAATTGTTGTTTTAAAGGTTTTTAATAAAAGTTTATCAATTCCACCTTGTTCATCAACCCAGATTACTTTTTTCCCATTTAAGCTGTCACGTAGCAATTGATCGACTACGACTTTGCGGTCGCCAAATAAATCCATCATATCGTTTGAGATTTGTTGATCGAACAATGCTTTATTTATTTCAGTCATCCACATTTGGAATATGAGAGGAGAAGCTTCATCTTTATCATCTATAAAATTCCATTTTTCAAGTTCCTTTAAAGCTGATTTTTCAACAGATGATAATTGATCTTTATTTTGTTTTATTGACTTAATAAACTTCGGTGCATGTTCTTTCGCCTGTAAGTTCATTTCGTCCATTTGTAGCTTTTGCATATCTTTAACAGTCAATTTGTCATTCTTTTTTAATACTTCCTGAATACGTAATTGACGGTAAGGCTGTGCCCATGAATTTGAAATATGGTATGGATATGAATCATAAACTACTTTATTATTTGCAGATGAAATAAATCCTTCCTTTGGGTTAATGATTGTTGGTAGTTCATCGTAAGGAATGTAACCTTTCCATCCGTAATCACTAGTCCAACCTGGAACTGGCATTAGTCCATCACCTTTTTTACGGATTGGAATTTTTCCATTTGCTCGGTAAGCAATTGTTCCGTCATCCGATGCAAATACAAAATTTTGGGCAGGAGCTTCAAATAAAGCCAAACCTTTTTTAAACGAATTCCAATCCTTTGCAACGTCAAACTTTAAAACAGCTTCTAGCTCCGTTGTTGGTTGTAGTGCTGTCCATTGTAAAGAGAAGACAGTATCTTTTCCAGCTTCGCTCGCAAATTCCGAAATCACTGGACCATGTCTCGTAATCATAACAGGTAAAACCTTATTCTTTTTACCTTTTATTTTGATCGTTTCATTTATAACCTGTGCCTTTTCCCATTGACCATCATATAAAAATTCGTCTGGCTTATTTAGATTTCGTTTTTCAATATATAAATCTTGTACATCTGGGCCTACGTTTGTAACTCCCCAGGCAATATGTTCATTATGACCAACGATGATTCCCGGAACCCCTGCAAAAATTACACCACTTACATTCATATCACCGGATTTTAATTGAGTTTCATACCAAATTGCCGGTGTCGCTAATCCTAAATGAGGATCATCCGCTAATAACGGTTTACCGGACTTAGTTTTAGATCCACTAACAACCCAATCATTACTTCCATTCCAAATAGGTGGAATAATTGCGCTTGCAAAGCTCTTTTCTACGTCTATTTTTGAAGTATTACTTGGAATAATATACGGATCTATATCATTATTAGCTGGGAATAGCTCCAAAGCCTTATCCTTTGGAAATTTATTCATAGCATAATAACGAAATGCTTGTTCATTCCAGTGTCCACCTAAATCAAATGCCATATATTTACCAATTACTAGTGAGTCAATTGCCGTCCATTTAGTTGGCTTATATTGTAAAATTTTAAATTCAACTGGTAGTTTATTTTCCTTTATTGCGTATTTTATGTACGCATTTACTCCTTCTGCATACCAATTTAAAACATTTTGTCCATTTTTATCGTATTTGCTGTAAGAAGCTTCAGCTGCTCTTCTTAAACCAAGCGTTCGAAAATATGAGTCACGCTCCACTGTAGCATCACCAATTATTTCACTTAATTGTCCGGAAGCTTGTCTTCTGCTTAAATCCATTTGAAATAATCGATCTTGTGCAGTTACAAACCCTTGCGCAACATACATGTCATGCAGACTCTTAGCACTAATATGAGGTACTCCTTTACCATCCCTAACTACTTCTACTTTATGGTTTAACGGACTAATCGTTAAATTTCCTTTAATGCTTGGTAATGATTTTTTGGTTAAGTACAGGCCGGTGCCCGCAACGATTAAGACGATAACGATTAAGATAGTTGATGTAACTTTAATCCACTTCGGAAAGCGCTTCCGATTTTTTGACATCTCAATAGGCGCACTCATTTTTCTCCCTCCTGCTAAAACTGTATTTAAAATACATACTGTATATTAATTCTGCAAGTCTTATTGCATTCCTTCTTATGACGAATAGGGTATAATACTATTTATTAACATTAAAGGAGTGTATGGAAATGTCATTAAATTCTTGGTTCGAAAAAGGCATGACTTTTCAAGAATATGTAGAAGCAATGAATGTGAATAAAGAAGAACTTCTAAAAATCTATAATGAAGTTACGATTCCTGAAAGTACACAAGCAAAACTTGAACAATTAAAGAATCGTCATTGGAAGGTTGTTACCTTAACTGCAGATTGGTGTGGAGATGCATTACTTAATGTACCAGTTATTCAGAAAATGATGGAAAAAGCAAATATAGATACTAGATTCCTAATTCGAGATGAAAACATAGAATTAATGGATCAATATTTAACCAATGGTAAATCTCGTTCTATTCCAATTTTTGTTTTTATGGATGAAAAAGGGAATGAAGTAAATGTATGGGGCCCACGTTCTGCGGAGATTGAAGAAATTGTAGTTGAAATGAAAAAAGAGCTTCCAGATAAAGATGATCCGAATTTCCAAGAAAAACAAACTGCTGTTTTTAAAGCGATTCGAACAAACTTCGTTGAAGACAAAAAATATTGGAATTCAGTTATTAATAGTGTAGAAGAGAAATTATTCTCAAAGTAAAAGTACGGGTTATTTAGTTGAAGAATTCTTCAATTAAATAGCCTTTTTATTTATCAGCTTAATAAAACATTATATAGTAAAATTCTAATAGATTTTCACAATAAAAATAACTAATTAATCCACCCATTGAGATGAATGGACCAAATGGAATCGGATTTCGTTGCTTTAATTTTCCGGACAATATTACAACTAACCCGTAAATACCGCCTGAAAAACATGCAAGCATAAATGCAATGAGTGTTAGTTTCCAACCTAAAATTATTCCTAGGACACTAAATAACTTTATGTCTCCCCCTCCCATACCACCTTTACTAATCAGATTAATTAGAAGCAAAACCAAGAATGCTCCTGAAGCTCCTACTATACTACTCCACCAAGGGTCCAAAGGAAATAAGGTTCGTTCAAAACTAAAAATAAATAAAAAGATTAGTAGAATCCGATTAGGAATAATCATATAGTTCACATCTGAAACAACAATAATGATTAATAAAGATATTATCGAAAGAGCGATCATTAACTCTTTATGAAAACCAGTTTCATAAATGGATAAAACGAATAACATACCTGTTAGAATTTCAATTAATAGATATAGTTTGGAAATTAGCATCCCGCAACTTCGACATTTCCCTCTTTGGAGTAAAAACGAAAATACCGGTATTAATTCTATGGAACTCAATTTATGTCCGCAATTTGAACATGAGGAACCCGGTGAAATAATCGATTTCCCGATTGGTACTCTTAACCCCACAACATTAAAAAAAGAACCAAATACTATGCCTAATAAAAAAAAAGTAAAATAGACTAATGCTATGATTATCAGCTCCTTTATAGTCATTCAACTAGTTTAGTTAAAGGTCATTATATCATTGGAACATAACCTACTTATTTATTAAAAAAGAAAACTTTATGAAAAGATAAAGGAAACTTGCCAATTGGCGGAGCCAGGGGCGTAGTTCCACTTTTACTTTATTCCTAAAATTGATAATGCGTAGAATACTCCTCCTCGCTGCCAATCTATACTTTCTTAAAGTACAAAAAAAAGCAATCTACCATTCTTAAAAAAAGTAAATTGCATTTATAATTATGTTTATTTAATTACACTACCTGAGCCAGCGAATTTCGGTTTCCAATATGAATTAGAAAGACTTACAACAGCTACTCCCTTACTTGAAGTCGCCGAAATAAAATTATTATTTCCCATGAAAATTCCTACATGGCTAATACCTTTTTTGTATGTATTTTTGAAAAAAACTAAATCTCCAGGAACAGGCTTTCTAACAATTGAGCTGACAGTATACATTGACGAAGCAGTTCGAGGTAATGTAGTACCTACTTTTTTGTATACATACCCTACGTAACCTGAACAGTCAAAACCTTTAGTACTTGTACCACCAAAACGATATGGCACGCCAGTATATTGTTTAGCGATTTTTGTTACCTGATTTTTCTTTGAGTATGGGTTATATGTAGATGCTGCTTGTGATTTAGTCGTAAAAAATACCATGCTCAGTAAGCATACGAAAGCTATAAGGATTTGCTTTTTCATCTCTTTCTCCCCCTTCATTGATAATGTAAGTCTAACAAAATACAATTTTGAAAGCCATTACAGGAGTGTTACAAATTGTCGAAGTGTTTGTAATACTATAAATCCTTGTAGTTTTTTGCCAAAAATATGCAGCAAAAAATGACGATCATTCGACAGCCATTTTTTAGGGTATTGAAAAATTTGAACATTAATTGCCCCTAATTCATCAAGTTGTGCACCCCGTTATGTAGGCGTGTTCTTACTTAATTTTACGGTGAAATCTAGTGTTAAAAAGTTCGGATCATTCTTTGACAATTATTGAGAAGATTTCATTTGTTTTACTGGATTATGTTTAGTTTTGGTTGGTTCAAAGTCTAATTTAATGTTATTTCTTCTATTTTTTTGATTATATTACTCTATTAGCTCTTGTTTCATAGCCCTATTTGCGGTTTTCAAAGTTTATATTGCAGGTTTGACTTTTTTATTTGAAGATTTGCCAAATTTAATTGAGTTTCAGCCTTTTTCTTTGCACCTCCACAGATTTGACCCATGGAAAGCAATCATCCTGTATAAAATGAAAACAGACTGTCATGTGACAGTCTGTTCAGTAAATACTATATAAAATAATTAAATTAAACGATAGACTCTAGCTTCAAAAGGTTTAAATTCCATGTTTTCAACTAATTGATGATCTGTTAATTCAATGTTCGTCAAACTTAATTGTGCATGCTTTTCCGTAAGTTCTTTCGGTAAAGTAAATTTTTGTTTCTCTGATGATAAATTAGTAATCACTAAGAATGTTTCTTTTTCACCATTTCGAGTGTATGCATAAACAGGTTCATTTTTAACGTCTAGATATTCATACGGTGCATAAACTAGTGCTTTATTTTCTTTACGTAATGTAATCATGTTTTTATAGAATGATAAAATAGAGTCTGCATCTATTTCTTGGATTTCAACATTTATTTCATTAAAGTTATCATTCGTTTTAAGCCAAGGTTTACCCGTTGTAAATCCAGCATTCTTTGTACTGTTCCATTGCATAGGTGTGCGAGAATTATCACGGCCTGTTTTCCATAAAATATCTAGAACATCTTGTTCAGTCGAACCATTTTCAATCATTGTATTATACATATTTTTTGCACTTACATCATTATAATCGTTGATTGATGTGTAGTGAACATTTGTCATTCCAATTTCTTGCCCTTGGTAAATGAATGGCGTTCCTTGCATAAAGAAATACATTACTCCAATAGCTTTTGCTGAAATTTCCCAAAATGCTTCATCATCATTTCCTAATGTACTGACTGCTCTAGGTATATCATGGTTCTCAATAAATAATGCATTCCATCCATATCCCTCTAATCCAGTTTGCCATTTAGTAAGTACTTCTTTTAAATCGGCGATCGAAGTTTCTGATTCATCGGTTTTCTTCCAAAGATCTAAACTTTCGAATTGGAAAATCATATTGAACTTACCTTGTTTTTCTCCAACCCACAGATGTGCATCTTTCGTTGTTACACCATTTGCTTCTCCAACTGTCATGATGTCATATTTATCAAATGTTTCACGTTTTAGCTCATCCAGATATTTGTGAATTCCCTCTTGATTCATGTGCATATCAAAGCTTGCCACATATTTCTCTTTCTTCGGATTTGGCATATCTGGAAAACCTGGTCGTTTTCTTATATGACTAATCGCGTCTACTCGGAAACCGTCGATTCCTTTATCTAACCACCAATTAATCATGTCATAGACTTTTTGTCTTACTTCTTTGTTCTCCCAATTTAAATCAGGCTGCTTTTTTGAGAATAAATGTAAGAAATATTCATCCGTTGCTTCATCATATTCCCAAGCAGATCCACCGAAAATACTTTCCCAGTTATTCGGCTCTTGGCCTGATTTTTTTCCTTCTCTCCAAATATAGTAGTCTCTATAAGGATTATCTTTTGATTTTTTAGATTCTAAAAACCAAGGATGCTCATCACTTGTATGATTGACTACTAAATCTAAAATTAACTTCATTCCTCTTTCGTGAACATTCTCTAATAACTCATCAAAATCAGCCATTGTGCCAAACTCATCCATAATGTCCTGATAGTCTGAGATATCGTAACCATTATCATCATTTGGTGATTTGTAAAATGGACAGATCCAAATTACATCAATACCAAGTTCTTTTAAATAATCTAATTTCGAAATTACACCTCTTAAATCACCAATTCCATCACCATTTGAATCCATAAAGCTACGTGGATAAATTTGGTAAGCAACCGCTTCCTTCCACCAACTTTGATTTGTCATAATCTCTCTCCTCCAAATGCATAAAAGCGTTTTCATTATCGATCATATTAGTAGTCTTCAATAAAAATTAAGTACAATTTTATTGCAACCGTTTGCACATTATTATCTTAACATTCAACTAACTATAGTTCAATAACCGAAATAGAGAGAACTTTCAATTCTAACTTCCTAGCTGCCTTATTTAAAAATCGTTTTCACAAAAAAAAAGCAACTTAGGATATCCCTTAAGCCACTTATATTTCTAATTTCTTTACATCCTTTACTTTTGCTGAAGGATGAATTTGAACATCTTCTGTATATTCTACAAGGTCGATTACACATTTTGGTCCAATTGTTACAGCATCACCTCTTACTACACTTGCTGTCGTGTAATCAATCTTTACAGCACTTCCCTCAATTACATCTGATTTGAAGTTCATTCGATTGTTAAAAAGTTTAGTAAAAACACGTGAAAATAGATTATTGTCATCAAATCGACTAATTTCAATTGTTTCTCCACCAATTTCAGGTATATAGCTAAATCCATTATGAGGTAAATAGCCAAATCCACCATGGGTAATTTTTACGTTTTCTGCATTTAATAAACCATTCATTGATAAGTGACCTTTAGCTGTAAATACTTCACATTCAGACCCTTTTTCTGTAGAAAGCGACCCTTTTACAGTAATTACTTCTGCTTTCACTATTCCCGTCGTTTTCATTGAACCTGAAACATTAATACTCTGAACATTTAAGTCGCCCTTTGTTTTAAAGCTACCGCTAACATTCACATCTCCACCAGAAACTTTTCCATCAATCGAAGCCGATCCACTGACACTCATTTTTTTTGCATCAACATCACCTAGACATTTAGCGCTCCCACTGCAGTTAAAATATTCAGTTTCGACTTTTCCATTGAATTTTGCTGAGCCACTTACTTTCACTTCATGACAAAAAATATCACCAAGTATGCGTCCGCTTCCACTAATTCTAACGTCATCATATTTGCCAGTACCAATTGTTCCTGAACCGTTAATAATTGCATTCTGCTTTGATTGCACGCTCACAATAATCTCTCCTCCATAATTTATTTAATCAATTTATTTAAATAGCTAGAGAGAGTAACATTGATTAAGATGGAATCCTTTTGATCAACAAACGTTTCATGTTGATTTCCAATAATCCATGTACCCATACCAAATTTTCGAATATAAATGACAGTCGCTTCATCCATGTTAATTTGGTTTTTATGCGTTTCAACCAAATTTAAAAATTGCGTTATTTCATCTATTGTTACACTTCCATTTGAAAGCCACTCGTTTACAAAAAGTAATGAACATAGTTGAACCGTACCTAAATGCTCTAATTTAGTATTTGGAAAAAGTGATTGATATATTTGTACGACTTGTTTAGGGATTTGCTCCAAAGATAAAGTAGCATTCCCACGATCAGAAACGATTTCTTCATTGATTGAAAACACTCTAGCAATATCATCTAATGATTGATCATCCTTCAACTCTTTTATTTTTTCAATCCGATCCAAAATTCTCTGTTTTGGAAAAAACGTTTCCTGTCCAGTAAAGCTTGATTTTTTCATAAACCACTCTTCAGGAATGATGTTTTTCCTTTTCCATCTATAAAGCTGTCCGTACGATATGCCTGTAAGTTGTAGTAAATCTTTTTTGGAAATTAATTCTTCACTCATATGACATTCCTCCTGACATGAGTATAACAAAACAATGTTTCGTTGTAAAGTATTCAAACGTAACACATTCGACAAAACACTTTTCCAATTTCACAACAATATTGTGCGTAACAATGTTTTAATTATTGGCATTTTCATATAAAGAAAACTCGTCGATTGACGAGCTTTTAGACAAAGACTTAGTTGCACTTATACTTTATTCATAGAATTGGTTACTACATTGAGCACTCACCATATTTCTTAAAGTGAAAAAAATACCCAAAATCCATTTATTAATGAATTTTGAGTAGCAATTTCATTCTAAATCTATTTAGTTAGAATGCACCTTTTCTTTCATCCTAAATTAAATCTACATCTTCTTTCTCAAGAACTACACTTACTTGATATTCCTTCAAGTTAATGTTTCTCTCGCTCGTAAATTTGACCCCTTCGTCTTGGAGCAAACGCTTTTGCTTTAAAAATCCTTCTTCATCTTGGATCCCTATTTCACCTTTAGCATTTATAACTCTATGCCATGGCAATTGGTATTTTTGGCCCATCGAGTGTAAGATTCTTACAACCTGTCTAGCTCCTTTTGGACTTCCCGCTAATTTTGCAACTTGTCCGTATGTCATTATTTTTCCTGGTGGTATATTTTTAATAATTTCAATCGCTCTACTTGTAAAAGATTCCATTTTTTCCCCTTCTAATTCACGTTTTGGGATTTTTTATATTAATTTTACCACATAACTTATTAAGCCTATTTATTAATAAAATAGTGTCCGTTTCTACTAGTAAAGAATAGTCTAGTTAGTAGATTTAAATATAATCGGGAGGATGATAGTGAATTGAATGCTAATTTTTTAATAGCTTTACGAGAAGGCCTTGAGGTTTCATTAGTAATCGGGTACTTACTCATTACTTTAATTCAGAGTAAAAAAGAGCATTTAATTAAATCAGTAGTATACGGAACAATACTTGGAGTAGTAGTTAGTATTTTTGCTGGCTTTTTCTTATTTTCAACATTCGGTGAACTAGATGGAAATGTTGAGCATACAATCGAAGGTGTAATCCAATTAATTGCAGCATTGCTAATCTTCTATTTCATTTACTGGTTAAGTAGTCAAAGTAGCATTAATATTTCAGATAAACTAAAATCAGAAGTTAAAATTATGGATAGTAGTATTTCATTATTTTTAATGGCAAGCGTATTTGTGATCCGCGAAGGCTTAGAGCTAGTTCTGTTTGTTTTATCAAATGCACATACAATCGCCCTTGTTGGTATGATTTCTATTTTACTAGGAATTATTGCATCTGTCTTAATCGCATATTTATTTATTAAAACTACACTTAATTTAAATATTAAAGTGATTTTTACATTGTTGGGTATTTTATTAATTTTCTTTGGAGGTAAAGTATTCACTGAAGGTCTTTTCTCTTTTATCGATGCTACCCCACTAGTTGAACAAATCGTCTATTATGGATTCGTCGTCATATCACTATTTATTTTATTTAAAAACAACATACTATCATTTTTCAAAAAATAGGATAGTTTTGTCTGATACGCCTGTCTTTAAATACTTCAATTATAGAAGAAAACCTGCAAGCTAATGTGGGTTTTCTTCTTTATTTTAGTTACACTTTTTGCACTTAACATCACTTTTCTGTATAGTTTTTCACATTCATACTATAATATTTTTATAAGATAAAGAAAGGTCGGTTACAATGAAAATTACAATTTCCGAAGATGCATTAAAATGGTTTCAAGATGAGATGAATGTAAAAGAAGGAGATACAATTCGTTTTTTCGCGCGATATGGTGGAAATAGTACAATACATAAAGGCTATTCATTAGGTGTTACTAAAGAACAACCAGTGGATATCGGAGAATCTATTTCAATTGATAACGTAGTCTATTTTATTAACGAAACAGATCTATGGTATTTTAAAGATTATAATTTAAATGTAATTGTAAATGAAAATAATGAATTACATTTTGATTATGAACCTAAATAATAAGAGGAGCTTAGGCAGAGTTTATGCCTAAGCTCTTTTTTGTTTTGGGTTCTGTAGAAGTAGATAGTAAGATATTGCCTAAAGGTTGTCTTATTAGACAGCCTCTTTTTTAGTTTTTCATTTAACAGAGTTTTATTTTAAATACAAAAAAGTGCCCCACTATTTATGTGAGGCACTCTTCATCATTTATTCTTCAATCTTTTTCTTTTTGCTTACTAACTTATAAATAACTGGAATGATGATTAGTGTTAAGAATGTAGAAGTTGTTAAACCACCAATTACAGTTACTGCTAATCCTTTCGAAATTAAGCCAGAAGTTGAATTTGAAAGGGCCATTGGTACTAATGCAAGGATTGTCGCTAATGCTGTCATTAAGATTGGACGTAATCTTGTCTTTGAAGCTTCAATTAATGCGTCAGTTACATCTAATCCATTTTTACGGTTATGTTCAACTCGGTCTAATAATACAACCGCATTCGTTACAACAATACCGATCAACATTAATAGTCCGATCATTGCACTCATTGATAGTGTTTGTTTGCCAATAAATAACGCTAAGAAAGCTCCGATTGGTACAAAGATTAATGATGTTAAAATAACAAACGGTGTTCTTAAGCCACCAAATGTCATACTCATGATTAAGAATACTAATCCAACAGCAACTACCATTGCTATTCCTAAACTGCTGAATCCATCTGTAATCATATCTAAACCGCCGCCAATTTTCATATCGACGCTTTTTGGTAAATCAATTTTATTTAAGTGACTTGTTACATCTTTTGTAATTGCTGCAGTGTCTTTACCTTTTACTTCTGCACTTACTGATGCAAACATTTTTCCATCATCATGGTTGATAGAAACTGGTGCATCCTTTTGAGAAATTGTTACATAGTCTTTAATTTCTTTTGGACCTGTTGCAGTCATAAATTTAATTTTTTCAATATCTTCTTTTGAAGTTGCTTTATTTTTATAACCTACAGTAAGCTTATTTGTTTCTCCGTTTAAATCGTAATCACCGATTTCAACGTCGTTAATTTTTTCATTAATAGCTCCCATAACTTGGAACATTGAAATATTTTCATCGTGTGCTTTATCGTTTAATGTAATTTCTAATTTAGGTTGTACATCTTTTAAATTATTAGAAACATTTTTTAGACGATCATCACTATTTAATTCTTTTTCAATTTTTGATGCTGCTTCTTTTAAATCATTAAAGTTAGCAGAATATAAATTTACTTCAATATTGTTCCCTGTTGGAGGACCATTTTGAGAAAGTTCTTTTGCTGTGATTGTTGTACCTTTTACTTTCGCATCAACAATTGAAGGAACTTCTTTGTTGATTTTTGAAAGTTCTTTATCCATGTTCTTTCCATCTTTTAGATTGATTTGGAAGATCGCTTTATTTTTGCCACCATCCATATTCATCATAAAATCACGTTTACCACCAACAGTAGCTTGTACACTGTCAATTAGGTCTGAATCTGCAAAGTATTTTTCTAATTCTTTTGCAACTACATTTGATTGGTCCACAGTACTATTTGATGGAAGAGTTGCTGTCACTTGAAGTGTTTTATTTACACTACCTGGTAAGAATGAGAATCCTAATAAAGGAATCATCGATAATGAACCAGCTAATAAAACGATTGATAATAAGATAACAATCCATTTACGTTTTAGTGCTGAACGAAGTAACTTTTCGTAACCTCTCATAAAACGCGTATCATTACTATGCTCTTTTAATGGTTTTGATAAGAATTTTGCTCCTAATGTTGGAATTAAAATGATCGCAACAATTAGTGAAGTTAAAATAGAAACTACTACTGAAATAGCAAATGGTCTAAAGAATTCTCCAATAATACCACTTACAAATGCTAAAGGTAAAAATACTACTACAGTCGCAAATGTAGATGATGCAATGGCACCAATTACTTCCTTAGTTGCATATAATGCCATTTCTTTTCTCTTATATTGATTATTTTTTTGTTGTTTCCATCTGTATATATTTTCAATTACAACGATACTATCATCAACAATACGTCCAATTGCAACAACTAGACCACCTAGAGTCATAATGTTCAATGTATAACCTAATGAATTTAATACTGATATTGTTGCAAAGATTGAAATTGGTAAAGATAAAATTGAAATTAATGTCGCTCTAATATTTCTTAAGAATAACAGAATAACGACTACTGTAAATAACGCACCTAGTAGACCTTCTTTAATTAAAGAACTAACGGATTTCTCGATTTCTTTACCGTTATCCATAATGACATGCGTTTCTACATTATTGTCTTTCTTAAATGATTTAATTTCTTTTTTAACAGCTGTTGCTACATCCGCTGTATTTGAATCTTGTGTTTGAGAAACAGATAAAATATAACTTTCTTTTCCGTTATATCTAGAAATTTGATCTTGAACTGATACTACTTTTACATCTGCAATGTCAGCAACCGTAACATTTTTTGGCGTAACTGTTTGTGCTTGTCCTGCACCTCTACCTAGTTGTGCTCCTTGAGTCATCGTACCCATTTGTGTACCCTGTGCAGCCGCACTAGATAAAACTGTATTTTTGATTTGATCGACTGAGTTTAACGTACCTTTCATGCGAACAGAAACTGTTTTTCCATTATTCTCAACAGATCCTAATGGCACTGCATAATCTAGACCTTGAATTGCCGTTTTAATAGTGTCTAAAGAAATCCCTTTTTCTTCAGCCTTTGTATTATCTACAACGATTTGTATTTCTTCATCTTTTGTTCCTTGAAGACTTACATCACTAACACCAGTGATTTTTTTAATTTGAGGAAGTAAATCTTTTTCAATTGATTGTTGTAAATCTTTTACTTGTCCGTTATTTGCAATCGCAACTTGATAAATAGGAGCAGAATCCATCGCAATACGTTGAACAGTCGCTTCTGCTTTATCAGGTAACTTTGTTTTATTGATTACATTATCAACGTCTTTTTCAATTTTATCCATATCCGATCCAAAAGGATAAATCAAAAAGATTGAAGCCATATTTTCACTTGAAGTACTTGTTAACTGATCATAGTTTTCAAGCTTCATTAAACCTGATTCGATTGGTTTAGTGACCTCAGTTTCTATATCCTCAGATGATGCACCAGGGTATACTACCTGTACTGCAACAGCTGGAAATGAAACATCAGGAAATGTTTCAATTTGAATTTTTTGGGCAGAATAAATTCCCCCTATTAAAACAAGAACACTTAAAATAATAACTGATATTGTGTTCTTCAAACTTAATTTCGTTAAGCCTGCAAACATAATGTATCTATTTCCCCTTTCGATTCGTTACAATTCTAATACGTGATTAGTTTATCAAATCAATATGAACAGAATATGAACAATTAAGAACATAATTTTAACTTTTTATTTTTACAAGTTTCTCGGAAGGATAATCGTAAAGCTACTTCCCTTTCCAACCACACTTTCAACCTCTATTTTCCCATGATGTATTTCGATAATTTTTTGTACAATCGAAAGACCAAGCCCGGTTCCTTTTTTATTTCTTGAACGGTCTGCTTGATAAAAGCGTTCAAATATCCGCTCAATATCTTCCTTACTTATTCCTAGCCCATTATCGCTAATGATGACGTGTATATTATGATCCAATTCCAAAATATCTACTTTAATGTACCCAGCTATATTTGAGAACTTAATCGCATTTTGAAGTAAATTAATCCAAACTTGTTCAAGTAGTAAACGATCCGCAACTATTTCTGTTTGTGGCAAATTTAAAACTAATTGAAGCTTTTTACCTTCCCAATGTGGCTCTAATGCCAAAATAATTTTTCGAATTTGTTCATCTAATTTGTAGGTCGTAGGCTGGAATGGATGTTGCTCAGAGTCTAATGAAGCTAACTTTAATAATCTTTCACTCATCATAGAAAGACGTTCACTCTCTGCCTCAATAATGGATAAATAATGTTCCTTTTTCTCTTCAGTTATTTGCTTTTTTCTTAAAACCTTTGCAAATCCCTTAATAGATGTTAACGGTGATTGAATTTCATGCGAAACATTTGAAACAAATTCACTTCTCATCTCTTCTAACTTGTTTAATTTATTCGTCATCAAATTAAAGTTTGAAGCAAGTAATCCAATTTCATCCTTACGTTTAATCGTTACTTGAACGTCATAATTACCTTTAGCCAGTTCTTTTGTAGCACGAATTAGCTCTTTTACTGGCTTTACTAATAACTTAGCAACAAATAAAAACGTTACTGATCCAATGATTAATGTTGTCAGTAAACTAAAAAATAAAACTCTCCGCATTTTAAAGAACCCACGATCAATATTAGGCTGAATAAATAAAGCATATTGATGCCCATCTTTTTCAAAAGGTAGACCGATGAGATATCCTTTTGTTTGAACATCACTTTTGTTTAGTACATTTAATACTTGTTCTTTTTTTATATTCTTCTTTTTTAGTGCTGTATTTTTCAAAACGATTTTACCCGACTCATCATACAGTGATAGATAAAAATTTTTACTAAGAATTTTTAAGGTCGCATCTACTCCATTTTGATTATCTTGTTTAGAATATATGGAAATAAAATTTTCTCCAACATCAATTAAATCACTTTGTACTTCTGTTTCAACATGTTTTATAAAGTATTTTGAAGCGATAAAAAAAGTAATGACTAAACTCAATAAAATAACTGAAATAAAGATTAAAACCAATCTCGAATACATGCTTTTCATGCGTGATTTTCCTCTAATTTATAACCTAAACCTCTTATTGTAACGATTTCGACTGTAGCCTTTAACTCTCTTAGACGCTCTCGTATTCTCTTTATATGCACATCAACTGTGCGTTCATCTCCTTCATAATCAAGTCCCCATATTTGCTCAATCAAATCATTTCTCGTAAAAATTCTTCCAGCTTGACTTGCAAGCTTCAACAATAATTCGAATTCCTTTAATGGTAATGTAATCGATTGATCATTCGCCGTAATTTCATATTTAACTTGATTAATCGTTAAATTACCTACAAAGATATTTTTATCAGATAGTAATTGAAATCTTCTTAATAGGGCTTTTACGCGGGCTACAATTTCCAAAGGATCAAACGGCTTAACAACATAATCATCTACCCCAAGATCAAAGCCTTTTAATTTATCTTGAGATTCACCTTTTGCTGTAACCATTAAAATCGGAATATCATAATACTTTTTAACCTCTTTTGTCAGCTCATATCCATCTACTTCAGGCATCATCACATCAACTACCACTATTTGAATATTATTTTCTTCCAGCAACGTTAATGCTTCTTGACCATTTTCAGCCTCAATAACTGTATAGCCTTCACCACTTAAAAAAATAGAGATTAACTCCCGAATATTTGCATCATCATCGACAACTAATACTTTTACATGATTCAATAAATTCACCTACTTACATTTACAAATAATTATGTACTTATTATATAAACTCATTATGAACTAAATATGAATTATGAAACCAAAACTAACTATATAAAAAAGAGAATGGCTTAATTGACCACTCTCTTAAGGAAATTTTAACTATTTTATCGACCTATTTTAAATTCTTGATCTTCTATAATACTAATCAATCTATTCTCACGACTTTACCTGATTTTCTCTCTCTAACGATTCTTTTTCTATTCCCAGACTTTCTACATTTATATTTTCCATTTTCATCATCTACTACAGAATCCTTACGAGTCATAAATACTGCTATTAACATAGTTAAAATAAGAATCCCGCCAAATATATACATTTCTAGCACTACATAACCCCCACTTACTTTATCAAAATTGAATGCAAAAAAGACACTAGGAAAATCTCCAGTGCCTTAAAAAGACATCATTTTGGAAACCTTCTCCCTACACGCCTACGAGGTTAGCTGTCGGATTCGGACCTAAAAAGTAGCCCTACCTAAAAAGGATTCACCCCCAAGTACAATTGTACAAAAATTGGTTCCCCCGCTTCTAAATTGAAATGTCTCTAATAAATAGGAGAAACACTCAACTAAAACTCAGCGATCTATGGTCATTTAATTTTATGTATATTACTTAAATTACAATTCAACTACTAAATTGTAAACTATTTTACTACTTAAAGAAACTAATATGTCTTTTGATTAAAAATGCTGGGCCAATAAATGACCATTATAATAATCTTTTCCTAGTTGATTTTTAGAAAGAAAGTTGTTCAATATCACTTACTCAAAAAGAGGGCATGAGTCCATCTCTTTAATAAAACCCTAATTCACAGTTTACATATGTAATCGTTAACTAAAATAAGTAATTGCCCCCACTATTAAATTAAAGGTGACATATATAAATAAGATGGTTCCAACAATTCTTCCTGTGCTTTTATTCTTTTTCTTTGCAAATTTGTTAATTAAGAAGACAATAATAGCTATTATTAAAATTAGAATTAATAGTGGCAAAAAAATAAATAAGTCTGACATAGTTTATTCTCCTTTGAGTAATCTCTAAACTCGAAGTTACTAAATAAACTAATATTCTATAGAGATTCTTTTTATTCCTTGTTAAACTAAAATACCACTAGTACAAATAAAAAAAAGGATTGCCGCAGCAACCCTTTCTTAGCGCAGGTTATTTCTCCCAAAGTTCAACCAATCTACCTTCAGGATCTTTAATCCATGCAAACTTACCATAATCACTAATCTCTTTTTCCTTTGCAAGAGGTACACCAACTTGCTCAAGATGCTTTATCGTCTCGTCTAGATTATAAACTTGAAAATTTAACATCACTTGCTGTTCTATTGGGAAATAATTGTCTTCTTCCGTAAAGAAAGAAAAGATCGTTTCATTTTCAGAATCGGGTTTAATAATAGTCCCATTCCAATTTTCTATTTCAACATTCAGCACTTTACTGTACCATTTTTTTAAAGCATCCAGATTTTTAGTCCTCCAAAATATTCCCCCGAAACCTTTTATCATCATAATCTACTCCCTCACTTTTTTATAAATTTATAAAAAACTTTTTGTTTACTTACTTTGCATAACCTTCTCTATTCGTCGATCCGGTAATAACCACATAATTGCAACGATTACATAAATTATTTGAGCGAACCAAGGCCAGATCAAAGACGTGCAAACTGCAGATAAGTAACAAACCACTGAAACTTTTCCTTTCCAATCATTACCTACTGCTTGTTTTAACTTTGAATTCTTTCCCTCTTTTTGGATAATTATACCTTGTAATATGAAGTAAGCTATTGCTGCCATTAAGAGTATTACACCATAAAGCATTGTCGGATAAGGTTTATAATGGTTTTCTCCCATCCAACCAGATGCAAAAGGAATTAAGGATAACCAGAAAAGCAAATGTAGATTTGCCCACATTATCGATCCTGTTACCTTTTGTAAAGTGTGTATCATATGATGATGGTTGTTCCAGTAAATCCCTACATAAATGAAACTAAGTAAATAACTAAGAAAGGTTGGGAAAAGTTGTAATAAGTCTTGTATATTTGGACTGTGAGGAATCCTAATTTCTAGGACCATAATTGTAATAATAATAGCAAGTACACCGTCACTAAAAGCTTCCAACCGATTTTTATTCATTGTTTACTCCCTATAATTAATTGTCTCTTTGTTTAATTTATATTTCTATCTATTTAGATTCCTTATTTCCTCGTAAAATTAAAAATATCATATCGGTTAGTTTAAAGAATGCATTTTAAAGTCACATCTAATGCCCGTCACTTAACAAGCCTATGTTCTAGCTCACTTTTTTGGCGCAAGTGATGACGAAAATGCATATAAACCAAATCATACCATTCCCTTGCATTTAGCCATCCGAACCCTCCATGCTGGACTTTATAATTTGGGTTGATAAGGTCCACTTTCGATTCCCATTGGCTCAACCTTAGAATTACTTGATTAATTCTGCTGATAAGCTCGTCCTTGCTATCTGAATTATTAGGTGGGTCATTTAGTTCATCTGGCAATCTAATTTTAATTGGTGGAAATCCCCCAATTTTATATAACTGCTCACCAAATTCCGTTTTTCCAAGGGGTTGTTCATCATTTACGTTGGCACAAGTTTCCATGCAATCTAGATATTCATGGGCACAAATGATTAAATGGTCATACATTTGACCAATAGACCAAACCTCCTCTTCAGATTTATACCTTAACTGTTCCAATGAGTAATTTTGAAGCTCGTTTTTGTATGTATTAATCAGTTCAATTTCGCTCAGGGGTAATTCCTCCTTTGTATTCACTTAAATCTAAAATTTTACATTTTTTGCATATGTAACTAATCATTCAATATTCGTTAACAAATACCTTCTTCAAAATACCTACCATTTTCTCAATTAAAAAATCGACTTTGCAGTCGATTTTTTTTGTCCATCTAAATTATACTTTACATATGAACGATAATAGAGTCCTAATTACTAAATGAAGTATTATTTATATAGATTCACAAACACAAAAAAGGAATCTCCTAAATTAATCTTCCTCAAAAATTCTCTTTAACTATGATACTATTCAAATAACTTTTTAACTTTTAATATGGAGTAGGTATAGGTGTTCCTGGTGGTCTCCACCAAGATTCAACAGTTTTCCAAGCAGTATTATAGTCGTAACCTTTTCCCATCAAGTAACCTATAGCAACTGCTTCTGTTAATGCATGTTGATAGCCAAGGTGTTGTGCTTCTTTTAATCCATGGCTAACAGCTGGGTTTATTACTGTTAGAATTTGTTGTGGATTTACAGCTTGCTGTGGATTTCTATAATAATCATTGTGATTATAAGGTACATAGTTGTAGAAATTCATATTAACTTTCCTCCCTTTTGAATAACGTATTATGCAATCTTGGGCTTTCAAATCTTTATAATATATGTAGATTAGGGAGTTTGCGGAATAGGCTATAAGCACGGCTTAAAAATTTTTAGGTGAACATCACAGTCATAACAATTGCTAATATACTTTTATATCGTGACTCCTTACCCTATGCGACTATCCATCACACAAAAAGACTACCTAAGTAGTCTCTCTTTAAAGTCCGGTCTAGTGGCAAAAAAACGTAAAGTAAAGGTACTATTTTTAATCTACTTTTTCTACAAGTGATTGATAAATTTCCTTCAGTGACCACACTTTCCCTTTTTCATCTTTATAAATGACATGTTCACTTTGAAAGTGGGCAGGAGAATCCAAACCTGCAGCTGCAGCTAACCGAAATAAACCTTCACGCATTGAAATTAGATAATTTGCTGTTCGATATTTTTTTTCATCAATGACAAGGGCTTTTTGTAAATCAGGATCTGTTGTGGCCACACCGACTGGACATGCATTGGAGTGGCATTTTAATGCTTGAATACAACCAATTGTAATCATAAATCCTCTTGCGATATTAACAAGGTCAGCCCCCATTGCCAGTGCAATTGCTACTCGATCTGGCGAAAATAATTTTCCTGAAGCTATTATTTTAACTTGATCACGTACGCCATATTTTCTTAAAGCATGATCCATTAAAGGTAGTGCAGATTTAATTGGCAACCCTACACTATCCGCCAGTTCCTGGTAAGTGGCACCAGTTCCCCCTTCACCACCGTCTACAGTAATAAAGTCAGGGCCCTTCCCAGTACTTTTTATATGTTTTGCTAATTCATCAGCTTCGTGACCACTTCCAATAACCACTTTCATTCCTACTGGTTTTCCAGTTTGTTCTCGAATTTGTTCCATAAAGTCAAACAACGAAGGAAAGTCCTGAAACTCTCGAAAACGATTAGGACTATCAATTGATTTAAACGGTTCTACCATTCTTATTCTTGCAATTTCCTCTGTTACCTTTTCCCCATCAATATGCCCACCGCGTGTTTTGGCACCTTGAGCTAATTTAAGTTCAAAAGCTTTCACTTCGGGAATTTTACTTTTTTCTATCAAGGCATCCCAATTAAAATTCCCCTCTTTATCTCTAACCCCGAATAACCCTGGGCCGATTTGCATGATAATATCAACGCCACCCTTTAGATGGTATTCAGACAGACCACCCTCACCTGTATTCATCCATGTCCCTTTCGCAATTGCTAATCCCTCTGAAAGTGCAGTAATAGCCTTTTCACCTAAGGATCCATAGCTCATAGCAGACATACCAATCTGGCCTTTTACAATAAAAGGATACTTCGTGTTTTTACCGATCACAATTGCATCACTATCATCCAATAAAAATGCAAGTGAATCATTCTTCTCTAATCTTTCTTCCTTCTGTGTAAATAAAGGCTCTTTAATCAATAAATATCGATTTGTTGTTACGTTTATTTGCTGGTCCATTTTTAATTCTTCTGACAGTTTTGGAAACATCGAATTTCTAATATAATATCCTTTTTCTTCAAAGTCTCTTTTAGACCCAAACCCAAGGACATCTCGTTTATATTTTGCTTTTTTGACTATGTGCTCATATTCTTCTCTAGAAAAAGGTTTACCTTCTAAGTCATTGTTAAATAAATACTGACGTAACTCAGGTCCAATCGTTTCTAAGAAGTACCTAACTCGTCCTATTACTGGGTAATTTCGGAGTATTGGATGCTGCTTTTGTCTTCGATCTATAAAAAACAAATATAGTATACCTACTATTAATACTAAAAGTATTAAGGCAAAAAAAATGAATCCAAGGATAATTAAAACATTTGTTATATTCAATTATAATTCCCCCTTGAAAAAGTTCCGTAATATTACTATCAAATTTATTTTAAATATTCTTACTCTCTTTAATCGAGTTTACATTTTATTCTTTACATATTTCCTTCAAATTTATACAATGCAAGCATCATCGAATACACTCTTATTCAGCTATAAAGCCATCTAGAAAAAAATTAGTGTTGGATGGCTCCAATCATTATTTAACATTTTCTTTTGATCATTTAAATATTCTTCAAGAGAGGTTAGTATTTTCTTCTCTTTCAAATAAGAGGTCTTCCTTTTTTTATTGAACCCATTTAATATTTTCATTTATAGATATTCAATAAATCATAAAATAGTCCTCTCATAATTGAACTTTAATACCCCGACTCCAATGGAAAATGGAAGTGTCTTAGGCCTCGCTCCATAGAAAACGAGTGGAAACCTAAGTCTTTTTTTCATTAATACTAATCACAAAATAGTCTTGAAAATTAAAATCTAATTAACTTTTCATCTCCAAAATAATAAGTTATTAAATTTTCTAGGACGTGTTAATATTCTTCTTGTTAAATAGTGGAATAATATGGAATACTAAAGCTAATAACTATTATTTTAATTGTTGAATAATAACTTCAGGAGTGTCTTATGAATAAGATTCGGATTAGTAAAGTAGGTTTATTTAAACTATTTTTCATTTCAATATTACTAGTTACATTTATATTTGTTGGAAAAAACGTGCTTTTAAACTTCGACTTTAAAATGTTCTTTAACTATATGGAGTCCCTTACATTAATACAGTACTTTTTGATTTTTGCATTAGGAATTTTAGCAGTATCTCCAATGTTTTTATATGACTTCGTACTTGTAAGACTATTAAAATTAGATTTCAGTTTTCGAAAAATATTAATGGTAGCATGGCTTGCGAATACTTCCTCAAACCTAATTGGTCTTGGTGGGGTTGCAGGTACTACCATTCGAACTCTATTTTATCGAAAAGATCGCACCGGACCCGAAATTGTTAAAGCAGTGAGTAGTGTAACGATATTCTTACTTTCTGGATTATCGATATTGAGCTTAGTTTTATTTACTGGAATTTTCGATTTATCATTTTTAAATGAATATAAGTATTTATATATCGCTATCATCATTGCAATTTGTTATTTCCCGGTAATGTTTTTAGTCGTTTATTTAAAACGTAATTTTTTCTCGGAGAATTTTTCCGCAAAATATATGCTTTCATTGGTTGTCATTTCCTTATGTGAATGGTCTTTTATTTTATTATTCATTTACTTCATTTGTTTATTTTTACATATCGACATTTCAATCATAGAAGTATTACCTGTTTTTTTAGTCGCGTCTGTTGCAGCACTTTTAAGTATGATTCCAGGCGGTCTTGGATCTTTTGATTTTATATTCCTATTAGGTTTTACATACTTTGGAATCGATAAGGAAACGACACTTCTTGTTTTATTGATTTATCGTTTCAGTTATTTCTTTTTCCCGTTTGCTTGCGGTATTATTTTAGCTCTTAAATTATTATGGAATAAAATAAATCAATCATTTAATAATATTCCAAATCAAATTTCAACTTATTTGGGGCATAAACTTTTAACGATTTTAATATTTTTATCTGGCGTTATTCTATTAGTTTCTGCTGCTGTACCAAGCGTGCTTTTGAGAATTAGTCTTTTAAATTTAATTTTACCTTGGACAATTATTAATATTTCACATTTAATTTCGGTTACAGCAGGCTTTACATTGCTAGGACTCTCTCGGGGAATCGATTATAAAGATAAAAGAGCATGGTATATTACACTTTTCATGCTAATTGTTGGGGCAGTTACAACGTATTCAAAAGGATTAGATTATGAAGAAGCTCTTTTTGTATTAGCAGTTGCTTTTATATTATTTATTTCAAAGAAACAATTTTATAGAGAAAGCTTCGTTTTAACTTGGGGTAAGCTTATTGTCGATAATTTTATTTTATTCTTCTTTTTAGGTAGTTATTTACTTATTGCTTATATCAATCTACCTCAAACAAATGTCAAAATACCTGCTAAATTTTTACCTTATATACTTGTTAATTCAAGAGATATCGTGATTAGTGCAGTTCTTGGTTTTGCAGCTGCTTTACTATTTTTTTATATCGCATTTTTTAAAGTTAAAAGAAAACAATTTGAATTTATAAATACAAAAGCTGAAGAAGAAAAAATAAAAGAACATTTTAATAAGTATGGTGGTACAGAACTTTCACATTTGGTTTTTTTACATGATAAATACTTATTCTGGGCTCAAGATGAGACAGTATTATTTATTTTTCAGCCATATGCAGACAAATTAGTTATTTTAGGTGACCCGGTTGGTGAAAAATCTCGTTTATATCCTGCTATTGAAGAATTATTAAACTATGCCGATCAATTTGGATATACACTCGTCTTCTACCAAGTAAACTCAAATTCACTTTCCTATTTACATGAAAACGGATTTGATTTCTTTAAACTTGGTGAAGAAGGATTTACTGATATATCAACTTTCACTTTATCTGGAAAACGTAATAAAGGAATTCGTGCACTTTACAATAAATTTGAACGCGAAGAATATAGTTTTGAAATGATAGAACCACCTTATTCAAATGAATTCTTTACGGAATTAAAGGAATTATCACAAGAGTGGTTGAAAGGGCGAAAAGAAAAAGGGTTTTCACTTGGCTATTTTGATGAGGATTACATCAAACTTGCGCCAGTAGCTATTATTAAAAACAATGAAAATAAAATGATTGCTTTTGCATCCATTATGCCAAACTATAATGAGCATACGATTTCAATTGATTTAATGCGTCATAGAGTTGACGCTCCAAAAGGAATTATGGACTTTATGTTTGTTAACTTAATTGAATGGTTTAGGTTCAGAAATTTTCATTATTTTAATGTCGGTATGACACCTTTAGCAAACGTGGGGCTATCTAAGTATTCATTTACAAGTGAAAAAATTGCAGCGCAAATTTATCAATATGGACAATTTTTATATCACTTTCAAGGTTTAAGAAGTTTCAAAGAGAAATATGTTAATTCATGGACGCCTAAGTTTTTGGCGTATCATAAAAAAACATCTTTACCAATTACAATGCTACAAATAACTTCATTAATTTCTAGGTCTAGAAAAAATTAAATTTATAGCCAGTTAATGTATTGAACATTGACTGGCTTTTTTATTGTGAATAGGCTATTTTCCACTCCAAATTTACTCAATTATTAATCAAAATAAATAAATTGGTAAAAAATAATAGTTATTATCACTTGCAAAATTATTTTCTATCAATTATGATTGTGTCATATTAAGTTGCGCACAACTAATATAGAAGGATGTTGATCGAATGAATAAAGAAAATCAGCTTTTGCTAGAAAATCAGGTATGTTTTTCAATTTATGCTTGTTCTCGAGAAATTACTAAGTTATATCGTCCAATCTTAGATGGGATCGGTATTACGTACCCGCAATATCTTACATTGCTTTCACTTTGGGAAAAAGACCAACAAACTGTGAAAGAACTTGGGGAGACACTTTTTTTAGACTCAGGTACGCTTACACCAATGCTAAAAAGGATGGAATCTGCGGGACTAATTTCCCGTAAACGTGATTCAAATGATGAGAGAAAAGTATTTATTACACTAACTGAAAAAGGTACTAAATTAAAAGAAAAAGCTTTCTGTATACCCGAGAAATTTTTAAAGGAAAGTAATACCACTAAAGAGGAACTTTTAACAGTATTAAATCAAACAAAAGCTTTATTAAAGAAAATTCAATCTGCAAATGAAGATAAAAAATAGATCATTTTTATTAAGGAGAGAACATAATGGAAAAATTATATACTGCTACAGCAACTGCAACAGGTGGACGCGACGGAAGAGTTATTTCATCAGATGATTTTATTAACTTATCACTTAAACCACCAGTGGAATTAGGCGGACCAGGTGGAGCAACGAATCCAGAACAACTTTTTGCGGCTGGCTATTCAGCTTGCTTTGACAGTGCATTAAATTTAGTAGCTCGCCAACAAAAAATTAAATTAGAATCTACATCAGTTACTGCAAACATAACAATTGGTAAAGACCCTGCTGATGGAGGATTCAAATTAGCTGCTCAACTTGATGTAAAAGTGCAAGGTGTTCCAACAGAAGTAGCTGTAGAACTAGTAAAAGCAGCCCACGGCGTTTGTCCATATTCAAAAGCAACTAGAGGAAACATGGATGTACAATTAAGAGTAATCGGATAATATTTAGCATAATGGGAGAAGGAAAAGTTTTTAATTACCCCTTCTCCCTAATCCTTATTCTTGTTCTATTATCGTTTCATATTTTAATGAATCGTCTTTTGTGAAGAATTTTCTATAGGATAGAAGTGTTGAGGAGAATACACTAATCGCAATTGCGCCAATTAAAATACATTCTATTAGCAATTGATATTTAATCGCATATAAAGGACTTATTCCAGCAAAAATCATTCCCGTCATCGAGCCTGGTAAAGTAACAATTCCGACAGTTTTAGCTCGATCAATTGATGGAATTAAAGCAGCTTTAATTGAATTTTTTATGACATTATTTGAAGCTTGTTTAGTTGTTGCCCCTAAGCATAATGCAGCTTCAATTTGATTTTTACTTGCCTGAATTTCTGCCCTAAGTCTTGTTAAAGCTAAGCTATTTGCATTCATTGATGTACTAATAATCATACTTGAAATCGGAATAACATACTGAGCTTTCAACGCAATTTTGTTTGCTATCAATACGACTCCTAAAGAAATCATGACGCCTAGCAAAATACTAATAAATGAAATAAAAAATGCTCCTTCAATTTGTTGTGACCTTTTACTCGAAGTATAAGCACCGAATAAAATCATACAAAATAATATAATGATGACAATTAAAAAATGCTCAATTTGCAGTATGTATTCAAGTACATACCCCATTATCATTAATTGAATGACGGTCCTTACTGAAGAAACGCCAATGTCTTTTTCAACACCAAGTTTTTGATAATAGGATATTCCGATCGCAATAATAATTAATAAAAATGTCAGAGATACTCCAGTAATATGCAAATTACCTTCCATCATTTCACCTCTTTTAAGCAATTGTAGAAAGAAAATTTTTCCCTAATTCTGTGCTTGGGTTATTAAAAAACTCATTAACTGTACTCACTTCTACTAATTTACCGTCAATCAGTAACCCTACTCGATCAGCTATTTGTTGAACTAGATCCATATTATGTGTAACAAGAATAATCGTTAAATTTTCTTCTCTTTTTAAAGTTACTAGAAGCTCCTGAATATGTAGAGTCGATTGTGGATCTAATGCTGAAGTAATTTCATCACATAATAAAATAGTTGGTTTCATGGCTATTGCTCTTGCGATCGATACTCTTTGCTGTTGACCAATCGAAAGTGTTGAAGCATTCCGATCAAGTAATTTTGTCTCTAATCCTACTTTTTCTAATAAAGATTTCGCTACTGTTTTGGAATCTGTCTTATCATAGCTACCGTTTAATTTGATTCCAAACAAAATATTATCCTCAACGGTTCCTTCAAATAATGAAGGAGTTTGTAGGATCATTACTGCACTTTTTCTTAAACTTTGAGGTGTCATTTTGTATATTGATTGTCCATTTAAATGAATTTCACCTTTGCTAATCGACTGTAATCGATTTAATGTCCGAAGTAATGTCGATTTCCCCGCACCCGAAGTTCCAATCAAGCAAAAAATTTCACCCTTATTCGTTTGAAAATTAATGTTTTTAAGGATCGAACTTCCTAGAATATCTACACTTATATTGTTAATTGATAAGGTCATTTTATCTCACCTCTTGCTAAATGAAAGGTGCCCCATCCAAGGACACCTTTTTAAAATTAATTAAATTATTTTTCTTCCTCGCCCATGAGGTATGCAAAGTGGCGTTCCGAATAATGGATCCTTCACAATATCGCAGTTCATACAGAAAACGTCACAGATTAAGTTCTGATTAATGATGTTTTCTGGGTCTCCTTCTGCGTAAACTTTACCATTTGAAATTGCAACAACGTTGTGTGCATATCGACATGCTAAGTTTATATCATGTAGTACCATAACAATTGTACGCTGTTCTTTTTCATTTAATTCGTAAAGTAAGTCTAAAATCTCGATTTGATGTGTTAAATCCAAATATGTTGTTGGTTCATCTAATAAAATAGTATCTGTGTCCTGAGCCAATGTCATCGCAATCCAAGCACGTTGACGTTGTCCACCAGATAAAGAATCGACTAATTGATCCTTTAATTCGTACATATTTGTCATTTTTAAGGCATGATTTACTTTTTCTTCATCTTCTTTTGACCATTGCTTTAACCAAGTTTGATATGGATATCTTCCTTGTTTTACTAATTGAAAAACAGTTAAACCTTCAGGTGCAACAGGACTTTGGGGCAGGATTGAAAGATTGCGTGCAATTTCCTTTGTAGGTCGCTTACTTATTTCTTTACCATCAAGTAAGATGGTTCCACTTTTTGGTTGTAGTAATCTTGCAAGTGAACGAAGCAATGTTGATTTTCCGCAGCCATTAGCTCCAATTAAAACTGTGATTTTTCCTTTTGGGACTTGAAAATTTAATTCGTTTATAATTGTACGATCATCATAAGATAACGTTAACTTTTCTGTTTCGATTGCGCTCGTTGACATCTTATCACCTTTTTCCAGTCTTAAATAATAAATAGATAAAATATGGTGCACCAATTACGGCAGTAAATACACCAGCAGGTATTTGAATTGGACTAAACACCGTTCTTCCAATTGTATCTGCTACCAATACCATGATGGCACCGATGATTCCAGATAATGGTATCAATGCACCGTAAGAAGCACCAACTATTTTCCGAGCAATATGAGGTGCAATTAGTCCAACAAATGCGATTGCTCCTGCAAATGCAACTGCACCAGCTACTAATGCTGTACTTATAAATAACAAGATTAATCGATTTTTTTCTACTTGAACACCTAAGCTTGTTGAAACTTCATCTCCAAGTTGTTGCGTATTGATATGTCTAATAAACGATAAAGCTAACACGATAAAAACTAGCGTCCAGACTGTAATGATTTTAACCTGTTGCCAGTTCGCTCCATAGACGCTACCAGTTAACCACATATTCGCTTCAGTTGCCCTAAAAATAGGTCCAATAATCATAAAGAATGAAGTTGTGCTCTGAGCTAATGCTGAAAATCCAACCCCTACTAAAACTAATCTTAATGGCTTTAATTCCCCATCCTTATAAGCAAAAGCATAAACAAATACTAAACTTATGATGGCACCGATAAATGCCGCTAATGGTAGCCATTTTATACTTATTGTTAATTGATTTGTACGATTATCACTAAAAATAGCTAAAAATAATACAACGGCAGCACCTGCTCCACCTGTTATCCCAAGAATATCTGGAGATGCTAGTGGATTTCTAACTAACCCTTGAAGAATTGCCCCAGCAATCGCTAAAGAAATCCCAGCAAAAATTGCAATGAAGATTCGTGGCATTCGAAATGCTTGAATAAATAATTCATCTATTTTTTCACCTTCACCAAAAATAACAGATAATACTTTTGGAATTGCGATGTAACGGTCACCTAGCGTTAAGCTCACTATAAATGAACTAATCAGTAAAAGAAGAGCAATTATTAAAACGGAAAATGATCGCTTATTAAATAGTAGTGAAAAGTACTTGTTTCTTAATTTGATCATGTTCATTTTACAGTACCGCCTTTTCTTGCTAAGTAAATAAAAAATGGTGCACCAATTACTGCAGTCATAATACCAACTGGCGTTTCTTCTGGCATTAAAATGTAACGAGATCCTACATCAGCTAAAAGGAGTAAAATTGCTCCGAAAATACCACAAAACGGAATCATCCAGCGATAATCATTTTTAACGAACATTCTAACTATTTGAGGGACAATTATACCAACTAATCCTATTGGTCCTGCTATACTTACAGCACCACCGGCTAGAATGATGACTAATACGACTAATGTCGTTTTTAACAAAGCAGTATTTTGACCTAAAGCTCTAGATACATCTTCTCCTAACATGAATGTATTAATCTTTCCACCAAGTGCAATTGACACTACCCAAGCTATTACGATATATGGTAGTACCATCTGTAAAGAATCAAGTGAACGCCCTTGAACTGAACCAGCTAGCCAAAATAGTACTTGCTCTAATGCCACTTCATTAGTTACTAGTAAGCCTTGGGTTATTGAGCTAAACATAGCTGCAATTGAAACACCAGCTAAAGTAATTTTTAATGGTGTCGCTCCGTCTTTCCCTATTGAACTTAACCCAAATACGATTACCGCTGATAATGTAGCTCCTATAAATGAAAGCCATATAGTCGCATTAGGTGATTGTAAATGAAAAAAAGTGATACTAAGTACAATTAACATCGAGGCACCAGCGTTAATTCCTAGAACGCTTGGTGATGCTAGAGGATTTTTAGTTAAAACTTGCATAAATAAACCAGCGATTGCTAAACTTGCTCCTACTATTGAAGCAATGATCGCTCTTGGAACTCGAACATTTTGAATAATTAACTGTTCATTAGACCCATCAAATTGTGTAAATGAATGAATTAAGCTTGTAAAACTAGTATCCGCATATCCTAGTAAAATACTAGAAAAAAAACAAATTACTAATAATAAAAAACAAGCTACTAATACAATAACTCTTGATCTTGGATGAATAAGCATTTTATATCTCCTACTATTCTATTCTCTTTTATTAGTCTAAATGATATGAATTATCAAGTCAATGAGAATGATTTTCATTTTCTTATTGACTTCTAATCAAATCTTAATCTATAATACTATTTGTCAAGATAAATGATAATCATTATCAACTATAAAGGGAGACCATTCTATGAAAAAACTAAAATTTTCTTCACTAATTGCTTTATTCATTGCAGCAATTATGGTATTAGGTGCTTGTGGCACAAAAAAATCAGACGAAGCTTCTGGTAAAGAAAGTAAAAAAGCAAATACAATTACAATTGAGCATGCAATGGGTACGACAAAAGTACCTGTTAATCCAAAAAGAGTTGTTATATTAACAAACGAAGGAACTGAAGCTTTACTAGCACTAGGTGTGAAACCAGTTGGTGCTGTTAAATCATGGACAGGGAACCCTTGGTACGATCATATTTCAAAAGATATGGATGGCGTAGAAGTTGTAGGTGTGGAAAGTGAAGTTAACCTTGAGAAAATAGCTGGTTTAAAACCAGATTTAATCATCGGAAATAAAATGCGTCAAGAAAAAGTGTATGAGCAATTAAGTGCAATTGCACCAACAGTTTTTGCTGAAACATTACGTGGAGATTGGCAAGAAAATTTCAAATTTTATGCAAAAGTTTTAAACAAAGAAGAACAAGGCAAAAAAGTATTAGCTGATTATTCAAAACGTGTCGATGACCTAAAAGCTGAATTAGGCGATAAAGTAAATCAAAAAATTTCAATGGTGCGTTTCATGGGTGCTGATGTACGAATCTATCACCAAGATACATTCTCTGGTGTAATTCTTAAACAATTAGGATTCCAACGTCCAGAGGAACAAAATGCTCCTGATTTTGCTGAAAGAGGCGTAACAAAAGAACGTATTCCAGCGATGGATGGAGATTACCTATTCTACTTTACGTTTGATGACGGTAAAGAGTCTGGATCTAAGCTTGAAAAAGAATTTACAGAAGACCCTTTATTCAAAAAGTTAAATGCTTCTAAAAATGGACATGTCATTAAAGTAAATGATGTTACATGGAATACTGCAGGTGGAATCAAGGCTGCTTACTTAATGTTAGATGATATTGAAAAGACTTTTACTAAATAATAGAATTTAAAAAGGTTTACCTTTATTGTCAGATCGAATGACAATTTAGGTAAACTTTTTTTGTTAAAGTCGGTATTTAGCTAATTTCCATTCCTGCTATACTTGCTTATCCCGCTTTCCCTGCATCTTCAGCATTTCCTGCAATTAGCGTAAGCATCATATGCTCCTGGTCCCAATATTCATTGTTAAATTTTAAACTATTAGGTGTTTTAGCAAATGTTTTGAATCCTAGTTTCTCATACAGTTTTTTTGCTGTTTCATTACCTTCTACGATATTTAATGTAAGTTGTTCAAGTCCAAAGCTTTTTGCTAAGTGGATCGCTTCTTCAATTAAAAGATAGCCTGCCCCCATTTTTCGAGCGCTAGGAGAAACATAGACAGACTCAATTTTCCCTTTATGCTCTGCTTTAACTTTTTCAAATGTTTTTAAAGTTGCTACTCCAATTAATTGACCTTTGTCAGTAAATGCACCGATCGTATAGTTTTTATCTTGATCCAATATTTCTGCTTTGTATTCAATAGGGTCATCTTGATCAAGTATTTCATCCATAGTTGTAATAAAAACTTCAGGATTCTCTTTTAAACCTTCTAAACGAATATTAAGATAGATTTCAGCATCTTCTTTAGTTAATAAACGTATTTTCATAAATATCCCTCCGTAATTCTTGCAAAGTATATTTTATATAACAAATGGAAGGTTTTCAACGCTTTCAAAAGCTAGACTCTAGTAAACTCACATTGTCATAAATTTGTAAAAAACATAAAAAAACGCTTGTATACCAAGCGTTTAGCTAATTCTCTTTTCATGATTTTTCTCAATTCTTGTTACAGAAATGTTAGGTTTGTCATAGTCATTAAGTAAATTTTACTAAATCAAATAATCTAGTTTTTTATCAAATATACTCTTTCCGGCCTACCAATCGTTCCATACGCTAAATCGGCTAATACTTTTCCTTCAGATACTAGATATTCTAAATATCTCCGGGCAGTAGTACGACTAACGCCAATTTCCAGTCCTATATTCTCAGCAGTCATACCGTTATGAACTTCATTTATCACAAATAACACCTTATCTAAAGTAAGCTTATCAATACCTTTAGGGTATATACTTTGCTCTTCAATCATCGAATTATTTTTTCCGATTAAACCATCTATTTCTTCCTGAGTTAGATAAGCACTTTTGGATTGTAGGCTTTGTACTTTATTTGAATGATTTACATAACGAATTAGAGACTTTTTAAAACGATCAAAAATGACTGGCTTAATAATAAAATCAAATACACCATAATGTAAGGCCTTATTAACTGAATCGATTTCTTTGGAAGCTGTAATCATAATAACATCTGCCAAAATTGAATTTTTCTTCATCCATTGTAAAAAATCTAAACCATTCATATCCGGAAAATACACATCTAATAATACTAGCTGCGGTTTGATAATCTCAATTAAATCAACTGCTTCTTGGTAATTTGTTGCAATACCAATTACACTAAACCCTTCTATTCTTTCAATGAATCGCTGATGAATTTCTGCAATTCTACTATCATCTTCAACTATTAACACTTCTATTAAATTCTTTTTCATCGTATCTGTTACTCTCCTTTTGGCGTTTCGGAATGGCAACAATAAATGTAGTTCCCCCATGTTCGTTTGAATGAAAAGTAATTTGTCCGTTTAATTTATGGAGCAATCTCTGGACTAGGTGGAGTCCAATCCCTGAATTTTTAGATTGCTCCTTAGTAGATATACCATATTCAAAAATCTCATCGATTAATTCCTCAGGGATACCATTTGCATTATCCTCAATTTCAATCACTAAATCTTCACCTAAATCAGTAAGAAATAGTGAAACAAGCTTTTCTGATTTATTCGTTTCTAATACTGCATCGAATGCGTTATTTAATAGATTTCCAATTATCGTTATTAAATCTTCCCGATTTATATCTTTTGAGACATCTGCAAAACTACTATTATAATCAATGTTAAAATCTACTTTTAACTCATTAGCTAAACTTATTTTGCCTAATAGAAGTCCTGCTACAACTGGGTCTGAAATTTCTTCCATAATAAAATGGATAATATTTTGAGTTATATTTGATTCCTTTGAAATTAATTCAATCGCTTCTTGATAGGATTCAAGCTGAATTAAACCTAAAATAGTATGCAACTTATTCGAATATTCATGTGCCTGTGCTCTAAGGCCTTCTGAATATGCTTTTATTTGCGATAGTTCATTTAGCAATTTATTCAATTCGGATTTTTCCCTAAAGGTTGTTACTGCTCCAACAATTTTAGAATTCACTCCAACAATCGGTATACAATTAATAATCATTACTTTTTCGTTTATTAAAAACTCTAAATCATAAATTGGCTTACCAGTTTCAACTACTTTCTTCAGTTGCGAATTATGCAATATGTCTTCTATTTTTAGTCCTCTAAGCTTTATATTATTAGGAATAGAAAGTACTTTATGTGCATTTTCATTTACTACCGTAATCTCTCCATATTCATCAATCGCAATGATCCCTTCATGAATCGATTCTAAAATTGCGTTTTTTTCTTTGTACATCCTTCCAATTTCTTTCGGCTCCAATCCGAATATCGATTTTTTAATATTAAATGAAATTAAAAAAGCTACCCCTATTCCAAGTAATAATATGACAATACTATTTTTTATTAGTTTTTTACTAAACGCTTTTGCCTCGTGATCGATATCCTTTATTAAGTAGCCTACAGAAACAACTCCAATTACATTGCCATTATCATCAAAAATAGGAGTTTTTCCTCTTAAAGAAGGGCCGAGTGTACCAGTCGATTCCGATACGATTTCCTGTCCCTTAAATACTTTATCATTATCTCCTCCAACCATTTTCTTCCCTATTAGGAATGGGGTTGGATGTGAATAACGTACTTCATTTTTATTTCCAACAACAATAAATTCTGCTCCAACTTTCTTTCGGATCTTTTCAACGATTGGCTGAATAATTCCAGATGGATTTTCACTTAAAAATGCTTCGCGGACTTCTGGCATATTTGCCACTGTTTGAGAAATAGCTAATGCCTTTAGTCCCTTTTCATGTTTGAGGTTTTTTAGAAACATTTCTTGAGATACTATTTCAAAAACACTACTAATAACTAAAATGAGAACAGAAATAAAGATGATTAACTTATAATGTAAACGCATAAAATTTCCCCTTCTATTTTTATAATAATCAAAAAACTCCTTTTATTAAAGGAGTTTTGTTAGAATATTTTAAGCTTCTACATTAATAACTACTTCTTTACCCTTCAATTTAATAATAATTGGAATAAGAATCCAAAGTACACCAATTATTAGAAATACTAATGAAATAGGATGAGTAAAGAAAATACTATAATCACCATTTGATACAGTTAAAGCTCTTCTTAAATTATTCTCAATCATTGGTCCTAAAACGATACCTAATACTAGTGGTGCTATTGGAAAATCATTTTTAGAAAGGAAATATCCAAAAATACCACATGCTATTAATAGAAGTAAATCATTTACAGATACCTGTACGGCATAAACACCAAATATTGAAATGGCTACAATTAGTGGCAATAAGTATTTCTTTGGCGTTTGAATAATCTTTGCAAATATTTTTACTAAAGGCATGTTTAAGATAATCAGCATTACGTTACCAATAAACATACTCGCAATTAACCCCCATGCAACATCAGGATGTTCATCGAAAAGAAGTGGTCCCGGTTGTATGTTATACATCATTAAAGCACCCATTAGGATTGCAGTTGTTCCTGAACTTGGAATACCTAAAGTTAATAAAGGAATCATCGCTCCCCCAGATGCGGCATTGTTTGCTGACTCAGGAGATGCAACTCCAGCAATTGTACCAGTTCCAAACTTTTCTGGCGTTTTACTAACTTTCTTTTCTAAAATATAAGCGAAAAATGAAGCTAAAATAGCACCCGCTCCCGGTAATAAACCGACGAAAAATCCTAAAACAGAGCCCCTAGCAATCGGTGCTACACTTTCTTTTAATTCTTCTTTAGATGGTAATAAATTATTAATCTTTGCCATCTCACCATCTTCAACTTCATTTTCAATAATTGTTTTAAATACTTCACCTAGCGCAAATAATCCTACCGCTACTGTTAAAAATTCTAACCCTTGATATAGCCATGGAATGTCATATGTAAAACGAGAAACGCCTGATACGGAATCAATTCCAATTGTAGCTAGTAGTAATCCGAAGATCGTCATAATTAATGCTTTTGTTACTGACTTTCCTGCTAGTCCACTTACTGCACATAAACCAAGAAGCATTAATGAAAAATATTCAGCTGGACCGAACTTAATTGCTAATGCCGATAATGGTTTTGCTAATACGATCAGTGCAATAAGGGTAAATATTCCTGCTACAAATGAACCAATTGCTGCGATTGACAAAGCACTTCCCGCTCTACCTTTTTTAGCCATTTGATAGCCATCTAAAGTCGTCACCACCGATGAAGATTCACCTGGCGTGTTTAATAGAATTGATGTAGTAGAACCTCCATACATAGCACCATAATATACACCAGCTAATAATATAATTGCACTGCCCGCTGCTTGCTCAGGTCCTAAAAAACCAGTTACAGAAGCAGTAACAGGTATTAATAAAGCGACCCCACTCATTGGCCCAATACCAGGTAATACCCCTACTGCTGTACCAATTAATACTCCGGCAAAAGCAAACAATAAGTTGTACCATGTAAATGCAGTTTCAAATCCCTGCATTAAATATTGAAAAGTACTCAAGTTAATAACTCTCCCTTCTATTTTCTAAAACCAAATTGACCAAACTGGTAAAGTTCCTTTTAAAACATCGACGAAAATAAAATAAATAATGAGTGAATAACCTAATGAAATCGAAAGTGATTTTAACCAGTTTCCACGCTCCATTGTTTGAATTGCTACAATTAAGAATAAAAACGAACTAATAATAAAACCGATTTTCTCAAGTAAAATTGCATAAAGAATTGCTGAAACTAGGATGATAAAAAATTGCTTATAATTATATTGAACTGCTTCCTTTTCTTTTCCCTTATAAGAAAATGTTTCGTAAAATAACCTACAGCTTAATATAGAAAGCGCACAGCCAAGTATAAATGGAAAAACGTTCGGTCCAACTACACTTCCATAAGCAGTGGCTGCTATACTCCGACTTTCTATAATAAAAGTAATACCTGTAATAAGAAAAATGATTGCTGCTAATCGATCAAATTTTTTATTCATGTATCTCACCTCTTTATGTTCAGTAATGGAAAAGAAGGAGTGTTTTCCCCCTTCTTTATTTCAACTATTTTTTCATTCCTAATGCTTTTAATAGATCTTGAACCTGTGTTTCTTGTTCTGATAAAAACGAATTAAATTCTTTACCATCTTTATATTCCGGCTGCCAGCCTTGCTTCTCTACTTCTTCTTTCCATTCTTTTGTTTCAACTAACTTTGAAATTGTTTTTTCCCAATATGAATATGCATCCTTAGACATTTTCTCTGGCCCAAAAACCCCACGCCAAATGATAAACTCAGCATCTATTCCTTGTTCTTTAGCTGTTGGAAACTCAGACAGTACATCCCCTTGTAAACGTTCAGGTGATGTTACTGCTAAAACTTTAACCTTACCTGATTTAACAAACTCAAGCGTACTAGAAACATCTGTCGAAATGACATCCGCATTATTTCCTAATAATGCTGTTATTGCTTCTGAACCACCATCATAGGATACATACTTAATTTTCGTAGGATCAATACCAAATTTATAAGCAGGTAAAATTCCGATTAAATGATCCATTGACCCTGGAGCAGATCCCCCAGCTAAAGTAATACTCTTCGGATTCTTTTTAATATCTTCTAAAAGTGATTTTAGATCTTTATACTTAGAATCAGACTTTACAACGATTGCACCATAATCCTTTGTTAGCTGAGCTAAAGGTGTACTATTTTTATAGCCATAAGGACTATTTCCCTCTTTTTTCAGGTTGTTAATAATAATAGGTGGTGAGTTTACAAATAATTTTTCATTATTGGCTTTATCCTGTGTAGCATACTCAGCCATGAAAACCGTACCGCCACCGCCTGGTTTATTTTCTACCGTCATAGGTTCTTTAACAAGTTTTGTTTCACTTAATACTTTAGTGAACGATCTAGCTGTTAAATCCCATCCGCCTCCTGCTCCTGATGGTGCTACAACAGAAATTGTCTTATTTGGATAAGATGAGTTACTGCTTCCTGTTGTTACACTACTACTTTTACATGCTGCAAGACTTACTGCGATTAAAGAAGTCATTACAAACAAACTAGTCTTTTTAAATTTCACCTTTAGTTCCTCCCTTTTTTGAAAACGCTTTCTAATACAAGTATTATAATTTAATAATTCTGAAAAAAGTTTTTATGAACGTTAAAGACGTAAAGTCCATTAAAACCATTTTGTTCATAAAAACCACGATAAAGAAAACTCTCCGATTACGGAACCTTTAGGCGGAAACAGGGGCGTAGTTAGGATTTTAAAAATTGCTTACTAATAGTAGTTTCATGAGGAACTATATACGCTAGTTTTTGAAAATTGCTTCCTCATAACGGGTTCATGAGGTACTTGATACGCTGGATTTCGAAATTTACTTCCTCATAACGGGTTCATGAGGTACTATAAGCGCTGGATTTCGAATATTACTTCCTCATAACGGGTTCATGAGGTACTATAAGCGCTAGATTTTGTAAATTACTTCCTCATAACAAAGAATAATGGAAATCAACCACAACACCCTACTATAAGAGACTAATTGAAAAAATCATTTCTCGAGCAGTCTATAAAAACAAAAAAAAGAATGCGAGTCTGAAATTATATCAGACTCGCATTCTTTTTCTTTCTTATTTATGAATCCAAACAGCACCAGCTGAATTATCTTTTGCTTCTCCAATTACTTGGAATTTTAATCCATAGTTAGGTACTTTTCTTCCTGCATCAGGAATTAATGTATTTTGGTAACTATGTGAATCATCGAATTCTGTTACACCAGGTAATCCATCATAGTCAAAGATCCCACGGGATGGTGAGTTAAAGTAGAATTCAGGTGATTTATCGTAACTGAAAGCAGCGTCAGCTACTTGGTAACGAGTACTTTGTGATACAGATGGTTTACCATTTAATGTACCAATCATTGCCTCTGGATGAGCATCTACTACACCTAAGAAACCTTCACCAGGATGTACACCTGTCCAGTTATCTGTGTAGCTATCATCCCCATACCAAACTACTAAACCAGTATTATACTTAACTCCACGAGCATATTCTAATGCTTTATCAGAGCCAGCATAGTTTCTCCACTCTAAGTAGTAGAAGTGATCTTTAAATTCAGTACCATTTGATACAGTTGCTTTGTCTAATGTAAATGCAGGAGTTCCTTCCGCACCATCACTAAATTTAACTGCACCGTCAACAGTTAATTTTGCTTCATCGAAAGCAAATCCTGCAGGAGCTAGTCCACCATCAGTAACATATTCAAATTGAACTTTTACATTTTTGCCTTTATATGCAGATAAGTCATAAACTTTATCTACCCAAAGCCCCTTAGATGTATCAAGTCCATTTGCAATATTTTTAGTACCAATTGTATCAATTGTTGCAAGTTTAGCACCGGTTGCTGCATCTAATACATTTACATACAGATAGTCATAATTGTATTCAACTTCATAGTTTGTTTTTACAGCGAAGCTTGCATTTGTAGCTGCTGTTAAATTAAATACTGGTGAAGTCATCGTAGTATGGAGGTTATCACCTTTTGTACTATAGTAATACTTAGCACCAAATTGAGGTTGAATTTTACTTTTTACTTCTTTTTTAGGTAAGTTAACTTTTACGATCGCAGGGTTGTTTGATTTAGTAACACTTTGATCGATAATAGCAGCAATACCTTTTTCATCAATATCCTTATAGTCTACTTCTGTCATATTAGCCCAGTTTCCACCAATTGTTTTTTGGAAATACTCTTTATTTTGCGGTGAAAAACTTGTAGGCGTCGTTCCTGCGATTGCTCCGTTCCAACTACCACCACTCATGATTGACCAAGAAGCAACTGGTTCACCATTTCCAGTGTACCCGGTATCGTACTCATCTGGTAATCCTAAATCATGACCAAATTCGTGAGCGAATACACCAACTGCTCCATCTTCTGGCTCAATTGTGTAATCATATGCAGCCATTTGTCCGCCCCAATATGGAACTTTTGATTTTGTTCCAGCGAAAGGAGTTACCCCATTTAAAGTCCAACGATGTGACCAGATTGCGTTATTACCTAACTTACCTCCGCCAGCTTCTTGTCCAGTTCCAGCGTGAAGTACCATTAAATGGTCTACTAAACCATCAGGCTCATTAATGTTGCCATCACCATCTAGGTCATAAATATCTAGATCATCAAAATCAGCTAAATTAATACCTGAATTTATAGCAGCACGTAGTGATTCTTTAACTAAATCACGAGGACCTTTTGGTGCTAAGTTATCATGTCCACCAGTTGGGCTATCATCACCATAATCAGCTGCTTTTCCATCAACTGTTAACCAGTTTGTAACTGTACCCTTTACAGTATAGCTTCCACCAGATTGCTCTTCATAAAATTGTTTAAACGTTTTTACCTTAGATCCATCGTATAAAGTAAATTCTTTATCTCCGAAAAGCATGTCTTCGTAATGTTTCTTGCTGAAATCATCAGCGTACATATACCCTTGTTGTTTATCAATATTGTTATGTTTGAAATCAGCAAATTCAGTTAAGATGACTAATACTTTATCTTCACGTACTCCGCCGTTATAGCCAGCTTGTTTTGCAGAATCAACTTTTACTACACCATTTGGTTTGCCTTTTTTATAGTTTTCATGGCCTTTATTTAATTGTGATAAAAGTTGAGCTTTACGTTTTTCTAATGTTGCTCTTTGTTTATCAGCAATTTCTGATTGTGACTGTGCTTGAACTTTCTCTTTATATTCACTTTGTTTTTCTTTTATGTATGCCTGTACTTTTTCTTTAGCTACTTCAGCGCTATCAGATTCTTTGATCTCGCCTCTGTCTCTTAAAGCTTTTTCTAATCTTTCTTCATCCACTACGTTTAAATCTAAATAAGGACTTTCTACTAACTGCTTACTTTCACTTTCAGTAGGAATTGCTGCTTTTGAAGTAACTCCAGTTGAAAAAATGGACATACTTAATGCTGCAGCAAGTGATACACTCGATAATACCTTCCAGTATGATGGTCTTGCCATAAATCTACACCCCTTTTCAGAATCTTCTAACAAATTAAATAGTACTAGCTTAAGGGGTATTGTACAATGAGTAATTATGAATAATTTCTAATGGTTCACTTAATCTATTTAATCCATTTTTAATGATTTTTTAACATTAGGAATAGGTACATATTCTTATTATGGTGACAAGAAAATACATTTTCTCTTTTTATCAATCAAATTTCGAGGAGTTTATTATGAATTCGACAATTAAAAAAGATTTCTTTTTAAAACCAACTTTACAATTAGCAAAGGAGCTATTGGGCTGTATATTAGTTCATCGTACTGATGAATTGGAACTTTCTGGAATAATCGTAGAGACCGAGGCATATATGGGCCCAGATGATCGTGCTGCACATAGTTTTCAAAACCGACGTACGAAACGGACAGAAATTATGTTTCATGAGCCAGGATTCATCTATACTTATCAAATGCACACTCATACCTTAATAAATGTTGTTTGCGGGGAAGTTGGCATACCTAATGCAATATTAATTAGAGCACTAGAACCTTTGGACGGAATTGAAAAAATGATCGAATTTCGAAAAAATCAGCCCATTTCTAATTTAACGAATGGACCAGGTAAGCTTACAAAAGCATTGAATATTACGATGGAGTCTTATGGAAAACCGATTTGGCTACCACCCGTTTACATCAAAGAAGGAATTAAAACAGAACATATTAGTAGTGGACCTAGAATCGGTATTGAAAATACCGGTGAAGCGAGGGACTATCCATGGAGATTTTGGATTACGGAAAATAAATTTGTTTCAAGATAATAAAAATACCCAGGTTGTTGATGAACTCTCGCTTTCAAACAGTCTGGGTCTTCTTAATTTAGGAACCTATTTTTAAACATCATTCATCAGAAGGAGAAACTGCATTTTTTATTTGCTCTTCCAATTCCAAACGATATTCTAAAGTTTGGTACTTATTCCAACTTAATCTATTCACCATATATCGAATCACTTCATCTTTATACTTATTAACTAGATTAATTTGAAAATATAAAAATCCAGTTCTCCTAATAAAAAAGTCGACTGGTTTTACAATCATTTCGTTTTGAATTCCATATTCTAGTTGTAAAAATAATGATAGTGGTAGATTAGTATCATTTTTCAATTCACTAAATGATATATTCATTAAATGTTCTATATTCGATCCATATATTCCACTTAATCTTTTATAATCTGATTCACTTAATCCAATTGCGATACCAGCAGATGAAAATCGTTTTTTAAAATAATTAAAACCTTTTGAGCCCCCAACATCACCACCGGATATTGGTAAAGTTTTGGTCTGACATTCTTTAAATCGATTTTCATTATCTCTTGAAATTAGGTCTACGATTGTCTCCGCCATTTTACGATAGCCTGTTAACTTTCCCCCAGCTATTGAAATTAGCCCAGTGGATGATTCCCAAATCTCATCTTTTCTTGAGATTTCAGAAGGATCCTTACCTTCTTCTAAAATTAAAGGACGAATGCCAGCCCAACTTGATTCAACGTCAGTATCTTCCAGCTTTAATGTTGGAAACATATACTTAACACAGTTTAATATATATTCCCGATCTTCATTACTTACTTTTGGATTAGAGGTATCTCGGTCAAAAAATGTATCTGTTGTACCAACATAAGTCTTTCCATCTCTTGGAATTGCAAAGACCATCCGACCGTCCACCGTATCAAAATAGACAGACTGATTTAAAGGAAACTTCTTATGATCAATTACTAAATGAACCCCTTTTGTTAGTCTAAGATTTTTATCACTTTCTAATCGTTCCATTTCCCTAAGCTGGTCAACCCATGGTCCGGTTGCGTTAACAATCCTCTTTGCCCGAATTGTAAAAGGTACTTTCGTTATTAAATCGATTGCTTTAACTCCTACTATTCTATTCTTTTCATAGATGAAATCTGTCACTTCTACATAATTGATCGCCTGTGCTCCGTGTTCAACTGCTTTTTTTATAACTTCAATTGTTAGGCGAGCATCATCCGTTCGATATTCAACGTAATATCCTCCAGCTTTAAGCCCCTCTCTTTTGACTAATGGCTCCTTTTCGATCGTTTCTCTTCGATTTAACATTTTTCTCCGCTCATCTTTTTTTACACCAGCTAAGTAGTCATATAATCTAAGGCCAATAGATGTAGTAAACTTACCAAAAGTTCCACCCTTATAGATGGGAAGTAACATCCTTTCAGGTGTAGTCACATGTGGACCATTTTCATAAACAATTGCACGTTCTTTACCAACTTCTGCTACCATTTTAAATTCATACTGTTTTAAATATCGTAAACCACCATGAACTAGTTTAGTAGAACGGCTAGATGTGCCCGATGCAAAATCCTGCATCTCAACTAGAGCGGTACTCATCCCTCTAGTAGTTGCATCAAGTGCAATACCACAACCTGTTATTCCTCCGCCAATTACTAATAAATCGAACTCTTTTTCAGCTAATGTTTTCTTAATCCTTTTCCTATTTAAACTTGAAAATTGTTCTTTCATTGTAAAACCTCACTTCAACAAATTTTCTAGTTGTCTTAAAAAGCCGGCACAAAAGAAATCAATCTAAAATGAAAAAGGACCGCTACAATTATATCTGCATGTAGAAAGGTCCTAGAGTTTACAATTAAAATTTATTTTAGTGGGTTACTTATTTAAATGCTAAAGTTGCATTAACTGCTTTTTTCCAGCCTGAATAAAGCTCATTACTTAAGTCATTTGTCATTTGTTGTTCAAAGCATCGATCCATTTGCCATTGTCCGGCTATTTCTTCACGGTTTTTCCAAAATCCAACTGCTAAGCCAGCTAAATATGCTGCACCTAAGGCTGTTGTTTCATTTATTAAAGGCCGTTCGACAGGGACATTCAAAATATCACTTTGAAATTGCATCAAGAAATTATTCTTAACAGCTCCCCCGTCTACTCGTAACGTTTTTAAAGAAATAGTTGAATCCGCCTCCATTGCTGTAAGCACATCTTTTGTTTGATATGCAAGAGCTTCTAATGTAGCACGGATAAAATGTTCTTTAGATGTACCTCTTGTTAACCCAAAAACTGCTCCACGGACATCACTATCCCAATATGGTGTTCCTAGACCTACAAAAGCAGGTACAATATAAACTCCATCAGATGAGGTTACCCTAGTAGCATATTTCTCACTATCTACAGCATTTTTAATCATTCTTAAACCATCACGTAGCCATTGAATAGCAGAACCTGCAACAAATATACTTCCTTCAAGTGCATATTCAACTTTTCCGTCTATTCCCCATGCAATTGTAGTTAATAATCCATGATTTGATTTAACAGCATGATTTCCCGTATTCATAAGCATGAAGCATCCGGTTCCATATGTGTTTTTAGCCATTCCCTTTTCAAAACAGGCCTGACCAAATAAAGCTGCTTGCTGATCACCAGCTATTCCAGCAATTGGAATCTCACTTCCAAAAAAATGATAACTTACAGTATTAGCATATACTTCTGAAGAAGGGCGGACACTTGGAAGAAGACACTCCGGAACATCCAATATTTTCAATAAATCTTTATCCCATTTTAATTCATGAATATTATACATCATCGTTCTAGAAGCATTTGAATAGTCTGTAACATGTGCCTTGCCTCCAGAAAGCTTCCACACTAACCAAGTATCAATCGTTCCAAATAATAAATCTCCTGCCTCAGCCTTTTCTCTAGCACCATCAATTTTATCAAGAATCCATTTTACTTTCGTACCAGAAAAGTAAGCATCAATTAATAGGCCCGTTTTTTCGCGAACGATTGAATCATAACCGTTCGCTTTCAGTTCCTCACAAATTTCTGCTGTTTGTCTTGATTGCCAAACGATGGCATTATAGATTGGAGCCCCTGTCTGTTTATCCCAAACTACAGTCGTTTCACGTTGGTTAGTAATCCCAATTCCACTAATTTGATCATGACGAATATTTGATTCTGCAAGGCACGTTGCAATGACCGCAAGTACTGAACCCCAAATCTCATTTGCATTATGCTCTACCCAACTTGGATGTGGAAAATATTGTGTAAACTCTTTTTGAGCTGTATGTACAATCTTACCTTTTTTATCAAACAAAATTGCTCTTGAGCTAGTCGTCCCTTGGTCAAGTGATAAAATATATTTTTCCATCTCAAATGACCTCCTTACTATTATTTTATGTCGGTGTGATTTAAAAATGCGACTTAGTATCTATTTAAAGAGGAATGTTGATTTCCACACTTTAATCTCAGAAAAGCAGGAACTAAATCAAAGAACTAATAACTGTAACGGTAGAAGGTTGTTATTTGCAAACACCATTTATTAAATTATGGTTTACTCATTTAAGACACAACTAATTATATAAAAAAGCTCCAGAATATTACATTTAATCTTTTAAATACATATTCTATTCGATAATTAATGATTCCTTTCATTCCTCAATTAATGTATTGGAAATCCTTCATTTATTCTTACATAAAAAAAACCTACTTAGTTCAGTAGATTTTCTCACTTAATATTAAATTCTTTTGATTTAATTAATTTATTGTAGTTTATCGTTATTTCTTAGGAAATAATGTCGGAAATAGACTTTATTTTCTTGGGAAATCACCAAATGACTTTCTTAAGTAGCTACGATGTCTTGGCATTTAACTGTTTTTTGAAGAGGGCATAATCGGTAAAGATACTTCAAAACTAGTGCCTTCTCCTTTTTTACTATGAACTTTGATTTTCCCACCATGTTCTTCAACAATCCATTTTGCAATTGATAATCCGAGTCCAATTCCATTTTTGGATGTACGTGAGACATCTTCCTGGAAGAAACGGTCAAATATTCGAGGAAGGTTTTCTTCCTTTATACCCACTCCACTATCAATAATCTTAATTAGAAAATTATTTTTCACTTGTTTACAGCTAATCTGAATCGTATCATTTTCGTTTGTAAATTTCATTGCATTATCGATTAAAATCACAAGTAATTGGTGAATTCTTTCTTGATCACCAAAATAAAAATACGTATCTTTAATAGATAAAAATATTTCTTTACTTTGAAATGAAATGATTTCAGTGAAGTGTGAAACAACTTCTTCTAATAATTCATTTAAAGAGAATATTTTTTTATTTAATTGTATTTGCCCTGAATCTGATCTAGCTAAGGTTAATAAGCTTGCTACTAGTTTGGAAAGGCGCCTATTCTCTTTTAACATAATTGAAAAGTCTTGTGCCTTTTCTTCGATTGTTGCGCCTGGCTCTCTAAGCAATAACTCCAAACGTGATTGAATGACCGTTAAAGGCGTTCGAATTTCATGAGAAGCATCTGATACGAACTCTTGTTGTTTTTGCCACGCGTTTGTTATTGGTACGAGTGCACGTCCAGCCAAAATATAACCTGCTACAACTGATAATGCACTTCCCAAAACCCAACCAACGATTAATATGATTAATAATGTATCAACTAAATCCTTTTCGGAGTCGATATTTCGTAATATTTGTAGTGTAATTTTCCCTCGATTTGTCTCACCTTGAATTGAGATTGTTCGATAATTCATATCACCGATTTTATCATTATAGATTTCGTTTATTTTTGTAGGATATTTAAGTTCATCTTGTAGAATAATCGCATTCATACCTGGCATGGGATTTACTAATTTTTTATTTTCATCCCACATGATCATTAAAACACGCGGATCTCGATTGGAAATTGGTAAACGATTTGGATTATCACTATTTTGTATCCGATTAATATTCCATAAAAGTGATTGATCAACTTCTTTATATAAACGATTATTTGTATATGAATAAATAATGAAAGAAAGGATTCCAATTATTAAGATAAATACTACTGAATTAATAATCGTTAATCGAATTTTTGTTTTCTTAAACATCTCTTCACCTAGTCATCTTTCATAATATATCCGATTCCTCTGACTGTCTTAATCATACTACCATAATTAAATGGCTCTAGTTTTTTTCGGAGTTGGTGTACATATACTTCAACGATCGCAACAGTCGTATCAGAATCAAATCCCCAAATTCTATCAAAAATTTGTTCTTTCATTAAAATCTTGCCTTGGTTTTGAATAAAGTATTCTAGTAACTCATATTGTTTAATTGTTAAATGGATCGATTCATTATTTATTTCAACAGGATGCTCTTTTCCTTTTAAAATGATTCCTTGATACTTCAATTTACTATCAATTGTTAATTTACCACTTCTTCTAAGTAATGCATAAATTCTTGCTAGTAACTCCGGCCCTTGAAATGGTTTTACTAAATAATCGTCCGCTCCTAAGTTTAATCCTTCAACACGATCTTCTAGTGAATCTTTGGCAGTTAGAAAAAGAACTGGTGTATGTACCCCTACTTTTCTCAAGTCCTTAACAATTTCAAAACCATTTTTCTCAGGCAGCATGACATCTAATACAATCACATCATAAATGTTTTGCATCGCCAAGAAAAAGCCTTCTTCTCCTTCTAAAGCCTTATCTACTTTAAAATCATTTGATAATAATTCAACGATTGAATTTAAAACTTCTATATGATCTTCCACAACTAAAATTCTCACTTTTTTTGCCTCCATTAGACTAAAAAGAAGCGTTCATCATATAACAACGCTCCCCTTTATTTATTCAAATCGTACTGCTTGAATTGGCCCATATTTGAAGTTCTTCAAGGAATACCCTAAAAAATCACCCCAACTAATAGTGAAAATGTAAATGATAATAAGATAACAGGTAAATGGAATGCAATAACTGTAATTGAATACAGTTTTGTTACACTTACACTTATCATACCACCAAACGAGCTAAGTACGAATGATTCGATTAAAAATTGTAATTGTATATTTGAATCTTGTTCAACTTTACCGATTGTAGTTTGAAGTTTTTATAATCCTTAATTGCTGCTACCTGATGAACCTCCTGGTTGTTGATTGAAATAACCTCCGCCACCATTTTGTGGGAATCCTCCTCCATTTCGGAAGTTTCTCATCATTTCCGTTCGATTATTATTTTTATAACTTAAATAGCCGATTCCAATTAACGTAAAAATGCCAATTACTAAATTGATAACTAATAAAATAGAAATGACTTTAGGCGAAAACGCACCCATAGTTGAACGATTCTTCAAATTCGTTTTTTGATTTTTTTCTACTAAATTTGATTCCAAATCTTCCATCTTGATTCCACTCCTTAAATTCAATTAATTGAATTATGTAATAGAATCCTTAAATTTTACTTAACAACTAATTAATTTTGACTGTTTTAGAATAAAAATCATAAAAAAAACCACCTGTCTAAGATGGTTTTCGATAAAATTTAAGATTAGTTTTTAACTAGATTAGTAATATAACGATTTTGAGGAATTTGTAATCCTAAGTTTCCTCTCAAAGTAGACGATTCATATTCTGTACGATAGATTCCTCGTTCCTGTAATAATGGTATGACTTGTTCCGTAAAATCCTTTAATGCACTTGGAATTGCCGAATATACCATTAAACCGTCAGCTGCTTCCTGTTCATACCACTCTTGAATTAGATTAGCTATTTTTTCCGCGGTGCCAATAAATGCACTTCTAGGAGTAGCAGCTTGTAATGCTACCTGTCTAAGTGTTAAACCTTTTTCTTTCGCATCTTTCTTTATTTTATCTGTATTACTTCTAAAACTATTTTTCCCTAAATCACCAATATCTGGGAAAGGTTCATCTAAAGGATATTGTGAAAAGTCATGATGCTCAAAGAAACGACCTAAATAATCCAATGCATTTTCAATACTTGTTAAATTAACAAGATCTAAATATTTTTGCTCTGCCTCCTCTTCAGTTTGCCCAACTATTGGAGCAATGCCAGGGAAAATAACGATATCATCTTTTGATCTGCCGTATGCTACTGCCCGATCCTTTACATCTTTATAAAATTGCTTAGCTTCTTCTATATTATCATGACCAGTAAATACTGCGTCAGCTGCTTTAGCAGCTAATTCCTTACCGCTCTCTGAAGATCCAGCTTGAAACACTACTGGTTGACCTTGTTTAGAGCGTCCGATATTAAGAGGACCTTCTACTTGAAAATACTTCCCTTCATAACTTAATCTGTGTAGCTTTTTCGGATCAAAAAATACACCTGATTCTTTATCTCGAACAAACGCGTCATCTTCCCAAGAATCCCATAGACCTCTAGTTATTTCTAAGTGCTCTTCTGCAATTTTATATCGATCATCATGTGAAGGGTGACCATTTTTACTATAGTTTTTAGCAGAGCCTTCAAGTGGAGAAGTAACTAAATTCCATCCTGCACGCCCATTACTTATATGATCAATTGACATGAATTGTCTCGCTACAGTAAATGGTTCACTATAAGTAGTTGAGAGCGTACCAACTAGGCCTATATTCTTTGTTACTCCTGCTAATGCCGATAAGATGGTAATTGGTTCAAAGCGATTTAAAAAATGTGGTATCGACTTTTCTGTTATATATAATCCATCTGCAATAAAAACTAAATCAAATTTTCCGTTCTCAGCTAATTTCACTTGCTCTTGGTAATAGGAAAAATTTACACTTGCGTCCGTTTGAACCTCTGGATGACGCCAGCCAGACATACTGCCTCCTACTCCATGAACTAGTGCTCCAAGCTTTAGTTTTTTTCTTTCTGTCATTTTTTTCCCCTCCATTAATTTAATAAAATTGCCGTATCTTTAATATTTAGTTCATAGCTTTTTACAAGTATATCTCCATTCATAAACTCATATTGTTTAGCTCGTTGAAACCCAATTTTTTCATATAAACTAATAGCAGATTTCATCATATCTGATGTGTGAAGAACAATTCTGTCTGTTCCCCACTCTAATGAAAGATTGCAGCTTGCTTTTATTAATTCTGTCGCAATCCCTAATCCTCTTGCTTTAGGGGAAACACCTATTAAGCGAATAATAGGATAATTAATCTCTAACTCAGGTAATCCATATGCTTTTTCAGCAGAGTCATAGATAAAACATGCACCTAATAGAACATTATCGACAATCGCAACAAGCTTTGTCTTAGTGTGGCTGTTATCAGTTGCATCAATAATACTATTTTTATAGTTTTCCCATTGTTCTTTTGAAAGAATAGCAGCATATTGTTCATACGCATCGATTAACACTTTTTTTATTTTATCTATTTCATTTGGTTGGGACTCTCTAATAATTAAACGATTTGAAGACATAACCTACCTCCTCTAATTAAACTAAGCTGTATTCATACAAAATACGTTGTATTTGTTTTAAATGAAGATGAACATGTGAGATAAAAGATTTAATGATGTCTTCAACTGTAACGATTGCATTTTGAGGGTTTATTCCGCTCTTCTTCCAATCATCACTTGTTAGTCTTTTAAGCAATTGACTATTGTAATATAAAATAACACGGTATGTTTCTAGTACATCTGCAATATTTCCATCGTTTGCATATTGCCCTGCAATCCATTTATCTTGATTAAAAGCAGGTAATTGAGCACTTGATCCAGCTAAAACTTCCCTTAGTCGAAAGTTCACTACAAATGCATGATCTAATAAATGAGTTAGCACTTCTAAAATACTCCACGATCTTTCATTTTTCTTCCAATGCAGTTTCTCTTTTGGAAGATTGAAAGTTTTTTGCGATAGTAAATCATAAAGTTGATTAAATTCACTTATTTCAATTGATAAAGTACTCATCTATTTCCTCCTATATTTTGACTACACTTTTAGAAAGTTCATTCAGTATTGCGATCGAAAAATCTGTAAAAAATCTAATACTTAACGGGATTGCTTTCTCATCAAGATCAAATTTAGGATGATGCCACTCATATTTTCCTGAAGTTCCAAAAAATACGAATAAACCTGGAATCTCTTCTAAATAATAGAAAAAATCTTCACTTGCTGCAGATACAGACGGCTCAATCACATATAAGCCTTGTTTACTTGCTGCATCTCTTGCAATTCGAGCTAATTTTTCATCATTAACAACAGGGGGTGGACCAGGATTCCAAATCGTATGAACATCCGTTCTAAAAGCATCACCAACAGACTTACTAATTTCATTTAATCGATTTTGAATGGTCTGTCTGACTTCCTTCTTAAAAGTACGAACCGTCCCACTAAAAACCGCTTTGTCTGCGATCACATTTGATGCTTTACCACTATGGAATTTTGTTACACTTACAACTGCATTTTCTAGTGGACTAATATTACGGCTCACAATCGATTGAAGCGACGTAACAATATGTGATGCAGTAAGAATTGAATCTAGCCCAGCTTCAGGTACCGCTGCATGGCTCGATTTCCCATTTATTTCAACAGTAAATCCATCAGCGGCTGCCATTAAAGGACCTGACTTTATTCCAACAGTTCCAATTGTTAAATCCGGTTTATTATGCATACCAATAATCACTTTTGTATCCTTTAATACATTTGTTTTAAGAATTTCTAAAGCACCTTTACCAATTTCTTCTGCTGGTTGAAAAATGATTTGTATTTTTCCGGGTAACTCATTTTCTATTTGCTTTAATAAAATAGCTGTACCTAAAATTGCAACTGTGTGGAAATCATGTCCACAAGCATGCATCTTATTAGGAATCTTTGAAGAAAAAGATAAACCTGTTTCCTCCTGTATTGGAAGTGCATCAATATCTGCTCTAATTGCAATTGTAGGACCCTTCGTACCATCACCGATTTCAGCAACAAGACCAGTTTTTAACGGTAAAGAAAGGATTTGTATGTTATACTCTGTTAAAAGTTGAACAAGGGTGGCTGTTGTTTCATATTCTTCAAACGCTAACTCTGGAATTGCATGTAAACTCCTTCTTATTTGAATTAGCTTTTCAAGTAGCGCATCAGATAGATCAAATTGCATAGTTTTCAACTCCTAAACTGTTAAGTCAAACTGTAATTTCTGTAAAAGCCTCTTTAATTAATTGAAGCGAACGAACTCTTCGTTCAAAATCTGGAATTAATGATGTAAAAATAAATTCATCAATACCGTATTCTTTTTGATATTCAAAAACTCTTTTTTGGAAAGTTTCTTTTGTTCCCTTTAGAACATCCGCCTCTCGTACTTCTGTAGTATAGGTTTGGCCTGCTTGTTTAGCGTAAATCTCTGCTTGCTCAAGCGTACCCACATTTACAATTTGCCCATTCCCTAATGTAACTCGCACAGTTTGTAATTGATCTGATAATTTTAGTGCTTCCTCTTCCGTTTCAGTTACAATCGTAGACAAGGCTAAAATAAACTTGGGTTTTCGACCACTTTGATGATTGAATGAATGATGATAAGCCTTGATTGCTTCCTTTGCTGCCACTGAGTCATTATTTATGAATAATGCAAATGCATATGGATAGCCCTTTTTAGCTGCAAATTCTGCACTTGATACACTTGTTCCTAATAAAAATAGCGGAACTCTAATCTGTGGTAATGGAGAAGCTTGTAAAGAATCAAATGAACTTACTTCTGATGCATCCTGGTATAAAAAATTTTCTAGTTCATCAATTTTCTTTTCAAGAGATTGAGGTTCTTTCAAGTTTTTTTGCAGCTCCAGACTTGATTTTGGAAATCCTCCCGGTGCTCTTCCAATCCCAAGTTCTACTCTATTAGGAGACAAATTTGCTAATACATTAAAGTTTTCTGCTACTTTATACGGGCTATAATGCTGTAGCATTACCCCACCTGAACCAACCGAAATTCGGTCAGTTTTAGCAAGAATATGAGAAACAAGCACTTCAGGAGATGATCCAGCAATTCCTTGTGAATTGTGGTGCTCAGATACCCAAAATCGATTAAATCCTAATCTTTCAGCTTCTTTTGCTAGATTTATAGTGTTTATAAGTACTTCATTTGCAGTTTGACCTGGAAAAATAATACTTTGATCTAAGAATCCATATTTAAGTCCCATATTCTTTCCTCCATTTTTTAAATATAGTACATGTCTTCCTCTGAAAATCGTTTTAAAAACTGAATTGTTCTTTCTTCTTTAGGTGATTGAAAGATAGCCTTAGGATCCCCTTCTTCAACAATGATGCCGCCGTCCATAAACACAACATGATTAGCAACATCCCTAGCAAATGCCATTTCATGTGTAACGATAATCATTGTAATTCCTTCTTTTGCTATTTTGCGTATAATCGCTAATACTTCACCTACTAATTCAGGATCTAAGGCAGACGTTGGTTCATCGAATAAAATAACCTCTGGATTTAAAGCAAGCGCCCGAGCAATTCCTACTCTTTGTTGCTGTCCGCCGGATAACTGTAGAGGGTAAGAATCTAACTTGTTTCCTAAGCCTACTTTCTCAAGTAACTCAGCGCTTTTTTTGTATGCAGCTTCCTTGGACCATTTTTTAGCTACTATTAATCCTTCCATTACATTTTCTACAACTGTTTTATTTTTAAATAAATTAAATTGCTGAAATACCATTGCTGTTTTCTGGCGCAATGATAGAATTTCGTTTTTTGATGCTTGACTAAAATCTACTTTAAAATCGTCTATTGCAATTTTTCCTTTATTTGGTTTCTCTAAATAATTTATACAACGAAGTAAAGTTGTTTTTCCTGATCCACTTGGTCCAAGAATTGCGACGACTTCGCCTTTATTAACCGTTAAATCTATACCTTTTAACACATGATTTTTTCCAAAGGACTTTGTTACATTCGTTAAAGTAATCATTTCACTCCCCCTCGACTAAAGACGCTAAATCTCTTCTCTAATAAACTTGTCATTCTTTCAATGACTAATGTAATTCCCCAGAAAATTAGTGCTGCTGCAATATATGCTTCAAAAAACTTCCAATTAGTAGAAGCTACAATTTGTGCCTTTGCATTTATATCCACAACAGAAACAATAAATGCCAAAGTTGATCCATGCAGCATTCCAATAAATGTGTTTGATAAATTTGGTAAACTTACAGCGAAGGCTTGTGGAAATACAATTCTTCTTAGTGCTTGTGTTGTTGTCATACCAACTGAATAAGCAGCTTCAATTTGTCCTCGATCGATATTTGTAATTCCAGCTCTAACCACTTCAGATAAATACGCACCTGCTGTAATAGAAAAGGAAATAATTGCAAAAGCCGTCATCGGAATTGATGATGAATTAAAAGCAAAATGTTCATGTTTAGCAAGTGAATCTAAAAGCATTGAGATTGAATAATAAATAATTAACAAGTGCGTAATCATCGGTGTCCCTCGAATAATCGTAACGTAACTAGATGCTACCTGACTCAATATTGGAACTTTATAAATACGAACAATAGCTGTAAAAGTTCCTATTACAAAACCAATCAGGACTGACAAAACGGTTATGAAAAGTGTAGTCGGAATTGCAGGTAGTATTTGTATAAATGCCTCCCAAATAAATGAGAAATCTAGTTTCATAATCTCGTTCCTTCTTTCACAACAACGACATCGCGGTTCATTTTTCCAAATAAGTTACGGAGTTTAAACGTTTTATCTTTCTTTTCAACACTTGATCTTTCATATTTTCCAAATCGGTTTTCTAATAAGATAAATCCTTTTTCAAGGAAAACACTTAAAATAAAATAAACGAGAGCAAGTGCAAGATAGGATTCAATAAAATGACGATTTAGTAAACCTAATGTTTGTGATTGCCCTGTTAACTCCATTACCCCAAGAGTAAATGCTAATGATGTATCTTTTAGTGTTCCTATTAATAAGTTTCCTAAAATAGGGATCCATATTGCGAATGCTTGTGGTGCTATGATTCTCTTAAAAGCCTGATATCCGTCCATTCCAACAGAATACGCTGCTTCAATTTGCCCTCTATCTACAGCACTAACTGATGCACGAATACCTTCTGAAATAAAAGCTGCACTGTGTAATCCGTATGTTAAAATGACAAAATATAAAACATCAATTCTACTAACATCTACTTCTACTAGTTTTAATAGCTCAGGTACGCCATAATAAATTAAAAATAATTGAATTAAAATAGGAGTTCCCCTAAAAAATGAAACATATATTTGCGAGATTCTTTGAAAAATTGGTACCTTATACATTCTAGGTAAGGTTACAAGTAAGCCAACACCTAACCCTACTAAAATAGAACTCCCTACAATGATTAATGAAATCTTTATAAAAGGTAGTAATTTAATAAAATATTCAAAGATCAATCCAGCTTTAAAATCAGCACCCATTCTTTCTCACCCTTTTGGTTTTAGCTTTAATTTTCTGTATAATCAGCACCTAACCACTTTTTGCTTAAGTTAGCAAGTGTTCCGTCAGCTTTTATTTTTAATAGTGCTTCGTCAATTGCATCTGCTAATTTTTGATCTTTTGTATCATTTTTTCTAAAGGCAAATAATACATCAGCCTCGGTTAAAGCTGGCCCTACTGCTTTCAATTCGCCTTTTGGATCAATCAAAGATAAGGTAAAATCTGCAGAGACTGTAGCATCTACACGCCCTGAAGTAATTTGCTGCACAGTGTCATTTGCTCCACCATTCTGATAAACAATTTTAATTGCGTTATTATGCTCTTTATTATAGTTTTCAAGAATTTGTGCTTCTGCACTTGTAGCGGATGTTAAAACCTTTTTACCTTTTAAATCATCAATTGATTGAATCGAATTATTACCTTTTGCAACGACGATTTTATTTTTCCAATGCGCATAAGCTTCTTTGTTAAATAAATACTTTTCTTCCCTCTCAGGATTTTTTTCAATTTCGTGAGCAACAAAATCTATTTTCTTAGTTTCTAGACTTAGCAATAAGCTCGAAAATTCATATGTTTTTAAATCAAACTTGTATTCTGGCAATCTTTTATCAATTTCTTTTACAAGTTCAACGTCAAAACCAGTTAGATTTCCATCTTTATCGATAAAGCACACATTTGGAAATTGTGTACCAGTACCTACAACAATTCTTTGAACTTTTGAACCAGTAGCTGTTGCTGCCTCTTTATCTTTATTTTTTAAAGCAAATGTAATGATTAAAACTACGACTGCCAAGGATACAAGTGTAATCACAAACTTTTTCATTCTCAATTCCTCATTTCTGATAATTTTTTTAGGGTCTTACTGCTAACCAAATTAATTCTTCTGATAATTCTTCAGTTGCTTTATTTAGTCTTTCTACTAATTCATTAGATAATGAAAAATGATTTTGATCATCTCTTATTACCCAATCATCAATTGCATAAACACTAGAAACAAAATGATTTCCCCCAAGAACAGAGAGGACTGGTTTTAATGCATATTCTAAACTTAGTAAATGAGCAATTGTTCCACCAATAAAGATAGGAAGGACTACCTTATTTCTCAAACCACTCTGAGGTATTAAATCTAAAAATGTTTTTAATACCCCCGAATAAGATGCCTTATAGACAGGTCCTGCAATAACAACAGCAATCGAATTTTCAATTTTATTAAGTGCCTCTTTAATTTTTTCATTATTAAAATCACTTTTAATTAAAGACTCCGGCGGTAAATCACCAACATTTACTTCACATACATTCTTACCTTCTTTAACCCACTTTTCTTTTACAAATTGGAGTATGCCATTCAATCTTGAGTTTGGTGACGAACTAGCTGAAATAATGACGATATCCTTCAATGATTTCCCTCCTTATAATCTTAAAACCAATATTTCTTATTGGTTAACTAGGAATTAATTGTTATAAACTTTATCACTGACAGAATATTTAGTCAACGTAATTTTCAATAGAACTTTTCTATCGTTTTATTAAATATTTGAATTAGCTCATTAATTTTAGTGATCCCTTTATACGATATAGTTGATTGAGATACCTCAATTCTTATATTTCTTTCTATTTATTAGTTTGTTATAAAAAAAAGAGTTGGCTATTTCACCAACTCTTTGCTTAAATTAACTATTTCATTCATTAAATCTGAATACTCTCCACGATTACAGAAAATATTTGTTTGTAGATAAATTCCTTTTGTCTCTTCAATATAGATTGGATATAGCAATCCTTCATTAACTTCTTTCTTTACACTTATACTTGGTAAGAAAGCAATTCCAAATTGCTCTAAAATAAGCTTTTTAGCCATCTCTGAACTATCAGTGTGAATTCTTATGTTTGGGGGGACATCTAAATTTTCAAATAATCGATGTATTCTCAGCCAATCCAAAGAACCACATTCAAAGAAAATTAGATTCTCCTGAGCAATATCTTGAATTGTAATTGATTTTCTTGAAATAAATGGATGATCTTTATAAACATAAAGTGTAATAGGATCTTCAAATAATTTAATTGATTGTAAGCTAGGGTGACTAGTTTTCCGAACAAAACCTATATCAATTTCATTATTTAACACTTTATTAATTAGTTCATCACTCTTACCTGTAATAACTTTATAATGTAAATCTTCATTACTTACTGAAAGTTTTGGCAGTATTTCTGAAATAACATAGTTTGAAACCGAAACGGTGCAGCCAATTTTCAATTCATTATTGTGTGATTTTTTTTGATTAATGTGCATCTTCCCTTTTTCGTATATATGAACTAATTGTTGAGCATATGGTAAGAAGCGCTTCCCCTCTTCTGTTATATTAACTTGTTTACCCGTACGGTGAAAAAGCTGACAATTTAATTCTCTTTCTAACGATTGAATTCTAGCTGTTACAGTTGGTTGTGACAGAAAAAGTGATTCTGCAGCTTTGTTAAAGCTACCATAGTGAATTACATGGATAAACGCTTCTATATTTTCAATATTAATTTCTTTCACATCCTTAAATAACAGTATAGATATATACATTATTTATTCATCTTTATTCAATTCAGTTGATTCGATCTTACAACTCATTTTTTAAAATATTATCATTAATAAAGTCTATTAGAAAATATTATTTTTATATTTTGATCTTTTACATATTTTTCGAAGCATATAAAATCCTTTCTTATATACTACATTCTGAACATTTTTTATTCATTTTTCTTAAATAAAAGATTGTAGTACAAAATTATATATAACTAATCAAGATGATTAAAAGAAAACCCAAGTTCTAATAAAGAACTCAGGCTATTAGGTAGGGGCTAAATTGTTTCAGATTCCCTGTTTTATTTGATTAATATAATTTCAATTTAGACTAATAGAAGGAAGATAATATTTTAAATAACCTGCTACTTGTCGATAAATTAGTTTTTTTAAAAATTAAACGCATAAACATAATAAGTACAAAAAATAATGGAACTCTAATTCATTGGTATTATTAAATAAAAAAATTACGATAACTTAACTTTTCGAACTACTTGGATCTTGACGTGTTTAGGTATATCACCTTTAATCGTCACTTCTCCATTTGATAGAGCAATTTTTGCTCCCCATCCATTTTTAAATTTTTTAATTTTTACTCGAAGTAATCTTATTTCCACCTGACCTAATCCAGATTTGTTTTTTACTTCTAATTCTGGTGTTTTTGCATTACCAATATTATGTAGAAGTAGTTTTACTCTAATTAGTGGTTCTTCATCGCTTTTTACGATTACATATGCGTTCCCTTGTTCATCCTCTTTAAATTGGTCGTAGGTTACTGAAAAGCCTTTTGTACTTAAGTAAATTTCTCCATCATCATTTACTTTGTAAACTGGTGAAAACATATGTCTCTTCTCCTTGCCTTATATTGTTCATATGTAAATAAAGAAAACTTGTCGATTGGCCAGCCTTTAAAGCGAAGTCAGAAACGTTGGTGCACTTATACTTTACTCCTAGAATTGGCTACTACGTCGACTACTCATCATCGCTGCCAACTTATACTATCTTTAAAGTGCAATAAAAAATTGACGATGAAATAAATAAATTATTTTTACGTCAATTTTAATATTAGTATGGCTTAACTATTAAAAAATGTTCTTTCCAATATTTAATATGTTTAAAATATGATTCTTATTACATCAGACAGATTATTCTATTTTATTAAAAATTATTATAAAATGCAATTTTTAAACACTGAAATTAATAGCTAATTTTTGGGAATTTCTGTTCAAGATAAAGCCATTATTTTACATTAAAACTTAGTTCTAAAACATAGTATTTAATGAATAAATATGCTATTGTTCTAATGAATTATTTAAAAATTTAAAATCAAATATTCTATTTTGAATTTTGTTTAAAATTAGGAAATTAATACAAAGGAAGAAGGAACGTCAGTTGATTTACAGTAAACAGGATGTGCTACACAATGAATCCCAGAGCATTAAAAATGGAGCTGCATCTACAATCGCAATCAGTTTATCAAATAACTATTTTATTTTGTTTGCTATAGCAATTTTAGGTGCTACCAATTATCAAGTTGGTTTAATTTCTTCCTTACCTTCAATTGTCGGAATGGCCGCAATGCTCCCAGCTGCTTTTATGGTTAATAAGTTAGAAGAAAAAAGAAAATTCACTGCTTACTCCATTTTCTTTACTCGTTTTTTTCTATTAATAATGGTATTTCTTCCATTTGTTAAATCAGAGCATATCGCATGGTTTTTTGTTATTTTAATTGCATTAATGAATTTTCCCGGCACATTTCTAAATTTAGGCTGGCAAGCATTTATTGGTGATTTAATTCCAGCAGATCGTCGAAACACATTTTTTGGCAATCGAAATAGAATACTTACCTTTACTGGAATGATTGTAACGCTTGTAGCAGGAATATGTATGAAATCTATCAGCCCAAAAAGTGCCCTTCCATATCAATTACTTTTTTTATTCGCATTTATATTCGGAATGATTGAGTTCTTTTATATATTAAAACATAAAGAGGAGAAGCAAAAAATTGAAATTTCTAATCACTATTCTCCTTTCTCAAAACATCTTTTTCAGTATAAACCCTATATCTCATTTTTAGTTTGTGCACTATTTTTTAACTTCGCGTGGCAAATGGCCTGGTCATTATTTTCGATTTATCAAATAAGATTTGCTCATGCAACTGCTTTTTGGATTAGTTTATTTACAGTAAGCAACCAACTTTCACAAATCGTAAGTTTTCGTTGGTGGGCAAAGATGGCGAACCGTTATAGTAATACTCAATTATTAATTTGGATTTCAATCGGAATGGCCTCAGCACCTATTTTAAATATTTTATCAACAAATTATGTATACTTATTTATTGTAAACTTTACATCCGGATTTTTTGTATCTGGTACAGTTTTAATATTATTTAATAGCTTACTAGAAGCTACCGAAGAAGAACATCGCACTTCTTATATTGCCAATTATAATTTCCTACTTTCAATCGTTGCCTTCATCGCTCCACAATTTGGTGTGTTTTTACTCGAATCATTCAGTATGAATATTGCGATGATTATTTCAACGATATTCAGAGGATTGGCAGGAATATTTTTTGGAGTGATGGCCTATAAAATGGCGCATTCAAAACAATTAGATTATAAGGAAAATAAAATATCTCTCTAAATAAAATTAAAGGAGTTCAAACTATTGAACTCCTTTTAGAATTTTAGATGATCTAATAATGATTTTAATGTTAAGCGGTTTTATAAGATCAACAAATTTTAGTAATTGTTTATTCTTAAGAAGTTAAAAATAAATAAGAGCTAATTTTTAGAAAAACAAGTTCAAACATCATTTTCATAGCGTTACCTTAAGGAGTATAAATATGTAATTATTTATTAAAAACGACCATTCTTCAATAATAAAAAAGTGAAACAAAAAAAGAGCCCCTGTACAGACTCTAATTAAACTTCTTGCTCAATGCTCTTTTTATAGGCAACAGAATGACTATATAATCATACTTTAATTAATGTGATATTTATTTAATTGGCCCTATTTAGATGTTACTGGTTTTTTTTAGTAAAATTAGCTATTCTTGAAGATTCAAATCCAAATGAATTTGATACTATTAAAATTAGTACGATTTAGGAAAGGATTTTGATATGACTATAGATTATCGTTTTTATGAGAGTCCAACAGATCTTGATTTGCAGTTTGATTTTTGGAATAAGATGACCGAATCTCTACCATATGCTTGGAAAGCAACTTTATCTCCAAAATTATTTGAACAACAATCTGAGTTTAATGAAAAATCTAGATGCTTTGCTTTTGACGGTGATCAACTTATAGGTTATATGAGTTTCTCTGGTAAAGGAGAGTTTGTTTCATTAGGTTATCCATGGGTATTGCCAGAATATGAGGATACTGTGCGAGATGAATTGTTTGAAAGAGTTTATCAATTTGCTGTTAGTGAGGAATACGGTGGAAAATTATTTGCACAGCGATTTAGAGGACAGTGGTCAAAACAAATAGACTATTTCTTATCAAAAGGCTTCAACATTACCAATCGTACTCAAATAGTTGGTGCGTATTATCCACTTCTTATAAAAACAATCCAAAGTATTCCTGGATTTTCGTACGAGATAAAAGATCAATTTCAATTTAATGTTTGGAAAGATTTAAAGATGAAGCAACAAATTCTTACTAACGAACAAGTTGCCATGATGAATGAGTATTATAGCTCAATTGAATTTGATTATGCAGTTGAATGTAAGCTAGAAAATCAAGTCATTGCCTATTTTGGTATGACAATACGACCAGATACTGGGTATTCAGAAATATTAGCTGTTGCTTATACTGAAACAGCTATACCTTATTTTTATGATATAATGTCGATCATCCATAATGAAAACATCAATCGAAAAGTTACAGTAGTTACAATCACTAAATCACAAATTCCTAAAAGTGTGTTACAAGAAAAACTTGGCTTTACTCCACTAACTGAAGATGTGATGATGCACAAGAGACAGGGTTAAGTGATAGAGGGAAAGAAAACTGAGTTTTAAAAAACATAGAGAGATTCCAAAAAATCTGAATCTCATAGTGAATTTCAGACTGATTGCAAGCGCTTGTCTTTCGAGGCGCGAAGCCTGGTGAGGAGCGGAGTTACCTTTGACGGTAATGAGCACCGCAGACAGGCGAAGCAACGAAGAAAGCGAGCGTTTGTCAACAGTCTGAGAGATTCCAAAAAAATTTGAATCTCTTATTTAGTTTACCGTAAAGTCATAAGTTCCACTTTCCACTCCATTGATCAGTATTGTGATGCTATGTTGGCCTGGGTAGTGTTTTCTTGTTGATAAGTTTTTGAATGAGTGTTTCTTGTTGTATGATAATGTTTTTTCATTTTCAATTGTATTTTCGGATATTTTAAAGATTTTTCTTGTACGGTTACCTTTTGACTTTACATAATCAATTGCGAATTCGATTCTAAGTTTTGTGGTGGTTGGTTCGTTACTATGAATGGTAAATGAAAAGTTTAAATCTCCACCAATTTCGATCTTGTCTGATAGTAATTGGAATTGGTCTATATGAATTGCTTTTGTCGTTTGAAATCCAAAAATCGTTAAAGCTTCTATATTACCTTTTTTTAATAGGGTTCTACATGCGTGCTTTATAATCCAATTGGTATGTGGATTTTTACCGTACCATTCTTTCGCAATTTTTAATACTAGAGTTGGGTGATTTTTCGAAATATCGTTTAAATTATTCGCTACACTTTTTCGAACATATAATGACTCGTCTGCCTTTAAGTTTTCTAGGATAGGAAGAATTGGAGTTGGGTCTTTTCTTAGACTTTTTAGAACCATTCCCCATGGTAATTTTGGACGGCATCCTTCACTTGCAAGTCTTCTTACATGTTCATCTGGATGAGTAGACCATTTTAGCATTTGTGTCATCATTCGTTCTTGGTCTTGTACAATGAACGGTCTAACAGCAAATTCTGATGTTGAGTGCTTTGTGAATAATTCTAGGGCTTCTATTGATTTTTCCCAATGTTCTAAGCCATACACTTCAACAAAATCAGGAAAAAAAATACTACTTAATTGGCCTTTTGGAAAGTTCTCTAATATACTCCTTAAAATCTCTATTGATTTTTCATATTTGTTTGGAAGTGTCTCTCCCAAACAAATCGTAATATGTCTCATTCTTTCCTTTAATGTTTTTTCTTCCCAACTTTCATTGAAAACCTTATTCATAAATGTTTCACGATTAAAGTCTGTATAGACAATACTGATCTCGTTTGCAATTTTTGAAATTAAATCGTAGTTATATAAATCTTTTAAAGCTTCTGCCATATTATTTCTCCATATTTTTATTTCAATCGATTCATTAAACGATCTCACCTAGTAATGTGATTGGCTGTAAGATTTGCCTTTTTAATCTCTCAATCGCATCCTTTTTAATAATTGCTAGAGCACATGTCGCGGGACCTGCCGATTTATGTAATGGGATACTAGATTGATTTACTAATTTTATTTCGATATTATTTGTTTCCATCAACTGATTCAATTCATATTGAACGCCTTTTGAACCGATTGGTAATAGATCTGAGACATCTTCGCTATTAGTTAATTGCTTTAATGAATTAAAATTAATAATCTCGTTTTTATTTTCATTTAAATCCTCTAATACTTCATTTCCTACTTTTGGATAACCAATTAATATTACACGGTCCCCTGAAATGATTTCTTTTCTAATATATGGATTATAAATTTCTCCCATTAAAGTAATTCCTAAACCTGTTTGTTTTGTTGGAATATTTTCTTCTGTACTTCCAGTAATATTTATTTCTAAGTTGTCTTCATAAAAATTAGCTTCATTATATTCTTTAATTGCTTTTTCAATCCCGTTTATTATTCGCTTACCTCTTCCATTCATTTCTACACATAAAGTATTAATTAAAACAGTAGGCTTAGCTCGAAATGCTAATGTTTCAACTAAACATAATTTGGCTGTTAAATAACCTACAATTTCTTCATCAACTTTTATGAAATCAAGCTCACTCATCCCTATTCCACCGCAGCTATCACAAGCAATTGTAAAATAACGATTCTTATCTATATGCATTAAAGTTAAATCTCTATATTTTGAAATTTGCACGTTTCATCACCTTTTGAAGTATAAATGCTAAAACAATATTGGCCGCTGAAGCTAAAGTCAATGGCACAACCATTAAGATAAAAAAACTACTAACAGTCTTTACTGTAAACGAGTGATTCAAATAAGCAATTAATAGACCGCTTAATAAAGTTGCCACTGGACCATTTAAAATAATTGCAACGACCATCGCTATGTATTGATTCATTTTTTTAAATAATACGCCAAAAATCCAAACAATCACAAACATTTGTATTGCGATAAATAGATGCACTGGTACTGTAAAAGGAAAACCCGAAGTAATTGCTGTAAGAAGATGACCTAGTGCCCCTACAATCCCGCCGGCAATCGGTGAAATCATCATAGCAGCCAGAAAAGCCGGCAATGAATCAAATGCAATAGAATAAACTATTTTTATATTAGACAGTACTGCACTTAATGCGATAAATAATGAAAGTAAAACAATTTTTTTTGTGTTCAAGTTTCTCCATCCTCTTAATTTAGTTGAATGATATTTTTTAAAAATCCAAAACCGTCTTTATACTCAATTTCAATAATACATCCATTACTAGTATAAAATTTCCAGAAATGACTTAAATCTAAATGAAGTAAATTTAAGAGTAGTAGCTTCATAATTCCTCCATGTGATACTACTATTACATCTTCGTTTTTTGATCTAATGTCATGACAAAATGTATTAACTCTTTCTGCACACTGCTTTAAGCTTTCCCCATTCGGAATTTGAAAATGAATCAAATCTTCATTCCACTTTTCTACAACTTCAGGCACTTCAATTAAAAGATCAGTATATGTTTTTCCTTCAAATAGCCCAAAATTTGTCTCTTGTAACCGATGATCAACTATTTTCGATTCTCCTATTAAATCTTCTATCGCATCACTTAATAACGTGCATCTACGAAGTGGACTAGAATACAAAGTATAGCGTGAAGTAGGCTCAATCATTATCGTAAACTGGGTTATCACACTACCTATTTGACTTAGGCCTTTTTCTGTTAAATCAAAATCAGTCATTCCTGCATAAACCTTTTTTCTATTTCCAATGCTTTCTGTATGTCTAATTAAAAATATTCTCATACTAATCTCTCACCTATAGCAGCAAAAATTAAAAAGCATAATTGGGAAACTTCAATTGTAAATCCAATTACATCTCCTGTAATTCCATCAAGTTTTTGATTGATTCTTTTCGTTACAAATGTAATAAAAATAAACGTGATACATACCGCAAAAATAATAGCTATTTCATTCATTAATACACTACTTACACAAATAAGTAACACGTATGCAATTAGAACAAATAATGAATTAGATTTTTTGGCTTCGATTATAAATTGACTTCCAAATCCTTCATTTCTAGCATACGTACTTATTCTGCATGTAAATAAGGCAATGCATCTTCCAATAATCGGAAATAAAAAAATAACAAATGTAGTACTATTTGATAAAAATAACCAATCTCCTAAAAATAAAACAATTAAGGAAATGACCCCAAATGCGCCAATGCGACTATCTTTCATAATTTCTAGTATTCTTTCTTTTGAACGATAACTAAAAATTCCATCTGACGTGTCAGCTACTCCATCAAAATGTAATCCACCTGTTAAGAATAAATAGACTAATAGAATAAGAAATGCATTGGCTTCTTTGTCCAAGACTAATGAAATTCCAGTATTCAAACTAACAAGTATTAAACCAAATAACACACCTACTAATGGAACCAATCTAATTCCTTTTCCTAGTTCGGCTTCAATAAAATCGTAATTTTTAACCGGGATGGTTGAAAAAAAACTGAGGATCATTTTAAATCGATTCATATTGGTACTCCTACTTTATTCTTAATGGTATACCAGCTGTAACGAGTATAACTTCTTCTGCTCTTGCAGCAATTTTTTGATTTATACGCCCAGCAATATCTCTAAAAATCCTGCCTAATCGATAAGATGGAACTAGCCCATATCCTACCTCGTTCGTTACAATTATTAATGTCTTACTATGCTGCTCACACATGTCAATCAACTCGTTCACTACAACTTCTATATCTAACTCTAGCTTGTTTATTTGCTCATTATTAATCGTTTCAAAATCAACATCAGTATAATGATCAAACATTAAATTTGTCACCATAACTGTCATACAATCTAATAATACATACTTCGATTGTATAAATTCTTCATGCGTTTTTAGTTGATTAAAATGTTTATAGCGCTCAATGGTATGCCAATTGTTCGGACGATCATCTTGATGTCTTTTAATTCTTGTATTCATATCTCCATCAAACGGGATTGCTGTAGCAATATAAACTACATCATTTGCGGTTGTTTGTAACTCCTTTATTCGTCTTTCTGCATAGGAACTCTTTCCACTACGAGCCCCACCAATAATTAGAATCAACGCCTTCACCTCCACGTATAAAATAATTTACCTAATTAAAGGACCGCAATATCTTGTCCTAATTATCCTAACTCTCCAAGTACAAATAAACCAACTAACAAAATGATTATTAATATAACTGAACCAATTATTTTCTTCATACTAGGTCTCGAACCATCTTTTAAAACTCTTAACCCAAGTGGTACAAGTGCAATGCAAAGTGCCAATGTAGCTACAATTGAAAATGGAGTTGTACCTTTTAGTACGCCTAGTGGTAGTGAACTCATAAGTCCTAACATTATAGAGCGAATTACCCCCATTACTCTAGCTCGATATGAACCAATGGCTAAAATAATCCAACCAAACATAATTAATGGGGATAGGCTATGGAATATATGAAACGCTCCGTAAGATTGCGCCATTACTTTTGTTGTAGAATCAACACCTTGAATTCGTACAAGCTGAAAAGCTAGATGATCAATTCCTGCATGAAAAGTACGAGCAAAAAGGCCAAATATCGCAAAACTTCCTCCCCATACTGCCCAATTTGGCTTTTTTATACTGATTAATCTACAAAGTGAGATAACTGCTGGCCACAATAAGACATTCCCAGCAATAAAGAAACTATAAGATAAAAATAGTAAAGTTGGATGAGCTTTGTATGCTTCAAGTTGATCCGGAAAGAAGAAATGAAATCTACTTCTTAAAATGACACCTGTAAGCATAAAAATTGGCCCTAATATTAGAGAGGTCCCACCTAACCAACGACCTGGAAACCAATTATCTTTTACTCTTTCATTCATAATCCTACTCCTTTTATTCAGTTCATTTCTATCATAATTCATTTTTAATAAAAATGAGCATAAAAAAGAAGGTCTCTTTAATAAAAATTAACCTTCCTTTTCGCTCTTCTCAATTCAAAACAACTTTCATCTTTTATAAACTTTACTTCCTATAATATGCACATTTACTTTTATATCTTTTATCGAATTAGTATCAACATCATTCAAGGCCTTTAAATCCCATTCTTTTCGATTAAATCGATAAGGCTTTTCCGAAATATTTAAGAGATCGGCATGAAGCTCTTCTCCTTTTTTCATTGTCTTTATAATTTCTGTTTTCATTTTATTTCTGATTTTAGAAGCAATTTTCTTTCTACTTAAATTATTCTCGTTCTGTACAATAGCTACATTTGTTTTTATATTTATAATATACTTTGGCTTCTTACCACCTTTTATGACTTTAACTGAACCATTTGAGCTTCTAATTTCTATATTCAATTTATCTTTTTCTAGTATTAGTGGCAAATTATAATTTTTTTGCTGCAAATAATCCAGTGATTTTATATCTTTTAATTTTACTTGACCTTTATATTTTTGCTGCGAGATTACATATGCGCCATTAATATAGGCTATCTTATCCTCTTTTTGCTCATTAAAATTCTTATCTTCAATATCTAGTGATGGTATCAATACTGTTCCTACTGGCTGAGTATATCTTGAAATAAAGTTATGAAATTGCATACTTAAAAGAATTAGGCTACCTCTGCTCTTTTCAGCAGGGTTATTCACTACTGTATATAAAAAGGGTAAATTAAAAAAACTTTGACTTAACAAGATTTCTTTAATTTCCAACTCGGTACCATAGAACCACATTGTGTATCTTAATAACGGTCTTCCGCTAATAAATGAATTGACATCTTTCATTTTTTTTTCTATTACCGATTTACTTAAGATGACACTGTTAACATGACCAAAATATAAAGGTATTGGTGATTTTGATTCCAATTTAGTAAATGCTGACTGTATACTTTTCCCTGTTGCTTGACCGATTAATGGAGGAGCAGGTACTTGTAATGCCCCGCTTTCTTGCTTCGCTATATTCGAAAAGTTAAGCGCTTGAATTGTTACAATATACTGATTGTCCTTATAGTCAATTCCAAAACTCGTCACCAAAGTTTGATCAATAATCGTTCGCTCTCCCCAGCATCCTGTTAAAGTGAATAAATAAAAGACCATCTGTATGATGATTAGTAATTTTTTCATCCTATACATCACTCCTTTTGACGGTCTTTATCAATTGGATTGAGAGCTTGATGTCTTGTCTTCTTATACTTTTGAGGCAACTTAAAAACTACATTTAAGAAGTCAGATAGTTTCGGAACTGATAATAAAGTTATATACGGTTGACCAAAGCTTTCTAACGAAACAATCATCGTACTAATTAGAAAAAAGCCAGTAAAAAAGCCAATCAACCCTAAAATAGACGATAAAAATAAAACAAAAAAGCGTAGGATTACAATATTTCCTGATATATTTTGATTAATTAATGTATAGCCTGAAATAACAGTTAAAGCTATTACGACAAGCATAGAAGGTGATGTTAATCCTGCGCGTATCGCGGCATCACCAATGAATAGTCCCCCTAAAACAGATACAGTTTGTCCTACTGCTTTCGGCAAGCGTATCCCAGCTTCTTTAAATAATTCAAAAAATGCTAGCATTAAACAGGCTTCTAATGGTGCTGAAAATGGTAGTCCATTCCTAGCCATACCAATCGTGGCAAGTAATTGATAAGGTATTTGATCTATATGAAATGTCACTAATGCAATATAAAATCCCGGTAGGAAAATGGTTGTTGCAATAGCAATAATTCTAAGATATCTAACTACGTTAATATAATAAAAGCTCGCATGTATATCTTCAGGTGAATAAACAAGTTGATTTAAATTGGTTGGTCCTAATAAACATGTTGGATTACCATCAACAATTATGGCAAATCTTCCTTGATTTATTGATTGTACAACGAAATCGGGTCTACCTATATTATCTATTAGTGGAAAAATTGAAAATGGTTGATCATATAGTGCCTCCTCAATTTCATAGCTACTTACAATTACGTCTTTTTTTATTGAGTTTAGTCGTTGCTTTGCATCAGATAGAATCGAAGGATTAATAATATCTTCCATATAAACTAATAGAACTTTCGTTCGACTTCGTTCACCGATTGTAAATTCGACACTTTTTAATGTTGAGGTCTTAAGTCTTTGACGAATTAATGCCATATTATCGGAAATATTTTCTACAAATCCATCTCTTGGGCCACGAATTGAATTTTCTAAATTAGATTCTTCTGGATTTCGTTTTGGTGGATTCGCTACTTGTATAAAGAATACATCATTTAAATACGAACTAAATATGACTAAATCTCCAGAAAATAAATTTTCTTCAACTTCCTTTTTAATATTTGATATTTCTTTCAACCTTTTAGTCTCGACTAAGTTACTTAATAACTCAAAATTGAATTTCTCTTCTTTCTTAATCACATTAAAGATATCATTAATGATTTGATTACTAAATTGAGTGTCAATCAAATTTGGACAAAACATTATAATGACAAAATGCGAGTCTTCTCCTTCCTTATATGATTTCGTTCGGAAATCTATATCCGATGAATGATTAAAAGACTCCATAAATTTTAATAAATTAAGGTTTTCTAAAGTTGTCGAATCTTTAGTCATGCTGAATCACCTTTTAATTTTAAAATAACTAAAAATATTAGCATGGTACACAATAAAAAGATTAAATTTATTGGAAAATAGTAGTATTGTAAAAAGTTATAAAATGACGATGCATTCCAGGGAATCATTACTGCTACTAATAAAAAAAGGGACAATACTGGTAAACTCCACTTTTTTCTTCCACTATAATTGATGATGTAATTTACAATATATAGATTTAAACTGATCCGAATAAATGCACCTGACAACCACTGAAAAATTGATAAAAAATCCAATCTAGTAATATTCATTCCTAACGTTAGAAGTTTCCATTGTTCATAAACTGGATTTCTCATTTTTTCTGCCTCAACAGGTCCAAACTCCATAATCGCTCCTGTCAGTGGCCCTAGGATTAACATTAATAATATAAAACTTACGATCATTAACCATTTTACTTTTACTTTATCTTTTAAAAAGGAATTTAAAAATAATATGAAAATGATTTCAAAAAATCCTGAGCAAGTATATATGAAACCATGAAAAAAATCATGATATCCTTTTTCGAAAATAGGAAATAGTAAACTATAATTTTTGTTCTTATCGTTCCCTATACCGACTAAAAAACCAAACAGAACAACTGGTGGTAAAATCAAAAATGCAATCGTACCAATAGTACGAATCCCTTTAAATGCTGCATAAAAGCAGATCATTAAAATTAGAAACGCTACAATAATATCCGGAATATCTTGGGTATAATTTGTATTTGCCCAAATAAGGGTAAATCGAAAGGTAACAAAAGCTGATAATAAAAAGTAGGCAACAAAGATGGTGGATAGTATGTACGCTATCGGTTTATACAATACTTTAAACATCACAGATAAAATATCTTCATTTTTAAGCTTTTTATACAAATAAAAAACTAAAGTTGTCCAAATCACGAAAGGGAGAATACTAGCAACAACCGTTACCCATGAATCTCTATGAGTAGATGTCAAAATACCTGGAACGATAAACACATGCAACATAAATCCGGTAGACATAATAATCAAGATATAAATATGAGTTGAATATATAAACTTTTTATTCATAAAAAGTCTCCCTACAAATCCTTTATTTCTTTAAATTAACCTGAAGTGAATTTTATTATGTATAAATTTACCAATGAACTAAAATAAAAAGCCTTCTCCTATAAACTAATCCGGAGAAGGCTGCTTAAAATTCTTATAAAATCTTTTACTCTTTATTACTTGTTTAATCCTAACTCTGTTAAGATACTATCTAATGTAGCACCTTTAAATGATTTTTTAGCTTGAGGAGGATTTGGAACTGTTGAATTTTGTAATCCAAAGTTCTTAACTACATAATCCATATCTTTTGCATCAACTACTTTATCAAAATTGAAGTCAGCAGATGCTTTGTTTGTACCCCAGTAAGTTTGTACAGCTAATGCATCGAGTACGTCGATTACATCATCTTTATTTGCATCACCAGCAGGAGCCACATCCAATAAATAGCGCAATTGCTTACCGATTAAATCACCACGGATATTATCAAATAAATTATCCATTGTTTGATTCATTGTAAAGTGACCTGGTACATCAACTGATAATGTATAAGGTTTACTGTCTAATTTCACACCATCGAATGCATAATCACCTTGTTTTGATGTGATTGGTGCTTGTAAAACAGTTTTACCATCATAAGATGTTAATGTAATTTTCGCACCTAATTTACTTTGATCGATCGCATAGTTTGTTTCACCTGTTAAAGGATTTTTTGCACCTTCTACTTGAAGTGTACCTGACAGTTTTGAAACTGTTGGTTTTACATTGTAACCTTCAATATAAGTGTAGACATTTTTCGTTTCAACATTTGATGTATCAATTGTAGATGTACCGTTACCTGAGAAGTTGATTGCTGAACCTGTTGTAAATGATTTATCTAATGTTTTAATATCGAAATTAAATAATTGAGTGTCTTCAGGTAACTTAGCAGAACCTGAGTAAGTAAAAGTAAAGTCATATTGCGTAATATAATCCCAAGTAGTAGGAGATGTTTTTACTGTAACTTGTGCATCCCCATATTTTTTAACTTCATCATTTACTAGAATATTGTCAATGATTCCTTGATTATTATTCAATTGAAGCGTTAATTTAGTAGTTTTTAAGTTACTAATATTATTTGCTTTAACTGAGTAGTTTACTGTATCACCAGGTACAATATTTTGCTTATTCGCTTTTAAGTAATAATACGGAGTTGTATTTTTTACAAAAGAAATTCTAATTTGAGCAGTTGGATTTAGCGCTGCATCCATTCCATAGAATGTTAATGGTAATACAGAATATTTACTATCAACTAAAATTTGATCCGTATAATCCCCATTTTTATCTACGTTAATAGGTAATGATGGGAAGAAAGAATTATAAGTATAAACAATTGTGTTATCTGATTGAACAGCTTTAATACCGTATTTTTTCGCTTCTTCAATTTCTGGATCATTTACGTTAATGTTGAAGTCATATAACATTTGTCCATTTTTGTCTAGTTGACTATCACTATACTCGATAACCTTTTGATCTAACTTGTCAAAGCTTGAAGTCATATTAGGAACAGCATATTCCAGCATAAAGTCTCTAGCTTCAGCAAATGTTTTTCCACTTTCACTCACACCAACTAGTCTTAATTTGTAATGTCCTGGTTTAATTAATTCATATTTACTGCTAATTGGGTTTTTAGCATCTCCAGTAAATGGGAAGTAATATCCGCCAACAAGTCTACCGATATTGTAAACGACACCTTCTTTTATTACTGAAGTATTAAATGAACCAATAATACCTAAATCTTGACCAGTTGTTGGATCCTGTACGACAACATCTAATGATTTCATATGTGTTTTTATAGAAACACTTCCATCAATAAATGGGTACGCATAAGTTGGATTCGTAATTTTATTTGAATAAAGTGGATTGATTAAATTAAATGATTGGATCCCCTCTTCAACTACACGAACACCAAACGGAATTTGATATTGCTCAGTTGGATCCTGAGTATTCGTGAATGTAACATACCCTTCATAAGTTCCTCTTTCAGCAGTTTTTGGAATGTTTAAATTAAACTTAATTGATTTTGAACTAATTCCATTTAACTTCACTGATGTAGGTCCTGAAAGTGTAACATTATTCGAAGCTGCATCCTTAGATCCTCTTAATCCAGTTTGATATTTCACGTCAACACTAAATGTTTTTGTTTTTTCACTACGATTCTTTAAAGTAACACTACGAGAATCTGCAATATCATTATTATCAAATCTGTATGAACCAAAGCTCATCCCACCGGTTAACTCATTAATTAATTTTTCTTTGCCGTTTACGATCGTTGGTGTTTTATCAACCACTTCTAATTCTACATTTGAATGAATTGCTTCATATGCATCTACACGTCCACTACCTACTTCAAATACACTATAAGCTTTTGATAATGGATCAGCAGTATTCATTAAGATTGATTTTATATCTTCTGGTTGTAAGTCTTTATTTGATTGAAGTAATAGGGCAGATACACCTGCTACATATGGTGTTGCCATTGATGTTCCAGACATACGCTCATATGCATACTTATAATCTTCAGGCTTTGATCCATCGCCTGTTTTATTATTTACATAAAATGGTACACTTGAAAGAATCGAAACACCCGGAGCAGTCACTTCTGGCTTGATATCATAGTTTACACGTGATGGTCCCCTTGAACTAAACGTCGCTAATTCATCTGAAGCTGTTTGTAGCTTAGTATAATCACCAAAAGAAACTTCATTTCTACCTGCTTTAACCGCTGCTGTGATTTTTAATCCCTCTTCATATGATACTGAGAATGAAGGAATAGCATCGACCGACTCACCTAAAAATGCTTGGATTGCTCCTTCACTTTGGTTATCAATATTATTAGCCATTAATACACCTACAGCGCCAGCTGCTTTTGCATTTTTAATTTTATCAATTAAAGCAATCGTTCCACGTTGAATGTAAGCAATCTTGCCTTTTAAATCTTTTCCTGTAAAATCAGATGGATTTGCTAAACCTACATCAACAAGTTGATAGGTTTTACCTTTTAATGTCGTTAAATTATCGGAGTAGTTTTGAGCTAATTGTCTAAAGTTGTATTTGTTTCCATCCTGTGTTCCGTTAAATTGATAAAGATCAATTGCAACAGATGAAGCTCCGACAGTTAATGCTAATGCAGCCGCTCCCGGTGAACCTAATGTGTCCATTTTGTCTCCATCATTTCCTGCAGCTACGACAGTCGTTACACCACTTAATACAGCATTGTTAACCGCGATAGAAGTTGCATAAAGTGGATCATTTAACGACGCACCTAATGACATATTAATAACATCCATGCCATCTTTTACTGCTTTATCAAGACCAGCGATAATAGCTTCGCTTGTTCCAACCCCACCAGGTCCAAGTACACGATATGAATAAATATCAGCTTCTGGTGCTGCACCCACCTGTTTGTATTCACTATCTGAAGCACCACGTCCACCAATGATACCTGCTACGTGAGTACCATGCTCAGTATAATAATCAGCTCCATTTGCAGATCCTGGTTTACCAGCTTTTACCCAATCAGCATATGTAGTCTCCATTGGATCATTATCATTATCTACAAAATCATATCCACCTTTGAAAGCGTCTTTTAAATCTGGGTGGTTGTAATCGATACCTGTATCAAGAATACCAACTTTAATGCCCTTTCCAGTATAGCCTTCAGCATGTAGCTTATCCAAGCCGTCATATGGCGTATAGTTTGCTACTTTAGACTCGTCTGCTTTTAACTCGCTGTTCTTATCTGATTCCTTTGGAGGGTCAATAGAGAACTTCTCGTTACTCCAAACAGTTTTAACTGCTTTTGATTTTAATAGATTTTTAATTTGATTTGCCGGTAGACTCATTGAAACACCATTAAAGGCATTTTTATATGAATGTTTAATTTTATAATCTACCTTTTTATTATTTTCATCTTTAAGAACTTGTCCCACATCTGCAGTAAAAGTAGCATGATCTTGATCAACTAATTTCCCTGCTTGTGTCTCTGTTAATGATTTACCTTCAACTTGCGCCTCAATTTTAGCCACCTTAGCAGGTTTATTTGCAAACTCTACAATAACTGAGGTTTGTTTTGTAGTTGTTTGATCTATGTCTGATGAGATTTGAAGCCCTGTCGATTCATTCGTTGAAATTTGTTTTAAAGCAGCTCGTTGCTGGGAAGTTAAATTTGCAAGTATTGTTTCTGTCTTCGTTTTCCCTGCTGCCTTTGAAACATTTGTTACATGTGCAATCGGTGCAACAACAACACTAGATGATAGAGCTAATACGGTAAAGCCTGATACAAACTTACTTTTCTTTACTCTTTTCCCCATTCTTCTTCCTCCTGGCTTTTATTTATCTAAAGTAAAATTCAATGAAGTTCTATGATTTATAAAATAGTAAGCTACTTTTTATCTTCATACATACCTCTTTACATCAAATTTACTTTCTACATTTATTATCATTTTTTTCCAATTTTCGGTCAATTGGGTTATCCCTCCCCTAATTTACCAAAGTTTTAAATTCTTCCTCTCTACATTCGACAAAATTCCTCTGAATTCACCCGTGAAAAACAATCGAAATAACCCAATTTTTCTATCATTTTAAAAGAATTAGCCAGCCCTTTGAAAACGCTTACTATTTTTAATTAAACTTTAATAGTTCTAAATAAACCCCGAAATGATAGCTTTTTTTACTTATTGAACACGATAAAACTATTTTAGAATATTTTTAATTCATCATTTATTAAGTCTGCTTTTCATTAAAATAGTCAATAATCAACACATTTTTTTGATGAAAAGTAACTACAGAGTGATGGGGGAGTTTGCTTTAAAAGGTAATGAGCAAAGAAGAAAGTGAACGTTTTAGGGGCAGTCTACGCGAGGCTATTTTGACTTCTCAGTTTGTGCTTTTCGATTGTTTCTTTGGACTTTACTTCTGTTTATGGGCAATTTATCTTTTTACTGATCCATGCTATTTCACTCAATTTATTTAATATGAATGGCTTTATTGCAGTTCCACCGATTTTATTTGCAGATTTGATTATTTTAATTGCAGATTTCGCTTTTTTAATTGAAGTTTTGACTATTTTATTTGCACTTCACAACTTCTTTCTACAACCTTAAAAAGGGAAGCCAGAATAACTGGCTTCCCTAATCTAAATCTTTTATTATTTGTCTAAACCTAACTCTTTTAAAATACTATCTAAAGTTGCACCTTTATAAGTAGTTTTTGGTTTTGGCGCATTATCAACAGTAGGATTTTGTAATCCAAAGTTTCGAACAACAAAGTCCATATCCTTTTTATCTACTACTTTATCAAAGTTAAAGTCTGCTGTAGCTTTATTAGTACCCCAATAAGTTTGTACAGCTAATGCATCTAAAACATCGATTACATCATCTTTATTAACATCTCCAGCTGCAGCAGTTGCTAAACTATATTTATACAATTTACCCACAGTTTCTCCACGAATTTCATATGATAAAACAACTCGTTGGTTCATCGTAAAGTGCCCAGGTACATCCACTGTTAATGTATAGGCATTTTTATCAGCTTTTATCCCATCAACATCATATGAACCATATTTGTCTGTAATTGGTGCTTGAGTAACTGTTTTTCCATCGTACGAAGCAACTGTTACTTTTGCATTGGCTTTACTTAGATCAATTGCATAATTCGTTCCACCTGTAACCGGATCTAAGCCACCTTCAACTTGTAATACACCTCTTATTCTCGAAACAGTTGGCTTTATTTTATATCTTTCCATATAAGTGTAGATATCTTTTGTCTCAACATTTGCTTGATCTATTGTTGTTGCATTCATATCAAACCAGTAAGGACTTTCATTAAGATACTTGTTATCTGTTTTAAGGTCAAAATTAAATAATGGTAAATCTTCCGGTAATGCTTTATCTCCAAAATATGTAAATGTAAATGTATGACTCGTTGGTGTAGTATTTACACTAACCTCTGCTTCACCATACTTTTTAACTGCATCATTTACAACTACATTCTCAATTGAAGCATAATTATAATTTCTCATTGTAATTTTAGTTGTCTTTAAATTTTTCACATTGTTCGAACGAACAGTGTAATTTACAGCTTCACCAGTCTTAAGAAGGTTTTTATCTGCTTTTAAATAGTAGTACGGTAAATTTCGATCCACAAATGCGACGCTTAACTTATTAGTTGCGTTAGCAGTAAAGTTTTTTGCTGCATCAATACCATAGAACGAAACTTCCAATGGTGCAGATTGTTTTCTCACTAGAATTTGGTCACTATAGTTTCCATTTTTATCTGTTTTAATTGGATTTGCAGGAAATGGACTATTATAAAACGAAACAACTGAGTTGCTTGATTGATCTACATCTAAACCTAATTTATTTGCTTGATCTGTTTCAGGGTCATTTAGATTAATATTAAAGTCGTATAAAAATTCTCCATTTGAATCAAACTGTTTATCATTATATTCAATTACCTTTTGGTCTAAAGAGTCAAAATTAGACGTCATAGTTGGTGGGGCTAAATCGTAAATGAAATCAGAAACTTTTGTGAACGTTTTTCCATTTTCATTTGTTCCAACCATCTTTAATTGATAATGACCTGGTTGCGCAAAGCTTGGTTCATTGCTAATTGGATTTTTCGAATCTCCTGTAAATGGATAGTAAATCGAATTAAATCCTCTTCCAATAAAATACGACTGATTATCATTTAAAGTGATTGGTGTAAATGATCCAACTAAACCTAGATCTTCACCTGTCTTTGGATCAGATAAAAGAACATCCAATGTCTTCATGTGAGATTTTAATGAGAATTCAAACCCAAGAAATGGAAATGAATTTGCTGGCCAGCTTGTATCAGTTGAAAACAATGGGTCAGCTTTAAAGAAATCGATTCCTTCATTAACAACACGTCCACCAAATGGAATTTGGTATTCTTCAGTAGGATCTGCATTATTTGTAAATACAATATACCCTTCATATGTGCCTTTTTCAGCTGTTTTTGGAATGTTTAGGCTAAACTTGATTGATTTAGAACTAACTCCATTTAACTTTACTGAAGTAGGACCAGTTAATGTTACATTATTTTTAGCCGCATCTAAAGACCCTCTAGTGCCCGTTTGGAATTTTACATTTACATTAAATGTTTTCGCTTTTTCACTTCTATTTTTCAATGTAACATTGCGAGATTCTGTAATATCTTTGTTATCAAATCCAATTGAACCAAAACTAAATCCACCGGTTAATTCTTTGATTGTTTTTTGTTTTCCATTAATGATTGTCGGTGTTTGATCTACTACTTGGAATTCTACATTTGAATGGATTGCTTCATATGCATCAACTCGACCGCTTCCTATCTCAAATACACTATAATCCTTTGCTAATGGATCAGCTGTATTCATTAAAATAGATTTTACATCTGCTGGCTCGAGATCTTTATTTGATTGAAGTAATAATGCTGATACACCAGCAACATAAGGAGTAGCCATTGAAGTACCTGATAGTCGTGCATAAGCATATTTATAATCTTCAGGTTTTGAGCCGTCAACGTTTTTATCATTTACATAAAATGGAACGGTTGCTAGTATTGATACTCCTGGTGCTGTGACTTCCGGTTTGATATCATAATTGATTCGTGAAGGACCTCTTGAACTAAACCCTGCTAATTCATCAGATACTGTTTGGATTTTCTTGAAATCACCAAATGTGAACTCTGATTTTCCATCTTTTAATGCTGCAGAAATTACTGAACCCTCTTCAAATGAAACTGAGAATGAAGGGATCGCATTCATTGATTCACCAAGGAATGTCTGAATTGCTCCCTCTGCCTTGTTTGCTTCATCGTTAGCCATGATAACACCCACAGCACCTTGAGCTTTGGCATATGCAACTTTAGAGTCTAATGTATAAACTCCTCGGTTCATGAATACAAATTTTCCTTTTACATCTTTATTTTTATAACCAGCTGGATCTCCAAGTCCTACATCGACTAGTTGAACCGATTTCTCTTTTAAAGCTGATAAATCATCTTTATAGTTTTTCGTTAATTGTCTTAGATTGTAATTTTTACCATTGAGTACTCCGGCATATTGATATATATCAATTGCAACAGATGAGGCACCAACTGTTAAAGCTAATGCAGCTGATCCTGGCGAACCTAATGTATACATTTTGTCTCCATCATTGCCAGCTGCAACAACTGTCGTTACCCCACTTAATACTGCGTTGTTTACAGCGATAGAAGTAGCATAAAGTGGATCATTTAATGATGCTCCAAGTGACATGTTAATAACATCCATGCCATCTTTCACTGCTCTATCAATTCCTGCAATAATTCCTTCACTTGTTCCGCTACCATATGGACCTAATACACGATAAGAATAAAGATCTGCTTCTGGTGCAGCACCAACAGATGAATACTCACTATCAGCTACTCCACGCCCACCGATAATTCCTGCAACATGTGTACCATGTTCAGTATAATAAGTAGAACCGTTTACTTCCGGTTGTCCTGATTTCTTCCAATCCTCATATGTTGTTTCCATCGGATCATTATCATTATCGACAAAATCATATCCGCCTTTATATGCGTTTTTTAAATCTGGATGGTTATAATCCATACCTGTATCTAAAATACCAATTTTAATTCCTTTACCTGTATAGCCTTCTGCATGTAGACGATCTAGCTGATCATAAGGTGAATAGTTTGCAACATTAAACTCGTCTGCTTTTAATTGTTCGTTTTCTTGATTTTTTGCGGGCGGATCAATTGAGAATTTCTCATTACTCCAAACTGTTTTTACTGCTTTTGATTTTAATAGATTCTTAATTTGATTTGCTGGTAGTGTTATCGAAACACCATTGAATGCATGTTTAAATGAACGATTAATTTTATAATCTACCTTTTTACTTTTTGTATTTGTTAAAACTTCCCCTATATCTTTTGTAAAAGTAGCATGGTCTTGATCAATTAATTTTTGTGCATCAGTTGTTGTTATTGTTTTCCCTTCAACACTCGCCTCAATTTGAGCGACCTTAACTGGTTTATTGGCAAACTCTACAATGACATTCGTTTGTTCAGTAGAGTCCAAATTAATATCTGAGGAAACTTGTAGCCCAGATTCTTCACTAGTAGAAAGCTGCTTAAGAGCTGCTCTTTGTTCTGAACTTAAATTTGCCAAAATATCTTCTACCTTACTTGGACTTGCTGCATTTGATACATTTGTTACTTGTCCAAGAGAACCTAAAATAAAACTAGATGATAAAGCTAAAACAGTAAAACTTTTTAGAACTTTACTTTTTTCTCTCTTTTCCCCCATTTTTCTTCCTCCAGTTCATTTTTCTTCTTAGTTTGCCTTTTACGTTAATTACTAGAATTAAGTTTTTTTGACAACTTCTTCTAGTTATCAACAAAATAGAATGACATTTGTCGTTTTTTTCTATTAATTATATTATTGAGAATTTTCTATATTTAAGCAATTGGGTTATAACAAACCTTGATTTATCAACGTTTACCAAAAACTCTTTAAGTAAATCGACAAATTACAACATAATTCCCCTTCTGAATAAACCAATTTCATGCAATTTCAATTCAATCTATTAATTTATTGGCCAATTACAATGAAATAAATTTCTAAAAAGACAAAAAAATGGAGCCATCTCAAATGTCAGCTTACTGACACGGGATGCCTCCTAAACGCTTCTGGAACAATTATTTTTAAAGTTCTTAGCCATGTTAATCAAAGTAGTGGGGTATCTCTGGCAGTAATTTTCATTTGTAATTGAGATACCTCTCTCTTTTAAGAAGAGTTTATTCGATACAGTAAGAATTAGGTTACATTAGCTATTTTTCCATTTAAAAATGATCTACTATTATACATCATCGGGTTCTTAATACCCCATCCTGTATGGGTAATTATTAACTTTATTTGCGATTTTCTTGGTTTTAATTGCAGTTTTGGCAATTTTAATTACGATTCTCTAATTTTAATTGCAGTTTTACTAATTTTAATTGCGATTCTCAGATTTTATTTGCAGTTCACCAAAAAAAGGGTACCCATATAAAGTTAGAGTTTTGGGACACCCTCATGTTTTTTACATGCTTACAAATGTATGTTCAATTGACTCATATAACTCGGCAGCTTTTTGATACTCTTTGATTTCTATATAGTATTTATATAATTTCTTACCAAACTGTTCGATATAAAATTTATTATTAGTAGAATAAAAGAATGGGAGTGCCTCATCCGATAGATATTGATAAAATTTTTCACGGGCCCCCTCAGCCTTAAGCTTAAATAGTTTAATCAATGTAATATGTACTGGGCTTTTTAACATTTTTGCTAATGCTAATGCTCTTTTCATCACACTAAGAAGTATCTCTTTTTCGAGTAGTGTGCCTTCCGTACATGTCTCTAAATAATTGCACAAACGTCTTAAATAATTGATTGATTTTTTATTTTCGGTTTCATTAATACTTTCCTCAAAATAATACAATGCAGTTTCATACTCTTCCCGCTTAAAGTATTTCACTCCGAGATTATTCAATAAAATGGCCTTTCGTTCGCGATCTCCTAATACTTCACAGTTATGAATCAAATCTTTATAGCGCTCTACAACTTCACTAAAATTCATTTCTAATTCACTACCGTACTGCAATAGCATAAGGCTTTCGGAACTAATTGCGAATAAATAGTTGTTAGTCTTCTGAAAGAACTTAAGTGCCATTTCGGCATATTTATACGCTAAGATTTTTGAACTTCCAAAATGATAGGCAATTGCTAGATGGTGATAATATTCTTCATTTCGATACTCATCAATATTAATCATCTTTAATACTTTAATTGCCTTTTGATGGTCTTCATTACTTAGGCTAGTATAGTTCGATATATAGTACATACCTTGAAGATGATAGAATAAATTTTTCTCGTAAGGAGATAAATCACTAAATTCTTTTTTCACATATGTAAGTATTTGCTTAACCATATCTAAATTTTGATAATGAAAATAATACCTTGCTCTTAATAAATTATAGTGGGCTGCATATTGTGAATAGTCAATAAAGGGCATTTGTTCAAGTTCTGCTTTACATTCTTCTATTTGAGCTTCTTTTTTCATGATTAATGCATCATGCCATAGATGTAATTTTTTCTCTAAATTATAAAAAGATTGCACTTCTTGATTAATATTGATTCCTAAACGATCTGAAAATAAAGCAATAATATCAGGTGAGTAAGCCGTCTTACCTCTTTCAATTTTACTTACATGAGTAGTTGTACATATACCTTCTCCAAGCATAGCTTGAGTTAACCCCATTTTTTCACGATAAAACTTTATGATTTCCCCCTCAATCATATGCACCCTCCTCTATCTCTATAAACATATTTATCTAACTATTCTTTACTAAATTTTAATATCCTTTTAAGGAAAAAACAATTAATGATTTTTACCTAATACTAGGAAATCCCCTTTCAAACTCAATACAATTTAACTAAAAAAAAGATAGGATTCGAAAATCAAATCCTATCTTAAAGACTAATTTATTATTTTTTATTCATTTCCAAAGACCTATTCAATCTACTATGTTAATTTTCAGCTTCTTTAATTAAACCATAAATAAAATTCCTTTATTGACTCTTTTTCATCACTTAACCCACTTATTTTGAAAATTTGCTATACTAAACATGTGTGAAAAAAATTTTTTTGACAAAAATGATAATATACGAAATAATTTTCACAAGAAAGGGTTTTCATATTATTATTAAAAAAAACTCTTTTTTCCTATATAATAATATTAAGCAAATAATAATGCTTTTCTAAATCTTTAAAATACAAATAATTTCAATTTAATACTATATTAAAAATTTATTTATTCTAAAAATCAATTTCCTGAGGAAAGGTGTAAAGAATATGGAACAAACGAACAGCTTAGGTAAAATTCGTTCTTATTATGCGCGATTAAGTGATAAAGAAAAAAAAATCGCTGATTATATATTACAAAACCCAAAACATATTATTCACAGTACGATTACAGAAGTAGCTGAAGACTTAAACGTTGCTGATGCAACTGTTTTTAGATTTTGTAAAAGGATTGGATTTAAAGGATACCAAGCGCTTAAAATTGCATTAGCAACTGAAATTATGACGCCGATTCAGCAAATCCACGAGGAAATTAACGAAAAAGATGATGAAATAACAATAGCAAATAAAATATTTCAATCTAATATTCGAACACTTGAAAATACTGCCCAAATTTTAGATGGTGCATCAATTAAAAAAGCAGTAAATCTTATATTAAAAGCAAATAAAGTTGAATTATATGGTGTAGGTGGCTCATCTGTTATTGCGATGGATGCCTTCCATAAATTTATTCGTACAGGAATAAAAGCGAACTCTTACACAGACTCTCACTTTCAATTGATGTCAGCTTCTCAATTGACAAAGGAAGATGTGGCAATCGTTATCTCACACTCAGGCTCAAATAAAGACATCCTTCGTATCTTGCAAGTATTAAATGAAAACGGTACCAAAACAATTGGAATTACAGGTTTTCCAAAATCACCTTTAAGTCAAAATGTGGATGTCTCGCTTTATACCTCTTCTGAAGAAACAGAATATCGACCAGAAGCACTTGCTTCAAGAATTGCGCAATTAAGTATTATTGATGCATTATACGTAAACTTAATGATTTTAAACTCTCACAAAGCTAAAACATCATTTGAAAAGGTAAGAACTGCAATATCAGAAACAAGATCTTAATATTATTAGGTAAAAAGATGTCTCAAACCAAATCTTAGACATCTTTTTTACTGGTATATATTATTTAGCAATTTGACTAACAAATTTCTTCATAAACTTCAAAAGCTTCATATGCATGATTGCCATTTCTTCAGGGGTAATCGGTTCTTCTTTTTCTAGCCATTGATCCAAAAGACCAAAGAATGCCGATGAAATAAATGCAGTTGTGTATTCATGTGGAATTTCAATCATGTATTCTTCTTCTAATAAATCCACTAGTTTTTCATAAATCGTCTCTTTAATATGTTCCTTCATTTTCTTTGGAAAAGCTGGATCACCTTTTGTACTGATTAAAATTTTTATAAATCTTTGATTTTCTTTTAAATAATGATATACATTAAGAATAGGTGGATAGACTATATCATTTGAATAAAACTCATTCATTTCTTTAGGCCTTATAAATATAAGTCGATCCTGTAATCCTTCCAATATTTCATTTTGACTTTTTTCCATTAAATCATATTTATCTCTGTAGTGTAGATAAAATGTACCTCGATTTAATCCTGCTTTTAACGTAATATCTCTAACTGAAATAGCTTCGAATCCTTTTTCTTCTATTAAATCTAATAACGTCTCTTTTATTAATTTCTTAGTTTTTGCAACTTTTAATTCTCTCAATGATTGAGTCACTTTAAAACCATCCCTTTTGAATTTAAGTTCTTACTAAACAAATTTATTAAATGTGTTTAGCAATGAACACATTTATATGATTTGCTTATTGTGATTTATTAAAACTCATTGTAATATCTTCACATAATAATAGTCAACACGTTGTTCAGTGATTTTATTAAAAGAATTAGGAGGTTATTGAAATGAACTTATTTAAACAAAAACAAGCTATATTAGCTCCTATACTAGTGTTACTTGTTGCAATTATTTTCAGTCTAACATTGGCATCGTCCGTTAACCCAACACCTAAAAATATTCCGATTGCAATTGTAAACGGAGATCAAGGAATCCAGGTTCCTTCAAAAGGGAATGTTAATATAGGTGATATGATGGTCACAAAAATAAATGCGCTATCTAAAACGAAAAATGGTGAAAAACCAGCTATTAAGTGGATTCAAGTATCAAGTGAAGAAAAAGTGCGCCAAGGATTAAATGACCAAAAATACTATGCTGCTCTTATTCTTCCAAATGATTTAAGTAAAAATCAGGCTTCATTAAAAACAGTAAATCCATCACCTATTACAATTAAAATTTTAGTTAATCAAGGTAAAAATGCAAATGGATCTACAATGGCTAGTCAAATGCTGACTCATTTAGTAGAAAATCTTAACTTAACTATTCATACTGAAATTTTCAATGAGTTAAAGAAAAACGTGAGCTCAATTTCAGTTAATCAAGCTGAAGTATTAGCAAATCCAATCATAACGAAGGTTGACAATGTAAATGCAATTGGAACACATACAGCAAATGGAAATGCACCAGTAAGTTTAATCACACCACTTTGGATGTCTAGTTTAATTGGTGCCGTAATCGTCTTTTTAGCGAAAAAGAAAACAGAAACATCAAATTCAATTAGTAAATTAAAAGTTATTTTTGAACAATTACTATTAGGAGTAGTCCTATCCTTCCTAATCGGTTTTGGTGTAACTTTAATGGCAAAGTGGATCGGCTTTACTCTTCCAAACTTTTTGGACGTTGCGTTATATTTAACGATTACTTATTTCTGTTTCCATATCCTAATTTCTGCTGTCATGTCTTGGATTGGCTTTGGTGGAGTAGGGATCTTTGCCCTAATCTTTTTCTTCTCGGGTTCTTTAATCGGAATGCCAAAAGAGCTTTTACCAACCTTTTCAAAAGACTGGATTTACTCATGGGTCCCAATGCGATTTGGTGCTGAAGGATTAAGAGAAATTTTCTATTTTAATAAAGAATTATCGATGAGTCATCCATTGAGTATTATTATTTGGATTGGTGTAATTTCCGTTGTCCTTTTATCATTATCTGCGTTTAAGCCCAAAAAAGAAGAACTAAATCAAACAGTAGTTATGAAATAAATTTAGAAATAGAACCAAAAAGGGAAACCGTATATAGGTTTCCCTTTTCTTATTACTGATTTAATCCTAAATCCTTTAAAATACTTTCTAAAGTCTTTCCTTTATAGGTTGTTTTTGGTTTTGGCGCATTATCAACTGTAGAATTTTGTAATCCAAAGTTCTTCACAATATAAGCAATATCCTTTGCATCTACTACTTTATCAAAGTTAAAATCGGTAGTATTTTTATTTGTACCCCAATATGTTTGGACAGCTGTTGCATCTAAAATGTCGATAACGTTATCTTTATTCACATCACCAGCTGCTGCCCTAGTTAAATTCCAATTCATTCTCTTCCCTATTAATTCACCACGTACGTTATCTGCTAAATTCATTTTTCGATACATTGTAAAATGACCAGGTATATCGACTTTCACAGTATAAGGTTTATTATCAGCTTTTATGCCTTCAGCAATGTATTGACCATTTTTGTTAGAAATTGGTGCTTCTACAGTCGTTTTTCCATCATAAGAAGTAACTGTTACTTTTGCACCAATTTTACTTTGATCAATTGCATAATTCATTTGACCTGTAGTCGGATCAATTGATCCTTCAGATAATATGGCTCCATCTACCCTTGATTGAGCTTCCTTGATTTTATAAGTTTCCATATAAGTATACACGTTACTTGTTTCTACATTTGATTGATCAATCGTTGATGACGTCATTGTATACCAATCAAATGGCACACCTTTAGTCCATTTCTCAGCTGTTTTTATGTCGAAATTAAATAATTTTAAATCTTCTGTCAAACCTTTCGTTCCATTATAAGTAAATGTAAATGTATAAAGAAGTGTACCCGTTGCAGTAGGTACTGATGACACAGAAACTTGAGCATCCCCAAATTGTTTTACTTCATCACTTACATCGACATTTTGAATAGTTGCAAGATTTGGATCAACTTTTAAATTGATTTTTGTTGTTTTTAAGTTTTTCACGTTATTTGAACGAACACTGTAATTTACAGTATCACCTGTTGTAACGGTTTGTTTATTTGGTTTTAAATAATAGTATGGAAAATTTTCATCGACAAATATGATTCTTAAATCATTCGACGCATTTCCAGTAAAGTTTCGTGCTGCATCAAATCCATAAAATGAAACTTGCAATGGAGTAGAACGCTTTTTAACTTTAATCTTATCCGTATAGTTTCCATTTTTATCTGTATACTTTGGCTTTGCTGGGAATGGACTATCGTAAAACGATACAACTGCATTGCTTGATTGATCAACCGGAATACCTAAGCCATTTGCTTCGGCAGTTTCAGGATCATTTAAATTAATGTTAAAGTCATATAAAAATTGGCCGTTTGAATCGAATTGACTATCTTTATATTCAATAACTTTTTGATCTAAATTATCAAAACTAGTTGTCATAGTTGGTGTGCCAGCGTCAAAAAAGAAATCAGCTGTTTTAGTGAATACCTTACCTTCTTCATTTGTTCCAATCATTTTTAATCGATATTTACCCGCTGTTGCATTATTCGGTTCGCCACTGATCGGATTTTTCGCATCTCCAGTAAATGGATAGTAGATCGAATTAAATCCTCTTGAATTCGTATAATTTTGATTTTCGTTCAATGTGATTGGTACAAATGAACCTACTAAACCTAACTCCTCACCAGTTTCTGCATCTTGTAACACTACATCTAATGTTTTCATATATGATTTTAATGAGTAACTAAAACTTATATAAGGATACGCATTTTCAGGCCAGTCTATATTATTGCCAAACATTGGATTGTTGATCTTAAAAGTATCAATTCCTTCATCAACAAAACGTCCACCAAATGGTATTTGATATGTTTCTGTTGAATCAGTTGTATTTGTAAAAGTAATATACCCTTCGTATGTTCCTTTTTCTGCAGTTTTTGGAATGTTTAAGTTAAACTTAATATTTTCTTGGCTATTTCCATCTACCTTTACAGAAGTCGGACCCGTTAATGTTACATTATTTTTAGCTGCATCTTTAGATCCTCTTAATCCAGTTTGGAAATTTACATCTACATTAAATGTTTTTACATTTTCACTACGATTTTTTAATGTAATCTTACGAGAATCTATAACATCTTGATCATCGAATCCATAAGATCCGAAACTAATGCTACCAGTTAATTCTTTCATTGATTTTTCTTTTCCATCAATAGTAGCAGAAGTTTTATCCACCACTTCTAATTCTACATTAGAATGAATTGCTTCATATGCATCTACTCGTCCACTACCTACTTCAAAAACGCTATACGCTTTTGACAATGGATCAGCAGTGTTCATTAAGATTGATTTAATATCCTCTGGTTTTAAATCTTTATTTGATTGAAGTAATAATGCTGAAACCCCCGCTACATAAGGTGTTGCCATTGAAGTTCCGGATAAACGTGCATAAGCATAATTATAATCTTCAGGTTTTAATCCATCAGCTGTCATATTATTTTCATAGAATGGTACAGTTGAAAGAATGGCTACACCTGGAGCCGTTACTTCTGGTTTAATATCATAGTTCCTGCGAGATGGACCTCTAGAACTAAATGTTGCTAATTCATCTGATGCAGTTTGTACTTTACTAAAGTCTCCAAATGTAAAATCTGATGCACCAGCTTTGATTGCTGCAGAAATAGCTAAACCATCTTCATTAGAAACAGAGAATGCTGGAACTGCATCCATTGATTCACCAAGATATGATTGGATTGCACCTTCTGCTTTATTTGCTTCATCGTTATACATTAACACGCCAATTGCACCTTTTGCTTTTGCATTTTTGATTTTATCATTTAGTGCAATCGTTCCACGTTTAATGAATGCAATTTTTCCATTTACATCTTTACCAGTAAAATCAGCAGGATTTCCTATACCTACATCAACTAACTGATATGTTTTTCCTTTTAAAGATGTCAAATTATCTGAATAATTTTGTGCTAATTGTCTTACTGAATAGTTCTTACCATTATTCACTCCTGCGTATTGGTAAACATCTAAAGCAATTGATGATGCACCTACTGTTAATGCTAAAGCCGCAGCTCCAGGTGAACCAAGCGTATACATTTGATTACCAGTATTCCCCGCTGCAACTACTGTTGTCACACCACTTAAAACTGCATTGTTAACTGCGATTGAAGTAACATACGTTGGATCATTAATTATTGCTCCAAGTGACATATTAATGACGTCCATACCGTCTTGAACTGCACGATCGATTCCTGCAAGAATGTCATCCGCTGTTCCACTTCCATATGGTCCAAGTACACGGTAAGCATATAGATCAGACTCTGGTGCTGCTCCTAACGTTTTATACTCACTGTTTGCTTTGCCACGACCACCAATAATACCTGCGACATGAGTACCATGTTCAGTGTAATATGCTTCTGAATTACTAACTTCAGGTTTACCAGACTTTTTCCAATCGGCGTAAGTTGTTTCCATTGGATCATTATCGTTATCAACGAAATCATATCCACCCTTATAAGCATCCTTCAAGTCTGGGTGATTATAATCCATTCCTGTATCTAAAATTCCAACTTTAATACCTTTACCTGTAAATCCTTCTTTATGTAAACGATCTAAAGCATCATATGGCGTATAGTTTGCAACATTTGCTTCATCTGCTTTTAGTTGATCATTTTCTATTGGTGGATCAATTGAAAACGTTTCGTTACTCCAAACTTTTTTAACTGCTTTGGATGTTAGTAGATTCTTAATTTGGTTTGCTGGTAATGTCATAGAAACACCCTTAAATGCATGTTTATAAGAACGATTAATTTTATAATCTACTTTTTTACTTTTTTCATTTTCATTTTTCAATACTTGAGCAACATCTTTTGTAAAAGTATCATGGACTTGATCAATTAGCGCTTCAGCATCTGATTTTGTTAAAGTTTTACCTTCTACACCCGCTTCAATTTGTGCTACTTTAACAGGTTGATTTACAAATTCAACAATGACACTTGTTTGCTCTGTAGAGTCCAAATTAATATCAGAAGAAATTTGAAGCCCTGATTCTTCATTCGTTGAAAGCTCTTTAAGAGCCGCTCTTTGCTGTGCAGTTAAGTTAGCAAGAATTTCTTCTGCTTTACTTGGACTTGCTGCATTTGATACATTTGATACTTGTCCAAGAGAACCTAAAATAAAACTAGATGTTAAAGCTAATACTGTAAAACCTTTAAGAACTTTACCCTTCTCTCTAATTTCCCCCATCTTTCTTCCTCCAGTTCGTTTTCAACAAAATAGCTAATACAATTAATTACAAAAATTATCTTATAATGACAAATTTCACTGTAATTAATCATTTAAAATGATTAATTTTCGTTCATTTATCTTACTTAAATTATCGTGAATATTCTGTTTTTAATCAAATGGGTTATTACAGTCCTTGATTTATCAGCATTTATTCCACTCGCAAAAAAATACGACGAAATTCTACATTTTTCTCAATGAAATTAACGTGATTTTTAACTATTTTAGGGATTCGTTTTATAATTCAATAAACTAATTAAAAATTAAAATATAAATAAAGATATTTATATATCTTTATTTACAAGCTAATTTAAACGATGGAATGTCCCAAAGAAAGTTTCTAAAACAAAAAAAGAACCAAACAGAGTTGGTCCTTTTTTCTTAGATTAACTGTCTTTTAAGTATCAAATAATATACCATCCAATGCTTCAATATATCTTTTAGCAGAATTATAGACAACAAGCTTTGCATTTTCTTTTACAATTCCATGAAATGCATTATAAATTCGATCAAATGTTAACTTCTCTACGGCTAATGATATTTCTTTTACTTTTTTTGCTGGTAATGGAATTAAATTAGGATAACTATACATAAAACTTACCCAATTTTGATCTGCAACTACTTGAATAATATCTCCTGTTAACAGTATTCCTTTTTGCTCATTTCCAGCTTTCCATTCTAATACTGCCCCACCTTTAAAGTGCCCGCCCAATCGGTGAATTTGAATTCCTTTGTTAAGCTCTAACGATTCGCCAGACCAAAATATAATTTTATCACTTTTTCTCGTAACCCACTCTTGATCATCTTTATGTATATATACAGGTACATCAAATCTTTCAGCCCATTCAATTTGACTAGAGTAATAGTGTGGATGTGATAGAGCAATCGCATTGATTCCTCCTAACCTCATAATTTCTTCAATCGTCTTCTCATCTAGATAAGTGACACAATCCCATAAAACATTAAACCCTTCATCCTTAATGAGATATGCAGTTTGACCAATCCCAAACTTAGGGCTCGTTACAATACTATATAGATTTTCTTCTTCAAAGCGAATCATATTTTGATAGTTCTGTTCTTTCAATGATTGTAATGTTGTCCAACTTTGACCATTTGGATTGATGTATTGTCTTTCTTCAGAACAAATTATGCAGTACTCAGGAGGATCAATAGACTTGTTATACTGAACGCCACAAGTCGTACAAATAAATTTGAACATTTACTTATTCATCTCACTTTCCCTTTAATTTATACTGACGTATTTCTTATGGATTTCAAGGTAAAAATTTCCAATACAAATAGACACATTTAAGTATAGTAAATCAAAAACTGATTTATTACACTTGAATGTGCCGAAATGATTTATGTTCCATTATTTAATTTTTATTACTTTACCTTTTGTCATTTCAATCAATTCATTAGGAGTTAACTGAAAAATTGCTTTTGGATGACCCGCAGCAGCCCATACTTCTTTATACTGTAATAGATCCTCATCAATAAACGTCATTATTTGGTTTTTATGACCGATTGGTGATACTCCTCCAATGACGAATCCAGTTTGTTCACGTACGAAATCAGCATCTGCTTTACCTAGTTTATCATTTAGTATTTTCTCGATTTTCTCCTCATTTACACGGTTTATTCCACTTGCTACTACTAGTACAGCGCTATTTGAGCTTTCTATTTTAAAAATAATAGACTTTGCTATTTGAGCCACTTCACAATTTAATGCATCTGCTGCTTCCTTAGCAGTTCTTGCGCTATTTGGTAATTCAATCACATTATTTGAATAACCTAACTCCAAAATTAAATCTTGTACGTTTTGTGCACTTTCTTTTAATGCTTCCACTAATATCACTTCCCTAAAAAATTGATTTTTTAATTATTCAATAATAAAAGGTACAATCCTGCTGTTTTTAAAATAAATAAACTATTTCCACCACATTGAATTAGGATAATCACCTGTACTTATATTAATTAATTCACCAATTTTAGGTGTTGAATACTTTACCCCATTTTCTATAGCAGCCTTCACAACACGTTCAATTGGGTCATTCCAGTCATGAAATGCTAATGTAAAAGCGCCAAAATGAATTGGAACAAGAACTTTACCTTTTACATCAATAAAAGCCTGAACTGTTTCTTCTGGTAGCATATGGATTGCAGACCATCGTTTATCGTATTGACCACATTCCATTAACGCTAGATCAAACGGTCCATATTTTTCCCCTATTTCCTTAAAATGAGGTGCATAACCACTATCTCCACTAAAGTAAATTTTCGTTTTCTCACTAATGATGACCCACGAACACCATAATGTACTGTTGCGATCAGTTAAGTTTCTCCCTGAAAAATGTCTTGCTGGAGTACAAGCTAATGTTAATTGATCAAATTTAAATTCATCCCACCAGTTATGTTCAGAAATACTCTCTTTCGGTACTCCCCAGCTTACCAAGTGACTCCCTACACCAAGAGGAACAATAAATCGATCAACTTTTTGTTTGATTTTTTTTATTGTACCGTAATCTAAATGGTCATAATGATCATGCGATAAAATGACAGCATCTATTTTTGGTAATTCATTGATCTCAATTGGTAAACCTCCACTATATCTTTTACCACCAAATTGCGGAAACGGGGTTGGTGCGTTCCCAAACATTGGATCAACTAAAATGTTTTTGCCTTCAATTTCAATTAATAGAGCTGAATGTCCAAACCAAGTAATTTTCGAATCTTTACTTTCTGAATGAAACCTGGAAACATCAATTCTCTCCATTGGAATTCCAGCTCTAGGAACACGATTCGGATTTTTCTTAACAAAGTCTCTAATCATAGAAATATTTGTTTTAAAATCCATACTCATACTCGTAGGGATTTGGTTTATAAACTTACCATTTTTATAATGATCTAAAGCATAAAATGACTCCATTTTATCCTTTGAATATTTCTTCCCAAAATGAGGATATGTATTTAAAAACATTATTATAATGATAACTAGCAACACTAGAATTAGTAAAAATAACATTTAATTTCTACCTCCAAATTAACTTTTACTAAATTTTACACTACCACAAATTTAGAAGATTAAACAAATATTCAGATTGCTTTTTTAATGAAAAAACACCTTTTATGTTTATTCATAAAAGGTGTTTCATTTTACAATCTAGGATCGATTTCTTTTGCCTGCTGTTCTTCGAATAATTTATTTGCAATTAATTGTTTATATTGTTCATTATCATTTGAGATTGAAGATAGTGGGTATTCTAACATCTTATGTCCTAAAATATAATCTTTAATTGAAGCATTTATCTTCTTATTAATCCGCTTTTGTTTAATTAACTTCTGATATTTATGTTCTAATTTATAATCATATCCATAAACAAGCGTTAAATAATCAGCGTTTCTAACCTTCAAGAATGGAGCACTATTAAAAGATTTATGGTTAGGTTTTATGACTACCCCTTCCATTTTTCTAGTTGTCGTTAGCGTTTCATAATAACGATTAGCTTTTTCAAAGTAATGTTCATCGTCCAATGAAAGAACTAAATAATCGTCATCTGATACGAGTGAGAAAATTTCAGCAGTACTTAATAAAGGTAATTTTTCCTCACCATTTTCATAAATCATTTTTAAGAGATTAAATGGCTTATACTCTATTTCTGATTCCGCTCCATATATTCTCAGTTGCTCATCATAAATATCTAATAACTCTTCATGCTTTTTAATCGGTACATACGACTTAAACGTTTCTCTTACTGCACTAAATGTTGAGTAATCATTTTGGCCATATTTATTCGTTAATATTTGTTTCGTAGTATGATTTACTTCATCATGAAAATCCGTTTGCTCATACCTAGAGATTAGTTTGTTAAAATGCTCATCAAATCCAGTCTCTTTTAATATGCTTAATTCAGATCTCAATGATTTTAATAAGACATTAAATTTCCCCTCTATTAATCCTGTTCCTAATACACTCCAAGGTAGTAACTCTCCATCTAGAATTAAAGTTTTAATATTTTCTTTTTCCATAAAACTACTAAATCGTTCTAATAGCTTAGAATACACGTCCGAAAGATCAACATTTTTTACACGATACCCATTCCGACTAACTGCATAGCAATCCTCAATTGTTTTAGATAAATAGATATTGCATCTTGAACCCATATACTTCGGTTGGAGTACAACTTCTTGAACCTTTTTATCTTTAAAGTATTGTAGTCCTTGCTTTAAAGATTCTAAATCATTCGCATTTGTATCCTTATCAGCCGGACTCATCGTACCAGAAATATAATTAATTGAATTTTTTAATACATAATTGAGACGTCGTTTATCTCTTTGATCCAATTCATTTAGATTGATACTTTTTTCTCTTCCTTTAAATAATTCTGGTAATTCTTCTTTATTCACGACATCTTCATCAACTGAAGCAACACTATACAAATATGGGTTATTTGTATAAATTCTAATACTAGTCAGTTGATTCCCACTAGCAGCACCAGTATCAATTCCAAATTTATTCTTAATACGAATTAATTTCTTACTCGCAACATGGCCAAATACATGATAAGGATGATTTGAAACGGCTTCCTCGGCTAAAAATTGTAATTGCTCCTGAATCGGTTGATTACGATCAATTCGGAATGAGCGTTGATGGCGTGATGAATGATTATCCATCTTTCCAATATATTTCTTTTTACATGGAGCATGAGTAATATAATATGAAGGAAAGTCTTCACCTATATAGTGATAAAACTCCTTACTTTCATTAACCAGCTCTAAAAACTTACCTTGAAGCTTTTCATCTTTTTCCAGCGTTTTAATAGATGTAAAGTATGTTTCTACTAAACTCTGATCAATCGAAGAATCCTTTAATTGACCTAATAAATACTTACTAACAAAATTTTCATGATTACCTTTTATAAAATAAAACCATGTCCGGTTTGAATAAATAAACTCGATTATCTCTTTAACTTTGCTCCCTTTATCAATCCAATCTCCTACCAATAGTATGCGGTGATTACTACTTTTCTCTGATTCTATTATTTGATTATTTTGCACCGTGAAACCAGCTTTTGATAATAGCTTCTGAAATGTGAGAACTTGTTCATGAACATCCCCTACAATTGTATATTTGTATTTAGTAGGTAACTTACGAGAAATATACTCCTCCATATTATCCACTTTAATCTCAAAATTAGTCGGATTAAGAAAATTCTTCCCACGAATACGATGTATATTTCGATAATTATTTCTTTTTATATTTGGAATTACTTCTGTTCGAAGACGTCTTACATGATTATCTATTAATTTCTTTGATCGGTCTGAAGAATAGTACTCACGAATATTTTTATAGTCAAATAATACTAAATCAACATTATATGAATTTTCATTTGCGATCTCTACAACTTGATCACGGAATGATTCTGATAGTCCAGTTGTATCGACAATTACAAATTCTGCATTAATTGGGAACGTTGTAACCATTTTTAATTTAGTAAATAGTAATTCAAATGCCTGTTCACTCGCCTCAAGCATAATCGTACTATGTTTATCAAAATCTTCCCCTAATATTTCTCGTCTAATATCATCAGATGATATATACTGTATATTCGTTTTATAATTTCTCGAATCGTCTCTATAAGATAGAGATGGAATTAAAATATTTTTTGCAAAAGTCGATTTTCCACATTCACTAGAGCCTACTAAAAGAAAAATCGTATGAACATTTGTTGAGATTTTCATTCCTGATGCTCCTTTACTTTTTGCTTCGTTATAACAACTGACTGAGAAAGTGATATTCCGTCTACACGATCTCCTACATCCGAGAATGTATACGTATATGTCGTGTTACTTAAGATTGAATCAATCCATAAAATAAACTCTTCTTTTGTCATTTCCCATTTATGATCATCATGCCTAAATCCATCTAATTGGTATAGATGATTAAACTCTGCATTTGGTGTCGTTATGATGAAATTCTCAAAATTAACATAAGATAGTACGCTCTTTACTAATTTTGTAGCATCCTTAACACTCATATGTTCAACAACTTCAGTTAGCAATACATCAACATTCAAATCGTTGTCGTAAAACTCTAGAAAGTGAGATAAAGACTCATAGATTGCAATATTTTCAATCACTTTGTTATTTATTTTATATTTCAATCGCTCTCTTATTTCGGCATCAATATCAATTGCGAAATAATCATACTCACTGATTTTTTGACTATAAGGAATTGCATACGCTCCTTCACCACAACCAATATCAAGAATAGAACGCTCAAATTTTAACTGTTCTGAAATCCACTCCTGGCGCTGTCTTGCAGTATTTCCAAATTTAAAATCAATTTCATAATGATTTGTTTTCTGAAGTTCATTTTTAAATGCAAGAAATTTCTTACGACTATTTAACACATTTCTATTAAATAAATAACGTATATAGTAAGGTGCATCAATGACTTGCATACTAGTAATATATTTTCGTATGACATCGTCTGTAAAATCGATATACTCATCTGAAACGATGCTCAAGAAAACGCATAGCACTGTCGTATAGTGAATTAGCTCATGAATGGTATTTGTTGTATGAATACGTAGTTGATAGGTTTTACTAGCTATCTCTTCAAAGGTTAGATCAAATTCATTTAAATGCCTCTGAAAGAAGTTTAAGTAACTAACGTTTTTCACATGAATAGCATTAATTAATACGCTATTTTCATATTCATTCTGATCTTTTTCATGTAACTTTTTGAATGCTGAAGAAAAGAATGTGTTGATTGCATTTAAAGGGAATAGGGTTGAACAATATCTTGTTGTATTTAAGTATTCAAACATTTCCTCTGCTTGTTCTTTATACGAAATTTCATTATCAGCATCTTTAAAATAAACATTGTATGTATCTTCTGTAGAATACCACGCAAACGCGTTTCCCTTCCTAATTGTCTTAATACTCATCCCGGAGCTTGGGTTCTTTGCAATTATATAGGAAAAATCAGGGTTATTTGATTTTAACTGAAAAATAGCCACTTGAGTGAATCATCCCTTCTTTTTGAATTATCAAATTATTAATCTTATTTTAACATGTAATTTCTAAGGGATTATTGGAAATTTAATAAAAAAAGAGAGGTAAAATTCACCTCTCCTTAATCAGTTTCTTCTATTATATATACACTTAGTTTAAAGTTCTTAATAAATTAGCCATCTCAATTGCCGAAATTCCAGAATCCCAGCCTTTATTACCAGCTTTCGTGCCCGCTCTTTCAATCGCTTGTTCAATATTTTCTGTCGTTAATACACCAAAAATAACAGGGATACCAGTTTGTAGAGTAATTGCAGCAACACCTTTTGCTACTTCGTTACATACGTAATCGTAATGAGTAGTTGCCCCACGAATAACTGTTCCTAACGTAATGATAGCATCGTATTTTTTTGAATCTGCTAGTTTTTTTGCAACTAATGGAATTTCAAATGCTCCAGGTACCCAAATAACATCAACGTCTGATTCTTCTACTCCATGACGATATAGAGCATCTTCTGCACCACCAAGTAGTTTTGAAGTAATAAATTCATTAAAACGTCCTACGATTACTGCAACCTTAAGTCCAGATCCTACTAAATTTCCTTCAAATTTCATCTTAATCTCTCCCATTTTTTAATAGTGTAATAAATGTCCCATTTTTTCAATTTTAGTATTTAAATATTTTTCGTTTTCTATTTTCATTTCAGTTTGAATTGGCACTCGATTATTTATCTGTATTCCGTGAGATTTTAGCGCATCTATTTTAACTGGATTATTAGTTACTAAATCTATACTCACAATACCTAAATCTTTAATAATTTGAGCACTTATCGCATAATCTCTTAAATCTGAATCAAATCCTAAGTTTAAATTTGCTTCAACAGTATCAAAGCCTTCTTCCTGTAACTTATATGCTCTTAACTTATTAAGTAAGCCAATCCCTCTGCCTTCTTGTCGCATATAAACAATTACGCCTTTGCCTGCTTCTTCAATCATCGATAATGTTGATTGCAACTGAGGCCCACAATCACAACGACATGAGCCAAATACATCACCTGTTAAACATTCCGAATGAATACGTACAAGTACTGGTTCACCAACGTCAACATTACCTTTTACAATCGCAATATGCTCTTTACCATCAATCTGATTTGTATAACCAATCATCTTAAAATCACCAAAATCTGTTGGTAATTTAATTTCAACTTCTCTTTTTACAAGTTGTTCAGTTTCTTGTCTATAATGAATTAAATCTTTAATTGTAATCATTTTTAAATTAAATTTATTTGCGATTTGAATTAAATCCGGAACTCTTGCCATCGTTCCATCGTCATTCATAATCTCACAAATGACACCAACTTCTTTCGATCCAGCCATTCGAGCTAAATCTACTGCAGCTTCAGTGTGACCTGGTCTCTCAATCACTCCTCCGTTTTTAGCGACTAGAGGAAACATATGTCCAGGTCTTCTAAAATCTGCTCCAGTTGATTCATCATTTAACATTTGTAAAACAGTATGGGAACGTTCATATGCTGAGATACCAGTAGTAGAATCGATATGATCAATACTTACAGTAAAGGCAGTACCATGAGAATCTGTATTTTTTTCTACCATTTCATATAAATCTAATTTTTTGGCTATTTCTTCAGAAACTGGCGCACAAATTAATCCGCGACCATGAGTGGCCATAAAATTGATATTTTCAGGAGTTGCAAATTCTCCGATAACAACAAAATCTCCTTCATTCTCTCGATCTTCATCATCACAAACAATAATAATTTTTCCATTTTTTAAGTCTTCAATTGCTTCTTCTATTTTAGAGAACATGATCTTACTCCTTTATATATAGCCATTTTGAGATAAAAATGAAGTTGTTATTGCGGAACTCTTTTTCGTCTCATTCATACCAAGCATTTTTTCAACATACTTACCTAATAAATCAAACTCAATATTAACAACGTCTCCAACTTTTTTACTGCCTAAGATCGTATGTGATCGGGTATGAGGAATTAAAGAGATTGTTACAATATCAGTTTCAACTTCAAATATTGTTAAACTTGTACCATCAATCGTTATACTGCCCTTTTGAAGGCAATATTTAGCAAACTGACTTGGAATATTAATTTTATACATTATAGCGTTTTCCATTGCTTTTACAGATACAATTTTACCTGTGCCATCAATATGCCCCGACACAATATGACCACCAAAACGTCCATTTGCAACCATTGCTCTCTCTAAATTTACTTTTTGGCTTGAAACCAACGTACTTAGATTGGATGCTTGAAATGTTTCAGGCATGACATCAACAGAAAATTCATTTTTAGTAAAATCCGTAACGGTTAAACAAACCCCATTTACAGAGATACTATCTCCTAAATGAACATCCTCTAAAATGATTGATGCGTCAATTGTTAGCAATAAAGTTTTACCTTTTTTAACGATATTTTTTACCGTTCCTATTTCCTCAACGATTCCAGTAAACAAGTTTTTTCACCTCATTTCGAAAAAGCACAATACACTCAAGCCCTTTAAATGACTTTATAAGATCCATCTCTAATTTCATAAATAGTTGATCCACCTTATCACACCTTCTAATTCAAATTAATTTGAAAAAGTGAAAAGCCCCTTAGAAAACTCCAAGGGGCAATAGATGTTTAAGAAAGGAAGCATACTTAAATAAACGCTAGTACAATATGAACTAATAAAAGACAATATTGTAGCACGTCTATTGTTGTACAAATAAAATATGTACAACGAACTAAGCCTATACGGATAGTATATTTGAAAAAACAAATAGCCATACCGTATATGCACTCCATCCTTCTCCCATCCAGACTATACTGTCGGCTCTAGATTCTAACTAGATCAGCAACATATAAAAAATCTATATGAAGCTCACGGGCTTAGTATAAAAATATACAACACCGCCGGTTGGGAATTTCACCCGACCCCGAAGGACACTAATTATCAAATTTGGTTTCATTATAACTAGCAATTATTTGATTGTAAAGACTTTAAGATTCTATTTTCTTTTCAAACGAACTGATAGAAAACAAAACTTTAAAAAAACCCTTATAAAATATGGAAAAATTTCACAATCTATTTAGTTAAAAAATTTATTATTTTTATTCTTATAAATTTAATCCTCATGCTATATATATTAATTTTGCAACTAATATAAAGTTGTATAAATATTAATATCAATTTAATTACAGAAAATATTAGTCCCTGCAATTAATATAGACATTAAGGCTTACAAAATCCAGAATTACATTAATTTAGATTAATTAATAATACTATTGACTTCGTTTTTTGAATTGTATAAAATCAGATTTTTTCATTTTATCTTATATTGTTTTTTTACACTAAAGAGTTAATACACTCCTCTTAACAGTGCTCCTAGAATACTAACATTTTCAGTTATTAATGCGTCTTCCTTTATATTAGAAATAGAAATAGATAAACCAGATAACTACAAAACAATATTTAATTCAAAAATAAACAAAAGGTCCTTCATACGCACAAAAAAAAGGCAATATATAAATAGAAATAGATAGCTTTATCAAATATCAGACTGAAATAAGGTGTTAAATTTTAGTAAATATCCTTTTGAAAATAATAATAAATATTCATTACGAGGAATTATTATAAAAATCTAGTTTCAAAAAAAAGAAACTTCTTTTAGTAGAAGTTTCCATTATTCATTTCCAACTTGTAGAATTTTTTCATGTTGTTTTGAATCTCTTTTTTGTAGCAAAATAAAGTACACTGAAACGAGTATGATCAATATTAGAATGACCGGTGAAGAAAATAAGAGTATTCCTAAAAAGCAAATTGCTAGAATAAATGAACCGATTTTAAAAAATATGGAATCAAATAATCGCAAACATGCCAATACTCCTAGTAAAGCGTTGCATAAGAAGAATGCATTTGCAATTGCTACAAGCGTTTGAATGCTTAGGAAATCATTAAAATAAAGAATAAATACAATTATGTGAATGCAAAACAAACTAAATAGTGATCGAGTTGACACATTATTTTTATTTTTAAAAGAGAGCCATGAAGGTAAAAAACCGTTTTTGGCTTGATCGGCGATTAGCCGTGATACTGCTCCTATTACTAGAAGAACCGTACTAATACAAAGAGCAATTGTAATAGATGAAATAATAGGAGTTGACCAACTTCCAAATAAACTCTGAAGTAAGGGTGCTAATGATTGATCCATCATATTTCCATTTTGAGAATGAATCCACTGGAAAGCAAATGCAACTGTTAAACTTACTATTGCTATAATCGAGAAACTTAAGACTACTGCTCTAGGAATTGTTCGTTCTGGATTTTTTACTTCTAAAGAGTAGCTACCAATGACCTCCCACCCGATTAAAGCCCAAAATAATAAAAGTAAACTTTCTCCAAAATCAGAAACAGTTATTGGATTCGATAAAGTAAAGCTCCCATCAACTGTAAATAATGTATGAATACTGCCAACTATAAGCGTCACGACAATGAAACTTGACATAAAAAAGGCAAATTTTCCAACATCGGCAATACTTCTAGTTAAAATGATATAAACAAAACATAGGATTCCTAAAGCTAGCCACTTTTCATTGAAGAAACTTTGATTTGTCAGTAGTTGTAGGTAATGCCCTGCCGTACCTGTAACTGCAATTGGTCCAAAACAAACTGCAAGTAAAAAGAAAATAGCTGAAAGGTTTTTTATTTGTGTACCAAATGCACGTTCAACTGCCAATGGTACTCCAGAATCTCCTGGAATCAACAAACTTAGCTTACCAAACATTAGTGCAAAAATTAAACTTAAACCAAGCATAAGTATCCAAGCAAAAATAGCATAATTACCAGCAGTTTCATACACTGCAGGCGGTAAAATGATAATTCCCGAACCTAAAATAGGTCCAATCATTAACCCGCTGAGCAAAAGAAAACCAATTTTTCGATTCCTCAATTAATATCCCTCCAATGGTTATTGAAATAAATTGTAATCTCGTATACTTTAATTATATGAATTGACCCAACATCGGTAAAATGAATAGTTATGATATAAACCATCGGAAAATCCGATACTTAGGAGGCTATTATGGAAATCCGTCATTTAATTACGTTTAAGTCAATTGTGGATATGGGCGGGTTCTCTAGAGCTGCGGTCCATCTCGGATATGCACAATCTACAATTACTGCACATATACAAGCACTTGAGCAAGAATTAGGAGTACCTTTATTTGACCGTATAGGTAAAAAGGTTCATCTGACTGAGGTCGGTGAGAACTTTTTAGTTCACGCAATCGAAATGATTCAGCTCTATACAAAAGCAAAAGATGTATTCCAAATGGAAAATGAAGAGGTATCCACGTTAAAAATTGGCGCACCTGAATCTTTAACGATCTATCGTCTTCCACAAATTATCCAAGCCTTTCGATCACAAAATCCGAAAGTAAATATTATGATGAAATCTGGTTCATGTTGGGAATTACAAGATGAATTACGTCGAGGTGATTTGGATATTGGCTTCTTCCTACAGGCTCCATTAACGGATTCGGATTTGTATACGGAAACACTAATTGAAGAACCACTTGTCATTTTGCTACCACCAACTTCTGACACTAGAACACTTTCATCGTTTACACTAAATACGAATGAAAATATAATTCTAACAGAACAAGGCAGTTATCGTGATTATTTTGAAGCATTTTTAAGAAGTAAAGGAATCGCAACTGAGACTGGAATGGAATTTTGGAGTGTTGAGGCAATTAAACAATGTGTTATGTGTGGACTTGGTATATCCATACTCCCACTCGTTGCAGTTCAAAATGAAATGCAACAACAAAAACTAAAAGTCATACATTGGGATACAAATTTAGGAAGTGTATCTACGATTATGTCTTGGCATAAAAACAGATGGCAATCCCGTGCTGCTAGAAAATTTATGGAAGTTGTTAGAGAACAGACACCTTTATGGAATCAGTCTATCAAAAGCTAGTTTATAATTAGTTTTTACTTTAGAGTTATAAGCTTTGGGAAAAGTCCGGACACATAGTTTAACTTTATTGATTAAGGCTTTTTGATAAAGCGTTCGGACTCATCCTTGAAAATTTTTTGTGTATTTATATGATTTTAGTGGATTTTGTTTAGTTTAGTTGTTTCTTTAGTCCATTTTTTTGTTATTTTTTTGATGCATTTACTCTATATCATCATGTTTTGAGACTTTATTTGCAGTTATGCTGTTTTTTATTGCAGATACCACATTTTTATTTGTAGATTTGCCAAATTTATTTGCAGATTGTGCTTTTTTATTTGCAGTTCACCATTCAAAGCAATGAAAAAAAGCTAGTTCCTGACTAGCTTTTTTATTATACCGTCTGCCGCTCAATTAATTTAATCGCTATCTCCTCTTGATTAATTGCAGAATTAATCGCTTGTATAAACAGTTTCTTCCCTATTTCTCGTAATCGAATTTCAACTGTTGTTAACTTCATTACTTTCGCAATTGGTTGATTATCAAATCCAATTATCGCTAAATCTTTTGGAATAGCTATACCATGATCATTACAGCAAGTTTGAACCCCCGCTGCCACTTGGTCACTTGTTACTAACAATGCTGTTGGTCTCTCTTTTAAATTTAACAAAGATTTGACAATTCTTTCACCATCTTCAAAATAGTAACAATTATCGAATACAAAATCTTTATTTAGTGATTCATTATATTTCTTATGAAAATCAATATAGGCAGATTCTCTTTGTTTACTATTCTTGCCTGTTCTACGACCAATACTATAACCGATATTCCGATGTCCTTTTTGATATAAATATTCTAATGCAATCATGAAACAATTGTATTGATCGATAAATGTTGAGGAAATCCCTGTATTTCTCGTATCTTCAAATAATACTATTTGTCCATATTGCTTATAATTCTCGATCATTTCATTAGAACAAATTCTAGAACAAATAATAAGTGAGTCTATTTGTTTATGCTGCAGCATCTTTAAAGCCTCAATTTCTCTCTTCTCCTCATAATTTGATTGAAATAGTACGAGCTTATAATTACTTTTTATCGCCTCATTCGCGATTCCATCAATTAGCAATCCAAAGTAAGGGTGTTGCGAGAACGGTATAACCACTCCAATTAGATTCGTTTTTCCTTTGCTTAAATTGACTGCATTTTGATTTCGTTGATAATTCGTTAACTCAATTGCATTTAAGACTGCTTTTCTTTTTTCCTCACTAACATATGGTTCATCATTTAAAACTCGTGAGACTGTTGTAACCGAAACGCCGGCAATCCTCGCAATTTCTTTAATATTAGACATTTTCTCACCTTTTCTAAACTTTTTCTTGCTCTGAAACTAGTTCCATACTTTATTCTGTATTCATTATAAAAAGGAGGTACGAATATGCAAATATTATTTGGTTTACTATGTTTACTATTTATGTGTAGTTCAATTTTATTTTTCGCTTTCTTTGCTATCATACAACAAGAAAAGAAACGAGTTAAGTAATGCAGGCAAAACTTAAAACAATTGCTCCAACAATTTTCCTCGCTGTCCTATATTACATAATCCTTTAAAAAAGCTCCTATTTTCCGTGAATACTCTAACTTTGCTATGTAAATAATAAAATAGGTTAGTTATTAAAGGAGGTATTATGATGGATACTGAAAGAGCTTTAGAAATCGTAGCTGCACCTGGTATGATTAATGTAACTTGCGATGGAGTACCAGTTTATATTCAGCATGTTAATAAAAATGAGGGTACAGCTAGAATTTATCCTCTGGATCAACCACAAAATGATAAAGAAGTATCATTAAGTCACTTAAAAGAACATTAAATGATAAAAAAGTCCCAAAAATAAACCTCTATTAAAGAGGTTTATTTCATTTTTAGAAAAAAAGCCTAATAATATAATTATTTAGTCTGGTTTTAACTGAAATCTTTAGGAATATGAAGTTTATTGAGTGCAGTATTACTTATGGCATAAGGATTAACTAGTTTATTTTTACCAACCAACTAGGTATTGGGTAATAAGTCGAATTTACTACTAACTTTAAAAAAAATTGAAAAAAAAGTCGAAAAATTGTTTGAAAATTTTTATAAGTGTGTTATCATAAAAATCACTTAAGAACGACAATATATTACATTACTTCGAAGCTAATTGTCAGAATTTTCTATTTTTTAAGGTAAAATTAGAAAATAATAAACTTTCTAAATAGAAAATTAAAAAACTACTAAATATAGGATTAGAGGAGGCTCATATGAATTTATTTCGAAAAAAATCAGTTACAAGCAGTTCGCCTAGTTCACTTAAGCAAGTTCTAGGGGCGTTTGATCTTACAATGTTAGGTATCGGTGCCATCATCGGTACAGGTATATTCGTTTTAACTGGTGTAGCAGCAGCTGATTACGCTGGTCCAGCACTTATTCTTTCATTTATAATCGCAGGCTTAGCTTGTACATTCGCTGCACTTTGTTACTCTGAATTTGCATCTATGATTCCAGAGGCTGGTAGTGCTTACACTTATAGTTATGTTGCTTTTGGTGAAGTGATTGCTTGGATATTAGGTTGGGATATGGTACTAGAGTATGGACTTGCATCTTCAGCAGTAGCAAGTGGATGGTCTGGCTATTTCCAAAGTTTATTACATGGTTTTGGAGTAAACCTTCCAACAGCTTTAACAAGTGCATTTGATCCATCTAAACATACTTATATTGATTTACCGGCAGTAATCATTGTTTTAATTGTTACGTTCATTCTTACTAGAGGTGTTAAAGAATCAGCAAAACTTAACACGATCATGGTAATTGTAAAATTAGCAGTAGTAGCACTTTTCATTGTAGTAGGTGTTTGGTACGTTCAACCGCATAACTGGACTCCATTTATGCCAATGGGATTCCATGGTGTAACAGCTGGTGCTGCAGTAGTAGTATTTGCTTACTTTGGATTTGATGCAGTATCAACTGCAGCTGAGGAAGTTAAAAATCCTCAACGTAACTTACCAATCGGTATTATCACAGCTTTAACGATTTGTACAATCTTATATATTGTCGTTTCATTAATTCTTACTGGTATCGTTCCGTTTGATCAATTAGGTGTTAAAGACCCTGTTGCTTTTGCACTAGCATTTATTCATCAAGATTGGGCTGCTGGTTTCATCTCACTTGGCGCAATCATCGGTATTACAACTGTATTAATCGTAATGATGTTTGGACAATCTCGTCTATTCTATGCAATCAGTAAAGACGGTTTATTACCAGGAAAATTATCAAATGTTAACAAGAAAACTCAAGTTCCTGTAACTAGTACATGGGTAACTGGCGGACTAGTTGCTTTATTCGCTGGCTTAATTCCATTAAACAAATTAGCTGAATTAACAAATATCGGTACTCTATTCGCTTTCTCTGCTGTTTCTCTTGGTATTCTAGTATTAAGAAAAACTCGCCCAGACTTAAAGCGCGGATTCAAAACTCCTTGGGTACCTGTAGTACCAGTATTAGCTGTTGTATTCTGTGTATATTTAATGCTACAACTTTCATCATTTACTTGGAAAGGTTTCGTAGTTTGGTTAGTAATCGGTTTAGTAATTTATATAACTTACGGATATAAAAATTCTAAACTAAACAATAAAAATAAGATTGATAAGGATTCAAATCAAACTGCATAAGTAATGAAATCCCACTATAGTAACCTATAGTGGGATTTTTTTGTTCGTTACATATTTCCCTTAACAATCTAGAATAATTATAGATATCTACAGCAAAAACAGATTTACTTTATGATATGATACGACTTAAGAAATTTTATTTTCGAATGAACAGGAGCTGTTAAAATGTTCCCATTAAAAAATTATTATGAATCATTTATTAAAAAAGATCTTATTGGAGTGAAAAGAGAGATTGCATTAAAACGACTAAGTAATTTACTTGCTTGTCAAAAGATTAGTAAAGATACGAAGGAAGTTGTACATATTCGTTATTTTACTTGTACTGAAACACTTCAGCCTACTGACACTTATTTAGGAACAATTGCAGTGAAGTTTCAAAATGGTTATGTAGTTGAAACAGCAATTTCACTTCCTAAGGAAAAATAATTCATTTATTAAAACTTACGTCTAGGTATAAGCCTAATTACATTATAGACTAGTTTCATAGTTGGCAAAAAAACATACGATACATTATCCACCTCTCCTAATTGTAATTTTCAATTAGTTACATGACCCTAAGGGAGTTATCCCTTAAATATCGTATGAAGGAGGTCAAATGTATGAGTACTGGACATCACGGACACCATCTTAACGGTTTTGCTTTAATCGTTGTTCTATTTATCTTATTAATCATTGTTGGAGCAGCTTGCTGGTCTGGACATGACGGATATGGATATGGACATCACTGGTAATCTTTAAAAACTATAAAACTCCTGTTAAATTTTAACAGGAGTTTTTTTTATTTATATAAAGTTTGTACTTGATTATGAATACTCAAGTTTACCTCTGTTAATAATATGTTAGGTTTCTATTTTTAATTAGAGGAGGTTCCTTATGAATAAACAACGAGCTCAAGAAATTGCTTCTTCACCTGAAATGGCTAATGTTACATACAATGGAGTGCCAATTTACATTCAACACGTTGATGAAACTAATGAAACTGCTAGAATCTATCCGCTAGGTCAACCAGATCGAGAGGAAGAAGTTTCAATCAATAATTTGTCAGAACATTAATTCCGGAGAAAAAAACAAACCTCTTGTTTTGAGGTTTGTTTCTTTATTTATTCATTATATTACCAAGATAAGCTTTCGATTAAACTGCATTTAAGGCATTCTTGTATCGTATCTTTTTTTTGGAAATCGTGTATACAATTTTTTTGAATTGCATTCAGTTCAATTTTTAATTGACTCATATTTTTTTCCAAATTTTTTATTTCTTTTATAATTTCTTCTACCCTATTCATATAAGGCTCACACCCTTATTGATAGATTTCTCCGCCTTGTTTTCTAAATTCGAGCGCTTTTTCTTTCATTCCTTCTTCAATGATTGAATCATTCTGAAGTTCTTCTTGTTTTACTTTATCTCGAATATCTTGTGAGATTCTCATACTACAGAATTTTGGACCACACATTGAACAAAAATGCGCTGTTTTAGCTCCTTCAGCAGGTAATGTTTCATCGTGATATTCAATTGCTCTTTCAGGATCAAGGGAAAGATTAAACTGATCACGCCATCTAAATTCAAATCTTGCTTTTGAAAGTGCATCATCTCTTTTTTGTGCACCAGGGTGTCCTTTTGCTAAGTCAGCTGCATGCGCTGCTATTTTGTATGTAATAACACCTACTCTTACATCTTCTTTATTTGGAAGACCTAAATGCTCTTTCGGAGTTACATAACAAAGCATTGCAGTACCAAACCAACCAATCATTGCTGCACCAATTGCTGATGTAATATGATCGTAGCCAGGCGCAATATCAGTCGTTAACGGTCCTAATGTATAAAATGGCGCTTCTTGACAAATTTCTAATTGTTTATCCATATTCTCTTTAATTAAGTGCATTGGTACATGTCCTGGTCCTTCAATCATAACTTGAACATCGTGTTTCCAAGCAATTTTCGTTAACTCACCTAGTGTTTCTAACTCAGCGAATTGTGCTTCATCATTTGCATCTGCGATTGAGCCTGGTCTCAGTCCATCTCCTAAAGAGAAGGTTACGTCATAACGCTTCATAATTTCACAAATTTCTTCAAAATGAGTATATAAAAAATTCTCTTTATGGTGAGCTAAACACCATTGAGCCAAAATAGACCCGCCACGAGATACAATTCCTGTCACTCGTTTTGCAGTTAATGGGATATAGCGTAATAATACTCCCGCATGAATCGTAAAATAGTCTACCCCTTGTTCCGCTTGTTCGATTAGAGTATCTCTAAACACTTCCCAGGTTAAATCTTCAGCGATTCCATTAACCTTTTCAAGCGCCTGATAAATCGGAACTGTCCCTACTGGTACCGGCGAGTTTCGGACAATCCATTCACGTGTTGTATGAATATTCTTCCCAGTAGAAAGGTCCATCATCGTATCCGCTCCCCAACGAGTAGCCCATGTCATTTTTTCTACTTCTTCTTCGATTGAAGACGTAACCGCTGAATTACCTATATTGGCGTTTATTTTCACATGAAAATTACGACCGATGATCATTGGCTCACTTTCAGGGTGATTAATATTCGATGGAATGACAGCCCTTCCTTTTGCAACCTCATCACGAACAAATTCGGCTGAAACATTCTCTCGAATCGCAATAAATTCCATTTCAGGTGTAATAATCCCTTTACGAGCATAATGCATTTGAGTAATATTTCCATTATCTTTTGCACGTAACGGTTTTCTCTTTAACCCTTTAAATACCTCAACATTATGTTGATCTGACTCTTTTCTATATCCATTATCTTCAGGCTTTATTTCACGCCCTTCATACTCTTCAACATCATTTCGTTCGATTACCCAGTTTTGTCTAATCGCCTTAAGTCCCATTCGAATATCAACTGAGCTAGTTGAGTCTGTGTAAGGTCCACTAGTGTCGTATACTCTAACTGGAGCATTTTCTTCTTCGCCAAAAGTGCCAGTTGTTGGACTTAATTGAATCTCACGCATTGGCACCTTAATGTCAGGTCTAGATCCTTCAACATATACCTTCTTACTCCCTGAAAAACTAGACATGATGGAAAAATTCATTTCATTTACAGAATTGTTCATTTGATTTCATTCCCCTTTTTAATTAGTTTAAAAAGGACGAAATCCAATCCATTTAAAGCATGAAAAAAAGCCGGAATCATATTTTTAAGACCCGGCTAAGTGTTAGCAAAACTACATTAATAATTATGTAATCATTAATGAAAAATTTCTAACTTCCCCACGCTGGTATGAACCAGATCAGGTCCTGAGGGTTAAGAAACTTAATAGCGTTCCTCTCTCAGCCCAATTAATTGGACACCCCTAGTCAATCGATTAAATTGTTCAAACTAAATATAAACCCATAAATTTAAAATGTAAATGTTTTTATTTCCCTAAATTTTTACAGAAACTCCAAACAAAAAAAATTTTTGGTTTTTTTACACTCCTAAAAACACTTGATTTCACTATACTTCAAGCCCAATTTCTGGTAATAAAATTGGACTAGTAAAATAAAATTTAGTATTGAATATTATTTTTTATATGCTATGCTAAGATTAATTTTCATACATATTCATCACTAGGGGATCCCTTGATAAGGGCTGAGAATAAGGTAGTTACTTTTAAACCCTCAAAACCTGAACAGGCTAGTACCTGCGTAGGAAAGTGGCGCATTTTATACTTTTTTCGCGTGCAATGTAACCACTTTCTTTTTTTAGGAAAGTGGTTTTTTTGTTTGAAAAAATTTTGCAAATGAAAGAGGCTGGGCCATGGAACTTATTGCAATTACAGATGATCAGCACTCAGTCGAAGTACTTGCTACAAAAATAATTCAAATAATCGATGCAGTCGACTATGTACATATTCGCGAAAAATCGAAAAAGGCAATCGAGCTAATATCACTCTTAAATCTACTAAAAATGAACAAAGTAGATATGAAAAAAATTGTTTTAAATGATCGTTTAGATATTGCTATTTTCTCTAACTTATCAAATATTCACTTGCCAGGACATGGTCTTCCACTTGTTGATGTAAAAGAATATTTTCCTAATTTACGAGTAGGAAAATCAGTTCACACACTTACTGAAGCAATACAGGCAGAAAATGATAGAGCTGATTATATTATGTACGGTCATTGTTTTGAAACAGCGTGTAAAAATGGATTAACACCTAATGGGATTGAACTAATTCCAGAAATGAAAAATACGTTAACTATACCAATCTATGCAGTCGGCGGAATATTACCTGAACATATCCAAGTTCTAAAAGAGAATCACATTGATGGTATAGCTGTAATGTCTGGCATATTTTCTGCCCGAAATCCTCTAGAAGCTGCGCTGCAATATTTTGAAAGGTGCAAATTTGCTTATGAACAAGAAATTTGATGTTGTAGTAATTGGTGGTGGAATAATAGGTTGTTCCATTGCTTATTATCTAGCGAAAGAAAACATTAATGTCGCAGTTCTTGAAGGACAGCAGGTTGGACAGAAAACAACTAAGGCAGCTGCTGGAATGCTTGGTGCCCATTCCGAGTGGGATCACTCCGAGTCATTTTTTACTTTTGCAAGAAACAGTCAATTAACTTATTTTCAGCTTCAAGAAGAATTAAAAGAATTATGTGGAATTGATATTGAACTTAAAAAAGGTGGTATTTTCAAACTAGCTTATACAGATTTAGAAAAAAAACAATTAACTCCCCTACTCACTCAAACTTCAGCACTTTGGTATAACCAGGAGGAGTTAAAAAAACAGATAACTGGCGTCCATCCAAACATAATTGGAGCAGCTTATATTGAAGACGACGTGAATGTATTACCTGTTTCTGTCTGTAACGCATTTTGCAAAGGTGCTCAACTTTTAGGTGCATCTATTTTTGAATATACACATGTATTTCAAATTCAAAAAAATGATTCATATTATTTAATTAAAACAACAAATGGTAATTTTGAAGCAAAAACCATTGTGGTTGCAAGTGGCGTTTGGAGTAATTCATTGTTTGGACAGCTTGGATTACATCACGAAATTATTCCCGTTAAAGGTGAATGCATCTCGGTCAAAAGTGAAAAAGTTGCATTAAAGCATACTCTCTTCCATGAACAAAATTATATTGTTCCAAGGAATGACGGCCGCCTTGTCATTGGAGCTACGATGGTCGATAACGAATGGAATGAGAACCCTAGCTTAGGGGGGATTGAGTCATTAATACAAAGCGCTAAAAAAATGCTTCCTGAAATTGAAGACATGAAAATTGATTCATTTTGGGCAGGATTACGACCGCGTACTCTCGACTATAATCCCTTTATTGGAACTCACCCGGAAGAAGATCAAATCTTATTTGCGACCGGCCATTTTCGTAATGGAATATTGCTTGCACCAGCAACTGGAAAATTAATTCGAGATTTGATCCTTAAGCGGAAAGTAGATCGTAACTGGATCGAAGCATTTAAAATCAATCGTTCATTTTAACTCTTTGGAGGTGTAGGCATTTGGAAATAAGATTAAACGGAAAGAATATCGATATTTCGAGCAAAACCTGTACAATTCAGGATCTGCTTAATGAATATCAATTAGAAAACCGAATTGTTATTGTCGAGGTTAATAAAGAAATTATTTATAAGGAACAGTATTCGTTAACTCGTCTCTCTAATGGAGATTCTGTAGAATTAATACATTTTGTAGGTGGTGGCTAATCATGTTAAAAGTAGGAAATCATACATTTCATTCAAGATTATTATTAGGAACAGGAAAATACCCTTCATTTGAAGTCCAGAAAGAAGCTGTTGAAGTATCGGAAGCCGAGATATTAACTTTTGCTGTTAGAAGAATGAATATTTTTGAGGAATCTCAACCAAATTTTCTTGAACAATTAGATCTATCGAAATATAAATTATTGCCTAATACGGCTGGTGCAAAAACTGCTGAAGAGGCAGTTAGAATTGCAAGATTGGCAAAAGCGTCAGGCTTGTGCGATATGATTAAGGTAGAAGTAATTGGTTGTGATAAATCATTATTACCTGATCCAATCGAAACATTGAAGGCATCAGAAATGTTATTAAACGAAGGATTTATCGTATTACCTTATACTTCCGATGATGTTGTGCTTGCAAGAAGACTAGAAGAACTTGGTGTACATGCGATTATGCCAGGTGCATCTCCAATCGGTTCCGGAAAAGGAATTATTAACCCATTAAATCTTAAATTTATTATTGAGCAATCGAATGTACCTGTTATTGTAGATGCTGGAATCGGGTCACCAAAAGATGCAGCTTTTGCAATGGAGCTTGGTGCTGATGGAGTCCTTTTAAATACTGCGGTTTCTAACGCAAAAGATCCTGTAAAAATGGCAGTTGCGATGAAGCTTGCTATTGAAGCAGGAAGGCTTGGTTATGAGGCAGGTAGAATTGAAGAAAAAAATTATGGTGAAGCTAGTAGCCCAATCACAGGGTTGGTGAATTCTTGACAAACCGTTATGCAAAGCAAGAATTATTTTTAGGAAGAGATCGTCAATCAAGCTTACAAAAAGCCAGTGCCATTATTATTGGTGTTGGTGCACTAGGTTCATCAATAGCAGAAATGCTTGTAAGAGCAGGCATTGGAAATATAACAATTGTTGACCGTGATTATGTTGAATGGACTAATTTACAAAGGCAGTCTCTTTATACTGAAGAAGATGCTAGAAATAAACTACCTAAAGTAATTGCAGCTAAAAATCGACTTCAACAAATTAATAGTGAAGTGTCGATTACTAGTTTAATAAAAGATATTACTAGTCTTAATATTGAAGAGTTGATTAAAGGGCAAACAATCATACTAGATGCAACAGATAATTTTGAAACTAGAATGGTTGTGAATGATGCAGCAATTAAGCATGAGATTCCTTTTATTTTTGGTGCGTGTGTTGGAAGCTATGGCCTTTCGTTTCCTATTATCCCAGGAAAAACTCCATGCCTTAACTGTTTATTAAATCATATACCAACTTTAAATATGACTTGCGATACAGTTGGAGTAATCAGTCCAATTGTGCAAATGATTGCTGCCTACCAAGTAACTTATGCCATGCAATATCTTACTAACTATGAACTTTTACCAATCTTACAATCGATTGATGTTTGGAAGCATGAAAAGTCTGATATAAACATCGAAAAATTAAAAAATAAAAATTGTCCAACATGTGGCACTAAAAGAAGTTATCCATTTTTAAAAGATGATGACCACATGAAGTCATATGTTTTATGTGGAAGAGATGCAGTCCAATTAAGAGTATCATCTCCTAAAATCCCAACACTAACTAACCTTTCTGAAAGATTACAAGGGTTAGTAAACGATTTGATTGTAAATCCTTATTTATTGTCATGTACTTATGAAGATCATCGCATTGTTTTATTTAAAGACGGTCGAGCGATTATTCACGGTACAAAGGAACCATCTGTTGCTAAGGAACTCTATCGCAAAATTTTAATATAATAGAAAAAGCAGCAGATATTAAACCGAGTATTCAATAAAACTAGTAATCCGCGAATATACTATATTTTTATAATTCAAAAGTATGAAAAAGCAGGAATCTTATAAAGTTTCCTGCTTTTTCTATTTAAATTATGGTACGTCTACTATAAATGGTACGATAAATACATTTCCATTTTGCTTAAACTGTCCCCATATTTTATATAATCCCTTTTTTGGAAAACTCGTCATGAATTCAGCAACAGGTCCGCTTGATTTTTCATTCATAGGATGCACATGTAAATATGTATTAGTGTCACCACTAATCGCAACAACATGACCAACTGCACCTAAATAAGGCTGTAAATCTTTAATATCTTTTTTTGTTTTAGCATCTTTGATCGTATATGTCATTTTAACTTCATTATCTGTCGTTAATTTATCAAATTTTAAAGTAACTTCTTTTCCATCAATTACTTTTGTTAATACTTTATCTGGTATTAGTGAAACTGGTTTGGCTGGTTGCCCCGATACCTTTACTAATTTGGATTTTACATTTTTATCAGAGCCCTTAGGTATAAAATCCGTAAATAACTTATACTCACCGCCATTTGGAAAGTTCGGTATTACTGTAAATAATCCTTTACCCTTATATTGTGGATGCAAATGGTCAAAAAAAGATAAATCTTTACTTACAATGATCAAGTGCATTAATTTTTCATGTTCAAGTTCAAACTGATCAACTGGTTTTCCTTCTAAACTATTAACCTGTAAGTTTAAATCTACTTTATTACCACTCTCTGGAATACCATTAAATGAAAATTTTACTTGAGTAGAATTCATCTCTTCTTTTGTTTCATGATTCATATTTTCATGAGTTGATCCTGTGTGTGTCTTACTTTCACAACCGCTTAAACCTAAAACAGTAAAAAAACTAAGTATCAACAATAAGTATTTCATCTAATTCTCTCCCCAGTATATTTTTTTTCCCAAATAAAAAGCGAACTTATAGCTCGCCTCGGTGTGTAGACAAAGTCCCAAAAAATTGATTTTCAGACTGATTGCAAGCGCTTGTCTTTCGAGGCGCGAAGCCTGGCGAGGAGCGCGGAGTTACCCTAGACGGTAATGAGCACCGGAGACAGGCGAAGCAACGAAGAAAGCGAGCGTTTGTCAACAGTCTGAAGCGAACCTTTAGTTCGCTTTTTTAATTGTTCGATAACACTTCGATTAAACGATATCGTAACCTTGATCTTCAATAGCCTCTTTCACTTTCTCAATTGTTTCAGCGTTTGAAGTATTGAATGTTACTTCTTTATTTTCTAAACTTACAATTATATTATTTGTACCAGACACTCCTTCTACCGCTTTCATAACTGCAGCTTTGCAGTGTCCACATGTCATACCTTCTACTTTTAATATTGTTTCCATTACTAAATCCTCCTAAATTTTTATGCGTTTTAATCGTAATGCGTTTAAGACAACCGAAACAGAGCTAAATGCCATTGCAGCACCTGCAATCCAAGGCTGCAATAACCCTAAAGCTGCAATCGGTATACCTAAACTGTTATAAAATAACGCCCAAAATAAATTTTGGCGAATATTATTCATTGTTTTCTTACTTAAGCTAATAGCTTTCGGAATATGTGACAAGTCGCCACCTACTAGCGTAACATCCGCTGTTTCAATCGCTACATCTGCACCAGTACCGATCGCCATACCAATATCTGCTTTTGCAAGAGCCGGAGCATCATTAATCCCATCTCCAACCATTGCAACAATTTTCCCTTGTTTTTGTAGTTCAGCTACTATATCTGCTTTTTTCTCTGGTAGAACTTCAGCAAATACATTTTCAATCCCAACTTGATCCGCAATCGCCTTTGCTGTGTGTTTATTATCACCGGTTACCATAAAAACTTCTATTTTTAAATCCTTTAAAGCTTTTATCGCATTTCTTGAAGATTCTTTAATCGTATCGGCTACAGCAATAATTCCTTCAAGTTTCTCATCAATTGCTACTAACATTCCTGTTTTCCCGGCAGATTCAAATACAATTAATTGTTCTTCAACTGGAGAAAAATCGATATTCTTTTCATTCATTAACTTTCTAGTACCGATATATACCTTTTTATTTTCAATCAAGGCTTCTACTCCATGTCCAGGTATAGCAATAAACTCTGTAATATCAGTTAGTTGCAATTCCTGTTTAACAGCGTATTGAACAATTGCTTGTGCTAAAGGATGCTCTGACATTTTCTCTACACTTGCAACGAGCTTCAATAAATCCTCTCGATGATTTAAATTAATAATATCTGTTACTTCAGGCTTTCCTTTTGTAACAGTTCCTGTTTTATCAAGAATGATTGTATTAATTTTTTGGGTAGTCTCTAAAAATTCTCCGCCTTTGTATAAAATCCCGTTTTCCGCACCTTTTCCACTTCCAACCATAATCGAAGTTGGTGTAGCAAGTCCTAAAGCACAAGGACATGCTATGACTAAAACAGCTATTGCTACTTCAATTGACTTAGGCAAATTTTGTGGATCGACTACAAAAAACCAAATGATAAATGTTAATATGGCTATACCGATTACAATTGGAACAAATATATTCGAAATTCGATCTGCTAATCTTTGAATTGGAGCTTTTGAACCTTGTGCCTCTTCAACTATTTTCACAATATTTGCTAATGCCGTATCCTTACCAACCTTTTCAGCTCGTATTGTTAAAATACCATTTCCATTGACTGTTGCACCAACAACTTTATCATCAGTTTTTTTATCAACTGGTAAGGACTCACCTGTAATCATTGATTCATCAACTGTAGATACTCCTGATACAATGACACCATCCACTGGAATTTTCTCACCTGGTTTAACAAGTAGTAGATCTCCAACTTTTACAGCTTCCAATGGTACATAAACTTCATTTCCATTTTCTAATACAATTGCTTCCTTAGCTTGTAATTCCATTAGTTTTGAAATTGCTTCAGTCGTTTTCCCTTTAGCAATATGCTCAAAATATTTTCCAAGCAAAACTAATGTAATTAAAACTGCACTTGTCTCAAAATATAGATGCGGCATATACATACTATTATTGATTGTCTTAATCGACTCAACTAAGCTATAAAAATAAGCTGCTGAAGTTCCGAGTACGACGAGCACATCCATATTCGCACTATAATTTCGTATTGCTTTAAAAGCTCCTACATAAAAATGCCAACCTATAATAAACTGAACTGGAGTTGCAAATAATAGTTGAAACCATGGGTTCATTAATAAATGTGGCATCCATATATTTGTACTAAATGGCAGATGAGATACCATCGAATACAATAGTGGAAGTGAAAGTAAGATTGAAACAATCAATTGGATCTGTTTGTTTTTTGTTGTGTCTTGTTCTTTAACTGCATTTTCTTCTTTTATAGCTGCTGCATAACCGATATGACTAATTTTATCTATTATGGATTGGACCGAGCGTACTTCAGGTAAATAAGAAATCGTTGCTATATTCATTGCTAGATTAACATTGATTTGAACAACTCCATCCATTTTTCCTATTACTTTTTCGATTCGAGCTGAACATGCAGCACATGTCATTCCTTCAATATTTAATGTAACTTTTTCAACTGCAACCTCATAACCAATCGTATGGATTTTTTCTATTAAATCAGAAGTTTGATATTGTCCTTTATCATAGATTATAGTAGCTTTTTCTAATGCCAGATTCACATTCGCTTCCAAGCCATCCATTCGATTTAAGCTTTTTTCGATTCGGGTTGCACATGCGGCGCAGGTCATCCCCTCTATACCAAGGGTTAACTGCTTTGCATCATTCATATTAATCAACCCCCTTATTTTACGTAACGCTTAATAACCTCCATTAATTCAGTAACTGATGCTCCACCATTGTTTTCTTTAACAGCTTTAACCATACAATGATTCGCATGTCTTTCAATTAATGAGAAACTTACCTTTTTCATAGCAGCTTCAACTGCCATAATTTGCGTCAAAATATCTATACAATATCGGTCCTCTTCGACCATTTTTTGAATTCCTCTTACTTGCCCTTCTATTCTACGAAGACGCTTCATTAAATCATTAATTTCGTCTTCACTTCTTGGAACCATTTGATCATCATGGCAATTTTCCATTTTATCACCTCACCATTATTATATACTCATAGGGGGTATAGGTGTCAATTTTTTATTCTATTTATTTTAAGTTGTCCATATGATAATAAAAAGCGAATAGTTAGGGGGTATCATATATGTTCACCAGTTGGGTATGTATTAGCATAATGCTCTTTATAACAATCATTTCGATCCACCTCAAACCAACAAAAAATGACCAGATGCATCAAATGATGTATATGATGATGATCAGTATGACTACTGGTTTAACAATAGGTGTGCTCATTACACTTTCAAATCACCAACAATTTTTCCATTCCTTACTCATTTCGATGGGCGTATCTGCACTCATTGGATTATTTATTGGTTTTCGATTACATTTCCTTGCACTACTTGAGGGGATCTTTACTGGAATGATGGCCGGTATGATGGGGAGCATGATTGTCGTGATGATTTCAATATCAGAAGCACATGCTTTATTATTAATTTGTTTATTATTATTAACTTGTTCAGCCATATTTTGTTCTACTATGTTTTTAAGTCAGCGATTCCCAAAACTACTATCATCATTCTTTCCAGTAATTATTATTTCTAGCCTGCTGCTCATCTTAACTGTGTTTTATTCTTTTACTCATTTTGAAACTACTACTGTTTCCCAGAGTTATAAAATTAATGTGTTGAAAAAGTAGAACCAATAATTAAACGTCGAAATTAAAAGCCTTTATCTAAATTACAACGTAGATAAAGGCTTTTTTATGTTGCTTTAATAAATATTATTTATGTCGGCATGTGCAACATCCAATATTATTAAAAAAAGCGACTTCAAAAAAGAAGTCGCCTAATAAAAGAAAGAAAAATTATCAGTAAAAAGATATCACATAAACCTTAAAAAAAGCTTAATTTTATTCCACTGGATTTTTAAAAATTAATCATACATCATTATTCTTTAGATTTTTTACATATAATTTCCTTTATCACCAATCAAAATAATTTATTGTTTACTTCAAGTTAAAAATTCCCTTACCAGTCTCCATATTTATAGGTAATGATGAATGTTCATGAACAATGACCCAAGTCTTATTCACCTTTTTTAAACCGAATGTGAACCGATTTGTCATTTGACGAAGTTTCTCACCAGATTCTTCTTGGTGAGCAGCAAAAGTAACAGCACAATGTACAAATGCCAGATTTGAATTTTCTTCAACTACTAGATCATTAAATTCAACTTTAAGTAAAACACCATCCTCACTCAATCCATTAAACCACTCTACTACATTTTCCTTCCATGAAGAAATACCCTTGCACTCCCAGTTCCCCCAGCAATCATAAATATGTATTTCAGGAGCATACAAGGATAGAAATCTTTCAATATCTTTTTCGTAAATCGCTGTTTTATAATTTTCAAGAACGTCATGAACTTTGAAACAACCATCTGACATTAAGTGCAACCCCTTTACTAATTTCAGAAATATAAGTATATGAACTATAGATACATTCTATATTCAAACAGTTTTCCCTTCTTCCAGAAAAATGCCAAATAGTTGAAACCACTCATATTTATCGAGACCCCACCAAACATCCTTACTATCTTTACTCCTATTATTAAAATGTTTTAAATGTAAAGAGATGTATTGATAATCATTTATTTATCGAAACTTTATAGCCAACAATTTCATCAAAATACTTTAAATGAATTTGTTTCTTATTAATTTCATCTTTAAAATATCGTTCATTGATCAATACTTTTGCAATGTACTCTTTTCGAATATGATCTTTTGCATCTTCAAGAGCAGTAACTGCTTCAACTAAATCTGCCATTTTATTTGCTATTTTCTTAGCATTATATGATTGGGTATTAGCATCTAAAGTAGATGTATAATGAATAATTCCATTTAACTCTTCTAGCTTTTTCTTTATGATTTCACTTTCAACTATTAATGTTTGAGGTGTATCTACTAATTTTTCTTCAATAAATGATTTAAAGACTTGATATCCATTCATTTTGTTAAACAGTCTCAAAATCTCTAAACCTAAAATATTAGCTGTTCCTTCCCAGACTGTAAGTACTTGAGCATCTCTTAAAAGTCGAGGTGTAACAAAATCTTCAATATAACCATTTCCTCCATGCATTTCAATCGCTTCGTGGGAGAAATGAATTGCTTCTTCAGCTGTACGCATTTTTAATAAAGCGATTAAAAGTCTTACTAATGTTTGCTCCTCGGTTGTTCCATTTTCATTTCCAACCACTCGATCATATAAGGCCACTAAATTAAATACTGCACTTGTTTGTACTTCCTGAATGGTTGCAAGTTTTGCTAATGTTTCTTTGATCATTGGGAAATTTGTTAGTAATTGTCCAAATGCTAGCCTATTTTCTGCATATTTCTTCGCTTCTACATAGGCTCTTCTCATAATTCCAACTGATGCTACTGCATTACATATTCTTGATAAATTCAATGCTTCCATCATATAGTTAATTCCTCTAGAAGGATCTCCGATTAGAAATGCTTTCGCTCCATTAAACTCAACTTCTCCTGATGGAACCGCTCTTACACCTAACTTATCTTTTAAGCGACGAATCGTGAATCCATTATTTGTACCGTCGTCATTCTTCCAAGGCACTAAAAATAAACTTAACCCCTTACTCCCAGAAGCTGCTCCCTCAATCCTTGCTAAAATCGTTGTAATACCACACTGACCTGCATTACTAGCAAAATATTTTTCTCCGTAAATACGATAGTAATCTCCTTCTTTAACCGCTTTCACTACATTGGATCCAACATCTGAACCACCCTGTCTTTCAGTTAAAAAAGTTGCACCTTCATATAATTCTGTTTCCCCAGTCGATAATAAATGGGGAAGATATTTTTCTTTTAATGCTTCATCTGCATATCTTTCAACTAAAAACGTAGCAGCCATTGATAATGTTACTGGACAATAAAAACCAGCTTCAGTCTGTGATAATAAATACCCTTGCGCATAGGAATAAATATAATTCCCCTTTATACCAAGTTCTGGAATTGGCTTATGAATATAGCTAACAATCCCTCTTTTATAAGTATCTTTTACAGTTTGTTTATAACCTTCATTAACCCAAACATGTGAAATATCATTACCATATGCATCATATTTAATTAAACGAGGTTGCCCTTCACGATCTGTGTGAACTGCACGTTGATCGATTTCATTCGCACAAAGCTCTCCAAATTCTTCTAATTCTCTGTTAGCCCATGTAAAAAAATCTTCTTTAAAATATTTTCTTAAAATCATTTGTAAATTAAGATCTTCATTATAAAAATTCATATACTCTCCCTCCCAATATTTTTACTAAATCTCTAATAATTTCCGCTCAAGTTTACCCTTCATTTTAATAATTTCTTCTTTTAATTGGATTAAATCGTTTATTTTTTTATCTAACTCTATAATCCTCTGATTTCCATATTCAATTGTTTTTTGTAATTGTTTTTCACCTGTTCGATCAATCGTAAATAAATCAATCATTTCTTTTATTTCTTGTAAATTAAAGCCTAAATGCTTACCTCTCTGAATTAAATATAGACGTGTACAATCTTTTTGAGAGTACCTTCTTCTTCCACTTTCAGTATAGGTAGGCATTAATAATCCGATTTCCTCATAATATCTAAGGGTTCTATGAGTCGTATTAAATTCATTCGTCATCTCTCGAATCGAATATAACTTCAAAATGCCCTCCTCCTTCTAGCTATAGTTTTATTATAAATCTTACGTAAACGTAAGTTTCAAGATGGATTCCTTCGACAAAAAATTCGAGGATAAAAGACTTTTTAATGTATTTATTCTTAATGCCTCCTACTTTTCCTGCCTTTTTTTGGTATAACGTTTTGAAGTTCTGCAAAACATAAATTTATCTGTAGCCTAAGGCTTATTAAATTCAATTAGTTCCTACTAACAGTGAACTAGAAGGAGATTACAATGAGGAAAACAATTGCAGATTTACTGATTGATTCATTGATTCAGGCAGGAGTTACTAGAATTTATGGTATTGTTGGAGATTCATTAAATGCTGTTTTGGATTCAATTAAAAGCTCAAAAAGAATTGAATGGATCGGCGTTCGCCATGAAGAGGTTGCAGCTTTTGCTGCAGGTTCAGATGCTCTAATGAGTGGAAGTATCGCAGTTTGTGCGGGAAGTAGTGGTCCAGGTAACCTCCACCTAATTAACGGATTATACGATTGTCATCGAAGCCGTATTCCAGTGCTTGCGATTGCGGCTCAAATTCCAAGCATCGAAATTGGAAGTGAATATTTTCAACAAACTCGTCCTGAGCAATTATTTAAAGATTGCAGTCACTTCTGTGAAACGGTGTATAGAGCAGAACAAATGCCTCGTCTAGCAACGATTGCAATGCAGCATGCAATTGCAAGAAAAGGTGTATCTGTACTTGTTTTACCTGGAGACATTGCTGCTTTAGAAGATCGACAAACTGTTCCAGAACAAGTTATTCATGTAACGAATCCACTGATTAGTCCATCGAAACCTGAATTAGAAAAACTCGCTGGGTTCCTAAATGATGGTAAGAAGGTTACTTTACTTTGCGGAGCAGGCTGTGAAGGTGCACATTCTCATTTAATGCTTCTTTGCGAAAAGTTAAAATCTCCAATGGTTATTGCGCTTAGAGGAAAAGAATTCCTTGAATACGATAATCCATATAATGCAGGGTTGACCGGACTAATTGGCTACTCATCAGGATATCACGCTATCATGGACTGCGATGTCTTATTAATGCTTGGAACAGATTTCCCTTATCGACAATTTTATCCGGACGATGCAGTTATTTTACAAGTTGATGTACGAGCTGAGCATCTAGGACGACGGGCTGCACTTACTTATGGACTTTGTGGAGATGTAAAAGAGACAATTAGTCAGTTATTACCTCTCTTAACAGATGTAAAAGATTCAAGCCATTTAGAGAAGTATGTTTCAGCATACAAAAATGTACGTGAAGATTTAGATAAATTTGCAGTTGGAAAACCAGGACGCACACCGATCCACCCTCAGTATTTAACTAAGATTGTAAGTGATCTTGCAAATGAAGATACGATCTTTACATGCGATGTCGGCACGCCAACATTATGGTCTGCAAGATATTTACAAATGAATGGAAAAAGAAGATTACTTGGATCATTTAATCACGGAACGATGGCTAATGCCATGCCTCAAGCAATTGGTGCTCAAGTTTCTCAACCTGGACGTCAAGTAGTCGCATTATGCGGAGATGGTGGATTATCAATGTTATTGGGTGATTTATTAACAATCCATCAGCATAAATTACCTGTAAAAATGGTTGTATTTAACAATAGTGCACTAAGTTTTGTAGAATTAGAAATGAAAGCTGCTGGTTACTTAGAAACCGGCACAACTTTAGAAAACCCTAACTTTGCATCATTAGCTCAATCGATGGGGATCGAAGGAATTCGTGTAGAGGATCCTGCTGACTTAGAATCCGCTGTACAACGTGCGTTTGAGCACAACGGCCCGGCATTAATCGATGTTTTAGTAAACCGTCAAGAACTAGCAATGCCTCCTAAAGTGAGTATTGAGCAAGCGCATGGATTTACATTATGGACATTAAAGGCTGTATTAAATGGTCATGCAAATGATGTAATTGATCTTGCTAAAACGAATCTTTTAGATCGATTCCATCTATAATTAATGAACCCGTTCGAATTGAACGGGTTCTTTTGTTAATTTTTCTAAATTAGTTACTCATAACGGGTTCATGAATAACTAAAATAGCTTGATGTTCTAAATTACTTACTCATAAACAATATGAAAAAAACCCGTCAATTAAAACGGGTTCCTCCTTAAATTTGTTCAGTAAGTTTTCCATTTTCTATATAAACAACACGGTCACATAAATCTAGCATCCTTTTATCATGAGTAACCATTATCGCAGCTTTTTGTCTTTGCTTTACTTCTTTAGATAGCATTTCGACTACTGATCTTCCTCTTTCAGAATCGAGACTAGCTGTAGGTTCATCCGCAAAGATTACTTCTGGATCATTCATTAGAGCCCTTGCAATGGCTACTCGTTGTCTCTCTCCACCTGATAAATTTTCCGGATAGTTTCTCATCCTCTTTGATAACCCTAATTGTTCGAGCAGTTCATTCGCCTTCTTCTCTGCAATTTTGTTTTTTATTCCTGCTAATTCGGCAATTAATAGAAGCTGATCTTTAACTGTTAAATACGGGATTAAATTAGACATTTGAAAAATAAATCCGATTTTAGATAATCTAAATTCATTCAGTTTATTTGCTGGAAGATTACTTATTTCAATATCATCTATTAAAATTCTCCCACTAGTCGGAGATAATAATGCTCCTGCTATTGAAAGGAAGGTACTTTTACCTGAGCCTGATGGACCTACAACTGCTACTAGTTCACCGGCTTTTACTTGAATAGAAACTTGATCTAATACGGTTGTTGCTAAAGAATCTCCGTCATTGTATGTTTTGCTAATATTATCTAGTACTAGTTTATTACTCATTAAAAAGCCCTCCCTATTGCTTCAATCGCATCAATTTTTACTACTTTTAATAAAGATATTAACGAGCCGACTACTGCTACAAATAGGAATAATAATGAACTTCCGATGATTAACTGAGCATCAAATACAAAAGGTAAGCTAGCTGGTAATACTTTAGATAATCCAAATGTGATTGAAATACTGATCATTAGACTTAATAGTGTAAGTGTTAAAACTTGAAAAATAATATTCTTAGCTAAATAACTAGTTTTTGAACCAATTGCTTTTAGCACGCCAAATTGATTGATTTTTTGAATTGTAATGATATAGAAAAAGACTGCTAACACAAATGCTCCGATAAAGAATAGAAATACAATCATCATTAATAAAGAACCTTGTTCTTCTTTATAACCAGGTATGCCCTTTAATGCTTGGTTTTTATTAATTACTTCTACTCCTGAGACTTTTTCACTTACTTTTTTTGCAGTACTTTCGTTTGTTTTTAACGCAATTGCATTAAATGAATTTTTACTATTCACCATCGACCACTCTTTGTAATTCATATGAATAACCGGTGCGTGACTATATGATTGATTCTCCGTAAAACCAACAATTTTAAATTCTTTGCCCGAGATTTGATCAGAAATATTATCCCCAAGCTTGATTCCTTTCTCTTTTAAAGAAATATCTCCTACAACTTCATTCTTTGTTGAATTATTAATCATTTCGCCTTCAATTACCTTTGGAGCCGCTAAACCATTCACATCAATTCCAAATAAGGTAGCATCAATTTTTTTAGATGTTCCACCCTTTAGAAACGTAGTCATTTGAACTCCTAAAGTAGTGGAATTTTTCTCATCTACCAAGTTCTGAACTTCATTTATTTGATTTTCCGTTAACATTGAATGATTAATTTGTTTACCCGACTCTTTTTGTAATACAAAATAATTTGAGGACATGCTATCAATAGAAGAAGCATTATCAAAAGATAATCCTTTCGCTAATCCTGAAACAAATAATACTAGGAATGATATAAGGATCATGATTAGACTAATTAATAAAAAACGTAATTTTGCGTGTTTAAATTCCCTTAATGCTAGAAACACCTGTCATTCATCTCCTTTAACATACTAAATTTTAAAGAGTGTAAAAAGAAGCATCACTCTTTGTAATTTAAAGTATAGGAATGTTAGATGAACAGCAGGTGAACAGTCGATTACAATTATAAATCAGAACTCTTTAATATTAGGTATGGTTAGATGAAATTTGGTTCCTTCGCCTACTTTACTGCTTACTTCTATATGCCCATTATGTAATTCAATGATTTGTTTGACTATCGCTAAACCTAAGCCACTACTGGATTCCTTTCGATTTCTTGCTTTATCAGCAATAAAAAATCGATTAAATATTTGTTGTAAATCATTTTCGGAAATACCAATTCCAGTATCTTGAAATTCAATTTGAACATTCTCTTCATTACTACTCAGTTTTATTGAGATTGATCCACCTTCATAATTAAATTTAATACAATTCGTCATTAAATTTGTCCAAACTTGATGTAGTAGATTCTTGTCAGCACACACATAAGTTTGTGGTAATTCCAAATCAATGGCCAACTCTTTGTTTCTCCAACTCCATTCAGTTGTAAAAACTACTTGTTTAATTTGTTCGGCAACATCAAAAGTTGTTTTTTGCAGAATACTTTCTTCCTTATCTAATGCAGCTAACGTTAATAATTGTTTACTTAATAAGGACATTCTTTTACTTTCTTCCTCTATAATCGATAAGTAATGATTCTTTTGCTCTTCGGTTAATTTTTCAGTTTGTAGTGACTGCGAAAACCCTTGTATTGATGCAAGTGGTGATTGAATTTCATGAGATACATTCGAAACAAACTCCTGACGCATCGCTTCAATTTGTCCTAATTTTTGTGACATGTGCGAAAAGTGATTAGCAAGTTTTCCTATTTCATCTTGGCGTTTAATTTGCAATTGTACATTATATTTTCCTTCTGCAATTTTTTTAGTTGCTTCAGTTAATTTAATAATCGGTTTTACAATATATCTTGTACTAACTAGAACGAATACGATACTTAATACAATTGTCAGTAAGAGAAGAATAGAAAAGAGTATACGCAATTCACCAAATTGAAGCTGTACATTTGGTCGCATAAAAAGCGCTAAATGATTAGTACTCGATTTTAAAGGAACACCAACTGTATTGCTCAATGTATTATCAAAAAAACCAGTCACAAATAATGATGTTGGAAATTCCGCAATACCATGATAGACCTTCCCATTTAAAACGGAATCAATCACTTTACGATCTAATTTCTTTTCTCTAAAAGAACCTCCATAATAGGATTGATTTCCTTGTTGATCTACTAATAAAATTTGATATCCCAATTTACTAATACTTTTTAAGTAATTGCTTAATTCAATATCATTATTTTCTTCATAAAAAGTACTAACGTCTAAAGCCATTTTAGTTAATTTTTTATCATTATAAGGCTTTAGATTATAGTGGTAATACACATTTGAAAGAAAGAAAGCCAATATACTGCTACAAATCATTACACCGAGGATTGTAAGAACAATTCTTATGTATAAAGTTTTCACTTTCTGGTGACCTCCAATTTATAACCAACACCTCGAACGGTTTTTATACTAAAGTCATTCGTTAAACTAGAAAACCTTTCACGTAAACGTTTAATATGAACATTTATTGTTCGATCATCACCTTCAAAATCAGCACCCCAAATTAATTGGATCAGCTCATCACGTGTAAAAATTCGATCCGGATAACTTGCCAATTGAGACAATAATTCAAATTCCTTCATTGGAAGCATAAGTAATTTTCCATTACAGTAAACTTCATAGCTTTTTCGATCGATAACGGTTTCGTTCAGTTTTATTTTTTGAGCACTAATCATATTGTATCTTCTTAACAGTGCCTTAATCCGGAATAGTATTTCTTTTGGTTCAAATGGTTTCGTCAAATAATCATCTGTGCCTACTGCAAAACCTTTTTCTTTATCAGAAAGCTCGCTTTTTGCAGTTAACAATATTACCGGGAAATCATAATACTCTCTTATTTCTTCACATAACTGGTACCCATCTTTACCTGGCATCATTATATCTACAATCGCTAAATTAATTTGTTGTTGCTCAAGCAATATAGAAGCTTCATCTCCGTTAGCTGCTTCAAATGTTGTATAGCCTTCAGTTTGTAAATACATTTTCAATAACTCTCTTATATGAGAATCATCATCCACAATTAAAATTCGAATCATACTTTATCCCCATCCTTTAAAATTAGTACAATTATTTAAAAAATCATATCATATTTTAATTTTAATATCCTTTTTCTATTTTTCATGGGCAGAAATGCGGATGTATTATTACATGTTTAAAAAAATTTTTGTAATATAGTTTGTCCCCCATACATTTCTGTCATTTTAAACATAGAATTAATATGTAGTATATAATGACTTTTTTCGTAAATCTTGTTGCCTTTTAAAGAGATGTCTAGTTGAATTACTCGGGAGACATCTCAAATTTTCACTTTTTCTGATACTCCTACAGAAATCCCACACCTTGTTTCCAATCAGCTTCTTTAATTACTGTGTGTTTTAAAAATGATCGGTTTACAAACAACAACCATTTCGAAAAGAGTCAATCATAAAAGAATTATGTTAGAAATAGTAAGATTTCCCCCCACATTCGATATTATTATTTCAACATAATAACATTAAAAAAAGTTCCTTTATGGAACTTTTTTCACGTTGTTGAAAAACAACCTTGCCAATTAATTACCAAATTTTCGTATAAGGAGTAGAGTGATGCTGATTTCCACTACGGGGTGCTCGCTTTCCATG
>NZ_NUUX01000009.1:0-79276 GCF_002564465.1 Bacillus sp. AFS088145 | reverse complement strand
CCTTCGTTCCAATCAACTTATAAAACAAAAAAATGGTTACTCTAAAAACCTAATTTAATATCCTTTACTTAGAGTATCATAACAGGTTATTAATCAGTTGTAGGTCAATTAAGATTTAACATCAACTTTTTTTAATAATCATTTGAAATTGTTTTTCTAAAAAATTAACTCTAAAATATTTTTAGCTTCTTAAGAATAAAGAGTTACTAGAGTTTGTTGATATTATAAAACCGCTCAAACATTTAAATCATTATTAGAACAAAAAAAATGAATTATATTATCTATAAGATTCACTTAATATACGTTTGACCGTTTTATATTTCAACACTCTGAAAAAAGTCGTTGCCAATTTAATTTGGTGGCGCTTTAAATCATTATTGCTAATATTATTAGCAGTGCAACGTTATTCGTCACACTCCTTCTTTAATCTGAAAAAATAAAAAATAAAAGAACTGTCCTACAACAGTCCTTTAGTTATGTATTTTAATAACATCTATTAAGAAGTTAGACATTTCAACTGCCTTCTCAAACTCTTTTTCTTTCACATAATAATCATACAACTCCTTACCATATCGTTTCATGAAAATAGTATGATTGCGCGACTTAAAGTATGGAAAAGCGGTTTTTTCTATGTATTGTATATACTCTTTCGTTTTATTTTCAATCAAATAGATCAGTAAAGTGAAAAGAATTTGATAATGTTGATTCTTTAAATTATTCGCGATTGTTAGACCTTTTTGAGCACTATTTAATAAAGCAGATTTACGCATTAATTTACCTTCAAATGAACTTTTAAGATAATTATTAAGTCGTTGAAGATAAATCACCGATGGCTTTTTCTCTAATTGTAATGCTGCTTTATAATATTTTTGCGCTTTTTCATAATCTTTTCTTTTAAAATATTCCAAAGCAAAGTTATTTAATAACATCCCTGTTTTATCTGGTGCATTAAGCGTTTCACTATCATGAATCAGATTCTTATATGATTGTTTTAATTTTTTAAAATCTAAATGCCCATCGTTGCTTGATTGTAAAAGCATAATTGATTCAGCATTTATGGCACGTAAATAATTACTTGTATCTTTAAAATATTTAAGCGCTTTTTCTGCGTATACATAAGACATTACCTTAGAATCAACCCATCCATATGCTACTGCTAAATGATAGTAGTATTCTGGATTTCCGTATTCGTTTAGATCAATCTTCTTTAAAGTTTGTATTGCTTTATGATGATTCTCTGTACTTGAATTATTGTAATTATTTAAATAATAAATGCCTATTACATGCAAAAGGAGATTTTTTTCAAAAGGAGGTAGATCTTTATAGTTTCTTTGTATACTTAGAATAATTGTATAAGTGTTTTTATAGTCGTTCTTTAAGAGATAATATCTTGCTAGCAGCAATTGATACAAAGCATCATATTTTGGCGAATTAATAAAAGGGCTTTCTTCTAGCTCTTTTTTATATGAATCAACTTCCTTCATTCTTAGTTTAATAATTGCTGTATGCCAGTTTTGTAATTTATTTTCAAGATTTTCAAAGTTCGCAATTTCTTTTCGAATATCAATTTGTAATCGTTCAGAAAACAAGGTAATAATCTCAGAAGAGTAGGATGTATTCCCTCTTTCAATTTTTCCTACGTGCTTAGAAGAGCAGATTCCTTTTCCTAGTTCTTCTTGAGTTAGCCCGGCTTTAGTACGATAAAATTTTATAACTTCTCCTTCGATCATTGATTGCTCCTCCTATCCTAAAACTTATACTAAATATACAATAGTTAAGCATGGATTCCATCATGCTATACACACAAATTATTAAGTTATTCTAATAAAAAATTAATAATAAAAAGTAGTAATTTAATACTAATTTTATTGATGAATAGGTAAAAGTTAATAGATTATAAGAAAACCATGAACAGACAAATGTTCATGGTTTTTAAGTTTATTTATTATTGAACACCTACGGCAGTATATGCATCCATTACTGCTTTTGTTTGTGTTGATGGTTGACCCGTAGTTTTGCTATCTGGGTATAAATCACGAGCAGCTTGAATAGCAGCTTCACGCATTTCTTTAAATCCAGAAGAAGGTGTTAAATACATTGTTAATGCACGGTAGTAAATTTTTTCTGCTACTGTACGTTGTAATTTAGTTACTGTAATGCCATTATGTGTGCCGCCCTCAGCGATTAAGTATGCAGCCTTATTATTAATACTACTGTTAATGTGTACGCCACCTTTATCTTCTGTACCTAAATAACGATCCGCGTAATTATCTGGATATTTATTATCCTTTAAACCATAAATAGGACTAAGTGACTTAGATTTTGGATTGCTTAACGAACGAAGTCCTCCATCACCATCTTTTGTAGGAGTGTAGATATCTTCACCCATCTCCCAATCAGATGGAACTGTAGCACCTGCAGCATTCATTTCAGCTAATGCTCCGAAGATATCTGCCAATGATTCATTAATTGCACCAGACTCATCTTGATACGTAAGGTTTGCAGTATTTGAGATTACACCATGTGTCATTTCGTGACCTGTAACGTCCAATCCGCCTGCTAAAGAACCAAGAACAATTCCATCACCATCTCCGTATAGCATTTGCTTTCCGTTCCAAGCTGCATTATTCCATTTTGATCCGATATGAACCGTGCTGATTAACGTCATTCCTTTATTATCTAAACTGTTACGTTTGTGCACTGTTTGATAATATTTATTTACTTTATCAGAGTTCATTTGAGCTGATACTCCAGCAGGATCATAGAAAAAATTAGTTGAACTTTTTGTTTCTATTTCAAATCCTGTAAATCCTAATAGTGCTGAAAGAAGAATAAATGGAGTTTCACCCATACGATGAGCATCAAAAGTTGCAAGTGGCACGATATTTGGTGACGTTGTAGTACCACCAGCAATTGATCCACCATATAAATAGCTAGTTCCAGTTGTAGTGTCTTTTCCTACAGGGAATGACTGCATTTTGCCAAATACGTCTAACCCTCTTCCAACCGCAACAGTAAGTTTTGCTGGATCTGCTAAATTATCTATTGCATCAAAGCTGTCGATTATTTCTCCATTAGTTGCATCCACAAAATAATGGAAGTAACCAGGTGCTGGCACAGAAGTTGAAGCCTTAACTAAATATGTTAAATAATACTTTCCATTATGTGGGTAAATTGTTAATTCAGTATCAATTCCATCATAATTTTTAACAGTGCCAATTTGAGATTCGATGCTCTCCTTAGCAGTTGCTTCTGCTTCTTCTTTAGAAATAGCCGCTTCAGTTGGAATAATTGTACGTGATAATTTTTGTGTTACATTACCAAATGATGCGTATACATTGTTATTTGCGTCTAGTGCAACAGCTTGTCCAGATCCATAAATTGGAATTCCTTTGTACTGTTCAACTGTTCTGACATGGTAAGTATTTGTCGTGCTGTCAGCTTGTTCACTAATAACTTTAAATTGTTCCCATGCGGAACCTGATCTTGCAAGACCTTCTACTTTTGAATTAAGAAAAGCTTTTACAATTTCGTCCTTACTTAAAGCTTGTTCAACTGTTGCTGCACTTGCTTTTACATTTACAAATGAAGGTAAAGTTGTTAAACCTCCTCCAAATGCTACGGTAAACGCCATTACTGCTGGAATTGCTTTTCTTCTCATTTTTTTCTCTTTTTTCATTCTCAAAACTTTCACCCCTTATTTAATTTTGTTGCGACTGCAATTTTCATTATTGAGAAAATTCAAAATTAAATCAATATGTCAAACCCGGGTTTTTTTCGGGCTGTTTTTTAAGCTTTTCACCTTAAAATCGACTATTTATGACAAAATACTACCGATAATTGGATCAAAAATAACCCGGTTTCAATTTTCCGACAACTGAGCAATAATGAATTTCAACAGGGCTTTTGCAAAGGAGTGAAAATTTGAAACAAGCAAGAAAAAAAGTCTCCATCATCGTAAGTTTATGTTCTATTCAATTTTACTTAGCAATGCAAACAGTTGGTCAAACGGAGGCAACCTTTTCTAGTCAAGCATCTTCAGAACAAGTCGTCTCAGCAGCAATCGTGTTTCCCAAAACAATCCAACAATTAGAAATAGCCGCAAAAGACCATTCAACCAGAGCTAATCATTTATATAAGTCGATCCTAAAGACATCAATTAATGCTAATGGCTCTGAATTGTCAAATTTACTTACTACTGTTCTTAATGAGGAACAAGAATTAAATAATGAGATTAAGAGTTTACAAAGTATTCAAGAGCAGTTGAACTCTTATCACAATCAAATTCATGAACTTCCTGAAAATGAACAAAGTAACTATGAATATGAGAGAAAAGGCTACCAGGTTGTTAATCAACTAATCCAGCAATTAAATGAAACAATTAATCTTCAAAAGATAGCGTCCATTAAATCTACAATTCAAACCCAGCTAGGTGAAAGTAAAGAAGTGATTAATAACGATACTAATGAACCTAAAAATGCTACTGATTCTAGTCAGGGCCAGAGTTCTAATAATTCTGATACAGATTCAATACGGAGCCGGGATTCTAATAGTACTGATACAGATTCAATTTCGAGCCAGGATTCTAATAGCTCTAGTACAGATTCAATTCTGAGCCGGGATTCTAATAATTCTGATACAGATTCTGTTCTGAGCCAGGAATCTGATCATACCGATACAGATTCAGTTCCAAACCAGGATTCTGATCATACCGATACAGATACAATCTCAAATTAAATTTCTAATAATTCAGTAAATAAAACTCAAAACGAATAGGTGATATCTCATGTTGAAGAAAATTTTATCAATTGTAGGTAATATTTTTAAAAGTATTTCTATTGTCATCTTGTGTTTCTTAGCCTTTATTGTGATTTCTTCTAGGTTTACAGGTGGAGATTCTACCATTTTAGGCTATCAATTAAAAGCAGTTTTATCTGGGTCAATGGAACCTACATTTCATACCGGTTCAATTATTGCAGTTAAGCTAGGTGCAAATCCATCATCTTATCAAAAAGGCGATGTTATTACCTTCCAAATGGATAATAAGCTAATCACTCACAGAATAACGGCTGTCCATCATAAAAATGGAGAAATTTCATATAAAACGAAGGGTGATAACAATAATGCCCAAGACTTATGGACAGTGTACCCTCAAAATATCGTAGGAAAATATTCAAATTTCACGGTTCCATATGTTGGTTATGCATTAAATTTTGTAAGCTCTAAAGCTGGATCAGCACTATTGTTAATAGTTCCAGGTATCCTTTTAACTCTTTTTGCACTACGCAATTTATTCCAATTAAGAAAAGAGTTTGAACAAAAAACTGCAGGATGAAGTTGGTTAGATCTCTTAAGTACAAAATAAAAGCTTAAGAGTTTAATAAATAAACCTTAAGGGGGAAATGAAATGAGTTTTACTAAGAGAATTGGTCAAGTTGTAATGAGTGGAGCAGTCGGTTTATCATTAATTAGTGGAGGTACCTTTGCATATTTTAGCGATACAATTAAAACTGATAATACGTTTGCAGCAGGTACATTAGACTTAGGTATGAATCCTAATGCTGTTGTTAACATTAGTAATTTAAAACCTGGCGATGAAGTATATCGTGAATTTACGTTAGAAAATAATGGAACTCTAGATATTAACAAAGTTTTATTAAACACTAAATATCAAATTGAAGACGTAAAAAATGATAATACTGAAGATTTAGCAAAAAATATTAAAGTAACAATCATGTACAACACTAGCAGTGCTACAAATGAGATCGTTGATACAACTTTATATGACTTACAAAATCAAACTCCTGATTTAACAGCAATTACTCAATTTGTAGGTAGCACAAAAGACCCAGACGGCATTGCAGCAGGTCAAAAAGAAAAGATTTTCGTATTATTCGAGTTTGTTGATAATGGACAAAATCAAAATGAATTCCAAGGCGACAAGTTAAAAGTTGATTGGACATTTAATGCTCAAACTGGTGGAAGTACATACCACGACGACACTGATCCTAACAGCAACTAATAAAAAACAAAAAACCACCTATTTTAAAGTAGGTGGTTTTTCAGACGTTTTGAAGAGTGGGTTTGACAATTAGTATAACTTAAGTGAGTTATAGTTGATATTTCCACTACAGCCTGATTATGAGTATCTTATTTTCATCTTTTTTGTTTTCCTTACTCATTTTATGAGGACGTATAAATCAGTTTTTTGCCTTTTTACTTCCTCATGAACCCTTTATGAGGAAGTATAAATCAGTTTTTTGCCTTTTTACTTACTCATGAACCTTTTATGAGTAAGCTATTTTCATTTTCTTCCTTTTTTACTTACTCATGAACCTTTTATGAGTAAGCTATTTTCATTTTCTTTCCTTTTTACTTACTCATGAACCCAATTTTTCCATTGTCTTCATTAAATTGTTTTCAGACCATTCAATATCTCTTTTTGTTGGCTTATGTTCTAATCTGTGCGGAGTTTTATTTCGTGCAAGTCTCTCATCTAGTTCTGCTTCTAGTTCAACAAAATAGGTTGTTGCCCCTTTTGACTCAAATATGGAACAAACTTTCTCGACATACTCCCAATCAGATTTATGATCGAGAGCCCACACATATGTAAAAATAAGTCCATATAGGTTACTATTTGACACCTCTTCAAATATTTCATTTCGAAATAAATTAACTAATCTACTCCCTTCCTTTGTTCCATAATCAAAAAACTTACTAACCAAATCGATTGTCATGTGATTATGAAACAATTTTAAATCAGTTATTTTTTCTAGTTCATGGCCTACAGTCATTTTCCCGACGGCTTGAGGCCCGAATATTAATACAAACTTCATAGATCTCTCTCCCAAATAGATTAATTTTTTATAAGCACCCACATATATAACAGAATTTTTCGACTAGTATATCATACTTAAAAATAATTAACTTGATAATAAACTTCAACATACAAAAAAACAGAACAATCTGAATGAATTGCATAAGAAATAGTAAAAAAGCAGAAACAAAGAAAAGGTAAATATTCTACGTATATTTTCTGTTTACTAAAAATTTACGAAGTTATCAAAAATTTTTTATTACATTTGGGAACTATTGTGTTAAAATCAGCATATAATTTAAAAAACTTTCCCTAGGGAAAAACTATTTGATGTGTACAATAAATGAGGTGGTGGGAAACATGTCACAAGAATCACAAGAAAAAGTCATATATAACGAAGCCGGCTGGAGACAGGAACCTACACAACCTAGTTTGCAAGAGGTTCATCGTTCATTATCTGTTCCAAAGAAAGCTAGTAATTTCCGTAAGTTTCTAGCATTTGCTGGCCCAGGTTATTTAGTTGCAGTTGGATATATGGACCCTGGAAACTGGGCAACATCAATAGCAGGCGGATCTGCTTTTAATTACACTTTATTATCTGTTATTTTAATTTCTAATCTAATGGCCATCATTCTACAAGCATTAGCTGCTAAATTAGGTATCGTTACCGGTAGAGATTTAGCTCAGGCATGTCGAGACCACTTTAGTAAACCTGTATCATTTATACTTTGGGTGCTTTGTGAAGCCGCAATTGCCGCATGTGACCTAGCTGAATTAATAGGGTCAGCCATTGCATTAAATCTATTATTTGGTATTCCGTTGTTTTATGGAATTTGTTTAACAACTTTAGATATATTACTTGTTTTACTTTTACAAAATAAAGGATTTAGGTATATCGAGGCTTTTGTTATTTCATTAATCATATTAATAACAGGTAGTTTTGTTTTTGAGTTGATTATGTCTCAACCTGATGTAAAAGCTGTATTTGGTGGATTTATTCCAAGCTCTCAAGTTATTACAGATCCAAAAATGCTTTATATTTCTTTAGGAATTTTAGGGGCAACTGTTATGCCTCATAACTTATATCTGCACTCTTCGATCGTTCAAACTAGAAAGATTGAACAATCTGATGCTGGTAAAAAAGAAGCAATTAAATTTGCGACAATTGACTCAACAGTTGCATTAATGATTGCATTGTTTGTAAACGCAGCGATCTTAATATTAGCTGCTTCTACTTTCTACAAATCGGGTCATACAAATGTGGCATCAATTGAAGATGCATTCCAGCTTCTTACTCCATTACTAGGAACGACTTTAGCAAGTACATTTTTCGGATTGGCATTATTGGCTTCAGGTCAAAATTCTACTTTAACAGGTACGCTAGCTGGGCAAATTGTAATGGAAGGCTTTTTAAATATTAAGCTTAAACCTTGGATAAGAAGAATGATTACTCGTTTAATTGCTGTTACACCAGCTCTAATCGTCACTTATTTTTACGGAGCAAAAGGAACTGCAGATTTATTAATACTAAGTCAGGTAATCTTGTCTTTACAGTTATCTTTCGCGGTTATACCTCTAGTCATGTTCACTAGTGATGCTAAGAAAATGGGTAAATTCGTTAATAAAACTTGGCTGAAATCAGTCGCTTGGTCGATTGCTTCAGTTATTGCAGTATTAAATGTATATTTACTTTGGGCAACATTCTTTAAATAATAAATTGAAACAAAAAAGATTGAACAGATGTTTGAATGACATTTGTTCAATCTTTTTTACTAGATAAAACCCATTTGAAATAGATCTAAGTTCTGTAAACCTAAGTGGACTGCAATTAAATTCCTAATAACCACAATTAAGACAAAGTATTACCCGTACCAGTTAAGGTATTATGACGTGAAAATTGTACAATATTGGCTATTCTCAACTGGAAAACGTGTAAGTATGCTCTTATTCCTACTATATTGAATAAAAAATTTATAAAAAAGAGCAATCATATCCCATCTACAAACTAAAAGAGTAGCTATACCCCCCCACTGCTAAATGAACATAGTTCATCAGTTATATTTTCAATTAAAAAGGCCGCTCCTTTAGTCAGTTAAACCGACAAAAGGAACAACCTAAAATCTAAACTTCTTTTAAAAATTTATCAATAATTGAGATTTGCTCATTTGTATTTAAAGCAGGTGCATGACCAATTTTAGGTATTGTTTCCATTTGAAACTTCTGCGTTTCCTTCATTTTTAATGCTACATCAAGTGGCAAGACGTCCGAAACTTCTCCTCGAATGAGTAAAATCTTGGACTGAATAGCCTCCCAGTAATTCCACAAAGTTAAATCCTCAGTATGTTGAAACTGTAATGCAATTTTAGGATCATAATCAGGGCCAATTCCTCCCTCATCTCTTCTACGGCAAGAATTTTGCGTAAAATCATTCCATTCTTCTTCACTCGAAACACCAAATGACTGATAAATCAACTTATAGTAATTCTTCAATTCAGTAAATGTTTTAAATTGAGGTGGTGTACCAACATAGCTAATAATTCGCTTAATTCCTTCAATATCTTGTGGTTGGTTTTCTGAAGCTCCTGCGCCGATATCATTTAAGACTAAATGAGAAATACGGTTTTGATGTTTAGGTGTACCAGCAAGTCGCATTCCAATTGCTCCACCCATTGAAGTCCCTACCCAACGAACTTGTTCAATTTCTAAGCGGTCTAATAAACCAATCGCTAGATTTACATAGTTTTCAAAACAGTAATCTTGCTCAGGAGAAGTACTCCACTGACTTAACCCTCGCCCAATCGTATCTGGACAAATTATATAGTAATCCTTAGCTAAATGACGAGCTAAAATATCAAAATCCCTACCATTCCTGGTTAATCCATGCCAGCAAACAACTGTTGGATTTTTTCTTTCTCCCCATTCTGTAAAATGAAGCTCCATTCCATTAATTGATTCAAACCGAGACTCAGGAAAAAAAATATCAATCACTCCATTCATTTTAGTGTCCACTTTATGTAATATTCGATTTTTATAAAAATATCCCTATAAAAATAACAGTGAAAAAAATGAACTATTCAGGTTTAATTAAATAATAATAAAGACAAATACAGCACAATCATGAATATTAAAAAAGAAAATAGAATGGATACAAGAATAATTGAATTATGTGTTGGTATAAATTTTCCATTTTGAATTTCTTTCCGCTTTTTACTGTACTGAATAGTAGCTAATACCCCAGAAATTAAACCAACAACACATGCATATATGCCAAGAAAAATTGCTAATGTATTGATGAAATGGTTATCACTAATTTTAATTGTAAAATGCAGTGAAGTTGTTAAAAATCCTACACCAGTAATTGAGATTGCAGTTCGTAACCATGCTAAATATGTCCTTTCGTTTGCTAGATGCTGCTGTGCATATTTAACACTTTCGTCTGATAAATCTTTTACTTTATTTAAAGAAACCATATTAAATTACCCCTATCAAAGATTTATAGAGTGATAAACTTTTTATATCTAAGTTTCAGTTTAATCTTTAAAATTTAAGATTTAGTAAAATTGGGATTACGTTTTGATAAAAATTGAAATGGGGTAATGTAAATCTATATTTTTTACTTCAGAATTAACCGAAGGAGAAGTTAACAGGAGACTACTATATAAATAGAACAAATAATGTCATTAGACTGAGCTTTCAAAAATAAAACGGTCAAAAAGATGGTAATTCCGTCCATCTTTCTGACCGTTCAAGCTAACTATTTTTCTGTTTGTTGAAATTCATTTTGAACCTTTTCTAAAAGGTTTTTATCAGTTATTAAACGATAGCCCGTCAGAGCCAATGCTTTTGCACCCGTTACTAGAGCATGATCACCAAGCGACGATCTCGCAGCTTCACGGAATTCATTCGTATGAGCAATTAAATCATCAGGTCCAATTTTAATATATGCGTGAGAAGTCGGAACAACATGACTTACATTTCCGGCATCAGTAGATCCAAGCCCGCCGCTTTTTCCATTCACTACTTCACCCAATAGGCTTAGTTCTTCACCGACAATCTCATCAAGAGATTGATTGATAATAAAATCATGGACTTCATTTTGGAATCTTTCAATTTTCACAGTACTACCAGTTGCAAGTGCTGCTCCTTCGGCAATATTACGAATCTTAGTAGATACTTCCTCCGTACGCTTCCAAGTACTAGCACGGATGAAAAATCTCGCTGAAGCATACTCTGGAATAATATTTGGTGCATCGCCTCCATGAGTGATAATTCCGTGTATGCGAACATCACTAGAAAGCTGCTGACGAAGGGCATTAATGCCATTGAATAACTGGATTACTGCATCTAAGGCATTGATTCCATGTTCTGGTGACCCAGCAGCATGGGCTGCTCTTCCATAAAAATGGAAGTCTAATGGATCTACTGCCAAAGATGGACTCGACAAACCTGTTTTACCACTTGGGTGGAGCATAAGAGCTGCATCAACACCTTCTAGTAAACCATTTTTTACGAAACTCCCCTTTGCACTTCCGTTTGGTCCACCCTCTTCTGCAGGTGTTCCAAATATGATCACCTCTCCGCCAGTCTCAGAAATGACTTCAGCAAGAGCGATTCCTGCTGCTACACTTGTCGTTCCAATAATATTATGTCCGCATGCATGACCAAGACCAGGTAGTGCGTCGTATTCTGCTAAAAAAGCGATGGTTGGGCCTTGCTTAGATGACGTTTTCCTTGCTACAAAGCCTGTTTCGTGGCCAGCAATATTACGTGTTACATCGAAACCAGCTTCTACTAGAATTTTAGTATGTGTTTCAGATGCAAAAAATTCTTGATTACCAATTTCAGGTTTCTCATGAATTTTGTGGCTAATTTCAAGATAGACTTCCTTCGATTCCTCAATACTTTTCACAATTTTTTCTCTTTGTGTTTCAATTTTGACTGTCATTTAAACTTTTCTCCCTTCCATTCTTTTAAATAAGCATGAACTAGCTTTATAGATTTTTAATTTTATCAATCGAAATGACTACTGGAACTGTAGCACCTTTGTCACGTTTAATGATGTAATCATGAACTTCTTTTGATTGATAGGCCTTTACAATCTTTGCAAAGTCCTTGTCATTTTTATTCTTCGTACGGGATGCAATAACATTGATATACGGCATAGCTGCTTTATCATTAGAATCTTCTTTATAAAGTGGATCCTTTGCAGGGTCTAAGCCCGCTTGAACGGCGAATCCATTATTGATGATCGCTGCTGCCACATCATCCAATGATCTAGCTGTTTGCCCTGCAGCAATCGGTTTGATTTTTAGATGCTTAGGATTTTCTTTAATTTGTTCAATACTACCTTTAGGATCAAAATTATCTACTAAACTAATTAGCTTTGAAGATTGTAATAGTTTAAGTGCACGCCCTGCGTTCGTAACATCATTTGGTATCGTAATCGTTGCTCCATCTGGAATATCACTTAGCTTTTTAAATTTATGTGAGTAAATCCCCATTGGCGCAATCACTGTCGAGCCAATAGCTGAGATATCTAAATTATGATCGCCTTTAAATTGGTTCATATAAGTAATCGTTTGAAAAGAATTTAAATCAAGGCTACCGTCATTAAGTGCTGTGTTAGGCTGAACATAATCTGAAAATGAAATGATTTTCAATTTAATGCCATCATTTTTCACTTGTTTTTGTACAATATTCCAAAGTTCATAGTCATCACCGTTAATACCAATCTTAACTGTTCTCTCCTTTCCATTACCTGATGATGCATTAGAACCACATGCTGATAATACCGAAACCGTTAATAATAATGCTGCAAAAATAGTAAAAAACTTTTTCATCCTCTTTTCCTCCTTACGTATCTTGACCACGTATTTCCTAAACTTTGTATAATTTGAACAATGACTACTAGTAATACAACAGTAATGATAATAACCAATGTTTCAAAGCGCTGATAACCATATGTAATAGCTAAGTCACCTAATCCACCAGCACCAACAGCACCAGCTGCCGCCGTCGATCCAATCAATCCAATCGTTGCTGTTGTAAATGAAAGAATCAACGATGGAATCGCTTCAGGCAAAATAAACTTCACGATAATCTGAAACTTTGTTGCTCCCATTGAATAGGCAGTTTCCAGCACTCCCTTATCTACTTCTAGCATGGAGTTCTCAATCAATCTTGCCAAATAAGGTCCTACAAAGATCGAAAGCGGAACAATTGCTGCTACTACGCCAATGGACGTTCCCGTCAATAATCTAGTAAATGGAATAATGGCAACTAGCAAAATAATAAATGGTACAGATCGAACAATATTAATAATGGTATTTAACAACGTAAATAAAGGTTTGTTTTCCATTATATGACCTGGCCTTGTTACAACTAGGATAATACCTAGAGGCAATCCTATGATTGTGCCAAAAATAAATGACCCTAAAACAGTTAGAAATGTATCTTGAGTTGCCTGCAAAAACTGCGGCCAAAAGAATTCCCAATTAAGCTCCATTTAACTCAACCTCCCTTACATCTATCCCCTTTTCCGAAATATATTTAATAGCTTTTGCGCTTTCCTCTTTTGTTCCTTCTAGTGCCACAAGCAAATTCCCATAAGGTCTTTCTTGTAGCTCTGTGATCGATCCATAAAGAATATTTAAATGAATATCGAATTTTTTAAGAACCTCTGATAATAATGGGTTGCCTGCCTTGTCACCTAGGAAGACTAATTGATAATATTTTCCCTTTGATAATGATTTCGATAACTTAGGCGGCACCTCATTTTGTAATACAGTGTTAACAAAATTCTTTGTAATGCTTTTTTGTGGATTCGTAAAAACGTCATAAACATTACCTTCCTCGACAATTTCACCATCATCAATGACCGCCACTTTATCACATAAATCACGAATTACACTCATTTCATGGGTAATAAGGAAAATTGTAAGATTATAGGATTTATTTACTTTCCTTAAAAGCTCTAATACATTCTTTGTTGTTTCAGGGTCCAATGCAGATGTAGCCTCATCACATAGTAGAAGATCTGGGTCTGTTACGAGTGCCCTTGCTATTCCCACTCTTTGCTTTTGTCCTCCCGACAAGTGCCCCGGAAATACATCTTGCTTCCCTGTAAGTCCAACAAATTCAATTAATTCCATTACCTTTTCCTGAACATCCCGTTTCTTTTTTCCTTCAAGGTATAGCGGCATTGCTATATTATCAAATACCGTTTTGGCAGAAAGTAGATTAAAGTGTTGGAATACGACACCAATTTTTCTACGTGTCTTACGTAACTCTTCATCTTTTAATGTCATTAGGTCCAATCCATCAATGAGAACTGATCCTTCTGTTGGCTCTTCAAGTCTATTTAAACAACGAATCAATGTACTTTTTCCTGCTCCGGAAAAACCAATGATCCCAAAGATTTCCCCTTTCTCAATTTTCATATTAATATTATTTAAAGCTTTAATTGGTGGCCTTCCAGGATAAACCTTGGAGACATTTTTAATCTCAATCAAATTCCTTCCCCCCATGCAAGTTATTCCAATCACTATAACTAAGTAAACAGATTCGAAAACTAGGATTTATATCTATATTTCCCCCTTTTTCTCCTATGGCACCTCATCAAAAAACCCCCCTTCTTATCCAATAAGACAGATAAGAAGAGGGGTTAAAATATATAAGCCACTTTACTTCTTATCTTTCAAATCGCATGAACGATTTGCAGGAATTAGCACGGTATTTGTTACGAAACAACAAACCCGTTGCCGAGGTATCGCAGGGCCAGTCCCTCCACCTCTCTGGATAAGTAATAGAATTTATTAAGTTTTTAAATTATTGAGTTCATGTTATCTCTCTTTTTATAATCCGTCAAGAATTATTTTTAAATTTTTTAGTAAAAATTGTGTTTGGAAATTGCATTTTTTTTACGAGCACTGTTTCACACAGGCCTCAGGTCCTTCATATTCAAATCAAGAAACCTATTTCACATACCATTTAGAATAGGTCTATATACTTATTTTTTTTGTTTTTATTAGTATTTCATTGAAGAGAAGTACAAAAAAGCAGACTAGGCTTCTTCGATAAAAGAAACCTGTCTGCTTATTTATATTGTGCCTACCATAATGCAGGCTTTACAACCATAAACCATAGCATAACCATCAAAAGAACGATGTAAATCCAGATTGATCGACGAAGCTTCTGAATCAACATTCTCTGGTCATGGGTTGGTTCACTGAATTTCCGAATGGTCGGTGAAAAAGCTCTAGCTAGGAAGAATAATGAGCTCACCAAAAGAAGAATTGTCATCACAATCCAAGATGTCTTCCACGACCAATGGCCCGCTAGTACCAACAATACCCCTGATCCAACCAGTACATGCCCAGCATGCTTTGCCAATCTGACAGCAAACCGGAATACATCCAAATAGCTCTGTTGTACCGCGGACTTTGTAGTATGCAGCTTTTTGAGTATCGGAATCAATACAAAAAAAGGACCAATTGATAAGATTACACTAGCAATATGTATGTAAAGAAGCAGTCTATACAGCATATAAATTAATCTTGGATGAAACGGAACTCATGAACCCATACCCTCATATTTGGCAGCCAAGGCATTCCAGGATGGATTGACAGGATCGATTGCTTATACTCTTCTACAGTCGAATAGCCTTCCTGCTTAGCATGCTCATCTGTCAATTCACCAAGGGCTTGAGAGTAAACTTTTTCAACAACATACTGATTATTTTGAAGGGTCATCACTTCCCCAACATCTGCATATCTTCCGTTTCGGCGAGTAGCAGTTTTTTGTCCTGCCAATACCTTTTCAACATCCTCTTGAAGCGTAACAAGGCGTTCAATCGTACATGTTTTTGGCGGTAAAGCGTTCGTTTCATTCTGATTAGTCATTTAAATCATTCTCCATTTCATTTTAATTTTTAGTTAAGGCTTAAAAAAACGACTAGTTCTATTTTAATTAAAATAGTACAAAATTAGCAAATTTTATTTAAGAATATTGCTATAAGAAGCAACAAAAAGGAGCTCACATCTAGCACCATATTAAAGACTAATAGAAAAACAGAAAAACTCCCAAAATAGTTTTTCTGTTTTTTATAGTTAATCCTTTTTCAACTAATCCATGATTTTATAATCGTAATCCAAATTTTCAAAGCAGTAAAACCAATTAGAACTGCCAGAATCCCTCGTAAAACCTGTGTTTTTGTTTGTTTGCCTATTTTTGCACCTAATGGTGAAGCGATTAAACTTGCAATTACAACAATAATTGTCGGCAAAATTTCAACCTGACCAGTAGAAATTTTGCCGATCGTTACGCCTATTGATGAGATAAATGTAATGGCTAATGACGATGCAATAGTCACACGAGTTGGTATTTTTAAGATCGTTAACATGATTGGTACTAACAGAAATGCTCCTCCTGCACCAACAATCCCTGCACTAGTGCCCACAACAAATGCTAGGCCAGCCGCAAGCCATACATTAATTGAAATTTGACCATCCGCTGACATCTCGACGTTTTTTCTAGGAATAAACATTAAAACGACCGCAATCATTGCTAAAATTCCGTATACAAGATTAATTCCATGTTCTGAAAGTAGATTTGAACCGAATCCACCAAGAAAACTTCCTATTAGTACACTTATTCCCATACTTACTATTACTTTTTTGTTTAGATAACCGCTTTTACGATAGCTTAATACTCCACCTAAAGTTGCAAATACTACTTGGACGGCACTTATACCTGAAACTTGATGTGGTGTGAAAGCAGCAAATCCTAATAATGGAGGAATAAATAGGAGCATTGGATAATTTATAATCGCTCCACCAATTCCTACCATTCCTGAAATAAAGGACCCAAAAAAACCAACTAAGAAAAGTACTAAAATTAAGGTCCACTCCATTTAAAGTCCTCCTATAATAGAAAAGGAGATGTAACTATTACCTCTCATTTTCCTATTAATCTATTAGCTTAACCTTTTTTAATCCAAAATTTTAAAACATTGTCTTCTTCGGTATAATTTAATAATTCGTGTCCACCTGATTTAGCCCAAGCTGCAAGGTCGTTTTTAGCACCTTTATCAGTGACATGAATTTCTAATACTTCGCCTGCTTCAATCTCTGCAATTGCTTTTCTTGTTTTTACAATTGGAATTGGACATGCTAAGCCTTTTGCATCTAATAATTTTGTAGCTTCCATTCTATTCTCCTCCAAGTCTCATTATCGTACTGCACAGCGATTTGGACCAATTTCCATTTCTCTCTGTTTTTCTTCATTTAAACTAATTTTGCCCATATTAACTTCACGGATTTCTTGATATGAGTTTGGTTGTGGCGGTAAGTTCTCAGTTACTAACTTTCTAAACTCACTTTCACTTTCAATGTTCAATCCATGATTCTGATCAAATAAATATCCTAATTTTTTATAAACACTACCATCCTCGTTCAATTCACTAATCACCATAAAATGTGATGGTAGCACGATTAATTCAAGCGATAAATTTCGGTATTTTTTATAAAGGGTTTCGCGTAAGTCCCCTACCCAATCCTCTGCCATACCAGCAAGATCGGGTCTTCCAATTGAATCGATAAATAAAATATCACCAGAAAATAAGAACTTTTCATCAATAACAAATGAAGTTGATCCGATTGTATGACCTGGTGAATAAAAAGCCTCAATACTGATTGCTGTTTCACCAATCATTACCTTATTACCATCTTCTAATGGACTATATTCAAAAGTAAGCTCTTTAGCATCCTTTGGTGGTAACCAGTATGTTGCTCCCGTAATCTCAGCAATTTTTCTTCCACCAGAAATATGGTCTGCATGAAGGTGAGTATCAAATACATTTGTAATTTTTGCGCTCTTTGTATTTGCAAAATCAATATAGATATCCGTCATTCGAGTAGAATCTATTATAGCAGCCTCATTATTTGAGATAACCATGTAGGATAAACATCCCTTACCGATTCTGACAAATTGATACAGCTCTCCTCCATTTTTCAAATCTGCAATTTTTACTGGCTCTAAATGTTCACTCCACTCTTTCATTCCGCCTTTAAGATAGGCTACGTCTAGTCCCTCGTCTGAAAGCATCTCTGCAATCATGATGGAAGATCCTTCTTTAGCACACACAACTAAAACATCTGTACTTGTAGGAATCTTTTCTAAAATGTCTTCAACCCCATCAAGTAAATCAAAATAAGGTATATTTAAATGTTCAAAATTTGAACCTTCTATTTTCCAATCATTATAATCATCAGTATTTCTTACATCTAGAATAAATAGTTCTTCTTTATCAAATATTTTTTTTGTAATCTCTTTTGCAGACATTGCTGTGACTGCCATCTTTTATACCCCCCATAGTATATTTTCTTTCAAAAAAAATTAGATTAACCTTTTATGCTTGCTGTTTCCCCAGACCACTCAGTCATTCCAGGTATGACATTAAACACGTTAGTAAAGCCGCTAGAAACTAGTAATTGAGCAGCAAGATCACTACGGTTTCCAGTTCTGCAAACGATATATATTTCATTTTCTTTATTTAATTCTCTCATACGTTTCTCTAATTCACCTAAAGGGATTGATACCGCATTTGGTATATGATTAAATACAAATTCTGCTTCTTCTCTTACATCTAAAACGATTATATTTTCGTTTTGTAGCTTTTGACTTAATTGATCGTTTGAAATGACGTTTTCAAATCTTTTTTCAATTGTATTTTCATCTGAAGATTTTCTTAAATAATGAAGTAATACTTCTCCATTTTCGATTGTTCCTAAGTATTGATTTCCAGTGCTTTCCGCCCAAGCTTTAATGTCTGCTTTTGAACCTTTATCAGTCGCTTGAACCTCGATTACTTGCCCATTATCTAAATCCTTCATTGCTTTTCTAGTCTTTACAATCGGCATTGGACAAGCTAATCCTTTTGCATCTAATTTCATGTTTGTTTTAATGAACTCCATATTATGACCTCCGCACTTAGAATACCACTTGGGGTATTTATTTAATCAAAAAAAATTATTCTACGTTACCGAACCAAGAAAGCATTCCGCCTACCATGTTTTTAACGTTGAACCCTTGAGAATGAAGGAATTCTGTTGCACGGCCACTTCTAGCACCTGAACGACAAACCATAATATATTCCTTTGATTTATCTAATTCGTGTAAACGAAATTCAATTAATCCAAGTGGAATATGAATAGCTTCTCGGATTTTTCCAGCTGCAACTTCATCTACCTCACGAACATCGATAATATTTACTACTTTTCCAGTTTTTAAATCGTTTTCAAGCTCAATCGCAGTAATTTCTTTCATTTTTTTCAATCCTTTCTATTTAAATAAATAAGTTAACTTGACCTTCTTCTGCTTCACCAATGTAGGCGGCAACTCCAGCATACTGAATATTTTCTAATAACTCTTCGTTTTGTAGACCTAACAGATCCATCGTCATTGTACATGCTACTAAATTTATATCTTGTTCTTGTGCCATTTCAATTAATTGTGGTAAAGGCAATGCATTATGCTTTTTAATAATATCCTTAATCATCTTTGGTCCAAAACCAGCAAAATTCATTTTAGAAAGGCCCATTTTATCAGCGCCTCTAGGCATCATCTTTCCAAACATCTTTTCAATAAAACCTTTTTTTGTTGCTACATGTTCACCTTTTCGTAAAGCATTTAATCCCCAAAATGTATGAAAAATAGTTACTTCATGATCAAAAGCTGCTGCACCGTTCGCAATAATGTAGGCGGCCATTGCTTTATCATAATCTCCACTAAATAAAATGATATTTGTTTTCTTAGTTGTCATATTCTTTCTCCTTATCGTTCTTTATACCCATTAGGGTATATTACAAAACAAAAAAATATATCTTATATATACTATTACCCCTATGGGTATATGATATTAAAAATAAAAAATTGTGTCAAACCATATATTATCTACTTTTTACAAGTAAATTTACTGCTTCTTTCACTAGATCTTCGGCATCTTGCCCGTTTTCATTCGCATTTCGGACACAATCAACTAAGTTTGAGCTTACAATTACGCCAATCGTACGATCCAAAGCTGATTTAACTGCTGATAACTGTGTAATGACATCTTTACAGTCTTTGTCTTCTTCCATCATTTTTAAAATTCCACGAATCTGTCCCTCAATTCGCTTTATTCTATTTTTTACTGGATCATCATATTTCATTAAATCACCCCTAACTTATAAAACTAAGCTTAACCATTTTTTTAGAATATATGTTCAATATTCTTACTTAGAAAATATACCCAATAGGGTATAATGTCAATCAATTAATTTTATATAAATTAATCTTCTTTTAGTGAGTTATAGTAGATATGATCAAAAAAGATCACAATAAATAATGTGATCTTTTTTCGAGCAACTTGAGAAATTAAGATTTTACAGTCATTTCAATCTCAAAGTAAGTACTTACATCCATAACTGTTTCGTCTTTATGGATAAAGTCATTTTTCTCTTTTAAATAAATATAATCATTAGACCATTCACCAATGTTTTGAATGATATCTTTTAAAGCATTAGTAAATATGACTACTTCTTCATTCGTGGTTGTTGGATGGACACTCATTCGAATCCAACCAGGCTTTGCGCTAATATTGCCATTATCAATTTGATCTGTGATTGCTTTAGACATTTCTCTTGTAATATTCAGTAGCATATGTCCATAAGTACCCGCACATGAACAACCACCTCGTACTTGAATTCCATAACGATCATTTAATAATCTAACTACTAAATTATGATGAATATCTTTTAAATAAAAAGAATAAAAACCTAATCGTGGATTACTTGAATCTTCGAGTAACACTACATTTTCAATTGTTCTAAGTTCATCTAAAACGATGTGTGCCAATTCTTCTTCACGATTTAAGATATTCGCTGTACCCATTGCATTTTTCACCTTAATTGCAAGAGCTGTTCTAATTGTTTGCAGAAATCCTGGAGTACCTCCATCTTCTCTTTCACGAATATTGTTAATGTATTTTTTCTCACCCCATGGATTTGTCCATTCAACAGTTCCTCCGCCTGGATGATCTGGAATTTTATTTTGATACATTGAAGAGTCAAATACTAAAACTCCACTACTACCAGGTCCTCCTAAAAACTTGTGTGGAGAAAACAGAATTGCATCAAGTTTTTCCATCGGATCACTAGGATGCATATCAATGTCAACATATGGCGCAGAAGCTGAGAAATCCACAAAACAAACGCCATTATATTCATGCATTAGTCTAGCTAGCTTATGATAAGGTGTAATTAATCCAGATACATTAGAACAAGCACTGAAAGATCCAATTAATTTTCGCTTATTTTTATAAAACTCAAGTCGATTTCTTAAATAATTTAAATCGATTACATTATTAGAACAATTAGGTACAACTTCTACGTCACAAATCGTTTCCAACCACGAAGTATGATTGCTATGATGCTCCATACTTGTTATAAAAACAACCGGTCTTTCTTCCTCAGGTAAACTTAAACGGAAATGGAAGTTTTCATGAATTTTCAACCCTAAAATCCGTTGAAACTTATTCATAACGCCAGTCATACCTGATCCATCAGTTATGATTGTGTCGGAAGCGCTTGCATTAACATGCTCTTTTATGATCTGCAATGCTTCATGATAACAATTCGTCATCGTGCTTCCAGTTATATTTGATTCCGTATGCGTATTTGCAACATACGGCCCAAAAGTTGAAAGTAATTTTTCTTCAACTGGTCCATATAACCTACCGCTCGCAGCCCAATCTAAATAAATAATTTTCTTTTCACCAAATGGCGATAAGAATGTTTTTTCATTTCCAATAATCTCTTTTCTAAATTGTGAAAAATACTTTTCTAAGTTCAATTTTATCGCTCCTAATGAGAATATGTTTTGTGCTTTTTAATTGGAAGCTCTGTTTAGATAATTAAGATAAAACCGAGTATTCCAATACCCAATAGGGTATTACATAAAATGCACTGAAGCCAGTCCGCTCATGACGGAATGGCTTTTTTAAAGTAATTTATCAATTTTTAAACAGAACCAATTAAAAAGAAAATATCTTGCGTCAAAAATCTAAATAGAAAACTTATTTACATATACAAATATATGTCAAATTATTCTGCATTAAAAGAATTTTTTCACTTTTAAAATATTAGTAAAATTTTACACTATCTATTTTATTTAAAAAGAGACCCTTTTTGATAGTACTCTTTCATCATTTTTTCCGGTACCATACTACCACCTGTAGCCCAAATGACATGGGTACTATTTTCCATTTTTTCCAATAAATTATTTTTTAGTAAGTAATCTTTGCCCTCTTTAAATAATTTGATCGGACCGATCATTCCAGCTAGTGCAGACGGTTCTAAATAAAGATCCTCAGTATCAACTAAATCTTTTAACATGGTATATAGTTTTTCATCACTTATTGTATAGCTACCGCTTAAAAAAGGATCAATAATTTTTCCTACAAAGCCAGATGGTCTCCCTACAGCTAGGCCATCTGCATCTGTTTTATTATCAATGCCAAAATCTTGTACAGAAACTTGATCGTGAAGTCCTGTCATTAATCCAATCAACATACAAGGGGAATGAGTTGGCTCGGCAAAAAAGATATGAACATTATCTTTAAATAATAGTTTCAGACCAAATGCGACACCACCAGGTCCTCCTCCAACTCCACAAGGTAAATAAACAAATAATGGATGATTTTCATCAATTGTCATGTCTAATTCTTCAAACTGCTTTTTTAAACGTGAAGCTGCTACAGCATATCCTAAAAATAAATCTTTTGAATTTTCATCGTCTACAAAATAGCAATTAGGATCTGCTTCTGCTTGAATTCGTCCTTCTTCTACTGCCTTACTATAATCCGCCTCGTACTCAATAACATTTACGTTTTTACTTCTAAGCAAATCTTTTTTCCATTGCTTTGCATCTGCTGACATATGTACGGTAACTTTAAAACCTAACTTTGCACTAATAATTCCAATGCTCATACCTAAATTACCAGTGGACCCTACAGCAATTGAGTAGGTAGAGAAAAAATCTCTAAAAATATCACTATCTATTTTTGTGTAATCATCTTCAATCGTTAATAGCTGATGCTTTATAGCTAGGCTTTCGGCATGCTTTAATATTTCATAAATGCCACCTCTTGCTTTAATTGACCCTGATATTGGTAAATGACTATCACATTTTAAAAATAATTCTCCTAATATAGTTTGTTGGAAATTTTTCTCTAACGATTGTTTCATGGAAGGAATTTGTACTAAAGGAGACTCAATAATGCCATTTGTATCTTTTGTTTCGGGAAAAACCTTTGATATATATGGGGCAAACCTTTTTAATCGATCATCTGCGTCGTTTACATCATCTTGAGTAAGTGGTGACATTTTCATTACTTTTTGAAACGTCTCAAAATTTGGGTTCAACCAGAGGTATTCCTCTAAGTTCATCAGTTTTTTTAGGATTGGATACTTTTCTACATATGACTGTATATCAATTCTTTCCATCTATATTCCTCCTAGACTTAAACAGATTATATATAGTTTATCAGATATTAGAATAGCTTTGATTGTTAATCTTTTGTAAATTCTCATAAAAAGAGATTGGTTTAGATTTTGATTCAAACTATACTATTCCTAATATCAGTTGTTGGAGGGAATATGAATCTTAATCATAAAAATAGTAAGTTATCTCTTTTGTTAGAAATACTTATTGTTTCTACTAAACTGGGCTTAACTTCTTTTGGTGGACCGATCGCTCATTTAGGTTATTTTCGCGAAGAATATGTAAGAAGAAAAAAGTGGATTGACGATCAAAACTATGCTGACCTAGTCGCTTTGTCACAATTTTTACCAGGTCCAGCAAGTAGCCAAGTTGGCATTGGTATTGGCGTAATACGGGCAGGGGTCTTAGGTGGCATTGTCTCATTTATTGGATTTACATTACCATCAGTCATTGCACTTATCTTATTTGCATTATTACTACAAGACTTGGATATAAAAAATTCCGGTTGGATCCATGGATTAAAACTGGTTGCAGTGCCGATTGTTGCACAGGCTATTTTAGGTATGGTGAAGAACTTGACGCCTGATTTAAAAAGGAAAGCTCTTGCTTTGTTTGCAATGATCGCTACACTAATATGGCAAACGACATTCACTCAAATTGCTGTCATTTTAATTTCTTCAATTTGCGGATATTTTCTATATCAGGATAATGAAAATAGTGATAAAACTGGATTAGTTACGAATATATCAAAAAAAGTTTCAATCATTTGTTTGGCTATATTTTTTATATTATTAGTTTTATTACCCTTAATTAGTTCATTTACATCGTCAAAATGGATTTCTATATTTGACAGTTTTTACAGATCAGGATCTATGGTATTTGGTGGTGGCCATGTTGTTCTCCCTCTACTTGAACGTGAGTTTGTTCCTACTGGATGGCTAAACAAAGAAACATTTTTGGCTGGATATGGGGTCACGCAGGCTGTACCTGGACCATTATTTACGTTTGCATCCTACTTAGGAACTGTAATGATGGGCTGGCGAGGAGGTTTAATTGCAACAATTGCCATCTTTTTACCAGCTTTCTTACTTATTTTAGGTACTCTCCCATTTTGGGCTAGTATGCGTCGTAGTTCGAAATTAAGGAGAGTTTTATTAGGCGTAAACGCAGCAGTAGTTGGGATCTTAATTTCAGCTTTTATTAATCCAATATGGATAAGCTCTGTATTTTCGATTGTTGACTTTCTAATCGTAGCTGTCTTATTTAGTATGTTAGTAATGATGAAATTACCACCATGGGTTATTGTACTTGTTGGAGCAATTAGTGGGGAAGTTTTATCTAGAATTTGAATTTTATTTTGTTAATAAAGAACTGCCCTCGTCATTTTTAAAAGAAGGGCAAATCCAATAAAAAAGCAGAAAAACCATACAATGTTTTTCTGCTTTTTTATTTTCAATTATTTTAACAATACAGCAATATTTCTTGCAGTTCTCTCAATATTTTCAAATGCGTTTTTCATAATATTTTCAAGCGGTAAGATTGCAGGAATCGTAGGGAAAATAGCATCGATTCCGTGTTTATACAATTCCTCTATTCCATCACCGATACTACCACAAATTGCAATTACTTTCGCATTAGATGGGGCACAAGCAGCCGCTCCAACAGGTGCTTTACCATAAATTGTTTGTCCATCCATTCGACCTTCTCCTACAATTACAATGTCAGCATCCTTACATACTTCTTTAACATTTAATTGTTCAAGAACCAGTTCAATCCCTTTTTTTATTGAAGCATTTGCGAATAGCATTAGGCCTGCACCCATGCCCCCACCAGCTCCACTACCAGGAATCTCTTTGACGGATTTATTTAGATAATGCTCAGTAATCTGATAGAAATTTCCCATTGCTTCATCTATTGTAGCTAATTGATCTGCAGAAAGTCCTTTCTGTGGTCCAAATATATATGTTGCTCCATTTCTTCCAATCAATGGATTAACAACATCTGCCGCAATAGTGATTTTCACATTGTCTAGTAGTGGTGACTTATTTTCGTCAGACATTGAAGCTACTCTTAACAATGCCTCACCATTGCTTTCAATTTTCTCACCATTTTGATCGAAGAATTGGTAACCTAGCGCTGTTGCCATACCAATCCCACCATCATTTGTTGAGCTACCTCCAACACCAACAATAAGCTCAGAAGCTCCACGCTCAATAGCATAAAGAATTAATTCGCCGACACCAAAGGAAGTAGTTTGTAAAGGATCACGTTTTTCAATTGGTACAAGATGCAAACCACAGGCTTCAGCCATTTCTATAAATGCTGTTTTATTATCTTTAGAAAATGCAATTTTAGCTTGAACACTTTCATTAAGAGGGCCTGTTACATTAATCGTTTCTACTTCTCCACCATTTGATGCGATTAAAGCTTGAACAGTGCCCTCCCCTCCGTCAGCTAATGGTACTAAATGATACTCTGCTTTAGGGAATACGGAATGAAAGCCTTTATGAATGGCATTAGCTACATTCGTTGCATCCAAGCTTTCTTTAAAGGAATCAGGTAATATTACTATTTTCATTTGTCCTCCTCCTTAAAGTGATGCGATAATTTGATCTGTTAAGTTAAATAATTCTCCATTAATTTCGATTACAATTTCTGTATCAGTTTGTTTTGTTACCGTTACAGATTCATGCGTAATTGAAATCTCAAGATTTGTACCTTGCCAATGGAACGGGAATGAAAGTTTGTCCCAGTTTTTAGGTAGGTTAGGATTAATTTTTATCTTATTTGATTCTATCGTAACGTTTGCAAAACCAAATATGGTTGCTAACCAATTCGCACCTAGAGATGCTGCATGTATTCCTTCATCTGATGATTTCGGATTTGGACCTAGATCGATTAAGCAAGCTTCTTGGAAGAATCGATAAGCATTTTCTTTTTCTCCACATCTTGCAGCAACAATTGCATGGATGGCTTTACTAAGTGAAGAATCATGAATTGTATGCTCCTCATAATAGTGCAAATTCTTTTTAACAACATCCTCTTCAAATAAGTTAGGGAAAAGGTATAATAGCATAACTACGTCAGCTTGCTTTAAAATTTGCATCTCATTTACTTCTTGACGTGAATAATCAAAAAGAATTGCCTGACTACCTTGTTTTTGTTTATATTTTGATAAATTAATTTCTGGTTTTGATAAAAATGTATCATCTTGTGGAATAATATTCTCTGCATTTGGTCTTGGTAAGTAAAGTCGATTTAGAAAATCCTTACCACTCTCAATAATTTCAGCATCGATGTTATTATATTTTCCCATAAAACTCAAAGCTTGTTGAACATTATAATAAGCCATATAGTTCGTATAAGCATTATTATTAATATGTTCAGTATATTCATCTGGTCCGATTACATCTTTAATAGAAAGTGTTTGATTTTCTTCTGTCGTACGACTTATCCAAAATCGTGCTGTTTCTTTTAGTAATTCAAGCCCTTCATTTGCCATAAATGATTCATCAAGTGTATTTTCATAGTATTGAATAACCGAATATGCAATGTCAGCAACAATGTGATGTTCAGCAAGAGCTGAAGCTACTTTTTGGCGTTTACCCGTTAGTATATTAATAGCTGCATATTCTGGCGTTTCTTCCATACCAGAAAATGCACTTTCCCATGGGAATAAAGATCCAGAATAGCCATTTTTAGTAGCCTTCTCTTTTGCTTCTTTAATATGAAGATAGCGATATCTTAATAAGTTTCTTGTTACATCCGGATCAGTGAACAAATGAAACGGTGCAATAAAGATTTCCGTATCCCAGAATACATGACCTTTGTATCCTTCACCTGTTAATCCTTTTGCTCCAACGCTAAAGCGATCATCATGTGCAGGTGTCATTATTTCAATATGGTAAAGTGAAAAATCTAATGCTACTTGATCTATAGCTTCTTTAGAAGAAATGATTACGCGTTTCTTTTTCCAAAACTCATTCCATTTTATAGACGAGCTTACTAATAGACGATCGTATCCATTATCAAGATTTTCTTGAACAGTATGAATACTTGATAGTGCTGGATCATCCACAGACAAGTCATTTGAAGTATAAACAGCACTTATTTTTTCTAATTCAAACGGCTGATTAACGACTAAATCATGTTTAATGATCGTCAAAAGCTGTCTGTTTTTAGCCACAAAAGAAACATCACTTTCACTTGAAACTTTACATGAAGTTGCCATTGCGATTGAGTGATCGCTTTCAGTTGTTCTATATACAGCATGCATTATTTTTCTATCAATAACTCGTACATTTTCTTCTAAAAGATGTTGCTTTCCAAAGTTAGACATTTGCGCATCGATACCAGTCGTAACTTTAATTGATGCACTACAATCTAAACTGACTACACTAACTTTAGATGCAAATAAATGTAAATTATCTTTTGAAACAAAGCGTTGGAATTTTAAACAAAAGCGATTACCTTCTTTGTTTTTCCAGATAACTTCTTTCGTCAGTTCTCCATTTTGCATATTTAAAGTCCGGTCATAAGATAGTACTTCTCCTGTTAAAACTGAAAATATATCATTATTTATTTCAATTTTTATGCCAACTAAATCTGGCAGATTGACTAGCTCTGTAATATCATTAGATATAAATTTATTATAAATACCTGCCACATACATACCACGAGTTTGTTCAGAATAATATTCCTCATGACTAGCACGTAAACCTAAATACCCATTTCCAAGAGCCATGATCGTTGCATATTTATTTATACACTGTAAATCAAATTGTTTTTCATTAATTACATTTACTTCATTCATAAAGATATACTCTCACCTTTTTCAGCTGATTGATAGATCGCTTCAACAAGTCGTTGAATAGCATAACCCTGTTCTCCATCTGCTACCATAACGTTGTGTCCTAAGCAACGATTAACAAAGGCTCCCATACTTTTAGTATGACGGTCAGGGTCAGCCTCTTCTCTCTTTAATAGGGATACAAGCTCACCTTTTTCATCTGTATAGATTTCAGCCGGGAACATTGTTGCACCAGCTTCTTCTCCGCATAGTTCTACATTCATTTCTGATTTTTCTTTTATATTTAATGCAAAGGATGTTTCAAGCTGAATTAAACATCCATTCTCTAACTCTATAAAAGAAAATAAAGAATCTTCTACTTCAAATTTTGATGGGTCCCATTTACCAAATGCACCTTCATCTTTCTTAGTACCAATCTTCTGAAACATTTTTGCTGTAACTTTTTTTACTTTTGGATAATTCATAACGAAAAGTGCAGTATCAAGCATATGAATTCCCAAATCGATTAGAGGTCCCCCACCTTGAATTTCTTTATTAGTAAAGCTACCCCATCCAGGAATACCATTACGTCTTAAAGCTTTTACTTTTACAAAATAAATTTGACCTAATAAACCTTGATCTATTTTTTCTTTTATAATCGTTACGTCATCAGCAAATCGATGATGAAAATCATAAGCAAGGATAAGCCCTTTTTCTAAAGCTGTTTCATGCATTTTTCTTGCATCCTCTGCCAAAATTGCAGGAGGTTTTTCACAAAAAACATGACAATTATTTTCTAATGCCTGCATTACATTATCAAAATGAAATTTATTCGGGGTGCAAACACTTACAATTTCCGGTTTTTCATTCGCATACATTTCAGCAGCATCCGTGTAATAGTTAGGAATCTCATTACGCTCTGCAAAGCTCTTTAATGCTTCCTCATTTACACCGACTACGGCAACTATTTCTAAATCTTCTCTAGTTTTATAGTAAGCAACGTGAACTTTTTCAGCCATTTGGCCCCCGCCAATAATAGCTACTTTCTTTTTAATCACAATGCTTCACCCTTTAAAGCTTCTTTTATATGATGAAATGCTTTAATATATTCATCTTCTAAGTTATTTCCTCTTACACGACATTCAAATGTTAAAAAGCCTTCGTACCCATCTTCTTTAAGTCGGTCAAAATGCTTTTTGAAATCAAGAGATCCACTTCCTGGCTGGAAACGGTGGTTGTCTGCGATGTGAATATGTTCAACTAAATCACGATTAGCTTGAAGTGCCTCAGAAATACCATCTTCCTCAATATTCATATGATAAAAATCTCCAATGATTTTAACGTTTTTAAACTGATTATCTTCAATATATTTACGTGCATCAGCTAAAGTATTAATCATATGATCCTGATAGCGGTTTAAAGGTTCTAAGTAAATAGTCGTTCCTGTTTCACCTGCGACTTTATCTAGAAAAACTAGTGATTCAGTAACTGCTTTACGATCTCCTTCTAGACTTCTTGGAGAAGACATAGGTGGCAATCTAAATGTAAACATTCCCCATGCTGCAGGTACAACGATACCTTTTCCTCCAACTTCTTTTAAAGCTTTTAGAATTTCTTCAATATCTGCTAAACCTTTTAAACGACGCTCTTCAATAAAATCACCAATCCAACCATAATAACCACCACAAGCTGTCGTTACCGGTAAGCCAGTCTCAGCAATTGCTTCCTTAACTTCTTCTAAATTATCAACTAAAAACTTGCCATCGATTTCAAATCCTTCAAAACCAATTTCTTTTAAGTATTTAAATTTTTCTTTAATATTTTCTGGAAAAAATGCTTGATTTTGTGTTCCAATTTTCAACGAAATCCACTCCTAAACAGAAGGGAGTGTAATACACTCCCATAATTTTAATGATTGATATTCTTATTATTTTTTAAATTGAACACCCATCTTAATGCTTAGCTCGGGCTTTTGATCAACAAATTCCATATACGATTCAGCTACTTCTTCAAATGAAACAACTGGTTCAATTAAATCTTCACAATTTAAATAACCATTCATTAATAATTCCCAACAAGTATTTTCGATTCGTTTACGTGACCAACGTGGATAATCCGGATTTGGTTCACTACTACCTCTTGAAAATACAATTTTAGCATTGTTAAAATGTGCTTCACGACCAAGATTAAATCCTTCTGGGAAAGGTTTAGCAAAAGCTACATAAGAAATTGTTCCACCGTATGCAATTCCTCTTAGTGCTGCTTGCAGTGAACTTGATACACCACTTGTTTCAATGATTGAATCTGCACCTAATTTATTAGTAATTTTTTTAATTTCATATCCTAAATCGCAGTTAATTGGATCGAAGCAATAATCCGCTCCATTTTTTAACGCGATATCGCATCTATGTTGTAATGGATCTACACCAATTACAATACTAGCTCCAGCTTTCTTTGCTAACTGGATAGCAATTTGTCCAATTGCACCTAGTCCTACAACTACTACATAATCACCCGCTCTAACATTCGCATCCCTAACTCCGCTCATTGCAAATTGTGCTGGATCATAATAAACTGCATTCTTCCATGAAGAACCTTCTGGCATTTTACGTAATTTATAATTATCTACAGCATTAACGATTACGGTTTCCATGATTGGACCATAAGTACAAACTTGATCTCCTAATTTGTACTCAGTCACTTCATCACCGATTTCACAAATGCTACCTACAACCATATTTCCTAATTGAAATTCACCAAATACGATTCCACGAGCAGCTCCTTCTTCACGTGGCATAAACATTTTCCATTCTTCATTGAACTCTTCATCAATAAATGGACTAAGTCCTCTAAAATCAACCACTTCTGTACCATGTTTTGGTGAAGCAAATTCGACTTTAATTTTTACTTCATTTGGTTGTACAAGGCGATCTTCGTACTCGACTAATGCTGCAACTCTTGGTTCAACTGCTACTAATTTTTTCATTTTATTTCATCCTTTCAGTAAAAAATTGTTTCGAATTAACCTTTTACTCCACCTTCAGTTAAGTTACCTTTAATAAAGTGCTCAGATAATGCATACATAATAACTACTGGTAAAGCAGTAACTAAAGATGCTGCCATCATACGACCCCACACATAATCTGGTGTACTGAATAAAGTATTTAAACCGATTGGTAACGTAAAGTTTTCTGAACTTGATAAGAAAATTGATGCAAATAAATAATCATTCCATGCAATCATAAATGCATATACGAAAACAGAAATGATTCCCGATATTGACAAAGGAATAATAATATAGAAGATTATTTTTAATCGACTAAGACCATCAATCATAGCCGCTTCTTCCAAATCTTCAGGAATTGTATCAAAATAACTCTTTAACATAAAAATCGCTGTTGGTAGAGTTTGAACAATCATCGTAATAATCAATGCCATTTTTGTATCATATAAGCCAAAGCCAGAAATTATTTTGAATAAAGGAACTACTAGTAAAATCCCTGAAAACATATATACAGTGTAAAAACTAGCATTAATTGTGACTCTTCCTTTAAATTTCAGTTTCGATAATGCGTAAGCTCCTAATATTCCAAGTACTACAGATAATGAAGCTGCTATTATTGAAACGATTAAACTATTTTTGAAGTAGTTTATATATGGGAAAATTGTTGGGTTAAAAATGTCAATATAATGCTGGAAAGTCCATTCATGTGGCAATATTGTCGGATTTGTTGCAATAGCTTCTTTTGAACTTTTTAATGACGTCATTAGCATAATAAAGAATGGAAATAACATGATTCCCAGTATTAGAATCAACACAACATAGAAACCAGTTTTTTTAATAATTTTGTTTCTTTTACTACTTACTGCTGCCATTTAAGTTCACCCTCTTTCTTGATACGATAATAACAATGAATAATATGATGAATAAGATTACTGAAATTGACGATGCTTTTCCTAGATTATTGAAAGCAAACGCAGTTTCATATAAATAAATACCTAAAATATTTACTTTGTTTGTTAATAAGTAAACATCTGTAAACATGTAGAACATCCAAATAAATCGTAAAGTTACAACCGTTAATAATACCGGCATAATCGCTGGTAAAGTTACAACTTTAAACTTTTGCCATAGTGAAGCCCCATCGATATCAGCAGCTTCGTATAATGATTTATCAATCGTTTGCAAAATTGCTAAAAACGATATAAATGCGTAAGGGAAATACTTCCAAATTGCAAAAACCACTACAACTATAAAACTACTAACTGGATTGTCAAACCATAGTGGCGCACTTTTAAATAGATGAAAAACATCCGTTCCTAAGTAATTAATAATCCCATATGAGTTATTGAACATATATTTCCAAGCAAAAACTAATGATATTGAAGGTGTCACATAAGATAAAATAATTAATGAACGAGCAGTTTTACGAAACTTAAATGGGCGATTAAAGAACAGCGCTACAGCAAGCCCAAGTACTGTACTACCAACTACAGTTAAAACGGTATATAAAATGGTAATACCTAAAGATTTATAAAACTCAATATCTTTTATAACATCAGTATAATGAGATAAACCAACAAACTTAGCTCCTAATCTCGGATTAATCGGTTGATCGAAAAAGCTTATTTTAATATTTGATAACATCGGATAAGCAACTAATAATAGTAGTAAGAACATACTTGGTAAAAGAAGTATTAGCGCTAGTTTTATATCAGATTTTTTTTTGGCAATCGGTTTCATGCTACCTCCTAAAAAACAATCTATTCCCTATCTGGTTAGATTGGTGATAAAAGAAAAGTTGTTTAAAAAGCAACTTAGCTTGCTTTTCAAGCGTTCGTTCTTCATAAACAACTTTCACTAATTAAGAAATCAAATTACTATTACTAGGTATATTGAATTAAAAGTAATTATTTTAATACACCCTTTAATTTTTCTCCTGCTTCTTTAATAGCAGAATCTACGCTTTTTCCACCTACAGTAACTTCATTAATTAACTTAGCAACCGCACCTGAACTTGTAACATCACCCATTTTTAAGAAGTTCTTGTTATCAACAAGACCAAATACTTGAATGTTATCAAACGCGCTTGCGATTTCAGTTGAAAGCTCACCAAATGAATTTACAACTTTATTTTCTTTATATTCTTTGCTTTCTGTTACTTCTTTATTTACTGGTTGAGATCCACCTGGAGACATTAATACTAACTTCGTATTATTTTCAGGTTTTGCCATAAACTCTACTAATTTTTCTGCTGCAGCTTTTTGGTCATCATCTAAACCAGAAGAAATCGTGTAAGCAGATACTGTTCCATAAACTGCTTTTGTTTTTTCAGTTGGAATTACAAATCCAATATTGTTTGTTTTACCTTCTTCATACACTGATGGAAGAATATAAGTTGAATAAACTGCCATTGGAGCAGATCCATTCATGAAAGCATCTTTTACTTCTGTAACATCATTAGAACCCGGCATTGTATATTTGGATAATTCTTTATAGTAGTTTAAAGCTTCTTTCATTTCAGGTGTATTTAATGTTAAATCACCTTTGCTATCGAACATATTTGCATTGTTTGATAAAGCGAATTGTGAGAAGGCTTGCTCAGAAAAACCACCTTCAGCAGTTGGAATTGCAATACCGTATTTTTTACTTCCACTATTCGTAAATGCCTTTGCAATCTTTAAAACATCATCCCAATTTTTAGGTTCTGCGAATCCTTTGTCAGCAAGCATTTGCTTGTTATACCAAATTCCTTGTACCCAACCACTAATTGGAACACCAGTATAATTTTTGCCGTCCTCAGTTTTTAAAAGCTTTAACGCACCTTCATAATACTTATCTTCTCCAACTTTAGAGATAATTGATTTAACTGCATCTTTATCAATTAATTCGTCCTTGTCCATAACTTTTGCATAGTCTTGTCCAACTTCAATAACCGCTGGAAGCTTGCCTGAGCTTGCCAAAGTTACAACTTTCGTATTGTAAGAATCTTCCTCAACTGGAACTTGCTTTACTGTAATATTTGGGTTTGCTTTTTCAAATTTAGAAATTAAATCAGTAATTACTGCTAATCTCTCTTGTTCAACAGAAGAATGCATAAATTCAATCGTTACTTTACCATTCTCTTTTTTACCGCCACCACACGCTGTTAATCCAACGGCTAACATTAAAACCAAGAACATACTTAAAAATTTCTTCATTGTTCTTCCTCCTAATTTACTGGTTTTAACCAAAGGAATTGATATGGATCTAAAGAAATGTATTCATTAAATTCTTCAACTTCTCCAGTTAAAATATTCATATACTTTCCATTTAAATCACAATTAACTTCTTCATTTGATAGATTGTGAAGAATGACAATGCTCTCATCTTCATTTATACGTTTAATGGCAAAGACTTTCTCATTAACTTCAAGTACTTCCATTATTACATCTGGATTAAATAATTTTTCACCCTTACGCACTTGAATTATTTTCGTTAATTCAGTGAAAACTTTATTTCTTAATGATCCTTCTTCTTTTAATTCTTTTTCAATTTCAACTAGTGAATATTTTTGGCGATTAATCGAACGATTCATACCTGTTCTTTCTACACCTGCATAATCGTTTCTAGAGCCAAGCATACTTTGAATATAAATTGCTGGAACTCCCTGGAATGTTAATAAAACTGAATGTGCTAATAAGAATTTCTTTACTCTTAGATCATCACTTGATGATTGTTTATTTAAAGCATCTAAGTAAGTTACATTAATTTCATATGGACTTTCAGTACCATCTGAATTTTTCTTATAATTTACTAGTGCACCTTCTACTTTTAAATCCTCTACTAATGAAAGTATTTCTTCTTCAGGGATTATTCCACGAATCGGATTTAAACCAATTCCATCATGAGAAGCCAAGAAATTAAAGAAAGTTGTATCCTCTCCAGAGCCTTCAAGATTTTTTGCCCAGTTTGTTAATACACTTCCATTTCCATTATGAAGTGAATATAAAACTAATGGCGGAAGTGGAAATTGATAAACCATTTGTGCTTCATCATGTCCATTTCCAAAGTAAGAAATATTATCTAAATGAGGTACGTTTGTTTCAGTAATCATTACCGTACCCTTTGCAGCTTCATCTAATAAATCACGGAATAATTTTACGATTTCATGTGTTTTTTCAAGATGGATACAAGAAGTGCCAACTTCTTTCCACATATACCCTACAGCATCCAGCCTTACATATTCTGCTCCTTGTTCCAGGTAAAACAGTAAAACATCAACCATATCTAATAAAACTTGTGGATTACTAAAGTTCAAATCAATTTGATCGTCACTAAATGTTGTCCAAATGTATTTTTCCTCACCATTCGCTAATTTAAACTTTGATAGCAATGGAAGTGCTCTAGGTCTAGTTACTGAGCTTAAATCAATTGATGGATCCATTTCAATGAAGTAGTCTTTATATTTTGGATCACCATTTAAATAGCTTTGAAACCATTCACTCTTACTTGAGATATGATTACAAACATAATCAAACATGATTCTTGCTGAATTCGACAAACTTTCAATATGTGACCAGTCACCTAAATCCGGATTTACTTTTTTATAATCAACTACTGAAAAACCATCATCTGATGTGTAAGGATAAAAAGGTAAAATATGAACAAGTTCAAATTTATTTGCTAAATGTTCATCAAACATCTTCTTAAAAGTTTCTAATGTAGGAATTCCTTCTTCTTGAAACTGATCACCATAAGTTATTAAAACAACATCTGACTCGTCCCAGTTTAGTTTCCTTTTTTTAGTGATTTTTATTTTTGCTTCTTCAATTCGTTTTACGATTGCGCTATAAAGTTGATCAATGTCCTTGTTTTCATAAATAAAAGCTAATCTTTCTTTTATTTTACTCATATGATTCCTCCTTGTGGTATCGCTCCCACAGAGATGTAAAAAAATTTGAGCTTTACATTGGTACCGCTCCCACAATCAATATATTATAGAAAGCGCTTACTGTCAATTTAAAAAAGTTAAGTACAATATTTTTTTACTAAAAACTTATTTTCAAAATAATTATTAAAAACCTAATCTTTTTACTAATTTTTTGTTATTGGTACTTTTTTCTATTCTCCATATAATTGCCTAGTATTATGACAAGATTAACAAGTTAATCCTGCTATAATATTTATCTTTTATCTTCACAGTCTTGACAAATTTTAAAAAAAATCGATACTATCAGTTATACTAGGAAGGATTTTATCAATTAATCACTCCTACAATAATATGTGCAAATGATATATAAATATACTTTTATTTTATATATCCACCTCATATTTTTAAAAATAATAATAAACAATAAAATGTAAACGGTTTTATTTTATTAATCAGTTCAAATTAGAAGGGGAGAATACAAATGGGCCCTACAATTTATGATATTGCTCGTGTCGCTAACGTTTCAAAGTCCACTGTATCTCGTGTACTAAATAATAAAGATAATATTTCAGAAGAAAGCCGTATCCGAGTTATGAAGGCAATTGAAGAATTAAATTACCAACCAAATAAATTAGCTCGTGCTCTTACATCAGCAGGCTTTGATGCGATTTTGGTTATGTCTCGTTCTACAAAAACAACTGCTGGTAACACCTTTTTCTCTGAAATTATTCACTCTATATCAACGAGATCAGAAGTAGAAAATTTTGATGTCATTATACAAACATCAAAAAATAGCAAAGATGAATTAGATAAGTGTATCGAAAAAATTCGCGGAAAAATGATAAAAGGAATTTTAATGTTAAGTTCACCTGCAAATGAGGAATTTTTTAAAGAATTAGATAAATATGAAATCCCAGTAGTCGTTATTGGGAGAGTGGAAGGAAATTATCAACATGTCTATTCGGTAGATACTGATAACTTTAATGATAGCTATCAATTAATCCAACATTTGATAGATCAAGGACATTCCGACATTGCTTGTCTTCATTCATCTCTTGATTATCATGTATCAATAGACCGTTTGGAAGGATATAAAAAATGTCTAATTGATAACGGAATACCACTTCGTTCAGATCGAATTATTGATAGTGGATATACAATGGAAAAAGCCTATGAAACATCAGAATCACTTTTGAAATCTAAAGATTTACCTACTGCAATTTTTGCAATAGATGACCTAAAGGTTATTGGACTTTATAATACAACCTCCAAGTTAGGAATATCTATTCCGAAAGATATATCAATTATAGGCTATAATAATGGAATTTTTTCACCACTTTTTTCTCCTCCTTTAACAGGAATCGAGATTCCCGTTATGAAGCTAGGAGAAATAGCTACAGATTTACTATTTAAACATATTAAAAATAAAACTGAAAATACGGAGCATATTATTGTTCCCACAAAACTAGTAGAACGAAAATCAGTAGCAAAATTAAATTGATTGAAGTATAGGAGGATATCATTTTGAAAAAACAAATTGAAGCATTTATTTTTGATTTAGATGGTGTAATTACAGATACTGCTGAATTTCATTATTTAGCATGGAAAAAACTAGGTGAAGACTTAGGAATACCATTTGACCGAGAGTTTAATGAAACGCTGAAAGGTGTAAGTCGAACCGATTCATTAGAAAGAATCCTAAAATTAGGAAACCGTCAAAATGATTTCACCGAAGTTGAAAAAAATGAATTAGCAACAAAAAAGAATACTCATTATGTTGAATTAATCCGTAATATTTCTGAAAAAGACCTATTGCCTGGAATTGAATCATTCTTAAAACAAATTAAACAAGCGGGCATTAAAATTTCAATGGCATCTGCTTCCAAAAATGCATTAATGGTAGTTAAGGCTTTAGGAATTATTGATTATTTTGATCATATCGTTGATGCCTCAACTGTTATTAATTCAAAGCCGAACCCAGAGGTATTTTTAAAAGCTGCTGAAGCTGTATTTGCTAAACCTGAAAACTGTATCGGTGTTGAAGACGCTGCTGCAGGTGTTGATGCGATTAACGGGGCTAATATGTTCTCGGTTGCGATTGGAGATAAAACTATTTTATGCCACGCTAATCTAGTCTTATCATCCACTGAAGATTTAGATCTTGATCGAATTATTGATCAGTATTTATCAGTTTAAATCACCATTTTTTATTCTAGAATAATTTTTTATACAAATTATCTTCATAAAAAAAAAAACGAAAATCTAAGTTTTTAAGATTTTCGTTTTTTATTTTATTATGAAAATATCTCTTCTTGTTTTCCAACCAACTCAATCTCAAACCCTAAATCTTCAAGCATTGCATGGTCACTATTTGTCTCCTGACCCTCCGTAGTCAAATAATCGCCTATAAAAATACTATTTGCAGCATACAGTCCTAGTGGTTGTAAACTACGCAGATTTACTTCTCGTCCTCCAGAAATTCGAATTTCTTTCGTTGGATTTATAAAACGGAATAGTGCCAATACTTTTAAACAATAACGCGGATTTAATTCGTTCACACCTTCTAGTTTCGTTCCATCAATAGCATGTAAAAAGTTTACCGGAATGGAATCTGCATCCAATTGTCGTAATGACCTCGCGATTGAAATAACATCTTGTTTCGTTTCTTTCATCCCTATAATAGCTCCTGAACACGGAGAAATACCTGATTGTTTAACTTTTTCAACCGTATCAATTCGATCCTGATATGTATGGGTTGTTGTTATGTAATTATGGTGCTCAGCTGATGTATTTAAATTATGATTATATCGATCAACACCTGCTTCTTTAAGCTCATTTGCTTGATGATCCTTAATAAGACCTAAACACGCACATACTTTCAAACCATACAATTCTTTAATTTCCTTAACCGCATCAGTTACTACATTTACATCTCGATTCGTTGGTCCGCGCCCACTTGCAACAATGCAATATGTACCTGCTTTTAATTCAAACGCACGCTTTGCCCCATCAAGAATTTCTTCTTTAGATAGAAAAGGATATTTCTCAATAGGTGCACTAGAAATTGAAGACTGGGAACAATAACCGCAATCCTCAGGACAATAACCACTTTTAGCATTAATAATCATATTAAGTTTAACTTTTTTTCCATAATAATGTTTCCTTATGATAAATGCACCGTTTAAAAGTGAAAGTAAATCATCATCTTCACATGACAATATGCTTAAAGCTTCCTCATCTGAAATTTCTTTACCTAAAATAACCTCTTGCGCTAATTTAGTCCAATTCATTTGATCACTCACCATTTCATTAATTTTTTGTTAATAATTGCTGAAATTCTAAAATAGATTCTTCCGTAAAGAAATCCATCTGCTCCGGTATAACACCAAGAACGTTATGACCTGTTAATTTTTCTAGCATAACTAAATTATCTTTTTCCATTTCACCCATAACTGATGGTACTTTATTAATTAATAATCCCATTAGATTAATTTGATGTGATTTTAAATATTCAGTTGTTAATACAGTATGATTAATTGTTCCTAGCTTTAATGATGTAACAAGGATTACTGGTAAGTTTAATAGTTTTATTAAATCAATCGTTCCAAAATTTTCTTTTAGCGGAACCGCAACTCCGCCCGCTCCTTCAACAAAAACAACATCATGCTTATTTTCTAATTGCTTATATTTTTCTAAAATAACTTGCTCATCAATATAGACATCTTCTAGTTTACTAGCTAAATGTGGTGAGACTGGTGTATTCAATGTATATGTACTGTAGTAATCATGCTCTTCTGTTAGTTCTAGCTTCTCTTTATAAAAGGCTGTATCTTCCCCTATGAGTCTATTGTTAATATTAACGACTCCACTTTGTATTGGTTTATAGGGTATTGCATCAATTCCTTTTTTCTGCAAGCAATCCACCATTTGGGCAGTAACATAGGTTTTTCCAATATTCGTATCGATACCAGTAACAAAATATCCTTTTCCCATCTTAAGCAGCCACCTTTTTTTCATTTTCTCTAGCTTTTGCAAAATGGGAATGTAGGCGCACCGCTAATACTCCCCCAAAAACAGCTAGTAATAAATCTTGTCCAATACTATATACGAGTCCCATCATAAGAACTTCTTTTAATGAAACGGGACTATCTAACCAAGTGTTTAATGAAATATATACATATGTAATGCCTAAAATATAAACAATAATTAATCCGATTACATTAGCAAAAATAAAATTCTTAAGTTTTGGGTTCTTTGTTTTTTCAACAATTGATCCAATTACAAACGCAGCAATAATGAAACCGATTAAATAGCCAAATGTTGGTTTTAAAACATATTCAGGTCCGCCACCCGAAGCAAATACTGGTATTCCGATTAATCCAATTCCAACATACAGTAGTTGACTCATCATCCCCTTTTTACTTCCTAAAAGGCAGCCTGCTAAAAACACGAAAAGAATTTGAAGCGTAAAAGGAATCACTGGTAAAGGAATCTTTATAAAGGCTCCGATCGATGTTAGTGAGGCAAATAATGATATGACTGTTAGTGATAAAGTTCTATTTTGCATCGTATCCCCCCTATTAGTTTATGAGTTTGATAAATTAGCAAAATTTGACAAACTCACAAAATTAAATTAACATGCAATTGAAATATATGTCAACCAAACTATTAAATAAGGTTAACATATAAAACAGGGGGGAACATATATGAACCATGAACTCTATCAAGATTTATCTAAAAAAAATAAACAATATCTTTGGCACCCTTTTACTCAAATGAAGGATTATTTAAACGAAGATCCGCTAATTATTTCACATGGTAAAGATCGAAAACTATATGATGTATTAGGCAATGAATATTACGATGGTGTATCCTCTATTTGGTTAAATGTTCACGGTCATAATATTCAAGAATTAAATGAAGCTATTCATGAACAATTAGAGAAGGTTGCCCATTCAACACTTCTTGGAATGGCCAATATACCTGCAATTCTTTTAGCAGAGAGACTTGTTGAAATCTCTCCAAGCGGATTAGAGAAAGTTTTTTATTCAGACTCAGGTGCTACCTCAGTAGAAATTGCGATTAAAATGGCCTATCAATATTGGCGAAACATAGGAAGATCCGGTAAAAATACTTTTGTTACAATGAAGGAAGCTTATCACGGAGATACAATCGGAGCAGTGTCCGTAGGGGCAATCGACTTGTATCATCAAGCATATAACGAGTTAATGTTTCCAAGTTTAAAGGTTTCTTATCCACATCTTTATCGTTCAAAATATGTAGGAACTGAAGAAGAAATAATTAATTCCTATTTAAAAGAGGTTGAAAATTTATTCATCGAAAAAGCTAATTCAATTGCAGCATTAATTATTGAACCAATTGTACAAGGGGCAAGTGGTATTATTGTCATGCCAAAAGGGTATTTAAAATCAATTCAGGAATTATGCATAAAGTATGATGTATTATTAATTGCTGATGAAGTTGCAACAGGATTTGGTCGAACAGGTAAAATGTTTGCTTGTGAACTAGAAGGAGTTACGCCAGATATTTTAACTTGTGGCAAAGGGTTAACTGGTGGCTATTTACCAGTAGCAGCAACTTTAACGACTAACAAAATTTATGAAGCATTTTTAGGTACATACGAAGAACAAAAAACTTTCTTTCATGGGCACAGCTATACAGGTAATCCCCTTGGATGCGCTGTTGCATTAGCGAATCTAGATTTATTTAATAAAACGAAATTATTACAACATGTCGAAACAATCTCAACTTATGTCCAAGAGAAACTGATGCAATTTAATGAGTTAAAACATGTTGGAGATATACGTCAAAGTGGCTTGATGATTGGAATTGAACTAGTAAAATCAAAGGATACTAAAGAAGCTTTCCATTGGAATGAAAGAATTGGTGTGAAAGTAACCAAAAGAGCAAAAGAGCTTGGGCTACTCACCCGTCCACTTGGAAATGTTATTGTCTTAATGCCTCCATTAGCGTCAAAGGAATCGGAGCTTGATGAAATGATTGATATTCTTTATCGCGCTATTTCTGAAGTTACAGAAATGTAAACTAGTCACTTGAGTTTTAACTTTTTGATAAACTTATCATTCTTTTAAAGGTTGAGTTAGAATGCCTTCATCATCATTAATTTTCCATAAAAAAACAGAAAAACCCTTCATGTTGGTTTTTCTGTTTTTTTTCCAATAATCTATTTAGTTTTTTAGTCACTTCTTAAATTTCTTTAACGTTCTCGTTAACAAAAAAGCAGTAATTAATGCTATTACTCCGTTTATATAAAATGAAATCGTCGCTCCAAATTGTTGCCATAACCAACCTGTTAGCAAAGAAGCTGGAAAAAAACCAATTCCAGAAACCATCGCATAGAAACCGAGTGCCGTTCCCCTCTCATCAGGTCTCGCTAATTCTACGACAAGTGCTTTTTCAACCCCTTTTGTTAAAGCGGAATAAAGACCGTATAGAATAAAAAGAATGACTAAACCAGTGGCTGAGTGAGCTTCTGCAAAACCGATATAAACGATTCCATATAAAGCATACCCAGCCGTTAGTATTCCTCTACGTCCATATTTATCGGAAAAAGCACCTGAAATATAAGAAAAGGAAGAAGCTGTTAAATGAAATAGTAAATACATCAATAAGACACTTTGATTCGAGAATCCAAGATTTGCTGCTCTTAATAACAAAAAAGAATTGGATGAATTTACAATTGTAAACAATAGTACAATTAATAATAGTTTCTTTATATTGGAATCTAAAAGCTCCAATTTAAACTCTAACTTTCTTGATGGCTTATAAGGTTGCTCAATTGGTTTATTTATGCTTTCCTTTACACTAAATAAAATAATCCAACCGATTGTTATCGGAACCAATGAATATAAAAACACATCCTTAATATTTTTATTTCCTACCGCTTGCAAAATAACAATAGCTGTTCCTATTCCTAAAGCAGCTCCTAACATATCCATCATTTGATGAATACCGAAAACTCTACCTTGCTTATTTTTCCCACCAGATTCTGATATTAAAGCGTCTCTTGGGGCTGTACGAATGCCCTTTCCTGTTCGATCAACTAGCTTCCAAATGAAAACTCCGATCCATGAACTTGAAAAAATTAGAACAAACCTTCCTATACCTGATAACCCATATCCTAGAATCGCCAAGCTTTTTCTGTTCTTCAGTCGATCTGAACGCTTACCAGAATATAACTTTAATACACTAGCCAGACTTTCGGATAAGCCGTCAATAAGACCGATTATAAAAGGACCTGAGGCTGACAGAATAATAGGGATTAACGGTGTTACCATGTAAGTACCCATGTCTGTAAAAAAGCTGACCAGACTTAATATCCACACATTCTTGCCTCTCATAATCCATTACCTCCTTAAATCGTAATAAAAGAAGATTACAGTCATTCGACTTGCTTTTTTAACAATTTTTCCTCACGTATATTCTCTTTTAACAGCGAGACAAATCGAAATAACTCCAGTGATAATATGATTCCACTTAACCAAACTGAGCTGAATACAAACCCAGCAGCAATGTCACTAGGTAATAAGTGGTGCAAATAGACGCTGCTTATAGAAAATAGTAGAACAACAAAAATAAAACAGAAGAACATTACGATATTAAGTAAATAAGCTTTGTTATGCCGAACTAACATAATAATGAAGTAACCTAATACTGTCAAAATCAACATAGATTTTTCATTTGGAAAGTTTTTACTTACATTACTACCTAACATAAAGTTGAAGATCCAAGGAATCCCAATGGATAGGATAAGAATTCCAGCTAAACTAGCGATAAAAAAGAGCAATTCTAGCCATTTATTTTTGTTGTTTATTAATATGACAAGAATGGTAGCAAGTGAGACTGCCAATAAAACCTTCCATGTCGATAATGAATAAATAAAGTTCATACTCCCATGCCAATTTTGATTAAATAAATTAAAAACAATGGTCTTGAATACGGAATTGAATTTATCAAATTCATTACTAATTTTGTCCTGAATTAACCCGATCATTAAGATAATGAACGTAACGAAAAAAATTAAACACGTTAGGATGATCAACTTTAATTTCATGAAACTTTTAAATCTCTTGAAACTTGATTCAAAAATTAATAGTAATGACTCTTTAATTATTTCCTTATTTGCTTTAACAACAAAGAAGGTGAGTACTATAATACCTAATAATATACTACCTAATACTAACCATTTTTTAATTTCTACTTGATAGATATCCCATTTTGGTCCCATGATTTGACCTAACCATATAAAGGTTCCAACCCAAAGAAATACACCAATATAGGAAAAGATAGCAAAGGATCGATACGGTAATTTAATGATTCCGGATATGATGCTTGCGAAATGTCTAATCCCTGGAATAAAGAAAGATACAAGCAATAATACCTTCCCATATTTTTCATACCATTTTGACATTTTTTCGATCTTTTCAGGACCCATATGGATATAGTGTCCAAATTTGCGAAAAAACGGTGTACCAAGTTTATATCCTAACCAATAGGAGATTGTTACTCCAACAATTCCTCCAAGGCCAGCAGAAATAATGGACAAAACAATATTCATTTTCCCATGAAAACATAAAACACCTACATAACTCATTAATGCTTCATTCGGAATAGGAACTATAATCAATTCCAACATTAATGATAAAAATAGGATTATATAACCATATTCATTTAATAAATGGATGATTTCGTTCATATTAAAACCTCAATCTTCAATACTCATGTACTGATTATTTTCACTTAAACTCATCTAGTGGAAATACTACCTCTACTTCCGTTCCTACATTTTCAACACTTTTAATATTAATTTTCCCATTATGCAAGCTAATTATATTTTTTGCAATTGAAAGACCAAGTCCAGTGCCACCACTAGTTTCACGGCTACGCGCTTTATCAACTCGATAAAATCGTTCGAAAATATTTTCTAATTCTTCCTCTCGAATGCCTATTCCAAAATCTTTTATTTGAAGAATAGCAGCTTCACTAGTACTACTAATATTTACTTCTATTTTTTCAGCACTGTATTTTATAGCATTATCCAAAAAGATAATAATAACTTGTTTAATTTTAAGCTCATGTCCTTTAATAAATATTTTCTGTTTTTGTGCTTGTAAAGTAATTTCTCGTTTATACACATTTTGCAGTTGTACTAGCGTTGAATTACACAAAGCAACTAGATCGACTGGATTCATTTCGATTTTTTTTAAATGTTCCGATTCTGCTAAAGTTAATAATGTTTTTGTTAAATCTTGCATACGGTTGGCTTCCGAATAAATCGTTTCTATTGCTTCCGTCGCCATTTCCTCATTTTTCAAACCACGTCTTCTTAATAAATTAGCAAAGCTACTAATGACAGTAATCGGAGTTTTTAACTCATGAGAAGCATCTGAAACAAACTGTTTCTGCTTTTCGATGTTTTCTTGTAACCTACTGATCATTCGATTAAACGTGCTTGCCATTTTATGCAATTCATCTTTCGTTTCATTTTTTATTAAAATCTTTTTTGGAACCCCACTTTTTTCAATATCTTCCATCGTAGTAATCATAGAAGTAATTGGGTTCATTATGATGCGTGTTAACCATCTTCCAGCCATCATTGATAAAATTGCAGAGACACCAGTAACGATTGCCATTATTGTTAATAACAAATCTTTTCGACCTTCAAGTCCTACTAACAACTCACCAATTTCGAGCGTTCCAATCACTTTTTGGTTCTGTAAAATTGGTACGCGTACGACTATATTTTGATGCTCACTAAAAGGGATTAGCTTCGTTTCTTCTTTCTTAGTGAATTTAGGTTTAATACGATTCAAAAGTTTATCATTACTTACTTCTGTCACTATTTTTGAGTTTAAATCAATAATTCGAATATAGGAATGATTAGACATAAATGGATATAATGCTTCTTCATTTATCACCAATGAGTTATGGATTTCATGTTTTTTTAAAATTTCATGCGCCTTTTGACTTACAACATGCTCTTCCATATTTACAGTTGTTTTCATAAACAAATAAAAAACTAACCCGTTAATTAAAATTAGAATGATTAAAATCCATGAAGTAATTAATAAATTTATTTTAGTTGTTATTTTCATCTTAACCCTTCCTCATTGTGTACCCCACACCTCGTATAGTTCGAATTAATGGGACGTCAAAGTCCTCTTCAATTTTCTTTCTTAAATGTCTAATGTACACATCAACAACATTTGTTTCCCCTTCGTACTCATAACCCCAGACGGTAGTTATGATGCCTTCTCTAGTCACAATTTTATTTTGATTTGTTAATAGATAAACTAATAAATCATACTCTTTTGGTGTTAATGAAATGACTTGATCATCCCTCTTTACTTCTCTAGCTTCTAAATTAACAACTAAATCCTCAATCGTTAAAGTGGGATTTTCGTCTTCGCTTTTCTTAAATTCATGAACTAGATTACTTGAACGTAGACATGAACGTATTCTTGCTAAGACTTCTTCGATTTCAAAAGGTTTTGTAATATAATCATTAGCACCATAATCAAGTCCGATAATTTTATCATGTGTGGCATCTCTAGCAGTTAATAAAATTACTGGCACAAATTGATTTGTTTTTCTGATCCTTCTTAAAACTTCGATTCCACTCAATTCAGGTAACATAACATCTAATAAAATTAGATCGACATTATTGCTTAAAGCCGACTCTAAACCAGCTTTTCCATTATGTTCGACTAACACTTCATAACCCTCATATTCTATTTCTAATTTTAAAACTCGAGCTATATTTATTTCATCCTCAATAATTAAGATTTTCTTCATTTAACTCACCTATTTCTATTAATAGTTTTAGTATCTCTATTCTATTTTTAAGACTGATTCTAGTCTTAGAAGTTCCTTGTATAAATGCCATTATAGAACTTTTGATTCGTATTTTTTTCATTTTAATCTAATTTTAATTGATTATTCATTAAAGTTTCAGTTTGGAATTTTACAATGACATGGAGTTGATTTATGAAATAATTTTCAATTTAAAATAAAAATCTTAGGAGGTTTAAGATGAAAAAATTTATAGAAGGGACCATGCAAAGAGCAATTTTAATGATTGTTTGTGTCGTTATGATTGTAACTTGGGGTGCTATCTCAGCTTACCAAATGCAACGTGATTATTTACCAGGTATAAACAATTCAACTCTTACTGTAAGCATGCGTCTACCTATGTACCAGGCCGATCAAGTAAAACAAAATATTACTAATAGTCTTGAAAGTGCTGTAAGAACAACAGAAGGTTTACAAGATATTGAAACTAGCTCTTATGATGGCGGAGTTTTTATGAGTCTGTATTTTCCAATGAATACAGATATGAAACAAGCCGAAGTTGATGTAAATAAAGCTTTAGAAAATGCAGACATTCCTCCGACAATTACATCTAAACCTCTAGTTACTAGACTTACAACTAGTTCATTCCCAATTCTAACTTACAGTTTGACTAGTGATAAATTAGATGATAATACTTTAAAATCAGTAACTCAAATGGATATTGTGCAACACCTTAAAACAGTACCAGGCGTATCTGATGTTTCAGTGTTTGGTGGTGCAAAAGACGGATACGTACTAGCTGTTAGAACGAAGGACCTAGCAAAATATAAACTTACTTTAGATGACTTAAATAAAGCTTTAGCTGTATCAGTTCCGTCCTTACCTGAAGGAACGATCTTACAAAATCAATTGTCTATTCCAGTTAAATTTGATGGATGGAATTTAAATGAGAAACAATTAAATGACGTAAAAATCAAAAATTCAGATGGTGATCAAATTCCACTTTCAGCATTTGCAACTGTTACTCACGCCCTAAATGATGTAAAAACGATTGCAAGAACAGATGGAAAAACAAGTGTTCAATTAAATGTTATTAAAACTCAAAGTGCAAACATTACCGACGTAGCAAAAAATGTGAAGGAAAGAATTCAAAGCTTACAACAAGTAAAAGACGGTACTGTAAAACTAACACCTCAATTAGATCGTGAAAAAGAATTAAATGATTCATTAAACGGTTTAATTCGTGAAGGTTTACTTGGATGTCTTTTCTCAATGATTTGCGTATTTTTCTTCTTCCGCAATGTAAAATCAACATTAGTCATTGCAATTTCATTACCAATTTCTTTATTAGCAACAACTGCAATCCTAAAATCAATGGGTATTACACTTAATATTTTAACCGTTTCAGGCTTAATTGTTGCAATGGGTCGTATTGTTGATGATTCCATCGTTATCCTTGATAATATGTACCGTAAAAGAGAACAAAATCCTGATAAATCTTTACTATTTTCATTGAGTTCAGCAGTTTATGAAATGACACCTGCAATTTTAGCATCTACTCTTACGACAATTGCTGTATATATTCCAATTGCCTTTGTAGGTGGAGCTATTAGTGCTTCATATAGTGGTTTTGCATGGTCTGTTGTTATCTCTCTAATTATATCGTTCTTTGTAGCAATTCTTGTTATTCCAGCACTTGCGTTAATGGGTTGGAAAAATAATACAAAGAAAACAAGTGCTGTTTCTTTAGAACCAATGATGAAACCGATCTTATTATCATCATTAAAGAAGAAAAAACTTACAATTTTCATTTCAGCTTTACTATTTATTTTCGCAGTAGCATTTGGTTCGTTTTTACCTGTTTCATTCTTACCAAGTGCTAAAACTGGTCAAGTGGCAATTAAACTTGAATTACCTCAAGGAAGTACATTAATGCAGGTAGATTCCGAGGTTCAAAAGGTAGAAAATCAATTAAAAGAAAATCCAAAAGTAAAATCTTATCTATCTAATTTTGGATCAACCAATACGCCACAAAGTGATGATGTATTTGACCAAGGCGGTGGTTTCCTACAAAAACCTAACGTAGCTAACATTTCGGTTGCTTTAAAGAACGAAAAAGACTCAGACCAAGTCATTAAAGAACTTGGAAAACAACTGCCACAATTATCTAAAAATGTAGCTTATACTGTTTCAAGTCAAAGTATTGCTGGTGATGATTCTTTATTGAAAGTCATATTTACTGGCTCTGATCAAACTACACTAGATAAAATTGCAGATCAAATGAGATCAAAACTTGTTAAAATTGATGGACTAAGTGTTGATGGAAAAGTAGATTTAACATCTGGACTTCCAAAATATAAAATTACATTTAACCAACAAGCAATTGAACAAAATGGAATTCAATTAGCAGATATAACGAAAGTAATTAACCGTTATATGTCACAATCTAAAGATGCTACATTTGTAGTTGACCATATAAGTCTGCCAGTTGATATGTATCTTGATCAAATTAGTAGTGGAAATACTCAAGTTCAATTAAATGCATCGCCAGAAGATGTAATCAATTCACTTAAAAATGAAACTTTCTTAACAAGTAGTAATAAAACCGTCAAACTTGAACAAATTGCATCTATTACGAAAGATAATGCTCCTTCAACGATTAATGAACGCAATGGAGAGCCTTACTCAATCGTTACAGGTCAAATTACTTCAAATGACATTAGTAAAGTTTCAAAACAAGTTGATTACGTCATTAGTAAACAAGCTCTTCCAAAAGGAGTAAGTTACTCTATGGGAGGTATTACTCAACAAGTTAAAGAAATGATTTTTGATATGTCAATTGCCGTAGCCTTCTCTATACTTTTAGTTATGGTCATTACTTCATCATTATTTAAAGGATGGAGAGCTCCAGTTTCAGTATTATTAAGTATCCCACTAGCTTTAAGTGGTGTTGTTATCTCTTTAGTAATAGTAGGTGGAGAGTGGAACTTAGCAGCACTAATCGGGGTCTTAATGTTAACTGGAATTGTAGTAACAAATGGTATCGTACTAGTTGATAAGATTGAGCGTAATCGTAAAAACGGTATGAATACCGAAGAAGCCGTTATTTCTGGTAGTCTTTCAAGGATTAGACCAATCTTAATTACAGCAGCTACGACAATTTTAACACTATTACCACTAGCATTTTCACATCAAGGTGATACTGTTATTTCACAAACATTAGGAATTGTAGTAATAGGTGGGATGATCACTTCTACCTTAAATAGCTTTTTAGTAATACCAATTATTTATCAATGGTTGCATAAAAAACAATCAAATAAGAAAGTGATTTCAACTGAGGAAGTTAATTCACTATAATTTTTTAAAGGTAACTCTTGTATTTGAGAGTTACCTTTTCTATTTTAGAAAACATATGAATGTGACTGCTGCGAAGATCATGAATTTGACTGCCGCGAACACAAGAAATGCGATTGCTGCACAGATGTAATTGCTAAAATATTAAGTGCTGTACAAAATAGTCAATCATCATCTCATTGCGATGAAAAATTACGATTAATATCAACATTAACAATAAATAAGCAATTTCTCGAGATGAATCTAACTCAAACAAAGACAAAAAAATAGAGTGAAGAAACCTAGTGTTTCTCACTCTATTTTTATTTATTAAAATCGATTTCCTTTGTTATTGAATTGCCTTTTATTTCTTCTAATGAATTAAAATAAATCTCAATTTCACTCATTTTTAGTTGTATTTCTTTAATTGAATCCTCTAATATTTTCCTTAAATCATTTTGTACTTGTTTAATAACTTCATCATTTTCAAGACCCTCTAATCGGATAATTCGGTTTACCTTTAGTTCTTCAAGCGCCATCTTCATTTCGATCTTAGTAACAATCTCTTTCATTAAACGATTGACGTTTTTTTCAAAGTATTTTTCTTTGGCTTGTCCTATTTCTGTAGTTGTAATTTTTTGTTCGAAATTCAATCCATACACACCTTATCATTAAATTATCACATAACAATATATGCGAAATTTTAGAAAGTGGTACAAGTTGACATTAAAATCTCATCTATTAATTTCAGTAATTACTTTAGTTACCTTAGACGGAAAAAATGTTACTACTTTTTATTTTGTAATAATAAAAATAATTCTTATATTACTAAATTAATAATTTACTTTGTTTCCTATTTTAACTACTATCATATTAGTAAATAAAAGAAAGGTAGATTTGATGATATTCCATATTGATCCGTCGTTATTATTAACTTTAAGTGTATTTGGATTTTTAGCTGCATTTATTGATTCTGTGGTTGGAGGCGGTGGGCTAATTACTTTGCCAGTATTATTATTTACTGGTCTATCTCCAGCTGCTGCCGTCGCAACGAACAAATTAGCTGGGTCAATTGGCTCTTTAACGAGCACAATCATGTTCTATCGTTCTGGAAAGCTTGATTTGAAATCTGTTTATAAGTTATTCCCACTCACATTTATTGGTTCCATTTTGGGAGCTTGGACAGTTCATTTAATTGACCCTACAGTTCTTAAGCCTCTTATGCTCGTTATGCTTGCAGCAGTTGCAATATATACTATTTTTAAGAAAGATTGGGGAGATACTACTACCAATAAAAAGCTGTCAGTTACTCGTATTATTCTGTTTATGCTTTTAATTTTTGGTATTGGTTTCTATGATGGATTTATTGGCCCTGGAACTGGTTCATTCCTAATATTTGCTTTTTTAATGATGGGGTTTGATTTCTTAAAAGCTGCAGGCAACGCAAAGTTTTTAAATTTTGGTAGTAATATTGCTGCATTATTAATGTTTATGTACTTGGGACAAATTCATTATGCCTATGGGTTAGCTATGGGACTTGCACAAATAGCAGGAGCAATTTGTGGTTCAAAATTTGCTATTAAAAAAGGCAGTGGCTACGTTCGAATCCTTTTTATTACAGTAACCTTTATCTTGTTAGCAAAAAATACTTTTGATTATCTTCATTAAGATATTGGAATTCACAACAACTAATGCAATATAAAAAAAAGGGTAAGCAAAAATTTAGAATAATTTTCTAAACCCTTTTTTTATTTTATAGTGATTCCTTAATATAAACTAATAAAAAACTGATAGCAATTATTCCATTTTCATCCCCCTATCATCGTATTTACTTATCATAACTATAATAATAATTTATTTTCCTTATCATAAATAATTCGATACGATATTACTATAGAACCCCACGAGGAGATGAACACATTGGAACAAAAAGCAATAATTGTTACTAAACCAAATCAGCAAAAAAAGCCTGCTAAACAGATAAATGTTTCTATGATATATGGAGTTACTTTTACATTTATCATAGCTGTTTTAGGTTTTCTTCTAGCAAAGTTACCATGGTTCGATCATGTTGGACCACTTGCATGTGCCATTTTACTTGCTCTCGGCTATAGACAATTTTTTGGTTATCCCGAAAAATTGCGCGATGGCATTCAATTTTCATCAAAAAAACTATTAAGATTCGCCATCATACTGTACGGATTAAAGCTGAACATCGTTGTTATATTTAGTGAAGGTTTGCCATTATTACTGAAAGGGGCTGGAACAATTATATTTTCGATTGTTGTTCTTTTGCTTATAGCAAAATGGCTTAAAGCAGACCTTAATTTATCTCTATTATTAAGTATCGGAACAGGCATTTGTGGCGCCGCTGCAATCGCTGCAGTATCTCCAATAATTAAATCAAAAGATGAAGACACAGCTATGGCCGTCGGTATCATTGCATTAGTTGGCACAATTTTTTCCATCATTTATACTCTAATCTATCCTTTATTACCGATTAGTCCAACTGAATATGGAGCTTGGGCTGGAATCAGTCTTCACGAGATTGCTCATGTTGCTTTAGCAGCTGCTCCTGCAGGTCAAGATGCTCTTACTCATGCATTACTTGCCAAACTCGCTCGTGTTTTTCTATTAATTCCGGTTTGTTTTATCCTTTTATTTTGGATGAAAAAGAAAGGAAAATTAGATGGAGAAGCAAAATTGGAGTTTCCATGGTTTTTAATTGGATTTGTAATTATGAGTTTTGTAGGGAGTTACGTTCTTGGAAAAGAAGTTCAAGTAACTAAAAATTTCATGTCAGACATTGCTGTTTTTACATCATTTATCTTAACAATGTCTATGACTGGCTTAGGATTAAATATTAACCTAAAAGAGTTACGTACGAAATCATTACGCCCTCTAATCGCCATAATCATCACATCAATTCTTCTATCTTTCGTTACATTTATTTTGGTTTAATTAAATATACATCCTTAATTGGCAGACACTTCCCCCTTTAAATCATTAAATAAAAAAATCAGAGAAACTATACGCCAGTTTCTCTGATTTTTTACTTACTATCTAGTGTCTATAATACGTTTGATTTCTTATGTTTTGCTTTCTTCATTGAATTTAATAAAAATCCACCCTTAAACCTTCTCGCTTCATATGAAATAATAAAGGCACTTGGTTCATACTGCTCTATAAGTTCCATGAGTTCAGGTTCTCTATTACGTTTTGTCAATATATCCAAATGATAACGCTCGCTGTCCCTTCCTTCTCCTTGGAACACGGTCACTCCGAATCCTTCCTCACGAAGTCGGTTAATAAGTAATTTATTTTTGTTCGTTAAATTAACTACTAAAGTCGTATATCCGATCGCTAAGCGATTTTCTACGTAACTTCCAATTAAAATGCCAATTCCAAATCCGACTGCATAAACAATCATTGATAATGTACTTTGGTCTCCAGAAAAAACAAGCGACAATCCAAATACGTAAATAATAGCTTCCAAAAAACCAAAAAGCGCAGCAGACACACTCAACCCTTTTACAAGAAATATTGTTCGTAATGTTAAGACAGGTACATAAATCAATTGTAATAATAAAATTAGTAAAATATCTTTCAATTTAGACACCTCAAAGTTTAAATTTTTAGACGGGGCAGATTTAGGTATTTAATTTGTTTCATCCTAAGCCTTGCTTTTAAACTTTATTTAAGGAATCAAAGTGAAAGCCTAGTAGAAAATTATTTTAATAATAAAGCTGAATTGATGCGTAAACAAAGTGATTTTTTGTATTATTTACCAGTTGTAGTACTTAATTCAACTTGTTCAGTTAAATTCCTGCTTATCTTTTAGGCCATTAAAGGATTACTGTAAAAATAAATCGAACCTACTATTCTAAAACAATTACTCATAAGCGTTTTATGAGTAAAGTATTTTCATTATCTCAATTTTGAATATGTTTTATTTAACACGCAAAAAAGAAGATCTACTCAAAAAGTAAATCTTCTTTTATTTATTGCCCATTATTCCATTCCAAAAGAAGTCTATAATCTGTTCAGCCATTTCATCTATTGTAGAGAAAATTGATTTTTGATCTGTATCCCTATAATTTCCAACCGATAAAATTGCAAAGAACAATTGGGTATAGAATTTTGGATTACCTTTAGGTATTTCTCCATTCTCTATTGCCGTTGCGATTGCTTTTTCAATCACATGATACATCATTTCTTCCGCTCTATTCATCTGTTGTAATTGCTCATCTGATAAAGACACTTTCGCATCTTTCGTAAAAGCTTTTAAATCAATTTCAAAAGTTGCTCTTAAATGGACTTTAACCATTTCGTTGAGATTTTCTTTTAACGATTTATCCGTAGATAAAATCACAGCAATTCGATCACTTATTCGAAGCATCATTTGAACCATTGCATCCGTAAAGAGATCTGCTTTTGTTGGATAATAATAATAAACCGTTGCTTTGGTCACACCACACTTCTTAGCCACGTCATCCATTGAAACTAATTGATATCCGTTTTGAAGGAACAATTGGATTGCATTTTCAACGATTGTTGTTTTTGTAGGCTTTTTTTTTGAATCCTGCGGTGGTCTTCCAAGAGGCCGTTTAATTTGTTCCAATTTGCTTCTCTCCTAACCTTTTAATTCCAATTCATTATAACATAATAAAAGTTCTTGAATAATTAACTGACTAGTATATATAATTAAGTTAATAAATTTTAGGAGAGGTGAATTCCATATGAAACAGCACCCCTTTCATTCTTGGGGCAAATTTGTAAGTAGTAAACGTACAAGATGGATAACATTGTTGGTGTGGGTCTTATTAACTGTTGTATTATCATTTACTTTTCCATCTGTAAACGAAGTAGAAAACAATACTGCAGATAACTTACCTAAGCAATCCATGTCTCAAAAAGCGGATCAGCTAATAAAAAAAGAATTTCCAACTGATTCTGGAAATCCTTTATTAATTGTTTGGAACCGTAAAGACGGACTAAATGAGGACGATTACAAAATCATTCAAACTGTTTATAAAGAACTTCGAAATAATCCATTAAAAAATCAATTAACATCACCGTCATATGATTTAATGCCAATCCAGGCAATTAAAAGAAGTTCTTCAGAGGATGGTTCTACAATCATTACTGCTGTTCTTTTTGACAAAAAAGCAGATGATAAAGTACTACAAAAAAATATCAACTTATTAGAAAAACAAATTAAAAATAATACTGGTGATGACCCAGTAAAACGCAAATTAACAGAATCTGGTTTAAAAGTCCGCTTCTCTGGCCCGGTTGGTATTCAAACTGACGCTGTAAGTTTATTTTCACAAGCCGATGTTAAACTTTTATTATCAACAGTATCACTTGTATTAGTTTTCTTAATCCTTCTATATCGTTCGCCAATTATGGCGATTGTCCCGTTAATAGTCGTTGGTTTCGCATATGGAATCGTCAATCCATTATTAGGTTTTTTAGGTGATAAAGGTATTATAACGGTGGATTCTCAAGCCGTTTCGATTATGACAGTTTTATTATTTGGTGCAGGTACTGATTATTGTTTATTTTTAATATCTAGATATCGTGAATTTTTACTTTTGGAAGAAAACAAATATAAAGCACTTCAGCTCGCAATCAGAGAATCTAGTGGAGCTATCTCAATGAGTGCTTTAACGGTCGTTATTGGATTAGGTACACTCTTATTAGCTCAATATGGTGCTTTCCATCGTTTCGCAGTACCATTTAGTTTGGCAGTCCTGATTATGGGTATTGCTGCGATCACAATCCTCCCTGCCCTACTTTCTATATTTGGTAGAGTTTCATTTTTTCCTTTTATCCCAAGAACAGAGGAGATGGAAGCATTAAGAGCTAAGAAAAAAGGAAAACCAATTAAAAAATCAAAAATCAAAGTAACATTTAATCAAAAAATAGGAAAACTAGTTACTCATAAACCTTGGACAATTATTCTAGTCTCGATCATTCTTTTAGGAGGGCTAGCTCTATTTGTACCTCGAGTACAATACACATATGATTTACTTCAATCATTTCCTAAAGATATGCCTTCAAGAGAAGGTTTTGATTTAATATCTGACCATTATTCATCAGGTTTATTAGCACCCGTTAAAGTTATAATCGATACAGAAAATAAAAATATCCCTGTAAAAAAAGAATTCGAATCACTTTCATTCGTAAAAGATGTGTCTGAACCTATTACAGGTAAAAATAATAAAAACTTACAATTATATGAAATTTCTTTAGTCGATAATCCATATTCTATTAAAGGATTAGAAAGAATACCTCAACTAGAAAAGAAAATTAAGAAACTATTGAACGAATATGATATACAAAAAGTAGATAAGCATTACTGGATTGGTGGAGAAACAGTAACGAATTTAGATACAAAAAATATAACTGAACGTGATGAATCCGTGATCATTCCGGTAATGATTGGATTAATTGCATTATTACTGTTAACTTATTTACGTTCCTTCACAGCGATGATTTACTTAATTCTAACCGTCATATTATCATATCTTTCAGCATTAGGTGCTGGCTGGCTAATTCTTCACTACGGATTTGGGGCTAGCGCGATACAAGGTTCGATTCCATTATATTCCTTTGTATTTTTAGTAGCATTAGGTGAAGATTACAATATATTCATGGTTTCCGAAATTTGGAAAAATAAAAAGAAACAAACTCATCGCGAAGCAGTATCAAATGGAGTCGCAAAAACCGGGGCTGTTATTTCATCTGCTGGATTAATCTTGGCCGGTACATTCCTAGTGTTAGCAACACTACCTATTCAAGTATTAGTTCAATTTGGTATTGTTACTTGTGTTGGAGTATTAATTGATACATTCATTGTTCGTCCACTTTTAGTTCCAGCCATTACTACAGTATTAGGTAGATTTGCATATTGGCCAGGTGAACTTTCGAAAAAAGAGTATGATTCAAAACCAGAAATGCAAATAGAAAAATAACGATAAAAAGACACCACAATGCATGATATAGAGAAATGATGCGTTGTGGTGTTTTTCATTACTTATTAGTTTGATTAAGCTGTTTCACCATCAGATTAATCAATTGATATAAGCCATATAAACCTAAGTAAGAGCCAGCAATTAAAAAATAAATATTAAGGAATACAGCATGAATATTGGTCATAAAAACAACATCATGTTTTATAATCTCATAAATTGATATTGCTGAAATTCCCCCAAAAACTACATAAGAGATGATTGCGATCAAATTAAAGATTGAGTTAAACATTCGATTAAATCTAGCCAATCCATTCATAATAATAGGAAAAAAAATAATTGAACAAAAGATTAAAGTTTTCAAGTGGTTACTTACTCCATTTTATTATCGAATTATGTTAATTTTATTCTTTACAAATTACTATTAACTATCCAAATTGACCGCTCTTTTCATTCTCCTAATAAAAATCACCAAATAAATACCAAAAAAGGGGTGGGGAATTATACATAAGGCAATACCGGGTATCAAATAAAAAAATTACACGAGTGTTTTAGTCATGATCAAGTCTATTTGTTCTTCATCCCCCATATAGAATGAGTGTGACCCATTGTGAACAAATCCCATTTTTTTATAAAATGCGATCGCATTTTCATTTTTTTCCCATACGCCTAGCCAGATTTTCTTTTTATTAAGTTCCTCCGCAATTTCTATGGCTTTATTTAACAGAACTTTACCAAGTCCGTGTTTTTGAAATTCCTTCTTTATATAAATCCTCTCGATTTCAAGTGATTCATCACCCATTACTTCAGACTGGGCATCAGCTGTATTGACCTTTAAATATCCAGCGACGGTTTGATTAAAATAAATGAAAAAGAAATGCGAAGACTGATTTAACAATTCTTCTTCTATTTGATTTAAATTAAACGCTCTTTCTAAATAAGCATTCATATTTTCTAGTGTATTTTGATCCTTAAATGTTTCATTAAACGTTTCATAACCGATTTGTTGAAGTTTGTGTGAATCTTTAGAACTACACTTTGTTATATTGATCGTCATATTAATCCGTCTCTCCTCTTATCTAATCAATAATTTCTCTTGTTTCCCTTTTTTACAAATTCCCAGTCTTTTTCTACATTTTTTCTTACCTTTTGAAGAAGATTAAAAATGGTTTCAACTTCTATTTGGGACAATCCCTCTAGTGCAACGATATTAGAATAATCGTTTTCTCTTTTTATAAATGGATAAACATTTTCCCCTTTTTCTGTCACAAAGAGTTTTTTTATTTTTTTGTTCTCTTTATCCTCTTTCTTTTCTATAAATCCATTCATTTCTAGTTTTTTTATAGCACGCGCTGCTGTAGTTCGATCTACTTTTATCATCTCAGCCAATTTTTCTTGAATGATTCCTGGATTTTCAGCTATTCGCACTAGATATAAATACTGCCCTTTTGTAAGGTCATGCTCTTTAAATTCAATATTACTGATCGAATCTAGAGCCCTTGCGATCATTCCAATTTCACGAAGAATTTCCTTCATAATTAACTCCTTAGTATTAATTTTGTTGTAAATGCAATAAAAATGATATATGTTGAATTTAACTTATTTTTGTTGCATTTGCAATAAAATAAAAAAATTTAATTAAAAGGGACTGATAAAAATGAAGAATACAAAAAAAATAATGAATGATGAAGAGCTAAAAATAGCATTTGCAATAAGGAAAGATATATTTGTGAAAGAACAAGGTGTACCTCTAGAAGTTGAATTTGATCAATATGACAAATTAAACGGAGATTGCCAACACATATTAGTTCATTACAATGAACAACCAGTCGGAACAGGAAGAATTAGGTTTGTTGATGGAGTAGGTAAATTAGAAAGAATCTGTATTCTTGAGTCTTTCCGAAAATTTGGTCTTGGCAAAAACATTATTAAAGCTTTAGAAGAAATTGCGGAAGAACAAGGAGCTTCGACAGTTAAATTGCATGGGCAAACACATGCAGAAGGTTTTTATAAAAAACTTGGTTATCGCACTTCCTCTGATGTCTTTATAGAAGACGGTATCCCTCATATTCTAATGCTAAAAGAACTAACTAAATGATAAAGCGATTAATTAAAGCGAAACATCTTTTTTTCGGATTAGGAATTTTAATATTAACCTTAGGTATTTCAATCAATATACAATCTAACCTTGGAACTTCACCTTTTGATGCGCTTTTAGTAGGGTTATCCAAAAATATGGGGTTGACAGTCGGAAGTTGGGAAATAATTATTGCTTTACTACTAATCTGTATAAATTCTTTTTTAAAAAGACAAAGACCAGAACTTTTAGGATTAGTAACTGCCTTTATTACGGGTATCGGTATTGATATGTGGCTTTATTTATTACACAATTTCATAACACCTGAATTTTGGTACAGCAAAATAGCTTGTTATGGTATCGGATTAATTATTTCAGGACTTGGAACCGCAACCTATTTACACACAAACTTTGCACCAATTCCAGTGGACCGACTAACATTAATCCTACAGGAATTAACAAGAACAAGTATCTTTATTTCGAAAACAGTCATTTATCTCATTTTCTTAATAGCTGCATTCATTTCAAATGGACCGATCGGCATTGGGACGATATTAACCGTTTGTTTTGGTGGGTTAATACTTAATTTCTTTATTCCACTTACAAAAAAATTTTTAGACCGCGTATTATCTCAACATAGTACATCTTCTAACTTTGAAAAAGAGAAAAATCTTTCTATATAGCATGTACTAGATTGCTTTTACTCATAAATCTACTGTCTTCGGAAATACTAACCTTGGAGGTGAAGCACATGAGTAAAAAATCATCTGGAAGAGGACAAAAAGCTCCAAGTGTTAATCCACAAGGATACGGAAAAGACGTTGAATTTTCAACTGAGCCTCAAAGTCAACTACAGAATTTAGCAAAAAAGTCGAACAAAAAATAAGCTTTGCTACTAAAAACAACCAGAGTAACCCATAACGGGGCTTCACTGGTTGTTTTTTAATTAATCTATAATGGCGGTTTCGTACCAATTACAACTGTGGCGTCCAATTCACTATTGTGTGCTAACCCGGCTATTAGTCCACATTGAGTAAAGATTTTAACTGTTTGAGGAGCCTGAATTTTACTTGTCTCTATTAATAAATGCCCGCCTGAAGCTAACCAGAAAGACGCTTTTTCTGCCACTTTTCGATGAATATCATTTCCATCCATACCACCATCAAGTGCGACTTTTGGCTCATAAAGACGTGCCTCCTGAGGGAGAGACGTTATTGCCTCAGTTGGAACATATGGTGCGTTCGCCACTATAATATCAACATTCCCAAGTAATTGAGATGGCAATGGATTATAAAGATCACCTTCATATACAAGACCACCTAGTTTAGAAACATTGCACTTGGCACACTGAACTGCAGTAGGATCAATATCAACCGCATACAACGAAACCAATCCCACAGCCATGGAAATAGCTACACCCACTGCACCAGATCCACAACAAAGATCAACCACTTTGACTCCAGGTACAGACAATTCAATAGCCTTTTGAGCAAGAAACTCTGTCCGACGGCGAGGAACGAAGACACCTGGGACTACTACAATCCTATTGCCATAAAACTCCGCCCAGCCTAGGATGTATTCTAATGGTGAACCAGTTACTCGAAGATTTACCATTGTTAAAAGTTCTTCCAAAGTATCAGCTTCAGAAATGAGAAGCTGAGCTTCTTCTTCTGCAAAAACGCAACCGGCGTTCCTAAGTTGCTCGATAATACTATTCTTAGTTTGTTCACTACTATAAATTTCATTTTGATTTACTATAATTACCCCCAATTTTTATATAGGTTATTATTGGGAGTTCGTTATATATTGTAAAATACCTTCTTCAACTTGGATACCAGTAGTTAGATATGGTCCTTTCTACTGAACATTTATAAAAACAAAAAAATAGAATAACCCTCTATCGGGATATTCCGGTTTATTTCCCTACTTTTCTTTTCATACTTTGTTGGAACACTGAAAATATTTCTTGTTCACTGATAGCATTAAGACATACTTACAAGATATACCTTATCAATAGTCTGTTCGCAACTGGGACAGCCTCTTATATCGATCAATAGCATCAGAACTTTGATCTGTTTCTAACATTGAAAATTTTACCAATCACATGAACGTTTCCACTTGCCACATAAAAGAAATCCTATTGTCTAACTTTTTCTTTATTTTTTATATACATTATTACTCGTGGGATACTCAATCCTTGAATCAACAATGAAAAGACTACATTTGCATAGACAATTAGCAAGATGTTTTCTCTATATGGAAATTCAGCAGGCAAAGTTAGTGCCAGTGCAATTGACAATGCACCTTTTAACCCACCCCAGTTAATAAGAAACTTTTCAATATTTGTAAAAGTATTTATTTTTATCAGACTAATAGTTACTGCAATTGTTCTTGCGATTAATACAATTAATATCGTTAAAAAAGAAACTTTCCAATTTGAAAATACATCTAATCGATAAACTACTAAACCAATTAGTAGGAATAAAATCGTATTTCCGACAAACGATACGATGTCCCAAAAACTTGCGATGTAATCTTCGGTTACCGCACTCATTCCAATTTTCTTTCCATAATTTCCAAATACAATGCCTCCAATTACAACTGCGATTACGCCACTTCCATGGAAATGCTCTGAAATTAGATAACTACCATAAAAAAGTAAAAAAGAAACCATTGTTTCAAGAGGGTAATTATCTACAAAACTAATCGTGTATGAAGCTAAAAATCCTAAAATTAACCCGATAACTGTTCCAATAAGAACAACTTTGAAGAATAATAAAATACCAGCACCAATACCTGATAATCCCATGTTAATATAACTTAATAGGAATACTGTAGATATTTTAAAAAACACAACTGCTATTCCATCATTAAACAGACTTTCTCCTTCTAAACTAGCCGCAATACTTTTCTTTACATTGTATATCTTAAACATTCCCATTACCGATATAGGATCAGTTGCACACATAAGAGAAGCTATCGTAAAAGATACTACTACTGGTAACTTACAAATATAAATCAAGGCAAAAGCTACAAGTACAAATGTTATAAATGTGCTTAATAGAGCTAAACTTATAATTTCATTTTTGTATTTTTTTATTTCCTTATATTCAAACTTCATCGATGCCTCTCCAAGAAGTGAAGGCAAAAAAATACTAAGAACAATCAATGAAAAATTCTCACTATTCGTAAATAAATCAGCAATTTTATCTAAAAAATCAATATTCAAAATACCAATTACTAAACCAATAATGACTAGGAATATTGTGTAGGGTTTATTAAATTTATTTGCAGCCAACCAGGATATCACACCAATTAAGAGTAATATTAAGAATTCTCCTATAATCACGTTTGAAACTTCTAACAATCCGTGTTCCATTTAAAGCTCTCCTTAGTAGAAATAACCTTGAAATAATAATTGGATTTGAAACCCTTCAATTCGAATTATTCCATAAGAATGATTTATTACACTTCCAAGCGTTTCATGCTTGAAATGGAAATGGTTATTGCTTTTCAAACTACTTATCAGTCTGTTGTAATACCATTCCTAAGTTAATAACATTTTTACCAACTGAGGTAAATTTATGTAGAGGCAAAAAAGGTCTTTTAAGTTTAATTACTTTACAAAAGAATTTACTTTTACGTATTATCTAAATTTTTTATGTAAAAATATAGTAAGAAATAGGTTAAAGGCGAGGGTAGTGATGGAAACTTTTGATGTCATAATACGAACACTTTCAGCATTCGTTTTACTTATTTGTATTACCCATATTCTTGGTAAGCAAACTATTTCAAAAATGACTTATCATGATTATATTACTTCAATTACACTAGGATCTATTGCAGGTAACTTGGCGTTTAATACTTCCATCCATTTCAGTAACTATATCATTGCATTAATAATCTTCAGTACGTTTTTATTCCTTGCTACTTTAGTTTCATTAAAAAATAAAAAAGCTAGAGCATTATTCAATGGACAGCCTACTGTTGTCATACAAGATGGAAAAATACTTGAAAAAAACATAGAAAAATTAAAAGTTACAATGGATTCATTAAATCAAGCACTAAGAAGAAGAGATATATTTGATATTGATGAAGTAGAATACGCTATTTTTGAACCTGACGGACATTTATCTCTATTAAAGAAACCCTTATATCGTTTTGTAACAAGAGAAGATTTGGGGATTTCTAGTCCTTCCCAATCAGATTTCCCTATTGAAATCATTATGGATGGTCAAATTATTGATAAAAATATCACTCAAAACCACCTAACAAAGGATTGGATTGTTACTGAAATAGCCAAGCGAGGCTTGAAATTAGATGATGTTTCATATTGTGTTCGTGGAACTAATGGTCAACTATATTTTGATTTGTACAAAGATCAGATTCATTCACCTGTTGATATAGAAGAATGAAGTTTTCCTCTCACTTTCGTAGTGAATTAAACCCGAACTGGAAATAACTCTATACTGAATAAAAATTTGATAAAAATCTGCTAATTATCTATAAAAAGATCGAACATAACAAATAAAAATAAAAAGGGCTATTAAAATACCTTCCACTTGTGCTTGTGCACACTACTTTATTATTCCAATCAAAAATAGGGCTCTCACGTGTCAGTTAATCTGACCTATGAGATAGCCCTTTTCTTTATTTATAATCATTCAATTTCTTAATCTGACCAATGAATATGTTTTTCTATTTTACAAACAATATACGACAGGAGGTGGAATATTATTGAAAACACAACCAACAATTACTATTTCTAAAGACGTGAATAGTAATTTAGAAAAATTAAAAGATAAGTTTTCTAATGTTTTTGATTTTAAAACAAGAAAGATTACTTTCAATAATAGACCACTATGTATTGCTTTTATTGATACTATTTCAAATAAAGATATTATTAATGAAAAAATTATTAAAGTACTTTTAAATATCAAACATGGAAATATCATGACCGATCTACCTGTTTCAACTATTTCGACAGCTAATTGTTTGAACGAAATACAAGAGGCTCTTACGGATGGAAATACGATATTGTTAGTTGATGGTTCAAACGAAGCCTTTATCATAGATACTGTTTTATTCGAAGTGAGATCGACAAGTGAGCCTACAAATGAAAAAGTTGTTTCAGGTTCTCATGACGGTTTTGTTGAGAGCCTAAATAAAAATATTAATTTTCTAAGAAGTAGAATTAGAAGCACAGATTTAAAAATAGAAGTTTTACCGATTGGAGATCCTGGTACCAATGTTGGAATTTTATATTTAGATAATATCGTAAATAAAGATATTCTAGAAATTGTTAAAATCCGTATTAACTCTATTCAACTTGAAAATAACTTAACAACTGGTAAGTTAGAAGAATTTATTGAGGATAGTTCACTTTCACCATTTCCACAAATTCTAGAAACGGAGCGTCCTGACCGAGTTATTTCTAATTTATATGACGGGAAAATTTGCGTAATTGTTGAAGGAAGTCCAACGGTTTCAATTATGCCAGCTTCTTTTTTTACGTTTTTCCAAACTCCCGATGACTATAATGGTCGAGTTTTAATTGGTACTTTTCTAAGACTCATTAGACTATTTTGTTTTTTTCTCAGCATTACTTTACCTGCAGTTTATATAGCAATCGTTTCATTTAGCTATGAAATTCTCCCATATGAACTAGTATCTACCATTCAAAACAGCATTGAATACGTACCATTTTCTCCATTTGTTGAAGCTTTAATTATGCAGTTGTTCTTGGAATTATTAAGAGAAGCGTCAATTCGACTACCTAGTCCGATTGCACAAACTATTGGTATTGTAGGTGGCCTCGTTATTGGCACTGCAATTGTTGAAGCAAATTTAGTATCAAATACAATGATTGTAGTTCTTGCAATTACAGCAGTTGCTTCATTTGTTATTCCTACACATGAAATGAGCTTTTCACTTCGACTATTAAGTTTTCCAATGATTATATTGGCATCAATCTATGGATTTGTAGGAATTATATTCGGTTTAATGCTTATTTTTATTCATATTGTAAAGCTCGAGTCGTTTGGTACTCCATACTTTTCACCCCTTGCACCGATTCGAGTAAAAGATCTAAAAGATGCATTAATTAGAGTGCCAAGCTGGAAAATGAAAACAAGACCGACAAATGCACAGCCTATTGATACTATTCAATCTAAAGGAATGAAGGGATGGAAAAAATGAAAATTAAGAAAAACGAGACCATTTCATCCTTTCAATTATTTTTTTATTTGGTTATCGTACAAATGAATGTAGGAATATTTACATTACCAAGTTATTTATATAAGGAAAGTGCTCATGATGGATGGATTTCTATCTTATTTTCTTGTTTATTTTCAATTAGTACTGTATTTCTATACTCATTTTTACTTAAACGATTTCCAAATTTAACCATATTTGATATTTGTACATTTTTTTTTGGTAAGTGGATTGGCGGAATAGTAAAGATTAGTTATATTTTGTATTTTTTATTTACAGCTTATTTAATTAATCAATTTTATCTATTTGTTTTTAGTAAATGGGTTTTTCCAAACTCACCAGCTTGGGGTATCCTGCTCCTCCTATTGATCATTGGAGTTTACTTAGGGAAAGAAACCATTCGAACACAGGCCCGTTTTTTCCAGTTATCTTTTTGGGCGTTTTTAGTCATTTTCTTTTTTAGTATAGAAGCATTTCAACAGGTGGATTTTAAATATTTATTACCAATTGCCCATGTTAATTTTTCTCATATTTTAAAAGGTAGTTATCTATCTTATTATTTCTTACATGGCTTTGAATGCCTTTTAGTGCTCTACCCATTTGTAAAAGAACCTCATAGTAAAAAAATAAAAAGTACCATTTTTTCTATATTGTTTATTACGATCATTAATCTTTTCACTGTGATTTTATGTTTTGTATTCTTTAGTGATAAGGAGATGAAGTCAATCCCAGAACCAACAATCTATTTGTTTAAAACATTATCCTTTTTCAAAGAATTAGAGCGACTAGATTTATTATTTCTATCAGTCTGGTTTATCATAATTGCCTCTTCTTATGTGTCATATCTAAACTTAGCTAATGTTGGTATTTCGAACTTATTAGGAAAAAATCGAAATCATACTTCATCCGTACTTACAATTTGTATAGTAATCTTTTTAATTGGCAATTTTATACCTACTGTAAAAGGTTTTTACGAAACTTTACTTAAAATTATATCTTTTTCAAGTTTTATTTTTATACTTGCGATTCCGTCGTTTGTATTGTTAATCTCCCTTTTATTTAAGATTAAAAGTAAGGAAGTTAAATTGTCATGAAAAAATATCATTACATTCCTTTTTTATTAATCTTTTTATTAACAGGATGCTGGGACCAGCACTCATTAAAAGATTCTGCACTAGTACTGGGCGCTGGATTTGACCAACTTCCAAAAGGTAAGGTTAAAGGAACAGTAAGCATCAGAACTAGCATTTCCAAAGGTGACCAAACTGAAAATATCAATTATATGGTCAGTGAGCAGGGAATGTCTGTAAGAGATATACGTAACAATATTGATTATCAAATACCTGGTAATTTTTCATCTAACAAACTACTAGTTATGCTTTTAGGCGAAGATCTTGCAAAAAATAATTTGTATCCTTATTTTGATAATTATTTCCGATTTATTCGAAGCACGCTAACTTCAAGAGTTGCAATTGTAAAAGGACAGGCTTCTAGCATCATTGAAATGAAAACATATAAAGATATTTTCATTAGTGAATCACTGTCAGAAATGCTTGAAGCCGGTGAAAATATTTCTGTTATTCCAAAAGAAACGCAAGAAACTGTTTACAAAAAAATGGATGATCCAGGTATTGATTTAGTCCTACCTTATTTAGAAAAAACAGAAGACGAAACAATTAAGATTAAAGGTGTGGCACTTTTAGAAAACCATCTATTTACTGGCAAAGTACTAAATAATAAACAGTCAAAATTATTGTTATTACTGAAGGACCAAAAAAGTAATACGATGAGTTTAACGGAACCATTGGGGAGAAAAAATGGGATTGTTTCTTTTAAAATAAAACGTATAAAAAGAAACCTACAAATCAAAAGTGGAAATCGACCTAAAGTAAAAATTGATTTAAAATTAAAGATTGATTTAACTGAGTATACTGGCGCGGATCTGGCTAGTAATATCAAGAAAAGGGAAGTAGAAAACAAAATTGCTAAAAATATCGAAAAGGAGCTAAAAGAAGTAATTAGCATTCTTCAAGAATCAAATTGTGATGCATTAGGGATTGGTAGATATATAATGGCTTATCATCCGGATACTTGGAAGAAGTTAAATTGGGAAAAGGACTATTCAAAAGTTCCCTTTGAGGTCAATACAAAAGTAATTATGTATACAAGTGGGATTATTTTATGACCGTTAAACCAAGTAAAGTTTAGCAATCATTTATTTACATTACAAAACCAGAAAAGCCTTTTATCGGGCTTTTTTTGGTTTTGCTTGGTTCTATTCATACTTCATTTCGATCTATGGCATAGTTCATTAATTTTTGACAGTTTACAAATAAAAATTAGCTTTATTTTAGCTTTCCTATTGATAGGTTCACACGATAATTCCCGTACTCTAATAATCTTTCTAGAAATGTATCCAATTCTTCATTGGAAGAAAAATGCGTTTTTAATAAATAGCATCCTTCACCACTTGTACGATGCACCTCAGAAACTGCCTCTTCTTCTTGAAAGAAAATCTTAAAAGCTTGATGATTAGCTGTTTTTACGAACACAGTAACAAATGCAGTGACGATTTGTCCTAATTTGATTCGGTTTATCGCGATTGTATATTGTTCAATAATCCCTAAATCCTCTAGTCTTCGAATGCGATTTCCTACAGCCTGCCCTGTCATATGTATTTTTTGCCCAAGCTCTTTCCATTGAATTCTTGAGTGTTCTCCTAATAATTTAAGTATCTCAAAATCTGTTTGATCAATGATATAAATCAATCCTTTCATCATGAAAGTAGATAGTCAGATAGTGTTTCGTCAACTTATTCTGCTTATCAATACAATTCACTATACTTAGTTTATCCTCTTACATCACATTACTTAGAGGTCACAACTAAGAAAGACATCTAAATTTAAAGGTGGTTTTAAACATGTTATTACAAGAAATTTTAGCGTACAATGAACAATTTGTACAAAACAAGGGATACCTACCTTATGAAGCAACAAAAATACCCCAAAAGCGTATGGTTGTTATCTCTTGCATGGATGCTCGTTTAATTGAGCTACTTCCAAAAGCTTTGGATTTACACAATGGTGATGCAAAAATCATCAAAAATGCAGGTGGTACGATTACAGATGCCTTTGGTAGTATCATGCGAAGTGTTGTAACAGCTGTATATGAATTAAATGCAGAAGAAATTTATATTATTGGACACCATGCATGTGGAATGAGTCAAAGTAATCCAAAAGGAACACTTCAAAAAATATTGGACCGTGGAGTATCTTCACCAGAAATTTTCTCAGCGATCGAATATGCTGGAATTGACCTTGAAAAGTGGTTATTTGGATTTGATCATGTCAACGATTCAATTCAAGCTAATATTGATTTAGTAAGAAATCATCCATTTATACCTAAAGATCTTCCTGTCCATGGTTTAGCTATTGATCCTCACACAGGTAAATTAGATTTATTAGTTGATGGTTATAAAACATTAAATGACGTTAAAAATTAATTAGTATTAATTAATTGGAAGGAAGTTAATCGATATGAATAGAAATGCAGCTACGCAAAAAATTATGGAAGCAAAAATTGCAAAAGGTTTAACATGGGAGGAAATTTCAAAAATAAGTGAGAACTCTGAGTCTTGGGTTGTAACAGCATTATTAGGTCAAGCTACAATGACACGTCCAGAAGCAGAAAAAATGGCTAAACTATTAGAATTAGATGAAGAAGTAGTTCAAGCATTAACGATTATTCCACATAGAGGTGCTGCAATGCAAATGCCGCCTACTGACCCAATCTTATATCGTTTATATGAGATGCTATTAGTGTACGGACCAACTATTAAAGAATTAATTCAAGAAAAAGTTGGTGAAGGTATCATGAGTGCAATTGATTTCGAACTAGGTGTGGAGAAAAAAGAAGATCCAAATGGTGACCGTGTAATCCTAACGCTTAATGGTAAATTCTTACCTTATCGTAAATGGTAAATTATAAAATTGTATATCTATTAAAATAAGCTTACGCCTTATAAAAATAAGAAATCCATCCTTTTTAATCTACCACTATAGAAAAGATGGATTTTTTCTATGAGGTTCTTTTTTAAGCAAGGGAGTTTAGTATGAATAATAAATATGTTGATACTAGCTTTAGTATCTTACAGTGGTTTGTGTTTCTATTAGCCAATGCAATTGCATTGCCAATCATTATTGGTGGCTTATTCCATTTATCAATTGAAGACATCTCAACTTTAATGCAGCGTACTTTTTTTGTTGTGGGAGTAAGTTCATTTTTACAAGCATGGTTAGGGCATCGCTATCCCATTGCGGATGGCCCAGCAGGTTCATGGGTAAGTATATTTGTCATATTAGGTCAAGTAGCTATGCATCAAGGACAAAGTGCAAAAAATGTTCTACAACTTTTAGAAGGTGGATTAATTATCGCAGGTCTATTACTATTCGTTCTTGGGATAACAGGACTTGTGCATCGAATTCTACATTTATTTACCCCTTTAGTTACCGGAACATTTCTTTTAACCTTAGCTCTTCAGCTTAGTGGTGTGTTACTAAAAGGCATGATGGGAATACAAGGAACTGTAACTCAGCCTAATTATACATTAGCTACTATTGCGCTCTTTGTTTTTGCCTTTATTACTTTTTTATCAATTAAAGGAAAAGGATGGATGAAAAGTTACGCTGTGTTACTTGGAATTTCAATTGGTTGGCTTTTATATGCTATATTTGAAAAATCGTCCCATCTTCCTTCTCATACACCTTTAGTTAAGCTTCCAAAGATATTTGCTTGGGGCATGCCTAAGTTAGATATTGGGATTACGCTATCTGTCACTTTATTTACATTCTTATTAGTTGCAAATACAATTGCTGCTATTTCGGCTGTAAAACAAGTGGCTCCACTATCGAAAGAAAATGAAAGACAAACATTGAATCGGGGTATATGGGTCGGAGGTATATCACATGTTTTCACGTCGTTGTTCTCTACAATTGGTGTTGTACCATTGCCTGCATCAGCAGGATTTATTCAACTAACAGGTCAAAAAAAAGTGAAGCCATTCCTTATAGCAAATCTCATATTAGCTGGAATTTCTTTTATTCCCTCTTTTGTAGGCTTTATATCCTTACTACCAGGTCCTATTGCAAATGCCGCTCTCTTAGCAACATTTGTCCAAATGATCGGAATTTCATTTCAATCAATTTTACGTGAAGAATTAAATCAACATCGATTAACGATCGTAGGAATTTCATTATTAATTAGTTTAGGTATTATGTTTCTTCCAGAAAGTGCATTTAGCGGAATACCATCTACCTTCAAATATGTTTTAAGTAATGGATTACTTGTAGGTACTATGATTGTTATTCTACTGGAACAATTTTGGAAGGAATGATTCTTGATAAAAAACAGAAAAACCCTATAAGGGCTTTTCTGTTTATATGATTAGTTCTATAACATTCCAATAGGCCAAGAAAAATAAAGATAAAAAAAGCATACTTCTCTAATTATCGTTAGTATGCATACTTATATTTATTAGTGCTTTAACATATATCCCCAAAGTAATAATGGTGTAATAAGAAAAGTGTAAAGTACTATTTGCAAAACAATTATTGGTTTTATTTCTTTAAAATCACTTACCCAAAACTTAGAAACTATCGCATATAATACTAATTCTATTACTGGTCCAAATACAATTAACCATTTCATTTTAAAAATTTTGCTCCTTTTAGAAATTCTAAGATGCATAGATTACAATCTCACTCTAAAATTATAGCACAAAAAAGAATAAATTATTTTACAAAAACAAAAAACTCTGAAGTTTTAAATAAATGTTCATTTAATGTCCGTTTTCCCTATTAACCATTTTTTATTTCAATATTTTGAACCATGAATTGTATAACAATCGAATAGCCTCTTCAATCTCAGCCTCTGATAAAATAGCAAATCCAAGTAACACTGTATTTTTGGGATTATTCCCTTCGCTATAATACATTGAAACTGGATATACTTTAATACTATTTTCAGCCGCCCTTTTTATTAACTCTTCTTCTAACATTCCATTGTGAACTTTTAATAAAATATGTAAGCCAGAGTCTTCTCCTATCACTTCCACTTTATTAGAAAAGTACCTTTCTATCGCCGAAACAAGTACATCTCTCTTTTTTCTGTATACAACTCGCATTTTATGAATATGTTTTTCCCAATGTCCTTCGTTTAAAAATCTTCTAATGATTTCTTGATCAATTCTTGAAACACTTTGTGTGAAGAATAAATATTGTGAATGATACAAACTAATTAGCTGTTTTGGCAACACCATATAACTCATTCGTAATGATGGGAGTAAAGCTTTTGAAAATGTACCCATGTAAATTACGTTTCCCTCTGTATCAAGCCCCTGCAATGCTGGAATCGGTTTTCCAGAATAACGAAATTCACTGTCATAATCATCTTCAATAATATAACGTCCATGCTCCTCTTGTGCCCATTGTAATAGCTGTCCTCTTCTTTTAATTGGCATAATCATTCCACAAGGAAATTGGTGAGACGGGGTAACGAAAATAACTTTCGCTTTGCTAGATTCTATAGCTGCAATAGAAATCCCATCCTCATCAAGTGGGATCATTTGAACATTTTCTTCTCCCTTCTCAAAAACCACCAACTTTCGATGATACCCTGGATTTTCAACTGCAAAATGCTTTCCCTTTAGTAATTGAAACAAGATTCTTATTAAAAATTGGGTTCCAGCTCCTATTACAATTTGACTTGCTGAACATCTAACACCTCTTGATTCATATAAATATTTCGCAATCTCTTCACGCAAGTTGGATTCACCTTGAGGATGACCAAGAAATAGAAGTTCCTTATTTTCTTGTTGCCATACTTCATTTGAAATTTTCCGATAGACAGCGAATGGAAATGTCTTTGGATCTACACCCGTCTGTGTAAAATCATATTTATATATCTGTTCCCCGTATAATACTTCCTTAACGAATTCTCTTTTTTTCTCTGTAAGCACCATTTGCTCAATTTCACATACAAAATACCCCTTACGTGAAACTGATTCAATATACCCTTCTGCCAGAAGTTGTTCATATGCGGATTCAACTGTATTTTTACTCACTTCTAAATACATTGCTAACTTTCTTTTTGCTGGAAGCTTCGTCATAGAAGGAATTTTTCCACTTCTTATTTCTTCTTTTATATACCCATATAACTGTACATACAACGGCATTTTTGACTCAATATTCAAATTTGGTGTTAACTCTAACATAAAATCTGACCCCTTCATAAAACAAATTATTGATACTTTATATAGTACCAGAGGTTTTATATAATTCTTTTTATCATGTAAATCAAATAAAATCAATATTTGAAAGGAGCATCATGTCATGCAAAACAACAGACGTCTTGGACTATTTATGATTCTTACAGGAGCTACTTTATGGGGATTATCAGGTCCATTAATTCAGTGGTTTTTTCAACGTACGAAAATATCATCTATCGACTATTTAGTAATTCGCCTCTTACTAGCTGGAGTCTTTATTTTATGTTTCTTACTTACAAAAAAACAAAATATATTTCGTATTTGGCAACAACCACGTCATCTATTACACCTTATCATTTTCTCTATTCTCGGGATGCTTGGCGCACAATATGCTTTTATTGAAACTGTGCATATTAGCAACGCTGTGACCGCTACTCTATTCCAATTTTTAGGGCCAGTTCTCATTACTATTTATATTGCAATACAGCATAAAAAACTTCCTTCTACTATGCAAGTGCTAGCAATTTTCTCTGCGCTGATCGGCACATACTTTATTATTACAAATGGATCAGCCCATAATATTGTCATGTCTAAGGAAACTATTTTATTCGGACTGTTAACAGCTATTGGTTTTACCTTCTATACACTTCATCCTACTTCCCTTATTCAACAATGGGGGACGACTCTAATTATCGGCTGGGGTATGCTAATTGGAGGTATTGTATTATTTATTTACAATCATTCTTTTGAATGGAAACAATTTTCACAAACCTTTACGATGTCAACATTCTCTATGCTGATTTTAATTATTTTAATCGGTACACTTTCTTTTCTTCTCTACATCGGTAGTCTAAAATATTTATCAGCAACAGAGACTAGTATTTTATCTAGTATTGAACCACTTGTAGCAACTATTATTTCTATTACTTGGCTTAAGGAATCTTTCGGAGTATACCAATTACTAGGTGGTATATGTATCATCATCGCAGTTATTTTCTTAACAATGCCAGAAAAAGAAGTAAAAATCCACATTCACACTGAACAAATATGATGCCAAATGACTATAACTAAATTGAATAAGAACCCTGTCTTCACTATTGATTAAACATTAAATCTTTATGACAAAAAAAACAGAAACACCCTATAAGGGGCTTTTCTGTTTTTCATTTGCTCTATTCATTTTAATCTATTGTCCAGCGATTATTTCGCTGCCTTCTCATGCTCTTGTTTAAAGAAGCTCTTCATTGAATGGAATACATCTGATTTTTGTTTAAGGATGTAGTAGCGGAATTTTTCATCGTTACTGTTTTTATATGCGGACATTAGAGTAGAGTGTCGGTTGTATTGGTTTACTTGTATAGGATACACCCTTTGATATGACTGAGTTTTATCACATTAAATTTTTAAAAATCCCATTAAGATGTTTAGGATATGCCCTTATATTAACTTTCACATCTTTTAGTTCTTTATAAAAGATAAATTTCATAAGACACCCTTTTTCCTTATCAGCATGCTCAGTTTTATAAGAAGTTATTAAATGGAGCATTGCAGTTTCTTTTAAAAGTATTTACAATATTGATCTTGGCGTTGCTTTCCACTTAGTTTCGCATATATTCGAGTTGTCTCACTCTTTTCGTGACCTAAAAAACTTGGATTACTTTAATCGGAGCTCAGTTATCCATTAAATGAGTTGCGTAACTGTGCCTAAGTTGGTGGCGTGAAATCTTTTTGTTAAAATCTGCCTGTAAAGAAACCTCCTTAATTATATGGCGCGTTTGAGCAATACTTAACCGGCAAGGTGCTCTTTCGGTTACAAACAATGCAGGATCTGTATCATTTCGTTCTTTCAAGTATCTAACTAACCAAATTTCAGCTCGAGTATTGAAGTATACTTCTCTTTCCTTATCACCTTTTCCTCTTACTATTACTGAGTGATTCGACCAATTTATATCATTTTTATTTATTAAGACAATTTCGCCGATACGGCATCCTGATGAATACATAAACTCAATTATTGCATGTTCTCTTGGCGTATTACAGGCTTCACTAAGGAGTTCAATTTCCTTAACAGTTAAAAATTTAGGAATTCTAAATCCGGCTTTTGGTTCTTTTAGCTTTGAGGAAGGGTTATTATAAATTTCACCCTCTTCATGAGCCCAACGGAATAAAGATTTTATAAAACGAACTCGATGTGCTAGACTTGCAGGTTTTAACTTTTCTCCAACAATTACAAGATACTCTTTTAAAGCATCAGTAGTGATTTGAGTAATTTCAATATCACCCAAGTGTTTTATTAATAGTGTTGCTTGGATTTTATATGCTTTTAGAGTAGTTGTTGAGTATCCTTCAATTAACTTATCATTATAGTAACTTATCCATGCTTTAGATAATAACATTAATGAATTCCCTCCAATAATTGTTGTTATACCAGGCATTATTGACGAAATTCATGTTTAAAATAGGTGGGGTAAGACTAGAAAATGATAAAATATTAATGCACCAAATGGCAGTTTAGTGAAATAAAAAGTGAATTAATCCATTATTATCTGTATTATGTTAACTGCATAAATCAGTTGTACAGAGATAATAAAGTTGTTTAATTTGCAATTATTTTGCGGTAATGAAATTAAATATCAAATAAAGGAAATATCCTCTTGACAGTCGAATATTAGCCTAGAACCATAATAAACTATTCCGATGAGGAGGATTCTTGTGCGTCCACGACCATTATCTATTGAAAATCCGGAGCATGCTAGGTATGTTAGTCTTGTGCCAGATGGAGATATTAAAGAAATACTTAGTAAGCAACGAACTAAGACCATTACCCTCTTAAGCAGCGTATCAGAGGAGTCATCAAGGAAGGCTTACGCACCAGGGAAATGGACTTTAAAAGAAGTGATTGGGCATATGACCGACTCGGAACGTGTGATGTCGTATCGAATGCTTGCCATTGCACGAAATGAAAGTGCACCACTCCCAGCAATGGATCAGAATCAATATGTTTCTGCGGCAAACTTCAACAAATTATCCTGGGAGCAGCTACTAGCTGGTTTAGACACGGTACGCTCCAACACGTTAAGTCTTATTTCAACCATTGATGATGCAGCGTGGGATCGTAATGGAACTGTAATGAACAGCCCAGTTTCGATAGGTATCATTGCATATGGCATTGCCGGGCATGAGTTACACCATATGAAAGTGATTAGTGATAAATACTTATAAGTCTTTTTCTATTAATGAAAAAACCTAATTTCTCATTTAGGGTGCGTTAGTTGAAGAAGCAGCAAAAAAAGGATCTTTCCTGTTGAAAGTCCTTTTTTTATTGCCGATAACGGTGTTTATGTAAAATTAGATTGTATTAGATTTTCACGTGAAAACGAGGCGTACTTGTTCAACTACCATGTAAGTATCTTTTAGATTCATTTTAGGAACTTGGAAAGCCCTCTTTTGATTTTAAAAATTCTCATTTGTCAACTTTTTTAACTTTATGAGTTTCTCAAGACGAAGATAAATATAGCTAACCGATATACCCACAATGAAACCACCTACTACTGCAAGGTCACTCCATTCAACAATTCCCCCTACAATATCATCCCAAAATACACTTTTCCAATTTTCCCAGAAGAATCGGTCTCTGTAATTAGATATATGCATTTCTGGACTAGTTGAAATTCCGATAATCCCAAGCTGAAAAGCATTGGATAAATAATAAAAAATAATTGAAACAAGCCACGTTGAGCTACTCGCTAAAGCGGACATCAATTTTGATTTGGAAGTTCGTACTTCATTTAGTGCGATGGGTACAATTGGTACTAACCAAACACCATAAGTCAGCACTTTCCAAAAAAACTCTCCTTGAACAAGCACATTTGAAATAAAACTATGAAAGTAAAAATCAAACACACTAAATACAATCCCAATTACAATATAGACGAACCATCGTATTTTCACTAAACAATTCCTCTTTTCAGATTTATTTATCTTAAATTAGATTGATATTGTATATTCGGCTTCTAAATTAAACTATCCTGCCATTTACTTTAATAAGAAAAAGCTACCAAAACAGCATTAAGTTTTATTTATATAATCGAATCCACTTTCCAAAACTACGTTCGTAATACTAACTTTTTGTAAAGTAATAATCGGGTTTTCCAGCAGGTTTCTCTTTATTAACAACTTCAATCATGTACAATCTTTTTTGAGTCAGTTCCATATCTCCTTCATTCATATCACTTATTCTTTTAACTCTATTTATTTTCCCTTCTAAACTTGTATCATGTTTGTAAGCTATTAATGACTTTTTCTCTAATGAATGTGTTGTTACTACTGAGAAATAAAAGTGTTTTTCAAAAGATTTGTAGTAATGATTTATTCCAAAAATAAAAACTGCTATACAAATTAATGTCATTAAACAGACATAAAAGTAGACATGAAAGAGAACTTAAATGATTTCTGAACCAAATAAAAATATAAAAAATACGGTAAACTAAGTAATAATATTGGCAAACCAAAAGAAAAAATTGAGAAAAATATGACAGTAAATGTAAATTCAATCGCTTTTACTACATCGAACAGAATCAAGAGCACTGTAACTAAAAAAGGTATAGTGTACAGAATAAGTATCTTCGGTGTTAATTTCAATATGTATTACCCCCACCTTTTATTTTAATATAATCAGTATTAAATTAATAAATCCCCTATAGTAGACTGCCTATCCATTTTATCAGATAGGCTTTTTTACGTGTCTACTATAAGGGATAATATCAATTAACAGTCTTTTTTCATTACGCAAATATCAACATTTATGTTTAACATTGCCTAAAACTTCACGGTTGTTTTTGGAATATATCCATTATACTTGTTTAGATACTTTACATAAACATAGTCATGTTTCAGGCCATACCCCGAGCTAATAACGTATATCTTTGTTCCTTTTGGAATTGATTTTACTACCTTCCCTTTACCATCCGAAAGTGATCTAAGAGTAGCTGCTGATTTCAAATAATAGTATTTTTTAACCACTGTAGATTTCGGTGTAATCGTAATTGGAATATCTGGTGAGTAATGACTTGCTATTGCAAACTTATCAACATCAGACGTAGAGAAGAAAAAATTATAAGATTGGCCAACTACAAGATTCCCTTTATAACTATAAGTGTTTGTTCCTTTATTTAAATAAATTTCCTTGTTATTAGGTAAAGTAATTTTCGTAAAGCTGTAATCGTGATCAACTGGTGGTGTAAATGAAACTGTAACGATCCCATTCGTTTCTTTAACTTTTACATTCGTTACAGGACCTGGTGGTAATGGATTATCCCAAATTAATGTTGTTCCTTTTGAGATGTTTCCATTATAGTCTACAGTTTGAAGTATAAACTTTTGTTCCTTAAATACCGTGTCTGGTTTGTATTCATAAAAACTATCGTAACTAGGCCTTCCTGGAACGTAAATCTTTTTCCCATTAGGCACTGTTAGATAAGTTCCAACAAAATCTGCATCTGATGGATTATACCAAGAGAAGTCCAAATACTTATCGCTAGAATATGTTCTTGTCGCCATAACATATATGAGATTTTTTTGTACATAATTGATTTTACCATATTTAATTTCTCCTGGAGGCCTGTTCTCATTCGTAGTTTTAAACGTTTTTTGTGAACATTCTGTATATGGAACTACATTTCCTAATTTATCTTTTGGACATACTTTTAATAAATAAGTAGTATTTGCTTCTAAATTATTTGCAGTATAAACACCACCATTTAATGGACCAGTAACCAAGTTTGTTAACAATTCTCCATTCAGATAAATGTCTACAGACTCTAAATCTGGTGTGTATGTTGGATTTTGCCATGCAAATCGAATAAAATGATTATCAATGTTTGGGTAATCGTCTAAAATAACATTTGGTGGTGCCGTTGTATCCTTTTCAATCGTAATTGTTACAGATTTTTTATCATCAAACCCATTTGCCCAAATCGTATAAGTATATGTAATATCATCTTGTACTGAATTTGAATCCTTATATTCCCCTCTACCCCATACTTCATTATCTAGAATTTCACCGTTACGTTCAATCGTGTATGTATCACTCGCATTCCAATCCCATGTAAGTGTAACAATATGGTCCTTGTGAGTAGCATTTAAGTTCGTTACGACTCCTTTTTCACCAGTTGCCGTATCCATTGCAAATACATGTGAAGTAGTAAATAAAAATGACAAAGTGATTAACGCGATGATGATCCTTTTAATATCTTTCATTTCTTCCCCTCCCAAAAAGAAGTATAGCACCTCTTGTTCTAAGCGAGTACATGTAAAAATAACTTTTTTAATAGAACTAATTAGACCGAAAATATGAAATCTAATGCTAGATTTAAAGATAACCTATTCAAATACATTTGGAAAAATAGTTACCGAAATTTATTAGTTTCATTAGAATGTATCATTTCAACTATTTATTAATTCGATTATATCCCTATACTATCTTTTCCTTATGCAACAAAGCTGCCATTTAGCCACTCATG
>NZ_NUUX01000096.1 GCF_002564465.1 Bacillus sp. AFS088145 | reverse complement strand
AAGCGAACGCGGTGAACTGAAACATCTAAGTAACCGCAGGAAAAGAAATCAACCGAGATTCCCAGAGTAGTGGCGAGCGAAATGGGAGCAGCCTGTACTCTTTATCTTCATTGTTAGTCGAACGCTCTGGAAAGTGCGGCCATAGCAGGTGATAGCCCTGTAGACGAAAACAGCGAGGAAGAACTAGGTGTACGACAAGTAGGGCGGGACACGTGAAATCCTGTCTGAAGATGGGGGGACCATCCTCCAAGGCTAAATACTCGTGATCGACCGATAGTGAAC
>NZ_NUUX01000095.1 GCF_002564465.1 Bacillus sp. AFS088145 | reverse complement strand
GGTCTTGTCAAACTTCGTGTTCGAGGGTGATGCGACCACCACGTGCGCATGACTTTGTGCCTAGCGTAAGGAAAAGACAACGGGGACCACGACGTCGATCGGATCGCCCTGGATAGCTGACGGCGGCGGCGGAACAGGGCTCGCACGACGCACGGTCGCGAGCGTTTCCTGATCCAGGCCAGGGTAGCCACTGCTACGATCAACCTGCGAGCTCAGCACGTTACCCTGTCGGTCGACGGTAAAGCGCACGTAAGCAATGCCTTCTTGATGGGATCGTTCCGCTGAACGCGGGTAACGG
>NZ_NUUX01000094.1 GCF_002564465.1 Bacillus sp. AFS088145 | reverse complement strand
CACGAGGTCAGCGTGATCTCCTTTCCCGGCGCCGACCCGGAGCGCGAACCCGCCCTGGCGGCCACTACCGGGCATGGACGCCTGCACGGACTGATCGCGCGCATGCCCGGCGTGCTGTTCGAGCTGCTGGAGCTGGCCTACAACCTGGTCACCCTGGCGCTGCTGTCGTCGGCGATCCGCCGGTTGCGTCCGCAGCTCATCTACGAGCGCTATTCGCTTTTCCTGTTCGCCACGGTCTGGCTGGCGCGCCGGCACGACAT
>NZ_NUUX01000093.1 GCF_002564465.1 Bacillus sp. AFS088145 | reverse complement strand
TGGCCAAGCGCTACACGGGCCGCGGCATGCAGTTCCTCGACCTGATCCAGGAGGGCAACCTCGGCCTCATCCGTGCGGTCGAGAAGTTCGACTACACCAAGGGCTTTAAGTTCTCGACCTACGCGACCTGGTGGATCCGTCAGGCCATCACGCGCGCCATGGCCGACCAGGCCCGCACCATCCGCATCCCGGTGCACATG
>NZ_NUUX01000092.1 GCF_002564465.1 Bacillus sp. AFS088145 | reverse complement strand
GCTTCGTGAACACGGCGCGCAAGGGCCAGGCGCCCGTCAACTCCCGCGTGTGGGGCAAGCATGCAGCGTTCATCTACAACGACGTGATGGCGGCCAAGACCGGCCAGCCGACCTTCGGCTTTACCGGCCAGTTCGGCACCAAGGTGGCCGGCGACATGCCCGAGCCGAAGAAGGGCTTGCGCGGCAGCCAACTCGTGCGCTGCGGCGAATCCGTCAAGGAAGTGATCACGGCAGGCGCCCTGGGCTACTTCTTCCAGAACGCCGTCGCCTAAGGAACTACCAAAGCCGCACCCAGCGAAGCGCAT
>NZ_NUUX01000091.1 GCF_002564465.1 Bacillus sp. AFS088145 | reverse complement strand
TATCGCCTGGGTGCTGCTGTGCAGCGAACAAACCTACCAGCGCAAGCCGAATGCTTTCCGGGAGATGGAAATGAGCCACTGATCAACGAGTTCCCGCCAACGGGGCGCCAAGTCGCTCCAACCCTTGCTGAAGAACATTGACCCCTGGTCAGACCGTCGCGGATCGATGCCTACGCTCCTACCGGCCTTCGAGGCCTCTTTGTAATCGGCATTCCGCGGGCTTACCCAATGTTGGCCAGAAGCCCGACGTGGCTTCCTCGAACAGGCCTAATACATAGATGCAGTCGGGTTTTCATGTTCAAAAGCGGGTTGACGGTGGGGGTGAGTCCATACATAGGAGCGAGCTTGCTCGCGAACGGTATTTGCAGCCACAACACCGCAGGAT
>NZ_NUUX01000090.1 GCF_002564465.1 Bacillus sp. AFS088145 | reverse complement strand
TCATGATGGTCTACGTGCTCTTCGGCGGCATGACGGCCACCACCTGGGTGCAGATCATCAAGGCCGGCCTGCTGCTGGGCGGCGCGAGCTTCATGGCGGTGTCTGTGCTGTGGCACTTCGGCTTCAGCCCCGAGGCGATGTTCGCCGGTGCGGTGAAGGTCAAGACCGACCTGGCGCTCAAGGACGGCAAGACCGCCCAGGTGGCAGCGAGCATCGGGCAGTCGATCAT
>NZ_NUUX01000089.1 GCF_002564465.1 Bacillus sp. AFS088145 | reverse complement strand
GTCATCAGATAGCGATGGCATCTATTTCGAGCTTGAGAGTGCCAAGCACGGTCTTGTTGCAGTCGCGCGAAAAAGTAGCAGCTCGTTTACCGTTCTCGCGCAGTCTCAAGCGCGGTCGGGATGGTCGGGCCAGCCACACTCATATCAACAGCTGCGCGAATGTCTGCAAAGTTTTGGCTCCTTGCAACAGTCGTCGGACGGCTCCCATCTGGTCTTCACACAGGATGTGAACTTCTTCAGTCCTAGCGCAGCATCCGCC
>NZ_NUUX01000008.1:39952-301465 GCF_002564465.1 Bacillus sp. AFS088145 | reverse complement strand
GAATAAGGGTAAAATCTAAAGTGGATCTGGTAAAGAAAATGGTTTAATGTCTTATATCCCAAATAAAATCAAGATACAAATATCTATTAAATTTCTACTAATGAAGGCAGAATAAATTAAGTTTTTTTTACTTAGATGATAGATTTAAAATGAATCTTATGCAACTAACGCATGCGATAGTTGAAGAGCAGGGAAAGTTGTTATACAGCCTTTTTATTTTGTTTTTTTAGGATAGTCCAACAAGAAAAGGAGAATATAAACCGAATGTGGAAGTAAATATAGTGATGCTAAATGTGAAACAGTGCATTAAAATAGAAGAAATGAAAAAGCTGATTTCTATTAAAATAATTAGAAATCAGTTTTTTTGTGCAAAAAGTGTTCCATTTTTTTCCTCTATATCCTAGAGAATTCTTCTATTAAAATAAATTTTAGTATTCTATTTGTTTTAATATAGGGAGGATTTATTTTGTTGAGTTTATATAATAAATTGAGGAAAACCTTCCTCATTCTTGTTTGTTTTTTTGTTGGATTATTTGGTTTATATCTTCCAAAAGAAGTTTATGCAACATCAACAGATAATATAGAGATTACAAAAACCGAACATGATATTTCTTTTAATTGGCTAGAGAAACCTAATCAAGAAGGATTAAGTCATGAATTGCAACGTGATAATGAAGTAATTGCTACAATAGATTATGGAGTGTCTTTTAGAGTAGATGATAGACGCTTAGTTTCTAATACAACGTATAACTATAAAATTTATGAAATAACTGCAGATGGAAGAAGTCTAATCTATAATACTGACATTTCAACAGTAAAAGACACTACGCCACCAACAATAACATTAGAATCAACAGTTAACCCTTCTGTACTAAATTTTGATGGAAACGGTTTATTATATAAAGATGGTGTAGCTAAGCAAGTTTTCACAAATGATTCAATTAATGAAGATGGATTGTATACTTTAGTTGTAAGAGATGATAATGGTGAAAAAGTAAGTAAAAGTTTTATTATTGATCATACGCCTCCCGGACACGCTGAACTCATTAAAGTTAATGAAAAGGGGGATTATGCTTACTTAACAGTCAAGCGTCCAAATGACCCTGATTTTGAAAAAATGGAGATCTATAGCGGTGGTATAAAAACAATACCAAATCTTTTGAAGGTAATTACAAAAGATGAGTTTAATCCAGACGGAACTTATATGTACCTCCAGAATTTTTACAACCTTACAAAAGGACCAGAAACATTGAATATAATGTCATACGACACTTATGGAAATCGTGATTTTTCAAGCGTACCAAATTGGCAATCAGGGGATCCAGAAAATCTTCCTGGAGTTTTTTTTGAAATCAAACAAAGCAGTCCTATTTTTTTTACAAGCCCTAGAATAAAATCTGTACACCAAGTAGAAGGTGGATTTTCAATTACACTTGAAATTCCGGCAGGTACAAGTTGGGGCTATCTAAGAAGTAACAAAGGATATTCAGATTTTACATTTAATAAGATACCAACTACAACAATTACTCAGGTTGTGAAGTTTCCAATAAAAAATCCAGAAACAAATAGTATCACTCCAATCGGTGAGAAAGAAAATGTAAAATATGAGGTTGCATTAAGCGGATTTGTTAATGAACCCGTTAAAACTCAAGTGAAATCAAAAACAATATATGGATCTTTTAACTATATTGAAAATAACTACCGTTTAATATCACCAAAGTTTTTAGATATAACCAAAACAAGTGGAGCAGTCCTTTATAGTGACAAATATTTGAAGAAGTATGTAAAAAAAGCACCTAAAAATATGCGTTTTATAGTAATTCGTGAAGATAAAACTTATGTAAAGATTGCCAACGGAGCAAATGTATATTATGTGAAGAAGGCAGATGTAAAGATTACAAGCGGTATAAATCAGAAAAAAACTACTACTGCTGAAATTCCATTAAAATTAACGAAAAGTACATCGTCTCGTTCAATAAAAGTTATTAGTAAAAACAAACAGGTAGTTGTACTTCAGAAATTTATTGGATGGAATTATGTGAATGTTGATGGGAATTTAGGTTATGTGGTAAGTAAGTACTTGAAATAAATTAGTAATAATTTAATTTTGAACCTATCCATTTGGATAGGTTTTTTTTATATACTTATGCAACGAACACATGCAATAGTTGAAAATCACTGTTGCTAATATGCGGCTTTTTTTATTCAACAAAATGGCAGATTAGTTGTATAAGAAAAAAAATTTAGAAGAAAAAAGGCGAAATTCCCCCAAATTACAAATACCCGTTTTATAGGTATAATTTTCTTAAATTATTTTAATAAGGCGTAATAAAAATAACTCTATCTAAATTATGTGAGCTGGTTTATCTTTTCACTTAGGGCAGAGTAGTTTAACAAGGAAAGAGGATTTAAGTGATAACGTATAATTAATAAAGTAGGAATAGAGGGATATTGTGGCACATTGCAATAACTGTAACTATAAATGGAAAACTAAGGATGTGTGGCAACTCGGTTATACTAAAAAAGGGAAAGAATGTCCAAGTTGCAGAGTCAAACAATTTGCATCTTTTAAAGATAGAGAAGTTATATTGGGCATAGTATCTTTAAGTTGGACATTCGCTATATTTATTATCATTTTTTTTCCGTTCCTCATCAAATTAAGCGATAAAGATGAGACGATATTTTAATGGGATAGTAACTAAAGCAGTGCAATAGTTGTATAACTTGACTTTTAAAAAGGAGAGTTTTGTTTGAAATTTATTGAATTTGGAATCGGTAATACTTGGTTAGTTAGGACAGAAACAGAGTTAGAAGATGGGACTGAATTTGAAGAAAAGGGAATTATTGGACTAGTAAAAATTAATTCTTTATATATAAGAATTTGGCTAGCTAAAACAGTTATAATAATTGACTCTAAAGAAGGCATTAAACGAATAAAAAAGAAACGAAATCATTTTAAATTTATTTTTGGGTTTAGTAGTTGTTAATTCCTAAGTGAACTAACTCATTTCTTAGTTGTATAAAAGTCTTCAAAAATTCAAATTTAACAGAGTTTTTTTATAAAAAAAGGGCGATTTCAAAAGTATTTTGACTTTTGAAATCGCCCTTTTATCATGTACTAATAATTAAACTTCCATAATAATTGGAAGAATCATTGGTTTACGTTTTGTTTTTTCGTATAAGAAAGGTGATAAAGTATCAGTAATTTCATTTTTTATTTCTGACCATTGAGAAGTTTTACGTTCCATGATTTTGTTTAAATGAGTAGAAATCATTGCTTGTGCTTCATTTATTAAATCGCCACTTTCTCTCATATAAACGAAACCGCGTGAAATGATATCTGGTCCTGCTGAGATTTTAAATTCCTTCATATCGATGCTTACGACAACGATTACAAGACCTTCTTCAGATAAAATACGACGGTCTCTTAAAACGATATTACCAATATCACCGATACCGCTTCCATCAATATAAACATTACCAGAAGGTACTTTACCTGCAACCATAGCCTCATCAGCACGAAGAGCTAAAACTTCACCATTATCCATGATAAAGCAGTTTTCTTCAGGTACTCCACAGTCCATAGCAAGCTTAGCATGCATGCGCTGCATTCTATATTCACCGTGAATTGGCATAAAATACTTAGGCTTCATCAGTCTAAGCATTAATTTTTGCTCTTCTTGACCACCATGACCACTAGTATGAATATCATTTAATGAACCGTGAATTACTTCAGCACCAGCACGGTATAGTAAGTTGATAGTACGGTTTACGCTCATTGTATTACCTGGAATTGGTGAAGAAGAAAATACTACAGTATCTCCAGGAATAATTTGAATTTGACGATGTGTACCATTTGCTATACGTGATAATGCAGCCATAGGCTCACCTTGACTACCTGTACATAAAATGACTAATTGATTAGCCGGAATACGATTAATTTGAGATGCGTCAATAAATGTATCCTTAGGACATTTAATATAGCCTAAGTCATGACCGATCTCGATATTCGCTTCCATACTTCTACCAAAAACAGCAATTTTACGTCCATTTGCAATAGCAGCTTCAACTACTTGCTGAAGACGATGAATGTTTGAAGCGAATGTTGCAAAAATAATTCGACCGTCTACTTTACGAAAAATTTCATTAATCGTGTCTCCAACTTTTCTTTCAGACATTGTAAAATGTGATACTTCACTATTTGTACTGTCAGAAAGTAGACATAAAACGCCTTCCTTACCAATCTCAGCCATTTTTGTTAAATTAGCTGTTTCTCCAACTGGTGTGAAGTCGAATTTAAAGTCACCTGTATGAACGACTTGTCCTTGAGGAGTTTTTACAACTATTCCGTAACAATCTGGAATACTGTGAGTAGTACGATAAAAAGTTACGCTAGTTTTTCTAAATTTAATGATGTCATCTTCTTTTATTTCAATTAATTTAGCCTTTCTTAAAAGACCGTGCTCTTCTAGTTTATTTTTAATTAAGCCAAGAGCAAGTTTTCCACCATAAATTGGAATGTTTAATTCTCTTAATAAATATGGAATACCACCAATGTGGTCTTCATGTCCGTGAGTGATAAATAAACCTTTAATTTTTTCCTCATTTCGAACTAAGTAGGAATAATCAGGTATAACATAGTCTATCCCTAGTAGCTCATCTTCAGGGAACTTGATTCCGGCATCTATTAATATAATTTCATCTTGATATTGTACTGCGTATGTATTTTTACCAATTTCCCCTAAGCCACCTAGTGCGAATACGGCAGCTTGATCATTTTTAAGAAATTTCATAAATTACGCTAGCTCCAAAATTTTAAAGCTTTCACTTTGTTTTTCGAATTCAAGATGAGCACCGGTTAAAGCTTGAACAAGCTCAATATTATAATTGAAAGGTAATAATTTCGCACGAACTTCTCTTTCACTATCTGCTTCTACATAAACTGTTTTAGTTTTTTCTCTTACAGGTACCTCTAATGGTAATTCCTGATAGTATACTTTAAAAATCATTTAAATCTCTCCTTGTCAAATCACTCTCTTCTCAATATTATAAGTGATTTTCTATATATTTTCATTCTTTTTATTGAAGATTACCTAAAATACGGTTATTTTAAAAAAAAATTTGAAATTATTGAGATATATTTCTTCTTTTTCAAAAATTGTTTTAGCCGCTTTTTTAATTTTTTTCTAAGTTTACGTAACATTAGTTTTACCTCCTAGACATGAAATTAAACTTATATGTAGAGAACACGGACAAAGTATATTTATGTGTAGTATTGATCGAAAAAACATTTTCATTCAATATAATCCAAAAAGCAGTTAAAATAGAGGGTATCTTAAAGTTAAGGGGAGAAGAATGTGAAGAAGTTATATGGAGCTTTGTTTTTATTAAGTATTATTTGGAGTACTTCTTTTTTATTTATTAAGCTCCTTTTAAACGACATAGGGCCAGAAGCAATTGTATTTTATCGCTGTTTCTTTGGTGCTATGACATTATTAATTATTATGTTAATAAAAAAGGTAAAGATTGATTATAAAAATTTACCTAAAATGAGTTTAATTATTGTCATCTCATTATTTAATCATGCTATACCGTGGCTTTTTCTTTCTTTTAGTGAGACCCATCTGCAAAGTAATGAAGCGGCAGTATTAAATGCTTTTACGCCAATTGCAACACTCATTATTGGCTATTTTTTCTTTTCGCAAAAAATTCATAAGAAACAATGGATTGGACTTATGATTGGGATCATTGGACTTATGATTATGATGAATCTTAATCCATCAACAATTTTCTCGGATAATATAATTTATTCAATATTAATGTTATTTGTTACTTTTTGTTATGGGCTTGGTTCACATTTAACTAAAAAGTATTTACAACAAATTGATGTAATGATTGTTTCATTTTTAACTTTAGGTATTTCTGGTGTATTCAGCTTTTTTTATATGGTCGTTGTAGGGAAGGGCACTCTAAAACCATTTGTTAATTTTGAAGTTTTTGGTGGTGTGTTTGGATTAGGCGTTATATGTTCGGGGTTGGCATATTTATTATTTTATAATATGGTTAAAGAGGGAAGTGCAGAATTTGCAACAATGGTTACTTATATAGTACCTGTATTTGCTTCTATTTGGGGATTTTTCTTTTTAAATGAACCTTTATCTTTCAAAATGATTATAGGACTTTTAATCGTACTTCTAGGAGTATTTATTACGAATAGTATACAGAAGTCAAAAAAGAATAACTCAAAAGCAAATGCAGCGTCTTAGTGAGGAGAGAATAATATGACTAAACCAATCGTTTTTTTTGATATTGATGGAACGATTTTAAATCATGATAAAGTAATTCCGGAAAGTACAAAGAAAGCAATTTCGGAACTTCAAAATAAAGATATCCACGTAGCGATTGCAACTGGTCGTGCGCCATTCATGTTTAAAGAAATTCGTGAAGAGTTAAATATAAATAGTTTTGTAAGTTTAAATGGACAATATGCTGAGTTTGAAGGTGAAGCTATTCACAAACATGCCCTACATCCAGAACAACTTCACCAATTTACTCAAAAAGCAAAAGAACTAAGTATTCCGCTAATCTATTTAAATAACGAGACAATGAGAGCGTCAATTGATTCACATCATCATATAAAAGAAGCAATGACATCGATTAGAATGCAACACCCTGAAGTGCAGCATGATTTTTATCATAATCGTGAAATTTACCAAGTCTTACTGTTCTGTGAAGAGCATCAAGAGCCATCTTTAACCGATGGGTTTAATGATTTTAATTTTATTCGTTGGCATGAGTATTCGTCAGATGTCTTACCAGTTGGAGGATCTAAAGCGAATGGAATACTTCAAATGGTAAACCACCTTGGATTTGATATGCAAAATGTAATCGCATTTGGTGACGGATTAAATGATTTAGAAATGATCGAAAAAGTTGGTACGGGTATTGCCATGGGTAATGCAGTCGATCCACTAAAAAAATTAGCTAACCATATTACAACGAATGTTGATGAAGATGGAATTTTAAACGGTTTAAAATGGGTAGGACTTCTTTAAGTCTGTAGACAAAGTACAAAAACTTGAATAGTAGACTTAAAAGAGCGATTGGTTTTCCAATCGCTCTTTTTTATTTTCTTTCTAAAGGTGAAGCACCTTCTGGGGGAGAAAAAGGATTTGTTTTATTAATACGATCATAAAACATTACTCCATTTAGATGGTCAATTTCATGCTGGAAGCAAATTGCTGGTAATCCTTTTAAACGGATTTTTACTTCTCCTAATCTCGTATCAAAACCAGTGACTGTTATTCTTGCGTAACGCGGAACATATCCAGGAACATCACGATCAACAGATAGGCAGCCTTCACCACCTGATAAATAAACTTCCTCAACAGAATGACTTATAATTTTAGGATTTAATAATGCATAACTAAATAAATTACCCTGTAAGTCAGTAACATGAACACCTATGGCTCTTTTAAGAATTCCAATTTGTGGTGCAGCTAATCCGATACCTGATCGTAAACCGTATTCGGCAGATATTTCTGGATTTTGACTATTTATAACATACTCTAATAATGAATTAGCTAAATTAATATCCTCTGCCGATGGAGGTAAGCTTACTTCACTCGAGATTTCCCTTAATCTAGGATCGCCTTCTCGAATTATATCTTTCATTGTAATCAAATGAATTTCACTCCTGTCTAATATTTCATAAATATAAGTATGTACTATTTACTAGTATTATTAATTTAGTCTAACAAATCTTTTTTAAATTGTCAGTCACAAGGCAAGAGAATGGAAAAAGGAGCGATAAAATATCGCTCCTTAAAGTTTGTGGTTATACATTAATAATAGAGGCTAACTAGTGTGAATTATAAAACGAAAGCTGCACCAACGATAATTAATAAAATGAATAGAACAACGATTAATGCGAAACCGCTGCCGTAACCGCAACCGCATCCGCCACCGTAACCATAACCAGGGTATCCACCTTTTCCACCGTATCCGTAACCGTACATATAATAACCTCCCTTTAAACTGTTTCCGCATATAGCGGATACTACAAATTATGAAAAACTACATAAAGTGTGTGGGTATGTGACCATATTATTTTTTAGGACGTATAAAAAGTGCGAAAAGATGCAACATGGAAATAATAATCAAAAAAAATGGGTGAAATTATGTATAAAAAATTCAATTCTTTATTGCTTGTAATAGGCATACTCTTTATCTTTTGTTCGGGTTGTACTTCTCAAGCAAAACAAAAGAATTTAGTCATAAATCAACTAGCTGAAATTACTAAAATGGAACAGAAATTTCAAAAAGCTGGAGAACGTATTCAAAAACTGGAAGTAAAAGAATTGGAGTATTATGAAAAAATTTATTTATATAAAATAAGCGAAGTAAACAAGAGACAAGATACAGCAAAACAAGCAATTAATTTATTAAATGAACGAAAAGAACGAGTCAATGAGGAGTCAAAATTAATTCACGATATAGACATAAAAATTAAAGAACTTCAAACAATAAATATTGAAACGAAGGATGAACAGTTTCGAAATGAAGTTAATAACTTTATAAAAACATGGAGAGAAAGAACTGAGTTATACGATAAATTGAATTCAAAATATAAAGATGCAATGGAAACGGATCTTTCAATTTATAACTTATTATCCCAGAAAAAAGTTGATTTAAAAAATGTAAAGAGTGAGACAAAGGATACAAATCACATTTATAAAGATGTCATTAAATATAATGATCAATTAAATCTTTATACTCAAAAATTAAATAATTTACAAAAAGACATATATGAAAAATATGGTAAATAACATAGTGGGACTAGAATTACTAAATAAAAATCGTTGTAGTACAGTTTTAAATTTATGATAAAAAAAATCCTTTATTAGCTATTTGAGTATAATTTAAAGGAGTTTCTGTTATTGTATAACAGATTGCTGTTTCAAAGGTAGTACAGGGTTAAAATTTTATGACAAATTTTCCGAAAAATCATGAATAAAATAATACAACAAAATATTTGACGAGTTTATGAACGTGTTATAAACTGTACTAGTGTTCAATGTTGTACTAGTGTAATACACGAATAGTATAAGTACAGATTTTAATTATAAGTTTAAGTTACTTGTAATTACTCTTAAGAAAATACACATGATGGATAAAAAAATAAATCCTCCATAATTAAAGAAGGGTGTGGGTTTTAGTGGCAACTACTACGAAGAAAGTAGCTGGAAAGGAAACAACAGAAATGAAGAATACACAAACTGTTTCTGAATTAATGGATCAAATGCTTCAATTTGGTGATTCAGTTGGAACTCTTCAAATTTTAAATGAAGAGGGCGAAATCGTTAATGAATCAGCGATGCCTGATTTATCAGATGAGCAATTAAAAGAATTAATGAAACGTATGGTATGGACTCGTGTTCTTGATCAACGTTCAATTTCATTAAACAGACAAGGTCGTTTAGGGTTCTATGCTCCTACTGCAGGACAAGAAGCTTCTCAATTAGCAAGTCAATTTGCTCTTGAAAAAGAAGACTTTATCTTACCTGGTTACCGTGATGTACCTCAAATGATCTGGCACGGTCTACCATTATATAAAGCATTTTTATGGTCTCGTGGACATTTAGTAGGAAGCCAAATTCCTGAAGATGTAAATGCAATCTTCCCACAAATTATTATTGGTGCTCAAATTGTTCAAGCTGCAGGTGTTGCACTTGGTATGAAATTAAAAGGCCAAAAATCTGTTGCCATTACATATACAGGTGACGGTGGATCTTCTCAAGGTGATTTCTATGAAGGTATGAACTTTGCTGGTGCTTATAATGCTCCTGCGATTTTCGTTGTTCAAAATAACAGATACGCAATCTCAACTCCAGTTTCTAAGCAATCAAAAGCTAGAACAATTGCTCAAAAAGCAATTGCAGTAGGTATTGCTGGTATTCAAGTTGATGGAATGGATCCATTAGCAGTCTATGCTGCTACATCAGAAGCTCGTAAACGTGCAGTTAACGGCGAAGGTCCTACATTAATTGAAACATTAACATTCCGTTATGGACCACATACAATGGCTGGTGATGACCCAACTCGTTACCGTACAAAAGATACTGAAAATGAGTGGGAAGCAAAAGATCCAATCGTTCGTTTCCGTAAGTTCTTAGAGAAAAAAGGTCTATGGACAGAAGAAGAAGAAAATGCAATTATCGAAGAAGCAAAAGAAGCAATTAAAGATGCGATTAAACTTGCTGACCAAGAACCAAAACAAAAAGTTACTGATTTAATGTCTAATATGTTCGAAACAATGACAAGTAATATAGAAGAGCAATATGCAATTTACAAAGAGAAGGAGTCGAAGTAAGTCATGGCGCAAATGACAATGATTCAAGCTATCACAGATGCATTACGCGTTGAAATGAAAAACGATCCAACTGTAGTAGTATTCGGGGAAGACGTTGGAGTAAACGGTGGTGTATTCCGTGCAACTGAAGGTTTACAAGCAGAATTCGGTGAAGCGCGTGTATTCGATACACCACTTGCTGAATCAGGAATCGGTGGATTAGCAATCGGTCTTGGAATTGAAGGCTTCCGTCCAGTACCAGAAATCCAATTCTTCGGATTCTTATTCGAAATTTTTGACTCAATCGCTGGTCAAGCAGCACGTATGCGTTACCGTACAAGTGGTCGTTTTACTTCACCAATTACTTTCCGTTCACCATTTGGTGGTGGGGTTCATACACCAGAAATGCACGCGGATAGTTTAGAAGGATTAATGGCTCAAACTCCAGGTTTAAAAGTAGTTATTCCATCAACTCCTAAAGATGCTAAAGGTCTTTTAATTTCATCTATTCGTGATAATGACCCTGTTATCTATTTAGAGCACATGAAATTATACCGTTCATTCCGTGAAGATGTACCTGAAGGTGAGTACACAATCGAATTAGGTAAAGCGGATGTTAAACGTGAAGGTAAAGATGTATCAGTATTTGCTTACGGTGCAATGGTTCACGCTGCATTAAAAGCTGCTGAAGAATTAGAAAAAGATGGCGTATCAGTAGAAGTTGTAGACTTACGTACTGTTCACCCATTAGATATCGAAGCAATCGTTGCGTCTGTTGAGAAAACTGGACGTGCAGTAGTTGTACAAGAAGCACAAAAACAAGCTGGTATTGCTGCGAATGTAGTTGCTGAAATTAATGATCGTTGTATCCTTTCATTAGAAGCACCAGTTGTTCGTATTACTGCAGCTGATACTGTTTACCCATTCTCAGAAGCGGAAACAGTTTGGTTACCAAACCATAAAGATGTAGTTCAAGGTATTCAAAAAGTTTTAAACTTCTAATCGGTTTATAACAAAAATAGAGAAAGGTATTTGATGAATTCATCAATACCTTTCTTACATTATTAGATAAAATATATTAAAAAATTAATTTAACTTTGTTCGGAGGTAGAAATCTGTGTCAAACTCAGTGGCAAGTCTATTTGAATTTAGATTACCAGATATCGGTGAAGGAATTCACGAAGGTGAAATTGTAAAATGGTTTATTAAAGCAGGCGACGAAGTAAATGAAGATGATATCATTTGTGAAGTTCAAAACGATAAATCAGTAGTAGAAATTCCATCACCTGTAAAAGGGAAAGTATTAGAAGTATTAGTTGCAGAAGGAACAGTTGCAGTTGTTGGTGACGTTTTAGTACGCTTAGATGCACCTGGATATGAAAACATTAGCTTCAAAGGACAACATGCAGAAGAAGCTCCAACTACAACTCCAGTACCAGAAGCTGCTGAAGCAGTTCAAGCAAAAGTACAAGAATCTTATGAGCAAAGTGAACCAAAAACAGATGCTGCACCTCTATCACCTGTTGCTGCAATTGAACCAAAAGCTCATGTAATTGCAATGCCATCTGTACGTAAATACGCTCGTGAGAAAAACGTAGATTTACGTATTGTACCAGGTTCTGGTAAAAATGGCCGTGTAACAAAACAAGACGTAGATGCATTCTTATTAGGTGGAGTAGCACCAACTGCTGCAGCACAAACAGAAGTTGCTGTTGAAGTTGTAACAGAAGCGCCAACACAAGAAGCTCCTAAAGCAATGCCAATTCCAGAAGGAGCATATCCTGAAACTCGTGAAAAAATGAGTGGAATTCGTAAAGCAATCGCTAAAGCAATGGTTAACTCTAAACATACTGCTCCTCACGTAACATTAATGGATGAGATAGATGTAACGAAACTAGTTGCTAGCCGTAAAAAATATAAAGAAGTTGCAGCTGCACAAGGTATCAAATTAACGTTCTTACCTTATGTTGTTAAAGCTTTAACTTCTGCATTACGTAAATTCCCAGCTTTAAATACATCAATCGATGATGCTACTAGCGAAATCGTACACAAACATTACTATAACATTGGTATTGCTGCAGATACTGATAAAGGTTTATTAGTACCAGTTGTTAAAGATGCTGATCGTAAAGCTATCTTCTCAATTTCAGCTGAAATTAATGAATTAGCTACTAAAGCTCGTGATGGTAAATTAGCTCCTGCAGAAATGAAAGGTGCTACATGCACAATCACAAATATCGGTTCAGCTGGTGGACAATGGTTTACTCCAGTAATTAACCACCCTGAAGTAGCGATCTTAGGTATTGGTCGTATTGCTGAAAAACCAGTAGTATTAAATGGAGAAATCGTTGTTGCTCCAGTATTAGCGTTATCATTAAGCTTTGACCACCGTATTATCGATGGTGCAACTGCTCAAAACGCATTAAACCATATTAAACGATTATTAAATGATCCAGAATTATTATTAATGGAGGCGTAAGATACATGGTAGTAGGAGATTTTGCAATTGAACTAGATACGGTCGTTATCGGTGCCGGTCCTGGTGGTTATGTTGCAGCAATTCGTGCAGCACAACTTGGACAAAAAGTTGCTGTTATTGAAAAAGGTAATCTTGGTGGGGTTTGTTTAAACGTAGGTTGTATTCCTTCAAAAGCATTAATTACAGCTGGTCACCGTTATGAAACAGCTAAGCATTCTGAAGACATCGGTATTACAGCAGAAAATGTAAAAGTTGATTTTACAAAAGTTCAAGCTTGGAAAAGCAGTGTAGTTAATAAATTAACTGGCGGTGTAGCTGGTTTATTAAAAGGAAACAAAGTTGAAGTTATTAAAGGTGAAGCTTACTTTAATGATGCTAATACTCTTCGTGTAATTACTGAAGAATCAGCTCAAACTTATACTTTTAACAATGCAATCATCGCAACAGGTTCAACTCCAATAGAAATCCCTGGTTTCAAATGGAGCAACCGTGTAATCGATTCAACAGGTGCATTAAACTTACCTGAAATTCCAAAAAAATTAGTTGTTATTGGTGGCGGCTATATTGGTATGGAATTAGGTACTGCTTATGCTAACTTTGGTACACACGTAACAATTCTTGAAGCTGGTGACGAAATCTTAAATGGTTTTGAAAAATCTATGAGTTCAATTGTTAAACGTGGATTAAAGAAAAAAGGTAATGTTGATATCGAAACAAAAGCTTTCGGTAAAGGCGTTGAAGAAACTGCAGATGGCGTTACAGTTAAATTCGAAACAAATGGCGAAATGAAAGAAATCGAAGCTGATTACGTATTAGTAACAGTTGGACGTTTCCCGAACTCTCGTGACATGGGCTTAGAAAATGTTGGCGTTGAAATTAACGAACGTGGTGTTATTACTACTGATAAACAAGCTCGTACAACAATTAATAATATTTACGCAATTGGTGATGTAATTGCTGGTCCTCCATTAGCACACAAAGCTTCTTATGAAGGTAAAGTTGCTGCTGAGGCAATCAGTGGTATGTCAAGTCAAATCGAATACTTAGCAATCCCTGCAGTAGTATTCACTGATCCAGAATTAGCAACTGTTGGTTATACTAAAAAACAAGCAGATGAAGAAGGATTAGCTGTTAGTGTAGCAAAATTCCCATTCGGTGGAAATGGTCGCGCATTATCTCTAAATTCAACTGATGGATTCGTACAATTAGTTTCTCGTAAAGAAGATGGAGTACTAGTTGGTGCTCAAGTTGCAGGTGTAAATGCATCAGATATCATTTCTGAGCTTGGTCTTGCAATTGAAGCTTGCATGAGCGTTGAGGATATTGCTCAAACAATTCATGCTCACCCAACATTAGGTGAAATCTCAATGGAAGCTGCAGAATTAGCGATGGGTCATCCAATCCACGTTTTAAAATAATTTCTAAAAAACCTCCTATAATTTATAGGAGGTTTTTACTGTTCATATTCATTTAAAACGCTTAATTTAAAGCTTAAAGTAGTTTGTTAAATTTAGATGCATTAAGCGCAATACGATGGCAAAATATCGAAAAAAACGACTGTCTTAACCTCCTATTTGTTAGGAGGTTTTTTTGCATGATTAAGGCATGTCTCGCATAACGTTTAAAAAACAAACTTTCTAGTATTTGATGATTGAATGGTGGGAGTATTGATGCGAAAACAATTAATAGTATTAACGATTCATCAACTATTTTGGGTAGGATTTTCATTTGTTTTATTCTTGTCGAAAAGGGATCAATTATATTCTAAAGTCATATTGTTTCTAGTATTCTTTTACCAGCTTTATTTAATTGCAAAATACGTTGGAAACACAAGGAAAGCAAGTATTATTATTACTTGCTTTTATGCTTCGATATTTTTCTTTTGTCAGGCGATCGTAAATTTATTTTAAAATTATCGTTTGTAAAAATACATGATTCGATTGTTAAATAATTCAAGCTTTGCTTCAATTTTTTGAGCTAAATATCTACATAGCTCATTTGCTTTTCCTTTATCACCATAAGTTGAGTTTGGTAACAGAGTAATCACGATATTTTTATCATCCTGAATTGAAACAACAAAATGTTTATAACGAGAATCATCGCTCTGTAAATAAAGTGCATCTTGGTCATCTAATTTTTTATTTGAAATAGAGTAAGGAAAGGAAACCCTTTCATAATTCCAGTCAACTTGTTGACCGATCTTAGTTGAAGATTGTATGTATTCATTTATTAAATTATTTATTAAATCTAAATTTGCTTCTTGGTATTTTGATTTATCCACTAATTGAATGGTAGCTTGTTGAACCATTTTTAAATTTTCCCCCTAAGATGTTTTTATGAAAAACATCACTTTTAATCTTTTTTATCATAACATTATTTCAAATTTTTAGACAAGTATTCGGTATGAATTTAGTTTTTTCTTCATATGTATTAACTTACAATACTAAAACGGAGGAGTGGGTGAAACAATGTTTGAAAAATTATATGATGATCACGAAAATGTAAGAGTCCGATTTGTAGGCTTCGTTACGAACGATACAAGATACGATATTGGTATTGTATATACGAATATGTTCTTTGGAAAGCCACTCGTCATCTGCATGCAATCTAGACAATGCATTGTATTAGATCGACAGGATGTTTCATTTCCAAATCAGTTGAAATTTTTATGTAAACTAAAAAGTGAGGAAGAGGCAATGGAACTCGCAGAATATTTAGCTGACTGGCTACCGTTACCAAGTATAGAAGAGAGCTATGAATGAAAAAAATGTGTTATACTAATTAATTCGCATTCACCTTATAAAACCCCTTGAATAATCTAGTATTAGATGATTTGAGTTATACTTATTTACCACTTGCGTAAATAAGTATAACACATTATAATGAAGTTAGTTAATTGATACAACATTATGAAAGGGGTTACAAATATGGGGACGTTCGTATGTAAATGTTGTGAAAAAACAGTAGGTCATTTCGAGGATGAAAAAGTAACAACTCTTTACGTTAAAAACTGTGAAGATTGTGAACCAACTGATAATGAAGTTTGCTAATTATAATTAATTAAAACATAAGGTCTAATAGAGTAACTATAGACATCTATAAATGAGAAATTCCACAAGGGGATCGTTTTTCCTTGTGGTTTTTTTATGTTTTGCTTTAAGGGTAAGAATATTTTAATTAACACACAAAAAAGGGAGACCCCATTAAGAATCACCCACTTATCTTTTTATGCAATTTGAGTTTGATCTCCAATTCTTGCAGTTATAACGGCGGATGAAGCTTCACTCGTTGTAACTGGTATTAATTTTGAATGATCTTTTAAATATTGAGCCATTTCGTTCGAATCAATTCTAGTATTTAAATTTGTTAAAAAGGCAGAAACCATCGCAAAAGGATATCTATGCATATTTAAATGGTAAATAATCTCTGGTAATGAACGGATTCCGATACCATGACCATAATAATAATTACTTCCCATGGAAACAGTGTTTTCTCCTTGCCATTCTGGAGTCATTGGGTCAACTTCAGGATTTTTTATATAAACAACGTCACCAGGAGCTGGACGATCAACTTCAGACGTTAAAATAGCTAATTTTGGGTCGTAATTCCAAGTGTATAAGTATATGCCATTATCGAATAGTTGATCAAAAATTTCATAGCCCAAAAGATCTAGCAGGGCTTTATAAAATACCATTATGATTGCAGTTGCACATTCTGTTGCATAAAATTGTCCGTTGCGAAAAATATCATAAATTCCCATGGAAGTTCTTATGCCTGGCCTAAGTCTAAATCCACCCATTGGTGTGCGAATCCAAAACATAGGATTACAATATGCTCTTCTAAAAACCCTAAATTGCATGCCACTTGTTAATAAATCTTTAGAAGCCTGAAGTACATATGTTCTAATTGTCAAATCAAAAGATAATTCACGGTCCGATTTATAAATATGAGACTTTTTACTGTTTGTTAAACTAGACAATATTTCTTGATAAAGTTTATTATTCGAATCTTCGCTATTTTTTAATGAAGCATGAACAATTTTATTATTCACGACTATCAATGAGTCCACATCCTTACATAAAAACAATTTTTTCGTGCGAAATCAATATAATTACCTTACCTATCATATGCCTACATAATTTAGATGTGATTTTGAATACAAAAAAACTAGGATTCATTTCCTAGTTTCTTTTTATAAAACTTTAATTATTTTAATACTTTTAATGTTAATAATTCTTCGTCTTCTGGGCCTTGAACAGGTAATCCTGCTTCAATATTCTTTTTAATATAAACTAGATTTTCAAGTGTAATTTCTTCACCAGGTAAAAAGATAGGAATTCCAGGTGGATAAACCATTACAAATTCAGCAATAATTCTACCGACAGAATCCTCAAGTGGAACAGATTCTGTTTCGGAGTAAAATGCATCCCTAGGAGAGACTGCTAAATTTGGAATCGTTGGGATCTCAACGTTTAAATTTGTATTGTGCTCCGAGATGTCAAATTCAGTTACTAATACTTCAAGTGCATGAATTAACTGCTGAATGTCTTCTTCACTATCACCTGGTGTTAAAATGCAAAGAACATTATATAAATCAGACATTTCAACTTCAATATTAAATCGCTCTCTTAACCAAACTTCAACATCATGGCCCGTTATACCAAGTTTTTTTACACTGATTAATATTTTGGTAGGATCAAAGTTGAATGTAGCCTCTTTACCAACTAAATCATAACCAGGGCAATATAAACCATTGATTGAATTAATTTTATTACGTGCGTTATTTGCTAATCTAATAGTATTCGTAAGTAATTCTTCACCAACAGTTGCTAATCTCTTTCTTGCAACATCTAGTGAAGCAAGCAATAAATAAGATGTTGAAGTAGTTGTTAGCATACTTAGTACAGATTGTACTCTGTGGACATTCACAATGCCTTCTCTTACATTTAAAATGGAACTTTGAGTCATAGAGCCACCAAGCTTATGTACGCTCGTAGCGGCCATGTCAGCCCCCGCTTGCATCGCAGAGATCGGTAATTCGTTATGGAAATGAATATGTACACCATGCGCTTCGTCAACTAATACGGCTAAGCCATGTGAATGTGCTAATTCAACAATGCTTTTTAAATCTGCTACAAATCCAAAGTATGTAGGATTAATGACTAATACTGCTTTTGCATCAGGATTATTTAAAATGGCCTCTTTCACTGCATTTGTCGTAATACCATGTGAAATACCCAATTCACTATCAATTTCAGGATGAACAAAAATTGGTGTAGCGCCTGAGAAAATGATTGCAGATAAAACAGATTTATGAACATTTCTTGGAACGATAATTTTATCGCCAGGTCCACAAACGCTCATTACCATTGTCATGATCGCTCCACTTGTGCCTTGAACTGAAAAGAATGTGTGGTCTGCATCAAAAGCTTTTGCTGCAAGATCTTGTGCTTGTTTTATTTTACCTTTTGGATGATGTAGATCATCTAAAGGAGCAATGTTGATTAAATCGATCGATAATGCATTATCACCAATAAACTCTCTAAATGTTGGATCCATTCCATTTCCTTTTTTATGTCCTGGAATATGAAATTGAATAGGGTTCTTCTTTGCATGTTCTAATAAAGAAGAAAATAACGGCGTTTCAATTTGTTTCATTTAACATACACCCCATTTAATGAATAATAGTGTTTTTCGGAAGTGATATGTTTGTAAACAATTTAACTGTTTACTCTCATTAAGTTATAAACTGTCTTACCTTCATTTGAAAAACAAAAAGATTATATCATTCTATGAATTTTCTGTATAGAAAAATATTATAAAGTTATGAAATTTTATTCATCTGAATGAAATTATATCAATTTTTAAAATAAGAATGGAATTTAAAAAATGTGTTAAAATGGAATTAATTAGAAAATAGTAGGAGTGAAGTAAATGGATTACCAATACCCAATTTCATATGATTGGACAACAGATGAGACAATCGAAGTAATACAGTTCTACACATCAGTAGAAAAAGCATATGAAAAGGGAATAGATCGTGAAGTGTTAATGGCTACATACAAAAAGTTTAAATCAATTGTACCTAGTATTGCAGAAGAAAAAAAATTATGTAATGAGTTAGAGGAGATATCTGGCTATTCTGCATACAGAGTCATGCAAAAAGCTAAAAATGGTGCTCCTGGTGATAAAATTAAAATGTAGTATTAAATCAGTTAATCGTTAAAAATTAAATAATAAGAAAAATTCTTAAGTAAAAAAAAGCCCATTAAAGGATCATTAGCTACCTTCAATGGGCTTTTCTTATATAGGTATTGTTTAAGTAAATCAATTTCATATTTCGTCCTGTCGAAAAATGTGTAAAGAATGGGCATAGACTTTTGTTTTTGACATATGTATAATTAAACAACACTTATATTAATTCAGTTTATACTTATCTTGTATAAAGGAATTAAAGTATTATATGTTTCTATAGTACGTTGGATTAGTTCTTCCTTTGTAAGTGTAATTGCTTCATCTTTTGCAATTGTAATGCCACATAGGTATTCTGCTTTTTTTACATCATGAAATCTTTGAATACCTTTATTGAATTCATCTTTATTCATTTTACTTTTTTGTATCACATCAGGCTTCATATGATCGTAAGATACAACAAAATCTTTCGGAATCAGTTTGTAAAGTTTATTTTTATTCTTTTCAAAATTTATGGCAATCGATTGCTTATTTGGACTTTCATAAATAATTCCAAAGTAAACAAACAAGTGAGTACCCCACAGTCCAAATTGGAAATGAGGAAGCATCTTGTATCCACGATTATTTGTTGCAAAAGCAATCCAAGTATCTTTTGGAGCATTTACAGTACGCCTGGCATGCTTAGCAATATGGCCAAAAAAGTTTTGATCAGTTTGTACATTTAAAAAAGGTAATATTTCTTCTTCAATTTCTTTAAATTTTGGTTGAATTTCATTTTGTATAGCACTCATTCTAGTTTCTAATGTTGAGTCAGTTGTAAATATTTCAAAATCACTTTCTTTAAAAAAAGTTTGAGTCATTTTTGAACCCCCTAATTACATTATCTAATTAGTATACCATGTTTGTCCAAAACAAATGGGTAATATGTTTCTTCATAAAACAGTTACATTATAAGCTTAAATAACATATATTAGTAGCAAGATAAAAATCAGAAAATTTTGTTAATTAACTTTTACAGTTTGTTTTGCCAACTTATATTCTATGGAGGGATAATGATGAGACAAGTGATTAATGCGTTAAAAAGAACTGATGCAGAAAAGAGAATTCCTGTACTTAGATTAGAATTAGATTACGAACTAGCTACACTATTCGATGCTATGACAGTCAATGATAATGAAGCAATGATTGAATCTAAGAAGAAATTAGAATTATTAAGATTAGAATTAATTCGTCTAGAAGCTTAGCGAGTTTATTTACCGAACCTTTAAATAGGTTCGTTTTTCTGTGCGCTAAATCTTCCGCTAATTGCCCAATGGTCTATCGTATGCCCACCCTCCAAAATAGTTCCTCATCTTAAATAAAAATCATTTCATTAGGTTTTTTTAGGTTTAAATTGGTAAACTGATAAACAGGGACCATTAAATATAAGTTTTAGCACGTAGAGTTTGGAGTGTTTAATTATGAATGTAGACTGGAAAGAAATTGAACAATTCGCGAGGAAATTGCTTCAAGAGGCAGCTGAAAATATTAAAAGCTCTTTATACGACTCCATAACAATCAATACTAAATCAAACGAAAATGACTTAGTAACAAATAAAGATGAAGAAATTGAAAAATTCTTTTACGAAAAAATAAAAAAGAAATTTCCAAATCATTACTTACTAGGTGAAGAAGGTAAAGGCGATGATTTGGATCAAGTAACTGGGGTTATATGGATTCTTGATCCAATCGATGGAACGATGAATTTTGTTCACCAAAAACGTAATTTTATGATTTCTTTAGGTATTTATGAAAATGGAATCGGTAAAATGGGTTTTATAATGGATGTAATACATAATGAACTATATTTTGCTAAAAAAGGTGAAGGAGCTTATTTAAATGATCTCGAATTAACACCTTTGAAAAATGTAGTAATAGAAGAGGCTATTATAGCTGTAAATGCTATTTGGTTAACTAAAAATCGTTATTTAAACCATGAAAAATTAAGTAATCTTGTTCGAAAAGTTAGAGGAAGTAGGTCATACGGTTCGGCAGCGATGGAAATGGTCTATGTGGCAATGGGGAGGGTTGATGCATATATCACCCCAAGATTATCACCTTGGGATTTTGCCGCGGGTAAAATTATTGTTGAAGAACTAGGCGGAATATGTACTACGCTCAAAAATGAAAGCCTTTCAATTCTTAAAAAAAGCTCAGTGCTAGTAAGTAACGCTTCGATACATAACGAATTGCTCACTGATTATATCGAATTTCTACAAAAATAATAAAAAGAAGGTAAGTTTGGTTTATAACTTGCCTTCTTTTTATTGTGTAGACAGTGTTCAAAAAAAAGAGAAGACTATAACTTGCCTTCTCTTTTTAATTTAGCACGTAATGAAAAACCATAACCTACTAATGATATTGAAATAATTAGTGAAATAACAGCGCCAATAGTACTTAGTTCTGCTAGCATTATACCAACTAGAATTAAGAAGATTACGGATAAAGTTGCAACGCAGAAAAGTCTAAATTTTATGCTAGACATGGTGAATCCTCCTGTTCATAATTCTTATTTTACTCTTTGTCGAATCGGATGTAAATTTGAAAAAAGTAAAACTTTACTAAATATTTATTAATAATTTATATTTTTGATTAAACATTTTCTTGATATATTTCCGTGTGCATGTGCTATAATGTTTTAGTTAATAATGAAAATAGATGTGTAGACATTTTAGGAGTGAATATATTTTGAAAAAAAGAGAAGATTTACGCAATATAGCAATTATTGCGCACGTTGACCATGGGAAAACAACGTTAGTTGATGAGTTATTAAAACAATCAGGAACATTCCGTTCAAACGAAAACGTTAATGAACGTGCAATGGACTCTAATGATATAGAACGTGAACGTGGAATTACAATTTTAGCTAAAAATACTGCGATCCAATACGAAGGTAAACGTATTAACATCATGGATACTCCTGGACACGCCGATTTTGGTGGAGAAGTAGAACGTATCATGAAAATGGTTGATGGTGTTCTTTTAGTTGTAGATGCATATGAAGGTTGTATGCCACAAACTCGTTTCGTATTGAAAAAAGCTTTAGAACAACATTTAACACCAATCGTAGTTGTAAATAAAATCGACCGTGACTTCGCACGTCCTGATGAAGTAGTTGACGAAGTAATCGATTTATTTATTGAATTAGGTGCAGATGAAGATCAATTAGAATTCCCAGTTGTATTCGCATCAGCTATCAACGGAACTTCTAGTTTAGAATCTGATCCTTCTAAACAAGAACCAAATATGAATGCTCTATTCGATACAATTATTGAGCACATTCCATCTCCAATCGATAATAGTGAAGAGCCTTTACAATTCCAAGTAACATTATTAGACTACAATGACTATGTTGGACGTATCGGTATCGGACGTATTTTCCGTGGAACAATGCAAGTTGGTCAATCAGTTGCTTTAATGAAACTTGATGGATCAGTTAAACAATTCCGTATTACAAAAATGTTTGGATTCATTGGATTAAAACGAATTGAAATCGAAGAAGCAAAAGCTGGTGACTTAGTAGCAGTATCTGGTATGGAAGATATCAACGTTGGTGAAACAGTATGTCCTGCTGAACACCAAGAAGCACTTCCAATCTTACGTATTGATGAGCCAACTCTTCAAATGACATTCTTAGTTAATAATTCACCTTTTGCTGGTCGTGAAGGTAAATTTGTAACTTCTCGTAAAATTGAAGAAAGATTATTACAAGAACTTCAAACAGACGTAAGTTTACGTGTAGAAAATACAGATTCTCCTGATGTATGGATCGTTAGTGGACGTGGGGAGCTTCACTTATCAATCCTAATTGAAAACATGCGTCGTGAAGGATATGAGCTTCAAGTTTCAAAACCAGAAGTTATCATTCGTGTGATTGACGGTGTAAGATGTGAGCCAGTTGAGCATGTACAAATTGACGTTCCTGAAGAATATACTGGTTCAATCATGGAATCAATGGGTGCTCGTAAAGGTGAAATGAGAGATATGGTGAATAATGGTAACGGCCAAGTTCGTTTAACATTTATGGTACCAGCTCGTGGATTAATTGGTTATACTACAGAGTTCTTAACTTTAACTCGTGGTTATGGAATCATTAACCATTCATTTGATAGCTATCAACCAGCTATTCAAGGTCAAGTTGGTGGACGTCGTCAAGGTGTATTAGTATCAATGGAAACTGGTAAAGCTTCAACATACGGAATTATGGGTCTAGAAGACCGTGGTGTAATTTTCCTTGAGCCAGGAACAGATGTTTACGATGGTATGATTGTTGGTGAGCATAACCGTGATAATGATTTATCAGTAAACGTTGTTAAAGTTAAACATGCTACTAATATTCGTTCAGCAAATAAAGACCAAACAACAACAATGAAAAAACCACGTATTATGACGCTTGAAGAATCTTTAGAATACTTAAATGATGATGAGTACTGTGAAGTAACACCAACATCAATTCGTTTACGTAAAAAGCTTCTTGATAAAAATGAGCGTGAGCGTGCAGCGAAAAAGAAAAAATTCGCTGAACAAGAGTAATTAAATTTTAAAATAATTATGATATAATAAAACCGACTAGAAGATAGTCGGTTTTATTTTTGTAGACCAAAGTACAAAAAGTTGAATTTTAAGACGGTCTAAAAACGAATAGAAGTATTCAGTTTTATTATTTAATAGGGGGATATGGATTTGGAAAAAGCTCCAAAGGGATTTGAATTTGTCATTACACAGTTAATAAATATAACTCATGATATTCATCTTTCAATGTGGATATTATATGGTTTAATTGTTGTATTATGTATTGTGGTATATCATTTAGGTTTCGCAAAAAAATTGAGCATCCTTAAAAGTTTAATCATTTATGTTTTACTTATGATCGGTTGTAGTTTCCTTACTTTCTTAGCTTTAAGGATACCAATCGTGGAAGCATTACTTGCAAGTGTTTTCGTGTTAGGTGTATATAAGGTTCGTTTACATCAATCAAAAAAGAATAATGCTACTACATAATCTAACACTTTTTAGAAAGTTGGTATTTAGATGAAATCTGTTCAGGACGCTTTATATAATTGGTTAACGATAAAAGTTATATATGAAGGTAGACCTTCGGATGAAGCTGCTAAAGAGACGTATGAGATGTTTGATTCGATTTTAAAAGAGGATCATCAAGTATCTAACGTGAAAATAGAAAAAATGGAAGATTTTTATTTAATCACATTTACACAATCAGAAAAAGAGCGTACTACACGCTTTCCAATTGAAATGATTGATTGCTTTTTAGATCAAGTAAAAGTGAATCCAGAGAAGTATTAAAAACCTAGAAATAAATCTAGGTTTTTTTGTTTAAACTTTTAGTGGATGTATAAATGCAAATAATATCTAAGACTTGATCGGATTTCCACAAAAAAACACTGTTGGCTTCTTTTTTAAGAATGGTGAAATTAAACGCTTTATAGGGAAAACATTATTAGGTGGAACATTATTGATGGATGTTAAAATTCCTTTTTGGATGAACTATTAATGAATTTAAATGTTAATGTATTTCAACAATTTTAATATACCAACAAACTATAGTAATTGTTTATTTAAGAAGCACACATTATTAAGAGAAATTTTTAGATATATAATTTTAAATGATTAGTAATTAAGTTGATGTTCGATCTTAATTGAAGTATTAACTGATTAAAAATGTAATTTTACTCTAAGTAAAGGATTTTTGATTAGCATTTTATCGTAAACTTTTTTTAATGAATAAGTTGATTGGAACGGAGGGGTGCTCGACTCCTATGGGATAAGCGGGAAGGCTGAGACCTCGCAGGCTCGCCGAGGAGGCTTAGGTCCCGCCCCATGGAAAGCGAGCATCCTGTAGTGGAAATCAACCACACTAAACTCCTTTTACGAAAATTTGGGAATATATTGACAAGTTTTTCAACAACGTAAAAAAGAAGCCTAATTGGCTTCTTTAATTTACCACTCGTCATTGTCCTTTACCGGTTTTAAGAAACGGAAATTTCCTGTTGCAATTCTTTGTTCTGTTTTTATTTTAATTCGATCGTAACATTCAGAGCATGTATATGTATGGATAGGACGATTTCTTAATTTTTTTGCAATAGGTGATTCATCGCTAATAGATTCGCTTTTATCACAAATCATGCATTTAACTCTCATATGAAATTTCTCTCCTTATATATGGAACTTAAGTTAACATAATTATAACAGGTTTTAGAATATATTTTTAGAAAACAGTGGTTTTAGCAGGAAGTTTTCAATAAACTTTGAATTATATTAGTATACTCTTTATTTGAAGGAGATGAAATAGTGATGGCAAACAGTATTGAGAAAACATTATCACCAAGCTTATTAGAAGATTGTAATAAAGAAAAGATTGTTTTTTTAAGTACTTTTAACTCCGAAAAGAATGCACCAGTTACGAATGCAATTTCTTGGCTTGCTGCTTTAGATGATAAAACGATTCGATTTGCAGTAGATCAAAGATCAGCAATTATATCAAATATTGAAAAGGTTGAAGGGGTATCATTAAGCTTATTCTCAAATGAAACAGTTTATAGTATCTCAGGAAATGCAAAAATTTTAACGAAGCAAATGTCTGGGATTCCATTAAAATTAGCGTGTATAGAAGTAGAAGTTAATGAAGTAAAAAATATATTGTTTTATGGGTCTAAAATAACAGTCGAACCGGAGTATGCAAAAACTTATGATGAGAGGGCTGCAAAAAAATTAGATGTAGCAGTTTTAAGTGGTCTTAGATCCAACTGAGCTTTAAACATTAAAAAATATTCTAAAGTAGAGAGAATTTCATATAATATATTAACGGTTCGTCCATTCTTCGACTAGTAACCAAATGTAAGACCAATCAATTTAGAAATAAAACTAATTATTCTAATCTGAGTTATTTTTAGTCAGGAGGTTAAGGATTGAGTAAAATATATGTTCTCGACACCAATGTACTACTGCAAGACCCACTAGCAATCTTTTCATTTGAAGATAATGAAGTAGTTGTACCAGCTGTTGTATTAGAGGAAGTAGACTCAAAGAAGAGATATATGGATGAAGTTGGTCGTAATGCTAGGTATGTATCCAAACTTATTGATAGCTTTCGAGAACTAGGGAAATTACATGAAAGTATTCCTCTTGAAAACGGTGGTTCATTTAGAATTGAATTAAATCATCGCTCATTTCAACAATTGCAAGAGATCTTTGTTGAAAAAACGAACGATAATCGCATTTTAGCTGTTGCAAAAAACTTATCACTTGAAGAAGAAGCAAAAGAAAGCGGAAAAACAGTGATTTTAGTTAGTAAAGATACATTAGTTCGTGTAAAAGCGGATGCATTAAATTTATTAGCTGAAGATTATTTAAGTGATCGAGTAGTGGAAGTCGATCATATTTATACCGGTTATTTAGAGTATTACATAAATACAGATTTATTAAACAAGTTTTACGAGAAAACTGAACTTCCTGTTTCAGATATAGCGAACCATCCATTTTATCCTAATCAATTCATCGTGTTAAAGGATGCTCTCGGTGGTAAGAGCTCAGCTCTTGGAGTTGTAGATAAAACGGGTACAAAAATTAAGAAATTTGTTTTCTCAAATGAACATATTTGGGGCATAAGGCCAAGAAATGCACAACAGTCCATGGCCTTAGAATTACTACTTCGAGACGATATACCATTAGTCACATTGATTGGAAAAGCAGGAACCGGAAAAACTTTATTAGCTTTAGCAGCAGGTTTAATGCAAAGTGAGGACCTGCAAAGCTATAAAAAGTTATTAGTTGCTAGACCGATTGTTCCAGTTGGAAAGGATCTTGGTTATTTACCAGGTGAAAAGGATGAAAAACTACGTCCATGGATGCAACCGATTTATGATAATCTAGAATACTTATTCAATACGAAAAAACCCGGAGAACTTGATGCGATATTAGCCGGAATGGGCTCAATTGAAGTAGAAGCTTTAACTTATATAAGAGGTAGAAGTATCCCAGAGCAATTTATTATTATAGATGAGGCACAAAATCTAACTAGGCATGAAGTAAAAACAATTTTAACTCGCGTTGGTGATAAGAGTAAAATTGTATTAATGGGGGATCCAGAACAAATTGATCATCCATATTTAGATGAATACAACAATGGATTAACTTATGTAGTTGAAAAATTTAAAGATCAAAAAATAAGTGGACATGTAAAACTAATAAAAGGCGAACGTTCATCAATTGCCCAACTTGCAGCGGATATATTGTAATAATTAAATGCTTACAAAAGCAACATCTTACCAAAATCGATCAGTAAGATGTTGCTTTTGTTTTTAACTATAAAATAATTTTCTTGATTGAAGTAATTGGTGTTTCTTTATTTGTGGTATCAGCAAAATATAAATGTACTGGCCCATCTTCAAGGATTCTCTTGCCATTGTATGAAAAAGCTAAATAACTTTCATATACAGTTTCAAAAGGTAATTTTATTAATTCACCTTCTGTTTCGATCGTAACTTCTGAATCACGATTTTTCGGATTACTATTATCTATAAAATAAGAAAATGGCATTGCATATGATTCTTTAAGCCATTCTTTTTTTTGAGTAGCATATAAAGGGCTATTATCAACCTTCGCACCTTCAACAATTTCACGATCCCAATGCTTTGAAACACTTTTCGTATATTGCTCAAGCTCATCAACCTTTTTCAAATCACCAGCTAATAAACTATCTAACTTAACCTTTCTTTCATCAAAAATCCAAACACTTGGATCAATCGTTAACGGAAACTCAACGTTACCAGTTAATTGAAAAACATCACTCATATAATAAAACTCCTTCTATGTACTAAGTCTACCTATAGTGTACGACTATTTTAAGTAAAAAGACAAACAATTGAACAAAGATAGCGCTTTATTTTCATTTAAGTATTATTGTGTTTTCAGCTTTTTTTAGTGATTTAATGAGCGGTTTTTTTTTGTAGAAATTAGATTACAATATAAAATCTACATCCTAACATAAGAAAATTCTAATAAATAAACTGTTGCAAAATATAATTTTCTAAGTGACATATTTGCAAAAATTTTGATTTAAGTTGATTTTTCCTAAAAAGAACTATAATATTAAATAGATAGCTTGTACGGAAGCGGAGGGAGAAAATTGAGGTCTGATGCTGTAACAGATTACAAAGATAAAGCATTTGAATTATTAAAAAAAGATGCTGAAAAAATATTAAAATTAATAAATGTGCAACTTGATCATTTAACGATGCCACAATGCCCTCTATATGAAGAGGTTTTAGATACTCAAATGTTTGGATTATCAAGGGAGATTGATTTTGCTTCTCGTTTAGGTTTAATTGAAGCAGAACAAGGTAGAGAACTTCTTTCTGAACTTGAGCGTCAACTATCTGCTCTACATGAAGCGTTTACAGATCAAAAGAATAAATAATTATTAGCAACAAAAGTTCAAACATTAAATGTTTGAGCTTTTTTTTGTGAATTTTTTTAATTGTTATAAGTAATAAATCTATTAATCTATGTTACAATATTTTTATTTAAAAAGGGAATTTAGCAAAATAGTTGAATACATAAAGTATAATTAATCAAAGCAGGGATGATTAAGTAATGTTAAAAAAATATTTGAAAAATATTGATTATATGATTTTTGTTCCATTATTAGTGTTATGTTTATTTGGATTAATTATGGTGTATAGTGCAAGCTCACCATTACCATCCATACGTTATCAAAGTGAACATTGGCCAAGTGACTATTTCTTTCATAAGCAATTAGTTGCCTTTGAAGTAGGGATGTTTGCATTTGTTTTTTTTATGTTTTTACCTGCAACTTTCTTTAGAAAAAGAATTGCTTTGATATTAAATGTGGCTGTAAGTTTAGGATTACTTATTGCAGTTCTACTCTTTGGTGAAGTTAGAAATAATGCAAAAAGCTGGGTATTTGGAATTCAACCAGCCGAGTTAATCAAATTAGGATCAATTGTTCTTTTAGCAAGTTGGTACTCCAAAAGACAAAAGCGAATTACAAAGAACTGGAAAATGTTATTTGCTCCATGGACCATAGTTGCTATTTATATCATCCTATTGAGATTACAACCGGATACAGGTACAGCTTTATTAATAATCGGTACTTGTGCTGTAGTTTCGTTTTGTAGTGGTTTTATTGTTAAGAGATTAATTCTCCTATTCGTTGGTGGGATTGGATTACTATATCCATTAATTAGTATTTGTATCAGTTTAGGGATCGGATTAACAGATGTACAAGTAAATCGATTTTTAGCTTTCCGAAATCCTTTTGACTATGCGCAAGGAATCGGATTTCAGATCGTAAATTCGCTAATCGCATTTGCAAATGGTGGGCTTACAGGAGTTGGATTAGGAAAAAGTATTCAAAAACTAGGTTACTTACCTGAGCCTCATACTGACTTTATTCTAGCTATAATCGGTGAAGAAACAGGTTTAATAGGAGTAATTGTAGTTATTTTATGTATATTCATAATTGTTTGGCGTGGATTGTTAATAGCTCATCAATCAAAGGATTCTTTTGATTCATTATTAGCTACAGGGATTAGTGCAATCATCGTCATTCAATCATTTGTAAATATTGGAGGAGTTACTTCGTTAATTCCACTTACGGGTGTTCCGTTACCTTTTGTTAGTTATGGAGGAACTTCGTTAATCGTTATGCTTTCTATGGTTGGTATTTTAATGAATATTTCAATACGAAATAAGATTCATAAAGAAACTTTATAAAATCTTCAAAAATGCATTTTGAAAAAGTTTATTCTTAATTTATTGATAATTATCTTTCATAAATACAGGAGGCTTACACAAATGACTTACACGAAACAGATTAAAAAAGTTCTTGTTGCTAACCGAGGTGAAATTGCAATTCGAGTATTTCGAGCTTGCACTGAGTTAGGAATTAGAACAGTTGGTATTTATTCTAAAGAAGATGAAGGGTCATATCACCGTTATAAAGCTGACGAAGCATACATAGTTGGAAAAGGTAAAAAGCCAATTGATGCTTATCTAGATATTGAAGGTATTATTGAAATTGCAAAGAAAAACAATGTAGATGCAATCCATCCAGGATATGGATTCTTATCAGAAAATATTAAATTTGCTCAGAGATGTGAAGAAGAGGGCATTATTTTTATCGGGCCATATTCAAGACACTTAGATATTTTTGGAGATAAAATTAAAGCGAAGCAGCAAGCTCTTCAAGCTAATTTGCCAATCATTCCAGGTAGCAATGGACCAGTAAACTCATTGGATGATGTAAAGGAATTTGGTGAAACTTATGGATTCCCGATTATCATTAAAGCTGCTCTAGGTGGCGGCGGTCGTGGAATGAGGATTGTCCGTACGAATGCAGGATTAAAAGATGCATACGAGCGTGCTAAGTCTGAAGCAAAAGCTGCTTTTGGTAATGATGAAGTTTATGTTGAGAAGTATATTGAAAATCCAAAGCATATTGAAGTTCAAATATTAGGAGATAACCAAGGTAATATCATTCATTTGTTTGAACGCGATTGTTCAATTCAAAGAAGACATCAAAAATTAGTTGAAGTTGCACCATGTACTTCGATTAGTGAAGATTTAAGAAATAGAATTTGTGATGCAGCTGTTCAATTGATGAAAGAAGTAGAATATGTAAACGCTGGTACAGTTGAATTTTTAGTTTCAGGTAATGATTTTTATTTTATTGAGGTTAACCCTCGCGTACAAGTTGAACATACAATTACTGAAATGATTACAGGAATTGATATTGTTCAAACACAGATCTTAATTGCACAAGGTAATAGTTTACATAGTGATAAAGTAGGAATTCCATTGCAAGATGAGATTCCAAAAATTGGCTTTGCGGTTCAAGCACGTGTTACAACGGAGGACCCACTAAATAATTTTATGCCTGATACTGGAAAAATTATGGCATATCGTTCAGGTGGAGGTTTTGGTGTAAGGTTAGACACGGGTAACAGCTTCCAAGGTGCTGTTATTACACCTTACTATGATTCATTATTAGTAAAAGTAACGACTCATGCATTGACATTCGAAGGCGCAATTGCGAAGTTAAATCGAAATTTAAAAGAATTCCGTATCCGTGGGATTAAAACAAATATTCCTTTTTTAGAAAATGTTACGACACATCCAGATTTCTTATCTGGTGAGTATAATACTTCTTTTGTAGACTCATCTCCGGAATTATTTGTTTTTGCAAAAAGAAGAGACCGTGGAACAAAATTATTAAATTATATCGGCAATGTAACAGTGAATGGATTTCCAGGTATATCGGTTAAAGAAAAACCAGCTTATGATGATATTATCATTCCAAATGTAAATCATATTAAAAATGCTGAAAGTGGAACGAAACAATTACTAGATAAATTAGGTGCTGAAGAATTTTCGAAGTGGTTAAAAAATCAACCGAATGTTTTATTTACAGACACAACGTTTAGGGATGCTCATCAATCACTGCTTGCAACGAGAATTCGTTCAAAAGACCTAATTACAGTAGCAGAACAAACGTCAAAATTATTACCTAACTTATTCTCTATGGAAATGTGGGGCGGAGCGACTTTTGATGTAGCGTACCGTTTCTTAAATGAAGATCCATGGGAAAGATTATTAAATTTAAGAGAACAAGTTCCAAATGTATTATTCCAAATGCTTTTACGTGGATCAAATGCAGTTGGTTATAAAAATTACCCTGATAATCTTGTTAAAAAGTTTATTGAAGCATCGGCTCAAGCAGGAATCGATGTATTTAGAATATTTGATAGTCTAAATTGGATTAAAGGGATGGAAGTCGCAATAGATGCTGTAAGAGAGAGTGGAAAGCTTGCTGAGGCATCGATTTGTTACACCGGAGATATATTAGACCCAACTAGAACAAAATATAATCTAGCGTATTATAAAGAGCTTGCAAAGGATTTAGAATCGGCTGGTGCACATATTTTAGCTATTAAAGACATGGCTGGTTTATTAAAGCCTCAGGCTGCTTACACGTTAATTAGTGAATTGAAGGATACTGTAGATCTACCAATCCACTTACATACTCATGATACGAGTGGAAATGGGTTATACACATATGTAAAAGCAATCGAAGCTGGCGTTGATGTTGTAGACATCGCAATTGGAAGTATGTCTGGCTTAACTTCTCAGCCAAGTGCAAATAGTTTATATTATGCTCTAAAAGGTTCAAATAACGAGATAAACTTAAATATAAACGGCTTAGAGCAGTTATCAACCTACTGGGAAGGCGTTCGTAAGTATTATAGTAGCTTTGAAAGTGGTATGGTTTCACCACACACAGAGGTTTATCAACATGAAATGCCAGGTGGTCAGTATTCTAACTTAAAACAACAAGCTAAAGGTGTTGGTTTAGGAGACCGATTTGAAGAAGTTAAGGATATGTATGGTAGGGTAAATCAACTATTTGGAGATGTCGTTAAAGTAACACCATCTTCTAAAGTAGTTGGAGATATGGCATTGTTTATGGTTCAAAATAATTTAGATGAAGATTCTGTATATGAAAAAGGAGAAAATATCGATTTTCCTGATTCAGTAATAGAATTTTTTGAAGGAAAATTGGGACAACCTCATGGAGGATTTCCAAAGAGTTTACAACGCATCATCTTAAAAGGCAGACAGCCATTGACTGAAAGAGCTGGGGAGACATTAAAACCGATTGATTTTAAAGATGTTGAGGAGTATTTATTCAAGACGTTAAATCGTCAGGTTACTAATTTTGATATATTAGCTTATTGCTTATATCCTAAAGTATTTATGGACTATCAAAAAAATGTAGAAAGCTATGGGGACTTATCTGTACTTGATACACCTTCTTTCTTCCATGGAATGAAATTAGATGAAGAGATTAAAGTAGATATTGAACGTGGTAAAACACTGATTGTTAAACTTGTTTCGATTGGTCAAGCTCAGCCTGATGGAACAAGAGTTATCTACTTTGAATTAAATGGTCAGCCTCGAGAAATAGTGGTTAAAGATTACTCAGTCAAATCTACTGTCGTTCAAAAAAGAAAAGGGGACACTAGTAATCCAAACCATATTAACGCAACAATGCCAGGTACTGTTTTAAATGTACTTGTTAAAAAGGGCGATGTAGTTGAAAAAGGTCAAACTTTAGCAATTACAGAAGCGATGAAAATGGAAACAACTGTCCAATCTCCATTTACAGGTGTAGTAAGAGATATTCTGATTACATCAGGGGAAAGTATTTCTACAGGTGATCTACTAATAGAACTAGATCAAAGATAAAAAGTACAAAGTATAGCGAAGTTAGAGAAGCTGCAATATAAAGGCTACTCTTCTTCGCTATCATTTTTAATGTAAAAAAAAAGGTATTTCTTCTACATTTAAGTGGAAGAAATACCTTTTTTAAGAGATATTTTTATTTTGAAGTAACTCAGAATTTGAGCTTTTACTTCTTGTACAAACTAAACTTTGGAAACTAAAGATCGCAAACAAGCATGAGATTAATATAGCATGTGTTAATGCAACATAAATATTTAGGTTTGTAAAAACTATAACCGCTCCACAAATTACTTGAAGTGTAACAAGAATTAAAGATACAGACCATCCAAAATAAATGCCACGTTCATTACGATAGTATTTATAAGCATGTACAAATGCAATAATTACCCAGACGAATAAAAGAAAAGCAGCGAATCGATGTCCCATTTGAATCCATTCATGAACTTGTGTAGGAAATCCATTGTTTGCTTTACTGCATAGTGGCCAGCTAGGGCAAGCTAAGCTAGCATTCTCGTGGCGAACAAGAGCGCCAGTATAAACTACTAAGTATGAATAAATCCATAAACCATAAGTATGAAATTTCATTCTTTTTCCGACATAAAAAGAATTTTTTTGATAATTGCGATCACGCTCAAAAATTAATAATGTTAACATGACTACAGCTGCAAAACAAATTAGAGAAATACCAAAATGAATTGCTTTTACAGCTGGGACTTGACCCCAAACAACTGCGGCTGCCCCAATTAATGCTTGTGCAATTAGAAAAATACAAGAAATGATTGCTAAAAACTTTGTTTCTCTTTTATGAGGAATGACAATCCAAGCAAGCACTGCTAATAATAAAACAAATATCCCAGCAAGGCCTGATGCTGCACGATGAGATAATTCAATGACAGTTTGAATAGTTAGATGATCAGGAATGATTTGACCTTTACAAAGAGGCCATGATCTTCCACAACCGAGTCCAGAATTAGTCTTTGTTACGAGTGCACCACCCAATAAAACAATTAAAAGAATGAATGAGGTAATTAACGATACCCCTTTTAAAACACGTAGCAAGTATATCCACCCACTTTTATAAAATAATAATAATTTTAAAATTTAATTATTAAAAAAATTATTCTGTAAATAATACTTCTATATCATATAAGATTACGACACAAAATTCAAAGGTAACCTTCATATTTAGACATAATATTTGTTTTTTCTTAACTTTGAATGTATTCATTTTTAAAATATAGAAATAATTAATTTTATAATTAAATAGTATTTAGTATTGAAAAGATAGGCTGTTTACGATAAAATTTTTTTGAAACGTACACAATTTGTTCATATATTTATCACAAAAATTTCATTGAATTTAGTTTAATAGAAGTATGTCTAAATTAAAAACTCATTATGAACCATTAAAAAATGGGTATGAAAAATGAAGTTTTGCAAAAAAAAGAGGAGGATTGACTTGGAACAATTAGCTAATAATGTTTCTAAAAACGAAGAAACTAATCATCCTTCTAGGTCACTAAAGAAAGATTTACTTTCTTTAATGAAAATAGGGATCGTAAACTCTAATATACTGACAACTTTTACAGGTATCTGGTTAGCAATCCAAATAAATGGATTAGATATATTAGATTATTTACCAAAAGCAATTATTACTGTAATTGGTTCATCACTTATTATTGCGGGATCATGTGTAATCAATAACTATATTGATCGTGATATTGATCCATATATGGAGAGAACTAAAAACAGACCAACTGTAACTGGTAATATTAAACCAAGCGTTACAATTTCGATTGGTATTCTTTTATTAATTGTGGGCTTTACATTTATGGCTTTCACAACCTTAATGGCTGTTGTATATGCATTTATTGGTGCATTTACATATATCGTACTATACACTCTTTGGACGAAACGTAATTACACGTTAAACACAGTAGTAGGTAGTATATCTGGTGCAGCACCCCCATTAATTGGATGGGCAGCAATCGATGCGAATTTGCATCCAATTGCTTGGATGCTGTTTTTAATCATGTTTATATGGCAACCACCTCATTTCTTAGCACTTGCGATGAGACGTTCTGAAGAATACAAAAGAGCGGGAATTCCAATGCTACCGGTGGTTTACGGATTTGAAATGACGAAACGTCAAGTGATGATTTGGGTATTATGTTTATTACCACTGCCATTTTACATGCAAGCTCTAGGTTTACCATTTATTATTTTTGCAACAATATTGAATATTGGATGGGTTATTTTAGGATTATATTGTTATAAACAAAAGGATGATCAAAAGTTCTCTAAACTGATGTTTATATACTCCATTAACTATTTAACTCTTCTATTTATGTCAATGATTGTGTTTACAATTTCGTTTTAATTAGGGGTATTACGGGGGATTTTTTTATTGTTTGTTTAATCTTATTTTTAAATAAGAATGAAACACTTTAAATTGAAAGAGGGGGAAGTATACTTATGAAACATTGGCGATTAGTCTCGCTAATTTCCTTGATAGCAGTTATTTTGAGTGCATGTGGACATGCAAATCAATCTACACTGAATCCTCAAGGTGAAGTAGCAAAAATGCAATACGATCTTATGAAGCTAAGTACGTTGATCATGGTATTCGTTGTTGCTGTAGTAACAGTTCTTTTCCTTTACGTAATCGTGAAATATCGTCACCGTAAAGGTCAAGAAAATATTATTCCAAAGCAAGTAGAAGGTAATCATTTCTTAGAGCTTCTTTGGACAATTATTCCTGTTATTTTACTTATTATTTTAGCAGTACCAACAGTATCACAAACGTTTAAGCTTTCAGATGAGAAGCAAATATCAAAAGATGAGAAGAAAAAAGATGCAATTGTTATTAATGTAAATGCTCATCTTTTCTGGTGGGAATTTGAGTATCCAAAACAAAAATTCATTACTTCTCAAGACATGTATATCCCAGTTGGTAAAAAAGTTATCTTAAACCTAAAAGGTCAAGATATCAAACACTCATTCTGGGTACCATCATTAGCAGGTAAGCTTGATACAAACGTTGAAGGCGAAAACAAAATGTGGCTTTCAGCGGATAAAGAAGGTACATATAATGGATTCTGTGCAGAGTTTTGTGGTCCTTCACATTCATTAATGCAATTTAAAGTTAAAGTTGTAAGTCAAGCCGACTACGATAAGTGGTTAGCTGATATGAAGAATCAAAAGGGTCAAGCTGTAACAGCAGATGCACAAGAAGGTGAAAAAATCTTCAAACAAAGCTGTATTGGTTGTCATGCTGCAGACGCAAATGATACAAGACCACCTGCTGCACGACTTGCTCCAAACTTAGCTAACTTCGGTGATCGTGATATGGTTGCTGGTATTGCTAAAAATAATGAAGCAAACATCAAAAAATGGTTAACAAATCCGGAAGCTATGAAGCCAGGAAACCTTATGTCAGGTAAATATGGTGACTTATCAGCTGATCAGATTGATGCATTAACTGCATACTTAACTAGCTTAAAAATTGCAAAATAAATTAATGGATATGAAGCAAAGGGGGTAATACTGTGAGTTCTGTAGCGAAAAAGAAACCACTATTGTGGGACTACTTAACGACAGTCGACCATAAGAAAATTGCCATCCTGTATTTAATTGCAGGCGGATTCTTTTTCTTAGTTGGTGGGATGGAAGCGTTATTTATTCGTATACAATTAATTAAGCCAGACAACACATTTTTAGTTGGTGATGCTTATAACCAAGTATTAACAATGCATGGTACAACAATGATTTTCTTAGCGGCGATGCCGATGATCTTTGCATTTTTTAACGCGGTAGTACCATTACAAATTGGTGCTCGTGACGTAGCTTTCCCGTTTTTAAATTCTTTAGGTTTCTGGTTATTCTTCGTTGGTGGAGTTTTCTTAAATCTAAGTTGGTTCTTAGGTGGAGCGCCTGACGCAGGTTGGACATCATATGCGACACTAGCTCTACACAGTAAATCACATGGTGTAGACTTCTACTTATTAGGTCTACAAATTTCAGGTATTGGTACATTAGCAGGTGGTATTAACTTCCTAGCAACGATTATTAACATGCGTGCTCCAGGGTTAACATACATGCGTATGCCACTATTTACTTGGACAGTATTTGTAACATCAGCACTTATTTTATTTGCTTTCCCGGCATTAACAATCGGGTTAGCGTTATTAATGTTTGACCGCCTATTTGGAACTGCATTCTTTGATGCATCTTTAGGTGGAAACTCAATGATCTTTGAACATTTATTCTGGATTTTCGGACATCCAGAGGTTTATATTCTTATATTACCGGCATTTGGTATCTTCTCTGATATCATTCCAGCATTCTCTAAGAAACGTTTATTTGGATACTCTTCAATGGTATTCGCAACAGTTTTAATTGGTTTCTTAGGATTCATGGTATGGGCTCACCATATGTTTACAGACGGTCTTGGTGCAGTAGCAAATGCAATTTTCGCAGTTGCAACTATGGCAATTGCAGTACCTACAGGGGTTAAAATCTTTAACTGGTTATTAACAATGTGGGGCGGACAAATTCGTTTTACAACACCAATGCTTTGGTCAGTTGCGTTTATTCCATCATTCGTACTAGGTGGGGTAACTGGTATTATGAACGCTGCAGCTCCTGCTGACTATCAATTCCATGATAGTTATTTCGTAGTAGCTCACTTCCACTACGTAATCGTAGGTGGGGTAGTATTTGGTCTATTTGCCGGTGCACATTACTGGTGGCCAAAAATGTTTGGTAAAATCTTAAATGAAACATTAGGTAAAATTACATTCTTTTTATTCTTTATTGGTTTCCATTTAACATTCTTTATCCAACATTTCTTAGGTTTAATGGGTATGCCTCGTCGTTACTTTACATATCTACCAGGACAAGGCTTAGATACTGGTAACATGATCAGCTCAATCGGAGCAATGTTCATGGGTCTAGCTACAATCGTTATGTTAATCAATGTAGTTTATACAGCAATTAAAGGTAAGAAAGCTGCTGGAGATGCATGGGGTGTAGGTCGTACACTTGAGTGGGCAATTCCTTCTCCTGCACCAGAATATAACTTTGCTCAAATTCCATATGTACGTGGATTAGACGCTCTATGGGTAGAAAAAATGGAAGGAGACGGCAAAATGACACCTGCTGAACCACTAGGTGATATTCATATGCCAAACTCATCTATTTTACCATTTGTTATGTCAGTGGGCTTATTTATTGCAGCATTTGGGGCATTGTATAATGACCAACTTAAAAACCACACGGCAGTTGGTGTATTAATTCTTGGCTTATTTATTACATTCGGTTCAATGTTCTTACGTTCTTGGATTGATGATCATGGATTCCATATCCATAAAGAAGACATAGCTGATGAGGGGGTTGAGGCATAATGGAAATGAATCAAAAATTTACAGCTGAAACGTTTCCTCACAACCCTGAAAAAGCTACAGAAGAAGGTAAAAATAAGTTCTTAGCATTCTGGCTATTTCTTGGTGGAGAAACTGTATTATTCGCATCATTATTTGGTACTTTCTTAGCATTAAGAAACTCTACTGCTGGTGGAGCAAGTGCTGCAGAAATGTTCGAACCAAAATTAGTATTCATTGCTACAATGTTACTTTTAACTTCATCTCTTACAAGTGTTTATGCAATGTACCACATGAAAAACTTTGAACACAAAAAGATGATGCTATGGTTAGGAATTACAGTTTTATTAGGTCTAGGATTTTTATTGTTAGAAATTTACGAATTTAGACACTATATGCACGAATATCATTTTACAATTAAGAGTAGTGCATTTGGTTCTTCATTCTATACATTAGTAGGTACTCATGGTGCCCACGTATTTGTTGGTTTACTATGGATCACTACTTTAATGCTTCGAAATGGTGGAAGAGGTTTAAATTTATACAACGCTCCGAAGTTTTATGTTGCAAGTTTATACTGGCACTTCATCGACGTAGTATGGATTTTCATCTTTACAGTAGTATACTTAATGGGAATGGTGGGATAAGAAAATGGGTACAAATACAAACTCTCATCAAAGAAATCAAGTTGAAATAAAGTATCACAGACGTAAACATGCAGAAGAAATGAAACAACAATTAATTTCATTTGCATTAATGATCATTTTAACACTTGCATCATTCGCAGCAGTATTATACAGAGATAAAATGGATCCATACTTTACAGTACCATTTATTTTATTACTTGCTGTAGTACAACTAGTGTTCCAACTTTATTACTTCATGCACATGAAAAATAAAGGTCACAGTACACAAGCGTTCTTCCTATATTCAGGAATTACAGTTGCTGTAATTACACTATTAACATTCTTAACATTAATCTGGTTATGATGTAAGAAGGAAGTGAATTTTATTCACTTCCTTTTTTTATGTTCGTTTATGTAGATTGTTGATATGTTGTGGAACTTACTTTTAGTTTGTTTCGATAAGAAAGATTGTATTGTAGAACTTTAAAAAAATTGAAAAAGAATCTAATTTTGCAGGAGATTTTTCTTTTATATCAAGCTCCTAACATAAACGTAAAAATTAAAATAAAGTGGAATGATTTGATTGAAAACATTTGAAGCACTAGAGTGGCTTAAAAGTAATAATAATCCATCAGCATTTGCGACTAATAGATTCGGTGAAACAATTAATGCTATTAATTTTGTTGAGCAACTTTATGAACTAGGTGCAGGAAAAGTGTGTGTTATTGGTATTATAGATGAAAAAGAACGTATTGAGGAAGAAGGAGGACCTTTTGCTGAATCCTTGTTAGTTGAATTACCTGAGGATGACGTAAAACGTAATGATCTTATTAAGTTCTATGAAAAAGAGATGGAAGAACAAGGGATTGGCGAAGGTGAAGGAATTTTAGAGTGGAATGTAAGTAATTTAGATAATGGCATACTTGGTTTTTGGTGGTATTGAGACAATGCCACCTTTAGATATTAAATGCATTGAGTTAGATAGAATAGAAAAAAAGGCTAAAACCACAATTGAGGATTTTAATGTTGCCAGTTTGGAGAACTTATTTAGATTGAGAAAGTACATAATGAAAGTACTTTTGTGGTGTACCATAACTCTTGAGTTCTAGAATTAATTCTTCATCAGCTTGAGTAATAGTTTCTTTTTCTACTCCGTTACCATCTTGGATTGATACAGGTAACAAACTTCCATCTTGGTAATCAAAGTTAATGATTATTCCTATACCTTCTCCTTTAATGCTAAACGTAACTCCTTCATTTACCATAGCATAACCAACTATGTCATACATTTTCTTAAACAATTTCTCTATCTCAGCTAATGCAACAAATTCTTCTTCGCCATCATTAAATACGGTATCCTTTTCAAATTTTACCCAAATACCAACAGCTTCTTTTTCTGGGGCTCTATTTAAATCTTCATAACCAATTTTCGTTATCGTCCCAGAATGATAAATAGGTTCTTCCTCATTAATACAATAAATGTCACTTCTTTTAATAATTTCTACACGATCGCCTTCACTTACTGTTAATTCTCTTTTTGTACCAAACCTATTGTAGTAAATCAATAATATATCCTCTTACTAAATTTTTTTGACTTACAAATTATCCCCTAAATTACTAAAGAAATACTTAACGAGAATACTATATTTTCATTGTCTATGGGATCAAATCAAGGTCCAATTCAACTATGGAGATTTTTATTGGTATAAGAATGTTCAGTGGAAGAAAACTATAAAGCCGACATAATTTTAGAATGAGTACTTAATCGGTTATGGTTAATAAGTAAAATAGAAGGGATGATTCAACGATGTATATGGAAATTCCTAAAGATGAAGATATTGAAATGGAAGAAAAAGTTGAGCTTACTGGTAGTATTGATAAATTAACAGAGCATGTAATTTGGGGTGCACAAGGTTTCATGGATATTCCTGATCAAGGTAAAACGTACAGGAAAAGATATTTAGGAAACCGATATCAATAGGTAGAGAGATTGTTGACCAAGAAAAGACGTGCAAGTTTCAAAGACAGGCAAGGAAAAAAAATCTTGTATTTAATTTTTAAGCAATTTACGCAATACTTTCATTCAAAATTTAGGAGCTGATTAAATAATCAGCTCCTATTTCACATTTCAAAAAAGCAATTCAACTAACTCTAAGCGGTTCTTTATTATTAGGAGGTTGGCTAGTTTTTGAGGAAGACTCTTTATTCAAAGCCAATAATAATATCATTCCAATGATACAAGCTGTACCTAGCCATTGGAAAACACCAAAAGGTTCTTTTAACCAAAAGATTGTAGTTAAGACGGCAGCTAGTGGTTCAATGCTTCCTAGCAGACTTGATTCTTTAGGTGGAAGACTTTGCAAACTTTCTATATAGAACCAAAATGCAATCATTGTACCGAATATGATAATGAAGATTAAATATAAATTCGCTTCAAGTGTTAAGTTTCTATAGTCCACTTGCCAAGGAGGATGGATAAAACTTAATACAAAACCACCGATCATCATAGCCCATCCGACAATGACAAGTGAGTCGAATTGCTTCAGTAATGGTACGGCAAATAAAGTATAAAATGCTAAAGCTACTCCAGATAATACACCCCAAGCAATTGCAAGTGTTGGCACAGATAATTGCGAGATTGAGCCGTTTGTTAATAAGAAAAAACTTCCAATTAATGCTAGAGATACCGTTAACAAATCTCTTCGTGTTAGAGCGGTTTGTTTACGGATAATTAAATATAGGATAATCATTACAGGGGCTAAATACTGTAATAGGGTTGCAACAGCAGCATTTCCATGTTCAATAGAAGCCATATATGTGTATTGAACCGCTAGCATCCCCAATACCCCGAAGATAATTAGTTGAATTGCGATCCTTCCAGTTCTCCAAACCGCAAGGATCTGAGAACGGTCTTTTTTAAAATATTGAATGGCTAAGAGTAAAAATCCAGCTATAAGCAATCGAATCGTAACCAGCCAATCTACATCGATTTGATACTGTTGAAAAAGTTTTTTTGCAACTGTACCACCAATCCCCCAAAATACCGCTCCTGTGATAACAAGAAATATTCCCTTTCGTCTATTCATGATTTTAGTCTCCACCTTCAAATATAAAAATAGTGTTATACTATGTAAAATAATAAGCGGGAAAACGCTAAAATAATACTCAAATCGAATGGGAAAATATAAGGATATTGAGGTGGTTATGGGGATATGCAAATTAAAAATTTTATGGTTGACCAAAATTTAAAAGAATTAACTAAACATCATACTGTAGTTTTGCCAATAGCATGTTACGAAACAACGATTAAGCAAAACATAAATAGTTATATACCACTTCATTGGCATGATGAATTTCAGTTTGTTCACGTTGTTAAAGGAGAAGCAATTTTTCAAATAAATGAAGAAAATATTTTTGTTCAAGAGGGGGAAGGGCTTTTTATAAATAGTGGCTGCCTGCATATGGCAAAAGATCGGAACGATTCAGAATGTACCTATATTTGTTTAAATGTTTCTCCAAGTTTCGTATTATCACAAGAACTTTATACAACCTTTGTAAAGCCTTATTATCAGGCGACTAATATACCCTTTTTATTCTTAAATCCAAAGGAGCTATGGGCCAATAGAATTTTACGCTATATTTTGAAAATTAAAGGGATGATCAAACAAAATTCACCATTCTATGAAATTGAAGTCAGCTTACAACTCTCATTAATGTGGAAGAATTTAATTATGAATGGGATTGAATTAGAGTATGAACAGTCGGTAGTGATAAAGAGTAACCGAATGAAGCAAATGTTAAATTGGATCCACCTACATTATTCTGAGAAAATACGATTAGACGACATTGCAAGAGCGGGTCAATTAAGCCGATCTGAGTGTTGTCGATATTTTAGTCGTATTTTAAAATCAACTCCTTTAAACTATGTAACCGATTATCGAATACAAAAAAGTTTAATATTACTACAACAACATGAGTCGAATGTCACTGATGTTGCCTATCAAGTTGGATTTAACAGCACTAGCTACTTTATTGATAAATTCCGAAAATCGATGAACTTGACACCATTAGCTTACAAAAAACTAAAAATTCCAGAACTCCTGTGAAGTAAGTATCTTTTAGTTGAATAATATAAGTTGCTTAATTGTAGCTTTTTTTCTTAAGTAATAGATTGTGTATTATGGAGTGGTAGAACTCACAGATAATAATCATGACATAAACTCGACGTAATGATAGAGTAATATGAAAAAGATACAAATAGGTGGTGGTATTTTATGAAACATCTTCTTCCTAGAATAGAAGATTTGTTGCAAACAAATTTTTCTTTGCATTCTGATCTGATTATTAATAATGAAGCAGCGTATATATTTAAACAGCAGCATAGTGAAGTCTGGATGTTAACGATCGATGATTATCTTCATTTTAAGAGCAGAAATATAAAAGAATTTGATTGGAAAAAAGCGGGCGTTTTCAATGAAAAAGCAGTTATTCAAGAAGTGATTCAAGAAGTGCAAACATCAGATGTTGTAGTCATCACGGATGGAGAAGGAAAAATTAAGGGCTATATCACTTCTGCTGTTTTAGTTTCTAAAGTGTTTGAATCTTATCAATATTTAGAGGCCTATTTTCGAACGATGATTGATACAATGGATGGTTCGGTCTCGATTGTAGATGAAGCTGGTAAAACAGTTGTTTGGACCCATGGTGCTGAAAGGATCTTTTCAATTCCTAAAGAAGAAATTATTGGGAATAAAATGGAAGAGTTTTTTCCAAAAGATATGTTATTAAATAAAGTTACAATGGATACAGGTCAATCTTTTCGTCATAAACAGCATAAACCACGTGAGGATCTCTTTGTCATGATTAATAGCAGTCCAATCTTCATCAATGATCGAATTGTGGGTGCGGTTGCGGCTGAAACCGACATTACGAGTCAAGTGATAATGAATCAAGAACTTATGAATGCTTCCTCCAAAATTCTTCAATTGCAGAAGGAGGTTTCAAGACTGCAATTATCACACGATTCTTTTCAACAAATTAAAGGTTCGAGCCAATTGATGAAAGAAACAGTTTCGTTATCGAAAAAAATGTCTGAAACGAGTGCAAATATTTTATTACTTGGTGAAACAGGGGTTGGGAAGGAAGTCTTTGCTAAAGCTATCCATTTTTATCGTGGATCATCTTCTCCATTTATTGCTGTAAACTGTGGTGCGATTACACCATCTTTGTTTGAGAGTGAATTTTTTGGCTATGAAAAAGGAGCATTTTCTGGTGCAGATGTAAACGGTAGAAAAGGAAAACTAGAGTTGGCGCACGGAGGAACACTTTTTCTGGATGAAATTGGTGATTTACCGTTGGACATGCAAGTGAAGTTACTTAGATTTTTGCAAGATAAAACGTATTACCGCGTTGGTGGTACAAAACAGCTAACAGCGGAGTGCCGAATTATTACTGCTACAAATAAGGATTTAGAAGCTATGGTTGAAGCTAATACTTTTCGCGAAGACCTTTATTATCGTCTTAACATTTTATCTATTACGATTCCCCCATTGCGAGAACGAAAAGAAGACGTAATGGAGCTACTTCATCAATTTATCTATGAGTTTTCATTACTATATCATCGAACAATTAAAATCGTTGATCCCCAGGTAACTTCGGCCTTATTACAATACGATTGGCCCGGAAATGTGAGAGAGATGAGAAATGTTATTGAACGATTAGTATTACTGTCAGTAGAAGGAACCATCGCTATAGGAGCTTTACCGCCAAAGTTGATACAATCTACATTGTTATCGACTGGGTGTGATGATTCCTTGCAAGATGATTTAAATGATTTTGAAAAAAATAAAATCATTGAAGCCATTCAAACAGAGAAAGGGAACAAGCAAGCAGCAGCAAAAAAATTAGGAATATCTCGAGCTACTTTATATAATAAAATGAAAAAATTAAAGATTGAGCTTTAAAAACAAAAGCCTTTTCGACTAAATTAGTCCAGACGAGCGTAAAAAACTCCTGGGCTGATTTAGAACCTAGAAATCAACTATCTCCCATTATTTCTCCTCAGCCATTAGTAGCAACTTTTAAATAAAAACACTACTTTCGGCATATTCTACGGTTCTGTCAAACTGCTACCGTCTAATCATTTAGACACTATATGCTAAACGGTGTCTAAAAACATTTACACTTTTTCCTAAACAATCCCCTACTTAAAAGATTTTAAAAATGGCACAGAACTTGCATCAATACTTCATGTCTAATTTAAACCATTTATTAAAGGGGAAATGATCATGAATAATCGAATGCAAGAATTACAAACATTTTTACAAACACAAAGTATTCCAGGTGGCTTGGTCACATCACGCCAAAATATTTTTTATTTATCGAATTTTGATTACAATCCGCACGAACGATTTGTAGGTATTTTTGTCTTCCCAAATGATGAACCCATTTTTATTACACCAGCGATGGAAGTTCAAATGATAAAGGAAGCAGGCTGGAAACATCCAATCCTAAGTTACACAGATTCTGATCACCCGTTGGCACTTGTTGGTCACTTGATTGAAAGCAGAAAAAAAATGAAACAATTTGCGGTTGAGAAGCATGATATCTCCTATTTTTACATTGAAAGACTGCAACAGATCTTTGGTGAAGTAGAGTTTGCATCATTAGATTCAATACTTACTGATATGCGACTAGTAAAAGATGCTGATGAAATTGAAATATTACGTGAAGCTGCTGCTTTTGCTGATTACGGAGTACAAGTGGGTATTGAAGCGTTAAAAGAAGGAATCACAGAACTTGAAGTATTAGGGAAAATTGAATTTGAATTAAAGAAAAAAGGGATTAAAGAAATGTCATTCTCTCCCATTGTTTTGTTTGGCCAAAATGCAAGTAACCCACATGGAGCTTCAGGTGACAATAAGTTAAAAAAAGGAGATACTGCGCTATTTGATTTAGGGGTGAAGTATAAGGGATATTGCTCTGATATCACACGTACAGTCATGTATGGGAATCCTAGTAGCGAACTCGTTAAAATCTATAATACAGTTTTACAGGCCAATCTTGCTGGGGTGGAAGCTTCTCAATCTGGTAAAAGAATTGGTGATGTTGATCTCTCAGGAAGACGCGTCATTCAAGAAGCTGGCTACGGTGATTTTTTTCCACATCGAATCGGTCATGGTCTAGGTATTGAAATTCACGAGGCACCTTCTATAAATGAAGTTAATGAAGGCTTATTAAAATCAGGAATGGTCATCACTATTGAACCTGGCATTTATCTTAATAGCCTCGGTGGTGTACGTATTGAAGACGATGTTGTCATTACTGATAATGGGTATGAAGTATTAACGAAATTTCCGAAAGAATTGATGATTGTAGGAGACTAAATAAAAATGCGTAATGGATATGAACATTTTCCATTCTCATAAACTATTAATTATTATATAAAAAATATTGAACAGGTCATCTAATTCATTTTTAAAAAGATGACCTTTCTTTTGCATGGGGGAGTATTCGATATGAATGAAATCATCTTATATATCATGACAGTTTTTATGGTCCTAGGGGCAATCGATTATCTGATGGGTAATCGCTATGGACTGGGACAAAAATTTAAGGAAGCCTTCCAATCGATGGGACCACTTGCCCTTTCAATGGTTGGCATGATTTCACTATCTCCTGTATTAGCAAAAGGGTTAACACCGATTGTATCCCCTGTCTACCAATTTCTTGGAGCAGATCCATCGATGTTTTCATCCACGTTTTTAGCTCTTGATATGGGTGGATACTCATTAGCAAATGAAATGGCTCAATCAAGTGATGCTGCTTTTTTTTCATGGGTGTTTTTAGGAACAATGATGGGGCCAACTATTGTTTTTACCATTCCGGTTGCTTTAAGCATTGTTCATAAAAATGATCATCCCTTTTTTGCGAAAGGAATTTTAATTGGGCTAATGACGATTCCAGTTGGATGTTTAGCGGGAGGATTCGTTGCAGGATTTGGTTTTATATGGATGCTGAAAAATTTGATTCCTTCTATTCTAATTTCTGTCTTGATTGGCATTGGAATGCTATCGGCTCAATCGGTGATGATTCGTGGTTTTAAATGGTTTGGAAAAGGAATTGAAATCGTTATTATCATTGGTCTTGTCTCGATTATCATTAAAACTTTAACAGGTATCGTTATTATTCCAGGTATGATGCCACTTTCGGAAGGTTTTGTAACAGTTGGAAAAATAACGATCATACTTGCCGGTGCGTTTCCATTTGTTTTTGTGCTAGTAAAAGTATTACAGAAGCCTTTTGCATTACTCGGAAATAAGCTAGGTATGAATCAACAGGCATTAGGTGGATTCATTGCTTCCTTCGCCCATCACATCCCTATGTTTGCGACACTGCATGAGATGGATGACCGTGGGAAAGTCATAAATACCGCATTTGCCGTTAGCGGCGCATTTGTTTTTGGCAGTCACTTAGGATTTGTAGCGGGTGTGGAGCAGAATTTTGTCATTCCACTGATTGTCGGTAAACTGACTGCTGGGTTTTTGGCAGCTGCATTGGCTTTGCTAGTGTCAAAACGAGGAGCAAAATGAATGATTAATAATAGAGAAGTAGATTGGAATTTTAAAGGCTTGCCTCATTTTGGAAAAGCAAGATGCCGTAAGACCTCACAGAAAATGTGCACCCTAGATTTTTATTCACTATAAATACCAATCATTTAAAAATGAATAACGTTTTCAAATCGTATTTTAATTTGAATAAACCGTTATTACTGTTATATAATTTAGTAGTATAATAGTTTGGATAATTTCATTAAATATTATATGATAGAAGTAATGTTTAAATTTTTTTTGTCTTTGTGAAGTTTTTGTTTATAAGGTCGTATATCTACACTAAATTTACATAGTCCAATATTAATTTAAACATTAGGTAAAAATAATAAGTGTGAATAGAATAATTAAAGGGTGTGCATTCATGATTAGCTTAGGGATGTTCGGGTTTAAAGCACTTTGGAGTCCGTATTTATTTGTGTTTTTAGTTTTAGTCATTTTAGGTTATTTTTACATAATTAATAAATTCAAGGATGAAAACCATGTTACTGAGACTAAACAAAAGGTGTATTTCGTAATTGGAATTTTGTTAGTTTACACCGCACAAGGCAGTCCAATCGATTTAATTGGTCATATAATTTTTAGTGCACATATGACTGAAATGGCAGTATTATACTTAGTTGCACCGATCTTTCTTATTAATGGTATTCCAGATTGGTTATGGAGAAACATACTAAAACCTAAATTCGTTAATTCGTTTTTTACTTTTGCTACAAAACCATTAATTGCTTTACTTATTTTTAATGTAGTATTTTCGATTTACCATTATCCATTAGTATTTGATACTGTAAAAACGAATAATGTCTATCATTTCTTATTTACAAATATATTATTTTTCATGGCAGTTTTTATGTGGTTTCCTGTTATTAATAACTTACCTGAGCGACAAACACTTTCTGATATCCAAAAGATTGGCTATATGTTTGGAAATGGTATTTTATTAACACCAGCATGTGCACTTATTATTTTTGCAGGACATCCATTTTACGCAACTTATAATGATCCAGTATTATGGAGTAAAGCGATGGAACTTTGCGTATCACCGGATTTATTAAAATCACTAAATATTTCAGGTCCAGAAGTATTTAACTTTATGTCAGCAAGGGAAGATCAGCAGGTTGGCGGAGTTATCATGAAAATTATCCAGGAAATAGTTTATGGATCTGTTATTGGTTATAATTTTTTCAAATGGGCTAAAAGAGAACAAAATGGAAATAAAATTGATCCAATCAGTAGTAATCCGTTATTGCTTAAAAAATCGTAGGGGTGGAAATTTTGAATTCGTTACCAATTTTACCAACAATAAGTACAAGCTTTATTGTAATTAGTGCCATATTAGTTGCGATCGGCTGGTCTCTTATTGCAAAAAGAAATATAGAGGGACATAAGAAAGTTATGTTCTTTGCTGGAGTCTTTGCACTCTCGTTTTTCATTGTATACGCAACAAGAACAATTTTTATCGGAAATACTTCTTTTGGGGGACCTAAAAGTTTAAAGTTGTATTATCATATATTTTTGTTTTTCCATATATTCTTAGCTACAACAGGCGGAGTATTTGGTCTAGTATCAATTATTTCAGGATTTAAAAACAAATTAAAACTACACAAAAAAATTGGACCAATTACTAGTATTATTTGGTTTTTTACTGCAATTACAGGTGTATTCGTTTATTGTTTATTATACGTTTTCTACAAAGGTGGAGACACTACTTCAGTTATTAAAGCTGTTTTAGGATTTTAATTAAAAATAAAAGAGTGAGTAAAAGAAGTTGTACTTCTTTTTACTCACTCTTTTTAATAATTATAGAATAATGAACTTGCTTACTAGAGAAATTTGCTCTTCAGCTTTTTTAAGTAATTCTTTACTTTTATCAACGATACTTTCAGGGAAGTTTTCGCCTTCTCCGTACTCTACACCGTGAGGATAATAGTATTTACCTAAAAGTGGAGTAAGTAATTGGATTTTACCTTTACTTGACTCTACATGTCCTTCTACTGCGAAACCTTGAACGCGTAAGTAGTAGATTTCATTACGTTGTTCAAATTTATAATCGTAAGTTACTCTTTCGTAATCCCATTGACCAGCAAGGACAAAGCCTAATTCTTCCATGATTTCAGTTAATAAATTTACATTTAATACATGGTTTTCTAAATTTGTATTCTCAAATTTCATGTTATTACCCCCTAAATTACTTAGAAAAAATCCCTATTAATATAATATTATCTATGACAATATTTAGCAATGAAAAGCTGATAAATGTATTTTAACTAATTTATATATTTTTTTGAATAATTTGGCTACAATGGATATATAAACATAGAGTTAACAATTGGGAAGGGAAGATCTAAATGGAAAAGCTTATAAAACTTTTCTTTTTTACAATAAGTTTTATAACAGTTTTTATGTTCAGTCCTCTTATAAAAGATTGGATCACCAATATTTCATCATTTAAACAATATCAAAAAGTAGAAGAAGTGAATATGCCAATGATCGAAAATGCAAGTACTGAAAAAGTTACATACTCCGTTTCTCAGTATATTGGTAAAAGTGAACAAGAAATTTTAAAAACTTTTGGTAAGCCGTCAAGAAAGGTTCCTTCTCAATATGACTACGATTGGCTTGTTTATGATAAGGATGCTACAAAGTATACTCAATTTGGTGTACTTAATGGCAAAGTTGTAACAATTTTTGTTGCTGGTAATAAAGTTGATATAACCCCATTTGTGATGGGGAGCCACTATGAAGAAACAATGGATAATGTAGCATTACATGATAAAGTCTCTTTTTCGATGTTAAGTAATCAATACACATTTAAATTATCGACAACTGATTTACACGAACGTCCACTTGTTTCATTAAATAATTGCTTTGCACAACTTTATTTTGACCGTTTTACGGGAAGTTTATTAGGTGTTCGGTATTTATCTCCAGAAACTTTAGTTAAGCAAAAACCGTACGAGCTAATTTATAGTGGAAATTTAATAAATGCAAAAAAATTAAATACATTGCAAGAAGCAATTGTTGATCGTGAAGAAGAGAGACAGATATTTAACTTAACGAATGTTTATCGTAAAAGAATGAATTTAAGTACTTTAAATTGGAATGCTGATGCTGCCAAAGTAGCTTTAGGACATAGTAAAGATATGGTTCAAAATAAATATTTTGATCACTATTCTAATTTATATGGTAGTCTAGCTGATCGTTTAAATGATGCAAATGTTCCCTACAGAATTGCTGGCGAAAATATTTCGGCTAATTATGTAGATGGTATAGCATCTGTATACGGATGGATTAATAGTAAAGGTCACCGAGTAAATATGTATAAAAAAGAATATACTACACTTGGTGTTGGAGCCTTTAATAAATATTACACCCAAAATTTTATAAAATAATGGCGAAATCAAGCAAAAGCGAAAGTTTGTGCTTGATTTTTTTATTTCCATACAAGCACAAAATTATTCGAAAGACATACTTTTGTAGTAAATGCTTTTAATTGGAGTGATATGAATGGGAAGTGAAAATAATCGTCCATCTATCGAACAATTTAGGCAATTCGTTATGGAACACCCAAAACTTCGTGAGGAAGTAAAAACGGGTAAAAAAACATGGCAACAATATTTTGAAGATTGGTATTACAAAGGTGAAGACCATGAAATGTGGGATGAATACAGAAATGACAATAATACAAAGTCTCAAAAGAAAACTGCCAAAACGGAACAATCAGAAGAAGGCTATGTTGGAAAAGTCATTTCTTTTGTGAAAAATTTAGATCCTGATCAAATTCAAGGGCATCTAACAAATGTAAACTCTACTTTAACGAATATTCAACAGCTCATATCACAATTTAAATCTCCAGCTACTTCAACTAATCAAAGAGAAGAAAAGCCAGCGGCACAACAATTTAATTTTAGACAGGATTGAGGAGATCTAAAGTGAGAAAAGATGTTTTGGAATTTCTTCAGAGTGAAGAAGATTATTTGAAGTTTTTAAGACAACAACCAAAATGGTATCGTAAACTTTCTAGAAATCCTGAGCTTACTGATGAGTTTAGACTGGCTTCCCTTGAGTTTTTTGGTAAAACCATTCCACAACGAGTTGATAAATTGTCAAATCAAGTTCAAATGGCATCGTTTATGATTGACATGTTTCATGTATTAAAGGATCAACAAAGTACTAGTAGTGAATCCTCTGATACTGAATCAAAGGAAGATTAAAAAAGGATAATAATTCATTCTGTCATAGCTTTTTGCTACAATGAAGAAAGCAAGTTTTAAAAAGGAGTAGTAGTTATGACAGAAATTTGTTTAGTAAGACATGGACAAACTGATTGGAATTTTAACAATATAATTCAAGGAAGAGAAGATATTCCTTTAAATACGGTAGGTAAACAACAGGCGAATGATAGTGCATTGTTTTTAAGTGATCAAAAGTGGGATCGGGTTATTTCAAGTCCTTTAGTTAGGGCGAAACAAACTGCACAGGCAATTGCAGATTTTTCTAAAATTGATGAAATTATAGAGGATGAACGATTTCTAGAAAGAGAATTTGGTGAGGCAAGTGGAAAACCTATTTCCGATGTTCATGAAAACATTTATAATAATAATGTAGAAGGAATGGAAACAAATGAAGAATTAATTGATCGAGCTTTTAGTGCATTAAAAGACATTGCTCAAAATTATGAAGGTAAACGAATTGTAATTGTTGCCCATTCTCATACGATTAAGGCAATTCTACATGCGATTGATCCTGAGAAAGTTAATTTTAGGACAAAATTAAATAATGCTTGTGCAAATTTTATTGAATTAAAAGATGGTAAATGGAAGATAAATGAATTTAATATTTCTGATCACATAAAAGCTTAGGACAAGTTCTTTTATTTACGGAATTAAATGTGATATAGTTTATTCTTGGAGGTGTAAGGAAATGTATGCAACAATGGAAACCTTGCAACTTATAACAGTCTCAGAAGAACTTGCTTCAATGATCGTGCAATCGGATGTTGCAGATCAGTATCGAACTTCATATATTGCATTAAATAATGATAAAACTGCGCAAGAAATTATTAGCCGTTTTATGAAGACGAAGGATTTATATGAGGATGTTCAGCGATTTGGAAAATATCATCCAGATTATAAAGAAATTCGTAAAAAAATGAGTGAAGTTAAAAAAGAACTTCAACTAAACGATACAATCGCTGCTTTTAAGCAAGCGGAAGATCAGGTCCAATTACTTTTAGATGAGACTAGCTATTTAATTGCTCAAGCTGTTTCGCCTTCTGTAAAAGTTCCAGCGGGTAATCCATTCTTCGTAAATACAGGTGGAGGATGTAGTACTGGTGGATGTGGCACAGGTGGAAAGTGTGGATGTAAAACGAGGTAATAAATCATATTGAAAGGCTCATTATTTAATAATGAGTCTTTTTTTAATAAAATTTATTTTCTGAACCTAGTACAGTCAGCGCAATTATTTCCACAACAAAACATTTTTTTATTCGGAACGTAAAATCGATGTTTAAATACGAAATTATTATTTTCTTTACGAATAAATTCAACTCGGTAAATTAGTTTAAACTGTTCAGTAATGGTTCTGGCGCAATCAACCAGTAGTTTTTTGATCGCCTCTTCGGTCTGTTGACGGTCTGTCTGAATATATAGAAAATTGGCACCGCAAATTTGTTTGTTTGAAAATAGATTAATTTGTTTATAATTTGAAATACAGTTAAAAAATTGCTCCCAAACATCATCTAACATAATTTTCAATCCTTTCTAAAAACTATTTATGAAAGTTTCGTTGCAAAAGAAATTTGGGATATGCTATTCTATTTCTAACGGATTTTTAAAGGAGAAAGCTATGTTCGTGCAAAGACAAGGTATTATTATTTATTTACAATCATTAAAACAAGCAAAAATGTTACGTAAATTTGGAAATATTCACTTTGTCTCTAAACGTTTGAAATACGTAGTCCTATATTGCAATATGGATGATATAGATCGAACAATAGAGAGATTGAAAAAATTTCATTTTGTGAAACGAATTGAATTGTCATATAAACCTTTTATTAAGACTGAGTACGAAAATGCAAAACCGGACGAAGCAAAGGAATATGATTATCAAGTAGATTAAAAACGATTGAATGGATCATTAATTTAGAAGGGTAACCGATCTGAATTAAAAACCGTTCAATCGTTTTTCTTGTGGTATGGTTGAGAGGTAGGGGATAGAAAAAACTATCCCTGATCTTCTTTTATTTTATGAGAAAGATTAGAAAATAGTAAATTCTAATACCATCTCTTGTTATTTCATTGGAGGTATTAAGTGATTTAAGCGTAAAATTCCGATAATATATTGGTGGAATAAATCATTTTCATGAAATGAGCTTGAGTGTCTAACTTGTAATGTGATGATTTCTTTGTTTAAAGTTGTAGCTAATTCTTCAAACAACACTTCACGTTTGGTAACTGAATCTTCTTTTAATGTAATTCCTTCTCTACAATAATATATTGGCTGGAATTCGCCAATAGAAGTAGGGCTTAAGATAACAGCAAAAGAACAGCAGTTTGAGCCTTTATTTTCAGATGTTAATTTAAGTAAAAATTTAACTCTATCTTTTTGCGATTTAGCAATTTCAAATAGTTCATATAAATCTGAGTATCCTTCTCCAATTTCAATCATGCGTTGGATCATGAGTATTCCCCCTTAAAACGTAAATACTTTACGAGTATTTAAAAACAAAGTATGGTAATAAATGCAACATTTATTCTACAGGATAAAAGCATAAAAAAAAACCCCGCATTTGCAGGGCCCCTCTTATTAAAGTGTAATCACTTAAAAGAAGGCAAAGGGAGAGGAGAAACCGGAGGAAGAACTTATGGGGAAACGTAAGTCTTCTCCGCGGTTGGCAACAACATCAACTGAGATGTTGTTAAAATTAATTATTTCCAAAGTGGATGATTTTATACATTAGTAGATGAATATGGAAAGAAATGTTTTTGTTTTAGTGAAATTATGATAGGATATTTTCGTAAATTGAAATATATAGTAGGTGTAAATTAAATGAGAGTAGTGTCAGGAAAAAATAAAGGATTAAGTTTAAAGGCAGTACCTGGTATGAGTACTAGACCGACAACCGATAAAGTAAAAGAAGCCATGTTTAATATAATTGGACCTTACTTTGAAGGTGGTATTGTATTAGATTTATTCGGTGGTAGTGGTGGACTATCAATTGAGGCTTTAAGTAGAGGGATTGAAAAAGCGATTATTGTAGATCGTGAAATGAAGGCGATTAAGACGATTAAAGAAAACTTAGCAACTTGTAATCTAACTGATTGTGCTGAAGTATATCGAAATGACGCTGAGAGAGCTGTTAAAGCGATTATTAAAAGAGAGATCCAATTTGATTTAATTATTTTAGATCCTCCTTATAAAAAGCAACAAATCGTATCATTAATTGAAACTTTTGATGAAAAAAATCTACTTGCATCAGATGGAACAATTTTAGTAGAACATGCTACAGATGTCGAATTACCTGAAAAAATAGGGAAATTTGTACGAACAAAAGCAGAAAAATATGGAATTTGTGGCGTATCAGTGTATCATATTTGTATGGAGTAATTTTTAGGGGGTACAAGATGAAACGTATTGCTGTTTGTCCTGGAAGTTTTGATCCAATAACATTAGGACATTTAGATATTATTAAACGTGGAGCAAGAGTGTTTGATGAGGTAATTGTTGTCGTATTAAATAACTCGGCCAAAAATTCTTTATTTACTTTAGAAGAAAGAAAAGAATTAATTACGGAAGCTACGAGTACAATTCCAAATGTACGAGTTGATTCATTTAGTGGTCTATTAATGGATTATGCGAAAAAAATTAACGCCTCTGCAATATTAAGAGGCCTAAGAGCAGTATCAGACTTTGAATATGAAATGCAAATTACAGCAATGAACAAAAAATTAGTAGATGAAATTGACACGTTTTTTGTTATGACAAATAATCAATATTCATTCCTAAGTTCTTCAATTGTAAAAGAAGTCGCAAAATATGGTGGGAATGTAAAAGACTTAGTACCAGATTGTGTAAACAGCGCATTAACAGAAAAATTTTTGAAACCTCAAGTTTAATGTAAGCTTAAGTATTTATATATAATTTATTAATGAGTAGACAACACATAAAAGAAACCTCAAGTTTGTTTAAAACTGAGGTTTCTTTTTTTATGAAAAGGTTTAAGAAGATAATTTTTTTATATACAGTTTATAAATCAAGATGATTACATAAATGTAAAGAGAAATTAAGGTTATAAAAGAACCTGTTGAAAACAATGATTCGAGGCTTAACTGTTTCTCTGTAAAAATCTTTATAACAGATAAAGTATTAGTAGCATTAGAAGTTAACTGATTAAGATAGAGTGGCTTCCAAAAGATAATTGCTAAAATAGGTGCAATTCCAGATTGTAATAAACGACCGATTAAATAAGGTTTAATACTTAATTTCACTTCAGAAATAATACTTGCTACCTGGGCTTGTATTGAAAAACCACCAAATCCTAAAATAAAGCTAGTTAAAGCCACTTGCTGCAATAAAGTACTATTGCCTAGTTCACTGACTAATTTAGATCCTAAAGTAATTTCAAATAAGCCAGATAAAAAAGGCGTAGATAAATTGTGATTAACATTTAAATTTGAAAAACAATATGCAATTATTTTTCCAACATTAGATATAAATCCAATTTCAATTAAAAGCATATTAAGTACAGAAAAAACGATGATAAATCCACCAATCATTAATAATGTCTGGACGGAAGAAGCTATTGCGTCCCCTAATATTTTTCCAATCGGTCTTCTTTCACTTAATCTTTTTTCATGCATAACTTTAAAAGCGTATTTAAAGCGGTTAGAATGAATTCTTTCTTTACGAGAGTAGTTAGGTTGGTTTCTTCCATAAAACCTCATAATGAGGCCTACAATAGCGTTAGATAAATAATGACTGAGTGCAAGTACGAGCCCAACTTTTGGGTTGTGAAAAAAACCAACAGATATTGCAACAAAAATAAACAATGGATTAGATGAATTTGTAAATGAATTAAGTCGTTCAGCTTCTAATTTTGTTAATTCCCCATCTTTATATAATTTTGCAGAAAGTTTTGCACCTGAAGGAAATCCTGATGCCATCCCCATAGCCCAAACAAACGCCCCAACTCCCGGAACTCTAAATAAAGGTCTCATAACTGGCTCCAAAAATACACCAATAAATTGAACAATCCCAAAGCAAATTAGAAGTTCACTTAAAATGAAAAAAGGAAGGAGCGAAGGAAATACGATTCCCCACCACATATTTAACCCTCTTATTGACCCTTTAAATGCTACCTCTGGATGCAAAATAATTGTTGATGTAAGAAATATGAGTAATAAAAAAATTAGTAAGGTAATGAAGTGATTTCTTTTCACATATAAACCTCCAAAGATAAACTTAAAAAACATATAGATTTTTGTCTAATTGTAGTAAGACCAATAAGTAGGAAATAAGATAGTAATATATGTATAAAAAAAACTTGTACAATTAAATATACGTTGCCAGAGTTCAATTTTAGACCAAAGAGTTTAATTGGAGGGGAAACAACTTGGAACCGAAAATTGGTTTAGCATTAGGTTCAGGAGGTGCACGGGGATTTGCACATGTTGGTGTAATTTCCGTTTTAAAAAAGCATAATATTCCTATAGATCTGATTGCAGGCAGTAGTATAGGTGCTTTAGTTGCTGTTTTATACGGTGCTGGTGCGGATGTAGATCGTCTATATAAAATTGCAAAAGTATTTCAATCTAAATACTATATTGACTATGTTGTTCCAAAAATGGGTTTGATTTCTGGGAACAGGGTTAAAGAGTTAATAAAAGTACTTTCATTTGGTAGAAAGCTCGAAGAATTAGACTTGCCAGTGTCGGTAATCGCTACAGATTTATTAACAGGAGAAAAAATTGTATTTCAAAAGGGAGATATTGCTACTGCAGTCCGAGGGAGTATTTCAATTCCGGGAATTTTTGTACCAGAAACATGGAATGGAAGGCTTTTAGTTGATGGTGGAGTCATCGATCGTATCCCAGTTTCAGTTGTAAAGGAGATGGGGGCGGATTTTATTATTGGAGTAGATGCTTCACCGATTCAAGTTAGTGGTGAAGTTTCGACGATCTATGACGTGATTATGCAAAGTATTGAAATAATGCAGCATGAGCTCGTTAGAAATAGAGAAATTGCTTCGAATGTTATGATAAGACCTAAATTAGACCATGTTAATTCTAGAAATTTTACTGACCTTGAAAATATTATCAAAATAGGTGAAGAAGCTACAGAAAAATTAATACCTGAAATTCTTGAAAAGATTGACCAATGGAAGGAGAAAAATAGTGATAAAAAGGATCAGAATTCTTAATGTACTATTAGTACTTGGTATTACGCTAATTCTTTTATATTTCATTCCATTACCATACTATGTTACAAAACCAGGCTTAGCCGAGCCTTTAAGGCCATATGTAAAAGTTGAAGGTGCAAAAAAAGATAAAGGTGAATTTATGCTAACGACCGTAGCAATGGGTAAGGCAAATGTCTATTCATATATTGGTACGAAAATTAATGACAATTACCATCTATACAAGATAGATGAAATAAAAGTAAAAGGTGAAAGTGATGAAGATTATCAGTTCCGCCAATTAAGGTATATGGAAGAATCAAAGCAAGCTGCGATTTTAAACGCATATAAGCAGGCTAAAAAATCTTATAAAGTGACGGAAAATGGAATAGTAGTCGTATCTGTTTTAAAGGATATGCCAGCCCATAACGTATTAATGCTAGGTGACATTATCACTAAAATCGACGGGAAAGAAATTCGTACGATAAATGATTTTACTAATACTGTAAAAAGTAGAAAACCTGGTACAAATTTTAATTTAGAAGTAAGTAGAAATGGGAAAATTAAATACTTTAATATTAAAACAGAAGCTTTTAAAGACGAACCGAATCGTGCTGGAATAGGTGTTTCTATAGCAGAAAATTTAGATCTAACTACAAATCCAAAAGTTAAAATAAATTCAGAAGAAATCGGTGGACCTTCAGCGGGACTGATGTTTGCTCTAGAAATTTATGATCAATTAAAAGACGAAAATTTAGCAAAAGGTCATGAAATAGCTGGAACTGGAACAATTGATAAAGATGGAGTCGTTGGTCCGATTGGTGGTATATCTCAAAAAATAATTGCAGCGTCTGATTCGGGGGCAGAGATTTTCTTTGCACCAAATGAGAACGGTAAAAAGAATTCTAATTATAATGAAGCTGTAAAAAGTGCGAAAAAACATGACTTGAAAATGAAAATAATACCAATTGATACATATAACCAAGCAATCAATTATCTTGAAAAATTAAAGACAAAAAAATAATTTGATTAGAATCGGTGCATGATAAAAATGGCAGGATATAGGGGAAAACCCTAAACCTGCCATTTTTGAGTTTATAATAGTTAGTTGAAACTACTTAAGATCTACTAAATTGATTACTTTTTTCATCATAAATAATTGGATACAATGAATATTCGGTTTTTATTAATTTTTGTTGATTGTCTAATGAAAGCATCGAAGCATAAGTATGGGTTGCTTTCAAATCAGTACTTAGTTCTTTTTGGTTTTGCTGATTAATAGTCGTGTAAATTGGTAATTCAATTAATTTTTTTTTGCTATTTAAATAAGTTTTTCCGATTGAACTCATTCCAAGTAAACGAATATAAGGAACGCGATCTTTCTCTAATATTGCTGACATTTCCTTTTTTGATGTATTTGTTAAGATATGTGTTAACAATCTTTGAATTCGAGTCCAAGTATATCTCTTTGTTTTTATAGATGTCATTAACTCTTCAAAATTAAGACAGTTTAATACAGAATGTAATACTCTTCTTTCTAAACCCTCGACAGCTTCGTAAATTTCTTCAAGTTCTTCTTTAGTTGAAGTCATTAATTTATATTTCAAAAATGGTAAATATTCATTCCAAGAATGAAGAGCACCATACTCGTTTATGTATTCTTCAATTGAATCTTTAGTAAAGCTTGGAACAAAGTTAGAAATCGATTGATTGTCACCTTTTAGAATTTTTCTAATTGCTGTAGCGCTAGCGATACTATGATGATTGGTATCTTCATCATGATAATTTGCAGCTATTCGCTGAATCGTTCTACCTTCCATTCGACTATCAAAATGTTCAATAGCTTCTAAATAATGTATTCCTAAAATATTATTTGGAAGTGATACATCTAGCTTTGATGATTCAAGATTTATTTGTAAAGCAGTACTATATGCAGCGGGATAACTTAGTCCTTCATCAAGAAAAGTACGGATACTTGTATTGATTGAAGAAGTAAGCTGCTTCTTTTGTTTGATTAACTCGTAAAATGTCTCAATTTTACCTTCTTCACTTCCAAAACAAACATAATCACATTTTAAAGAATCAAGAATTGAAATAGCTCCTTTGGCAAAGATGCTAGCGTGTTGAGTCGAATAACTATAAGGTAATTCAATAACAAGATCTGCACCTGCTTGTAAAGCCAACTTTGTTCGTACATGCTTTGGAACGACTGCTGGCTCGCCTCTTTGTAAAAATTGGCCACTCATTACCGCAATAACAACATCAGCATTTGTACTTTTTTTAGAACTAGTTAAGTGAAAAACATGTCCATTATGTAATGGGTTATACTCTACTACTACTCCAACCGAACGCAGAGAAATGCACCTCCAATATTTACTAATTTCACGAATTTATACAATAAGAATACCAGTTTTGAGAAATAATTCGCAACCTAGTGTGAATTGTATTGAATTTTATTGTGGAAAATAATATATTAGATAGGTTACATATAAGAAGCAAGGTCAAGGTTTTAAGGGGAAAACTAGTAACCAAGTCTAAAGCTTTTAGTGATTTTTCGTCTTATGGTTATCGGGAATTCAGTCAAAGAAGTAGATATGATGTCTAGTTCCACAAGCTAGCTCTTCGGTAATATTCCATTAATCTTCGAAGTGGAAAGAGCGCCACTTCTTTTAGCTGAATGGAGATATTCTGAAAAAGAAGCAGACAAGATGTCTAGCTCCGGCTACTAACTCCTCGAGTCATAAGCCAATTTTCATCTAAGATTAAAGAGCAAATCTTAGCTGAAGATCGTGTTATGCTTGTCGGGAATTCAGTTGGAGAAGTATGTTTGATGTCTAGTTCCGGCTCATAGCTCCTCGAGGTCATAAGCCAATTTTCATCTAAGATTAAAGTGCAAATCTTAGCTGAAGATCGTGTTATGCTTGTCGGGAATTCAGTTAGAGAAGTATGTTTGATGTCTAGCTCCGGCTCCTAGCTCCTCGAGGTCATAAGCCAATTTTCATCTAAGATTAAAGAGCAAACCTTAGCTGAAAACCGTCTTATGCTTGTCGGAGCTGAACAGTCGCCTCCGCTTTTCGGAAGTGTAAAGAAAAAATATTGACAAGTGATTATAAAGAATATATAATTTTCATTGTTGCCTTGAGGTGGTTTATTTATGAAATGGTCAGTGCACCAGTTGCAGAAATTAAGACATAAAGGTTTAAATTTAGATGAGACAATTGATGTAAGTCAAATAAAGGAACGTAATACTGATATTCGAGAGGTTTCTCCAATTCGAGTTACTGGACGAGTTGATTTTGGAACGAACCGTTATACGTTTCATTTAACAATAACTGGATATTTAATTTTACCTTGTGTAAGAACATTAGTTGATGTAAAATATCCTTTGTCGATTACCACAACAGAAACATTTTTTACAACATCTGAATGGAAAAGTGAAGATGAGAATTTTCACATCCTAGAGGGTGACGTGTTAGACTTAACCCCAGTGATTGAGGAATGTATCTTAGCCGAGATTCCAATGCAGGTTTTTGCAGAGGATGTTGAGGGGAAAGAAACAGCTCCAACGTCAGGAACAGATTGGGAAGTTAGGGAACATGTCGAAGTAGAGCAAAAAATTGACCCTCGACTTGCTGGTTTAGCAAAATTTTTTGACAAACAAGATAATTGAGAAGTACCGGATAACCGGCTTCATAACAAACACTGACTTTAAGGAGGTGGGATCAATGGCAGTACCTGCAAGAAGAACGTCCAAAACTGTAAAAAGAAAGCGTCGTACGCATTTTAAATTAGCGGTACCTGGAATGGTTGAATGCCCAAACTGTAGTGAATTAACATTAGCACACCGCGTATGTAAATCATGCGGACACTACAAAGGAAAACAAGTACTTAGCAAATAAGCTAGTCTTTGAATGAGCACATAGGAAACTATGTGCTTTTCCTTTTGCCTTTAAACGGATTTTGTCTATGATCGATTCCTTTAAAATCATGCTTCCTCTTACCTCTGCCCATTTCAATTTCTGTATAGTATAATAAAAACTAATAGGAAACTAGGTAAAGAGAGAGGGATTCCAATGTCTGAAGTAATTACTTATCAAAGAGATGAAATAGATTATATATTTTTAAATAGGCCTAATTACGGGAATTGCATTGATGAAAATACTGTAGAAAAACTTTCTGAAATTATCCGAGAAATCCGAATGAAATCCCAAAGTAAACTAGTTGTATTAACAGGGGAAGGTATGAAATATTTTTGTACCGGTGGAGATTTAAACACAATTTTAAAGTTTAAAAATAATTTAAATGGATTGGAATCTTTTAATCTAAAAATGTGTGATGTGATTTATCAAATAGCTATGTTACCACAAATTACAATCTGTTTTATTAATGGTTATGCTTTAGGTGGCGGCTGCGAACTGGCAAGTGCATTCGATTTTAGATACGCGAGTCACAATGCAAAAATAGGATTTATTCAAGGGAGAATGGGAATTCCAACCTCATGGGGTGGAGGGACCGTACTTCAAGAAAAAATGAGTCATCAAGATTGGATTACATTACTATCATCCTCAAATATTTACACCGCATTTCAAGCTAAGAAGATCGGCTTTATTCATGAACTATCAAAAGATTTAACAGGTTTACATAATGAAAGCTTTATTAGTTTAGCTAGAAGTATTCCAGCACATATTCATCATCAAAATAAAAAAATACTTATTCGTAAATGGACTGAGCAAAATCTTAAGAGAAGAATGGAAGAAGAAGTTATTTCTGCTATGCCACTTTGGTTTTCAGATGAACACATAAAAAATATCGAACAATTTACAAAAAAATTGGAAAAGTAATCTTCTACCTTCATTTTTTTGTGCATATGAATTAGTAAAATCTGCTTATTGCATAAGAAATTGGAGGGGATTGCAAATGGTTGCAAATCGCCAGGATGCATGGACAAAAGATGAAGATAACTACTTAGCTGAAGTAGTTTTAAAAACGATAAATGAAGGGTCAACTCAATTAATGGCATTTAAAGTGGTAGCAAAGAACTTATCAAGGACAGCTGCTGCTTGCGGTTACCGATGGAATTCTTTTGTTAGAAAGTTCTACAAAGAAGAGATTGAAAAAGCAAAAAATAGTAGTAAAAAACAGGCTGTTCCCTCAAATGAGGAAGAACCAACTCATGATTCGGAAATCATTATTAATGAGATTCACGAAGAGGGTACAACAGAAAAAGGCCATTCCGAAATAACCTTTGAGTCAGTATATAAATTCCTTGAATATTTGAGATTAAAAGTTGATGCCAGTGGACGAATTAAAGATATTCAATCTCTAGAAAAAAAGCTATTAAAATATAAACAAGAAAATGAACAATTGAAAATTGAAAAACAACAATTAGTTGAAAAACTAAATGAGCTTCAAAGTGAATATGAACATTTATTTGATTTTTTAGATCAAAAACGAAAAATAGTAAATATTAGTACTAAAAATGACACGAAGGTAAAATAAAATGAAAAAACTCAACATCTCCTAATGGGGTGTTGAGTTTTTTGTCTTTATTTATTTTCAGGTTTCCAAATGACAAATTCAGAATCTGCCTCAATGAAACCTTGTTTTTTCCAAAATTCATTTGAATTTGCTCTTGGTATAGTTTTAATTGTTTTCTTAAAGGATTTAGCGAAATTTACTAATTCTTTTCCGTACCCATTCTTTTGATAATAAGGTAGAACTTCCATTTTATTAATTTCAATTAAATCTTCATTATTTTCACTATGTGTATATAAACTCATTCTGGCAATAAGTGCCTTGCCTAAGTAAATACCATAGAAAGGAGATTGAAACTCGTTATCAATTAAATTTGATTCAAGATCTTCAAGCATTGATAGCTCTTGTAAACCGTAACCGGAAAATTGCTGAAATTGTTCAAGTGTTTTAAAATTTATTTGTAAACGTTCTATCTTGATGTTCAAAAAAGCTCCCCCTTAAAAAGAATGTAAATTTTTAATATTTTAAATATAATTATATCGTACAATTAAATTTAAAAAAAGATAGATTCGGTGTAAATTTATTATCAAAAAGATAATAGTGGAAAAATAATTTTTCGATTGGAGAAATCAATGAAAATAGGCATAATTGGTGGTGGTGCCGTCGGTCTTCTTACAGCATCGTATTTGTATCAAAATAAACATAATGTTACATTGTTTACGAGAACAGAAGAACAGGCAAATCTCATAAATAACATCGGTGTTATACTTTCAGTAGATGAAAAAAAGAAACAAATGTGTATAAAAGCAAATAAATTATTACCTAAAATAGACACGTTCGATCTATTAATTGTTTGTGTTAAGCAATATCATTTAAATCAAATCGTTAACACGTTAAATCAATATGAGGGTGAGAATATATTATTTCTTCAAAATGGAATGTCTCATATTGAAATCGTTAAAAATTTACCCATTCCAAATTGCTTTATAGGTATAGTTGAACACGGCGCATTAAAAACTTCTCCTAATGAAATAACGCATACTGGTAAAGGTATAATTCGAATTGGACAAATAAAAGGGAAAATAGATGCTTTAAATCGTTTATCAAGTTTACATACAGCTGAGTTTCCAATTAAAAGCCAAGATGATTGGGAGTATATACTTAAACAAAAGTGTTTAATAAATTGTGTTATTAACCCTTTAACTTCCATATTGAACGTTCGAAATGGTGAATTAATCACTAATGAGTATTTTAAACCAATTTGTAAATTATTATTTAATGAGGTTGCAACGATCCTAGATTTAAATAACCAAAAAGAGTGGGATAAATTAGTAGAAATATGTGAGAAAACGAAAGAAAACTACTCATCAATGAACCGAGATCTATTTCACGGTAGAGAAACAGAAATTGAAAGTATGCTAGGATTTGTTAAAAAATTGGCAATTAATAAAAAAATAAATGTACCGACAATTGAACTTGTGTACAATAGTATAAAAGGACTTGAGAAGAAAAAGGGGTAATTCTTTTTGGAAAAATTTTTCATTTTCTTTATTTCACTATTAATTGAATTTCCGATTTTTTCAACAATATTTTTCTATATGTTTTTAAAATTATTTTTTAAAAATAACAAGCGTAAACTTTTGCTTTTTACGTTAGATTTATCTACAATTCTATATATTAGTTCATTTTATTTTGTTTTAAAAATGATTTTTCCGACTGCAACAGGTTGGATATTAATTAATTTATTATTGGTTATCTTATTTATTAGTATTATTCTTCAATGGAAAGCAAAAAGAGATATTCGGTTTACTAAGCTACTTAAAGGTTTTTGGAGAATGTCATGTATTTTGTTTATTATTCTTCACTGTATTACCGTGTTGGCTGGTTTAGTTTTAAAAATAACTGAGTATAATGCTTAATTGAAGAGCGAGAGAGGAAGTTCGTAATGCAAATTAGCAAAGTCCATTTAGACGGGCAAAATAAATTGCTGAATGATTTTGTAAATGGAAATGAAGTAATTTCTTCTTTCTTTGGTGAAAATCCATTAGTAAAGGAAGAAATGGAATATAGAATTAAAAATGTAATGGAGCGTTCTTATAATCGCACAGGATTAGTTAATGCACTAGAGAAGTTTCATCATAAGCATCATGCAAGTAATGAATCATTAGAAAATGTGAAAAAATTACTTAATAACGATTCATTTGTTGTAATTGGTGGACAACAAGCTGGCTTATTAACTGGCCCATTGTATTCTATACATAAAATTATTTCAATTATTCAATTGGCCAAGAAATATGAAAAGGATCATGGTCTAACAGTTGTCCCAGTGTTTTGGATTGCCGGTGAAGACCATGATATAGATGAAATTAACCATATTCATACAATTGAGAACAATACAGTAAAAAAACAAACTTTTTATCAAAAAACGACTTATTCCCATGCTGCTTCTAAAACAGAATTAGATCAACAGGAAATGAAGAAGTGGATTGATAAAATCGTTAAAACTTTTGATGAAACGAATTATTCAAAAGATTTACTTGAAGAACTATATTCGATAATTGAGCAATCTACTACTTACGTAGATTTTTTTGCGAAAATTATTTTTAAATTGTTCAAAAAAGAGGGACTTGTCTTAATTGATGCCGACGATCCGAATGTTCGTGAGTTGGAATCATCTTTATTTAATGAAATGATTCAAAAGCAAGAGAACGTCAGAGGGGTTTTAAAGGATACGAAAAGCAGATTAATAAAATCAGGGTACCACGAAACACTTCAAATTTCTGAACAGAGCATTCATCTTTTTTACCATAGTGATGAAGGTAGACAGTTACTTGAAGTTTCTGAAAGTGAAGATGTTTTTCAAACAAAAAATAAGAATTATCAATTCTCTAAACTTGAGTTGATCAAAATCGCTAATGAACAGCCAGCCCTATTAAGTAATAATGTGGTTACTAGACCAGTCATGCAGGAGTATTTATTTCCTACACTAGCATTTGTTGGTGGCCCTGGTGAAATTGCTTATTGGGCTGAGTTAAAGGACGTTTTTAATCTATTTAACCTTCAAATGCCACCTGTGTTTTTAAGACATATGTTTACTATTTTTGAAAGAAATATTGTATCAGCATTAGAAGATTTTTCATTAGATATTAATGATGTGCTGAAAACATCATTAGAAGAGAAGAAAGTAAAATGGATTAAAGACCAAGTAAAACTAGACTATAAAGAAGTGTTTAGCCATGCTAAAAAATCTTTAGAAGAATTGCATAAACCTCTTCAAGATGTAACGAATAAAGTAACACCTAACTTAAAGGATTTTTCTATAAAGAATTATGTAAAGATAGAAGAACAAATTCTACTTTTAGAACGAAAAATAGAAGAAACAATTTTAAAGCAAAATGAAGAGCAAATTGAAAAGTGGAATCGAATCATCTGTTCAATTTCTCCTAATGGGAAACCACAGGAACGAACACTAAATATTCTCTACTATATTAATAAATATGGTTTTGATTTTGTTCATGAGCTTTGTGATTTAAACCTATCATGGGATTACGCCCATCAAATTGTAAAAATTTAAGCCGATATTCAAAATATTGCCTTTATTAATATAAATAGTTGTTTTTTATAAGAAACAAACATTGAAATAAGCTGAATTTTATAATAAAAATGAAATCCTGCTGCACTGTTAGCAGGATTTTTTTGTTTTTTAAAGAATTTTTTAGAAAAGGTGGTAAGAAGTGGGGGAATGTGGTAAGTTTGTGTTAGAAAGTGGGGGAATAGGATGTTTATCGGTGAATATCAACATAATATCGATGTAAAAGGACGTCTTATTATACCTTCTAAATTTCGAGACAAGCTTGGTGAAAACTTCATTGTTACAAGAGGTTTGGATCAATGCTTATTTGGCTATTCATTGGCCGAATGGAGTGTAATTGAAGATAAACTGCGCACACTACCACTAACTAAAAAAGATGCGAGAGCATTTACCCGTTTTTTCTTCTCAGGGGCAATGGAATGTGAGATGGATAAGATGGGGAGAATTAATATAACACCTAACTTACGCAGTTATGCAAAATTAGAAAAAGAATGTGTAGTAGTTGGTGTTACAAATCGAATTGAGATTTGGGATTTAACAACTTGGAATACATATATGAATGAATCAGAAGAGTCATTTGGTGAGTTAGCAGAAAACTTAATCGGATTTGACTTGTAAAAATTAACAAATTGAAAGTAGTGAAAGCATCATGTTTGAACATATTACGGTTTTATTAAAAGAAACTGTTGATTCTTTAGATATTAAGGAAGATGGCATTTATGTAGATTGTACACTTGGCGGTGGAGGTCATAGTGAATACTTACTATCTCAACTTTCATCAAAGGGTAGATTAATCGCTTTTGACCAAGATGAAACAGCAATTAGACATGCAAAAGAGCGATTGAATAAATATGAAAATCAATTAACGATTGTAAAAAGTAATTTTAAGCATATAAAAGAAGAACTTCATAATTTAGGCATTTATGAAGTAGATGGAATCTTATTTGACTTAGGTGTTTCTTCGCCGCAATTAGACGTTGCTGAACGAGGATTTAGTTTTCATCAAGACGCACCACTTGATATGCGTATGAATCAAGAGCAAACATTATCAGCGTATGAAGTTGTAAATGACTGGCCTTATGAGCAGCTTGTGAAAATATTTTTCCGATATGGAGAAGAGAAATTCTCTAAACAGGTTGCAAGAAGGATTGAAGAATTAAGAGCAAAGAAACCGATTGAAACAACTTTTGAGTTAGTCGAAATCATTAAAGATGCAATACCTGCACCAGCAAGAAGAACAGGTGGACATCCTGCTAAAAGAATTTTCCAAGCAATTCGTATAGCTGTAAATGATGAACTAGGTGTATTTGAAGAAGCTCTAAAAGATGCAATTACCTTAATAAAGCCAAAAGGAAGAATAAGTGTAATAACATTCCATTCATTAGAGGATCGTATTTGTAAAACGATTTTTAAAGAAGCTAGTTCACTTCCGCCGTTACCACCAGGTTTACCAATTATTCCAGATGAGTTTAAGCCGAAGTTAAAATTAGTGACAAGAAAGCCCCTTTTACCAACAGATGAAGAAGTCGAATTTAATAAGAGAGCAAGATCTGCAAAATTAAGGGTTGCAGAAAAATTATAAGGAGGGAAAATAATGAGAAATTTGGCTAGAAAGCTTCAACAAAAACAAGTTACTGATTTACAACAAAGACCTTCTAACAAGAAAAAACAAAAGAAAGTATCAAAAATTACACCTTTTGAGAAAATACTTTATTTAGTATTTATTTTTGCATGCTTCTTTATGGGTACAAAAATCATTAAAACTCAAGCGGCAATATATGATACAAATTTAAAAATTCAAAATGTGAAAAATGAAATAGCGAATGGAAAACAGCGTAACTCTGAGCTTAAAATGAAGATTGATGAATTAAGCACATATGAGCGCATATGGCAAAAAGCAAAAGAGTTAGGTTTAAATATTGATAGTAATAATGTAAAGTTTACCGACACTAGCAAGTAGGAGATTGTGATATGAGTAAGAAAAAGAATAAATACACAAATTATGGTATTCGTTGGTTTTTTCTAGGTACTTTACTCCTTTTTATATCACTTGTGGCTAGACTCGGCTATATACAATTATCAGCCACAGTTGAAGGTAAAAATTTAAAAGTTTATGCTGATGAAAATTACAATACATCTCAAAAAATTCCAGCAAAGAGAGGAACAATCTATGATTCACATGGCGTTCCACTTGCGGAAGAGGTGACAGCATATACCGTGTCGGCAGTTCTAGATCCAAGAGCCTCCAAAAACTCGAAAGTGAAAAGGCATGTAGTAGACAAAGAAAAAACAGCTAGAGAATTATCATCAATTTTAGATATCGATGAATCGGAACTTTTAGCGAAATTAGGTAAACCCAAATATCAAGTTGAATTAGGACCAGGTGGAAGAAATATTTCTCAAAGCACAAAAGAACAAATTGAGAAATTAAAGCTACCTGGTATTGTTTTTACTCCTTCACAGCAGCGATATTATCCAAATGGTGTATTTGCTTCTCATACGTTAGGGTATACGAATGTAAATGATAATGGTGACCTAATTGGAGAAATGGGATTAGAAAAAGCATTGAATAATGAGTTAACCGAAAAAGATGGAAAAAGAAGTTTTTTACGTGATCGAAAAGGAAATATTTTACCATATGAAAATGAGAAGGTTACTCCTCCACATAATGGCGATGATGTGTATTTAACAATAGATACAAAGATTCAAAGTTTACTAGAAGATGCAATGACTAGCGTTGAAAAAAAATATGAGCCAGAAAAGATTATGGCAATCGTTTCTGATCCAAAAACCGGTAAAATTGTTGCAATGAGTAATCGCCCAAGCTTCAATCCGAATCTTCATGACATTACAAACTTTACAAATGACCCGATTTCATATGCAATTGAAGCAGGTTCTACGATGAAAATATTCACTTTAGGTGCTGCAATGAATGAAGGCGTTTATAATGGAAATGAATATTTCCAATCAGGTCGATATAAAGTACCAGGTGGAGGCACTGTCCATGACGTAAATCGGAACGGATGGGGTTCAATTACTTTTGACGAAGGGATTCAAAGGTCTTCAAACGTTGGTATTTCGATACTACTTAATGAAAAATTAGGTGCAGATCGCTTTTTACAATACTATAAAAACTTTGGATTTACACAAAAAACGAATATTAATCTACCAGGTGAATCAAGTGGTAAATTAGTATTTAATTATCCACTTGAAAAAACAACTACTGCTTTTGGACAAGGATCTACAGTAACTGGAATTCAAATTATCCAAGCTGCAAGTGCTATTGCTAACAATGGAAAAATGATGAAGCCATATATTGTAGATAAAATTGTCGCTCATGATACGAATAAAGTTATTAAAGACTATAAATCTCAGGTTGTTGGTAATCCAATATCAGAAGAAACAGCAAAGAGAGAAAGAGCGTTATTAGAAACGGTTATTACTGCGCCACATGGTACTGGGCACAACTATGCAATTGATGGTTATACTGTCGCTGGTAAAACTGGTACTGCCCAAGTTGTTGACGATCACGGGAAATATCTAAAAGGACGTGGTCAAAACCTTTTTTCATTTATCGGTATGGCACCTGCAGATAATCCAAAATTAGTCGTTTATGTAGCGATGCTTCGTCCAAAACTTGAAGCGACTGAGATCGGTTCAGATGGTGTTTCTGAAATATTTAGAACAGTGACTAAAGGCGCATTAGAGTATATGAAGGTTGAGCCTGTTGAAAATGCCAAAGTAGACAAATTAATCGATAAAGAAAGTATAGAAATTCCGAATTTGAAAGGTCTAACTTTAGATGAAGCAAAATCTTTAGCTATATCTGAGGGATTGAAACCTGTATTATTAGGAAATGGACTAGAAGTTACTGGTCAATCAATTAAGGCAAAAACTCAAGTTGTCAGAGGTACTAATATTTATCTTAAGACAAATGGAACAAATACCATGCCATCTATTATTGGTTGGTCAAAATCGGATGTTAACCGTTTAGGTAAATTATTCAAGCTAAATATCTCATCAAAGGGATCTGGATTTGTTACAAGTCAGAGTATTAAAGAAGATTCAGAGCTACGGGATCATGACTATTTAACGATTGAATTAAATAAACCTAACGGAGCGACAGACGAAGAAAAAGATGTAAAAGTAGATGTACAAGAGTAAAATGGCTGAAATAAGTTTAATTAAATAAAAATGACAATAGACCATTCTAGGACAATAAAAAGCTAGAAGGTCTATTGTATTTGGTACAAGCATATATTGAAACGAACATAATGTAGAGGAGTGTTCGTTTCGATGCGAGTATCTAATGTAACAGTTCGAAAACGATTATTTTTTGTATTCATTGGTGGTTTATTAATTTTTTCTATTATTGCAACGAGGCTTGGTTATGTACAATTCGGTATGGGTGATCTTTTAACTGAGCGAGCGAAAAATTCGTGGAGTCGAGATATTCCATTTGAACCAAAGCGTGGTGAAATTTTAGATCGTAATGGTGTTGCTCTTGCTACTAATAAAAGTGCTCCATCTGTATTAGTCGTTCCTAGGCAAATTAAAGATCCTAAGGAAGCGACTGAAAAACTTGCCCCAATTTTAAAAATCTCCGAAGTAAAACTTTATAAAATTTTAACGAAAAGATCTAGTATGGAACACATTCGAACAGAAGGTATAAAAATTACAAATGAGAAAGCTAAACAAATCCGAGATCTTAACATAGCTGGTGTATACATAGCAGAGGATTCTAAAAGATATTATCCTTTTGGTGACTATCTTTCTCATGTTTTAGGTTTTGCTGGAATCGATAATCAGGGTTTAAACGGATTAGAACTTTATTATGATAAGCAATTAAGTGGTGAAAAAGGTAGTGTACAATTTTATTCAGATGCTAAGGGTCAAAGAATGCCGAATATTGCAGATGACTATATTCCGCCAATTAATGGTTTAAACTTAAAATTAACTGTCGATTCGCGAATACAAACAATTCTTGAACGTGAAATGAATAATGCAACTGCTCAATATAATCCTGATTCAATGATTGGAATTGCGATGAATCCAAATACGGGAGAAATACTTGCAATGAGCAGTCGTCCAAGCTTCAATCCTACTAATTTTAAAAATGTTTCGCCTGAAGTATATAATCGAAATTTACCTGTTTGGTCAAATTATGAGCCAGGTTCAACGTTTAAGATTATTACACTAGCAGCTGCATTAAATGAGGGATTAGTAGATTTGAATAAAGACCATTTTTATGATGATGGGGCTGCTGAAGTAGCTGGAGCTCGTTTGCGTTGTCATAAAAGAGGTGGACATGGCTCTCAGACATTCTTAGAAGTAGTTCAAAATTCATGTAACCCAGGATTTGTAGAATTAGGTAATCGCTTAGGAGAAGATCGTTTATTTAAATATATTCGTAATTTTGGTTTCGGCAAAAAAACAGGAATTGATTTACAAGGTGAAGGTTCAGGGATTTTATTCAGCATGGATCGAGTCGGTCCAGTTGAAGCAGCAACAACTGCTTTTGGTCAAGGTGTATCAGTAACACCAATTCAGCAAGTTGCAGCAGTTTCAGCTGCTATTAATGGAGGAATTCTTTACCAACCTTATATAGCTAAAGAGTTTGTAGATCCGGTTACAAACGAAGTAGTAAGTCGAAAAACACCAATTTCAAAAAGACGAGTTATTTCTCCAGATACATCTAAAAAGGTACGATTAGCTCTAGAAAGTGTTGTTGCACAAGGTACTGGTAAAGGTGCATTTGTGGAAGGGTATCGTGTTGGTGGTAAAACTGGAACAGCGCAAAAAGTAAAAGATGGGCGATACGATGATAGTAGCTTTATTGTTTCGTTCGTAGGGTTTGCACCGGCTGACGATCCTCAAATAGTAGTTTATATTGCAGTTGATAATCCAAAAGGCACTGTACAATTTGGGGGAGTTGTAGCTGCTCCAATCGTAGGGAATATTATTCGTGATAGTATGCAAGTTTTAGGCGTACCACCTAGAAAAAATCAAATCCCAAAAAAATTCGTATACGGTGATACACCAACATATGAAGTGCCAAATTTAATTGGTTTGGAGAAAAAAGATTTGCAACCTTTGCTAGATACTTTTACTATTGAATATAGTGGCAGTGGAAATATTGTCGTTGACCAAGCACCAAAAGCAGGTGTTAAACTAAAAGAAGGTTCTAAAATAAGAATTTATTTAGGAACGAAAGAAGAAACTAAATCTAAAACTAAAGATAAAAAATGATTTAGTGTATACGAAAGGAATTACTATGAAACTTCATACTTTACTATCAAGATTAAAGCCTTTAGTGAATCTTCCATCTGAAAATCCGGAAATCACTGGGGTTGAAATGGATTCAAGAAATGTAAAACCAGGTTATTTATTCATCTGTATTGAAGGATATACAGTGGATGGCCACAAGTACGTAAATCAAGCGATTGAAAAAGGCGCAGTAGCGATCCTTGCACAAAAACCAATTGAATCGAATGTTCCAGTAGCTTATGTGAAAGACACAAATCGTTCGATGGCTGTTGTTGGTAATGCCTTTTATGAAAACCCAACACACAAACTAAACCTAGTTGGTATTACTGGTACGAATGGTAAGACCACTACTTCATATATTATTGAAGAGATTGTTAAACACAATAAGAAAAAAACAGGTGTCATCGGCACAATTGGTATGAAAATAGGAGAAGAGATTTTTGAAACAAAAAATACAACTCCTGATAGCTTAACTTTACAATCAATGTTTGCAAAAATGGTTGACGCAAATGTGGATACTGCAGTTATGGAAGTTTCTTCACATGCATTACACTTAGGGCGTGTTCATGGCTGTGAATATGATATAGCTGTTTTTACAAATCTATCACAAGATCATTTAGATTATCATGGAACGATGGAAGAATATAAAAAAGCTAAAGGTTTATTATTCTCTCAATTAGGTAATAGCTTCTCAACGCAAAAACCTAAATTTGCAATCCTAAATAATGATGATGCTGCTTCTGAAGAATATATGAAGTTTACACAAGCAAATCTAATAACTTATGGTTTAAGTCAAGAAGCTGACTTGTTTGCTGATGAAATTGAATTAACGAATGCGGGTACTAGATTCACATTACATTTTTTAAATAAACAATATGTTGTAGAAATGAATCTAATCGGAACATTTAATGTATATAATGTGTTAGCGGCAATTGGTGCAGGAATCGCATTAAATATAGAAATGGAGACAATCCTAGACGCAGTCGCGACGATTGAAGGAGTACCGGGACGTTTCCAAGCCGTTAATGCTGGGCAGGATTTTACAATTATTGTAGACTATGCACATACACCAGATAGTTTAGAAAATGTATTAAATACTGTTAAGCAATTTGCAAAAAATGATATTTTTACTGTTGTTGGTTGTGGTGGAGATCGTGATCGAACAAAACGACCACTTATGGGTAAGATTGCAGCGGATCTTTCAACAAAAGCGATCTTTACATCGGATAACCCAAGAACAGAAGACCCTACTTTAATTTTAGAAGACATGAAACGCGGATTAGAGCATAATAATATTACGGTAATAGAAGATCGTAAAAAAGCTATAACATTTGCGATTCAAAATGCAAAAAAACATGATATTATTGTTATTGCAGGTAAAGGTCATGAGACATATCAGATTGTAGGAACAAATGTTTCACATTTTGATGATGTTGAAGAAGCTAAAGAAGCTATTTTGCAAAGAAGAGGATAGTATCCTCTTCTTTGTAATGTGAAAAATTGATTTCATAATTCTTTATAAAAGAATTAAACTATTAAGTAAACAACAAAGAAGAGAACTTAGAAAGGAGGGCGTATAATGCTAGAACCGTCAATTTTAGTTGCTATGATTTCAGCATTTATCATTGCAGTCATTTTATCGCCTATTTTTATACCGTACTTAAGAAAACTTAAATTTGGACAGAGTATTCGAGACGAAGGTCCACAATCTCATAAAAAGAAATCAGGAACCCCAACAATGGGTGGGATTATCATATTAATTTCTTTAAGTTTATCTGCACTTTTAATTTCTATGTATTTTGATGTTTTATCAACACGTACATATGTATTATTATTTGTCACAATTTGTTTTGGAGTAATTGGATTTTTAGATGACTATATTAAGGTTGTTAAAAAAAGAAACCTAGGACTAACATCTAAACAAAAATTCATTTGCCAAGTTATTGTGTCAATCATTGTCTTTTTTGCAATACGTGCTATGGGAATCTCTACATCTATTTCGATACCAGGGACACATTATTCATTTGATTTAGGCTTTATCTATGTATTATTAATTATCTTTATGCTAGTTGGTACTTCAAACGCTGTAAATTTAACAGATGGATTAGATGGACTTGTATCAGGTACAGCAGCAATCGCATTTGGTGCATATGCAGTACTTGCTTATAACCAGCACCAGTTGGATGTGGCAATATTTTCAATAGCAGTTGTAGGAGCTGTATTAGGTTTCTTAGTATTTAATGCACACCCTGCAAAGGTATTTATGGGAGATACGGGCTCATTAGCTTTAGGTGGGGCGCTTGCTGCAATTGCAATCGTTACACACTTAGAAATTTTACTTGTTATTATTGGTGGTATTTTTGTAATTGAAACACTATCAGTAATGATTCAAGTTGCATCATTTAAAGCAACTGGTAAAAGGGTATTTAAAATGAGTCCTCTGCACCATCATTATGAATTATCTGGATGGTCAGAATGGCGTGTAGTTGTAACATTTTGGTTTGTAGGATTACTTTTTGCATTATTAGGAATCTATATTGAGGTGTGGATGTAATTGAATAACATATCGAATTTTCAAAATAAAAATGTATTAGTATTAGGAATGGCAAAGAGCGGTTATGCAGCTAGTAGATTATTAAAAAAATTAGGTGCGACTGTAACTGTTAATGATCGAACTCCTTTTGAACAAAATGAAATCGCACAAAAGCTAAAAAGTGAAGGTTTTAACGTAGTTTGTGGTGAGCATCCACTATCATTATTAGATAATCAACCATTTTGTATCGTCAAAAATCCAGGAATTCCATATACGAATCCATTATTAATAGAAGCTGTAAAGCGTAGTATTCCGGTCTATACGGAAATAGAGCTTGCATATTTAATAAGTGAAGCACCTTTTATCGGAATTACAGGCTCAAATGGGAAAACGACAACGACAACTTTAGCATTAAATATGTTACAAGAAGGCAATAAAAAACCACTTGTTGCAGGAAATATTGGTACTGTTGCATGTGAAGTTGCTGAAAATGCAAATGAAGATAATATTATTGTAACTGAACTTTCTTCATTTCAATTGATGGGAATCGAAAGTTTCCGACCAAAAATTTCATTAATCACAAATATTTTCGAAGCTCATTTAGACTATCATGGTACAAAAGATGAGTATATTAAGGCAAAAGCCAATATATTTAAAAATCAAACAGAAAATGATTTTGCTGTCGTTAATTTTGATGATGAGAATGTAATGGCAATGGCTTCTCAAATTAGAGCGAAAATTATTCCATTCTCTACAACTAAAATTATGCAAGATGGTGCATATGTTCAAAATGGCTTTGTTTATTTTAAAGAGAAAAAAGTGATTGAAGTTGAAAAAATTGTCTTACCAGGTAAACATAATTTAGAAAATATATTAGCAGCAGTAGCAATTTCTAAACTACTTGATGTTGAAAACGATGCGATTGTAAAGGTATTAACAACTTTCACAGGTGTAGAGCACCGACTTCAGTTTGTTACAGAAATAAATAAGAGAAAGTTTTATAATGATTCAAAAGCTACTAATATTTTAGCAACACAAAAAGCAATTTCTTCTTTTCAAAAACCAGTCATTTTAATAGCTGGTGGATTAGATCGAGGCAATGGTTTTGACGATTTAATTCCTTATTTTAAAAATGTAAAAAAAATGGTCACTTATGGTCAAACAGCAGAAAAATTAATTGAATCAGCAGAAAAAGCAGGAATGAAAGCAGTAAAATCGGTAGATAATGTTGAAGATGCTGTAAATGAAGCATTCGCTCATTCAGAAGTTGGAGATATTATTTTATTGTCACCTGCTTGTGCAAGCTGGGATCAATTTAAGACTTTTGAAGAACGTGGTAATAAATTTATACAAGCAGTGCATAAGTTAATGTAAGGCTTGTTTAATTCAAAAGTTGAGGTGTATTTAAGTGCCAACAAAGAAAAATAGTCCTGACATGATTCTTGTTCTCGTTACGCTATCATTATTAACAGTAGGTATGATTATGGTTTACAGTGCTAGTGCAATATGGGCATCTTATAAGTTTCATGATTCGTTCTTTTTTGCTAAACGGCAATTATTATTTGCTGGGGTTGGAGTAGTTGGAATGTTTGTTGTTTCAAATATTGACTATTGGCTTTTCAAAACTCATGCAAAAAAAATATTAATCGCTTGTTTTATCTTGTTGGTACTTGTACTTGTACCAGGAGTTGGTCTAGTACGAGGTGGTGCACGAAGTTGGATTGGAATCGGTGCATTCTCGATCCAGCCCTCTGAGTTTATGAAACTTGGAATGATGGTATTTCTATCAAAATACTTAGCAGATAATCAGAAAAATATTACGTCTTTTAAAAAGGGTCTTGTACCAACATTAGGTCTTGTGTTTTTGGCGTTTGGTTTAATTATGCTTCAACCTGATTTAGGAACAGGTACAGTAATGGTAGGTACTTGTGTAATCATCATATTCGTAGCTGGAGCAAGAATTTCTCATTTTATGGGATTGGGGATTGTTGGGGTTGCAGGATTTGTTGGCCTAATAGCTTCTGCTCCATATCGAATAAAAAGGATTACATCATTTCTAGATCCATGGTCTGATCCATTAGGAACTGGATTCCAAATTATTCAATCGCTATACGCAATTGGTCCTGGTGGATTATTTGGTTTAGGGTTGGGACAAAGTAGACAAAAGTTTATGTATTTGCCAGAACCACAAACTGATTTTATCTTTGCTATTTTATCAGAAGAATTAGGATTTATTGGCGGAACGTTTGTCATCTTATTATTCTCTTTATTACTTTGGAGAGGGATCCGAATTGCTTTAAGTGCACCTGATTTATTCGGTACTTTTTTAGCAGTAGGAATTGTCTCAATGATTGCAATACAAGTAATGATTAATATAGGCGTTGTAATAGGCTTAATGCCTGTTACAGGGATTACATTACCATTTTTAAGCTATGGTGGTTCATCTCTAACATTAATGCTATTAGCCGTAGGTGTATTATTAAATATTAGTAGACATGCGCGTACATAAAAGGACCGACTCAAATTGAAACAAGTACATTTTGTACTTGAATTTTTCAAAAATGAGTCGGTCCTTTTTATGTAGTAACGCAATGTGTTCTTGGCTATTTACTTTACAATTAGTACGTTTTCTTTATTTTTATAGAAAAAACAATTAGAATGATAGTGATAAAATTGGTATAATAACTACTTAAACTGCTTAAAGTTATTTATGTATTGTAATTTAGGAGGATCTTTATGAAAATTTTAGTTAGTGGTGGGGGTACTGGTGGTCATATTTATCCAGCACTTGCGCTAATTAAAGAGTTAAAAAAACAAGATTCCAATGTAGAATGTTTATATGTTGGTACAGAAAATGGATTAGAAAAAGGGATTGTATCTAAAGCAAACATACCTTTTAAATCTATTGTTATTACAGGGTTCAAGAGAAGCATATCATTAGAGAATTTTAAAACAGTCTATCGATTCTTAAAGGGTGTATCAGATAGTAAGAAAATAATTCGTGAATTTAAGCCAGATGTAGTCGTTGGAACTGGTGGATATGTTTGTGGTCCTGTTGTTTACGCAGCAGCAAAACTAGGGATTCCGACAGTTATACATGAGCAAAATAGTATACCTGGACTAACAAATAAGTTTTTAAATCGATATGTAACAAAAGTTGCAATTTGTTTTGAAGAGGTTGCTGACTATTTTAATAAAGAGAAAGTAGTGTTTACTGGAAACCCGAGGGCTTCTGAAGTACTTGGAAAATCAAATCCAGCAGTTTTAGAAACATTAGGACTAAAATCAGGTAAACGCACAGTGCTAATTGTTGGTGGTTCGAGGGGAGCAAGACCGATTCATCAAGCATTTTTAAAAAGTGTCAATCAATTAGGTGAAAAAGATTACCAAATGATTTATGTAACAGGCGAAGTACATTACGATTCTGTCATTGAGGAAATAAATAAAGTAGGTAACCCAGAAAATGTAGTGGTTAAGCCATTTTTACATAATATGCCTGAAATATTAAGAGAAGTGGATTTAGTCGTATCAAGAGCGGGGGCAACTACATTAGCAGAATTAACTGCATTAGGAAAACCTAGTATTCTAATACCAAGCCCATATGTAACGAATAATCATCAAGAAGTTAATGCTAGATCACTCGAGAAAAATGGTGCGGCAATTGTTATATTGGAAAAAAATTTCAATAGTGAATATTTAGTAACTGAAATTGAAAAAGTATTACTAAATCCTATTAAACTTGAAGAGATGAAAAATGCATCATTAAAAATGGGTGTACCAGATGCTGCAAAAAAACTAGTAAATGTATTAGAGAAAATACGTAAATGAACTTGCACGAACAAGTTTGAAATAAAATAGAAATATAATAGAGGATACTATAAGCTAAAGGGGGAAAATAACGAATGTTTGAATCAAAATTAAAGGAAATATTAAATAACTCGAGTCTTCTAATAAATGAGCCTTTAGCAAATCATACGACAATGAAAATTGGAGGACCAGCTGAGTATTTGGTCATTCCTAAAACTGTGAATGAAATAAAAGAGATTATTAACCTTGCAAATGAACATGGCGTAAATGTGACTGTAATTGGTAGAGGATCAAATTTACTTGTATCGGATCAAGGTATTGAAGGTGTCGTAATTAAAATTAGTGATTGCTTAGACCATATTGAAGTAGAAGGTACAAAAGTAGTTGTAGGTGCAGGATATTCAGTTATTCGTTTAGCTACTCAACTAAGTAGAAAAGGATTATCTGGTCTAGAGTTTGCAAGTGGAATTCCTGGTAGTGTTGGTGGCGGTGTATATATGAATGCAGGTGCTCATCAATCCGATTTTTCAAATATAACTTCTAGAGCACATATTCTATTTCCTGATGGAACGATGGAATGGTTATCAAACGAAGAATTAGACTTTTCATATCGAACTTCAGTTTTACAACATAAACGTAAAGGATTTGTATTAGAAGCAGAACTTCAGCTTCAAGAAGGATCAAAAGAAGTTTCAACTGCTTTAATGCAAAAAAACAAAGATTATCGAAGAGAAACACAACCTTGGAATTATCCATGTGCTGGAAGTATTTTCCGTAATCCATTACCACAGTATGCTGGTAATTTAATTGAACGTGCTGAATTAAAAGGATATCAAATTGGTGGTGCGAAGGTTTCTGAAATGCATGGTAACTTTATTGTAAATGCTGGAAATGCCACTTCAAAAGATGTATTAGACTTAATAGCATTTATTAAGAAAACTATATTAGAAAAATTTAATGTGCAACTTGATACAGAAGTAGAAATTGTTGGGAAAAAAATGTAAGTTTCTTCTAAACTCACCATATTATATGCTATAATTTACATAGCATATGATGACCAAGATAGAATGGCATTCATTTGCTATTCTATTTTTTATTATTCTATTATTAAGTCAAGAACACTCGTGATTTAAATTATGAGATGAATCGACTTCGGATGCAATATAGTATTAAAAAAACGTCATATTATTTTACTATACTAGTATCCGACATGAAATATAAGATAAAATCATATCGGACACTTGAACTAGAACGAATTCAAGTATGGTGCTTGTTGCGTGAATAGAACTTGTTTGGTGGCTGTCGTTCGCCAATACCTCTCGAAAGTCGCAAAGGGAACAACTGTAATACCCCTTTAGTATAAAATCAAGCTGAGTGCGTTTCACCTAGCGTTAGGAAAACTTAACCGTAGGGACTACGGGGATAGCTTGGTAAATAAAAGAAACCTCTGCTAGAAATATGCTAGCAAGTATGCTTTGTTCCCAAGAATCTCGTAACTTTAGTCATGAGTAGTTCAATATTCTTAAATTACTTCTTAAGCAAAAGTAAATTAAAAAGGTATTTTTAGTTGAACATTGATAATGGAGGCATATTTATGCAGGAAAATAAGATTATTAGTTTAGAAGACCGTGTACCTGTTTTACGTAATAAAAAACGTAAAAAAGCAAATTTGCGAATACTGGTCACAATTCTTGTGTTTTTTTCTTTGCTTTTATGTGTATTGTATTTCCAAACATCAATTGGTTCAAAAATTCATTTAGTAATTAATGGAAACCAACTGTACTCTGATAAAGAAATTCAAAAATTAGCCGATGTAAGCGTTGATGATAGCTTTTTGACAATTAGGTCAAAAAGGGTCGTAGATCAGCTTGAAAGTCAAAACACAATTCAATCTGCAATCGTACATAAAAGATTTCCTAATAAAGTAGAAATCGATGTAAAAGAATTTCAGCCTGTTGGACAAGGTTTATTCAGCGGAAAAAAGTATCTATTGTTAGAAAGCGGAGTCCTTATTAAAGAGAAAAATTCACTAGGAAATACTACAGCACCTGATTTAATTGGTTGGAAACAAGGGGACGAGTTGCAGGAAATGGCTGCGGAATTGAAAAAAATGCCACAAAGTATATTTCAATCAATTTCCGAAATAGATTATACTCCAAGTAAGGATGATCCTTTGTTAATAACGGTTTTTACGAATGAAGGGTATGAAGTAAGGACAACGATTCGAAAATTCTCAAATAAAATGTCAAATTACCCATTAATTTTAAAGTCCATACCTAAAGATCAAAAAGGGGTTATCCATTTAGAAGTTGGTGCGTATTTTTCTCCATATAGTACTAATCCTAAATAGTCGATTTAACATTAGTTAACAGTACTTTCAAGTCTTTTTTAACTTTACATGTTAGTGTAGACTAGTAGTTAAATAGAAATAATGAAAAAAATTAAAAAGATTATGAAAAATCAAACTTAAAAAAGAGGAAAAACCCCGTAAATGTTGAATAGATGTCATATATGATATTTAAGAATGAATTGATGCTCGATTATAATAGATAGTGAGAAAAAGGAGGTGCCATCATGAACAGCAATGAGATCTATGTGAGTCTTGACGTTGGAACTTCAACAATTAAAGTAATCATAGGAGAACTAGTTAACGACACACTTAACATTATCGGTGTTGGTAATGTTAAATCTTCAGGCTTAAAACGTGGGTCAATTGTTGATATAGATGAAACAGTCAAATCAATCAAAAAAGCAATTGATCAAGCAGAAAGAATGGTTGGCATTCATATTGACAAAGTAATTGTAGGGGTTAGTGCTAATCAAGTGCAATTGATTAGTACTAACGGCGTAGTAGCAGTTTCTAAAGAAAATAAAGAAATTGACAATGAAGATGTTTTAAGAGTAATGGATCAGGCTCAAGTAATTTCTATACCACCGGAAAGAGAAATTATCGATGTTGTTCCACATGAATACATTGTTGATGGCCTTTCTGAGGTAAAAGACCCAAGAGGAATGATTGGTGTACGGTTGGAAATGGAAGGTACATTAATCACTGGTTCAAGAACTCTAGTACATAATATACTTCGTTGTGTTGAAAGAGCGGGGTTAGAGGTAACGGATATATGTCTACAACCTATGGCTGCAAGTACGATAGGACTAAAGCAGGATGAAAAAAACTTAGGTGTAGCACTTGTTGATATCGGTGGAGGCTCAACTACAATTTCTCTTTTTAGAGAAGGTGTATTAATGGCAACGTCAGTCCTACCTGTTGGAGGAGACCATATTACTAAAGACATATCGATTGGACTGAAAACTTCAACAGAAGATGCAGAAAAAATTAAAGTGAAATTTGGACATGCTTTTTATGATACTGCATTAGCTGAAGAAGTTTTAAGTGTACCAATTATGGGTAGTGAACAACATCAACAATACAGTCAACAAGAAATTTCCGATATTATTGAAGCCAGATTAGAAGAAATCCTCATTATGGTTCAAAATGAGCTTGTAAGAATGAGGGGAAGCAATTTACCAGGTGGATTTGTTCTAACTGGTGGTACAGTAACAATGACTGGTGTAATCGATTTAGCTCAAAAAGTATTTAAAAATAATGTAAGGGTTGCAACACCAGATTATATAGGTGTAAGAGAACCTCAATACATTACTGGTGTAGGTTTAATCAAGTATGCTTTTTATAAATCAAAAATGCGTGGAAAAAAACTTAGCTCTAATATTGCATTCGAATCAAATGAACGAAAACCTGTAGCTGTTTCAAATTCAAATACAAAACCAAAACAGCAGGATGAAGAGCGCGTCATGAGTAAAGTTAAAAGCATTTTTAAATATTTATGGGATTAAATTTGTGATGAATTTGAAAAGTAGGGGGATCAATCATGTTAGATTTTGATACAAATGTAGATGCTTTAGCGAAGATAAAAGTAATTGGTGTAGGTGGCGGAGGAAATAACGCCGTTAACCGAATGATTGAACATGGAGTACAAGGTGTAGATTTTATTGCTGTGAATACTGATGCACAAGCTCTTAATCTATCAAAAGCTGAAGTGAAAATGCAAATCGGTGGCAAACTTACTCGTGGTTTAGGGGCAGGAGCTAATCCAGAGGTAGGTAAAAAAGCAGCAGAAGAAAGTAGAGAACAATTACAAGAAGCTCTTAAAGGAGCTGACATGGTATTCGTAACTGCTGGAATGGGTGGAGGTACAGGAACAGGTGCAGCTCCAGTAATTGCACAAGTAGCAAAAGAATTAGGTGCATTAACTGTAGGTGTAGTTACTCGTCCATTTACATTTGAAGGTAGAAAGCGTTCAACTCAAGCGGCAACTGGAATCGCTGCAATGAAGGAAAGTGTTGATACTTTAATTGTTATTCCTAATGACCGATTATTAGAAATCGTTGATCGTAATACCCCAATGCTTGAAGCATTCCGCGAAGCAGATAATGTACTTCGTCAAGGGGTTCAAGGTATTTCTGACTTAATCGCTGTTCCTGGATTAATTAACCTTGACTTTGCAGATGTTAAGACAATTATGTCTAATAAAGGATCTGCATTAATGGGTATCGGTGTTGCTGGTGGAGAAAACCGTGCGGCAGAAGCAGCTAAAAAAGCTATTTCTAGTCCATTATTAGAAACTTCAATTAATGGTGCGCAAGGTGTACTTATGAATATCACTGGTGGAACTAACTTAAGCTTATATGAAGTTCAAGAAGCAGCAGATATCGTATCGACTGCATGTGATGCAGAAGTAAATATGATTTTCGGTTCTGTAATCAATGAAAACTTAAAGGATGAAATTATTGTAACGGTTATTGCGACTGGATTTGAAGGTGTTAGTACAGCACCGCCTACTCCAAAACCAATGGCGAGACAAACAATTTCAACACCAACACCAACTTCACAACCAACTATTAAACGCGAACCAATTCGCGAAGAAGCTCCGGTTGTAGAAACGACTAAAAATGTAACTAGTCTTGATGACTTAGATATTCCGGCGTTCTTACGTAATCGTAAAAGACGCTAGTAAATGTAAAAAAACCAAGATAAGATGATTCTCTTATCTTGGTTTTTTTCATTCTTTCGAGTAGTGATTTTGTAAATTAGTTAGATCACTAATGACACTCTTGAACTTTTCGTTATAGCCTTTAGGGAATAAAACACCTAAACCATGTGAGTGTGTAAATTCAAAAGATGGGAGTTGTTGTTTAATGCCTTCCCAAAATTTATAAACCCCAAAATCTTGTATTCGTACTTCAGTATCATGGATTAAAACAATACCTTCTTTAGATACTTTTGGTAGCCAAGTGGTGTAATCATGTAGCACAGCTTCAAAAGTATGAAACCCGTCAATATGAAGTATGTCGATTGTATTATCTTCGAAATTCTGAATTGCTTCGTCGAAAGACTTACGTAACATTTTAGCTTCTTTCTGATAATGTTTTTGAACAACTTCATGTACCGTATCAAAAACTTCATTACTATACAATCCACTATGCAGATCACCTTGCCAAGTATCAACTGCAAAACATTCACATGACAGATTATGATCTTTCACACTTTGACAAAAACAGAAAAAAGAAAAGCCGAAGTGGGTACCTAATTCTACAATTTTTTTTGGTTTCACGAATTGAACTAAATCGTAAGCGAATTTAGCGTGACCTTTCCAGGCAGAGTGCTGTCTAATTGATGGTTTAGTTCCATCAAACTCAAAAATGGGTGAATGAAATATCCAGCTTACCAAATCCTCACTCCTTATTGGGCAGATTTAATAGAAATAAAGTGAAAGATTTCTATAAAATATTGACCTGTCCAATCCATATTTCGAAAATGTATTGTCGAAAAACTCTTCAATAAGGCTTCCTTTTTTTGACAGACTTCTTACCGTGCTCATCCTATACTTACATATAAATGAATATTCTATAGAGGATGGCGAACAAAATTGGTGATATATGGCGATCTTGTTTGGTTATTAAACTTGTTAATGGACTTCTTGATCATTCAGTTGACAGGGTTAATTCTAAAAAGAAATGTATCTATTTTGCGGTCATTGTTGGGGGCATTGTTAGGTTCTATCGTTGTTTTAATGACGTTTACTCCTTATGCATATGTTGTTGGTTCTCCCTTTATGAAAATATTATTATCGTTTTTCATCGTGTTTTTTGCATTTGGACGTCAACGGATTATCACTTTTTTACAGCTATTAAGTATCTTCTATTTTTCAACATTCATTTTAGGTGGCGCATTATTAGGCTTACATTATTTATTTGCTACTAATGAATCAAATTTAAGCAAGTCATCCTTTTATGGTGATCCCGTAAGCTGGTATTTTGTAATTGGAATGTTACCAATCGTCATATTTTACGCTAGAAAATCGATCAATCAGATTTCGTTTACAAAATGGAAATTGAATGAGATGTATGAAATGGAAATTGTGTGGCGGAATACTTCGATTAAAATTAGAGGGTTAATGGATAGTGGTAACTCTCTACATGAACCGCTTTCTAGGAAACCAGTTATTATTTTAGATTGTTCTACTAGTGATTATGGATTACCTATAGAACTAGTAAAGTTAGTTAGAGACGCTGAAAATACATTACATAATACTGAAGCACTCGATGTCTTAAGTTTTTTTCAAGGAACTTATATACCTTATAAAAGTATTGGTCAAAGTAATCAATTCCTCGTCGCAATAAAACCTACTGTTGTTAAATTGAAAATTAATGGGAAATGGTATTCATCGAGTTCGGTTTTAGTTGGATTGAGTCATGTTACTTTGTCTTCAGACAATTTATATGAATGTATCCTTCATCCAAAAATGATGCAGGGAACAATTAATGAAATTGCATAGGAGGTAGAAAATGAATCGATTGTTCTTAAAACTTAAGTTAGGTTTGTATAAGCTATTAGTAAAGCTTGGTTTGAAAGCCGACGAAGTATACTACATTGGGGGAAGTGAAGCATTACCACCTCCTTTGACAAGGGAAGAAGAAGAAAAGCTTTTACAGAAACTACCGAATGGAGATTTAGGTGCTAGATCACTATTAATTGAGAGAAATCTACGATTAGTAGTTTATATTGCTAGAAAGTTTGAAAATACTGGCATTAATATTGAAGATCTGATTAGCATTGGTACAATCGGATTGATAAAAGCCGTTAATACCTTTAATCCTGAAAAGAAAATTAAATTGGCTACTTATGCTTCAAGATGTATCGAAAATGAAATTCTGATGCATTTACGTAGAAATAATAAAAACCGTTCTGAAGTCTCCTTCGATGAACCATTAAATATTGATTGGGATGGTAATGAATTATTACTTTCTGATGTATTAGGTACAGAAGACGATATCATAACGAAGGATCTAGAAGCCAATGTCGATAAATCATTATTGACAAAGGCATTAGATCAATTGAATGATCGTGAAAAACAAATAATGGAACTAAGATTTGGACTAGATGGAACTGAAGAAAAAACCCAAAAAGATGTAGCTGATATGCTTGGGATATCGCAGTCATATATATCCCGATTAGAAAAACGTATTATTAAAAGGCTTCGAAAAGAGTTTAATAAAATGGTTTAAATTATAAGAACCGATTAGATTTGATTTTTTCAAATACTAATCGGTTTTTTTCTATGTATGAAGGGGAACCAAATAATTTAAAAAAAATATTTTCATTAGTCCTACATACTAAATTTCATTAATTCAGCATAAGAAAACCTTGATTTTTCCCTATTTGAAAGGTTTTTTTACTCTTGAATTTATTATTTTTGTATATTTTATTTTGTGCATAAATTTTCCACCGAAGGAGATACTTACCTATAGTACAGCAACTCCAAGTAGGAGGGAACATCATGACACGAAACAAAGTAGAAATATGCGGTGTAGATACATCAAAGCTTCCAGTTTTAAAGAATGATGAGATGCGTAAGTTATTTCATGCAATGCAAAGCGGTGATCGAAGCGCAAGAGAAACAATCGTAAACGGTAATTTGCGTCTTGTCCTAAGTGTTATTCAGCGTTTCAATAATCGCGGAGAATTTGTGGATGACTTATTTCAAGTAGGCTGCATAGGCCTTATGAAGTCTATTGATAATTTTGATTTAAGCCAAAATGTAAAATTTTCGACGTATGCTGTACCTATGATTATTGGTGAAATAAGAAGATATTTAAGGGATAATAACCCAATAAGAGTGTCTAGATCATTAAGAGACATTGCTTATAAAGCATTACAAGTTAGAGAGCGATTATTAGCAGAGAATTCAAAGGAACCAACTCCTGTCCAAATCGCAGAGGTACTAGGCGTAACACATGAAGAAATCGTCTTTGCATTAGATGCAATCCAAGACCCAGTCTCGTTATTTGAACCGATATATAACGATGGCGGAGATCCAATCTTTGTAATGGATCAGCTAAGTGATGATAAAAATAAGGACGAGCAATGGGTTGAAGAACTAGCACTACGTGAAGGAATGAAACGACTAAACGATCGAGAAAAAATGATCATAAGCAAAAGATTTTTCCAAGGAAAAACACAAATGGAAGTCGCCGAAGAAATCGGAATCTCCCAAGCACAAGTATCCAGACTAGAAAAATCAGCAATAAAACAAATGAATAAAAATATACAGGGATAACGAAAAGCGGAGGCGACTGTTCAGCTCCGACAAGCATAAGACGAAGACCGAGGAAAGTTGCTTTTTACTTTCATCGGGCTTCGTCTTATGACCTCGAGGAGCTAGGAGCCGGAGCTAGCCATCATACAATTCTTTCCCTGAATAAAGAGTAACTACTCAAAAGGAAGGTTGCTTTTTAACCTTTAGCGGAAATTGGCTTATGACCTCGAGGAGCTAGGAGCCGGAGCAAGACATGATACAATTCTTTCCCTGAATAAAGAGCAATTACCCAAAAGGAAGGTTGCTTTTTAACCTTTAGCGGAAATTGGCTTATGACCTTGAGGGGCTAGAAATCGTATAGGGAGCCTGACTTCTATCAAGCTTCAATTCCTGTATACTGAATTGCTTATTATAATGAATAAAATAAAAAAACAAACAATTATATAAACTAAATAATCCAATAACTACTACATAGTTAGTTAAACTGGAAGAATGAACATACGATATTAATGTGTTAGACAATGGATGAGCATCGAACAACCTTGTCTAACACATTTTTATTTGAATTTTATCATGATGTTTGGCCCTTACTTCATATATTTTATAAAAAGGATGGTGAAGTTAAATGGCCAGAATTTCAGATTTTCAAGTTAAAGATGTTGTAAATGTTGCCGATGGAAAGAAATTAGGTAATATTGTTGATTTAGATATTGATCAATCAAATGGAAAAATCACTTCGATTATTTTAACAAAGCCAGGGAAAGGCTTAAATTTTTTTAGTAAAGAAGAGGAAATGACGATTTATTGGAATGATATTGTGAAAATAGGTGAAGATGTTATTTTGGTAAAATATCGTTCATCTGTGGATTTGGATGAAAACCAAGCAAGCTCAGTTAAATACACATAAAAAAACTCGTTGACTGACGCGTTTCTAGGCGATGAATGGGGCGCAGTTGCACTTTTAGTTTATTCTTAAAATTGGTTACCACGTCGAATACGATTCCTAGTAGCTAATTTTATTTTTGAAAGTGAAAAAAATAAGTGTGTTTTGTCAAAAATAATCAAAAATGTGAAATCTATGGTAAAATATAGGAAACCATCAACTGGTTTACATATATTTACTAAATTAGTTTACTAAATTAGTTTCTGTGAGGTCTTATAAATATGAAAGAGAGCTTCATTCAATCGACTGAAAGTACTTTTATGATTCAACCTTGGGAAGACTCATACAAACATTTAGTTGCAGGATTTACAACAAAAAATGATGGAGTTAGCCAAGGTTGTTTCACTTCTTTTAATCTTGGATTACATGTAAATGACTCGAAGGATATTGTCGTAGAAAATAGAGAACTTCTTGCGAGTAAATTAGAGTTTTCAAAGACGAAATGGGTTTGTTCAGAACAAGTTCATGGGAATAATGTCGTGAAAGTAACAAAAAAAGATTGTGGCAAAGGTGTTACAGATTACGAAACTAGCATCGAGACAACAGATGGTTTTTATACGAATGAGGAAAATATATTATTAACTTCTTGTTATGCAGATTGTGTTCCATTGTATTTCCTTGAACCAACGAGTAAATTTATTGGTTTAGCTCATGCAGGTTGGAAAGGTACTGTTCAAAACATTGGCGGACGTTTAATCGAAAAATTGATTAAAGAAGAAAACTTACAACTAAAAAATATCCAAGTTGCAATCGGGCCATCAATTGGCGATTGTTGTTATGAAGTGGATGATTTTGTGATGAATAAGCTAAATGATGCTTTTGAACACAAGATTCCTAAAAATATTTTAACCACTTTACAAAACGGGAAATTCAAATTGAATTTAAAAGAAGCAAACAAACAATTACTCATTAGATCGGGAATTAGTGAAGAAAATATAATAATGACAAATTATTGTACAAGTTGTAACCCGAGCATATTTTTTTCTCACCGTAGAGATGGTGGGAAAACAGGTAGAATGATGAGTTTTATTGGTTGGAGGAATTAGCATCATGACAGTAAAACAAAATTATGAACGTATTAGTGAACAAATTAATGCAGCCAAAGTCAGAGCAAATCGAAATGATGAAGTAACTTTAATAGCAGTAACTAAACAAGTATCTACAGAAGTGGCTAAAGAAGTTTTAGCTGAAGGTATACTTCAATTAGGCGAAAACCGTTTTGAAGGTTTAAAGGAAAAACAAGATCATATAAAAAGTGATGTTGTTTGGCATTTTATTGGTTCACTTCAAACTAGAAAAGTAAAAGACGTCATACATAGAATAGATTACTTACATTCTTTAGATCGACTATCCTTAGCAGATGAGATACAAAAAAGAGCAGCAGAACCATTAAAATGTTTCCTACAGGTCAATGTATCTGGAGAAGACTCAAAGCATGGCATACATCCAAATGATGTAATTGAATTTGCTAGACAGCTTTCAGAATTTGATAAAGTACAAGTTGTTGGGTTAATGACAATGGCACCCTTCACGGAGGATGTAACGATCATACGAAATAGTTTCAAAGGATTAAAGGAACTACAAGAAAAAGTAAAAGATCTACAGATTGCAAATATTCCATGTTCTGAATTATCAATGGGTATGTCTAATGATTTTGAGATCGCAATAGAAGAAGGTGCTACATTCATAAGAATTGGTACTGAATTAGTAGGAAAGGGAAGGTAGAGAAGATGAGTATTATTGGGAAAGTAAGAAACTTTTTTGCAATGGAAGATGAGTATGAAGATGATTATGAATACGAAGAGCAACAACAGCAACAACATCAGCAACAAAAACAATATCAACAACAGCAACAACAATTTTCTAAACATGTAAATGAAGAAATTAACCATGAGCGAAATGCATCAAAGCAAAAATTAGTAAGTATACCAGGAGGAGCTTCTTTGTCGTCAAAAGTTGTATTAGCGCAGCCGCGTGAATATGCAGAAGCACAGGATGTTGCAGACCATTTAAAATCAAAAAAAGCAGTTGTAATCAATTTACAACAAATGCAAATCGATCAAGCTAAACGCTTTGTTGATTTCTTAAGTGGTACAGTTTATGCAATAAGTGGAGATATAAAAAAAATTGGTACAAATACGTTTATTTGTACACCTGATAATATTGATATTTCTGGAACGATTACAGATATGTTATTTGAGGAAGACAATTCCATTAAAAGGTGGTAATTAAATGGATATACTTTTTTTAATTTTATACAAATTAATCCAGTACTATAGATACGTTATCGTAATTCATATCATTTTATCTTGGTTCCCTCAAATTAGACAATCAGGCTTCGGTCGCTTAATTGGTAGGCTATCAGAACCATATTTAGAGCCGTTCCGTCGAATTGTTCCATCAATTGGTATGTTTGATTTTTCACCAATTATTGCATTATTTGCTTTAGAATTTGCTGGATATGGAATAGCAAGTCTTTCTCATTACTTTTAAAAAGAGAATCTAACCGGTTCTCTTTTTTAATTAATATTGATAGTTTGATGAAAAAGAGGATTACATCAATGAGTATTTATGATCATTTTCGAAAAGAAGAGCATGTTTTCGTAGACAAGGTTATTAGTTGGAAGGAACAAGCAATTGAACGCTATTCTATAAAGTTGACGGATTTTCTTGATTTAAGAGAACAAATGATTATGCAATCAATTATCGGTAATCAAGGGGAGTGTTTTGTCGCTTTCTTTGGTGGTCGTGAGGATTGTGAACGAAAGCGTGCAATTATTTATCCAAGTTTTTATACACCAGTTGAAGAGGACTATTCCTTGGTTGCATTTGACTTAGTTTATGCAACTAAATTTCACACTTTATCTCATCGGCAAGTATTGGGAACATTAATGTCTTTAGGAATCACAAGAGGAAAATTTGGTGATATTCTACTTAAAAATGATATGATCCAAGTAATTGTTGCTGATGAAATAGCAAGTTTTGTAGAAAGTAACTTTAATTCTGTAGGAAAATCGCCAATTAAATTAAAGAGAATTTCGTTTAAAGAATTGATTGAATCAGATGATGTTTGGCAAACTAATAATGGGACTGTATCATCACTAAGATTAGATGTCTTATTGAGTGAATTCTATAATATATCGAGACAAAAAGCTCAAAGCTTAATTAAAGCTGAACACGTTAAGGTAAATCAGCGAGTTATTGATGCTACTTCGTTTTTATGTGAAGAAGGAGATTTATTCTCTGTCAAAGGTTTTGGAAGAGGAATGTTAATGTCAATTGATGGCTTATCAAAGAAAGAAAAATGGCGGATAAACTACGGTGTTAAAAAATAGTCAGAAATTGTAGAAGGAAAAACGTAGAAACTGTCGAAAATTTAGTATAACCTATTAATAAAGAACATACATACATGGAGGTGGCTTAATTGCCTTTAACACCACTTGATATTCATAATAAAGAATTTGGTAAAAGTTTTCGTGGCTATGACGAAGATGATGTTAATGAGTTTTTAGATCAAGTCATTAAAGATTATGAATTAGTTATTCGTGAGAAGAAACAATTAGAAGAACAAATTCTTGATATGAAAGAAAGATTAAAGCATTTTTCTACTATAGAAGAAACTTTAAATAAGTCAATTTTAATTGCGCAAGAAGCTGCTGAAGATGTAAAAGGTAGTGCCCAAAAAGAAGCTAAATTGATCATTAAAGAAGCGGAGAAAAATGCTGATCGAATTATTAATGAAGCTTTAATTAAATCTAGAAAAGTTACAATGGAATTCGAAGAGCTTAAGAAGCAATCAAAAGTTTTCCGAACTCGTTTAAGAATGGCTATTGAAACACAATTAGAAATGTTAGGTCATGAAGATTGGGATCATATTTTAGATGATAAAGAAACAGAAGAAATCGCAAACTAGTCGTATAAGCCTTGACGATTTGTAAAGTTTTACATATAATTTATCATTATCCGACAGAAGACACCTTCCTAAGGTTACGTGAAGGTGTGATAACACCAGTAATAGGTGGGAGATGAATGACGGTTGGCGTTAGCCAAAATGCTTTCTTTTTTTGCTACTATTCTGTACAATAGATAATGTAAATACCGTAGAAAAAGAATGAATTCAAGTGTAGTGCTTGTTGCGTAAATAGAACTCGTCTGGTGGTTGTCATTCGCCTATACCATTCAAGAGTCGCAAAATAGAACAACTGTAATACCCCTCAGTAAAAATCAGGCTGAGTACGTTTCACCTAGCGTTAGGTGAAACCAAACCGTAGGAACTACGGGGTTAGCTTGGTAAATAAAAGTAACCTCTGCTGGTAAAGAATCACTAGTAAGTATGCTTTGTTCCCAAGAATCTCCTACTTCAAACAACCTGTAAGGGTGTTAAGTGGTGAGTAGTTCAATAGATATTAATAGTAAATCGGTGACAGGGAAGAGTACTTCTATAAAACTAGGTAGCGAGTCAAGGATAGTGTAAGCTTGATATAGAAAATAGAAGGAAAATCACCCTAGAGTGCTTTTCTGAAAATGAGTAAGAAAAGACGTTTCATTCACGTTATGAATGCTAAGTGGACAATGATTTAATGAAATTTTTTGTCAATTAGGGTGGTACCACGGGAAACCTTTCTCGTCCCTTTTTTGGGATGAGGAAGGTTTTTTGCGTCTTATACGATTTATTTATTATACATAATAGACAACTCCACTAATAAAAGGCTTGTAAGATGGATACAATGCGTTAATGTGGAATTTAAAAAATGTAAAGTAAGCTAGGATAGAGTAGTTGACTTGCCTAAAACGGCTAGCTTTAGATCAATTAAGTTTAATAATGGAGGAAAGCAAATGGAGTACAAAGATACGTTACTTATGCCAAAAACTGAATTTCCAATGAGAGGGAATTTACCTCAACGTGAGCCACAAATTCAAGAAGAGTGGAACAAAAAAGATATTTATGCAACTGTTCAAAAACATAACGAAGGAAAACCGTCATTTATCTTACATGATGGACCACCTTATGCAAATGGTGACCTTCATATGGGACATGCACTTAATAAAGTATTAAAGGATTTCATTGTACGTTTTTATAATATGAATGGATACCGTTCTCCTTACGTTCCAGGTTGGGATACTCACGGTTTACCGATTGAACAAGCATTAGCAAATAAAAAAGTAAATCGTAAAGAAATGTCAGTAGCAGAATTCCGTAAACTATGTGAAGAATATGCTTACGAGCAAGTAGAGCGTCAAAAAGAACAATTTAAACGTTTAGGAATTTTAGGTGATTGGGACCGACCATATATCACACTTGAAAAAGAATATGAAGCTGAACAAATTAAAGTATTCGGTAAAATGGCTACTAAGGGATTAATTTATAAAGGTCTTAAACCAGTATATTGGTCTCCATCAAGTGAATCTGCACTTGCAGAAGCGGAAATCGAATACCAAGATAAGCGTTCAGCTTCAATCTATGTTGCATTTGCAGTAGAAAATGGGAAAAATGTTCTTAACGGTGGAGAGAAATTCATTATTTGGACGACTACTCCATGGACGATCCCAGCGAACCTTGCTGTATGTTTACATCCTGACTTAAGCTATGATGTTGTATCTGTAAATGGTGACAAGTTCGTAGTTGCTAGTGAGTTAAGAGAATCTGTAGCAACAGAACTAGGTTGGGAAGAAGCAGTAGTTGAAAAGACTTTTAATGGTTCTGAACTTGAAGGAATCATTTGTAAGCATCCATTATATGATCGCCAGTCAGTCGTTATTTTAGGTGATCATGTAACAACTGATGCGGGTACAGGTTGTGTTCATACTGCACCAGGTCATGGTGAAGATGACTTCCGTGTAGGTCAACAATATGGTTTAGAAGTACTTTGTCCAGTTGATGAAAAAGGTGTTCTAACGAAAGAAGCTCCTGGATTTGAAGGTTTATTCTATGATGAAGCTAATAAAGAAATTACTAAAGCATTAGAAGAAAAAGGTGCTTTATTAAAACTTCAATTTATTACACACTCTTATCCACATGACTGGAGAACGAAAAAGCCAATTATCTTCCGAGCAACTGCACAATGGTTTGCTTCAATTGAAGCAATTCGTGAGCAATTAATGCAAGCTGTTCAAGATACTAATTGGTTCCCAGCTTGGGGTGAAACTCGTCTATTTAACATGGTTCGTGATCGTGGAGATTGGTGTATTTCTCGTCAACGTGTATGGGGAGTTCCGATCCCAGTATTTTATGCTGAAGACGGAGAAGCAATTATTACTGAAGAAACAATTGAACATGTTTCGAACTTATTTAAAGAGCATGGTTCAAATATTTGGTTTGAAAAAGAAGCGAAAGAATTATTACCAGAAGGCTTTACACATCCAGGTTCACCAAATGGTAACTTCACTAAAGAGAAAGATATCATGGATGTATGGTTTGATAGTGGTTCATCACATCAAGCAGTATTAAACACTCGTGAGGAATTATCTTTCCCAGCTGATATTTACTTAGAAGGCTCTGACCAATATCGTGGTTGGTTTAACTCTTCATTAAGTACAAGCGTTGCTGTAACAGGTCAAGCTCCTTATAAAGCTGTAGTAAGCCATGGTTTCGTTTTAGATGGTGAAGGTCGCAAGATGAGTAAATCAATCGGAAACATCGTCCTACCATCAAAAATTATGAATCAGTATGGTTCAGATATTTTACGTCTATGGGTAGCTTCTGTAGATTATCAATCAGATGTTCGTATTTCTGACGCATTAATGAAACAAGTTGCCGAAGTATACCGTAAAATCCGTAATACGTTCCGTTTCTTACTAGGAAACTTAGATGGATTTAACGCAGAACAAGATGCTTTAAAATATGAAGAGCTACGCGAATTAGATCAATACATGCTAGTTAAATTAAACAATGTGGTTAAAACTGTTCGTGAATCATACGAGAAATATGAATTTGCAAATGTTTACCACACAATTCAAAACTTCTGTACTACTGAATTAAGTTCTTTCTATTTTGATTTATCAAAAGATGTTTTATATATCGAGCCAAAAACGAATAAAGATCGTTTAGCAATTCAAACAGTATTACATGAGTCATTACAAGCACTAACTCGTTTAGTTGCTCCAATTTTACCTCATACAGCTGAAGAAGTTTGGTCACATATGGCAGGAACTTCAGTTGATAGTATTTTCTTAACTGAAATGCCAGCTGTTAAAGACTTCGGCGATACTCAGAGCTTAGAAGCTAAGTGGGAAAAATTCATGGATTTACGTGATGACGTATTAAAAGCACTTGAGGTTGCACGTAATGCAAAAGTAATCGGTAAATCTCTAACTGCATCAGTGAAAATCTATCCTAATGCAGAAGTAGCAGAGCTATTAAATTCGATTAATGAAGACTTCAAACAATTATTAATTGTTTCTCAAGTAGAAATTACAAATAGCGACGAACAAGCTCCTGAAACAGCTCAAAAATTTGATACATTAAGTATTGAAGTAAATCCTGCGACAGGTGAAACTTGTGAACGATGCTGGGTAGTTACTGAAGAAGTTGGAAAAGATGAAGAGCACCCTACACTTTGCTTACGTTGTGCAAGTGTTGTAAAAGGTATCTAATCAATAAGTGGTTAAACACTGAATAAAAGAGTGGAAAGTTAAACTTTCCACTCTTTAATTTTAGATTTGTTTTAATATTTTTCAAAAATTGTAAAAAAGTATGTATTGGTGTATGTTATGTATAACAGTACTAAAAATAAGATATAAGGAGTTTCTTAAGTAATGAATTATGAAAATAATCCAAATTGGGATAAATTAACTGATTTAATGAAGAAGAGAGTGGATTTAAGGGAAAAGGGATACAGTTACCAAGAAATAGCTGACTTAGAAAAGAAAAGCCGTTCAAGTATCCAACAAAGTATCAAGCGCTCATATTATCTTTTAGGAATAAAGGAACCAGATATTAAAGGAATCCTAAAAAAAGAAATCGATCAGTCTGTTCATATTGAAGGAATTAGGAATGAAATACTTGAGGAAATGAAAAAACAAGGAATTAGGGAATTTGTAAAAGAGTTTATAAAAAGAGATGATGTAAGAGAGATACTAAAAGAAGAATATAGAAAAGAATTCGAAGATGAAAAAGGATGATCGTTAGTAAAATCTTCCTTTTTTTATTTTTGGGTTGTATGTATGTATGTGTTGGTGTAAGATTGTTCTTGTAAGCGATAACAACAACTAAAAACAAACATTGGGGGAATACAATTTGAATAAAAACATCAAAAAAGTAACTCAAACAGTTTTAGGAATTGCGATCGCAGCACCAATGGTTTTAGGATTAGGATCATATGCTGGAGCAACTTCAGGTGCGGTAACTGCTACTAAAGTAGCTGTAAAAGACAGAGCAAGCAATAGCGCTAAAACTGTTGGATATCTAGCTAAAAATCAAAAAATTAACTACTCAGGTTACAATAGTTTTTATGTAAAGGTTAGCTATAAAGGTAAGACAAGATATATTCTGAAAAAATACGTAAAATATGTTCCGCCAACTAAACCAACAACAACACCATCAAATCCAACAACACCATCAAATCCGACTACACCAGCTAGCTCAAATGCCTCGATTCAACAACAAATTTTAGACTTAGTAAATGTTGAGCGTGGTAAAAGCGGATTAAAGCCATTAACATTATCTAGCTATTTAAACGGAACAGCTCAAGCTTGGTCACAAACAATGAGTAATGCGAACAATATGTATCATTCAACTTTAAGCTTTAATGGTGGATACAAAGGTGAAAACATCGCACATGGTCAAATAACTGCAAATGAAGTAATGACTGATTGGGTGAATTCACCGGGTCATAGAGCGAACATTATGAGCCCTAACTTTAAACAACTTGGAGTAGGTAAAGTGGGAACTTATTGGACGCAACAATTTACAGACTAATAATACTACAAAATGTTATTGGAATTTTTGGAAAACCCGTAGCCTACGCGGGTTTTCTTTTTTTGTGAGATTTAAGCTATGATTTATATTCTTTTTTATAAAAAGAATCTTTCCTTGAGAGCAATAAATACGAATACACCACAATTATGAATGGAAATATCTTTAGCCATTTCCTTTAAAGGAAAAAGTTTCACCTATTATCGACTTCAGTTTGAGGGAAAAGTATTGTTACATAAAAAAATTGGGAGTGAAGAAAGATGAGGAGCAATGAAATTTTCTATATTAAACAAGAGCTCGAACTAATTAAAAATGAATTGCTACATCGTTTATTTTCTGAACCAATAAGTTCTTCTGATATTGAGCAGCATCATTCAATTTTTGAGGATACAAATAAACATCAGATTCTCGTTGAAGACATGCAAAATGATTTATATGATATTGAGATTGCCTTGCAAAAAATTGACCATGGAATATTTGGTTATTGTGAAGTAACAGGGCAAGCTATTCCAATTGAAAAATTAAAAGTGCTTCCAACAGGTCGAACGTTAGAGGATTTTAGTTTTGTAAGAAATCATTACTAATACTATTCATTGTATAAACGTTTCCCCTATGCTAAAATTTGATGAGATATCTAATAAGGTAGGGGATAAATATGGCATATATTATTGCGGTAATTGTCATTTTAATTGATCAACTGACAAAACTTGCAGTATTAAAAAAGATGTATTTAGGAGAAAATATTGAAATTATTAAAAATATTTTTTACATAACATCACATCGCAATCAAGGAGCGGCTTGGGGAATGCTTCAAGGCAAAATGGGCTTCTTTTATTTAATTACATTAGTCTTTGTAGTAGCTGTGATTTACTTCATTCAAAAGCACGCAAAAGGAGATCGCTTCCTTGGTTTATCCTTAGGATTGGTTTTAGGTGGTGCAATAGGTAATTTTATTGATCGATTCTTCCGTAAAGAAGTAGTTGATTTTATTCATGTTTATATTTTTAATTATGATTTCCCTGTGTTTAATATCGCAGATTCAGCACTTTGTGTAGGCGTTATTTTATTATTTATTATTACTTTATTGGAAGATAAAAGAGGAGTTAAGAAATGACAGTTTTTGCTTTTACAGTTCAAGAGGATCAACATTTAGAAAGAATCGATACGTTTATTGCAACTCAAAATGATGAGTGGTCAAGGTCTCAAGTACAAACATGGTTAAAAGAAGATTTTGTATTAGTGAACGGTGAAAAAATTAAACGTAATTATAAAGTAAAACAGGGCGATGAAATATCAGTTTCAGTACCTGATCCAAAGCCATTAGAAGTTAAGCCTGAGAATATTCCACTGGATGTTTATTATGAGGATGCAGATGTTATTGTCGTAAATAAACCACGTGGAATGGTAGTTCACCCTGCATTAGGTCATGAAACGGGTACTTTAGTGAACGCTTTAATGTATCATTGTAAAGATTTATCTGGCATTAATGGTGTATTAAGACCTGGTATTGTACATCGAATCGATAAGGATACTTCAGGTTTATTAATGGTTGCAAAAAATGATGTAGCTCATGAGAAGCTTGCAGAGCAATTACGTCTAAAAACCACTGTACGTAAGTATATTGCAATTGTACATGGGGTAATTCCGCATGAGGAAGGCACAATTGATGCGCCAATCGGACGTGATAAAAGTGATCGTCAAAGTATGACGGTTACTGAAGAAAATAGTAAAGAAGCAGTTACTCATTTTAGAGTATTAGACCGTTTTGATGAGTTTACTTTAGTTGAATGTCAGCTTGAAACAGGCCGTACTCACCAAATTCGTGTTCATATGAAATACATAGGATACCCGTTAGCTGGTGATCCTAAGTATGGACCACGTAAAACATTAGATATAGATGGTCAAGCACTACATGCAGCTGTATTAGGATTTAATCATCCAAGAACAAATGAGTATATAGAGTTTTCAGCACCTGTACCAGAAGTACTAGAAAATATTATTGAACAATTACGCAGATAACTGTTGACAATGATTGTAACATAGGTCATAATGAGGACAGTTGAATGAACCTTTAACACAACCCCGTGAGGTTGAGAAGGAAGCGGAAAAATGAAAAGGGATAATTGTATCCTTTTGAGCTACCCTCTTGTCCATCGGGCAAGAGGGTTTTTTGCTTCTACACGATAAAAGTAGGAGGTAAGGTAAATGACTGAAAAAGCAATCATCTTAGACGAACTAGCGATCAGACGTGGTTTAACAAGAATTGCACATGAAATGTTAGAAAATAACAAAGGTATTGAAAATGTTGTTTTAGTTGGCATTAAAACAAGGGGTGTTTATCTAGCAAAACGTATTGCTGAAAGAATTAAACAGATTGAAGGTAAAGAGGTAATCATGGGAGATTTAGATATTACTCTTTATCGAGATGATTTATCGACAAAAACAGAAAACAAAGAACCATTAGTGAAGGGTTCAAATGTTCCTGTTGACCTAACAAACAAAAAAGTAATTTTAGTTGATGATGTGCTTTACACAGGTAGAACAGTTCGTGCCGCAATGGACGCTGTTATGGACCTAGGTAGACCGGCACAAATACAATTAGCAGTTTTAGTAGATCGAGGACATCGTGAGCTTCCAGTAAGAGCAGACTATGTTGGTAAAAATATTCCAACTTCGAGTAATGAAAAAGTAGTCGTAGCATTAAAGGAAACAGATGACCACGATAGAGTAAGTATATTTGAAAAATAGAAGTCCCTTTTAAATTTGGTCCAGAGAGGCTAACAAAGGGTCTAGTTAGTTGCTGCCTTATTTGAAGCAACGCACTTGGACTCTTTGTGTACAATCACAAAGAGTTTTTTTATTGGGAAAATTGGAGGAAACAACATGATAAAACAAAAACCTGTCCTAGAGATAAATGAAAAACCGAATATAGGTCAATGGATTTTCCTAAGTTTACAACACTTATTCGCAATGTTTGGATCGACAGTATTAGCTCCAATCTTAATCGGTATAAACCCTTCGATCGCATTAATTTCAAGTGGGATTGGAACCATCGTGTTCATACTAATCACTAGAGGTAAAGTACCATCTTACCTTGGATCATCATTCGCCTTCATCGCTCCGATGATCTACGCGAAAACAAATTTAGAACCTGGTGCAGCGTTCGTTGGAGTTTTCATCACAGGAATTATTTATGCGGTAATCGCACTAATCATTAACAAAGTAGGCGTGAAATGGTTATTCAGGGTATTACCACCAATCGTAGTTGGGCCGGTAATTATCGTAATCGGATTAAGCTTATCAACTGTAGCGGTTGGAATGGCAATGAATGGACCAGACGGCAAATACAGTTCCACATCAATCGCAATCGCATTAATTACACTAGCAATCACAATCATAACAGCATTATTTACAAGAGGTTTCTTATCAGTCATACCAATCTTAGTAGGAATTATCGGTGGATATATTACGTCAATCTTCTTTGGAGTAGTAAATTTTACAGAAATTAAAAAAATAGATTGGATAGCACCACCTGATTTCTCAGTCCCATTTGTTCACTACACACCACATGTCACATTCCAATTGCTAATCATCTTTGTACCTGTAGCAATCGTGACAATCTCAGAACATATCGGACACCAAGTTGTACTAGGAAGTGTCGTAGAGAAAGATTTAATAAAAGATCCTGGATTAGATAAGTCATTATTCGGAGATGCAGTTTCAACAATGATAGCAGGCTTAATTGGTGGACCTACAACAACAACATACGGTGAAAACATCGGTGTTCTAGCAATCACAAGAGCTTATAGCGTATACGTATTCATAGGTGCTGCAATTTTGGCTATATCATTCGGATTCATCGGAAAAATTTCAGCGGTGATTAGCTCAATCCCGACACCTGTAATGGGTGGTATCTCAATCCTACTATTCGGAATCATCGCTTCAAGCGGATTACGAGTACTAGTAGAAAACAAGACTGATTTTGCTAAACAACGTAACTTGGTTATCGCTTCAGTCATTCTAGTACTAGGAATTGGTGGAGCAGCAGTACACATTGGTAAACAATTCGCATTAGAAGGAATGGCTTTATCAGCTTTAATCGGAGTTGTACTAAATTTAGTCCTACCAGAAAACATTGGTGGCGATCGTACAACTGAAAATAAGGACGAGAGCTTAGCTTCATAATTGAAATTTAAATGGGGCATTCTTACATTGATGAGACTCCAAAAATAAAACAGATGAAATTCATTTAGGAGGATGACGGATGAATCATTTATTAACCATGTCTGATTTAACAATCGAAGAAATTCAAGATTTGCTAGAACAAGCACAAAGCTTTGCAAATGGAGAAATAAGTAGCCTAAAACGTCAGACATTTGTTGCAAATTTGTTTTTTGAGAATAGTACGAGAACTCGCTTTAGCTTTGAGGTTGCTCAAAAGAAACTTGGACTTGAAGTTATAAACCTAGCTGTTGAAAGCTCAAGCATTCAAAAAGGTGAAACTTTATATGATACAGTTAAAACCCTTCAAGCAATTGGTGTTGAAGCAGTCGTAATCCGTCATACACAAGACGAGTATTTTCAAGAAATAAAAGATGCAGGAATGCCAATCCTGAATGCCGGCGATGGATGTGGAAATCACCCAACTCAATGCCTACTTGACATACTAACGATCAAACAAGAATTTGGAAGCTTTGAAGGATTAAAAGTAGCAATTGTTGGAGATTTAAGACACTCAAGAGTTGCACGCTCTAATGCTGAAGCACTAACTAGATTAGGTGCAGAAGTATACTTCGCAAGTCCTGATGAATGGAAAGATGATAAAAATACTTATGGAACATATAAAAAATTAGATGAATTAGTCGAAGAAGTTGATGTCATGATGCTATTAAGAGTTCAGCATGAAAGACATGACGAAGAGACAAATCACATAATGGAAAATTACTTACAAAAGCATGGCCTAACAGTCGAAAGAGCAGCAAAAATGAAATCTACAAGCATTATCATGCATCCAGCACCATTTAATCGAGATGTTGAAATTGCAAGTGAATTAGTTGAATGTAAGCAATCAAGAATCTTCAAGCAAATGGAAAACGGAGTATTTGTACGAATGGCTGTGTTAAAAAGAGCCTTACCAACAGTATGGGGAGAGATGAAAAATGAAGTACTTGTTTAAAAACGGTGTCATCTTACAAGAAAATGGTGAACTTCTAAATCGAGACGTATTAGTAGTTAATGGAAAAATCTCAGTAATCGCTGCAACAATCGTTGATGAAGATGCAAAGCAAATTGAATTAGACGGCAAACTGCTTTCACCAGGTTTAATTGATGTTCACGTACATCTTCGTGAGCCGGGCGGTGAACATAAAGAGACAATCGAAACAGGTACGAAGGCAGCGGCAAGAGGAGGATTTACCACAATTGCTGCAATGCCAAATACTCGACCAGTCCCAGATACAATCGAGCACCTAAGCGCATTAAACAAAAAAATAGAAGAAACAGCAGTCGTAAACGTATTACCCTATGCATCAATTACAATCCGACAAGCTGGTGAAGAGCAAACAGACTTTGAAGGCTTAAAAGAAAATGGAGCTTTTGCTTTCACAGATGATGGTGTAGGAGTTCAATCAGCTGAAATGATGTACAAAGCAATGCAAAAAGCAGCTGAACTAAATGTATCAATCGTTGCACACTGTGAAGAAAACACGCTGATTCAAAAAGGTTGTGTCCACGAAGGTAAGTTTTCAAAAGAAAATGGTTTAAATGGAATTCCTTCAATTTGTGAAAGTGTTCAAATTGCTCGAGATGTACTATTAGCTGAAGCTACAGGTTGTCACTATCATGTTTGCCATATCAGTACAAAAGAATCAGTAAGAGTGGTACGCGATGCAAAACGTGCTGGGATTAATGTAACGGCTGAGGTTTCTCCACACCATTTAATTCTTTGTGAAGATGATATCCCAGGCTTAGACACAAATTTCAAAATGAATCCTCCATTAAGAAGTGCAGTCGATCGTGAAGCATTAATCGAAGGATTACTTGATGGAACAATCGACATGATTGCAACAGATCATGCACCTCATACAGAAGAGGAAAAAGCTCAGGGAATGCAATTAGCACCGTTTGGAATTGTAGGGTTAGAAACTGCTTTTCCATTATTAAACACTCATTTTGTCCAAACAGGTAAAATGACTTTACAACAAGTAATAAACTTTTTAACAACTAAACCTGCTGAAGTTTTTAACTTAAACAGAGGGAAAATTGAAATTGGAGCGGTAGCAGACTTAACTGTAATCGACTTAGATTTAGAAGAGGAAATCGATTCAACAACATTCCTTTCAAAAGGTAAAAACACTCCATTTAATGGTTGGAACTGTAAAGGTTGGCCAGTAATGACAATGGTAAATGGCAAATTAGTATATGAAAGAGAGGAACTAACAGTATGATGCGTCAATTAATATTAGAGGACGGAACAGTTTTTGTAGGAGAAGGATTTGGTAGCGAAGTTGAAACAACAGGAGAAATCGTATTTACAACAGGTATGACAGGATATCAAGAGGTATTAACTGACCCATCTTACTGTGGACAAATCGTAACATTCACTTTCCCATTAGTAGGGAACTATGGTATCAACTTAGAGGATTTTGAAAGCATCGTACCAGCAGTACATGGATTAATTGTAAAAGAATATGCTGAGCATCCATCAAATTTCCGAAACAAAATGAGCTTGGATCAATATTGCAAAGATAAAGGAATTCCAGGTTTAGCAGGAATCGATACACGTATGTTAGTGAAAAAGCTTCGTGAAGTTGGGACGATGAAAGGTAAATTCTGCAGCATGGAAGCAAATGTTGATGAAGTAGTTGCAGAACTAACAAATACACCACTATTCACAAACCATGTTGAACGAGTTTCAACACAAAAACCTTATAGAAGTCCAGGGAGAGGACACCGAGTAGTATTAGTAGATTTCGGAATGAAGCACGGTATCTTAAGAGAATTAACAAACCGTAAATGTGACGTTACAGTCGTACCATATAATATTTCAGCAAAAGAAATTTTCTTACTTGCTCCAGATGGAATTATGTTAAGTAATGGACCTGGAGATCCAAAGGATGTTCAAGTAGCAATCGAAATGATTAAAGAAGTAGTAGGCAAAGTACCATTATTCGGAATTTGTTTAGGACACCAATTATTTGCTCTAGCAAATGGTGGAAATACTTCAAAACTAAAATTCGGTCACCGTGGTGCGAATCATCCAGTTAAACACTTAGAAACAGGAAAAGTAGCAATCACTTCACAAAACCATGGATATGCAGTAGAAATGGATTCGATTGAAGGTACTGAATTAGAAGTAACACATGTTGCACTAAATGATGGAACTGTAGAAGGACTTAAACATAAGACATACCCAGCATTCACAGTACAATATCACCCAGAAGCTTCACCTGGACCAGAAGATGCAAACTATTTATTTGACGAATTTATGAGCATGATGGAAGCACAGAAACGAGAGGGGAACTTACAATGCCAAAACGCGTAGACATTAAAACAATCTTAGTAATCGGATCAGGACCAATCGTAATCGGTCAAGCAGCAGAATTTGACTATGCTGGAACACAGGCTTGTCAGGCATTGAAAGAAGAAGGATACAAAGTAATTCTTGTAAACTCAAACCCTGCAACAATTATGACGGATGTACAAACAGCAGATAAAGTATACATCGAACCACTAACAGTAGATTTCGTTAGTCGCATCATTCGTAAAGAACGCCCAGATGCACTTCTACCAACACTAGGAGGTCAAACAGGACTTAACCTAGCGGTAGCATTAGATAACTCTGGTGTATTAAAAGAGTGTGGAGTAAAAATTTTAGGAACAACTTTAGAAGCGATTAACCGTGCAGAAGATCGCGACCTATTCAGAACATTAATGAACGACTTAAGCGAGCCAGTACCAGAAAGTGAAATCATTCATACTTTAGAAGAAGCATACGACTTCGTAGAAGAAATTGGCTACCCAGTTATCGTAAGACCTGCCTTTACTCTTGGAGGAACAGGCGGAGGAATTTGTAATAATGAAGAAGATTTAAAAGAAATCGTAGCAAGCGGATTAAAAAATAGCCCAGTAACACAATGTCTATTAGAGAAAAGTATTGCTGGTTTTAAAGAAATCGAGTATGAAGTAATGCGTGATGCAAATGACCATGCGATTGTAGTATGTAACATGGAAAACATCGATCCAGTTGGTGTTCATACAGGAGATTCAATCGTAATCGCTCCTTCTCAAACGTTAAGCGATCGCGAATATCAAATGCTACGAAATGTATCATTAAAAATCATCCGTGCTTTAGGAATTGAAGGTGGATGTAACGTACAGCTTGCACTAGATCCAGATAGCTTCCAATACTATGTAATCGAAGTAAATCCACGTGTATCACGTTCAAGTGCGCTTGCTTCAAAAGCAACAGGCTATCCGATTGCAAAATTAGCGGCAAAAATCGCAGTAGGCTTAACATTGGATGAAATGATTAACCCAGTTACAAAGAAAACTTATGCTTGCTTCGAGCCAGCATTAGACTATATCGTATCAAAAATTCCACGCTGGCCATTTGATAAATTTGAAACAGCAAACCGTCAGTTAGGAACTCAAATGAAAGCAACTGGAGAAGTAATGGCAATCGGTAGAACTCTTGAAGAGTCATTATTAAAAGCAGTGCGCTCTCTAGAATTAGGAATTAGTCACATCGAGCTTAACGCAGTAAAAGAACTTTCTAAAGACGAAATGATTACTCGCATGGCAAAAGCTGACGATGAAAGACTATACATTGTCGCTGAAGCAATGAGAACAGGTATGACATTAGAAGAAATACACGATATTACTAAAATTGATTTCTTCTTCCTACACAAAATTGAAAATATCATAAAAATGGAAAAACAAATTAAAGAAAACCATTTTGAACTAGATGTACTTTTAAAAGCTAAGAAAATGGGCTTCAGTGATGATTACATGGCATCACAATGGAATGCAACAAATAGAGAAATATACGAATTTAGAAAACAAAATCAAATCATTCCAGTATATAAAATGGTTGATACATGTGCAGCTGAATTTGAATCTTCAACACCATACTTCTATGGAACATATGAAATCGAAAATGAATCAATTGTAACGGATAAGAAGAGTGTAGTAGTACTTGGATCTGGTCCAATTCGAATCGGTCAAGGGATTGAGTTTGACTATGCAACAGTACACTGTGTAAGAGCAATTAAAGAGGCAGGATACGAAGCGATCATTATAAACAACAACCCAGAAACAGTTTCAACTGATTTCAGTATCTCAGACAAACTATATTTCGAGCCATTAACAATCGAAGACGTAATGCACATTATCGATTTAGAAAAACCGATGGGAGTAGTTGTTCAATTCGGTGGTCAAACAGCAATCAACCTAGCAGGCAAATTAGTAGAACGTGGTGTGAAAATTCTTGGAACTTCACTAGAGGATTTAGATCGTGCTGAAGACAGAGACAAGTTTGAAGAAGCACTTCAACAATTAGGAGTACCACAACCTCTAGGTAAAACTGCAATGACACCTGAAGAAGCAGCAAATATCGCTGATGAAATTGGTTATCCGGTATTAGTAAGACCATCATATGTACTTGGTGGACGTGCAATGGAGATTGTATACCACCGTGAAGAAATTCTTCACTACATGCAAAATGCAGTTAAAATCAATCCAGAACATCCAGTATTAGTCGACCGCTACTTAACTGGTAAAGAAATTGAAGTAGATGCAATCTCTGACGGAATCGATGTATACATCCCTGGTATTATGGAACATATCGAACGTGCTGGAGTTCACTCAGGAGATTCAATCGCAGTATACCCTACACAAAATGTATCAGCAGCTGCGAAGGAAAAATTAATCGACTATACAATTAAACTTGCAAAAGGCTTAAATATCAAAGGATTACTTAACATCCAGTTTGTTGTAACAGATAAAGATGAAGTATTCGTACTAGAAGTAAACCCAAGATCAAGCCGTACAGTACCATTCTTAAGTAAAATTACAAATGTACCAATGGCAAATATCGCAACAAAAGTTATCTTAGGTCAAACATTAGCTTCATTCGGATATGCAACAGGCTACCATCCAGAAGAAAATGAAGTATATGTAAAAGCACCAGTGTTCTCATTCGCTAAACTACGCTCAGTAGATATAACATTAGGCCCAGAAATGAAATCAACTGGAGAAGTAATGGGTAAAGATGTAAGTCTTCAAAAAGCATTATACAAAGCACTAATTGCTGCGGGAATGCAAATCCCAACACACGGTTCAGTAATCATTACAGTAGCTGATAAAGATAAAGAAGAAGTAGTAAATATCGCAAAACGCTTCCATGAAATTGGATTTACAGTATTCGGTACAGAAGGAACTAAAAATCATTTAGAAAACCACGGTGTACCTGTAAAAGCGGTAAACAAAATTAACGAGCATGAAGACAATATGCTAGATATGATCAAGCGTGGAGATGCACAGTTTGTTATCAATACGTTAACAAAAGGTAAAAAACCAGCTCGTGATGGATTCAGAATTCGTCGTGAATCAGTTGAAAACGGAGTAGTTTGCTTAACTTCACTAGATACAGCAACTGCAATATTATCAGTAATTGAAAGCTTAACATTCTCAACTTCTGCACTACCAAACAAAGAAATGAAGGCTGGCGTATTAGTATGATAAAAAAAGAACTCATGACAATTGTCTCAAACAGAGAAATTGCCCATCAAATTGTCGAAATGACATTAAAAGGTGAACTAGTTCAGGAGATGCACTCTCCTGGGCAGTTCGTCCATATAAAAGTGACTGGTGGACTAACGCCACTATTAAGAAGACCAATCAGTATATGTTCGATCGACAAAGAGAAAAGTGAGTTCACGATGATATTCCGCGCAGAAGGTGAAGGAACGAAGCTTTTAAAAGAAGCAAGCGTTGGACAACAAGTTGATGTATTAGGTCCTCTAGGTCAAGGTTATGATGTTGAAACTCTTTCAGAAGGAGATACAGCACTACTAGTTGGTGGTGGAATTGGAGTACCTCCGATGTATGAACTTTCGAAGCAATTTAAAGCTCGCGGTGTAAATGTAATTCATGTATTAGGATTTGCATCAAGTAACGTAGCTTTTTATGAAAAAGAATTTTCGGAATTAGGACCAACCTTTATGGCAACAGTAGATGGAACTCTAGGTACGAAAGGATTCGTAACAGATGTAATTCGTGAAAAAGAGCTTCAATTTGATCAATACTTTGCATGTGGTCCAACTGTAATGTTAAAAGCTTTACAACAGCAATATAAGGGTATGAAGGATGGCTATATATCACTTGAAGAACGAATGGGCTGTGGAATCGGAGCTTGTTTCGCATGTGTATGCCATACTGAAGACGGGTCATATCGTAAAATTTGTAGCGATGGACCAGTATTTCAAGCTGAGGAGGTAGTATTATGATTTCATTACAAACAAAACTTCCTGGCTTAGATTTGAAAAATCCTATTATGCCAGCTTCTGGTTGCTTCGGATTTGGTAGAGAGTTTGCAAATCTTTACGATCTAAGTATTCTTGGAGCTATTATGATAAAAGCAACAACTGTTGAAACACGATACGGAAATGAAACACCTCGTGTAGCTGAAACAGGGGCGGGGATGTTAAATGCGATTGGACTTCAAAATCCTGGTTTAGAAAAAGTAATTAACGGTGAATTAAAATGGTTATCAAATTATGATGTACCAATCGTTGCAAATATTGCTGGATCAACTATCGAAGACTATGTAACAGTCGCAAAAGAAATTTCAAAAGTAAGTAATGTAAAAGCACTAGAATTAAACATTTCTTGTCCAAACGTAAAATGTGGTGGGATTGCATTTGGAACGGATGCTGCAACAGCGGCTGAAGTAACTAAGAAAGTTAAAGAAGTAAGCGAAGTTCCGCTATACGTAAAATTATCGCCGAATGTAACGAATATTGTTGAAATCGCAACAGCAATTGAAAATGCAGGAGCAGATGGTTTAACAATGATCAATACATTACTAGGGATGAGACTAGATTTAAGAACTGGTAAACCAATTCTAGCTAATAAAACTGGTGGATTATCAGGTCCTGCAATAAAACCAGTAGCCATTCGTATGATTCATGATGTGAGCCAAGTAGTAAACATTCCAATCATCGGAATGGGCGGGGTTATGAATGCAGAAGATGCACTAGAATTTTTCCTAGCAGGAGCAAGTGCAATCGGTGTAGGTACGGCAAACTTCGTTGATCCATTTGCTTGTCCAACAATCATCGATGAACTGCCTGAAGTGCTACACAAATATGGTTATCAGTCAATTGAAGAATGTATTGGAAGGAGCTGGAAACAACATGTCATCACAAGTGGTCATCGCGCTTGATTTTTCATCAAAAGATGAAGTAATGAATTTTGTAAAAAAATTTCAAAAGTCTCTATATGTAAAGGTAGGGATGGAACTATTTTACAAAGAGGGTCCAGCGATCATAAAGGAATTAAAAGAATTAGGACATCAAATCTTCCTAGATTTGAAACTTCATGATATTCCAAATACAGTAAAACATGCAATGAAAAATATCGCATCTCTAGAAGTAGACATGGTTAATGTTCATGCAGCTGGTGGAACGAAAATGATGAAGGCAGCATTAGAAGGGCTAGAAGAAGGCACTCCAGCTGGTAAAAAAAGACCTTTACTAATTGCAGTAACTCAACTGACAAGCACTTCAGAAGAACAAGTAATCAATGAACAAGGAATTTCTTCTTTACAGGATTCGATTAAACTATATGCTGCTATAACAGAAGAAAGCGGTCTTGACGGTGTAGTTTGCTCTCCACTTGATGTAGAGTTAGTTCAAGCAGCAGTTGAAGGTGAGAACTTCCTTACTGTAACACCTGGTATTCGCCTAGCAGATAATAGTGTAGATGATCAAGTACGTGTAACAACTCCAGCGAAAGCTAGACAATTTGGAAGTAGCTATATTGTAGTAGGACGCAGTATTACAAAAAGCGAAAATCCAGTAGAAGCATATGAAGAAGTAATTGCACAATGGGAGGGCGTAACAATATGAAAAAGAATATCGCAGCAAACTTATTAAGCATTGGGGCAGTAAGCCTTCAACCTGAAACTCCATTTACTTGGGCATCAGGAATCAAATCTCCAATCTATTGTGATAATCGCCTAACTCTTGGCTATCCAGAAATTCGTAAAAACATTGCAAAAGGCTTAGTAGAACTAATCCAAACTAAATTTGGTAACGTAGATGTAATCGCTGGAACTGCAACTGCTGGAATTCCACACGCAGCATGGACAAGTGATTTAATGGAATTACCAATGGTTTATGTACGTAGCTCTGCAAAAGGCCACGGCAAAGGAAACCAAATCGAAGGTCCAATTAAAACTGGACAAAAAGTAGTAGTAGTAGAAGATCTAATCTCAACTGGCGGCAGCGTAATTACATGCGTTGAAGCTTTACGCGAAGCGGGCTGCGAAGTACTAGGAGTAGTCTCAATCTTCACATACAATCTTCCAGCAGCAGTAGAGAAATTCGATGCAAACGACGTAACTTACTATTCTCTAACTGACTATGACACACTAGTTGAAGTAGCAAAAGAACAAGGCTCAATCGAAGCAGAACATGTAGCAAAACTAACGGCATGGAGAAAAAATCCACAAGATGCTAGTTGGATGACTGTTGAAGTTTAATACTTAGAATAGGAAAGATGACTTTTTGGAGTCATCTTTTTTTTGTGGGGTGAGTTACTGCAAATAAATCGTCCGAAAGTGCAAATAAAAAAAGATGACTGCAATTAAATCGATCTGGAGTGCAAATAAAAAGATGACTGCAAATAAATCGTCCGAAAGTGCAAATAAAAAAAAGATGACTGCAAATAAATCGATCTGGAGTGCAAATAAAAAGTGGACTGCAAATAAATCGTCCGATATTACAAATAAAATCGTCGAAACTACAATTAAAATAGCCAGAAGTGCAAATAAAAAAAGTGAACTGCAAATAAAAAAGCCAAATGTGCAATTAAAAATATCAATTCTGCAAATAAAATAATCAAAACAGCAATTAAAAAATTCAAAAGTTCAAATAAGTCTTAGAATTAATTTGATTTAAAAGAAAGTGAGAGGGAAAATAAGTAAATCCCAACAAAACAATGAGGTAATGACATGAAAAAAGAGGATCGCAAATAAAATTTGATAATAGCAATTAAAAAACGGAAATCGCAATTAAAAATAGAGAACAGCAATTAAATTTAAGTAATCACAATTAAAAATAGTAAAATCGCAAAAAACCATAAAAGTCACACTCAACCGACTGCTCCACAATAGAAAATTCAAATAAAATAAGCTTCCAAGCGTTAAATCACCTAAAATGATCAGGATTCACGTAAAAAATCATCAAAATGAAAAACTTTCACCTGAAAATCTTACTAATTTAGTGTTCTTTCACACCCTAAACCGAAACAAATTATTTAATAAATAATTAATAAGTTTTTAAACTATTCATAAAATTGATTGAAAGAAACTTTAAAATTGGAGGGTCAAGTATGTCAATCGCAAAACAATTTCTTTCGAATAGTTTAAAGGAATTCAAAGGGATAAAAAATCTTGGTGATCGTTCGATGGATCAGCTAAATAATGAGGAGTTGCACTTACAACCATCTAGTGAATCAAATAGTATTTCCATAATTGTAAAGCATTTAAGTGGTAATATGATTTCTAGATGGACGGATTTTCTTACGACGGATGGTGAAAAATCATGGCGAAATCGTGATGTTGAGTTTGAGGGGATTTACCAATCCAAAGATAAGTTATTAGCTGATTGGAATAAAGGATGGAATGTTGTTTTTAACACACTAGAGAGTCTACAAGAAGAAGATGTACTAAAAACAATTAAAATTCGTGGTGAAGATCATACTGTTTTACAAGCAATACATAGACAAATTAGTCATTACGGAAATCATATTGGTCAAATTGTTTATATAGCTAAATTAATAAAAAATGAGGAATTTAAGAGTTTGAGTATCCCAAAAGGAAAATCTCAAGAATTCTTAGAATACAAACTGAATGAAACAAATAAATCTACGACTTAGGTTGTAGATTTTTTTACGCATAAAGAAAGTTAAAATTTGCAGCGGTGAAGCAAGCTCCGCGAAGTAGCCAATTTTAGTAAAATTATAATTGCAACTACACCCTCTGTCTTTGCCTAAAAACTCTCAAATTCGCGAGTTTTCTTTAAAAATTACTAGCTTTATCTTTCACTTCACTCTGTACTATGACGGATTGAAGTATGTTTATCCAAATTTCAAGAAGTTAAAAAGTGTCACAAAAGAGACTAAAATTTAGTAAATATTAGTAAATTTTTCCTTATTTAATATTCTTGTATAGAATTGTGATGAATGATTCGACAGTAAAAATAAACAACACATATCACTCTCTATTTCAAATACAGAAAATATTTGTAAAAGGAGATGTTTAAATGAAAAAATTAATCGGAGTAAGTGTCTTATCTGCAAGTTTAGTCTTAACTGCAACCCCTATTAGCTATGCTGGTACAAACGATTTACCTTATGTAAAAGAAATTTTAGTATTACAACCGAATGTTTCAGAAAAAGAATTATTAAAGGATGTAGAATCCATTTCTAAAAACACTGGTGATACGAAAGAAGCTATATTAAAACAACTTTTTAGTGAACTGAAACAAGACGAAGCTCAGGGATTGTCAGAAAAAAATTGCAAGCTAGAGGTGGTGGTGGTGATACTGTTCCTGTTGGTACAGGAGTAAAAGGCCAGATTTACTATACGGCATCAGAAACTGCTTACTTAAATCATGGACATGTAGGAATGTATTATAATGCTGAAACTGTAGTCGAATCTGTTCCAAAAAAGGGAGTTCGTACATTAGATTACGAAAATAGAAAAGTAGACAAAGGTGATGCACAAGTCAGATCCGTTAACACTACAACTGCAAAACGTAATGCAGCTGCCGATTGGGCACGCAGTCGAGTAGGTAAAGATGACTACTCTTACAATTTTGCAACTAACCGTAAAACAGATCATACTGGTGATAAAAACTGTGCAAAGTTAGTCTGGTCTGCCTATAAGTTAAAATCAGGCTTAGATTTAGATATAGACAAAGGATCAGGTGTATATCCGAGGGATATTCGTGATGCAAAAGATACAACGCTAGTTCGTAAAATATAAATTTTATAAGGCGATAAGTTGCACAGTTTGACTTATTGCCTTTTATTATAGCCTAGGAGAAAAAAATGAAAAAAAAGAATAAATATATCATACTATTTCTAACTTGCTTACTAGTTATTTATAGTTGTTATTTTGTTGTTAATAAGATTAGAGTTTCTCCATTTATTGTAAAAGAGGAGACCATTCGAAAGAGTAACTTTTTAGATGATAAACAAGTAGTCTTATATTATTCTTCTACTGCGGATTGACCGCAAAAATCCCATACAGCCCTGATCATTCGATCTATATTTATGGTAAGGAGCTTTTCTTCACAAATGGATTAGGTGAGGTTTACACAGTGGACACTACTAGTAATCTAGTCAAAAAGAAATTTACAATTGAAAATCCACGAAAAGGTCCGTATCGCTATGGAGAACAAACATATTTCAAAAATGATTCAATGTATGTTGTAAGGTATGATTCAAAAAAGAAAGTTAAATATTATATTGAACAATATTCTTTAGAAACTGGCAAAAAAACAAAGGTAGTTCAAATGGAAGGTGTAGAGGAAATTTTGTCATCAATAAAAGGGAAATCAGTTCATTCATACGATTTTAAAATATTGAAATAGAAAAAGAAAATAAATAAAAAATCTTAAAATCTACGCCTTAAGTTGTAGATTTTTTTTATGCACCTTAAGACTAATAGTGTACCAATGTTCAATCAATCTAATGAAGAAATAGATTAATTGAAAGAGTAGAATGTATTTGAGACCAGATAAAAGGATTAACGAAGAGGGTAGAAAAGTAGTTCTGAGTTCTGGGAGAGACGTTTTAAACAACATAAGAATACAAAAATATCTCTCCAGATCCATTTAGAAATGCATTACTTTAATCCTATTAAAAATTTTAATAGTGAAAATAGTTAGAAAATATTGTAAAATGTTACAGGTTAGGGGGATGGCAATAGATGAAAATTTTAATCGAAACAGTTAATCATTTTAAACCGTATTGGAAAGTATTTCTAATTGCTTTTGTATGTTCATTAATTGCTGGCGCATTTGCGATTATTCCGCCGATTTTGACTGGTAAATTGGTCGATGAGATTGTTGGTGGTCCTGATTCAAAAATTATCTTTTATTTAATTTTAGGGATTATGCTTTCATTCTTATTTAAGGTCGGTTTTGAATCATTACAAGAATTTATTCAAGTAAAAATTGGTCTAGATGTAATTACAGATATGCAATTACGTGCATTTACAAAGCTTCAAAAAGCACCAATGACGTTTTTTTCGACAACACCACGAGGGGATATGTTATATAGGTTAACGCATGATGTAGAGTCTGTTCAAAACTTGAATAATACAGTTATACCACGTTTTATTCAACAAGTAATTGCGGCAATTGCAGCATTTATAGCGGTGTTTCCATTATATTGGCCAGCGGCTGTGGTCATGCTCATTGTATTTGCAATTTATTTAGTTCCTTCATTTATGATTGGTAAAAAAGTAAGGAAAATGGGGGCTATAGCCCGTGATATGAGTGCTGATTTATATAATCACACGCAAGAAAGTATTGAATCTGTTCGTCTAGTGCGAACATTTCAAACACAGGATAAAGAAAATAAAAAATTAGAAGATAAGTTGTCTGTTTGGAAAAGATTTGCTATTCGGTTGGCTTTAATCGGGAAGGTTAATTGGCGTTTAGGAAATGTGTTTAATAATGGTGCACCAGGGGTCATTATGTTAATTGGTGGATATTCGATCTGGCAGCATGAAATTACAGTTGGTACATTAATTGCTGTTCTAGGTTTTATCCCAACAATGTTTATGCCTGTCCGCTCGTTAGCTGAAAATGCATTAACAATTCAACAAGCAATTCCAGCACTTCAAAGAATATATGAGTACTTCGACCTACCTGCAGAACAACCTGATGATTTACCAAAATTTGGAGAAGTGAAAGGTGATATAGAAGTTAAAAATATTCGATTTACTTATCCGAATTCAACTGAAGAAGTTCTAAAAGATGTTTCATTCTCAATTAGAGCAGGTCAACATATTGGGATTGTTGGTTCAAGCGGTGGAGGAAAAAGTACATTAATTCAGTTATTACTCGGATTATACCAGCCTTCTTCAGGATCGATTTCAGTTGATCATAAAGATTTATCTTCTCATGATTATCAATCATTACGCCAAAATATTGGTGTCGTTTCACAAGAAACATTTCTTTTAAATAGTACATTAAAGCAAAATTTACTATATGCCAAACCTAATGCAACTGATGAAGAACTTGGGCTTGCTGTTCAAGCAGCGGACTTATCTGATTTAGTTGAGTCACTACAGGAAGGTTTTGAGACGATTGTTGGTGAAAGAGGGCTAAAATTATCTGGTGGTCAAAGACAACGAGTAGCTCTTGCAAGAGCAATATTACGTCATCCTCCAGTATTAATTTTCGATGAGGCTACATCATCATTAGATGGAGAAACAGAGGAAAAGGTACAATCTTCACTTGAAAAGTTAATCCCAGGTCGTACAACAATTACAATTGCACATCGACTAGTAACAGTAAAGGATGCGGATTGTATTTTATTATTAGATAAAGGACGTATTGCTGAACAAGGTACACATGAAGAATTATTATCATTAAAAGGTCAGTACTATCAATTATATATGGCACAATACAGTGAACTAGAAAAGGAGAGTGCTGTATGATGCTGAAAAATACAAAAAAAATAGGCGATGGGAAAAGAGTCATAAACTTTCTCAAGCCCCATAAAAAATGGGTATTTGCAGATTCATTTGTCATTGCTTTAAGTCAAGTTTGTGCAGCATTAATACCAACTCTAGGAACGGGTTGGTTAATTGATCATATACTTCCAAATCATGACAATGCATTACTATGGGGATTAATGTGGTTGCTTGTTATTGCTGCAATTCTTGATTTAATTTTAATGGTCATTGATGAGTATTTTTGTCATCATATTGCTAAATCTGTTACAAACTGGCAAAAACTACGCTTATTTAAGCACTTGCAAATTTTACCTTATTCATATTTTCATCAGTCTAAATCTGGTGAATTATTAGCACGAGTTTCTGATGACCCAGATACACTGCATAACTTTTTAGCATGGGAAGGCTCTACTTTTATGGCTTCTGTTCAAGGAGTATTTATATATAGTATTGTCTTACTTTGGATTAATCCTTATTTAATGATTACAAGTGTTGTTTTAGGTGTTTTATTTTACTGGACATCTAATAAAGTCGGAGCCCGTACCAGAATTGCTTCGGCTAAAGCTAGAACTGAAGCGTCACGTTATTTAGAAAGATTACGAGAATCAGTAACAGGGATCCAACTTTCAAGAATTCTTGGTGCAACGGATTATGAAATTCAAAGTGTTGCCGATATCCGTAAATCATTTATTAAGGAATCAATTATCGAATTAAAAGCAAGAATGCAATCAATAGTCGTAATTGGTAGCTATAATGGTTTTGCTTTAGCTGCTGTCTATTTTATTAGTGTTTTACTAATTTCAAATGATCAAATCACAACGGGACAAATGTATACGGCAGGGGGACTTGTGACCATTGCCGCTAATGAGATTCAAAGAATGCTAAGAAACTGGCTCTCAGTACGTAGAACTGGTCCAGCATTAGATCGTTCTGAAAAATTGTTAGCTGAAGAAGTTTCAGAATTTGAAGTGCAAGAGGGTGAAAAATTAAATTCAGTTAATGGGTTAATTGAATTTAAAGATGTAAAATTTGCCTATCCAACGAAGGAAGAATTTGTGTTAAATGGATTGTCATTTCATGTGAAACCAGGGGAAGCAGTGGCCGTAGTAGGACCAAGTGGTGCTGGAAAATCAACAATTGTAGATTTATTATTAGGTTTCTATCCGTTAAATCAGGGAACAATTGAAGTAGATGGTTTACCAATTGAAAAAGCGAATGCAAAGTGGATTAGAGATGCAATCTCGTTTGTTTCGCAAGATGTACAGCTAAGAAATGGTAGTTTAGCGGATAATATTCGTATAGGAAATGAATTGGTGACAGATGATGAAATGATTAAAGCTCTAAAAGATAGTGGATTATCAGACTATCTAAATTCATTACCAGATGGTCTAGAATCATCAATTGGTGAACGAGGGGCACTATTATCTGGTGGTCAAAAACAAAGATTATCATTAGCAAGAGCTTTAGTTAAAAACTCTCCTATCCTTATTTTAGATGAAGCAAGTTCGGCTTTAGATCCAATTACAGAGTTACAAATTAATGAAGCGATTCAACAGCGAAAATCAAAGCAATCTGTCATCGTAATTTCACATCGATTATCTACCGTATTAACAGCGGACAGAATCGTTGTACTAGAAAATGGGAAAGTAGTCGAAGAAGGTACGCATCATTCCTTATTAGAAAAAGATGGCGTTTATTCAAGATTATTTAAAAGAGAAGCTGAAACTGGTGAAAATGTAATTAGTGTATCGTAAAAAGATTAAAAAGGAGTGTTAGAATGACTAATATTTCAGTAAAACTTTACGAAACAAAAGAAGAGCTAAGAAAAGGCTTTGAAGTATTAAAACAACTTCGTACACACTTAAATGAAGAATCATTCTTTAATTTGTACGAAGAAATGCAAAAACAAGGGTATCAATTATTTGGGTTGGAAGATCAAGGAGTGACGGTTGCAGTCGCTGGAGTTAGTATTTTAACAAATTTCTATAATGGTAGACATGTATTTGTTTACGATTTAGTGACGGATGAAAGTAAACGATCAAATGGATACGGCAAGAAATTACTAGATTTTATTTCTGATTTTGGAAAAAGAAATGGCTGTCAATTAGTAACACTACAATCCGGTGTCCAAAGAATTAATGCGCATCGTTTTTATGAACATAAAATGGAGTATAAAAAACTATCTTATTCTTTTAGTAAAGATATTGAATGAACTAAAAAACCCTAATAATTTAGGGTTTTTTCATGCGGTTGAAAAACAACCTTGCAATTAAATTATCAAATTTTCAATAATTAAGAGCCCTTAGAAATAAAGGGCTCTTAAAATTAGAATTCATTATGTATATGTTTTTTTATTAATTCAACAACATCTAAAAGATAATTACTTTCGTGAGATACAAACTGATTTTTATCTACTGATTTTTGAATTGGAATTTTTTCATTTGTTTCAGTAATTTGAAAACCATCAACTTCTACTGTATCTCTTAATCCATGTGCGAATTGATAAAATTGATTAAAATCAGCTTTCACTATGCCTGAAACTTCTTCTTTTTGTAGGTTGAAATCAGTAAATGATTTATCGCTTTTTAGTAAAAAAACATGACTCAATTCTTGATCATTAATCGTTTCTAAAATGATCGAATTTTTAATGATGCCAAGAGGGATTACATCTTCCATTTTTACTTCTATTCCAAGTTCTTCTTTTACTTCTCTTAATCCATCTTGAACTGTTTCAGTAGATAATAAATGACCAGCAGCAGTAATATCAAATAAATTCGGATAATCCTTTTTTAGATGACTACGGATTTGAAAATAGATTGAAGTTTGGTCTTCTACTATACTAAGTAACCAGCAATGAAATGTTTCGTGCCATAATCCCTTTTTATGTACTTCACTTCGAGTGGCTTCTCCTATATGATTACCAGATTCATCAAAAATGTTAAGTAATTCTTCTTTCATTTAACTAACCACCTTGTTTTTGAGCTATGAACCATGTACTTCATTATAAAATAAATTTTGTCGGATTGAAGTATATTTTTGATTGATCAAGATATTTTACAATTCCACATCATTAGAAATAGAATAAGGCGGTCCCCCTAAGACCGCCATTTACTAAAGATGATGTTAGAAGTATTCACTCTTTATCTATATATAAGTCTGCCTTTATTCAATACTAATGCTGCTAGTGCTATAAAGATCATACCCATAATAGCGGGTGCGGCATGACCAAGTGATACGTAGATTTGACCTCCTATAATCGGTCCAATTATTCTTGCTAAAACCTGAATAGATTGGCTACCTCCTTGAATTCTGCATTGTTCACTAGGATCAACAGTCTTGGAGACCATCCCATTAAATGAAGGTCCGAAGATTGAATCGCCAAATCCAAATATAAACATACCAACAATAAGTAGAGGGTAATAAAATCATTATTTTAAGAATCGGTAACAGGAAGACTAATGTATAAGGAATAGTGTGAAATATAGGTTTAGCAAGCTTGACATGCATTTTGAATTACCCTGCTCGAGTTAACTATTTTCTGAAAAGTTTACATTCATCCATAATTAGGTTAATTTAGTATTATATATTTGTAAAAGTTTGTCTTTAGTTGAGTAATGTTATGATTTGTAGACACTTTCACAAATGACTTCATTAAATTTAAATTATTAGGTGAATTGAAATGAGAATAGCTTTTTTTGACTCAGGAATTGGTGGGTTAACTGTCTTAAATGAGGCACTGAAAAAATTACCAAATGAAGATTTTTTATATTTTGCTGATACTCTCCACGTTCCTTATGGTACAAAGACGAAGGAAGAAGTAAGTGCATTTGTAAAAAAGTCTGTTGAAATGATTATTAAAGAAGATGTAAAAGCACTTGTAATTGCATGTAATACGGCGACTAGTATTGCAGTGAATGAATTGAGAGAAATGTATGATTTTCCGATTATCGGTATGGAACCGGCTGTAAAACCAGCTGTTGAAATGAACCGAACAACTGGTAAGAGAGTATTAGTTTTTGCGACTCCACTTACGTTAAAGCAAACAAAGTATAATGAGCTTATTTCTAGAGTGGACGATCTAAGTATTGTTGATTCATTACCTTTACCAGAGCTTGTTCATTATTGTGAGGAATTAAATTTTGATGAAAATTTTATGATTGATTATTTTAAAAGTAAACTTTCATTATTTAATATTGAGCAATATGGAACAATTGTTTTAGGTTGTACTCATTATCCATTTTATAAAAACATCTTACAAAAGATTTTACCTGAAGATGTTCAAATTGTTGATGGAAGTAATGGTACTGTAAAAAGATTAATCCAGCTTCTTGGAGAAAATGGCCAATTATATGAAACTGGTCAAACAAATGTCAAATTTATGTGTTCGAATAATGACATAGAATATATTGAGAAGACAAAGCAGGCGTTAAACTACTTACAAAATGAGAGATAAGAGATAAGCTAAATTTTCAGCTTATCTTTTTTATTAGGTTTAATATAGGACTATAGCTGTTTATTCTAGAATAGGTGTTAAAGGCAATCTTTTTGAAAACTAATTAATAGGGAAGGTTGTGATTAATTGGTAAAAATAAAGGATGTTTTAAAGTATTTCGGCGTCATTACGATGCTATTTTTTGCTACTTATTTAATTATTAAATAGATAAGAGAATATGAGATTTACACGAATTTAATTTTTGGATTTTGCGTAGGACTTGTACTATTTTTGGGATCATTACTAAGTAGTAATAATGAAAAAGTAAAATAGTTTTAGCTTAGAGGTTATAAAAGTAGAGTAAATGGTGCTATATTAAGCTTAATAGAACTATACTTGTTTTGCCATATACTAAGGTAGATAAGTAAAAATGGTGCCCTTTATAGGCACCATTTTTTTTATTTCTTCAATTTTAAAACGAGTTCTTCATCAGGTGTTACATAAACTGTATTGTTTTGTTCGTATATGACAAAACCTGGTTTGGAACCATTGGGTTTTTTAACATGGCGAATTTCCGTGTAATCAACTGGGACCGAACTTGATTGACGTGCTTTACTAAAATATGCAGCGATAATAGCTGCTTCTTTAATCGCAGTTTCACTTGGATCCTTAGCACGAATAACAACATGGGAGCCCGGGATATCTTTTGTATGAAACCAAAGTTCGTCTCTACTTGCAAGTTTATTTGTTAAATAATCATTTTGTTTATTATTTTTGCCGACTAATAATGGTTCACCAGTAGTAGAGATATATTCATCTAATGTAACTTTTTGTTTGTTAGACTTTTGGGCTTTTTTCGATTTTTTCTTTCTTATATAACCAGTCTCCACTAGTTCTTCTCTAATTTCTTCTAAATCTCGTGGTGAAGCAGACTCGATTTGCTGAATAACTGTCTCTAAATAATCATTTTCTTCTTTTGTTAATTTAATTTGTTCTTGTATATGTGCGACAGAATTTTTAAGCTTAGTATATTTGGTGAAATAAGCTTGTGCATTTTCTGAGGGTGTTTTTAATGGCGATAAAGGAATGACCATTGTGGCACCATTTTCGTCATAGTAATTAATTACTTCAATTTCTTTCATACCTTTTTGTAGTGCAAACATATTTGCAGTAAGCAATTCACCTTGTAACTGAATTTTATCTGCTTTATCAGTATCTTCAAGACTTTTGTGTAACTTTTTAATTTTTTTCTTATTTTTTGTCAGTTCATTTTGTAACAGTTTTTCTAAATCTCCGCTTTGTTGTTTTACACGGTCACGTTCGGCTTTACCAAAGTAATAAACATCTAACAACTCGCTTAAGCTGTCGAAAACAGTTTGTTCGGCTTGTAAGTGAGTTAAATTTATGAAATAAAACATTTCTCTCGATTCTAAGCGGAAAAGTGAAGGGGTAAACTTTTTTAATTGTATTTCATTCATGATTGTTTTAAATGAATTATACACATCTTCTTTTCCATTATAGACAATTTCATTTGCGAGTAATGGAGAGATTCCGGAGAAATGTTGAACAATTGCTTCGGATGGTGATTGATCACTTTGAATAATAAATTGATTAAACTCCTCTTTGGAAGTGATCTGAAATGGATCATGCTTTTCTTGATTAGGAGGAGAAATATAAGTAGCACCGGGTTGTACTATTCGATGGCGATTAACAGCCATTGGTACATGCTTTATACTATCTAATATTACTTGTCTTTCTTCATCAATTAAAAGGATATTACTATGTCTACCCATTAGTTCAATGATCAATGTTCGGTATTGTTCATCACCAATTTCATTTCTACTACGGACTTTAATGTTAACGATTCGCTCATGTTCTAATTGTGTAATGCTTTCAATGAACCCACCATTTAAATGTTTTCTTAAAAGCATTGTAAACATTGATGGTTCTGATGGGGTATCGTAGTTTTGATTTGTAAAATGGAATCTTGCGTAACTAGGGTGTGCGCTTATTAGTAGTTTGAAGTTGGCACCATTTGCTCTCACAGTAAGTAGTACTTCATAGTTACTTGGTTGTACAATTTTTGATATTCTTCCGGTTGTTAGTTTAGAAGCTACTTCGTTTGTCATAGCTCCTGTAAAAAGTCCGTCAAAAGACATATGTATCACGTCCTACTCTTTAAAACACTATTTTTTAAAAAATTTAACTTTTAATCATTCTATAAAATGATGAGGTTATTAAATGCGACTTAAGATCAATTTAAATAAGGATGTTGATTTCCACTGCAGGATGCTCGCTTTCCATGTGACGAGATTCTTGAGCCTCTCCGTCGCATATGCTCCTGTAGGATTTCACCTTTCCCGCATATCCCATAGGAGTCGAGCATCCTTTTAGCTCCAATCACTTCTCTAATTGTAATCAATTCTAAGTGCAATAAAATGATTAGGGTTCAAACTAAGTGACTTAATAATCTCAAAAAAGTACGTTGATTTCTACTCTAGAATGGACGAGTTATATGGAAACGAAAAGATTTTAAATTATAAACTTTAAAAGACCATACAAACGTATTTTTAAGGTTTTTCCCCTAATAAACGATCCTAAAGTTTCAATTAACTTATTCATTATATTTCTCAATTCAACATAATTCTTAAACTGGCTCATATCCATTAAATAAACAATCAAGAAATTTCTCATGGAATTCAATCATACAATATCTTGATTGGTCTTGTCACAGTTCTAGTTGGTTAAAAGCTAGATTTATTTTCATCATTATATCATTTATTTGGACGAGTCTGAATATGCTTTTATGAGAGGTAAGGGGGACAACTTACCTAATGTTTAATTAGGGGTGAACGCGGGTATGAATTTTTATCGGATGAGAGCGGAAGAAGTCGTGCAAGTAACGAATACAAATGTTTCCTCCGGTTTAACTGATGAGGAGGTAAAGAAAAGGCGAGCAACTTTTGGGGCAAATGAATTAAAGGAATCAGAGAAAACTTCCAAACTCGTTTTATTTTTAAATCAGTTTAATGATTTTATGGTATTTGTTCTATTAGGCGCAACGATTATATCAATCTTTTTAAAGGAAGTAGTAGATGCAGTTGCGATTATGGCAATTGTTTTAATTAACGGGATTTTAGGATATTTTCAAGAAGCTAAGGCAGAGAGATCATTAGAAGCTTTGAAAGAATTGGCTGCTCCACAAGTAAATGTTTTGCGTGATGGGCAGTTTGTTAAGCTACCTTCAAGAGATTTAGTAGTTGGGGATATTATTAAGTTTTCAAGTGGCGATCGGATTGGTGCTGATATTCGCATAATCGAAGCATCAAGTTTATACATAGAAGAATCAGCGCTAACAGGTGAATCTGTACCGGTTCAAAAAAGATTTGAATCAATTCAGTCAGATGATATTGGTATTGGTGATCAAGATAATATGGGCTTTATGGGAACACTCGTTACGCGTGGTAATGGTAAAGGCGTTGTAGTTTCGACAGGAATGAAAACAGCGATGGGGCAAATTGCGAATTTACTTCAAAATACAGAAACCATTGTTACACCTTTACAAAGACGATTAGAACAATTAGGTAAAATATTGATTATTTTAGCATTATTTTTAACAGCTTTAGTTGTATTTATCGGTGTTTATCAAGGGAATGAATTATATCATATGTTTTTAGCGGGTGTGTCACTTGCAGTTGCTGCGATTCCGGAAGGTTTGCCAGCAATTGTAACGGTTGCTTTATCACTTGGTGTGCAACGGATGATTAAAAAGAAAGCAATCGTTCGAAAGCTTCAAGCGGTTGAAACATTAGGGTGTGCTTCAGTCATTTGTTCAGATAAAACAGGGACTATGACAGAAAATAAAATGACTGTTACAAATATTTGGTCGGGCGGATCTAGTTTTGAAGTATCTGGAAACGGATATGCAATAGATGGAGAATTTACGAATAAAGAGAGAACGATTAATCCGACTTTAAATAAACAATTATTTCAAACTCTTGTATTCGGATCTATTTGTAGTGATGCAGAATTAATTCAAAAGAAAAAAGAAATCGTACTAGATGGTGATCCTACTGAAGGTGCAATTGTTGTTGCAGGTTATAAAGCTGGTATTGACCGTGAATACGTAAATTCAAATTTTACTAGAATACATGAGCTTCCTTTTGATAGTACACGGAAAATGATGTCGGTCGTTGTAAAAAATCGATCAGGTGAACAATTTGTGATTACAAAGGGTGCACCAGACGTCTTACTTTCAAAATGTAATACAATTTTATGGCATGAAAGAGAAGAACAATTAAATACGTTTAGACAAAATTCAGTTGAAAGTACAATCGAAACATATGCAAATAATGCACTTCGTACGATTGCGATTGCTTTTAAACCATTAAATCCAAATTCGATCATTGATGAAAGGGATCTCGAAAGCAATTTAACTTTTATTGGTTTACAGGGGATGATTGACCCACCAAGAGCAGAAGTTGCACAAGCTGTTCAAGAATGTAAAGAAGCTGGTATAAGAACGGTTATGATTACTGGGGATCATAAGTTAACAGCTTCTAGTATTGCTAGAAAACTAGGAATCTTAAGAGATAACGGTAGAGTTGTAGAAGGAAAAGAATTAGATGCACTTTCTGTAGAGCAGATCCAGGAATTTGTTGAAGATGCTGCTGTATTTGCCCGAGTTTCACCTGAGCATAAATTGAAAATTGTAAAAGCACTTCAAGCGAATGGCCATATTGTAGCAATGACTGGTGATGGCGTAAATGATGCACCAGCCATTAAAGCAGCGGATATTGGAATTTCAATGGGTATTACTGGTACGGATGTAGCAAAGGAAGCTTCAGCATTAGTTTTACTTGATGATAATTTTGCGACAATCAAATCTGCAATTAAAGAAGGTCGCAATATTTATAGTAATATTCGTAAATTTATTCGTTATTTATTAGCTTCAAATGTAGGTGAAATTTTAGTTATGTTGTTTGCAATGTTATTAGCTTTACCGCTACCTCTTGTTCCAGTACAAATTTTATGGGTAAATCTAGTGACTGATGGTTTACCTGCAATGGCATTAGGTGTGGATTCAGCTGAAGATGATGTAATGAAAAGAAGTCCTCGTTCATTATCAGAAGGGATTTTTGCAAGAGGTTTAGGATGGAAAATTATTTCAAGAGGGTTTTTAATTGGATTTGTCACACTATTAGCATTCATTATTTCCTATAATCAACATCCGAATCAACTAGAATACGCACAAACGGTAGCATTCTCTACTTTAGTATTAGCTCAATTAATTCATGTTTTTGATTGTAGGAGTGAACGTTCTATTTTCCATCGAAATGTATTTGGAAATTTATATTTAATTGGTGCTGTAATCGTTTCAATGCTATTAATGCTAGTTGTTATTTACTACCCACCATTACAACCAATATTCAAAACGATTCCAATCGTGCCTAGAGATTGGTTCTTAATTGGAGGGCTTTCATCAATTCCAACTTTTATGCTTGCAGGTGCATTATTTTCTAAGAAAAAATAATTTGCGAACAAAATGGATAACCAACCTAAAATATGTTATAATTCCTAAAGGTAGTAGAGGTATGCTCTATTACCTTTTCTCTTTTACATATTGAATGAAATTTGGGAAATAAATTAGAGAGAAAATTAGTGTATTGGAAGTGGAACAATGGTCGTAAGTATGACAGGGTATGGTAAAGCCATTTTGTCAAATGAACAGTACAAATTACATATTGAAATGAAAGCAGTGAATCATCGATACTTAGAGACAATCGTTCGAATGCCGAGGCAATTATTAGCTTATGAAGATGCAATTAAGAAAATTGTAGCTGAGTATACTAGTCGAGGTCGAGTTGAGGTTTTTGTTACAATTGAGGGCTTATTAAAACGTACATTACAAATAGATGAAGGCTTAATTCAACAATATAAAAAAGCGATTGAACATCTTTCAGGTGAAGAGCAAAATAAATCTTTTTATAATCCAATCGATTTATTAAAGCTACCTGAAGTTACTACAGTAAGTGAAGTAGAACAAATCAATGATAATTTTGAAGAATTATTATTAACGACTACTGAAAATGCATGTCAACAATTTTTTGATGTTAAGTGCAAAGAAGGTGGACAACTTAAAAAAGATTTAATAGAAAGATTAACAGCAATTGAAGAATGTAAAAAACAGATTATTGTTCACTCTCCTCTTGTTATGAAATCATATCGTGAAAAACTTCAATCTAAATTAGCGGAAGTTGAATTAACAGCGGTTGATGAGCAAAGATTATTAACAGAAATTATGCTCTTTGCAGATCGATGTGACATATCTGAAGAATTAGTTCGACTAACTAGTCATTTAGAATTGTTTAATGAAACTTTACAAATAAAAGAATCAATTGGGCGAAAATTAGATTTCATCGTACAAGAAATGAATCGAGAAGTGAATACGATTGGTTCTAAAGCAAATTCATTAGATATTTCTAAACAAGTTGTTGAAATTAAAAATAATCTTGAAAAAATTAGAGAGCAAGTTCAAAATATTGAATAATGTAAAAGATTTGTTTATAGTTGCAAAGGTCCGGTAACAATGTGAAGTAGAAGACTAATTAATTTTTTATTAATTGACTCTGACACAACAGGAAGTAACAGTAGATTGACCTTTAATAAATTAAACTGTCTAGAATTAGAAGGGTAGGGTCATAAATGAGGCATGAAAGAGGCTTATTAATCGTACTTTCTGGTCCATCAGGAGTAGGTAAGGGTACGGTGCGTAAAGCTATTTTTGATAATAAGGACTTAGATCTGCAATATAGTATTTCGATGACGACAAGAAATCCTCGTGAAGGTGAAGTACATGGAGTAGATTATTTCTTTACATCAAAAGAAGATTTCAAACAGAAAATAAATGAAGATAAGTTTCTTGAGTGGGCAGAGTTTGTAGGTAATTACTATGGAACGCCAATTGATTATGTTGAAAAAACATTAAGTGAAGGAAAAGACATTTTCCTAGAAATTGAAGTTCAAGGTGCCCTGCAAGTAAAAAAAGCTTTTCCTGAAGGGATTTTTATTTTCTTAGCCCCTCCGAGTATGAGAGAATTACAAAATAGAATTGTAACAAGAGGTACAGAAACTGAAGATGTGATTATGAATCGTATGAATGCAGCAAAAGAAGAAATTGAAATGATGGATGCATACGATTATGTAGTTGAAAATGATCAAGTTGACTTAGCTTGTGACCGTATTAAAGCAATTATTTTAAGTGAACATTTAAAACGTGAACGAGTTGCAAATTATTATAAAAGAATGATGGAGGCCGAATAAACTATGTTATATCCTTCGATTGACCGTTTATTAACAAAATTAGACTCAAAATATACGCTAGTAACAGTTGCTTCAAAGCGTGCTCGTGAAATGCAAGTAAATAAAGATACTCGTGTTGAAAAACCAGTATCTTATAAATTTGTAGGAAAAGCATTAGAAGAAATTAATGCTGGTTTATTATCTTATAGAAAACTTGAAGAAGTTAAAGAAGATTAATATTTAACTGTGTGATGAGGCTGTCCCAAAACATTTGCTAATTTTCCATATGACTAAAAAGGACAACGTGGTGTTTAACACCTCTCCTAAAAGTTTCGTGGTGATTAGAAATGGGGGGCAGTCTTATTTTTGTGATAAAATGGCCGAGTAGTTTAATCGACGAAAAGTCCTGACTTTAGTAAATAGGATAAGTACAACTAAGCTTATGACTTTGACGATCAGCTCATTGGCGAGCTTTTTTTAGATGAGCCTAAAACAGTTATTTCAATCATATTTGTGGTATCTTAGACATAGAACGTCCAAAAGACCTATTTTTTGACATATTACATAGAAAGAATAAAATTTGAAAGGGTGAAGGTGAGTGGAACAAAAAAAGATTCTCCTATGTGTTACAGGTGGAATTGCAGTCTATAAAGCAGCAGCACTTACAAGTAAACTAGTACAAGCAGGATATGACGTTAAAGTTATGATGAGCTTATCCGCTACAAAATTTGTGACACCTTTAACGTTTCAAGCTTTATCAAGAAATGATGTTTATATAGATACTTTTGATGAAAAAGATAGTTCAAAAATTGCTCATATCGATTTAGGTGATTGGCCTGATTTAATCATTGTTGCTCCAGCAACTGCTAATACAATTGGAAAATTAGCAAATGGTCTTGGAGATGAAATGATTCAGGCAACATTACTGGCGGCAACAAAACCAGTTTGGATCGCACCAGCTATGAATGTTAATATGTATAACCATCCAATTGTTCAAAAGAATATGAACACATTGAAAGAGATTGGTCATCGATTTATTGAGCCAAATGAAGGATATTTAGCATGTGGCTATGTTGGAAAAGGTAGATTAGCAGAGCCGGAAGAAATCGTTCAATTCGTGAATGAACATTTCCAAAGAGAAGAAGGTTTATTAAAAGGTAAAAAAATTATTATTTCTGCTGGCCCAACCGTTGAAAAAATTGATCCAGTTCGCTTTGTTTCAAATCATTCAACGGGTAAGATGGGTTATAGTATCGCAGAAGTTGCAGTTTCTTTAGGAGCAGAGGTAATTCTCGTTTCTGGACCAACTACTTTAACACCACCTAAAGGGTGTCAATTTATCCAAACCGAGTCTGCTGAGGAAATGTTTGAAGCGATTTGGTCTTATTATAATGAAGCGGATGTTGTAATAAAAACAGCAGCAGTTGCTGATTACACACCTTCAATTACTTATGATCAGAAAGTGAAAAAAGCTGATGGTGATCTTTCAATTGCTTTTAAACGTACGAAAGATATTCTTCTTACTTTAGGTCAACATAAAACACATCAAATTTTAGTAGGGTTTGCTGCAGAAACTGATCAAGTAGATGAGTATGCAAAAAGTAAACTTTTAAAGAAAAATGCAGATATGATCGTTGCTAATGATGTAACAAGAGCAGGGGCTGGTTTTGGATCTGATACGAATATTGTAACCATTTTTAAGCGTAATGGTGAAGTTAAGCCACTTCCTATAATGAGTAAAAAAGAAGTAGCAAAAGAAATACTACTTGAAGTTCATCACTTATTAAATGAGGTAGAAAGATGACATACGCATCAGTTTTAGTTGATGTATCAGTCAGACAAACTGACCGTCCTTTTGATTATAAAGTACCAACTAGGTGGCAGGATGCAATACAACCTGGAATGCGAGTAATTGTTCCATTTGGGCCAAGGAAAGTTCAAGGATTCGTATTGTCTATAAAAGAAACAACTAATTTAGAGAAGGTTAAAGAAATCGAAGAAGTACTTGATGTCATGCCTGTTTTAACAGAAGAACTTCTTCTTTTAGGTTCTTATCTATCTCAAAAAACACTTTGTTTTTTCATTTCTGCCTATCAAGCAATGCTTCCGACTGCTATTAAAGCTGTATATAAAAAACATGTTCAAGTAACATCTGAAGAAGCTTTAGATCAATTAGTTCCTGAATTAGCAAATCTATTTTCGATCGTAAAAAGAAGAGAATGGACTGAAATAGAAAGTCTTGTTAGCAAAATTTCATTAGTTCAACGAGCAATTAAAGAAGGATTGCTTGAAATTGAATATGAAGTAAAAAATAAAGCGAATAAAAAAACAGAACGTGTAGTTTCTCTATTAAAGGTATTAGACGAAGAATTATCGATAATCAAATCACCACAGCAAAAAGACATTATTGAATACTTACGTATGAATGGTCAAACAAGTGTGAAGGAGTTAAAAGAATGTCTTGGTATCACTGATTCACCTATAAAGACATTGGAGAAAAACGAGGTAATTTCAATTAAAACAGTTGAAGTTTATCGTGATCCTTATGAAGGTAGGGAAATTGAACGATCTAAGCCTTTACCACTAATAGAAGAACAACAGATTGCATTTGAGCAAATCGTTTCTTCATTTCATGAACGAAAGAATAAGATCCATCTTTTACATGGCGTAACAGGTAGTGGAAAGACAGAAGTTTATTTGCAAGCCATTCAAGAGGTCCTATCTGAAGGGAAAGAAGCAATCGTATTAGTACCAGAAATTTCACTTACCCCACAGATTGTAGGTCGTTTTAAAAGTAGATTTGGAAATGATGTTGCAGTTCTACATAGTGGTCTATCTATTGGTGAGAAATATGATGAATGGAGAAAGATTCAGAGAAAAGAAGTTAAAGTAGTAGTGGGTGCCCGTTCAGCAATATTTGCACCATTTGAAAACATTGGAATGATCATCATTGATGAAGAACATGAGACCACTTATAAACAAGATGAACATCCAAGATATCATGCAAGAGATATTGCAATTTGGAGAGGAGAATATCATCATTGTCCAATCGTTTTAGGAAGTGCGACTCCTACACTAGAATCATTTGCTAGAGCTAGTAAAGGTGTTTATGAGCTAAATACAATGTCAAAAAGGGTTAATCAAGGCCCTTTACCCGCAGTGGAAATAGTCGATATGAGAGAGCAGTTAAGAATCGGTAATCGTACGATGTTTTCTACAGCTTTACATGAAAAAATAATAGATCGATTAGAGAAGAAGGAACAAATCATCTTATTTTTAAACCGTCGAGGCTATTCTTCATTTGTAATGTGTAGAGATTGTGGTTACACAATTCAGTGCCCACATTGCGAGGTTTCCTTAACTTATCATAAACATAACCATCATCTAAAATGTCATTATTGCGGATATGAAACCTATATGCCAAAACAATGCCCATCTTGCCAAAGTGAACATATTCGATTTTTTGGAACTGGAACGCAAAAGGTAGAGGAAGCTATTACAAAAACCTACCCAGAAGCACGAGTCATTAGAATGGATAATGATACGACTAGTCGTAAAGGTGCCCACGAAAAAATGCTTAAGCAATTTGGTAACGGTGAAGCTGATATTTTACTAGGTACACAGATGATTGCAAAAGGACTTGATTTTCCAAATGTTACATTGGTTGGTGTTTTAGCAGCAGATAGCTCACTTCATTTACCTGATTTCAGAGCAAGTGAGCGAACATTTAGCTTATTGACACAAGTAAGTGGAAGAGCTGGTCGTCATGAAAAACCAGGTGAAGTAGTTATACAAACATATTCACCAGAGCATTATAGTATTGAATTAGCTAAAACACAGGACTATGTTGCGTTTTATGAAGAAGAAATGAAAATAAGACGCTCATTTCGATATCCACCTTTTTATTATTTAGTTTTAATATCAATAGCACATAATGATTTGATAAAAACAGTAAAAGTAAGTGAACAAATTGCAGGGTATTTAAGAGAGTACTTATCAGCAGGATCAATTGTACTCGGCCCAGTAGCATCACCAATCGCAAAAATAAAAGACCATTTTCGTTATCAATGTGTGATAAAATACAAATCTGAACCTGCACTCTATGACGTACTAAACCGAATCCAACAATACTACCAAGACGAAACGGACAAAGGCAAACTACAATTAACAATCGACTTTCAACCTACTATGTTTATGTAACGAAATGTGGAGGCGACTGGTCAGACCCGACAAGCATAAGACAAGGGCCGAAAAAGGTTGGTTTTTACCTTTATCGGACCTTGGCTTATGACCTCGAGGGGCTAGGAGCCGGAACTAGACAGTACGAAAAGCGGAAGGCGTTTGCTTATCCCCGATACCTCGAGGGGATAACGCCTGGAACTAGACAGAACGAAAAGTGGAGGGGACTGGTCAGCCCCCAACAAGCATAAGACGAAGGTCGTTTTTAGAAATTAAATTTTAACGTACAATCAAGATAGGAGTTGTGAAATTGGCTTTATTAAAAATAGTAGAATATCCAAATGAAGTTCTTCAAACACCTTGTGAAAAAGTGACGACATTTGATAAAAATTTAGTAAAACTTTTAAATAATATGTATGAGACAATGCTGGCAGCAGATGGTGTTGGTTTAGCAGCTCCACAAGTTGGTATACTGCAGCAAGTAGCTGTTGTTGATGTTGAAGATGAGAATGGAAGAATTGATTTAATTAATCCGATCGTAATGGAAACAAAAGGCGAGCAGACTGATGTTGAAGGTTGTTTAAGTTTCCCTAACTTATATGGTGATGTAACAAGACCTAACTATGCAAAAATCAAAGCACAAAATAAACGTGGAAAATATTTTATTATAGAAGCTCGTGGATTTTTAGCTCGTGCACTTTTACATGAAATTGATCATTTAAATGGAGTTTTATTCACTTCTAAAGTCTCGAAATTCTATGAAGAAAGTGAATTAGAAGGGTAGGCAAAAAAATGACAAAGATTGTTTTTATGGGGACGCCAGATTTTTCTGTTCCTGTTTTAAGAAGATTAATCGAAGAAGGATATGATGTAGTAGGTGTAGTAACTCAGCCAGATCGCCCTGTTGGTCGAAAAAGAGTGCTAACTCCACCTCCTGTTAAAGTAGAGGCTTTAAAACATAATATCCCAGTTTTACAACCTGAAAAAATTAGACTTCCAGAAGAAACAGAAAAAGTATTAGCATTAAAGCCAGATTTAATTGTAACTGCAGCTTTTGGACAAATTCTTCCTACAGATATTCTTGAAGCTCCTAAATTTGGTTGTATAAATGTACATGCTTCATTGTTACCAGAATTACGAGGTGGGGCTCCAATTCACTATTCGATCATTCAAGGAAAGAGTGAAACTGGTGTAACAATTATGTATATGGTAGAAAAGCTAGATGCTGGTGATATGTTAGCCAAAGTCGTTGTTCCGATTGAAGAAAAAGATCACGTTGGAACGCTTCACAATAAATTAAGTATTGCTGGTTCAAATTTACTTTCAGAAACAATTCCACCATTATTAAAGGGTGAAATTAATGCAGTGAAGCAAGATGAAAGTAAAGTTAGCTTTGCAAAAAATATTAAGCGTGAGGAAGAACAAATAAATTGGTCAAAAACTGGTGAAGAGATTTATAATCACGTAAGAGGTTTACACCCTTGGCCAGTAGCTTATACTACATTAAACGGAGAAGTTTTAAAAGTTTGGTGGGGTGAAAAAGTAAATAAGAATCAAAATTCTACACCAGGTGAAATAATTGATGTTTTAAACGATGGCATATTAGTAGCAACAGGTAATCATACTGCTATCAAAATTACTGATTTACAGCCTGCTGGTAAAAAGCGTATGGAAGCAAAGCAATATATTAATGGTGCAGGTTCTTTTATTGAACGTGGAATGAAGTTAGGAGAAAAACATGAGTAAAAATGTACGAGAGATTGCCTTGGAGGCTCTTCTTTCAGTTTATAAAAATCAATCGTATAGTAATTTGTTAGTAAATAACTATATTCAAAAGAATGATTTATCTTCGGCTGATTCGGGACTATTAACAGAATTAATCTATGGAACAATCCAAAGAGATCAATTATTGGATTTTTATTTAGAACCATTCATTAAAAATCAGAAGAAATTAGAAGAATGGGTTTATATATTAATAAAACTTTCATTATATCAATTGCATTTTTTAGATCGTATACCTCCTCACGCAATTTTAAATGAGGCTGTAAATATTGCTAAAAAGCGCGGACATAAAGGAATTGCTTCTTTAGTAAATGGGGTATTAAGAAATATTCAAAGAAATGGTTTACGATCAATCGATGAAATAAAGGACCCGATCGAAAAGCTTTCAATTGAAACAAATCATCCAAAGTGGTTAATTGAACAATGGGTAAAAGAATTCGGAGAAGAAGAAACGAGAAAAATTTGTGAAGAGAACATACTTCCACCGTTTCAAACTGCAAGAGTCAATACAATGAAAGCAACAAGAGAAGAAGTACTTAAAATGCTTGAAGATGAAGGAGTCCAGGTTAAGGAAGGAAAACTGTCTCCATTTGCAATAGAAATCCAAAAAGGAAATGTTGCTCATACGAATGCATTTAAAGAAGGTTTCCTTTCAATTCAAGATGAAAGCTCGATGTTAGTTGCACAAGCACTTGGAGTTGAAAAAGGTGAAGATATATTAGACACATGTGCAGCACCTGGAGGGAAATCAACACATATTGCTGAGTTGTTAGGCGGTACTGGATCAGTTACTTCATTAGATTTACACAAGCATAAAGTAAAGTTAATAAAAGAACAAGCTAATCGTTTAGGGTTAGATAATATAGAAACAAAAGCGCTAGATGCAAGAAAAGCACCTGAAGAGTTTGAAGGAAGATTATTTGACAAAGTATTAGTAGATGCTCCGTGTTCTGGTTTAGGGGTTATTCGTCGTAAACCAGATATTTTATTAAAAAAGAATGCTACTGATGTAACGAATTTACAAAGAGTTCAGAAGTCTATTTTAGACGAAGCTTCAAAGTTAGTTAAGCCAGGTGGAACTTTAGTATATAGCACTTGTACAGTTGGACATGAAGAAAATATTGATGTGGTCGAAGCTTTTTTAGATGAGCATCATGATTATGAACTAGATCATTCATTAATTGATCATGTTCCGGAAAAATTAAATGAAAATAAATCGGTTCAAAAAGGGTATGTACAGCTACTACCACATTATTTTGGAACGGATGGATTTTTTATTGCAAGATTAAGGAAGAAGGTGTAACGTTGAAATTAGAAAATACTACAAATTCAGTCAAAATAGAAAAAACTCATAAACCCTCAATTTACTCGTTAAAAGTAAGTGATATAGAGGATTGGTTAAAGGCGCAAAAGCAGCAGGCTTTCCGTGCAAAGCAAATTTATAATTGGCTATACGTTCAGCGAGTTGAAAGCTTTGAAGAAATGCAAAATATTCCAAAAGAGCTACGTATGTTACTTGAAGAGAATTTTACAATAACGACATTAAAAACATTAGTTAAACAAACCTCTTCAGATGGTACGATGAAATTTTTATTTGAATTACATGATGGATATTCGATTGAAACTGTTTTAATGAGACATAATTATGGCAATTCTGTATGTGTAACGACACAAGTAGGTTGTCGAATTGGATGTACTTTTTGTGCATCGACTCTTGGTGGTTTAAAACGAAATCTTGAAGCAGGTGAAATCGTTGCACAAGTATTAGAAGTACAACGTGCTATTGATGAAGTTGAAGAAAGAGTTAGCTCAATCGTAGTTATGGGTATAGGCGAACCATTTGATAACTATAATGGTTTAATGGATTTCTTAAGAATTGTTAATTCTGAAAAAGGTCTTAACATTGGTGCAAGACATATTACAGTATCAACAAGTGGAATCATTCCAAAAATCTATAACTTTGCTGATGAGGGACTTCAAATTAATTTCGCGATTTCATTACATGCTCCTAACAGTGAGTTGCGTTCTAAATTAATGCCAATTAATCGTGCATACAAATTACCGGATTTAATGGACGCTGTTCGTTACTATGTTGAAAAAACAGGTAGACGTGTAACGTTTGAATATGGTTTATTCGGTGGTGAAAATGACCAAGTTGAGCATGCTGAAGAACTTTCTAAGTTACTTAAAGGAGTTAAATGTCATGTTAATTTAATTCCAGTTAACTATGTACCTGAAAGAGATTACGTAAGAACACCTAAGGAACAAATTTTTGCATTTGAAAAAGTACTTAAAAATAATGGAGTTAATGTTACAATTCGTCGTGAACAAGGTCATGATATAGATGCAGCTTGTGGACAGTTGCGTGCAAAGGAGCGTAAAGAGGAGACGAGGTGAAACAATGCAAACTTTTTTTCAAACTGATACGGGGAAAGTTCGAGAGCATAATGAAGATAGCGTAGGTATATTTACGAACGATTCAGGAATCGTATTAGCTGTAGTTGCTGACGGTATGGGTGGCCATTTAGCTGGTGAGGTTGCAAGTATGATGGCGATCAATTTCCTTGAAGCAGAGTGGAAAAATACTAGTAATTTTGAAACACCGGTAGAAGCCGAATCATGGCTAAAAAATATTGTAGCGCAATTAAATACAAACTTATTAATTCATTCTGAGCAAAATGAAGAGTGCAAGGGTATGGGGACAACCCTTGAAGCGATTATTTGTACTCCTTTATTTTTTACGATTGCACATATAGGTGATAGTAGAAGTTATTTGAGAAATGATGAAGGGTTTAAGCAAATAACAGAAGATCATACTTTTGTTGCTGAACTTGTTAAATTTGGGCAAATTTCTATGGAGGATGCAGAAATTCATCCTCGTAAAAATGTTATAACGCGAGCACTTGGTACTGAGGAAACAGTTGATGTTGATATTAAAACTTTAACTTGGGAAGAAGATGATTTAATCATTTTATGTTCAGATGGTTTATCGAATAAAATATCAAATGAACTTTTTAATGAAAAATTAAATGAGAATCTACCAATCGATCTTCTCGGTAACCAGTTGATTTCAATCGCAAATGATCTTGGTGGAGAAGATAACATCACGCTTGCCATTATTAAGTTTGAGCCTAGAAATATAGAGAAAGGGTGATGATGAGCGTGATGATTGGTAGACGCCTAAACGACCGATATAAGATTTTAAAATTAATTGGTGTTGGCGGTATGGCAAACGTTTATTTAGCCCGTGATATGATATTAGATCGAGATGTAGCTGTAAAAATGTTAAAAGCTGATTTTTCAAACGACCCAGACTTCTTAAGAAGATTTCAACGTGAAGCATATTCAGTTACTTCGCTATCTCATCCAAATATCGTAAGCTCATATGACGTTGGGGAAGAAGATGGATTACAGTACATCGTCATGGAATACGTTGAAGGTGAGACTTTAAAGGAGTATATTCAGCATCATACACCTATAAAGCCAAAAGAAGTATTGAGGATTATGGAACAATTAGCCTCAGCATTAGCTCATGCGCATCATTTTCAAATCGTTCATAGAGATGTTAAACCGCAAAATATTTTAATCAATAAAGAAGGAAATGTAAAAATTACTGATTTTGGTATTGCAACAGCTTCAACAGCTGCAACAATTACACAAACAAATTCAGTACTTGGTTCTGTTCATTACCTTTCACCTGAACAAGCAAGAGGTGGAGTTGCGAATAAAAAGTCAGATATTTATTCTTTAGGAATTGTAATGTTTGAGCTTTTAACTGGAAAACTACCATTTTCTGGTGAGAGTGCAGTAGCGATCGCATTAAAACATTTGCAAAGTGAAGTTCCACCACCAACAAAATTTAATCCAGAAATACCACAAAGCCTTGAAAATATTGTTTTAAAGGCTACTGCTAAAGATATCTTTTATCGATATGATACTGCAGATGAGATGAAGCTAGATTTACAAACTGCTTTAGATAGTGATCGTTTGAATGAAAAACCTTTTGTGATTCCTACAAATGATGATGAAACGAAAGTAATTCCGATTATAAAGGATATTCCTGTATTAACTAATGATGATACTGTTGTCGTACCAACAAAGAAAAAAGCAAATAAAGAAAAAGAACCTATCAAAAAAGAAGCTGTCAAAAAAGAACCTGTCAAAAACGAAGCTGATAAATTAAAACGGAAGAAGAAAAATTCTTTTGCAAAGTTTATTATAGGTACTTTTATTGCACTTTTAATTGGTGGTTTATTAGCGATAACATTGATTCCTGCATTATTTTTGCCTGAAGACGTAGAAATTCCTGATGTTAAGGATATGACATACGAAAGTGCGGTTACGTTGCTTGCTTCAAAAGGGTTAAAGATAAGCGATCCTAAAGAAATTTTTGATGATGAAGTTGATGAAGGGAAAGTAGTTAAAACTTCTCCTAATATTGGGGAAACTGTTAAAGAAAATTCATCGATAACGATTTATAAATCAAAAGGTAAAAAAAGTAACGAGATGGAAGACCTTAAAGGGTTCCAATACAACACGATAAAATCTCGATTACAAGACGATTATCGCTCTGTTACAACGCATTTTATCGAAAGTGATGAATCAGAAGGTGAAATAATCGACCAATCTCCGAACGTTGGGGCTGAAGTCGTTCCATCAGAAACGGATTTAAATGTATGGATTAGTAAAGGGACATCTACGATCACTCTTCGTGACCTAAAAGGATGGTCTAGAAAAGATGTTGAAACCTATGCAGGTGATAATAACCTAAAGCTTAACGTAACGAAAGAAGATTCAGGAACAGTTGCTGAAAATCGTGTTATTTCTCAATCTCCATCTGCTAACGTTGCAGTAAAAGAAGGGGATACATTAAATGTCGTTATTTCTTCTGGAAAACAAAAAGAAAAGACGAAAAAAGTAACAATCAATATACAAGTACCATATACCCCAACCAATCCTAGTGCACCTCAGCTAATTGAGGTATATATTAGAGATAAAAATAATAATGGTGAAAAACCTGCAATTTCAAAATCGATCACCGAAACAACTACTATACCAGTAGAAGTGACAATTGATCCTGGACAAACTGCTTCCTATAAAATTGTTAAAGATGGTCAAGTTATTGCAGAAAGAGATGTACCTTATCCATCGAATTAAATAGCTGTAGGAGTGAGTATATGCCAGAAGGCAAAATCATAAAAGCATTGAGTGGATTCTATTATGTCGAAACAGATGAGACAGTTGTTGCTTGTCGTGGTAGAGGAAATTTTCGTAATAAGAAAATAACACCTTTAGTTGGAGATGAGGTAGAATATCATATCGAAAAAAGTGGAGAAGGTTATCTACTTGAAATTAAAGAGCGAAAGAATGAACTTGTTCGACCTCCAATTGCAAATGTTGATCAAGCAATTTTAGTTTTTTCAGCAGTAGAGCCCGATTTTTCTCCAATATTATTAGATCGATTCCTTGTATTAATTGAGTTTAATGAAATTAAACCTTTAATTGTCATTACAAAGATTGATTTGTGTTCAGAAGCACAATTAAAATTAGTGTATGAATACGTTTCTTATTATCGCCAAATTGGATATGAAGTATGTTTAACTTCTTCAAAAACTGAGGAAGGATTAGAAAAAGTACTTCCACATATGTCAAATAAAATATCTGTATTTGCAGGACAATCTGGCGTTGGTAAGTCAACTTTACTAAATGCAATTAATCCAGAGCTAGATTTAAAGACGGGAATTATTTCCTCTCATTTAGGTCGAGGAAAACATACAACTAGACATGTTGAATTAATAAAAATTGGACAGGGGCTGGTTGCAGATACTCCTGGTTTTAGTTCATTGGAATTTATGGGAATCGAATCTGAAGATTTATCATATTGTTTTGTAGAAATGAGAGAAAAAAGTCAAGAATGTAAATTTAGAGGTTGTACCCACTTAAAAGAACCAAAGTGTGCTGTAAAAGCTGCGGTTGAAAGTGGGGAAATTTCTCCTAAACGATATGATCATTATGTATCATTCATAGAAGAAATAAGAGATAGAAAGCCGAGGTATTAATCATGGTTAAAATTGCACCATCAATCCTTTCAGCGAATTTTGCTAAACTTGGGGAAGAAATTTTAGATGTAGAACGTGGAGGAGCAGATTATATTCACGTCGATGTAATGGATGGTCATTTTGTACCAAATATTACAATTGGACCACTAATTGTAGAAGCAATTAGACCAGTGACGAAGCTTTCACTTGATGTACATTTAATGATTGAAAAACCTGATCAATACATAGAACAATTTGTAAAAGCTGGAGCGGACATTATTACGGTTCATGTTGAAGCTTGTACACATTTGCACCGCACGATCCAAACAATTAAATCATTTGGTATTAAAGCAGGTGTAGTTCTTAATCCAGCTACTCCAGTTTCAACAATAGAACAGATTATTGATGATGTCGACATGGTCCTTTTAATGACAGTAAATCCTGGCTTTGGCGGACAGAAATTCATTCATTCAGTTGTTCCTAAAATTAAACAAGTTGCTAATTTGATTAAAGAACGCAATTTATCAGTTGAAATCGAAATAGACGGTGGCGTTGACGAGCATACGGCTAAAATTTGTATAGAAGCAGGTGCTACCGTACTAGTAGCTGGTTCAGCAGTTTATAATAAGGAAGACAGAAAAGAAGCTATAGCGAAAATTAGAGGATAATGTAATCATCTAAAATTGCATGTAAAATCTAATTATGAAACAAAAAATGCAATCGACATTCGATTGCATTTTTTTTAAAGGTGGAAAAAAAGTTGATTATACATATTGTAGGTGCAGGGCCGAAATCGAATACAATTACTGAAATTACTCAGAAGGACGATAACCAGTTACTGATTGGCGTAGATAATGGAGCTCATTACTTAATTGAAGAAGGATTAATTCCAGAAGCAATATTCGGTGATTTTGACTCTTTAAGCGATGAGAATTTAGAAAAGATAAAAAGGCTTGTTCCAAATGTTTTTATTTACCCTCCTGAAAAAGATGAAACAGATTTAGAACTTGCTATTCAATGGGCAATTAAACAAAAACCAGAAAAGATTTTTATCCATTGTGTAACCGGAAAACGTTTAGATCATGAATTTGGCAGTATGTCATTATTAATAAAATTTATGAATTCTGGTGTTACAATAAAAATCGTGGATGAATATAACGAAATATATGTCATTCAGGAAGGTACCCATTTCATTAGTAAAATGCAGCATTTTAAATACGTATCCTTTTTTTCATTAGGTGCTAAAGTAGAAAATTTAACGTTAAAGGGCTTTAAATATCCACTAACTAATCATTTATTGGAGATTGGATCATCACTATGTGTAAGCAATGAACTGCTAGAGAGTGAAGGGTCTATTTCATTTAGCGAAGGCATAGCATTAGTAGTAAGGAGCAAAGATTAACAATTTCATGTCATAGTTTTCGCTCATCGCAAGTAGAATGTAATAGGATTAATCTTTTCCTTAAAAATGCTAGAAAGCTTGTAGGAGGGAAAGCATGAGATTTTATACGATTAAATTACCTAAATTTCTTGGCGGACTTGTTCGCGCCATGCTGAGTACATTTAAAAAAGACGCTTAGCTTAATTGGAGTAGAGTTTTTTGGTTAGAGGCAACAGGCATCATAAAAAAAGTAAAAAAGCATAGCGGATCGCTATGCTTTTTAGTACGTTAATAAATTAAACGCGCTCAATTTTACCTGATTTTAATGCTCTCGCTGAAACGTAAACACGCTTTGGTTTACCGTTTACTAAAATACGAACTTTTTGAAGGTTAGCACCCCAAGTACGTTTTGAAGCATTCATAGCGTGAGAGCGACTGTTACCAGAACGAGACTTTCTTCCTGTGATTACACAAACACGAGCCATCTATTTCCCTCCTAACAAAAAACGGAATAACATTTCAATGATTATTTTCATTCAAACACTACTATAATTTATCATACCGCTCTGCTTAATGCAACAGTTATTGGTAAGTTGTTCAAGAAAAAAACCTTGACATCGAAATGTATGTTATACTACATATAAAGAGGGATCTTTGACTTATTGAAAAGAAATTCATTAAAAATTGTATTTTCTATAATTAACCATGAATATTATTGAAATGCTAATAATAGTAGTGAGTCAATAGAATTATTTTGGAAAAAGGTATACAATAATAAGTAAGTAGTATAACTAACTATACTTGGATTATCCAATAAGGGGGACCAAATTATGTCATTAGAAATGAAAACTCAATATGGAACAATCGAGATTGGTACAGATGTGATCGCTACAATTGCTGGTGGAGCTGCCATTGATTGTTACGGTATTGTTGGAATGGCTTCTAAGAAACAAATTAAGGATGGTCTTACAGAAATCCTAAAAAAAGATAACTTTACAAAAGGTGTTATTGTTCGCCAAGTAGGTGAGGACGTTAATATCGATATGTACATAATTGTAAGCTATGGTACGAAGATTTCTGAAGTTGCTAATAACGTACAAAATAAAGTGAAGTATACTCTTGATCAAACATTAGGCTTGTCAGTTGACTCAGTTAATATTTTTGTTCAAGGTGTGAAAGTAGCTAACCTGTAAAGACGCATTAAGGAGGAGAATTTGTGTCGATAAAACGTATTGACGGTAAATTATTTGCAGATATGGTGATTCAAGGTGCAAATAACTTAACGAAAAATGTAAAATTTGTAGATTCATTAAATGTATTCCCGGTACCAGATGGTGATACTGGAACAAATATGAATCTTTCTATTACTTCTGGATCAAAGGAAGTAAAAGAAAAACCAAATAGTCATGTAGGTAAAGTTGGTCAAAGCTTTGCAAAGGGCTTATTGATGGGGGCGCGTGGAAATTCTGGTGTAATCCTTTCTCAATTATTTAGAGGTTTTTCTAAATCAATTGAATCAAAGGATACAATTTCAACAACTGATTTTGCTTTAGCATTGGAAGCAGGGGTAGAAACTGCTTATAAAGCTGTTATGAAGCCTATTGAAGGAACAATTTTAACAGTTGCACGAGAAACAGCAAAAAAAGCAGTTGTCATAGCAAAAACACATGAAGAATTTATTCCTTTTCTTGAGGAAACCATTATTGAAGCAAATGCATCATTAAACCGTACTCCAGACTTACTGCCTGTGTTAAAACAAGTTGGTGTAGTCGATAGCGGAGGTCAAGGTTTAGTACTAGTCTATGAAGGATTCTTAGCATCATTAAAAGGTGAAGAAATTTCCCTAGAAGGTGCTGAAGCGACTCTTTCACTTGAGGAACTTGTTGAAGCAGAACATCGAAATGTACAAAGTATGTTAAATACTGAAGACATTGTTTACGGATACTGTACTGAATTTATGGTGCGATTTGAAAAAGATAAATTAAATAAACATCCTTTTGACATAGACACTTTCCGTAAAGAGCTAAGTGCATGGGGTGATTCTTTATTAGTAGTTGCTGATGATGAAATTGTAAAAGTTCATATTCACGCTGAGTACCCTGGGGAAGTATTTAATTTAGGTCAACGATTTGGAAGCTTTTTAAAACTAAAAGCTGAAAATATGCGCGAACAACATACTAACTTACTACATGAAGAGGTTTCAAATGAATCTCCTTCTAAAAATGAGTCAACACAATCTACTGAAAAACAAGAATTTGGTATCGTTACGGTAGCTATGGGATCAGGGATTAAAGCATTATTTGAAAGTATTGGGGCAACTGTTGTAATTGAAGGCGGTCAAACAATGAATCCTAGTACAGAAGACATTGTAAAAGCGATTGAACAATGCAACGCAGAAAATGTTATTGTTCTTCCTAACAACGGAAATATCGTGATGGCTGCTGAGCAAGCTGCATCTGTTGCAGAATGTAATGTGGCAGTTGTAACGTCTAAAACAGTACCTCAAGGTATGTCAGCTTTATTATCATTTAATCCTACTGCATCATTAGATGAAAATAAATCAGGAATGCAAGATGCATTAAAGACAGTTAAAACAGGTCAAATAACTTATGCGGTTCGAGATACTGAAATTGATGGTGTAGAAATAACAAAAGATCATTTCATGGGAATCCTTGAAAGTAAAATTGTTACAACAGATGCAAATCAATTAGAGGCAGCAAAGAAATTATTACAAGATATGATTGATGAAGATTCTGAAATATTAACAATCTTATATGGCCAAGATGTATCAGATGAAGAAATTTCAAAATTAGTTGAATTTGCCGAAGAGAGCTTTGATCATTTAGAAGTTGAAGTTCATAACGGAAATCAGCCTTTATATTCATATATTTTTTCGATTGAATAAGAGAAAATATAGCAAGATAAAAGAGGAAGTGTGATCACTTCTTCTTTTTTTTTGTACTTTATTTAAAGACTAATGTAAAATAACGTAGAACTCTGTAGAATTTCGTATTACACTATAAGGTGGACATTGTTTTGTCCATAATACCAACTTTTTATATAAATGATTTGTTGTAACAAAACAAAAACTAAATAAAATACGCTTTTACAATAACGTATTGGGGGAAACGTAATGAAATATAAAAGTGTTTTTGACATAATTGGTCCAATTATGATTGGCCCTTCTAGTTCACATACAGCGGGAGCGGCTAAAATTGGTCGTGTAGCAAGAAATCTTTATGGAAAAGAACCAAAAAAGATTTTGATTTCATTATATGGTTCATTTGCTAAAACATATCGTGGACATGGTACAGATGTTGCGCTTATTGGTGGACTATTGGATTTTGATACGTTCGATGAGCGTATTCCAGAATCATTAAATATTGCACAATCAAAAGGGATGTCAATTGATTTCGTTGAAGAAGATGCAGTAACGGAGCATCCAAATACAGTGAAAATTTCAATTCTCGATGATGACCAACCATTTGAATTAGTGGGAATTTCAATCGGTGGTGGAAAGATTGAAATTATTGAATTGAATGGATTTGAACTTAAACTTTCGGGTAATTATCCTGCAATCCTTGTTGTTCATAATGACCGTTTTGGTTCGATTGCTGGTGTAACAAATGTCCTAATGAAATATTCTGTAAATATTGGCCATATGGAAGTTTCACGTAAAGAAGTCGGACAAATTGCTTTGATGGCAATTGAGGTCGACCAAGATCTAGATGATAAAATTATTAAAGAAATTGAATCTTTACCACATATCATTCGCGTTACGAAAATGGTTGATTAAGGAGAGGGGGAACTTAAATGTTTAAAAATGTTGCTGAATTAGTTGAATTAGCTGAATCAAAAAATGTTAAAATTTCAGAAATAATGATTCAACAAGAGATGTTTTTTACAGGAAGAAGCCGTGAAGAGATTATCGGTAAAATGGAGCAAAATCTTGTTGTTATGGAAAAGGCAGTTGAAAGAGGTCTTGCAGGTGTTCACTCGCCAACAGGTTTAACAGGAGGGGACGCTGTATTACTTCAAAATTACATTGCAAAAGGTAATTTCCTTTCTGGTCATTTACTTTTAGATGCTGTTAGTAAAGCGGTTGCTACAAATGAAGTAAATGCTGCAATGGGTACGATTTGTGCAACTCCTACAGCAGGTTCAGCTGGAGTAGTTCCTGGAACTCTTTTTGCAGTAAAAGAGAAATTAAATCCTACTCGAATGCAAATGATTGAATTCTTATTTGCATCTGGTGCTTTCGGTTTTGTTGTAGCTAATAATGCGTCAATTTCAGGTGCTGCAGGGGGCTGTCAAGCGGAAGTAGGCTCTGCAAGTGGTATGGCAGCAGCTGCGATCGTTGAAATGGCTGGTGGTACTCCAAGTCAAAGTGCTGAAGCATTTGCCATTACATTAAAAAATATGCTTGGTTTAGTATGTGACCCGGTTGCAGGTTTAGTCGAAGTTCCATGTGTTAAGCGAAACGCAATGGGTGCTGCTAACGCAATGGTAGCAGCTGATATGGCATTAGCAGGTATTACAAGTCGTATTCCATGTGACGAAGTAATTGATGCTATGTATCGAATTGGACAAACAATGCCATCTGCGCTAAGAGAAACTGCAGAAGGAGGACTAGCGGCAACGCCAACAGGACGTGAATTGGAAGCAAAAATATTTGGTGTTTCGCTAAAAAAATAGTGAGTATTGAACTTGAACAAAAAGTATCTGTATTAAGTGGTGTCGGTGAGGAAACTGAAACACAATTAAATGATATGGGTATTTTTACTATAAATGACTTAATCGAATATTTACCGTATCGATATGAGGATTTTCGAAATAAGGATTTATCAGAAGTGAAGCATGAAGAGCGCGTGACTGTCGAGGGGATTGTTCATAGCGCTCCTCTTCTTCAATTTTTTGGCAAAAATAAATCACGACTAACATTTCGACTTTTAGTTGATCGATACTTAATTACTGTTATTTGTTTTAATCGACCGTATTTTAAAACAAAGCTAAACTTAAATGAGCATGTAACTGTTTCTGGCAAGTGGGATCAACATAAACAAACCATTTCATTATCAGACCTTGTATTTGGTTCTCGTACGAATAGTCACGAAATTGAGCCTGTCTATTCAATTAAGGGGAAAATGTCTGTAAAAACAATGCGTAAATTTGTTGAGCAGTCTTTTAAAAAATATGGACATTTAATAAATGACTTAGTGCCAAACGAACTAATTCAAAAATATAAACTTTTAAATCGTTCAGAAACAATGAGATTACTTCACCACCCAATTGATGCGAATAGTCTAAAACAAGCTAGAAGAAGCTTTGTTTATGAAGAGTTTTTTCTTTTTCAACTAAAAATGCAAGCACTTCGCAAAATTCAGCGTAATCAATCAAAAGGCATCCCAAAAACATTAAACATTGAAAAAATACAACAACTAATCCAATCCTTACCATTTCCACTGACATCAGCTCAAAATAGAGTTGTACAAGAAATATTCACAGATTTAGAAAGTCCTTATCGAATGAATCGCTTATTACAAGGGGATGTTGGGTCGGGAAAAACCGTTGTCGCTACCATTGCATTATATGCATGTACACTTAATGGTTATCAAGGTGCATTAATGGTGCCTACAGAAATTTTAGCTGAGCAACATTTTGAATCTTTAGCCAAAATGCTACAACATACAGAAGTAAATGTTGAGCTTCTTACAAGTTCTGTAAAAGGTAAAAAGCGTCGTGAAATCCTGGAACGATTAAAAAACGGTGAGGTACATATTTTAGTCGGTACCCATGCATTAATTCAAGATGAGGTTCAATTTAATAAATTAGGTATTGTAATAACAGATGAACAACATCGATTTGGTGTTGGTCAACGAAGAGTTTTAAGAGAGAAAGGTTATTTCCCTGATGTTTTATTTATGACAGCTACTCCAATCCCAAGAACTTTAGCAATAACAGCTTTTGGTGAAATGGATGTATCGATTATTGATGAATATCCGGCTGGTCGTAAAAAAATAGAAACGTATTGGGTTAAACAAGAAATGTTTGATCGCGTTTTAGATTTTATCGGTAAAGAAATTAAAAATGGACGACAAGCATATCTAATCTGTCCACTGATCGAGGAGTCAGAGAAATTAGACCTTCAGAATGCATTAGATTTACATAGTGTTCTATCTTTTCATTATCAAAATGTGGCGAAGGTTGGATTGATGCATGGAAAGCTTTCATCAACAGAGAAGGATGACGTGATGAAGGCATTTGCAGCTAATGATGTTCAAATATTAGTATCAACGACAGTCGTAGAAGTAGGTGTAAATGTACCAAATGCAACTGTGATGGTTATTTATGATGCAGATCGCTTTGGACTATCACAATTACATCAGCTAAGAGGACGAGTTGGACGAGGTTCAGAACAATCTTATTGTATTTTAGTTGGCGATCCAAAAAGTGAAGTAGGAAAAGAAAGATTAACAATCATGACAGAAACAAACGATGGTTTTGAGCTAAGTGAAAAGGATTTAGAACTTAGAGGACCAGGAGATTTCTTTGGAAAACAACAAAGTGGTGTGCCCGAATTTAAAATGGCTGATATGGTACATGACTATCGTGCATTAGAAGTTGCGCGAAATGATGCAACATTATTAGTTAATTCAGATGTATTTTGGAAAGCTAATGAATATCAAGGATTAAGAATGTACTTAGACAGAACGGGATTATTTAATTCAGAAAAATTAGATTAGTACTAGGTATTAAAAGTTTGTCAAAAAAATATTGTAATACATGGATTTTTAATATAAACTGTATTTAATACCTGGTCACAAATTAGTAGTTGAGGTATGTAATATGAGAAGAAATAAAAAAGATCGTCATGAATTGTTAAAAAAAATTATAAAAGAAAATCCGTTTATTACAGATGAAGATTTAGCTAATCAATTATCTGTGAGCATACAAACTATTCGTCTTGATCGTCTTGAATTATCAATTCCTGAGTTAAGGGAACGTATCAAAAATGTTGCCACTCAGCAATTAGAAGATGTAAAATCACTACCAGTAGATGAAATAATCGGTGAAGTTATTGATATTCATTTAAACGAAAGTGCCATTTCTATATTTGACGTTAAGGAAGAGCATACTTTTAGTAGAAATGGAATTGCCCGAGGTCATCACTTATTTGCCCAGGCTAATTCTTTAGCAGTTGCAGTTATTCATGATGATTTAGCTCTTACAGCTAAATCAAATTTTGTTTTTATTAAACCAGTAAAAACAAATGATCGAGTAATTGCGAAGGCAAAGGTTTTACCGCAAAAAGAAGATCCGAGGCGCACTACAGTTGATATCAATGGCTATGTTGAAAAAGAACATGTATTCCATGGCTTGTTCGAAATGTACCACCGAAGTATTGAAGAATAGGAAGTGAACAAGATGAAATTAGCTATCGATGCAATGGGTGGAGATCATGCCCCAAAAGCAATCGTTGAAGGTGCGATGCTTGCAGTTGAAAAATTGAATGATATACATATTACTTTAATTGGTGATGAATCAAAAATTAAACCATTCTTAACGAATGATAAAAATATAACGATTATTCATACAGATGAAGTAATTGAAGGAACTGAAGAGCCAGTTAGAGCGGTTAGAAGAAAAAAGAATGCCTCTATGGTTTTAATGGCAAACCAAGTAAAAGAAGGTAATGCTGATGCATGTATTTCTGCTGGAAATACTGGAGCATTAATGACAGCGGGACTATTAGTTGTTGGTCGCATGGAAGGTGTAGAACGACCTGCACTTTCACCAACAATGCCTACTTTAGATGGAAAAGGCTTTGTTTTCCTAGATGTAGGTGCTAATGTTGATGCAAAAGCAACTCATTTACTTCAATATGCGATTATGGGGTCTGTATATGCCCAAAAAGTAAGAGGTATACATAATCCGACTGTAGGATTACTAAATGTCGGTACGGAAGATAAAAAAGGTAATGAACTTGCTAAACAAACTTTCCAGTTACTAAAAGAAAGTAATTTGAATTTTATAGGAAATGTTGAAGCTAGGGACTTAATGAACTCAGTAGCAGATGTAGTAGTTACAGACGGGTATACTGGAAATATAGCTTTAAAAGCGATTGAAGGTACTGCACTTGCAATGTTTTCATTAATTAAAGAAGCGATGCTTACTAATTTTACATCGAAGCTTGCAGCAGCTGTATTAAAACCAAACTTAAAAGGTGTTAAAAAGAAAATGGATTACTCTGAGTATGGTGGAGCAGCGTTATTTGGCTTAAAATCACCTGTCATTAAGGCTCATGGAAGTTCTGATGCTATGGGGATTTTTAGTGCAATTAAGCAAACGCAAACGATGGTTGAACATAATGTTGTAAAACTAGTAAGTGATCACATGGAGAAAATCGAATCAAATGCATAAGGGGGTCACTCCATTGGGTAAAGTGGCGTTTATTTTTCCTGGACAAGGATCACAAAAAGTTGGAATGGGTAAAGATGTAGCTGAGAGCTATAATGAATGTGGATCTATTTTTGAAACTGCTAACGAACAAATTGGTTTTAGTCTTTCTGAAATTATTTTCAATGGAACTGATGAAGAGTTAACTGCTACATATCATGCACAACCAGCAATCTTAACAACTTCAATTGCTATGCTTGAGAAGATTAAATCAGCTGGAATTAAATCAGACTTTGTCGCTGGTCATAGTTTAGGTGAGTTTACAGCGCTTGTAGCAGCAAATAGCATTTCATTTGAAGACGGTGTTAAATTAGTACATAAACGTGGTCAATTAATGGAACAAGCCGTACCAGTAGGACAAGGTGCAATGGCAGCTGTATTATTTTTAGCTCCAGAAAAAATTGAAGAAGTTATTTCTGAAGTGAATAAAAATGGTCATTCTGTAGGTATTGCAAATTATAATTCTCCTACACAAGTCGTTATTACTGGAGATGCAGAAGGTGTACAAATTGCTTCTGGTTTACTAAAAGAAGCTGGAGCTAAACGTGTATTACCTTTAAAAGTAAGTGGTCCATTCCACTCATCTTTAATGAAACCTGCAAGCGAAGAATTCCAAAACGAGCTTGGTAAAATAAGTGTAAATGATTGTGTAACGCCATTAATTTCAAATGTTACTGCTAAAGTTGTGACAGATGCAAATGAAATTAAGGAATTATTAGTTAATCAATTATATTCTCCGGTAAAATGGAACCAATCTATTCAAGAATTAGTTGACCTTGGTGTTGATACATTCGTTGAAATTGGTCCTGGAAAAGTTTTAACTGGATTAGTTAAGGCAATCTCTCCATCATCAAAATTAGTAAATGTTTATGATGTTGAAACATTAAACCAATTTTTAAATGAATGGGAGGAAATAAAATCATGCTAAATGGTAAAGTTGCATTAGTTACAGGTGGATCTCGAGGTATAGGACGAGCAATCGCATTATCTTTAGCAAAAAATGGTGCGAATGTAGTTGTTAATTATTCTGGGAATGAGGCGGCTGCTCTTAAAGTTGTAGAAGAAATTACAGCTCTTGGAGTTAAAGCTATTGCATATAAAGCAAATGTATCAAATGGTGAAGAAGTTGCTGCATTAGTAAAAAATACTGTTGATGAATTTGGTAGTATTGATATACTAGTAAACAACGCAGGTATTACAAGAGACGGTCTTTTATTACGTATGAAAGATGCTGATTGGGATGATGTAATTGATACAAACTTAAAAGGCGTATTCAATTGTATCAAAGCAGCAGCGAAGTTTATGACTCGTCAACGTAATGGCCGCATCATTAATATTAGTTCAGTTGTTGGACAAATTGGTAATCCAGGACAAATGAACTATGTAGCTGCAAAAGCTGGCGTATTAGGTTTAACAAAAACAGCAGCAAAGGAATTAGCTTCTAGAAATATTACAGTTAATGCAATTGCACCTGGTTTTATTGAAACTGATATGACAAATGAATTAAATGAGCAAATCAGATCACAAATGTTATCGAATATTCCATTGCAATCTTTTGGTCAACCAGAAGATATTGCAAATGCAGTAGTATTCTTAGCAATGGATGCAAGTAGATACATTACTGGACAAACAATCAATGTTGATGGTGGACTTGTAATGAATTAGTTTGGCGTTTGCCACATTTTTATGTATAATGCATAAGTAGACAATCTTTGGGGGGAGGTGAATAATAATGCAAGATGTATTAGAGCGCGTATCAAAGATTATTGTTGACCGTTTAGGTGTAGAAGAATCTGAGATCCAAATTACAAGCCGTTTCAAAGAAGATTTAGACGCAGACTCATTAGACGTAGTTGAATTAGTAATGCAATTAGAAGATGAGTTTGAATTAGAAATTTCTGACGAAGATGCTGAAAAAATCGTCACAGTTGGTGATGTTGTGAACTACATAGAGAGCAACATGTAATGAGAAAAGTCCCGTATTTTATACGGGACTTCTCATCATTTTCTTGACTAGTAGGTTTAGCAGCATATCAAACTGCTTTTTAGTTGGAGGTAAATATGCCGCATTCAAGAAGAGTAAGAGAATATAAACTTTCTGATGTTGAAAAAGAGAATTTTGTAAAATTACAAAAACAAATAAATATTATGTTTAATAATGAGGGCTTGCTAATTCAAGCGTTTACACATTCATCCTATGTGAATGAGCATCGTAAAAAACCATATGAAGATAATGAGAGATTAGAATATTTAGGGGATGCTGTTTTAGAGCTTACCGTTTCACAATATTTATTTCAAAAATATATAACTATGAGTGAAGGCGAGTTAACAAAATTACGTGCCGCAATCGTTTGTGAACCATCACTTGTGAAATTTGCGAATGAATTAGATTTTGGTCGATATATATTACTTGGTCGCGGAGAAGAATTGACAGGTGGTCGAACGCGTCCAGCATTACTTGCGGATGTTTTTGAAGCATTCATTGGATCATTATATTTGGACCAAGGATTACAAACAGTTATAAACTTCTTATCTCTTCATATATTCCCAAAAATAAACGATGGTGCTTTTTCGCATGTGATGGATTTTAAAAGTCAATTACAAGAGTATGTACAAAGAGACTCCACAGGTTCAATTGAGTATAAAATACTTCAAGAAAAAGGACCAGCTCATAACCGAGAATTTGTTTCAAAAGTATTATTAAATGGTGAAACATTAGGAATCGGTAGTGGTAGATCTAAAAAAGAAGCAGAGCAACAAGCAGCTAAAGAAGCATTATTAAAATTAAAAGAGTCAAGTAAATAGATTAACTAAAAAATCTAGTAGAAACTTGTCAATTAAACGAACAAACTTGATTTTTAGACTGATTGCAAGCGCTTGACTCTTGAGTGTTGAAGCTTGTTGAGGAGCTTAAGTCCCCTAAGGCGGTAAAGAGTACCGTTAGACAGGTGAAGAAACGAAGAAAGCGAGCGTTTGGCGGGCAGTCTGCTCCCCCTTTTATGGGGGAGTTTTTGTGTATATAATTAAATCAAAAAGGGGGAATTCAGTTGTTCCTCAAACGACTAGATATAATTGGATTTAAATCATTCGCTCAGCGAGTTACGATAGATTTTGTAAAAGGTGTTACAGCAGTTGTAGGACCAAATGGAAGTGGTAAAAGTAATATTACAGATGCCATTAGATGGGTACTAGGCGAACAGTCAGTCAAATCATTACGAGGAGCGAAGATGGAGGATATCATTTTTGCTGGTAGTGATGGAAGAAAGCCTTTAAATTATGCAGAAGTTACGCTGACTTTAGATAATCAAGATCAACAATTACCACTTGAGTATAGTGAAGTAAGTGTAACCAGACGTGTTTACCGTTCTGGAGATAGTGATTTTTATATTAATAAACAATCTTGTCGATTAAAAGATATTGTTGATTTATTTATGGATTCTGGACTTGGAAGAGAGGCATTCTCTATTATTTCTCAAGGGAAGGTTGAAGAAATATTAAGCAGTAAGCCAGAAGAACGAAGAGGGATTTTTGAAGAAGCAGCTGGAGTATTAAAGTATAAAAACCGAAAGAAAAAGGCTGAAGCAAAATTATTCGAAACGCAAGAAAACTTAAATCGAGTTGATGATATTTTATTTGAATTAAATTCCCAAATTGAACCATTAAGAATGCAAGCTTCAATTGCAAAGGAATACATAGAACATAGAGATGAGCTAGAAAAGGTTGAGGCAGCTCTCTTAGTATACGAAATTGAATCGCTTCACCAGAAATGGGAGGAGCTTAAACTAGAAATTGCCCAAAACTCTGATCTAGAGATTGCGTTATCGACAGAGATTTCGACTGAAGAATCAAAACAACACGAATTACAAGAGAAATTAAATGCATTAGATGAATCAATCGATCAATTGCAGCAAGTTTTATTAACCGTTACGAAGAACTTGGAAAAATATGAAGGTCAGAAAGAGCTAATGAAGGAGCGAAAAAGAAATACTTCAACTCAATCTGAACAATTAAGAAAACAAATTGATGAAGTTACTGAACAAATAAACGAGACATCTAAATTAATCGAAGCAGAAAAAGAACAAGAAAAACTTTCTCGCCAAAATATAAACAAAACGAAAACAAATATTGTTGAGATCCAAAATGAGATTACATCTTATGAGGGTGATATTGAAGAGCAAATCGAATTAATAAAATCTGACTATATTGAGCTTTTAAATAATCAAGCATCGATTAAAAATGAAAAAACGATGCTTGAAAAGCAAAGCCAACAATACTCAGTAAAATCGAGTCGATTAGATTTAGAAAACGAAAAATACATTCGTCAAAGAGAGAAATTACAGAATAGAAAAACTGAATTGCTTAATGAGAAAGAACAGTTTGATTTAACATTTAAAGAGTTAAATGAAAAATTAGAAACTTTGAATAAGCAACATGATGAAACTTCAACAGTATTAAAGGAAAAAGAAGAATTACTAAATAAAGCTTATCAGTTTATTCAACAAACAAAATCAAGAAAAGAAACACTTGAAGAACTTCAAGAAGATTTTGCTGGTTTTAATCAAGGTGTTAAAGAAATATTGAAAGCAAGAGGCACAAGATTAGAAGGTATTAAAGGTGCAATTGCTGAACTAATTACAACAAACAAACAATACGAAATTGCGATTGAAATTGCACTAGGTGCAGCTACACAACAAATTGTAGTTGAAAATGACGAGCATGCTAGAAGAGCAATTCAATTTTTAAAACAACAACGATTAGGCCGAGCTACATTTTTACCAATGAATATTGTTAAAGCGCGTTTTGTACCCGCAAATGTTATTGAAGGATTAAAAAGAAATTCTTCCTTTATTGGAGTTGCATCATCACTTGTTAGTTATTCAGGCGAGTATGAGCAGGTGATCCAAAACTTACTTGGAACTGTTTTAATCGCACAAGACTTAAAAGGTGCTAATGAACTGGCTAAACTCGTTGGACATCGCTATCGCTTTGTCACGCTTGAAGGTGATGTAGTTAATCCTGGTGGAGCGATGACTGGTGGGGCTGTCCGAACAACGAATTCATCACTTATAGGAAGACAGCGAGAGTTAGAAGAAATCACCGTAAAGCTAAAGGATATGCAAGAAAAGACTAACTCGCTTGAGAGTGAGGTTCAAATACTTAAGGCTTCAAATCTAGAAAGTTCTTCTAAAGCTCAAACATTAAATGATGAAATTCAAAAGGTTAAGCAAATAATTGTTTCAATTATGGAACAGCTAAAAAGTATCGAATTTGAAGAAAAAAATATAAACGATGCTTTAGCAATCTATGATTTAGAAATGGGAAGTTCAGCAAGTGATTTATTAAAAGTTAAAGACCGTCTAGAGGAATTATCATCGTTAAATGCTAATGTGAAAAATGAGATTATTTCTAAAGAACAAAAGATCAATGAATTAACTGAACGGAAACTAAATCAAAAGGAAATTAAAGATGAATTACAATCAAAGTTAACTAGTCTGAAAATTTCTCTGGCACAAGAAGAGCAAAAGTTAAGTTATAGTAACGAAAGAATCCGCCAGTTTGAAGAAAATTCTATCAAACAAAAGCAAATTCTTGAAGAAACGAAAGAAAAAATCATCTTCTTATCAAGTGAACTTATGACGAATGAAAATGGTAAGGAAGAGCTCGAGAACATAATTTCGGATACTCGAATTGAATTTTCAAAAACGACAGAAATTATTTCGAAACGTCGAGAGCAACGAATTGCTTATCAAACAGAACTAGAAGATTATGTTCAATCATTACGTGAAAAGCAACGTCAATATAAGTCACTGTCTGATTTACTAAAGCAGCAAGAAGTAAATAGCAATCGACTTGATGTAGAACTTGAAAATCGTCTTGAACAACTAAATGTAAAGTATATGACTACTTACGAAGCGGCAAAAATGAAATATACACTAGAAATGACAGTTGATGATGCAAGTAAACGAGTTAAACTATTAAAGCGTTCAATTGAGGAATTGGGAACTGTTAATATTGGTGCAATTGATGAGTATGAACGTGTATCTGAACGTCATAATTTCCTTCAAGAACAAAGTACTGATTTAAATGAAGCAAAAATAACACTTTACAATGTAATTAGTGAGATGGATGAAGAAATGACAAAACGTTTTGAAACAAGTTTTAGTGCAATTCGTGAAAAATTCCAAGTCGTCTTTGCTCAGTTGTTTGGTGGAGGTAGAGCTGATTTAGTTCTAACAGATGAGGAAAATTTATTGTTAACAGGTGTGGATATTGTTGCTCAGCCACCAGGTAAAAAGCTTCAAAATTTAGGCTTATTATCAGGAGGCGAACGAGCGCTTACGGCAATCGCGCTACTTTTTGCGATTTTACAAGTACGTCCAGTACCTTTCTGTGTTCTTGATGAGGTTGAAGCTGCACTAGATGAGGCCAATGTAGCTCGATTTGCAAAATTCTTAAAATATTTTAGTGAACAAACTCAATTTATTGTTATTACACACCGTAAAGGTACAATGGAAGAATGTGATGTATTATACGGTGTTACAATGCAAGAATATGGGGTTTCTACGCTAGTATCAGTTCGCTTAGATGAAGGCGAAGCATTATTATCGAATGGTAATTAGAAAGGATTGAAATTATGAGCTTTTTTAAGAAATTAAAAGAAACAATCTCGAAGCAAACGGAGTCAGTGACTCAAAAATTTAAATCTGGATTAGAGAAATCAAGAAATAACCTGACAGAAGGGTTAAACGATTTATTTGCTAGATACCGTAAAGTAGATGAAGATTTTTTTGAAGAACTTGAAGAAATTCTAATTATGGCTGATGTTGGTGTAAACACAGTAATGGAATTAGTAGAGGACTTGAAATTTGAAGTTAAACGAAAAAATATTCAAGATCCAAAAGGTGTACAAGAGGTTATTTCTGAAAAATTAGTTGAATTGTATAAAGGTGATGATTCAACTGATGATTCATTTGAGTTAAATTTAAATCCTGATGGTTTAACAGTTGTTTTATTCGTTGGAGTTAACGGAGTAGGAAAAACAACTTCAATTGGTAAAATCGCTCATAAACTAAAAACTGAAGGCAAAAAAGTACTACTTGCTGCAGGTGACACATTTAGAGCCGGAGCAATTGAACAGTTAGAAGTATGGGGTCAACGTGTTGGTGTAGATACAATTAAACAAGGTGAAGGATCAGATCCAGCTGCAGTAATGTATGATGCAGTTCAAGCTGCAAAAGCTCGTAAAGTAGATGTTTTACTTTGTGACACAGCTGGTCGCCTACAAAATAAAGTAAACTTAATGAAAGAACTTGAAAAAGTACGTAATGTCATTGCTAGAGAAGTACCTGGTGCACCTCACGAAGTATTACTAGTAATTGATGCAACAACGGGCCAAAATGGTCTTGTTCAAGCAAAAACATTCTCCGAAGCTACAAATGTTTCTGGTATCGTCTTAACGAAACTAGACGGAACGGCTAAAGGTGGTATTGTTTTAGCAATCCGAAACGAACTAAAAGTACCAGTTAAATTCGTCGGCCTTGGAGAACAAATGGACGACCTACAACCATTCCAAGCGGAACAATTTGTATATGGCCTATTTGGAGATTTAATGAATAAAGAAGCATAATTTTAAAATTAAGAAATGACGTGGATTTGTTTTAAGTTGAAAGACATATCCACTTTTTTTAAATTGTGTGAATAGAGAGATTAGTAAGACCAAGATGAATGCAGGGATGACCCATAAAAAGCATGCGCCCCACAGTTGAAATTAACTAACAAATAACGTGAATTTCAACTTTGCTAAGTTATTACAATTAGGATAAAAGTTCAATTTAATTATGCTGTTTTGATTTTTATAAATCGTCAAGTAAAAAACTTGACAGATATTTGTGTATTAGGTAAACTAGCATATGTAAAGGCAATTCACTTAACAAAGGAGTGATAGTTTTGGCAGATCATACAATGTTAGATAAGACGATGAGAATCAATTATCTATATGATTTTTATCATTCTCTTTTAACTCCAAAACAACAAAACTATATGTCATTATATTATTTAGATGACTATTCTTTAGGTGAGATTGCGGAAGAGTTTAACATTAGTAGACAGGCGGTTTATGATAATATAAAACGTACTGAAGCTATGTTAGAAGAATACGAAGAGAAATTATTACTTCTTAAAAAATTTCAACAACGAAATGAACTTTTAAATCATTTGAAAACTTATGCTAAAAAAGGTAAAGTTGTAGATGACGAGTTTCTTCGAGTGATCGATGCGTTAGAGAAATTAGAATAATAAGGAGGACGGTTTTATGGCATTTGAAGGATTAGCCGACCGACTTCAAAAGACATTACAAAAGGTTCGAGGCAAAGGTAAAGTATCTGAATCTGATGTCAAGGAAATGATGAGAGAAGTTCGTCTTGCTTTACTAGAGGCGGATGTTAATTTTAAAGTTGTTAAAGATTTTGTGAAACGTGTTTCTGAACGAGCTGTAGGACAAGAAGTATTACAAAGCCTAACGCCTGGTCAACATGTTGTAAAGGTAGTTCAAGAAGAACTAACGGCATTAATGGGTGGAGAACAAAGCAAAATTGCTGTTGCAAATCGCCCGCCGACTGTTATTATGATGGTTGGTTTACAAGGTGCTGGTAAAACAACAACGACAGGTAAATTAGCGAATTTACTTCGAAAAAAGTACAATCGTAAGCCACTTTTAGTTGCAGCAGATATATACCGTCCTGCCGCGATTAAACAGCTTCAAACATTAGGTAAACAATTAGATTTGCCAGTATTTTCATTAGGTGATCAAGTAAGTCCGGTTGAAATTGCGAAACAAGCAATTCAACATGCTAAGGATGAACATCATGATTATGTCCTAATTGATACTGCAGGTCGTTTACATATTGACGAAGGTTTAATGGAAGAACTTGCACAAATTAAAGAACTTTCAAAACCTGAAGAAATCTTCCTAGTTGTTGATGCAATGACAGGACAAGATGCAGTCAATGTGGCACAAAGCTTTAATGATCAATTAGGTTTAACTGGAGTCGTTTTGACGAAGCTTGATGGCGATACTCGTGGTGGTGCAGCATTATCAATTCGTGCAGTGACGAATACTCCAATTAAATTTGTTGGACTTGGTGAAAAACTAGATGCAATTGAGCCGTTCCATCCAGAACGAATGGCATCACGTATTCTAGGAATGGGTGATGTGCTTACTTTAATTGAAAAGGCACAAGAAAACGTAGACCAAGAAAAAGCAAAAGAGATGGAACAAAAATTAAGAAATGCATCTTTTACTTTAGATGATTTCTTAGACCAACTTTCTCAAGTTAAAAAAATGGGACCACTTGGTGATATTTTAAAAATGATGCCAGGTGCAAACAAAATTAAAGGATTGAATGATGTGCAAATTGACGATAAACAAATCGCTCATGTAGAGGCAATTATTCAATCGATGACAAAGCAGGAAAAGCTTACACCAGATATTATTAACTCAAGTCGCAGAAAGCGAATAGCTAGAGGTTCTGGTCGCCCTGTACAAGAAATAAACCGTTTATTAAAACAGTTTGAAGAAATGAAAAAAATGATGAAAATGATGGGCGGCATGCAAAAAGGGAAGAAGAAAGGTTTTAAATTTCCGGGCTTATTCTAACCTATTTGTATAATTTTCCAGCATTTAAACATCATTTAATAAAAAATTATGCTGTTAAGAAATTTTACTTTACAAACAGTATTGGTTTTTGATAATATATAAATCGTTGTAAATATTTTCGGAGGTGCTTTAAAAATGGCAGTTAAAATTCGTTTAAAACGTATGGGAGCTAAAAAATCTCCTTTTTACCGTGTAGTAGTAGCAGACGCTCGTTCTCCTCGTGATGGACGTTTCATCGAGGAAATTGGAACTTACAATCCAGTTGCTCAACCAGCTGAAATCAAAATTAACGAAGAAGCAGCATTAAAATGGTTAGGAACAGGTGCTAAACCATCTGATACAGTTCGTAACTTATTCTCTAAAGCTGGTATCTTAGAGAAATTCCACAACGCTCGCAACGGCAAGTAATTATGGAAAAAAAGATGAATACACTCATAAATGCAATTGTTTCAAGTCTTGTAGATCATCCAGAGGATATTTCACTTCAAGTTAAAGAAGATGAGAATAATCTATACTTTCATTTACAGGTAAATCCTGAAGATGCTGGTAGAGTGATTGGCAAACATGGTAAAATTGCTAAAGCGATTCGTACGGTTGTATATGCAGCAAGTAATGAACACGCAAAACGTATTCACTTAGATATTCAGTAATGTAAAACGGTCCTTGGCTATAGCTAAGGGCCGTTTTCAACATTACAGAGATTTACGGGAAAGCCAATATAATGTGGTGTGTTAGTCCCTATTTATGAATAGATGTAAGTCGTTTGGGCAAGTGGTAGCTTTTGATGCTTTAATGATTTTAAGATATGCTATACTTGGTATTAGGCAAGCTGTTTTAACCGCCTATGGTCTCAGGTAGACATATATACAATCGAAATGGTCAAACTAAAAATGAACATAGAAATTTTAATATAGAGGTAAAAGAATGAAAAAATATTTAAATGTCGGAAAAATTGTAAATACACATGGAGTTCGAGGAGAGGTTCGTGTTATTTCTAGAACTGATTTTCCAGAAAAACGTTACGTAAAAGGTAATACTTTATATTTCTTTAAAGAAAATGAATCGACACCAATTGAATTAATCATAACAAGTCACCGTGTACATAAAAATTTTGATTTACTTACATTTGAAGGGTATGAATCTTTAAACGCGGTAGAACCACTTAAAAATGGGATTTTAAAGATTACTGAAGATCAATTACACGAGCTAGATAAAAATGAGTACTATTACCATGAAATTATTGGTTGTGTTGTTGAGACAATTGATGGAGAAGAAATTGGAAAAATTAAAGAGATATTATCTCCAGGCGCAAACGATGTTTGGGTTATTCAAAGAAAAGGTCAAAAAGATGCCCTTATTCCTTATATCGAGCAAATTGTGAAAGAAATAGATGTAGCGAATAAAAAAGTTAAAATCGAATTAATGGAAGGTCTATTATGATGAAATTAGACTTTTTAACTCTTTTCCCAGAAATGTTTGAAGGAGTTTTAAATTCTTCTATTTTAAAAAAAGCACAAGAAAAAGAGGCTGTTAAGTTTCGCTGTGTAAATTTTAGAGATTTCTCTACGAATAAACATTCAAATGTTGATGACTATCCATATGGTGGTGGCGCTGGTATGGTACTAGCTCCACAGCCGATTTTTGATGCCGTTGATGAATTAGTATCAAAAAGTGAAAATAAGCCGAGGGTAGTCCTTCTATGCCCTCAAGGAGAGCGATTTAATCAACGTAAAGCTGAAGAGCTTGCAAAAGAGGAGCACTTAATCTTTATTTGTGGACATTATGAAGGCTATGATGAACGAATTCGTGAACATGTAGTGACGGATGAAATCTCAATTGGGGATTATGTATTAACAGGTGGAGAACTTGGTGCTATGGTCATTGCCGATAGTGTCGTTCGTTTATTACCTGGGGTACTTGGTAATACTACTTCAAAAATTGAAGATTCATTTAGTACAGGATTATTAGAGCATCCTCATTACACGAGACCTGCCGAATTTAGAGGCCATAAAGTACCAGATGTTTTATTATCAGGAAATCATGCGAAAATTGAAGAATGGCGAACAAAGCAATCTTTTAAACGAACGATAACGCGTCGTCCAGATTTACTCGAAAACTACTCTCTTTCTGAAATAGAGTCAAAATGGATGGATCAAGTAAAAGAAGAATTAAAACAAGAAAACTAGTTGCGTGCACTAATAGAATATGTTAATATAACTTGTGGCTTGAGTAAATACTTAAGCCTTTATTCTCGGTGTTCCGCTGCGAGTCACTAAATCTTGTAAGAGCATCGCTTGGAAAAGGAGAGCATACATTATGCAAAATTTAATCAACGAAATTACAAAAGAACAACTAAGAACTGACTTACCAGCATTCCGTCCTGGTGATACTGTACGAGTTCACGTTAAAGTTGTTGAGGGTACTCGTGAGCGTATCCAATTATTCGAAGGTGTAGTTATTAAACGTCGTGGTGGCGGAATTAGCGAAACTTTCACAGTTCGTAAAATTTCTTACGGAGTTGGTGTTGAACGTACGTTCCCAATTCACACTCCAAAAATTGCTAAATTAGACGTTGTTCGTCGCGGTAAAGTACGTCGTGCTAAACTTTACTACCTACGTGCACTTACTGGTAAAAAAGCAAGAATTAAAGAACTTCGATAGTCTTTTGAAAGGAGCTTGTATTAAACAAGCTCCTTTTTTTCCAATATTTGTAGATTATGGATATAATAAAAAGTAAAATAGAATACATAAATAAAGTTATTAACTTAACTGGTTAAAACTGCAAAACGTATGGTTATAAAATGGAGGGATTAGGTTGAAAGAAAGCAATAGTGGTGGAATTTGGGAATTAGTTAAAACAATTTTTATTGCGCTTGTACTTGCACTTGGTATTCGAACATTCCTTTTTACACCGGTTTTAGTTGACGGTATCTCAATGATGCCAACACTACAGGATCAAAGTAGAATGATTGTAAATAAGATCGTATACAAACTACATGAACCTAGACGTTTTGATATTGTAGTCTTCCATGCTACAAAGGAAAAAGATTATATTAAACGAGTTATTGGCTTACCCGGTGACACAGTAGAATATAGAAATGATGTCCTATATGTTAACGGTAAACCGTATAAAGAACCATATTTGAACGAATATAAAAAAGAAACGACAGATGGTCCTCTAACTGAAGACTTTAAGTTAGAAGAGATTACGGGTAGAAAAACTGTACCGAAAGGACAAGTATTCGTTTTAGGTGATAATCGTCGTTTAAGCAAAGATAGTCGTATTATCGGAACAGTTAGTCAAAAAGAAATTTTAGGCCGAGCAAGTTTTGTTTTTTGGCCGTTATCTGAGGTTGAAATGGCGAAATAAAAGCCAAATTAATCTTGATTATTCAAAGTATAAGAAGGTGGCAACATGACGATTCAATGGTTTCCTGGCCATATGGCAAAAGCTAGAAGACAAGTTACTGAAAAACTATCATTAATTGATGTTGTAATTGAATTAGCGGATGCAAGGGTACCTGCAGCTTCTAGAAATCCAATGATCGATGAAATAATTTCAAATAAACCAAGATTGCTTTTATTAAATAAAGCAGATTTAGCAGATCCAAGAATTACTCAGCAATGGTTAGCGCATTATGAAAAACAAGGCGTAATGGCAATTGCTATTGATGCAGCATCTGGACAAGGGTTAAAAGCAATAATTTCTTCCTGTGAAATACTTGTAAAAGAGAAATTTGATAAAATGAGATCAAAAGGGATTAAACCTCGCGCAATTAGAGCGTTAATTGTTGGGATCCCGAATGTTGGAAAATCGACTTTAATCAATAAGCTCGCACGAAAAAATATTGCTAAAACTGGTGACCGTCCAGGCGTAACGCAAGCACAGCAGTGGATAAAAGTAGGGAAAGAAATTGAACTGCTTGATACACCGGGTATATTGTGGCCTAAATTTGAAGATCAACTTGTAGGTCTTCGTTTAGCTACTACAGGTGCAATAAAAGATAGTATCATTAACCTACAAGAAGTAATGATTTACGCGATTAAATATTTAAGAGAGTTTTATCCAAATGTATTAAAAGAAAGATATGACATGAATGAGGAAGTTTTATTTTCTGAAGAAGTCGTTGATATTTTTGATCATATTGGAAAGAAACGTGGATTACTTATGTCAGGCGGAATTATAGATTATGATAAGACATCTGATTTATTTTTACGTGAGCTAAGAGCAGGGAAATTAGGAAGATTAACTTTCGAAAATCCATCAATGCTTGAAGTAACAACTGATGAAATATTAGAAGAAAGTGCGCAAGAATAAGCGTACTTTCTTCTTTTTTAATGAAATTTTATGGTCTAAACAGAACATGTTATAAAAGGAGTTCAAAATTATGTCTCTGAAAATAGATGAAATAAAAAATATACTAAGTGAATTAACTGACCCAACGAATGAACTCTTAAAAGAATTTGAAAGTGATCAAAGAATTGGTGTACAAAAGCTAGTAGCTAAATGGTATAGAGAACAAGAAAAAAGAGATTTAGCTAGAGAGAAATTCCTTAAAATGATGGAATATGAACAGAATCTTTACAGCCAAAATATAAAGTTAATTGCAGGAGTAGATGAAGTTGGTAGAGGTCCATTAGCTGGTCCTGTTGTAGCAGCGGCAGTAATTTTAGCGGAAAATACTGAGCTAATTGGATTAGATGATTCCAAAAAATTATCTAAAGAAAAACGACAGTATTTCGTAAAGCGAATCAAGGAAGAAGCAATTTCTTATGGGGTTGGTATGGCCAGTTCAACTGAAATAGATGAAATCAATATTTATGAAGCGACTAAATTAGCGATGAGACGTGCAATCGAACAACTTACTCATTCGCCTGAACATTTATTAATTGATGCAATGAAACTTCCGCTGGATATTTCTCAAACATCTATCATTAAGGGTGATGCAACGAGCATCAGTATAGCAGCTGCATCTGTACTTGCAAAAGAAACAAGAGATTCTTTAATGTGCGAACTTAGTTTAAAGCATCCAAACTATGGATTTGAAAAGCATATGGGATATGGAACTAAGGAACATTTAAAAGCGATCGATGAGCATGGAATTATTAATGAACATAGAAGATCCTTTGCACCAATTAAAGAAAAAGTTTGATTGTATAATTGGTAATTAGATTACATCAATTTACTGAAGTGGTCTAAAATATAATAGATTAACGGCGTTTAAAATTAACATTTTAAGTTTGTATTAAATAGTTAAATGAATCGAAAGGATATAAACCTAAAATCAAAATGATACTAATTGTCGTTAATCTATTTTCAAAGGATAAAGATAAATTATTGGTAAAATAATATTGTAATATGATAAACTACATTAACTATTGTATATGAAAGGGTTTTCTATATAAAAACATAGAATATTTAATTCTTTTCTACTAAAGTATTTACAGTATATTCGGTAAGAGATACAATAGGTATGTGTTTTAATTTGTCTTGTTCTAAAAGGGGAGGATGGATCATGAATATCCATGAGTATCAAGGGAAAGAAATCCTACGAAGCTATGGCGTAAAAGTACCAAATGGTAAAGTTGCATTCACAGTTGAAGAAGCAGTAGAAGCAGCTAAAGAATTAGGTACAGCTGTATGCGTAGTAAAAGCTCAAATTCACGCTGGTGGCCGCGGTAAAGCGGGTGGCGTAAAAGTAGCGAAAAATTTAGATGAAGTAAATACATATGCTAGTGAAATTCTAGGTAAAGTATTAGTTACTCATCAAACTGGACCAGAAGGTAAGGAAGTTAAGCGCTTACTTATCGAAGAAGGCTGCGATATTAAAAAAGAATATTATGTTGGTTTAGTTTTAGACCGCGCTACTTCACAAGTTGTATTAATGGCTTCTGAAGAAGGTGGAACTGAAATTGAAGAAGTAGCTGAAAAAACACCTGAAAAAATCTTTAAAGAGTATATTGATCCAGCAGTAGGTCTACAAGGCTTCCAAGCTCGTCGTATTGCGTTCAATATCAACATTCCAAGCAACCTAGTAAACAAAGCTGTTAAGTTCATGATGGGCTTATATAGTGCGTTTATCGAAAAAGATTGCTCAATCGCTGAAATTAACCCATTAGTAGTTACAGGTGATGGAGAAGTAATGGCACTAGATGCAAAGTTAAACTTTGACTCAAATGCTTTATATCGTCATGCAGACATTTTAGCTTACCGTGACTTAGAAGAAGAAGATCCAAAAGAAATCGAAGCTTCTAAGTATGACTTAAACTATATTTCTTTATATGGAAATATCGGATGTATGGTTAATGGTGCTGGTCTAGCAATGGCTACAATGGATATCATTAAACACTACGGTGGAGATCCCGCTAACTTCCTTGATGTTGGGGGCGGTGCTACAGCTGAGAAAGTTACAGAAGCGTTTAAAATCATCCTTTCTGACCAAAATGTTAAAGGTATTTTCGTTAATATCTTCGGTGGCATCATGAAGTGTGATGTTATTGCTGAAGGTGTAATCGAAGCAACTAAACAAGTTGGTTTACACTTACCATTAGTTGTTCGTTTAGAAGGAACGAATGTTGAATTAGGTAAGAAGATTCTTAATGAGTCAGGCTTAAACATTGTTGCAGCAGATTCAATGGCGGATGGCGCTGAAAAAATCGTTGCACTTGTAGGCTAAGAAAGGGAGGATAAAAATGAGCGTATTCATTAATAAAGATACAAAAGTCATTGTACAAGGTATTACTGGTTCACAAGGCTTATTCCATACAACTCAAATGTTAGAGTATGGAACTAAAATCGTTGGTGGTGTAACTCCTGGTAAAGGTGGAACTGACATTGCTGGCGTACCTGTATTCAATACAGTTAAAGATGCAGTTGAAGCTACTGGTGCTAATGCATCTGTAATCTACGTACCACCAGCATTTGCTGCTGATGCAATCATGGAAGCAGTTGATGCAGAATTAGATATCGCTATTTGTATTACAGAAGGTATTCCAGTACTTGATATGGTAAATGTTAAAAGGTACATGGAAGGCAAAAAGACTAGATTAGTTGGTCCTAACTGTCCTGGTGTTATCACTCCAGATGAGTGTAAAATTGGTATCATGCCTGGTTACATTCATAAAAAAGGTCATGTTGGAATCGTATCACGTTCTGGTACATTAACTTATGAGGCTGTACATCAATTAACTCAAGCTGGTATTGGTCAATCTACAGCTGTAGGTATTGGTGGAGACCCTGTAAATGGAACTAACTTCATCGATGTATTAAAAGCATTCAATGAAGATCCAGAAACTTATGCAGTTATTATGATTGGTGAAATCGGTGGAACTGCAGAAGAAGAAGCTGCTGAGTGGGTACAAGCTAATATGGCGAAACCAGTAGTAGGGTTCATTGGCGGTCAAACAGCTCCAGAAGGTAAACGTATGGGACATGCTGGTGCAATTATCGCAGGCGGTAAAGGTACTGCTAAAGAGAAAATGGCTACAATGGAAAGCTGTGGCATTAAAGTTGCACTTACTCCAGCAGTAATGGGCGAAACTTTAATTGGTGTATTAAAAGAGCGTGGCTTATATGAACAATGTAAGACACATGAAGCTTTAGTATAAGAATGATAAAACAAGTAGCCTCCGTTAGGAGGCTACTTGTTATTAGAAGAAAGGAGAATACATGAAAAATAAAATTCGACTTATTCATTTGCATCATTTTTTATTTGAAAACTATCAGGCAATCAAGAAGATTCTTCTCTATGATCCACATTTAGAAAACCTCTATCAATATTCACCTTCTACATTTAAAACTACATTTCAAATGACTTCGATAGCCGCTGAAAAATTATATGATCAACTTCATTCAACTTCCATTTTTGATATTTTAAAAGAAAGCTATAAAAAAAATATTAAAATTATTACAATTTATGATGATGTATACCCGGATTTGTTAAGAGAAATATGTGACCCTCCCTTTGTTTTATATTTGAAAGGTAATCAAAATATCCTTAATAAACAATTTATGTTGAGTATAATTGGAGCTAGAAAACCAACTTCATTTGCAAAAATTATTTGTGATTCATTAATATTAGGTCTGATAAGAGAAAATTGTGTTATTGTAAGTGGAATGGCATCCGGATGCGATTCGATTGCACATCATTCAGCTATTTTCCACAACGGAAAAACGATTGCAGTTGTCGGTTGTGGGTTAGACTATATTTATCCGAAAGAAAACCGTAACTTATTTAACGAAATATCTTTAAATCATTTAGTTATTAGCGAATATCCATATTATATTAGACCAGAAAAAAGATATTTTCCTAGAAGAAATAGAATTATTGCTGGTTTATCAAAAGGTTTAATCGTTTTAGAGGCTAAGGAGAAGAGCGGCACGATGATTACTGCAAATTTTGCAATTCAATATAATAGAGAGGTATTTGCAGTGCCAGGTCCGATTATAATGGAAGAATATAAAGGAAATCATCGATTAATTCAGGATGGAGCGAAATTAATTACATGTACAAATGATATTTTAGAGGAATTTTAGGAATATACTAAAAAATAAAAAAATATGTTTATATTACAAAATATTGACAATACTAATGCGACTTGTGGTATTTTATATCTAAATAAAATTTGACTAATGTATAGAATAAACTATACAATTTGAAATTGTATGAAGGAAAATCAAAAATATAAATTGAACTCTTCTTATTATGAATCTATTTGAGAATACATAAGAATAAAAGAAAGAAATAAGGAATACAGAGAGTAATGAATAGGAAACTCTCGGGAGGCTTAAAAGATGGCAGAAAATTTAGTTATAGTGGAGTCCCCTTCAAAGGCTAAAACAATAGAAAAGTACTTAGGTAAAAAATTCAAAGTAATCGCATCAATGGGACATGTTCGAGATCTACCTAAAAGCCAGATGGGGATTGAAATAGAAAACGATTACAACCCAAAATACATAACAATCCGTGGAAAAGGTCCAGTTTTAAAGGATTTAAGATCTGCTGCGAAAAAAGCAAAAAAAATCTATCTAGCAGCCGATCCAGATCGCGAGGGTGAAGCAATAGCATGGCATATTGCGAATACACTCAATATCGATACATCATCGGATTGTCGTGTAGTGTTTAATGAAATTACAAAAGATGCTATTAAAGAGTCTTTTAAAAAACCTAGACCAATTAATATGAATTTAGTAGACGCACAGCAAGCAAGACGTGTACTAGATCGTTTAGTAGGGTATAACATAAGCCCATTACTATGGAAGAAAGTGAAAAAGGGCTTAAGTGCTGGTCGAGTTCAATCTGTCGCTCTTAGACTAATCATCGAAAGAGAAAAAGAGATTGAAATCTTCCAACCTGAAGAATACTGGACAATTAAAAGTAAAGCTTTAACAAAGAAAGAAACATTTGATACTTCTTTTTACGGTGTTAATGGTAAAAAATTGGAATTGAATTCTGAAACTGACGTGAAAAATGTTTTATCACAAATTAAAGGTGATCACTTTGAAGTTCAAAGTGTTACTAGAAAAGAACGTAAACGCAATCCAGCAACTGCTTTTACTACTTCCTTACTACAGCAGGAAGCAGCTAGAAAATTAAATATGCGTGCAAAGAAAACGATGATGATTGCACAGCAATTATATGAAGGAATTTCCCTAGGTAGTGGAGGACAGGTCGGATTAATCACATATATGAGAACTGATTCGACTAGAATATCCGATGTTGCGACTGAGGAAGCAAAATCTTATATAATTGATACTTATGGTGCAGATTTTATTGCTACAAATAAAAAAAGTGAAAAGAAATCAGATAAAGTACAAGATGCTCACGAAGCAATTAGACCAACGTCTACATTACGTTCGCCTGATACAATCAAAGCACATGTTAGCCGTGATCAATATCGACTTTATAAATTAATATGGGAACGATTTGTTGCTAGTCAGATGGCATCAGCAGTACTCGATACGGTTAAAGTTGACTTAATTAATAATGATGTAATATTTAGAGCTAATGGATCTGTAGTTAAATTCCCTGGGTTTATGAAGGTGTATATAGAAAGTAATGATGATGGCACAGAAGAAAAAGACCGTATCCTTCCACCGTTAGCTGAAGGTGAAAAAGTTAAATTAGAAGATCTATTACCTGAACAACATTTTACTCAACCTCCTCCACGTTACACGGAAGCTAGATTAGTAAAAACGCTTGAAGAGTTAGGAATAGGTCGACCATCAACTTATGTACCAACTTTAGAAACGATTCAGAAACGTGGATATGTTTCACTAGATAATAAACGATTTGTACCTACTGAACTAGGTCAAATAGTATTTGACTTAGTCGTAGAGTTTTTCCCAGAAGTAATTAATATTGAGTTCACGGTTCAAATGGAAGGCGACCTTGATAAAATTGAAGATGGTAATGTGAACTGGATTCAAATCATCGATCAATTTTATAGAGGTTTTGAGAAGCACTTAGAAATAGCTGAGAAAGAAATGCAAAAAGTTGAAATTAGAGATGAACCTGCTGGTGAAGACTGTGAATTATGTGGAAATCCAATGGTATTTAAAATGGGCAGATACGGTAAGTTCATGGCGTGCTCAAACTTTCCAGATTGCAGAAATACAAAAGCAATCGTAAAAGATATTGGTGTCAAATGTCCTACATGTAAAGATGGGAATATAATTGAACGTAAATCGAAAAAGAATCGAATATTCTATGGATGTACGAATTATCCAGAATGTGAATTCTTATCATGGGATAAGCCAATTGCAAGACCTTGTCCGAAATGTGAAAACTTACTAGTTGAAAAGAAAATGAAAAAAGGTATTCAAGTTCAATGTGTATCTTGTGACTACAAAGAGGATCAACAAGTGTGAGTAATTAATTTAACTCACTTCAGACATCAGTCTGAAAATCAAATTTATGGGACTTTGTCTAAATACAAGTGTGAGCAATTAATTTGCTCACTTTTACTTTTCATATCAACTTTTTATTAAGAAATCTTTAAGAAAAAAATTATAAAATATTATTACGTAATTTTGATTGAATCAGCGTAGAAGGAGTTAACAATGAAAGAACAATTTATTAATGTAATTGGGGCAGGTTTAGCAGGAAGCGAGGCTGCTTATCAAATCGCAAAAAGAGGAATTAAAGTACATTTATACGAGATGAGACCAGTTAGACAAACACCTGCTCATCATACCGATAAGTTTGCTGAATTAGTTTGTAGTAATTCACTAAGAGCGAATACATTAACGAACGCTGTTGGTGTATTAAAAGAGGAAATGAGAAGATTAGATTCAGTTATAATTCGATCTGCTGATGAGTGTGCTGTACCAGCAGGTGGTGCGTTAGCTGTAGACCGACATGAGTTTGCAAGCCGTGTAACTGAGTATGTAAAAAATCATCCAAATGTAACTGTGCATAACGAAGAAATGACTAAAATTCCTGAAGGACCAACAGTTATCGCAACAGGACCTTTAACATCACCTGAATTATCACAGCAATTAAAGGAATTAACGGGTGAAGATTATTTCTATTTTTATGATGCTGCGGCTCCGATAGTAGAAAAAGAAAGTATTGATTTAAATAAAGTATATTTAAAATCAAGATATGATAAAGGTGAAGCAGCTTACTTAAATTGTCCAATGACAGAAGAGGAATTTGATCGTTTTTATGAAGCATTAACCACAGCAGAAACAGTTCCTTTAAAAGAATTTGAAAAAGAGATTTTCTTTGAAGGCTGTATGCCAGTTGAAGTAATGGCTAAACGTGGAAAGCAAACATTATTATTCGGACCAATGAAACCAGTAGGCCTAGAGGATCCAAAGACTGGTAAGACGCCGTATGCAGTTGTCCAACTACGTCAGGATGACAGTGCTGGAACTTTATATAATATAGTAGGATTCCAAACGCATTTAAAATGGGGGCCTCAAAAAGAAGTTTTACAATTAATACCTGGCCTAGAGAATGCTGAAATTGTAAGATATGGTGTAATGCATCGGAATACGTTTATAAATTCACCGAATCTATTAGAGGCAACATATCGCTTTAAAGGTCGTGAAGATTTATTCTTTGCAGGTCAAATGACTGGAGTGGAAGGTTATGTAGAATCTGCAGCATCTGGTTTAGTAGCGGGGATAAATGCAGCTAGATACGTAATGGAAAGAGAGTTAGTCGTATTCCCGGCAGAAACTGCTATTGGAAGTATGGCTAATTATATAACGACAACAAGTGCGAAACACTTCCAACCTATGAATGCTAATTTCGGTCTATTCCCTAAGCTTGATGTCAAAATTAAAAGAAAACAAGAACGATATGAAGCTTATGCAAACCGTGCATTAGAATCAATTATGAATTTTGTAGAATGTTAAGAAAATAAATTGCAAATAGCTACTTAATATGTTAGTATGTAGTGGCTTGTGAGGAGAAATTACCTTGAATATTAAAATATTGTGTCAATTATTCATTCAGTATTTACAATTAGAGAAAAACTCTTCACAATACACATTAAATAGTTATAAAAAAATTGTTGAACAATTTCTAGTTTTTATGGAGCAACAATCCATTATTTCATTTTCTTCAGTTACTTATTCTGATGTTCGTCTCTATTTAACAACTTTGCATGACAAACAGCTATCAAGACGTACAGTCTCAAAGCATATTTCTTGTTTAAGAAGTTTCTATCGTTTTCTTATGAGAGAAAATGAAGCAAAAGAGAATCCTTTTGTATTAGCGTCACTTCCTAAAAAAGAAACTATGATACCAAGATTTTTATACAAGGAAGAACTTGAAAAACTATTTAAGATTAGCGATCTAGATACGGAACTTGGACAAAGAAATCAAGCTCTTTTAGAATTGCTATATGCTACCGGAATCCGAGTAAGCGAATGCTGTAATTTGACATTAAAAGACATAGATTTTCAAATTGGGACTATTTTAGTAACGGGCAAAGGGAATAAACAGCGGTATATTCCCTTTGGCAGTTATGCAGAAAAAGCTCTTCATACATATATAGAAGATGGCCGAAATAGACTGATAGTAGCTAACAAGCAAATGAATGACGATCTTTTTTTGAATCACCGTGGTACAAAACTAACGGCAAGAGGTGTCCGTGGTATTTTAGAAAAAATGATCAAAGATACTTCGTTGACTAATAAAATCTATCCACATATGTTAAGGCATACCTTTGCTACGCATATGCTTGATAACGGTGCTGATATTCGTAGTGTTCAAGAATTACTTGGACATGAGAATTTATCATCTACTCAAATCTATACACATGTAACGAAGGAAAGATTACAAAAGGTATACAATTTACATCATCCTAGAGCATAAATTCGCTCAATTTTAGAAATTAATCGACATTTCTAAGGAGGATTCACATGTCCAATTTTCATGCTACAACGATTTTCGCAATCAGACACGATGGTAAAAGTGCCATGGCTGGTGATGGCCAAGTAACTTTTGGAAATGCAGTAGTAATGAAGCATACTGCAAGAAAAGTTAGAAAGCTTTTTAATGGAAAAGTTTTAGCTGGCTTTGCAGGATCTGTTGCAGATGCATTTACTTTATTCGAACTTTTTGAGGGCAAGTTAGTTGAATATAATGGTAATATTCAACGAGCTGCTGTTGAATTAGCAAAAAAATGGAGAACAGATCGAGTATTACATAAACTTGAAGCATTGCTAATCGTAATGGATCATAATTCATTATTATTAATTTCTGGTACTGGTGAAGTAATTGAGCCTGACGATGGAATTCTTGCAATCGGTTCTGGAGGGAATTACGCCCTTGCAGCAGGCCGTGCGCTAAAGGAAAACGCAGGGGAAAATCTTTCAGCAAAACAAATTGCATATGCTAGTTTAAAAACTGCAAGTGATATTTGTGTTTATACGAACGGAAATATAATTTTAGAAGAATTAGAATAGGAGAGTGTATTATGAGTACTTCTTTCACGCCTCGTCAAATTGTTGAAAAACTTGATCAATATATTGTTGGACAGCAACAAGCGAAAAAAGCAGTAGCAATTGCACTCAGAAATCGATATCGTAGAAGTTTACTTGAAGAGTCATTCCGTGATGAAATTTCACCAAAAAATATTTTAATGATTGGTCCAACAGGTGTTGGTAAAACTGAAATTGCTAGAAGGATGGCAAAACTAGTTGGCGCGCCATTTATTAAAGTTGAAGCTACTAAATTTACAGAAGTTGGATACGTTGGAAGAGATGTAGAATCAATGGTTCGTGATTTAGTCCAAACTTCTATTCGAATTGTAAAAGAAGAGCGTATGAATAAGGTGAAAGATCAAGCTGAAAAAAATGCGAATCAAAGATTAGTAAAACTTTTAGCACCAAGTATGAAAAAACAAGCTTCATTCAAAAACCCACTTGAGATGCTTTTTAATCAAGATTCACAAAACTCGAATGCTGAGCAAGAAGAGAATGACACAGAATTAACATCTAAAAGAAGAAATATAGAATTTCAACTATTATCTGGAAAACTAGAAGAAGAACTTGTGTCTATTGAAGTAGAGCAACAACAAGCTCCGATGCTAGATTTTATGCAAGGAACTGGAATGGAACAAATGGGAATGAACTTCCAAGAGTCATTAGGTAGTCTATTTCCAAAGAAAACTAAAAAAAGAAAACTTACTGTTAAAGAAGCTCGTAAGATTTTAACGAATGAAGAAGCTCAGAAATTAATCGATATGGATGAAGTAACTCAAGAAGCAGTTTATAGGGCTGAGCAATTAGGTATTATTTTCATTGATGAAATTGATAAGATTGCAAGTAAACAAAACTCTACTCAAGATGTTTCGAGAGAGGGAGTACAAAGAGATATCTTACCAATTGTTGAAGGAAGTACAGTTGTGACAAAATATGGACCGGTTAAAACGGATCATATCCTATTTATTGCAGCTGGTGCATTTCATATTTCAAAACCATCAGATTTAATACCTGAATTACAAGGTCGCTTCCCAATTCGTGTAGAATTAGGGAAATTATCTGTTGAAGATTTTGTTCGTATTTTAGTTGAGCCTGATTTTTCAATTATTAAACAATATAAAGCTTTATTGTCTACAGAAGGTATACAAATCGAATTTTCTGACGATGCTATACGTAGAATAGCAGAAATAGCATTTGAAGTTAATCAGACGACAGACAACATAGGAGCAAGAAGATTGCATACTATTATGGAAAAGCTTCTTGAAGACCTATCGTTTGAGGCTTCTGAAATTCAAATGGGAACAATTATGATTACACCTCAATATGTAAATGAAAAGCTCGCAAATATTGCAAAAGATAAAGATATAAGTCAATTCATTTTATGATTTAGCTAAAACATTTTGAATTCAGCCATTAGATTGCTAAGAAGTTCAAAGGAAACGTACAATTAAATAGGAGGCATTTAGAAAGATGCAATTATTAGAAAAAACAAGAAAGATTAATAAGTTATTACAACAATCTGCAGGGAAGCCAGTTAACTTTAAAGAAATGGCAGATACATTAGAAGAAGTTATTGAATCAAATGTATTTATTTTAAGTCGTAAAGGGAAATTATTAGGCTACGGTCTACACCAAAAAATCGAAAATGAGCGTATGCAAAAAATGTTCAGCGATCGCCAATTCCCTGAAGAATATACACAAAACCTATTTAATATTAATGAAACGTCATCAAATATAGACATCAATAGTGAACATACTGCATTCCCAGTTGAAAATAAAGATTTATTTTCTGGCGGTTTAACAACTATTGTACCAATTATCGGTGGTGGTGAGCGCTTAGGTACCCTTGTTCTAGCTCGAATTAATCATGATTTTGAAAATGATGATTTAATCTTAGCTGAATATGGCGCTACAGTAGTAGGTATGGAAATTCTACGTGAAAAAGCAGAAGAAATTGAAGAAGAAGCTAGAAGTAAAGCTGTTGTACAAATGGCTATTTCATCTCTTTCATATAGCGAATTAGAAGCAATCGAACATATTTTTGAAGAATTAAATGGCTATGAAGGTTTATTAGTAGCAAGTAAAATTGCTGACCGAGTAGGAATTACAAGATCTGTTATCGTAAATGCACTACGTAAATTAGAAAGTGCTGGTGTTATCGAGTCAAGATCACTAGGAATGAAAGGTACTTATATTAAAGTACTAAATGACAAATTCTTATTAGAGTTAGAGAAATTAAAATCTAACTAATTAATAAAATCACTTCTTAAAGAAGATAAAATGATAAAATTAAGTATGAACCTTTTCTCAATGAATAATTGTGAAAAGGTTTTTTTGTCTTTATTATGTTCAAAATTTTGCATATTTCTATATTGGAATAAAAAGATTAAATAAATAGAGACTATTTCCTCTTTTGTATAAATGATATATATAGACGAATTGGAAATTATGGTATGATTAAAAAATATTTACTTGATTATAGTGATAAAATTTAATAATTATTTGTTTTTTTCGGATACAATTTTTAGAGTGAATTCGATAATAGAATTGTAATGGTATTTTCTACTTTTATACTGTTGGCTGTTTTCAAATATATTGTTGTTTTTTAGTATATGTCTGTTTATTTCCACTCCAGATACATACACTCCTTAAGACGAAGTTAATGAAGTAAAATATCAAACAAGTAGGGAAGTTTTATACATCTACCCTACTTTCTTTTGTATTAACCCATTATGTCTACCTCGTTAAATTTAATAAACTTTTGGACGTAAACAGTTAATTACTGAACAACAATATTCAATAAAGGCTATTTTTTACTAGTATAAATTAATGAATATTGAACTGTTTAAATTTGTTCTTTATTAGGTAAAACTAAAATCATCCTAAAAAAACATCTATTATATAAAAAAAAGAACTCTGAAATATAGGAACAATTATTTTAAAAAAACGAAAAAATATATTTTTTTATTGTGTTTTAAAAAGTTTCACATTATTTTAAAGAATGGGTGAATAAATTAAAGAATTTTAATAATATAATTTTTAAAAGGATAGAAATGAGAGCAATTGAGTTTTTGTCATACTTGAGGCATAAGCACACGATATGGATTGATTCGTAACGAATATTGAATAAAATTAATAGATTCATATTTATTACTATTTAGCCGTTTAATAATAGGGGAATTGAAAGGCTAAATAGTAATAAAAGAAGAATTTGATGAATTGATTCTAGATTTATTGTAAACTCCTTTTGATGATTATTTGATTAGAACGAAAAGGTAGCTCAATCGACTACTTGGGAGACATGATATTACATATTTAATTGGGAACTGCATATTCAATAGTAAGAATTAAACTTGAGTAAAGTTTTAATTCCTTTTAATTAAATGTTGCCTAAAAAAGAAATTTACACCAAAAATCACTATTTAAAAACAAATTGTCAATCAAGTATTAAACATAATATGGTAATTCGCTGAGGTGAAAGACGTGTTGCAAGTTCAAAAAAATGTTTCACAAAGTTATTGGAAAATGTGGATTGAAGATCGTGATTTAGATGCTGGAGATGCGTTAATGCAGATTTATATGCCACTAGTTCACTTTCAAGTACATCGTATAGCTCAAAGATTACCTTCAAGTGTCAGCAGAGATGATTTACACAGTTTAGCGATGATGGGCTTATATGACGCACTAGAGAAATTTGACCCGAAAAGAGATTTAAAATTTGAAACATATGCTTCAATTAGAATAAGTGGTAATATATTGGATGGTCTTCGTAAAGAAGACTGGTTACCTAGATCAATTCGAGATAAAGCAAAAAAAATTGAATGTGCAATTGAAAAGTTAGAACCGGCTCTTGAACGAAAAGCTACACCTGAAGAAATAGCACTTTATACTGGTTATTCTTCGATGGAAGTTGTTAATGTCATAAATGATGTGTTTTTCTCAAATATGTTGTCTGTAGATGAACAAATCAAAGATGCTGGAGATGGACAAGTTAATTTTATTCATACAATAAAAGATCATGAAACACTAACACCAGAAGAAATGCTACTGAAAGATGAACAAATAAGGTTGCTTGCCAAGACGATTGTAACTGAATTAAATGAGAAAGAGCAGTTAGTAATAAGTTTGTATTATCATGAAGAATTAACATTTACTGAAATAGGAACAATTATTAATTTATCGACTTCAAGAGTTTCTCAGATCCACGCTAAATCTATTTTTAAATTAAGGGATCTTTTAAGTAAAAATAATATATAAGAGCTTTGTAAACTCTACATTGATTCGTTTAGGATTTTTAATTCTATTAAAAATGATTCGTATAATGCTTTTTAAGACTATTTATATTTGTGTAGTGGGAATCAGCCTCACATTACTTGCTATATTGACAATTTCTTATTTAACTATTTACTAAATTATGAAGAAGAATACGATTAAGTTGAATAAATTAACAAAAATTCCCAATACTGATAAAGATTCAGTTGTTGGTATAGGTGAATGATCAATTCTAAATCACTTAATTTATTGCTTTCAAGTGTTAATCATTTAGTATGGAAGAATAGCCCAAATTCGAATAATAGCAGTTCGATGATCTAAAAATAAACTTTCTATGGATGAAAATGGAAGAAGGATTTATTTAGAGATAAGGAAATGCCACCATTGTTGAAACTTCGACAATAATTTCTCGTTTTCTCTTGATAATTAATGATGTATATGCTATAGTAGTCCATGGTGTTAATACACACGCTTGCCGATTTTCTTATTGGTGCTACCCAGTTTGGGAGTGATAGGAGAAGAAGACGTGAGCGGAGGAAAAAGAACCATTAGGAGGAAATAAAATGTCAGTAATTTCTATGAAGCAATTATTAGAAGCTGGTGTTCACTTCGGTCACCAAACACGCCGTTGGAACCCAAAAATGAAACGTTACATCTTCACTGAGCGTAACGGTATCTACATCATCGACCTACAAAAAACAGTTAAAAAGGTTGAAGAGTGTTACAACGTAATGAAAGGTATCGCTGCTGAAGGTGGAAACATCCTTTTCGTTGGTACTAAAAAACAAGCTCAAGAAGCTATTAAAGATGAAGCAATTCGTTCTGGTATGTACTTCATTAACCAACGTTGGTTAGGTGGAACGTTAACAAACTTCCAAACAATCCAAAAACGTGTTAAACGTTTAAAAGATATCGAAAGAATGCAAGAAGATGGCACTTTTGAAGTGTTACCAAAGAAAGAAGTTATTCAACTTAAAAAAGAATTAGATCGTCTTGAAAAATTCTTAGGCGGAATCAAAGACATGAAGCAACTTCCTGATGCATTATTCGTTGTTGATCCTCGTAAAGAGCGTATCGCTGTTGCTGAAGCTCGTAAGTTAAACATTCCTATCATCGGTATTGTTGACACTAACTGTGATCCAGATGAAATCGATCACGTTATCCCAGCAAACGACGATGCTATTAGAGCTGTAAAACTTCTTACATCAAAAATGGCAGATGCGATTCTTGAAGCGAAACAAGGCGAAGAAACAACTGCTTAATGAGAAATTGAAAGGTGATAAGAGGTTTTAGCCTTTTATCACCTTTTTTAAAGGTTAAAATAATCGAAAATTGTTTACCTTATAAAACGATTGAATAAAAATAAACTTACATATAGGAGATGAAATATTATGGCAATTACTGCTCAAATGGTAAAAGAATTACGTGAAAAAACTGGCGCTGGTATGATGGATTGCAAAAAAGCATTAACTGAAACTGAAGGTAACATGGACAAAGCAATCGACTACCTTCGTGAAAAAGGGATCGCAAAAGCTGCTAAAAAAGGTGACCGTATCGCTGCTGAAGGTTTAACTTTCGTTGAAGTATCTGGAAACGATGCAGTATTAATCGAAGTAAACTCTGAAACTGATTTCGTTGCGAAAAACGAAGGTTTCAAAGAATTAGGTTCTGTTCTTGCAAAACATATCGTTGCTAACAAACCTGCAACTGTTGAAGAAGCTTTAGCACAAACAATGGAAACTGGTGAAACTGTTGAAACATTCATCAACCATGCAATTGCTAAAATTGGAGAAAAAATCTCTTTACGTCGTTTTGAATTAGTTTCTAAAACAGATGCTGATGCATTTGGTGCTTACTTACACAGTGGCGGTCGTATTGGTGTTCTATCAGTAGTAGAAGGAACAACTAAAGAAGATGTTGCTAAAGACGTATCTATGCACATCGCTGCAATCAACCCTAAATATATCTCTCGTGATGCTGTTTCTCAAGAAGAAGTTGAGCATGAGCGTGGAATTTTAACTCAACAAGCATTAAACGAAGGTAAACCTGAAAACATCGTTGCTAAAATGGTAGAAGGACGTATTGGTAAATACTTCGAAGAAATCTGTTTGTTAGATCAATCTTTCGTTAAAAACCCAGACGTTAAAGTAGGTCAATTCGTAAAAGCTGCTAACGGAACTGTTAAATCTTTCGTTCGTTATGAAGTTGGAGAAGGCTTAGAAAAACGTGAAGATAACTTTGCTGAAGAAGTAATGAATCAAGTAAAAGGTAACTAATTTAGTTAGTTACTTTGAATGAAAATAGGGGACACTATGTGTTCCCTATTTTTTAAAGAAACGTAAATACATAGATGTACGTAAATGGAGGGTATTATGAGTAAAGCAAAGTATAATCGCGTAGTATTAAAACTTAGTGGTGAAGCACTAGCAGGCGGACAAGGATTTGGAATTAATCCATCAGTTATTAAATCAATTGCTGAACAAGTGAAAGAAATTGCAGAACTAGATGTTGAAGTTGCAGTAGTAGTAGGTGCTGGTAACATTTGGCGTGGAAAGACAGGTAGCGAAATGGGTATGGACCGAGCTACAGCTGACTACATGGGCATGTTAGGTACTGTAATGAACTCATTAGCACTTCAAGATAGTCTTGAAACACTTGGTGTACAATCTCGTGTACAATCATCAATTGAAATGCGTCAAGTTGCTGAACCATATATCCGTCGTAAAGCAATTCGTCATTTAGAGAAAAAACGTGTTGTAATTTTTGCTGCTGGTACAGGAAATCCTTATTTCTCAACTGATACTACTGCTGCATTACGTGCTGCTGAAATTGAAGCAGATGTTATTTTAATGGCAAAAAATAATGTAGACGGAGTATATACAGCTGACCCATCAATCGATAAAACTGCTGTAAAATACGAAACTCTTACATATTTAGACGTATTAAAAGAAGGTTTAGGTGTAATGGATTCAACTGCATCTTCTTTATGTATGGACAATGATATTCCATTAATTGTATTCTCAATTATGGAAGAAGGTAATATTAAACGTGCCGTACTTGGCGAAAATATTGGAACAATAGTAAAGGGGAAATAAAAATGTCTAATCAAATCATTTCTTTAGCAAAAGAAAAAATGACAAAAGCTGTTTCTGCTTTCTCTAGAGAATTAGCAACAGTACGTGCTGGTCGTGCAAACCCAGCTATTTTAGATAGAGTTTTAGTTGAATATTATGGTGCTCCAACACCAATCAACCAAATGGCAAATATTTCAGTACCAGAAGCAAGATTATTATTAATTACTCCATACGATAAAACAGTCATTAATGATATGGATAAAGCGATTCAAAAAGCTGACTTAGGCTTAAATCCTTCAAATGATGGAACTGTAATCAGAATTAGTTTCCCACCATTAACAGAAGAGCGTCGTCGCGACTTAGTAAAAGTAGTTAAAAAATCTGCTGAAGATGCTAAAGTTGCAGTACGTAACATCCGCCGTGATGCAAATGATGATCTGAAAAAAGCAGAAAAAAATGGTGAAATTACTGAAGATGAATTACGTGGTCTTGTAGAAGACATTCAAAAACAAACTGATTCACATATCGAAAAAATCGATGGAATCACAAAAGAAAAAGAAAAAGAGATAATGGAAGTTTAATACTGCATTGCAAGGTATATCTTACTAGCGCTTAGAAAAATAATGAATTTTTCACATTATGCTATTACATAATTTCATTATTGCATTATAATTAAATAAACTAAGCGCTTTGAGTAAAAAGACCCTCTGTTTAAGGGGGTTTTTTTACTCAATGCTTTAATTAGATATACTTAAACGGAGGATTAAAGATGTTTAAATTAATTTCTTTTTTTAAAAGAAATAAAGAAGAGAAAAATGTACCTCCAAGTTCGCAATTAAATGGGGTCGACGGAGTAATTCCTGAGCATGTTGCAATTATAATGGATGGTAATGGTAGATGGGCACAAAAGAGGAAGCTACCAAGGGTTAAGGGACACTATGAGGGAATGAAAGTAGTTCGAAAAATTGCAAGAACTGCTAGTAAATTAGGTGTAAAGACTTTAACGTTATATGCTTTTTCAACTGAGAATTGGAAAAGACCTAAAACTGAAGTAGAATTCTTAATGAAGTTACCACAAGAATTTCTAGGGACATTTTTACCTGAATTAATCGAAGAAAATGTGCAGGTAAGATTAACTGGAAATAAAGAGCAATTACCAAGCTATACTACAGAAGCAGTATTAAGAGCAGTAGAGGAAACTAAAAATAATACGGGTATGGTATTAAATTTTGCCCTAAATTATGGATCTAGAGACGAAATTATTTCTGCAGTTAAAAAGATTTCTTCAGATGTATTGGATAATAAAATAAATAAAGAAGAAATTAACGAAGACTTGTTTAATCGTTATTTAATGACTAGTGATTTTAAAGATCCAGATTTGTTAATTAGAACTAGTGGTGAATTAAGAATTAGTAATTTTATGCTTTGGCAAATTGCTTATTCTGAACTATATTTTACAGATGTTTTATGGCCCGATTTTACCGAAGAGTGTTTAATTGATGCGGTAAAAGAATATCAAAATCGAGCAAGAAGATATGGTGGTATTTAAGAAAGCGGTGAACGAACTTGAAACAGCGTATTATAACAGGAGTTATAGCTGGAGCATTATTTTTAGGGTTAGTAATATTTGGTAGATGGCCGTTTGGATTACTTGTATTTGCACTTGGTACGATCGGTTATTTTGAATTGATTAGAATGAAAAAGTTTAATTTATTTAGTGCACAAACAGTACTTGGATTAATCTTAACATGGGTAGCAATTACACCAAATGATTTATCAAATAGGATTTTTCCTATAGAAATCGGTAAAACGGAAATTTCAATTGTACTAATCTTATTACTTTTATCATATACGGTAATTACAAAGAATACATTTACTTTTGAAGATGCTTCTTTTGTAGTACTAAGCAGTTTATATGTAGGATTCGGATTTCATTATATGTACGAGATGAGAAATATGGGGATTTCTTACTTCTTCTTCCCATTATTCGTAATTTGGTCAACTGATTCAGGTGCATATTTTATTGGGAAAGCCACAGGTAAAACTAAACTTTGGCCTGATATTAGTCCTAACAAAACGATTGAAGGTTCAATAGGTGGAATTATTTGTGCTGTAGTAGTTGCAGTAATTTTATCGATTATGTTAACTTTAAATCATTCAATACTATATTTAGTACTAGTAGCTGTTCTTGTTTCGATTTTTGGTCAATTAGGTGATCTCGTACAATCTGCATATAAAAGGTACTACGGTGTTAAAGATTCAGGAAATTTATTACCTGGTCATGGTGGGATTTTAGACAGATTTGATAGTATCATTTTCACATTGCCAATCGTCTATTTACTATTTACGTTATAGTATTAGTTTTTGTATTTAAGGAGACATATGAAAATGAAGAAAATCAGCTTACTTGGAGCAACTGGTTCAATCGGTATACAAACACTCGATATTATTAGAAATCAATCAAATGATTTTGAATTAGTCGCGTGTTCAGCTGGAAGAAATATTGATGAATTATATAAGATAATTTTAGAATTTAAACCAAAACTAGTTTCAGTTGCAGGTAAAGAAGAAGCTGAAAAACTGACGAGCTTAGGTATCCCTTCGAAAACCAAAGTTTTATATGGTGAAGAAGGTCTGATCGAAGTTGCAGTACATGAAGACAGTACAATATTTGTTAACGCTGTTGTTGGAAGTGTAGGTTTAGTTCCAACAATGAAAGCAATTCAAAATGGTAAAACAATCGCACTAGCGAATAAAGAAACATTAGTAACAGCAGGTCATATTGTAATGGCTGAAGCAGAAAAATATGGTGTCACAATTTTACCAGTAGATAGTGAGCATTCAGCAATCTATCAATGTTTAAATGGTGAAAACCCTAGTGAAATACATAAATTAATCATCACAGCTTCAGGTGGTAGTTTTAGAGATAAAACAAGAGATCAATTAAAGGATGTTACAATTGAAGATGCGTTAAACCATCCAAATTGGTCAATGGGTGCAAAGATTACAATTGATTCTGCTACAATGATGAATAAAGGATTAGAAGTGATAGAAGCACATTGGTTATTTAATATGCCATATGAAAAAATTGATGTAGTACTTCATAGAGAAAGTGTTATTCATTCTATGATTGAATTCGATGACGGAAGTGTTATGGCACAATTAGGAACACCAGATATGAGAGTACCAATCGCCTATGCACTAAACTATCCTTCAAGAAAACCAGTTAATAATCATAAGCCATTAGATTTAATTAAATTTGGGACACTTCATTTCCAAGAAATGGATTTTAACAGATTTAAATGTTTGGATTATGCTTATCAAGCAGGAAAAGTTGGCGGTAGTTTACCAACTGTATTAAATGCAGCAAATGAGGAAGCGGTAGCTGCTTTTCTACAGAATAAAATATCATTCTTACAAATTGAGAATTTAATAGAAAACGCTCTTGAAAAACACAATGTAATAAGTAAACCTTCATTTGAAGAAATTCGAAACATTGATGAACAAACAAGGCAATTCGTTTCATCACTAATAAAGTAAGGGTGGTAATTAGATGAATACAGTTATAGCGTTTGTTGTAATTTTTGGCGCACTTGTATTTTTTCATGAACTAGGACATCTATATTTTGCAAAACGTGCTGGTATATTATGTAGAGAATTTGCGATTGGATTTGGTCCAAAGGTTTTCTCATTTTATCGAAATGAAACTACATACACAATAAGATTATTGCCGCTTGGTGGTTATGTTCGTTACGCTGGAGAAGATCCAGAAATGGTACAAGTAAAGCCTGGATCACATATCGGTTTACAATTTAACTCAATCGGGGAAGTTACTAAAATTGTAGTTGATCAGTTTGATCGTTTCCAAGATCTTCGTTTTGTCGAGGTTGATTCAATAGATTTAGAGCATAAGTTAGATATCATTGGTACTGAAGAAGGAACTGAAGGCGTATCAAAATTCAATGTAAATGAAAAAGCGTTCATTTATAGTGAAGGACAAGGTCACCAGATTGCTCCGTATAACCGACAATTTAATAGTAAATCTGTAGGAAAAAGAGCGATTGCCATTTTTGCAGGCCCAATGATGAATTTTGTTCTAGCTTTAGTGATTTTTATCTTATTGGGATTACTTCAAGGAACTCCCGTAAATGATGCTAAAATTGGTGAATTACTTCCAAAAGGCCCAGCACAAACTGCTGGTCTAAAGGAAGGCGACATTGTTTTATCAATTGATAATAAAGATGTTTCAAAATGGGCTGAAGTAGTTAAAATTGTTAGAGAAAGCCCAAGTAAAGAATTATTATTTAAAGTGAAAAGAGATAACAAAGTTATTTCGATTCCAATCACACCTAAATCAGAAACTATCGATCATAAAGTTAATGGTTTAATCGGTGTATATGCACCTGTTGAAAAAAATGTTTTTTCTTCGGTTAAATATGGTATAACTGAAACAGTTGGGTGGACAAAAGAAATTGTATTAGCAGTTGGTCATTTAGTATCTGGTCAATTCTCAATCAATAATCTTTCGGGGCCAGTTGGTATTTATCAAGTAACAGATCAAGCTGCACAATCAGGTATTTTCTACTTAATGAAATGGGCAGCGTTTTTAAGTATTAACCTTGGTATTATGAATTTATTACCATTACCAGCTCTTGATGGAGGAAGACTAACATTTTTTGCAATAGAAGCATTAAGAGGTCGACCAATAGATCGCCAAAAAGAAGGTGTCGTTCACTTTATTGGTTTTGCGCTTTTAATGTTATTAATGATTATCGTAACTTGGAACGATATTAAAAGATTTTTCTTATAAGAAGCTCTGTTTAATTTAATCGTGTAATTTCATGAATTTTGTTTAAAGAATCCGCGACTTACTTGCTTATAAAACGGGCTTAGTGACATATTGTTTGTCAATTAGCCCGTTTTAAGTGGGAGCGGATTCTTATCTTACAAGCTCTTTTTAGAAATGTTGTTTGTATTGTATAGTTGAAGCTTTTATAACAATTACAAAATCTATTTTTAAAAATATTTATTAAAAAGAATATAAGAATAAAAGAAAAATATGAGGTGAATCCTTTTGAAACAAAGTATCGTATATAGTCCAACTCTTCGTGAAGTACCATCAGATGCAGATATAAAAAGCCATCAATTATTATTAAGAGCAGGTTTTATTAGACAAAATGCATCTGGTATATATAGCTTCTTACCTTTAGGCAATAAAGTTCTTCAAAAAGTTGCAAATATCGTTCGAGAAGAAATGAATAATGCTGGTGCGATGGAAATGTTAATGCCATCAATGCAAGCGCAGGAATTATGGGAAGAATCAGGTCGTTGGGATAATTTTGGTCCAGAACTAATGCGTTTAAGAGATCGTCACGGTAGAGGATTTGCATTAGGAGCAACACATGAAGAAGTTGTTACTTCCATTATTCGTGATGAATTAAAATCATATAAAAAATTACCGATTACACTTTACCAAGTACAATCAAAATTCCGTGATGAAAAACGTCCTCGTTTTGGACTACTTCGCGGGCGTGAATTTTTAATGAAAGATGCATATTCTTTCCATGCATCACAAGAAAGCTTGGATGAAGTATATGCTCGATTATTTACGGCTTATAGCAACGTATTTACTCGTTGTGGATTAAATTTCAGAGCAGTTGTTGCTGATTCAGGAGCGATGGGTGGAAAAGATACGCATGAATTCATGGTGTTATCTGATATTGGTGAAGATACAATCGCATTTTCAAATGAATCTAGCTATGCAGCAAATATTGAAATGGCACCAGTTGTGACGAATTACGAGCCATCTGATGAGAAATTAGAAGAAGTTCAAAAAGTAGAAACGCCAAATCAAAAAACAATTGATGAAGTAATTGAATTCTTAAACTTACCGATTGAAAAAAGCATTAAATCAATTATTTTCAAAGCAGATGAAAGTTTTGTACTAGTGCTTGCTCGTGGTGACCACGAAATCAACGATATTAAATTAAAGAATTATTTAGGTGCACATACAGTAGAGCTTGCTTCTAAAGAAGAAGTAAAAGAACTAATGAACTGTGAAATAGGATCACTAGGTCCAATTGGAGTAAAATCTGATTTATTAGTATTAGCAGATAATGCAATTAAAGGTATTGTAAATGGTTGTTGTGGAGCAAACGAAGAAGGTTATCACTACATTAATGTAACTGTAAATAGAGACTATGATGTTAAAGATTTCGTAGACTTAAGATTTATTCAAGAAGGTGACTTATCACCAGACGGTAAAGGAACTATTTCATTCGCAAAAGGTATTGAAGTAGGTCATGTATTTAAATTAGGTACAAAATATTCTGAGTCTATGAATGCAACATTCCTTGATGAAAATGGGAAGTCGAACCCGATCATTATGGGATGCTATGGAATTGGTGTATCTCGTACATTAGCTGCAATTGTAGAGCAATATAATGACGAGAAAGGTATTGTCTGGCCTAAAAACCTAGCTCCTTTTGATGTACATGTCATTACTGTAAATACAAAGAATGAAGAGCAAGTAAATTTAGCAGACGATATTTATAAAACGTTAAAAGAGATTGGACAAGATGTATTATTAGATGACCGAAATGAACGTGTAGGCGTAAAATTTGCAGACGCAGATCTTTTCGGAATTCCTGTACGTGTAGTTGTTGGTAAAAAAGCCGCAGAAGGAATTGTAGAACTTAAAACTAGAGATGGACAAGTTAGTAAAGAAGTAGAAATTTCTAACCTTGTGAATGAAATAAATATGTTAAAATAAATAAAAGTGGAAGCGACACCTTACGGGAATCGCACACAAATAAAAAGTACCTCTTAATTCTAGAGGTACTTTCGATTTTTTTTACACATATACTGCAATTTTAATAAGGTTGGTGAAAAAATGGGACAAACACGTCAGGAGCGGTTTCAGCTATTATTAGATCAGCTTCAATTTCCCGAAGATATGCGAGATCTGTATTTTAAAAATGGGGAAATCGTAAATCTTGAAGTAAATAAAAGCGAAAAAAAATGGCAGTTTACTTTTAAAATAGACAATGTTTTACCTTTTGCAACATTTCAAGTATTTGTAACAAGTTTATTAAGAACTTTTAAACATATAGCAGATGTTTCAGTCGTTATTAATACAGAAAATCCAAAAATAGATGAACAAAAAGTAATTGATTATTGGTCATTTATGATTCAATCTGTTGAATCGAAATCCCCTATATTACAACATATTGAATCTGCCTTACCTTCAGTTGAAAATAATAAAGTAATGATCGATTTAAATAGTGTCATTGAAGAGAATGCTTTTACAAATCGATACGTTCCTCAGCTGCAAGATTTATATCAAAAAGTAGGTTTTCCTAAGTTGTTTTTTGAGAATACGATTAAAGACAATGTTGAAGAAAAAACTGAGTTTCTAGAGAAAAAAGCCGAAGAAGATCGCAAGCGAGCGATGGAAGTACTTGTTGAATTAGAAAAGAAAGAGGCTGCTGAAGAAGCTGATGGAGATGAGCCCGGGGGTCCTCTTGTTGTTGGATATTATATTAAGGAAACTGAATTTAATACAATCTCTTCAATCATAGAAGAAGAAAAACGAGTAGTTCTCCAAGGCTATGTATTCGATTCTGAAATTCGTGAACTTAAGAGTGGCCGTGTTTTAATTACCTTCAAAATTACTGATTATACTAGCTCAATACTAGTTAAAATGTTCTCTAGAGATAAAGAAGATATCCCGATGTTAAATAAAATTAAAAAGGGTATGTGGGTAAAAGTTAGAGGATCAGTACAAAACGATACATTTGTACGTGATTTAGTCATGATTGCAAATGATATAAATGAAATTACGCCAGATGAACGCAAGGACGAAGCTCCAGAAGGAGAGCGTAGAATTGAGTTACATGCTCATACACATATGAGTCAAATGGATTCAGTCGTTTCAGCAGGTGATTTAGTCAAACAGGCAGGTAAGTTTGGACATGAAGCAATTGCAATAACCGATCATGCAGTTGTTCAATCTTTCCCTGAAGCATTTGGAGCAGGTAAAAAACACGGTGTAAAAATACTATATGGCGTTGAAATAAATTTAGTAAATGATGGTGTACCAACAGCATATAATCCATCTCATATTTCATTAGAGGAAGCAACCTATGTTGTATTTGACGTAGAGACAACAGGTCTTTCTGCTGTTTATGATACGATCATCGAGTTAGCTGCTGTAAAGATTCATAAAGGTGAAATCATTGACCGATTTGAACGATTTGCAAATCCACATCATCCACTATCTGCAACTACGATTGAATTGACGGGAATTACTGACGAAATGGTAAGAGATGCCCCAAATGTTGATGTGGTACTTCGTGAGTTTAAAGAGTGGATGGGTGACGATATATTAGTAGCTCATAATGCTTCATTTGATATGGGCTTTATTCAAATGGGCTTTAAAAAATATGAAATTGGTATTACAAATAACGGTGTAATTGATACGCTTGAATTAGCTAGAACTTTATATCCAGATTTTAAAAACTTTCGATTAAATACACTTTGTAAAAAATTCGATATTAACTTAACACAACATCATAGAGCGATTTACGATGCTGAGGCTACTGGGTTCTTACTCCTAAAAATGCTAAAAGATGCAGCAGAGCAGGATATGTATTATCATGACGAGCTAAATAATAACATGGGGAAAGGCGATGCTTATAAACGAGCAAGACCATCACATGCAACACTATTAGCTACGAATGAAACTGGATTAAAAAACTTGTTTAAAATTGTTTCATATTCCCATATCCATTATCATCATCGAGTTGCAAGGGTTCCTAGATCATTATTAGTGAAACATCGCGAAGGAATATTAGTCGGATCTGCATGTGATAAAGGTGAAGTTTTTGAGGCGAGTGTACAAAAATCTCCTGAAGAAGCAGAAAAGCTAATGGAGTTTTATGATTATATCGAAGTATTGCCGCCAGAGACACTTTTACATTTAGTGGAATTAGAAATTGTTAGAAATGAACAACATTTAAGAGAAGTCATTTCAAAGCTTGTAAAAATGGCTGAGAAGGTAGAAAAAATTGTTGTTGGTACTGGTAATGTTCATCACTTACAAAAAGAAGATCAAATTTATCGAAAAATTTTAGTTGGTTCTCAAGGTGGAGCAAATCCATTAAATCGACATCGATTACCAGACGTTCATTTTAGAACAACCAATGAGATGCTATCTGCATTCGCATTTTTAGGAGAAGAAAAAGCAAAAGAAATAGTCGTTACAAATACTCAAAAAATTGCTAGTTTAATTGAAGATATTAAACCAATTAAAGATGACTTATATACTCCAAAAATTGAAGGTGCTGAAGATGAAGTTCGTGATATGAGCTATCAAATGGCAAGATCTATTTACGGAGAGCAATTACCAGAAATTGTAGAAGCCCGTCTTGAAAAAGAGTTAAAAAGTATTATTGGACATGGTTTTGCAGTAATTTACTTGATTTCGCATAAACTCGTAAAAAAATCATTAGATGATGGGTATCTAGTAGGTTCAAGGGGATCTGTAGGTTCATCATTAGTAGCGACCATGACAGAAATAACGGAAGTAAATCCACTTCCTCCACATTATGTCTGTCCAAATTGTAAGCACTCAGAGTTTTTCAATGATGGATCAGTAGGTTCTGGATTCGATTTACCGAACAAAGATTGTCCAGAATGTGGTACTGCATATAAAAAAGATGGTCATGATATTCCTTTCGAAACCTTCCTTGGATTTAAAGGGGATAAGGTTCCTGACATCGATTTGAATTTCAGCGGTGAATATCAACCAACTGCTCATAACTATACAAAAGTACTTTTTGGTGAGGACTATGTCTATCGTGCAGGTACAATCGGTACTGTAGCTGACAAGACAGCGTACGGTTATGTAAGAGGATATGCAAATGATCATAATCTAAATTTACGTGGTGCTGAATATGATCGATTAGCTATGGGATGTACAGGTGTAAAAAGAACAACTGGACAACATCCAGGTGGAATTATTGTAGTTCCAGATTATATGGACATTTATGATTTTTCACCGATTCAGTTCCCAGCTGATGATGTAAAGTCTGAATGGAAAACGACACATTTTGATTTCCATTCAATCCATGATAATTTATTAAAACTAGATATTCTTGGACACGATGATCCTACCGTTATCCGTATGCTTCAAGACTTAAGTGGAATCGATCCAAAAACGATTCCAACTGATGACCCTGAAGTTATGAAAATATTTGCTGGACCAGAACCTTTAGGTGTTTCAGAGGAACAAATAGGCTGTAAGACAGGTACTTATGGTATTCCTGAATTCGGAACAAAATTCGTTCGTCAAATGTTGGAAGATACGAAGCCATCTACCTTCTCAGAACTAGTTCAAATTTCTGGTTTATCACATGGTACAGATGTATGGCTAGGAAATGCTTCTGAATTAATTAACAGTGGAACTTGTACACTTTCTGAAGTAATTGGTTGTCGTGATGACATCATGGTTTATTTAATATATCAAGGATTAGAACCTTCATTAGCATTTAAAATAATGGAATCTGTTCGTAAAGGTAAGGGAGTACCAGTAGAGTGGGAAGAAGAAATGAGAAATAATAAAGTACCTGCTTGGTATATTGATTCTTGTAAAAAAATTAAGTACATGTTCCCAAAAGCCCACGCTGCAGCATATGTTTTGATGGCAGTACGAATTGCATATTTCAAAGTTCACCATCCAATTCTTTATTATGCTGCATATTTTACAGTACGAGCTGAAGATTTCGATATCGAAGCGATGATTGCTGGTCCAAGTACGATTAAAGCTAAAATAGAAGAAATTGCGATAAAAGGACTAGATGCATCAGTAAAAGAGCGAAGTTTAATGACTGTACTAGAATTAGCATTGGAAATGTGTGAAAGAGGTTTTTCATTTGAAAAAATGGATTTATATCGATCTAGTGCAGATGAATTTCTAGTAAATGGTAACAAATTAATTCCACCGTTTAATTCGATTCCTGGATTAGGAACGAATGCGGCTAAAAATATTGTTGCGTCTAGAGAAGACGGAGAATTCCTTTCGAAAGAAGACTTACAACAAAGAAGTAAAATTTCAAAAACTGTATTAGAGTATTTAGATAAACAAGGCTGTTTACAAAACTTACCTGATCAAAACCAATTATCACTTTTCGATGGCTTTTAACAGTTTGCAAAACTTGGGAATTATGGTATAGTAGATACAGATGTAATTTAGCACGGGATTTTTCTTGAAGAGCAGGGGCAACCTGCTCTTTCTTATTACCCTTATGACCCAATTCATCTCTTGCGTAGTGTGCAACTTGAATTTTAAGTTACAATAATTGCGTAAATTGGAAATACTAAAGATAATTTCCCTGCTAAATAGCAGGGAATTTTCATCTTGTAATGTTTGGAAGGAGGATACTTCTTGAGTAAGAAGGTCACAGAGGTTGTATCAGAATTAGCACAACCAATAATTGAACAAATAGGATTAGAGTTAGTTGATGTAGAATACGTAAAAGAAGGAAAAGACTGGTTCCTTCGAGTATTTATAGATAGTGAGTCTGGAATTGATTTGGAGCAATGTGCTGCCGTAAGTGAAAAACTAAGTGAAGTCTTAGATGAAAAAGATCCAATTGAAAACCTATATTTTTTAGATGTTTCATCACCAGGTGCTGAACGTCCTTTAAAGAAAGAACAAGATTTTATTAAAGCAATTGGAAAACAAGTTTTCATTAAAACTTATGAACCAATCCTTGACGAAAAGAAATTTGAAGGGAAATTAATTTCCTACACGTCAGAGGAAGTTCAGTTAGAGTTAACAATTAAAACAAGAAAAAAAATGATTACAATTCCAACACCAAAAATCGCAAGTGCAAGACTTGCTGTTACGTTTTTCTAAGTAGGGGGTACTTTTAATGAGTTCGGAGTTATTAACAGCATTAGAAATAATTGAAAGAGAAAAAGGAATTAGTAAAGATGTCGTAATTGAAGCGATTGAAGCAGCTTTAATTTCAGCATATAAACGTAATTTTAATCAAGCACAAAATGTTCGAGTTGATTTTAACCTACATAACGGTTCAATTCGTGTTTTCGCAAGAAAAGAAATAGTAAGCAATGTGTTTGATACACGTTTAGAAATTACAGTTGAAGAAGCACAACAACATAATCCAAACTTTATGGTAGGAGATGTCATTGAATTAGAAGTAACACCTAAAGACTTTGGACGAGTTGCTGCAACTACTGCTAAACAAGTAGTAACACAAAGAGTTCGTGAAGCAGAACGCGGTGTAATTTATTCAGAATATATTGACCGTCAAGAAGATATGATGACAGGTACAGTTCAACGTATCGATTCACGCGCAATTTATGTTAACTTAGGTAAAATTGAAGCAGTGCTTCCTGTAACAGAACAAATTCCAACTGAGAAATACAGAATCCATGATCGCATTAAAGTATTCGTTACAAAAGTTGAAAAAACATCAAAAGGTCCACAAATTTTTGTATCACGTACTCACCCTGGATTATTAAAGCGTTTATTTGAAACAGAAGTACCTGAAATTTATGATGGTGTTGTAGAAATTCGTTCAGTAGCACGTGAAGCAGGTGACCGTTCTAAGATTTCAGTATATACAAGCAACCCTGATTTAGATCCAGTAGGTGCTTGTGTTGGTCAAAAAGGTCAACGTGTACAATCAATTGTTAATGAATTAAAAGGTGAAAAAATTGATATTGTACGTTGGTCTTCAGATCCAGTTGAATTTGTTGCAAATGCATTAAGCCCATCTCAAGTTATTAGAGTTTTAGTAAATGAAGAAGAAAAAGCAACTACAGTAGTAGTACCAGATCACCAATTATCTCTTGCAATTGGAAAAAGAGGTCAAAATGCTAGATTAGCTGCGCGTTTAACTGGTTGGAAAATTGATATTAAATCACAGTCTGATGCAGATAAAATTGGTATTGACTATACATCTCCAGCGCAAGAAGTAACTGTATCTAATGATGATTTCGATGCTTACGCTGACGACTTAAATGAGGAGTGAGTAAACTCATGAATCGAAAAATTCCTTTACGTAAGTGTGTTGTAACACAAGAAATGAAACCAAAAAAAGAATTAATCAGAATTGTTCGTTCTAAAGAAGGAGAAGTATCCATTGATCCAAGTGGAAAAAAATCAGGTCGTGGAGCTTACTTAACAAAATCTGTAGAAGTTGTAAAACAAGCGCAGCAAAAAAACACTTTAGAACAGCAATTAAACGCTAAAATTGACGCTAGTTTATACGAAGAACTTTTAGCGTATATTGAAAAGGAAAAAGCATGACAAACAAAGGATTGTCTTTATTAGGACTTGCAGCTAGAGCTCGTAAAGTGGTTTCAGGCGAAGAGTTAGTTGTAAAAGAAGTCCAACAAAAGAGAGCAAAACTAGTTATTTTGTCAAAGGATGCTTCCGATTTAACTGCGAAGAAAATAAAAGACAAGACAACTTATTACAATACTCCACTTTGTTATGTTGAAAATCGCTTTGAATTAGGGCACGCTATTGGGAAAGACGCTCGAGTGGTCGTTGCAATTACTGATCAAGGATTTGCAACAAAACTTCAGACATTATTAAATTAATGGACTAATCTGGGGGTGAACGTATGACGAAAATTAGAATTTATGAGTATGCTAAAAAGCAAAATGTTTCAAGTAAGGAAATTATTGAAAGACTCAAGGATTTAAAAATCGAAGTAAAGAATCATATGGCCACAATTGCAGAGGATATTGTTGAAAAATTAAATAAGAGTTTTCAACCAAAGTCTGTAGAGATCAAACAACCCCAAAAAGCAGTGTCCAAATCTTCTTTTAAGGTAATTCCTGCATTTAATGTAGAAGCAAGTGAAGAGCTTGATTTTGAAGTAGACTACCAATTAGAAGATACGAAAGAAAAATCAAAAAAGAACAGTAATAAAAAGAAAAAGACTGATAGCCAAAAGCAAAGCAGTCAAATTGAAGATCGACAAACGACAGGGATAAAGAAAGGCAATCAAAATATGAATCATAAAAATAACTCAACCGAGAATACCTCGAATAAAATTATCTTCTCAGGTTCTTTAAAAGTATCTGAGCTTGCAAAAAAATTAGGTAAAGAACCATCAGAATTAATTAAAAAATTATTTATGTTAGGCATTATGGCGACAATTAACCAAGACCTTGATAAAGACACGATTGAATTATTAGCAAGTGACTACGGAGTTGAAGTTGAAGAGGAAGTTATTGTTGATGAAAATGACTTCGAAAGCTTTATAGATGAAGCTGATGATGAAGCTAATCTACAAGAACGTCCACCAGTTGTAACGATTATGGGTCACGTTGACCACGGTAAAACAACTTTACTTGACTATATTCGTAAATCAAAGGTAACTGCTGGAGAAGCAGGTGGAATTACACAACATATCGGTGCTTACCAAGTAGAAATCGAAGGAAAGAAAATTACGTTCTTAGATACGCCTGGTCACGCCGCATTCACTACAATGCGTGCACGTGGAGCACAAGTTACTGATATTACAATTATCGTTGTAGCAGCTGATGACGGTGTTATGCCACAAACAGTTGAAGCGATCAATCACGCAAAAGCAGCAGAAGTACCTATTATTATTGCCGTGAATAAAATGGATAAAGAATCTGCAAACCCAGACCGTGTAATGCAGGAATTAACTGAACACGGTATTGTATCAGAAGCATGGGGTGGAGACACAATATTTGTTCCTATTTCAGCATTAAATGGTAACGGTGTTGATCAGCTACTTGAAATGATTCTTTTAGTTAGTGAAGTAGAAGAATATAAAGCAAATCCTACACGTAAAGCACTAGGTACTGTAATTGAAGCTGAATTAGATAAAGGTAAAGGTGCAGTTGCAACTTTATTAGTTCAAAATGGTACATTAAAAGTTGGAGATCCAATTGTAGTTGGTACTTCATTTGGCCGTGTACGTGCGATGGTAAATGACTTAGGTCGTCGAATTAAAGAGGCTGGTCCATCAATGCCAGTTGAAATTACTGGTTTAAATGAAGTTCCTCAAGCAGGTGACCGTTTTATGGTATTTGCTGATGAGAAACGCGCGCGTCAAGTTGGTGAAGCACGTGCTTCACAAGCAGTTCTTCAACAACGTAGCGAAAGCTCAAAATTATCTCTTGAAGATTTATTTGCTCAAATTCAAGAAGGTAATGTAAAAGAAATCAATCTAATTGTAAAAGCAGACGTTCAAGGTTCTGTTGAAGCAATGGCTGCTTCATTACAAAAAATAGAAGTAGAAGGCGTAAAAGTTAAAATCATCCACACAGGCGCTGGTGCGATTACTGAGTCTGATGTAATTTTAGCTTCTGCATCTAATGCGATCATTATTGGTTTCAACGTACGTCCTGATGTAAATGCAAAACGTACTGCAGATTTAGAAAATGTAGATATTCGATTACACCGTATTATTTACAAAGCAATTGAAGAAATTGAATCTGCGATGAAAGGTATGTTAGACCCAGAGTTTGAAGAAAAAGTAATCGGTCAAGCAGAAGTTCGTCAAGTATTCAAAGTATCAAAAGTTGGTACAATTGCTGGATGTTATGTAACTGATGGAAAAATTACTCGTGACAGCGGAGTTCGATTAATTCGTGACGGTATTGTTGTATTCGAAGGTCAATTAGACACATTAAAACGTTTCAAAGATGACGTTAAAGAAGTAGCGACAAACTACGAATGTGGTATCACGATCGAGAAATACAATGATATTAAAGAAGGCGACGTAATCGAAGCTTACGTAATGGAAGAAATTAAACGTAAATAACGAAAAGTGGAAAAAGCTTGCCAAGCTCTGAAGGGAATATCTCCGACAACTTGAAGAAGTGGTGGTTTGTCCACTTCGAAAGTAGTTGGAATATTACCGTAGAGCTAGCTTTTGGAACTAGACATCACGAAAAGTGGAAGCGACTCGCTCTGCCCCGACAAGCATAAGACAAGGACCAGATAAGGTTGGTTTTTAACCTTAACTGGTCATGGGCTTATGACCTCGAGGGGCAAGTCGCTGGAACTAGACATCACAATATCTTCTATTAAAAGTTGATTTTAAAACTGGAAATAAATAATGGACTTATCACAAATGAATAAGTTCAGCATAATAAATAATAATTTATACAATTAGTTAAACTAATCGTATGAAAGCACGAATTGTTTTGCTTTGTAAGATTGAGGTGAAAATATGAAAGTAAGAGCACATCGAGTTGGGGAACAAATGAAGAAAGAACTTGGTGAAATTATTGGTAGAAAAATTAAAGATCCAAGAATCGGCTTCGTAACAGTTACTGATGTTCAAGTAACTGGTGACCTTCAACAAGCTAAAGTCTATATTTCAGTATTAGGTGACGATGAACAACGTCAAAATACATTAATTGGATTAGCGAAAGCAAAAGGATTTATTCGTTCTGAAATTGGTCAACGTATTCGTTTACGTAAGACACCAGAATTAATTTTTGAATTTGATGAATCAGTCGATTATGGTAATCGAATTGAGACATTGCTAACTCAAATTAATAAAGAGAATAACTGATAATGAATGGATAGGCGAGTGATTCGTCTATCCATTTTTCATCATGCTAAAAAATAAACAATAGGTGATAAGATGAATGGTGTAATTGCACTGAATAAACCAGCGGGTCTTACCTCTCATGATTGCGTCTTTAAAATAAGAAAGATTTTAAAGACAAAAAAAGTCGGTCATACAGGAACCCTTGATCCAGAAGTAACGGGCGTCTTGCCAATCTGTGTAGGTGAAGCTACAAAGCTAATACCATATTTAACCGATGATCGAAAAAAATATATTGGCGAAATTACCATAGGATTTTCTACAACAACTGAGGATGCTCATGGTGAAATTATTGAGCAGAAGAAGGTTGATCGAGTTATTACCCGTGAAGAGATTTTAAATGTACTAAATCAATTAACAGGAGATATTAATCAAACTCCTCCTATGTACTCTGCTGTTAAAGTAAATGGTAAAAAGCTATATGAATACGCTAGGGCTGGAATAGAAGTAGAACGTCCAACTAGAACGGTTACAATATATGAAATCATTTTACTTGATGATCGAGAAGTATTCGAAGGAGATACAATTTCTTTTAAATTTGAAGTTTTCTGTAGTAAAGGTACATATATTAGAACTTTAGCTGTTCAAATAGGTGAACTTTTAGGGTTCCCTGCTCATATGTCTTATTTAACTAGAACAAAAGCAGGCGCATTTACGATTGATGATTGCGTTACTTTTACTGAATTAGAAGAAAATGCTAATGATTTTACTTTAGATCGTGTAATGTTATCGATGGAGCAAGCTCTTAATGAGTATCCACGTCTAACTGTGACACCTGAAGAAGAAGTAAGAGTATTTAATGGTGGATTTTTTCCGAATACGATGAACTGTAAAGAAGGGGAATATATTGCAGTCTACAACGAAAATAATAGAATTATTGCAATGTACACTCCAAACCCTAAAAATAATAATGTAATTAAACCGACAAGAGTATTTCATAACCAATAGAAAAAACTATATAAATTTTATTCATTGTTCTATAATGGGAAAAGAGACTTGATTATAGAAAAGGTGATATATATGACAAAAATAATAAAAATCACCCATCCTCATTCAATAAAAAAAGAAGATTGTAAAGAAACGGTCTTAGCACTTGGCTTTTTTGATGGAGTACATAAAGGTCATCAACAAGTCATAAAAACTGCCAAAGAAATTGCGGATGAAAAAGGATTATTATTATCAGTGATGACATTCGATCCACATCCATCTGCAATTCTCGGAAATCGTGATGATGCGATTTCTTATTTGACACCTTTGGAGCTAAAAGTGAAGTGGATGGAGAAACTTTGTGTAGACCAATTATTTGTTGTTGAATTTTCAGAGGAATTTGCGACACTATTACCACAAGAATTTGTAGATCAATACATTATTTCTTTAAATGCAAAACATGTTGTTGCTGGATTTGATTTTTCATTTGGAAAATATGGTAAAGGGAATATGGAATCATTACCATTTCATTCTAGAGGTGAATTTACTCAATCAACAGTTTCAAAATTCGTTTTAGATGATGAGAAAGTAAGTTCAACACGAATTAGGGAAGCGATAAAAGCTGGTGAAATGGAAGAAGCTACCCACTTACTTGGCAGACAGTATCAAATTAAAGGGATCGTTGTGGATGGTGACAAACGTGGCCGAACAATTGGTTTTCCAACAGCTAATATTTCTGTTTCCATTCCGTATGCATTACCATCAGTAGGTGTATATGCTGTAAAATGTATTGTTAACGGTGAAATATATGAAGGTATGTGTAATATTGGATTCAAACCAACTTTCTATCATGAGTTCCAAAAACAAACAATTGAAGTAAATATTTTTGAATTTAATGAAGATATATACGGAAAAGAAGTTGAAATTTTTTGGTATGCCAGAATACGTGATGAAAAGAAGTTTAATGGTATAAATGAGTTAATCGATCAATTACAAAAAGATCGTGAAACAGTAAAAAGTTATTTTCGAGAATAACTAATTTAGAATACTTGCTTTTATAATTAAAACAATGTAATATTATTAAAGTACTTGAAAAACCGTTGCTTGGCAAATCGATTCACCGACGACTGCTAGGTAATAGGTGTTCAACAATATTATTATGAGGTGAAAAAACATGGCATTAACTCAAGAACGTAAAAACGAAATTATCAGCACTTACAAAACTCATGCGAACGATACTGGTTCTCCAGAAGTTCAAATTGCAGTTTTAACTGAAAACATTAACTCTTTAAATGGGCACTTACGTACTCACAAAAAAGATCACCACTCTCGTCGTGGTTTATTAAAAATGGTTGGTAAGCGTCGTAACTTACTTAACTACTTACGTAACAAAGACATTACTCGTTACCGTGAATTAATTAACAAATTAGGTTTACGTCGTTAATTCGAGTATTAATTTGATACTTTAAGAAAAAGCGGGATTCTTCCCGCTTTTTCTTATACATATCGATTTAAAATTACTGAACAATTGAATTTTAAATTTATAAATATTTATTCTCTTTTTCTCGTTAGTTGATTTCTTTACTAAACATAGGAGATAATAGAGAATATACGATTTTTTTACATAATTAGTTTAGACTTTGAATTGTAAATTAGAGAGGGGTATTTATACCATATGGAACAACAAAAGCACGTTTTTTCCACGGAGCTTGCTGGTAAAACTCTTACTGTTGAAGTAGGACAATTAGCAAAGCAAGCAAATGGAGCAGTTTTAGTAAGATACGAAGATACAGTCGTATTATCATCAGCAACTTCATCAAAGGAACCTAAAAAAGTTAGCTTTTTCCCATTAACAGTAAACTACGAAGAGCGTTTATATGCAGTAGGTAAAATTCCTGGTGGATTTATTAAACGTGAAGGTAGACCGAGTGAAAAAGCAATATTAGCGAGTCGACTAATTGACCGCCCAATTCGACCATTATTTGCAGATGGATTCCGAAATGAAGTACAAGTAATCAGTATGGTAATGAGTGTTGATCAAGATTGTTCATCAGAAATGGCTGCTATGTTTGGTAGTTCACTAGCGCTATGCGTATCTGACATTCCTTTTAATGGACCTATTGCTGGAGTTGTAGTTGGTCGCATTAATGACGAATTTATTATTAATCCAACAGTTGAGCAAGCTGAAAACAGTGATATTCATTTAACAGTTGCTGGAACGAAAGATGCAATAAACATGGTTGAAGCTGGAGCTAATGAAGTGCCAGAAGAAGTTATGCTTGAAGCAATTATGTTTGGTCATGAAGAAATTAAAAAATTAATTGCATTCCAAGAAGAAATAGTAGCACAAATTGGAAAAGAAAAATTGGAAATTAAGCTTCATGAACTAGATGCTGAATTAGAAAAACAAATTCGTGAAATTTGTGAAACAGAATTAAATGCAGCTATTCAAGTTCATGAAAAACATGCTCGTGAAGCTGCGATCAATGAAGTAAAAGAACGTGTTGTTCTTCAGTTTGAAGAAAATGAAGCAGAAGAAGAGATCATTGGACAAGTTAAAGAAATCCTTTCAATGCTAGTAAAAGAAGAAGTGCGTCGTTTAATCACGGTTGAAAAAGTTCGTCCTGATGGAAGAAAATTAGATGAAATCCGTCCATTATCATCACAAGTTGGTTTACTACCTCGTACACATGGTTCTGGTTTATTCACTCGTGGACAAACTCAAGCGTTAAGCATTTGTACATTAGGGGCTCTTGGTGATGTGCAAATTCTTGATGGATTAGGCATAGAAGAATCAAAACGTTTTATGCATCATTATAATTTCCCACAATTTAGTGTTGGTGAAACAGGACCAATTCGTGGACCAGGGCGCCGTGAAATTGGACATGGAGCATTAGGTGAAAGAGCACTTGAACCAAGTATTCCAGATCAAAAGGATTTCCCATACACAATCCGACTTGTATCAGAAGTACTTGAATCAAATGGTTCAACTTCACAAGCAAGTATTTGTGCAAGTACTCTAGCAATGATGGATGCTGGTGTACCAATTAAAGCACCAGTTGCTGGTATTGCAATGGGATTAATTAAATCTGGTGAACATTATTCAGTTCTTACAGACATTCAAGGTATGGAAGATCATTTAGGAGATATGGACTTTAAAGTTGCAGGAACAGCTAAAGGTGTAACTGCACTTCAAATGGACATTAAAATTGATGGTTTATCAGAACAAATTTTAAAAGAAGCATTAGAACAAGCAAAAATTGGACGTATGCAAATTCTTGATTCGATGCTTGCTACAATAAGCGAACCAAGAACGGCATTATCTGAGTTTGCTCCAAAAATCTTAATGATGACAATTAACCCAGATAAAATTAAAGATGTTATTGGACCAGGTGGAAAACAAATCAATAAAATTATTGAAGAAACTGGCGTAAAAATTGACATCGAACAAGATGGAACAGTATTTATTTCATCTGTAGACCAACCTATGAATGAACGTGCAAAACAAATTATCGAAGACCTTGTTCGTGAAGTAGAAGTAGGTCAATTATACATGGGTAAAGTAAAACGAATTGAAAAATTCGGCGCATTCGTTGAAATCTTTGCAGGTAAAGATGGATTAGTCCATATTTCTGAACTTGCAGAAGAACGCATTGCAAAAGTTGAAGACGTAGTTTCACTGGGAGACGAATTCCTAGTAAAAGTAACTGAAATCGACAAACAAGGACGAGTAAACCTATCTCGCAAAGCTGTATTAAAAGAACAAAAAGAAAAAGCTGAGCAAAACTAGAAAAGCGGAAGGCGTTCGCTCTGCCCCGACAAGCATAAGACAAGGACCAGTGAAGGTTGCTTTTTAACCTTTGCTGGTCCTTGTCTTATGACCTCGAGGGGCAAACGCCCTGGAGCTAGACATCGAAAATACTTATTAAATCTCCATTCATCTGAAGAAGTGGCGATTTTTCCACTTCGAAGATTAATGGAATATTACCGAAGAGCTAGCTTGCGGAACTGGACATCATGAAAAGCGGAAGGCGTTCGCTCTGCCCCGACAAGCATAAGACAAGGACTAGTGAAGGTTGCTTTTTAACCTTTGCTGGTCCTTGGCTTATGACCTCGAGGGGCAAACGCCTGGAGCTAGACATCATGAAAAGCGGAAGGCGTTCGCTCTTCCTTAACCAAATAAAAACAACAGGCACATAGAAATGAGCCTGTTGTTTTTTATTTTTTTTACTTTCACACTCCTTCTTAATCCTCTCTTTTAATTTTCCAGAATTTCATGTGTGCCTAAAATTTTTTTGGTTACAATAAGAAAAGTAGAACTAGAAATTACCAGATAAATTAGTTATTGCTAATTTAGTCGTACATAAGTTGTAGAAAGCTTGTTCTATTTTATTCAAAAATATCATATTCCTTCTAGTAGGAGGGCGTTTAGGAAATGAGTAGAAGTCGGTTAAAAGTCTTAGCATTCGTTATGGCATTATTTCTAGCAATTTTAGTAGTTAGAAATCAATATACTAATCAATATGTGAGGAACTTATCTTCAAAAACGTCATTTGTAACAGCAAAAACAGATGGGTTATTTGATGAAATCAAAACAAAAGCGCCAACTTTCGAGATACCTCCAAAAGATGCCTATGTGGACTCGGTTTGGAAAGCAATACCTGGCTATAACGGTTTAACAGTCGATGTTAATGCGTCATATAAGAAAATGAAGGCAAATGGTAAGTTTGATGAGAATAAACTAGTTTTTAAAGAGGTTTCTCCAAAAGTTCATTTAAAGGATTTACCACCATCACCAGTGTATAAAGGGAATCCTGAAAAACCAATGGTAGCATTTACTATCAATGTTGCATGGGGAAATGAATATATTCCGGAAATGTTAGAAGTATTAAAGAAGCACAATGCAAACGCAACTTTCTTTCTTGAGGGTAGATGGGTAAAAAATAATCCAACTGTCGCTCAACTAATCACTGCTGCAGATCAAGAAGTTGGGAACCATTCTTATACACATCCTGATATGGCAAGATTAGGTAGTCAGCAAATAAGAAATGAAATAACCCAAACTAATTCAGTCATACTAGCTACAACTGATCAAAAAGTTGTATGGTTTGCTCCTCCAAGCGGTAGTTATCGTGATGAGGTAGTTAAAATCGCTTCAAGTTTAGGCTTAAAAACAATTATGTGGACAGCAGATACGATTGATTGGCAGAAACCGCCAAGAGAAGTCATTATTAATCGTGTTATGAAAAAAGTAGGCAATGGTACAATCGTTCTTATGCATCCAACGAAACCGACAGCTGAGGCACTTGATGAACTAATCACAAAAATAGAGGCATCAGGCCGAAAAGTTGTAAATATTTCAACTTTATTAGATGAAAAAAGGTACGATACAATTAAAAAAGTTGAAAACAAATGACAATTACTTTCAGCTTTGTTAAGATGATTGTAAAATATAGTTAAATTTTTCAATCTTATTACAAAAGTGTAAATAGATGGTGTATACATAGGAGGCATTACATGATTGTACGACATACTTGCAAAAATGGAGTTAGAGTAGTTATTGAAAATATTTCAACTGTTCGTTCAGTTGCACTTGGAGTCTGGATTAAAACAGGTTCAAGCAATGAAACGTCAGAACTGAATGGTGTTTCACATTTTCTTGAGCATATGTTCTTTAAAGGTACTAAAACACGCAATGCGAAAGAAATCGCTGAAAGTTTCGATTCAATTGGTGGACAAGTAAATGCATTTACTTCAAAAGAATATACTTGTTATTACGCTAAAGTATTAGATACTCATGCGGATTACGCTTTAGAAGTGTTAGGAGATATGTTTTTTAATTCAACTTTTGATGAAGGTGAATTAGAAAAAGAAAAAAATGTAGTACTTGAAGAAATCAAAATGTATGATGATACACCAGATGATTTAGTACATGATTTATTAGGTAAAGTTATGTATGAAACTCATCCATTAGGTTATCCAATATTAGGTACAGAAGAAACTTTAAAATCTTTTAACAGCGATACTTTACGTCAGTACATGAAGGATTTTTACACTCCGGATCAAGTAGTTATTTCAATTGCGGGTAATATTGATGAATCTTTTATTAAACGTGTTGAAGATTTATTTGGAAATTATGAGGGTAAAAAGAAAGATATCAACTTTGGAATCCCTACAATCCATTATGGACAAATTGCTCGCAAAAAAGAAACAGAGCAAGCACATCTTTGTGTTGGCTATAGAGGTCTTGAACTTGGACATAGCGATTTATATCCATTAATTGCTTTAAATAATATACTTGGTGGTAGTATGAGTAGTCGTTTATTCCAAGATGTTCGTGAGCAAAAAGGACTTGCATATTCAGTATTCTCTTATCACTCTGCATACCATGATAGTGGTACAGTTGCAATTTATGCAGGTACTGGAAAAAGCCAACTAAATCAATTATTTGAAACAATCCAAGAAACTTTAAAAGTATTAAATGCAGATGGAATAACAGAAAAAGAATTAAATAATTGTAAAGAGCAATTAAAAGGTAATTTAATGTTAGGATTAGAAAGTACAAATAGCAGAATGAGCCGAAATGGTAAAAATGAATTAATGCTAGGTAATCACCGTACTTTAGATGAAGTAATCCAACTAATTGATGGAGTAACAATTGATAAAGTAAATGATATTGCGAAGTTTGTTTTTACTGACGATTACGCAGTTTCATTAGTAAGTCCTGATGGAGTAATTCCAACAAATATTAAACAATAAGTTGATAAATTAGGGGGCCTTTATAGGGCTCTCTTTTTTATATTTCAAATGACCGAGAATAGAAATGCTCAGATTTAAACAGTTTTTTATTACTGCTCCTTAATTTTAGAAAGAATCTTCACCAATGCAATGGAAGATTCATAAGATATTTAGGAGAAAGATGTTAGGCGGTAGTCCTGCTTACAGAGATTAATTTCCATTTACCATAGTGAAGTAAAGAAGGTGAATGCTGCATGTTAACTGGCTTGCATATTGCTGTTATTGGTGGGGACGCCAGACAGCTAGAAGTTATTCGGAAGTTAACAGAGTTAGACGCAAAGGTAACATTAATAGGCTTTGAACAATTAGATAGTGGCTTTACAAGTGCATCAAAAGAATTAATGGCAGATGCAAATTTTGAAGATCTAGATGCAATCCTTCTACCTGTACCAGGTACGAATATTGAAGGAGTTGTCGATACAATTTTTTCAAATGAGAAAGTCGTGCTGACAAAAGAAATTTTAGACAGTACTCCTTCGCATTGTACGATTTACTCTGGAATAAGTAACTCATACTTAGATAGTATAGTTACAGCTTCAAATCGAAAGTTAGTAAAATTATTTGAACGAGACGATGTAGCTATTTATAATAGTATTCCAACCGTTGAAGGTACGATTATGATGGTTATTCAACATACGGAATATACAATTCATAATTCGAAAGTAGCCGTATTAGGTTTAGGTCGTACAGGAATGAGTGTCGCAAGGACTTTTCATAATTTGGGTGCAAAAGTAAAAGTAGGGGCTCGTAAATCAGAACATATTGCTAGAATTGTTGAAATGGGCTTAGAAGCTTTTGAATTTAAGAATATTGAAGAGGCCTTAAAGGATGTAGATGTTGTAATTAATACTGTTCCAGTTCAAATCGTGACAGCAAGTGTTATTTCAAAATTACAACCTCATTCATTAATTATTGATTTAGCCTCTAAACCTGGAGGAACAGATTTTCGTTATGCTGAAAAAAGAGGTATTAAGGCATTACTAGCACCAGGTTTACCAGGAATCGTTGCTCCTAAAACAGCAGGTCAAATAATTGGAAACGTACTAACACAGCTATTAAAGGTAGATTTAGATAAAAGGAAGGAGCAACAAAAATGACGTTGAAAGGTAAGAAAATTGGATTTGGTATTACAGGATCACATTGTACTTATGAAGAGGTAGTACCACAAATTCAAAAGTTAGTGGATGATGGAGCTGACGTATACCCTGTTGTTACATTTACTGTAAAAAGCACAACAACTCGATTTGGTGTAGGAGAAGACTGGATCGAAAAAATAGAAGAAATTACAGGGCGTAAAACAGTTGATTCAATTGTAGGAGCAGAACCATTTGGTCCAAAAGTACAATTAGATTGCATGGTAATTGCACCGTTAACAGGAAATTCAATGAGTAAGTTTGCTAATGCTCAAACTGATAGCCCTGTATTAATGGCAGCTAAGGCTACATTAAGAAATGGAAAACCTGTTGTTTTAGGTATTTCTACAAACGATGCTTTAGGTTTAAATGGAACTAATTTAATGTGACTTAGATGGTAATACCAAATCAGTTAACAAGATCACCTGGGGAGCTTTGGGTAAAGTATAAGTGTAAAATCATCTAGTTTTTGATGTGGCTCTTTTTGATACTCAACTTTAAATAAAACTGATTTAAGGAGACGATTTTTAAGTTCTATATCGGTTGTTTTGTAATATAAATCTAACACTTTTTCAAAGGTTGGAATAAATTGTTCGTTTAGCAACTCTCTATTGTGATATTTAGCTAGTTCATCCGAAACTAACGTCTTACTATTTGAAAGTTCCTCTAGTCGGTTAGAGAGGATTTCAGAACGTTCATTGTAAATCGATTCATCATAAACACCACGTTCTAGTAAATTAAATAAATTATTTTTTTGTTTTACTACTTCATTTAATTCATTTTCGATTTGTTTAAGTGCCTGTTTTTTTAAATTAATCACATCAAAATCTTTCTCGTCGGTTTGATTTGTAAAACTTATTTTGTATTCTTTTAACCAAATTTCTAACCCCTGTAAGAGTTTCTCTTCAATTAAATGAGTGTAGGAAGAGCGGGTGTTACAACGGTTATTTGTACAAACAATTTGTCTAGGCTTGCCTTTTGGATAACGCTGCTGTAATTTTGAACCACATTTACTGCAAAACATTATTCCAGCTAGCTGATTACTTAATTTAGTATTATAAGGGGCATGGTAACGACTATTTAAAATATTTTGTGCTGAGTTGAATATATCAAGATCAATGATTGCTTCATGTTTTCCATCAACAATCAACCAGTCAGATTTTGGTTTTCTTATACCCTTACTTGATTTTTTATTCCAAGTCACCTTACCGATATAAATAGGATTTTTTATCATCTCCAAAATGGAATGGTAACTCCACTTTTTCCCTGTATAGGACGGGATATTCATTTGATTTAAACGGTTAGCAATTTCATTTGCACCAATCAAATCCTTCGTATACCATTCAAAAATACTTTTTACTACCTTTGCCTGATTGCTATTAATACGTAAAGAGCGGAATTCCTTTGTTTCATAAATCTCATAACCATAAGGTGCAAAGGTTCCTAAATAATTTCCTCTTTGGACTGATAATACTCGACCTCGTTGAAGCCTTCGAGTAATTATTTTTAATTCTTTCCGCGCCATAAATGCCTCAAATTCACTGTATTCCTCATCAAACTCATCATGAAGGTCATAGGTCTTTCTTGGTGTAATAATTTTTGTTCTAGATGATTTAAAGGTTTCTAAAATAATGCCTTGCTCCTTCATATTACCGCGTCCAAGACGGTCCATATCCATTACTAACACGCCATCATATTTAAATTCTTCAACTTCTTGTAAAAGCTTTAACATTTCTGGCCGGTAAACAAGCGATTCACCAGATGCAATTTCCTGTCGGATACAAATTATATTTAAATTATGGTCCTTAGCGAATTTTAAAAGCTGCTCCTTATGCTTTGATAAGGTCTCACCTTCACCTCTAGCCTCTGCATCTAGATCTGCTCGACTTTTACGCAAGTACAATGCAATTCGTTCCATTTAATCACCTCATAGACTATATATATGTCTAATTAAGGAATTAATTAATTTTTGAATCAATCGGCAACAAATGGTTGGTTAGTCCGTCATAAAACGAAACATACAATGAATTATGGGGGTGGTGATACTGAGTAAACAAACAGAATTTACTGCTACCTATCAATTTGGAAAAACAAAAGTGAATATAATTGCGCCAAATGATGTTACAGAAGAAAATAGAAAGAAAATTATTAAAGAAATTCATACGATTGGCTGGAAGATTGTTAAAGAAGAATTGTATAAGAAAGATGATCAGTAAGATGAATTTAGTAAGCACCAAAAAAGGGTGCTTTTTTTATTTTATAGTTTCTATTGACCTAGAAAGAATTAGCGATTATTCCAAATGACAGGATACCTTAGGGAAACAATATTTTTTGTACTTTTACAACGGTAAAAAACTAAATATGCAATCAATTTAACTGTAGATATAATAGTGACCATGATCAAGGTGATTCATGTATTTCAGAAAAATTCTGAGACAGATTACTCAAAAATCTGTCATTTTTTTTACATAACGATCGTAATTATAGTGATAGTGATTCTAAATATTCATCATAGAGAGGAATGTTGGTTATTATCGAATATCATTTAAAAAAACAATTTTTTTCAAAGGAAAAATTGATCGAACGTAAGCTTGCTGATCATTTAATATTAAATGTAAGAATAAAAGATGTCATAGAACTAGCTTATCAAAACTGGGCTTTAGATTATGCTAAAGGTGTAGTTGCTTTTAATCTTACAAATGGTGAATTAATCGGTTATTCACTTAAGGGTGCAAATAATAGAACTAGAAACGACAATGAGATTATTATTTTTGAACTAGATGCAAATGTTGACGTGGAAGATGTTACTGTTTTAATGGGGAATATTGGTGTTCGAGCTGTACGGACATTTTTTGAAATCGACGATGAAACTTTTTCAAACAATATGGTATTTTGGACTGAAACCTATTTACGGTTTCATAATTTGACGATTAAATCAATTAGAGATCGGTTTTTAAAGGTACTATATACTGATTATAAACAAACCTTTTATAATACTTGCATTAAAAAACAACTTGATACTGTTTACGCTAAATATATTGTTCATTACAATCTTAGGGTGAGATCTTAAAAATTATTTTACTAAGGTTAATTTTTGTTTCAATCCCCTTTTAAATCCTTTAATCGGCTCCTATTAATGTCAATTTTTTACTGTCCCAAACCAATGATATTCCATTTATAGGTATTATCCTCTAAGTCATAATTTAATGCGTTTAATGAGTACAAAAAATATCTATTTTATTCCCTTTGGTCAAGATGATCCAATAAAAAAACCGAATTCTTTAGTGGCAAGAATGGAATCATTGCTTGATACAGTGAAATCTTCTATTGAAGGAAAACAACTTCAACCTGTTTTAGTTGAAAAATATCGCGATCTCCAATAAATATTTTAGAAAAAATAAGACTGAATTATTTTTTCTATGTTAGAATGAAGAAAATTGAGTATGTGTCATTAGGATACATACTCGTTACTATGAAATCAATTATTCAAGCGAAAACCTTTGAATATAAACTTCATTTGACGTAAACTATTTAATAAAAGTGAAAACAGGGATGGTGCAAAAAAAGTGGGGAATAAACAAAGTTATGTAGTAGCTGTAGTAGGTGCAACTGGAGCAGTTGGACAACAAATGATTGCAACATTAGAGAAAAGAAATTTTCCAGTAAAAGAAATTAAATATTTATCTTCAAAACGTTCTGCAGGAACAAAGTTAACATATAAAGGTGAAGAAGTAATCGTACAAGAAGCTACTCCTGAAGCTTTTGAAGGTGTTGATATTGCTTTATTTAGTGCTGGTGGCTCAGTATCAAAAGATCTAGCTCCTGAAGCAGTTAAAAGAGGGGCAGTAGTAGTAGATAACACTAGTGCATTTAGAATGGCTGAAGATGTACCTTTAGTTGTACCTGAAGTAAATGACAAAGATTTATTTAATCATAAAGGTATTATTGCAAATCCTAACTGTTCAACAATCCAAATGGTTGTTGCCCTAGAACCAATTCGTCAATCAATTGGTTTAAATAAAGTAGTAGTTTCAACTTACCAAGCCGTTTCTGGTGCTGGAGTTACAGCAATTGAAGCATTAAAGGATCAGGCGCAAGCATTCTTAAATGGCGAAGAAGCAACTCCATCAGTATTACCGGTAAAAAGTGGTGAGAAGCATTATCAAATTGCTTTTAACGCAATTCCACAAATCGATGTATTTACTGAGAATGGATATACTTATGAAGAAATGAAAATGATTAATGAAACGAAAAAAATCATGCATTTACCTGAATTACAAATTAGTGCAACTTGTGTAAGACTTCCTGTAATTTCTGGTCACTCAGAGTCAGTTTACATTGAAGTTGATAAGGAAATATCGGTAGCTGAACTTAAATCACTTTTAAGTGATGCACCTGGAATCGTTTTACAAGATGATCCAGAACAACAACTATATCCAATGCCATTTTACAGTATTGGAAGTAATGAAGTGTTTGTAGGACGTATCCGTAAAGACCTGGATAATCCATTTGGATTCCATTTATGGATCGTTTCAGATAATCTATTAAAAGGTGCTGCTTGGAATTCAGTGCAAATTGCTGAAAGATTAATTGAGTTGAGCATCATTTAGTGAAAACTGCTAGAGAGGTGCAAGAATGAAAATATTAGTCCAAAAATTTGGAGGAACTTCAGTACGTGACGAAAATGGAAGAAAGCACGCACTTAAGCATATAAAAGAAGCATTAGAAAAAGGATATAAATTAGTAGTAGTTGTTTCTGCAATGGGACGAAAAGGTGAACCATATGCAACAGATACACTATTAAATTTAGTTGGCGCAAAAAAAAGTAAGGTAACACAAAGAGAACTTGATTTATTAATGTCATGTGGTGAAACAATTTCATCAATTGTTTTTTCAAATTTATTGAATGAAAACGGTATTCATGCCATGGCAATGACAGGTGCATCTGCAGGTTTCCGAACAAATGATGAATTTGGAAATGCAAAAATTCTTGATATGAAATGTGGCCGTCTAATTAAAGAGCTAGAAAACTATGATGTTGTAGTAGTCGCAGGATTCCAAGGATCAACATCAAATGGTGATATCACAACATTAGGTAGAGGTGGAAGTGATACTTCTGCATCTGCACTTGGGGTTGCTGTTGGCGCAGAAACAATCGAAATCTTTACTGACGTTGAAGGTGTAATGACAGCAGATCCAAGGATTGTAAAGGAAGCAAGACCTTTATCAGTTGTGACTTATGCAGAAATATGTAATATGGCATATCAAGGAGCTAAAGTAATTCATCCTAGAGCTGTAGAAATCGCGATGCAAGGGAAGGTACCTATTCGAATTCGTTCAACTTATTCAAATAGTTTAGGTACACTAGTAACATCGAATCCTACCCAACGAATTATTGGTGAAAATATTCATGATCGTTTAATTACAGGAATCGCACATGTACCGAATGTTACACAAATTAGAGTAACTTCAAAGGAACATACTTTTGATTTACATTCTCAAGTATTTAAAGCAATGGCAAATAAAGGAATAAGCGTAGACTTTATTAATATTTCACCTAATGGTGTAGTATACACTGTAAGTGATGAAGTTGCTTCAAAAGCGATTGAAGTATTAAAAGGTATTGGCTATGAGCCTTCATACATTACAGGGTGTGCAAAAGTATCAATAGTTGGAGCGGCAATTGCAGGAGTACCTGGCGTAACTTCAAAAATTGTAACTGCATTAGCTGAAAAAGGGATTCAGATTTTACAATCAGCTGATAGTCATACAACGATTTGGGTACTTGTCAAAAATGAAGATATGGTCGAAGCAGTTACTGCACTTCATGATGCATTTGAACTTAGTTCAGTTAAAATGGATTAATATTTGATCGGAGTGGAACAATGAGTAGATTTGGTAAAATTTCAACAGCGATGGTAACACCTTTTGACTCAAAAGGAAATATTGATTTCGCAAAAACAACAAAACTGGTGAACTACTTAATTGAGAATGGTACTGATTCTATCGTAGTTTGTGGAACAACTGGAGAATCTCCAACGTTAACTTCTGAAGAAAAGTTAGCTTTAATTAGCCAAGTTGTTTCAACTGCAGCTGGAAGAGTACCAGTAATCGCGGGTACAGGAAGTAATAATACTCGTGAAACAGTTGAATTAACGAAAAAGGTTTCTGCTTTAGGTGTAGATGCAATAATGGTAGTTGTGCCTTATTATAATAAACCGAACCAAGAAGGCCTATATCAACACTTTAAAGCGGCAGCTGAAAGTACTGAACTGCCTGTAATGTTATATAATGTACCAGGTAGAACAGTTGCTAGCCTTACTGTAGATACAGTTGTAAGATTAGCAGAAATTTCGAATGTAGTTGCAATTAAAGATGCGACTGGTAACTTAAGCATAATGACAGAAATTATTGACCGTACTCCTGAAGATTTTGAATTATACTGTGGTGACGACGGCCTAACACTTCCTGCATTTGCAATTGGCTCAAAGGGAACGGTTTCAGTTGCATCACACGTGTTAGGAAATGAAATGCAGCAATTAGCTGAAAGCTTCTTCACAGGAGATATGGCTAAAGCACAATTCTTACACCGTAAACTATTACCATTATTTGAAGGATTCTTCATGGCTCCAAGCCCAGGTCCAATCAAAACAGCTTTACAAATGAAAGGTTTAGATGTTGGTGGAGTTCGTTTACCGCTTGTACCACTTTCAGAAGCTGAACGCACAACAATCGGTATATTAATAAATAAATTAGACGAAGCATTACAAAGTAATTAATAACAAAACCACTTACAAATAATCCGATTAATTTGGATGGCGTAAGTGGTTTTTATTAATCTATGGACTCATCCTCAAAAAAACAGAATATTCCTAATGAATCACAATAAATGGTCTCATCATTTCATAGTCCTCGTGTTCCAACATATGACAGTGCCAAACATATAATCCTGTGAATGGCCCAAACCTCATAATTATTCTAGTTACTTGATTTGGATTAGCTTGAACTGTATCCTTCCAACCACATTCTTGTGGCTTTGGTGGAGTCGGTGGATCTGTGTAATGAATGATCCTTTCCTTTTTATACTTTTCTACATCAAAGTTTCTTCGATCTAAGATTTGGAAATCAATTAAGTGGAGATGGATAGGATGAGCATCTGGCGTTAAGTTAATTAAATACCATATTTCGGTCGTTCCCAATTTCGGATTTTCTGTAATGGGGGCATCCCAATGTTTATTATCCAATAACATAATTTCTCGTCCATACTGATCCAACCTGTGATCTAATGTTAAGTATCGCTTAATTGAAGCAGACTGTTCATTTATTTTTGGAATAGTCACCATATTAGCTGGTATCATACTCGTATCCACGTTTGACAATGGCAATGAAACTAGAAATTGCATCACAGTTCCCGTATTTTCATCAACAGGTTTTCCAGATGGAAATGGGGTAGGAGCATCATTCTGCATAATAATCTTCTTACCTTCAAGATTAGTAAAATCGATGATTACTTCTGCTCGTTCTGCAGGTGATAACATGAGCTCATTTATTCCAATCGGATGCTGCATGAATCCACGCTCAGTTGCGATTTGATACATAAGTTGACCAGAATCAAGCTTAAATCGAAAAAAGCGTGAATTAGAACCGTTTAATAACCTAAATCGATATTTTCTTGGTTCAACTTTTAAATAAGGATGAACTTTACCATTCACGATTACTGTATCACCAATAAATTCAGGGATAATAGACATTTGTAGTTCTTTGATTGGTTGATCTGGTTGTTCTGGTTGTTCTGGATAATAAAGTGAACCATCGTGATTAAAACTTTTATCTTGTATCAATAGTGGCAAATCATATTTCCCATTCGGTAAATTAAATGAACTTTCCTTTTGATCACTAATTAGATAGAATCCTGCTAAGCCAGCATAAATATTAAGCCTTGTAATACCGAGTGCATGATCATGGTACCAAAGCGTAGATGCACAATTGCAATTATCATATCGATATACTTGCTTTCTAAAATAACGACCAACTTGTTTATAATCTTTTGTAAACCAAGCTTCAGGATAGCCATCGCTTTCAGGTTCAACACAAGCACCATGTAAATGTACAACTGTCCTTACATGAGGGACATCTTTTTGAGCACCATGAACAGTATAATCTATCGGAAACAGGTGTTTGTCCGGGAGATCATTGATCCATTTAATAAACACGATTTCACCTTGCTCTACTTTAATTGTAGGTCCAGGATAGCTTCCTTCATACCCCCAAACAGTTGAGTCATTTAACTCACTATGGAGCGATTGCTTAAACTCCTTCATCGTTACTTCATAATAAGTATAAAAATGATCTTTCCAGCGAGGTTTTAAAATTGGTGGAATGGGTAGTTCATCAACGAATTTAGAAAGATTCATTTTTGGCGGCTCTCTGTCATTAAAATTCATATCAGTCCTCCTTTTCTAACCTATTCATATTCCAGCAATAAGCAATAATTGACCATTCAATTACTACAAAATAAAGAAATTCAATAAAGACACTTTTTTAACAACACCCCTAGAGCTAACTTTGTCATTTTCTCATCTTAGAAAGATCTATTAATTGGTTTATTAAGAAGTCAAAGGTAACCCATCTTTTTATCGCTTAATTCAAGTAATCTTAACTCCTATGTTAAGTAGAAAGATGAAGTGGAAATAAGAATTTTCCTTTTTAAAATTAGCTTTAACAACCTGAGCGTTAAAAAATGATTAAAAATACATCCCCAAAGTAATCCGATTTTCCTATTTAAGGAAGAATGTATCTTGTTTTACCTGTTCGGACTAGGATATAATGTTTGTAAGATTTTGAACGGTCTGTAAATTTAAAGAACTTACTAGGAGGAACAGGTTGTGGTGAAGGAAATGAAGGAACAAGTAAAAGTTTTTGCCCTTGGTGGGGTAGGTGAAATCGGAAAAAACATGTATATTGTCGAAGTTGGTGAATTGATTTATGTGTTAGATGCAGGATTAAAATTTCCTGACCAAGAAATGTACGGAATAGATCATGTTATACCTGATGTAAGTTATTTAGAGAAAAACGCACATAAAATAGTAGGTGTTTTTATAACACATGGACATGAAGATCATATTGGTGCGATTCCATATATTATGAATAAACTTCCACAAGTAAAGTTTTACACGAATAAATTAGCTTATTTATTTATAAGGGAAAAATTAAGTGAAAAGGGTATTAAAAACCTTGAGCAATTGGAACTATATGACGAAACTACTTTATTAACATTTGAAAATAGTTCAATTAGTTTTTTTAGGACTACTCACAGTATTCCTGATTCATTTGGATTTTGTGTAAATACACCACAAGGTGCGGTCGTTTTTACTGGAGACTTCAAATTTGATCAATCGAAAAGTCCTTATCCAGGTGCTGATTTAGGTAAACTAGCATTAATAGGAGATAAAGGTGTCTTATGTTTGCTATCTGATAGCACAAACGCAGAAAGGCAAGGGTTTTCGGGTTCTGAGAAGAAAGTATCGGAAGAAATTAAAAAAGAAATAATGTTTGCAAAAGGAAGAGTTTTAGTAGCTTGCTTTTCTTCAAATATATATCGGATCCAACAGGTTATTGATGCAAGTGTAGCTTCTGGTAGAAAACTAGCAGTAGTCGGAAGTAGTATGATGAAATCGATTGAACTAGCGAAGGAATTAGATTATTTATCGATTCCTGATGATTTAATGATTTCAGTTGTGGATACAGATAATTATAAAGAAAGAGATATTGTCATCCTTACAACAGGTACACAAGGAGAACCGATGGCAGCCCTTTCAAAAATTGCTAAAGGTACGCATAAACAAGTTTCAATTCGAAAAGGTGATACTGTACTAATGGCGGCAACAGCTATTCCAGGAAATGAAATGTTAGTTTCAACTTCTGTTAATCTATTATTTAGAGCGGGTGCAAATGTTATTTATGGTTATAAGAAGGTACATGTATCTGGCCATGGCTATGAAGAAGAATTAAAATTAATGCTTGAATTGATGAAGCCAAAATATTTCATACCAGTTCATGGTGAATATCGAATGCAAAAAGCACATTCACATATTGCAGAAGAAGTAGGGATATCAAAAGAAGATATTTTCATTATTGAAAAAGGGGACATCGTTTCGTTTAAAAATGGTCAAGCTTCTCGTACTGAAAAAATTGAAGTTGGCAACGTTTTAATTGACGGAATTGGTGTCGGTGATGTTGGAAATATCGTATTACGTGATCGTAAGCTACTTTCTCAAGATGGAATTTTAATCGTTGTGGTAACGTTTAACAAGCAAAAGAAAGCAATCATATCTGGTCCAGAAATCATCACTCGTGGCTTTGTATATGTTCGTGAGTCCGAAAAATTAATAACTAGATCAACTGAAATTGTAAAAGACATTACACAAAAAATGCTACAGAACGATCAAATTGAATGGACATTATTAAAAAATTCAATAAGAGATGGATTAAGCGCTTACTTATATGAAGAAACAAAAAGAAGACCCATGATTCTTCCAATATTAATGGAAGTATAATTTTAAATTGCGAGGTATTTCTTAATCCAAGATGGGTATGATTTCCTTATTATTTTCACATACTAACTTGTATGAAAAATGATAGGGGGAACCGTTTTGACAAATTCAAATAATGAAACACCTATTCCAAACGAAGATGCACCTCCAAAGCCAAGTGATCAAAAGGATATGAGCATTGTTGAAAAAATTCAGCAATTAGGACAAACAAATGTTCCAGCAAGCAATGATTCAAAAATCCATTGTCTAACGATAATTGGACAAATTGAAGGGCATGTGGCATTACCACCTCAAAATAAGACAACTAAATATGAGCATTTAATCCCGCAATTAGTGGCAATTGAACAAAATCCTAAGATTGAAGGATTATTGATTGTTCTAAATACTGTCGGTGGAGATGTGGAAGCAGGCCTTGCGATTTCAGAAATGATTGCAACATTAACGAAACCTACTGTATCAATCGTTTTAGGCGGTGGACATAGTATCGGAGTACCAATTGCAGTAAGTACTGACTTCTCATTTATTGCTGAAACGGCAACAATGACGATTCATCCAATTCGATTAACTGGTTTAGTAATTGGTGTACCTCAAACATTTGAATATCTTGATAAAATGCAAGAAAGGGTAACTCGTTTTGTTACGAAGCATTCGAATATTACGGAAGAACGTTTCAAGGAATTAATGTTTACAAAAGGTAATTTAACAAGAGATATCGGCTCTAATGTAGTCGGTGGAGATGCGGTAAAATATGGACTAATTGATGATGTAGGTGGGATTGGGCAAGCACTAAGTAAGTTGCAGGAATTAATTGACGAACGAAAAGAAAAGTTTAATAAAGAGGAGAATGAATTTTGATTCTTTATACAATAATGCCAATTGAATCGATTTTTCCTGTTGATCAACAAGAATACACATCGCAGCAGTTTTTGGAATACAATGGTGTTCCCATGTTGGTTGATAGTGTTGGGGGTACAGCTTTTGAAATTAAAAGAATTGTAAGTACCGATCCGCAGCATTTTATGCAATATACACCAGGCCAAAGAATTTTAGTTCTTCCAACTTGAGGTAATTATTAACAATACATGGTAAACATATGTTCTGATATGTTATAATAAATTCAATTTAAGAAAGCAGCCAAAAGGCTGCTTTCTTTGGCGAATCTGCAAATTTTGATGGGGGTGAATTACATGGCAAAGCAGAAGCAGCAAAAGTCAAAAGCTCGAAAATCAGTAAGTGGCAATGGTTCAATATGGTATGAAATTAGTGGATTAATATTTTTAGCACTATCAATCGTAACAATATTAAAGCTTGGTATTGTAGGTAAAGCCTTTGTATTATTCTTGAGATTCTTCTTTGGGGAATGGTACATGCTTAGTTTTCTTTTTATCATCGGTTTATCTGCATATAGCATAATTTATCGAAAAAGACCTCCATTTGTTTCGAGTATTACGATTGGTGGATTGTTAATCTTCTTTAGTATATTGATGTTTAGTCATGTTACTCTATTTGATTTATTAGCAAAAAATAATCAATTTCATGATCAATCTGTCATAAAAAGTACGCTAGATTTATTTTTAATTGAAGCCAAAGGCAAAATTAGTACGGTGGATCTTGGTGGAGGTATGATTGGAGCGATACTTTTTGCAGTTTTATATTTCTTATTTGATCGAACCGGTGCGATTCTATTCGGAATCATTGCAATTGTTGCGGGTGTTTTATTTATTACTGGTAAGCCACTTGGTGGTTATGTATATCAATATATAATGCCAAAAGTAAGAAATTTAATTTCAGATAGTTGGAAGGATTTTACAAATTTCTGGAAACGTGGTCGTGAACAAAAAACTACTAGTAGACGAGCTGAGGCTAAGCAAAAGAGAAAAACAAGGAAAGATTCATATGAAGACAATGATCATGAAGAAGTGTCTACTGGTAATAGTTTAAATTACCAAGTTAAAAATTCATATGAAGATGAGATCATCGAGCCGAAAAAAGAAATTCAAATCGAATATTCTCCTACATACCAGCCACCTAAGGAACCAGAATTAATCACCGCAAATAATTCAAATCAAATCCAGGCGCGTTTTGCAGAGGAAGACGATCAGTCAATCGAATTGCCAGTTGCAGAAGTAGGAATTGATGATAAGGTAGATTACGTATTGCCATCAATGGATTTATTGGCCTACCCAAAGGGTACTAAAAAACGTGAAAATGAATCTAAACTAAAGGAAAATGCGGACAAGCTTGAAAGAACATTTCAAAGTTTTGGTGTAAAGGCTACAGTAACAAAAGTACATCATGGACCAGCGGTAACAAAATATGAAGTATACCCTGAAGCAGGGGTAAAAGTTAGTCGTATTGTAAATCTTAGTGATGATTTAGCACTTGCACTTGCAGCAAAAGACATTCGTATTGAAGCTCCAATTCCAGGTAAATCTGCAGTAGGAATTGAAGTTCCTAATACGAATATAACGACTGTATTACTTAGAGAAGTTCTCGAAGCAAAAAATCCGAAATTACAAAATCCATTAGCTGTATCGTTAGGAAAAGATATTGCCGGTGATGCTGTATTTGCTGAGCTTAATAAAATGCCTCATTTACTAGTTGCTGGGGCGACAGGTAGTGGGAAAAGTGTATGTATAAATGGAATCATTGTTAGTATCCTAATGAATGCAAAACCATCTGAAGTAAAGCTAATGCTAATCGATCCGAAGATGGTTGAATTGAATGTTTATAATGGTATTCCTCATTTGCTAACTCCGGTTGTAACAAACCCTAAAAAGGCTTCACAAGCGTTACGAAAAGTTGTTAGTGAAATGGAAAGAAGATATGAGCTTTTTTCTCATTCAGGTACTAGAAATATCGAAGGTTTTAACGAATTAACTAAACAAAATAATACGATGACTGATTCCAAACAACCTTTATTACCATTTATCGTCGTGATTGTTGATGAGTTAGCGGACTTAATGATGGTAGCTTCGAGTGACGTGGAAGATTCTATCACTAGATTAGCTCAAATGGCTCGTGCAGCGGGTATCCACTTAATTATTGCTACACAACGACCGTCTGTTGACGTTATCACGGGTGTCATTAAAGCAAATATACCTTCTCGAATTGCTTTTAGTGTATCTTCTCAAACAGATTCTCGTACAATTCTTGATACTGGTGGAGCAGAAAAACTATTAGGAAGAGGAGATATGTTATATCAACCAATCGGTGCATCTAAACCAATCCGAGTACAAGGAGCATTTTTATCTGATGATGAAGTTGAAAGAGTAGTCGAGTTTTCAATCTCTCAACAAAAGGCTCAATACCAAGAAGAAATGATGGTAAAAGAGGAAAAAGATGGAAAATCCGAGGTAAATGATGATCTCTATAATGAAGCTGTTGAGTTAGTAACAAATATGCAATCAGCCTCAGTATCACTACTACAAAGAAGATTTAGAATTGGTTATACAAGAGCAGCAAGATTAATTGATGCGATGGAAGATAATGGTATAGTTGGTCCGTATGAAGGTAGTAAACCTAGGGAAGTATTAATTAGTAAACCAATAGAAGATGAGCAAGCCTTGTCTTAAACAAAAAGAAAAAATTGTCGAAACATTATTGACATTTTTAGACATAGAATGATATTATTTCTTCAGATAAATTGATAGTCCTCATATAATATCGACATAATGGGTCGGAAGTTTCTACATTGCAACCAATATTTGCAATACTATGGGGAAAAAGCATTATTATGGAGAAATGATTTATATTTACGATAATCAAAAACTCTTATAATCTAGCTTTTTCACTAAGTGGAACGGTAGATTATAAGAGTTTTTTTTTGTTAAATATAAACAAATGATTCATGAACGTAATAAAAAATAAAGCGTTTACAAAAAAGTGTTGAAATGAGTAAAAAATAACAGTATAGTAAAGAAGGATTATACGACAGATGTCTAACAACTGATGTCTGAAATCCGAAGTTTGGGGGATGGGAAATGAAGATTAAAACAGACACCAGATTACTTTATCTCCAAGTGATGGATCGAATAAAACAAGATATTGAGAATGGTATTTACTTGCCACATCATAAGTTACCATCAGAGTATGAGTTATCTAAAATCTTTGGAGTATCAAGAGCAACATTAAGAGAAGCATTAAGAGTCTTAGAAGAAGAAAATATCTTAGTTAGAAGACACGGAGTCGGTACATTTGTGAAACCGAAACCAATTTTTAGGACAGGCATTGAACAATTAAGTAGTGTCTCAGAAATGATTGTTGATGCAGGTAAAGAGCCTGGTACAATCTTTCTATCTTCTAAACTATTAGTTCCTACGAAAGATGATTTAAAAAGTTTCACAATCACTGAAGATGATCGTATGCACGTAGTAGAAAGAATTCGAACAGCAAATGGTGAACCTGTAGTTTATTGCATTGATAAATTACCGACTAATTATTTTAAACAGGTTCCGTCCTATGAAGATCATTCGTTCTTCACATTCATTAAAAAAGAAACTGGTCGAAATATTGAATATTCAAGTGGAAGAATTGAACCTATAGGTTATCACGATAAAGTTTCTCCTTTATTACAGTGTGAACCAGATGTTTCATTATTATTAATCGAACAGTTACATTTTGACGATTTAAACCGTGCAGTTTTACATTCTTATAATTACTTCAGAGCGGATCAGTTCAGCTTTAATGTATTAAGAAAAAGAAATTAAATTGTATAGCCAAAATAATATTTACGAAAAATAAGTTTTGGCTGGTTTTTAAATATTGTTTACTGAAATTTCATTAAATTATTAGGGAGGTGGATCGTTAAGTTAACGATTATAAACCAAGCTAGTACAAATGTAAATAAAAATTTAAGGGGGCAAAATTTTTATGAAGATGAAAAAAGCTGGTCTTGTTCTTTCAATGGCCTTAGCTGCAGGTACAATTTTAGGTGCTTGTGGTAAAGGTGGAGATACAAAAGACGCAAAAGGCGCATTTAAAGTAGGTATGGTAACTGACTCTGGTACGATTGATGATAAGTCATTTAACCAAGGTACTTGGGAAGGGATCCAAGCTGGAGCTAAAGATTTAGGTTTCAATCTTAAGCAAGATACAAAATACTTAAAACCTGCTGGTGAAACTGAAGCAGATTACTTAAAAGAAATCGGAAACTTAAATGATGCAGGGTTTCAATTTATCATAACTCCTGGTTATAAATTTGAAACAGCAATTAACAAAGCGCAAGATAAATATAAAGATGACAAATTTGTAATTATCGATGGTACTCCACACACAGCTAAAGATTTTACTCCAAATGTAAAAAATAACACAGTTTCAATTTTCTTCTCAGAACATGAAGCTGGCTACCTAGCTGGTATTGCAACAGCAGTTCAATTAAAAACTGGTGATGTTGGATTTATCGGTGGTATGGAAATTCCAGCAGTTCAAAAATATAACTGGGGATTCCAACAAGGTATTAAATATGCAAACGAAAACCTTGGAACAAGCATTTCTTTAAAAGCTAATAACGTAGTTTATTCTGGAAGCTTTACAGACAAAGCTGCAGGTCAACAAATTGCAGCTCAAATGTATGACCGCGGCGTTAAAGCGATTTTCGCTGCAGCAGGTGGAGTAGGACAAGGTGCTATTACTGAAGCTAAAAACAGAGTAGCTAGTGGTAAAGAAGTTTGGGTTGTTGGTGTAGACGTAGATCAGTACGCTGATGGTGTTTATAAAGATAACAAATCTGTAATTTTAACTTCAGCTATGAAAGGTGTTGCAAAAGCAGCTTCTGATATGGTTAAAGCTGAAAAAGATAAAAAATTCCCTGGTGGACAAACTTTAACTTACGATGCAAAAAATGATGGAATTGGTTTACCAAAAGAAAATCCAAACTTAAGTTCTGATACTTTAACAAAAGTTAATGATGTATTTAACAAAATTAAGTCTGGTGAAATTGTAGTAGCAAATGAAAGAGGAAATTTAATTAAGTAATTATCTTTCTAATTAATAAATGATAGAAGAAGCATAGGAAAGGAGACCCTTTTATATGCTTCTTCTACCCTAAAAATGATTTTTTTCTTTCATGCTTTAATCAATTGCAAGCACTTAACTGGTAAAGCTTCCAATTGATTAGGGCATGACGATCGGGAGAGAGAGTTACGCCCTCCTTAAATAAAAAATATAGAAAATATTTCGAAATCAAGTAAAACTTTAAAATAAAAAATGACTTCGTAATATCAAGGAGGAAAATTATGGAATATGTAGTGGAGATGCTAAATATAACAAAAGAGTTTCCTGGCATTATAGCGAATGATAATATTACACTACGATTAAAAAAAGGGGAAGTTCATGCTTTATTAGGTGAAAACGGAGCAGGGAAATCAACTTTAATGTCCGTCCTTTTTGGAATGTACACACCCGAAAAAGGGATTATAAAAATAAAAGGTAATGAAGTTAAAATTTCAAATCCAAATGTTGCTAATGAACTAGGAATCGGAATGGTTCATCAACATTTTAAATTAGTTTCAAATTTTACAGTAACAGAAAATATTATTCTAGGTCTTGAACCTAAAAAGGGTCTAGTAGTAGATATCAAGACTGCAGCAAAACGTATTGAAGAGCTTTCTAAAACTTACGGTTTAAATGTAGATCCATATGCAAAGATTGAAGATATTACAGTAGGGATGCAACAAAGAGTTGAAATTTTAAAAACTTTATACCGTAATGCTGAAGTATTAATCCTAGATGAGCCAACAGCAGTACTTACTCCACAAGAAATACAAGATTTAATGAAGATTATTAAAAACTTGATTAATGAAGGTAAGTCAATCATTATCATTACTCATAAATTAAAAGAAATTAAAGCTGTTGCAGATCAATGTACAGTAATTCGTCATGGGAAGTACATTGGTACAGTTGATGTAAAACAAACATCTGAAGCTGAAATGGCATCTATGATGGTCGGACGTCAGGTGTCTTTCAAGGTAGATAAAGTAGAATCAAAACCTGGTGAAGTTGTACTAGATGTAAATAATTTAAGTGTCAAAAATAATAAAAAAGTTTTAGGTTTAAAAAATGCTACACTTCAAGTTCGAGCAGGTGAAATCGTTGGGATTGCCGGAGTTGAAGGAAATGGACAATCTGAACTTGTTGAAGCAATTACAGGGTTAAGACCGATTGAAGAGGGTTCTATTTTATTAAAAAATCAAGATATTACAAAAAACAGTATACGTGAGCGAATTAGAAGCGGTATTGCACATATTCCAGAGGATCGTCAAAAAAGAGGACTTGTTCTTGAATATACAATTGAAGAAAACGTTGTTTTAGAGATTTATAATCAAGAACCATTCTCTAAATATGGAGTTTTAGATAAAGCTGCGATTGCCAAACATGCAAAGAAAATCATTGAAGAATTCGATGTACGCTCTGGTGAAGGTGCTAAAACAGTCGTTGAATCAATGTCTGGAGGAAACCAACAAAAAGCAATCATTGGTCGCGAAATCGAACTTAAGCCTGAGTTATTAATTGCGTGTCAGCCAACACGTGGATTAGATGTTGGTTCGATAGAGTATATTCATAAGAGATTAATTGAGCAAAGAGATAGTGGAAAAGCTGTTCTATTGATCTCGTTAGAACTAGATGAAGTTCTTAATTTATCTGACCGCATTGCAATCGTAAATGCTGGAGAAATCGTTGATATCGTTAATGCCAAAGACACAAATGAAGATGAATTAGGATTAATGATGGCTGGTATAAGGAGAGGTGAAGGGGCATGAAAAAGGGAGGAATCATTTCTCTAATTGCCATATTATTAGGTTTACTAGCTGGAGCATTATTAATTTTAGTAACAGGTAATGATCCAGTAGAAGGGTTTACTTATTTATTCCAAGGTGGATTAAAAGATCCGGAGCGCATTGGTAATACATTTGCTACTGCTACTCCGTTAATTTTAACAGGACTTTCTGTTGCATTTGCATTCAGAACAGGTTTATTTAATATTGGTGCAGCTGGCCAAATGCTTTTCGCAGGATTTTGTGCTTCTGCAGTTGGTTTAACTGTCGATTTACCTACTCTTATCTTAGTTCCGATTATGGTAATTGTAGCCTTTATTGCAGGTGCAGTATGGGCATTTATTCCAGGGTTACTAAAAGCTAAATTTAATGTTCACGAAGTAGTTTCTACGATTATGATGAACTGGATTTCATACTGGACTGTTTATTATTTAGTACCACAATATTTTAAAGGTAGCACTGAAACAGAGTCAAAAATGCTAGCAGATGCTGCAACATTAAAAATGCCATTTTTATCAAATTTATTTGGTGGTTCATATATTAACTTCGGTTTATTTATCGCCGTTATTATGGTAATCGTTATTTCATTTATTATTAATCGTACAGTATTAGGGTATGAATTAAAAGCTGTAGGTTACAACCGTAGTGCTGCTGAATACGCGGGTATTTCAGTAAATAGAAATGTTATTTTATCAATGATGATTTCAGGTGGACTTGCAGGGTTAGCAGGTGTTGTTCAATTCGCTGGTAATGCATCACTAATTCAAATAGGTGTTTTACCTACCGAAGGATTCGACGGAATTGCCGTGGCACTTTTAGGAATGAATACACCAGTAGGCGTATTTTTCTCAGCTATTTTCTTTGGACTATTGTATTCTGGTAAAGGTTTTATGAGTGCAATGACTTCAATTCCACCAGATATTGCTGATGTTATTATTGCAATCATTATTTATTTCTCTGCAACTAGTATTTTAATTAAGAAAGTTATAGATCGAGTATCGAAATCACGCAAATACAAAAACAGCAATGTAGGAGAGAAGGTGAAATAAGGCATGGATTTAATTATACAAATTTTCCCATATGCAATTGCCTATACGATTCCATTATTAATCGTAGCATTAGGTGGTTTATTTTCTGAGCGAAGCGGTGTCGTAAATATTGGTTTAGAAGGATTAATGGTTGTTGGTGGTTTTGCTAGTGCCTTAACAATTTCAAAACTTCAAGAAACTCATCAAGGTGAAGTTTGGGTAATCTGGGTAGGAATTCTTGTTGCAGTTCTTACAGGTGCTTTATTTTCTTTACTACATGCGTTTGCAAGTATAAATTTACACGCAGATCAAGTAATTAGTGGTATCGCAATTAATATGATTGCAGGTGCTTTAACAATCTTCTTAGCAAGAAATATTACTGGATCAGGAAATATCAGTATTAACGGTATTACACGTACTGATATCCCAGTCTTAAAGAACATTCCAATTCTAGGAGATTTATTCTTTAAAAACACTTATTCTACAACATGGTTAGTCATCGGTATTCTAATCATTAGTACATTTATACTTTATAAAACTCGTTTAGGCTTACGTCTACGTGCATGTGGTGAATACCCTCAAGCAGCTGATGCAGCAGGTATTAACGTATACCGTATCCGTTACCTTGGCGTTATTATTTCTGGTGCATTCTCTGGACTAGGTGGAGCAATTATTTTAGTAACATACTCTGGCGAATTTACAGGTAGTGTTGCAGGTCTTGGTTTCTTAGCAATTGCTGCATTAATTTTTGGACAATGGAAACCACTTGGAATTTTAGCAGCGACATTATTCTTTGGTGTAGCTACAACAATTGCCAATGTATCGCAAGTTATTCCAAGTTTAGCTCATATCCCACCATTAGCATTAAAGTTATTCCCATACGTAGTAACTTTAATCGCATTAGTAATTTTCTCAAAATCATCTCAAGCACCAAAATCAGTTGGTGTTGCATATGAAAAAGGTAAACGATAAATAAATGTTTATGAAGCTTCCTATTAAAAGGGAAGCTTTTTTCTTTTGTAGAAAATTAGTCTTCCGTATTTATGCAGTTTTTTTATCATTTGATTTTTAAAAATCAAGAATTATGAACTAAGATCATGAATTAAATACTTGAAATATTTTTATAGATAATTGAATAAATTTTAGGTTAAATGATATTTGAAAGGTTTAATTAATAAAAATGATTTTGAAGTGTTTAAGTAAACATATCTTTTTTAATAAGTTGATTGGAATTGAAGTATGTTCGACTCCTGTGGGAAATGCGGGAAGGTTAAAGACCACGCAGGAACGAGGAGGCTACTGTAGGGGAAATCAACCACATACAACTTATTTTATTAAGAGAAATCTTGATATTAATTGTCTGTTTTCTTTTGTAAGAGTACGAAGAAGCTTCCTTTATAAAATCCGAAGCTTCTTTTTATTTGAATTAATTATTTTGGGTAAACTAAGCAGTAGGTTTTATTTTTGGTAAAATTAGAGATACAATGAAGATATTGGAAATAAATATGAGTAAATAGTATTTGACTAAGGAGGGTTCAATTTGAATTTGTTACAGTACAAAAATAGTGATATAAACGGTATTAAACTACATGTGGTAACAACTGAAAAATTTAAAACAAATTCGATTACGTTAAAAGTACGTGGAAAACTTGAAGAAGATACAGTATCGTATCGCGGAATTTTACCTTATGTATTGCAAAGTGGAACAAAAGATCTTCCTACCAATGGTGAAATTCGAAGAAAATTAGAAGAATTATATGGGGCGACCTTCTTTGTAGACGTATCAAAAAAAGGTGATTATCATGTTATGTCATTTACAATTGATATTGCAAATGAAAAATACCTTTCAAATCAAGGTTCATTATTAAATGAAGCGCTCTTGCTTATTGCTTCAATTTGGCAAAATCCATTTTTAGAAAATGGTGTTTTTTCAGCTAAGCATGTTGAAACTCAAAAAAGAACACAAGTACAACGAATTCAATCAATTAATGATGATAAATTGAAATATGCAAATCAACGACTAGTGGAAGAAATGTTTAAGGATGAACCTTATGCGTTACTTGCAAATGGAAAAACAGAAGATGTCAATTCAATTACAGCTGAGTCACTTTATAAGTACTATGAAAAAGCTTTGCAACAAGATTTAATTGATCTTTATATAGTTGGAGATGTTGCATTTGACCAATGTAAACAATTAGTTGAAGAGAATTTTAGAAACACAACTAGTAGAAAATTAACAGTTGATACAACAAAAGCAACACCAGTCGATTCTCCTAATGAAGTAATTGAAGAGCAAAAATTAAATCAGGCAAAACTACACATCGGTTATACTACTGGGATCTCGATTAAAGATCCAGATTACTTTGCACTTCAAGTATTTAATGGACTTTTTGGCGGATTCTCTCATTCAAAATTATTTATCAATGTACGAGAAAAAAATAGCTTAGCATACTATGCTGCTTCTCGTTTTGAAAGTCATAAATCAATTTTAATGGTCATGTCTGGTATAGCAAGTGAAAATTATGAAAAAGCAACAACAATTATTGCTGAACAGCTTGAAGAGATGAAAAAGGGAAATTTCACTGAAGAGGAAATTGATCAAACAAAATTAGTGATTAAAAACAGTCTATTAGAAAGTATGGACACTGCTTATGGAATCATTGAAACATTATTCAATGACCAATCTGCAGGAAATGAACGTCCGATCGAGGACTGGTTCCCTGAAATCGAAAAAGTTACTAAAGATGAAATTGTAACTGTAGCTAATAAAATTAAACTTCACACAACTTATTTCTTAAAGGGTCAGGAGGGAGCATAATGGAAAAAAAGTATTTTGAACAATTAAATGAAACGCTTTATTTCGAGGAGCTTGAAAACGGATTAAAAGTATATATTCTTCCTAAACAAGGCTACAACAAAACATATGCGACCTTTACAACTAAATACGGTTCGATTGATTCTGAATTTATTCCTTTAGGAAAAGATGAAAAATTAGTTGTACCAGATGGGATTGCTCATTTTTTAGAGCACAAATTGTTTGAAAAGAAAGATGGGGACGTATTCCAGGTTTTTAGTAAACAAGGCGCATCTTCTAATGCGTTTACAAGTTTTACCCGAACTGCTTATTTATTTTCAGCAACGAATAATGTAGAACAAAATTTAATGACTTTAATTGATTTTGTTCAAGAACCCTATTTTTCTGATCAAAGTGTTGAAAAAGAAAAAGGGATCATTGGTCAAGAAATTAAAATGTACGAAGATAACCCTGATTGGAGACAATATTTTGGGATGATTGCAAATTTATATGGTAAACATCCTGTTAGAACAGATATTGCTGGTACGGTTGAATCAATTTCAAAAATTACAAAAGAATTACTTTATACTTGTTACGAAACTTTTTATCACCCAAGTAATATGTTGTTTTTTGTTGTAGGTCCAGTAGACCCTGATAAAACAATGAATTTAATTAGAGACAACCAAAGCAAAAAAACGTTCAAAGATGCAAATGAAATAAAGAGATTTTTCCCTGAAGAAACTCCTGAATCTGCAGAAAAGAAAAAAGTGTTACATATGAATGTCCAATCATCGAAAGTGCTGGTTGGCGTGAAAGATTTTTCTGCACCTAAAGGTGGAAGTGAATTATTAAAGCATGAATTATCAATTTCAGTATTACTTGATTATTTATTTGGTAAAGGCTCAAATACGTATCAACAAATGTATGAAGATGGTTTAATCGATGATACGTTCTCATATGATTACTCTGCAGAAAATGGTTTTGCTTTTGCGATCATCGGAGGGGATTCCACTTCACCTGAAAAACTTTCAGAAAAAATAAAAGAAGTGCTATTAGACTCAAAAAATCATCAGTGGGAAAAAGAAATTGTTGATCGCGTAGTTAAAAAGAAAATTGGCGGATTCCTACGCTCATTAAATTCTCCAGAATATATCGCTAACCAATTTACGCGATATGCGTTCTTAGATATGCATTTATTTGACATCGTATCTGTGTTACAATCTATTTCTGTAGAGGATCTAAAAGAAAGTGCTAGTCATCTAATAAATGAAGACTATATGAGTGAATTTTTTGTTCTTCCTCATTGAATGAATTTAAAAGCATCCTTATATGGGATGCTTTTTGAAATTTAAAAAATTAAGGATTTATAAAGAATCTAAGTGTACTATTTATTAATAAAAATTTTTAAGAGAGTCTCTTTCGCTTGCCTTTATATTTCTTAATACTCTTTAAACCTGCATTAAAACCTCGAAAAAATGGAGATTATAATAAATGAGAAAAAGAATTCTAGTAATTGGAGCTAGTGGTGACATTGGCTTTGCAATTTCGAAAAAGTTAATCAATGAAAAATATGATTTAGTTGTCCATTATAATAGTAATAAAGAACCACTTAACGAACTGATTGAATTGGCTAATAAGATTGAAGTAAATTGCCAATTCGTTCAAGCGGACTTATCAGTTGAAAATGGAGTTGAAATTTTAACATCACAAATAAATGATAAAATTGATTCAATTGTGTATGCATCGGGTTTTTCAATCATTGGTTTGATTAACGATGTAAGTGATGAAGAAATCGATCGAATGACTCAATTACATATAAAAAGTTTGATCAAAGTAGTCAATCATTTTCTTCCTAATATGGTGGCTAAAAAATCTGGTAGCATCGTTGTTATTTCGTCCATATGGGGACAAATTGGTGCTTCATGTGAAGTATTATATTCAACTACTAAAGGTGCTCAAAATGCCTATGTAATGGCATTAGCTAAAGAATTAGGGCCAAGTGGAATAAAAGTAAATGCTGTTGCTCCGGGTGCCGTCAAAACGAATATGTTAAATTTCTTTAGTGAAGAAGAGTTAAAAGAAATTGCAAATGAAATTCCAATGAATCGTTTAGCTCTTCCAAGTGAAATTGCGAATACTGTAAATTACCTAATTTCCGAACAATCTTCTTATATAACTGGCCAAATTCTTGGAGTAAACGGCGGTTGGCATACTTCATAGTAAAAATTCCCGTCGAAAGTTATTTATTTCACATATTTTACCTTTTATATTATGGCGAAATCGTTTATTATTAAATGTAGAGTTAAGTAGTTAACAAATAGGGGGTATAGGTATGGAGTTAATCGAATGGTATTTTGAGTATGAAATACATAAGAATCGCCCTGGACTACTTGGAGATATTGCATCGCTAATCGGTATGCTAGGGATTAATATTTTAACAATCAATGGTGTCGACACAATGAAACGCGGCATGTTACTTGGTTGCGATAACGATGATCAAATTACTAGATTTGAATCAATTTTAAATACTATGGACAATATAACAATAATTAAACTTAGAAAGCCAACTCTAAGAGATCGTTTAGCTGTAAGACATGGTACTTATATTCAACGAGACGTAGATGATAAAAAGACTTTTCGTTTTGTCCGCGATGATTTAGGAATGCTTGTTGATTTTATGGCAGAGTTATTTAAAATGCCAGGCCATAAGCTAATCGGAATTAGAGGGATGCCTCGTGTTGGTAAAACTGAATCAGTTGTAGCAGCAAGTGTATGTGCAAATAAACGCTGGTTATTTGTTTCATCAACATTAATTAAACAAACATTAAGAAGTCAATTAATAGAAGATGAATATAATTCAGATAATGTATTTATTATTGATGGCATTCTTTCTCATAGAAGAGCAAATGAGCAACATTGGCAATTGGTTCGCGAAATTATGGCAATGTCTTCTGTGAAAGTAGTGGAGCATCCTGATGTATTTGTACAGCAAACTGAATACTCTTTAGAAGATTTTGATTACATAATTGAATTAAGAAATGATGAAAATGAAGAAATTAAATATGAACTTGTAGACCAAATGGATAAAAATGGACACAACTCGTTCTCGATGTTTGATTTTTAAAGTTAGTTGGGGTGTAACTTGTGACAGAATTAGGAAAATATTTACGAGAAGCAAGAGAAGCGAAAGGCTTATCAATTGACGATGTACAAGAGTTAACGAAGATTCAGAAACGTTATCTTGAAGCAATTGAAGAAGGTAATTATGAAATATTGCCAGGGCAATTTTATGTTCGTGCATTTATTAGACAATATGCAGAAACAATTGGTGTTGACGTTTCTGGATTTCTAACTGAAAAGCCAGTAGTAGAGGAATCAACTGTGGCAAATCCAGTAGAAGAAGTAAAGCATGAAGAGATTCCTAGTAGAGCATCGAAGCTTAAAGAACCATTAAACAATGTTAAGACATCACGTATAATGGATTATTTACCAAGGATACTAGTAGCGATTCTTATCATTGGAATCTGCATCGCTATTTATATGATGTTCCCATCAAAAAATGATGATAAATCTGCGGATACGAATCAATCTCAATCTAACTCTAATTCTGAAATTGAAAAACCAAAAAATAATGCGCTAGATCAGGCAAAAGTTAATAATACGAAAAAAACAGAGAAACCGAAAAATGATGTGACTGAGCAAACACCAGCGCAAAAAATTACTGTTGACTCTGCAGCGGGTAAACGAACTACTATTTCTTTATCTGGTACGGATGTATTTAAATTAGAAGTAGTTGCAAATGGTGAAAGTTATGTAGATTTAAAAAATGCTGATGGAAAAATGTTTTATTCAGGAATTTTAAAACACGGACAAACTCAAAACTACGACTTAACAGCTGAAAATGAAGTAACAGTAAATATTGGTGCTTCTAATAATGTTGAGCTACGAATTAACGATGAGGTATTTAAATATCCAGTTAGTCCAACAGATGCTGTTCACCAAAAGATTACGATTAAAAATTTAAAAATGAATCAATAGTCATCTTTAAGATGGCTTTTATTCATTTATTATAAATGCTTCATTTTTAGAAAGTTTTGGAGGGTTTTACCATGAATTTACCAAATAAGATCACAGTGTCAAGGGTTTGTCTAATTCCATTATTTATGATTGCCGTTTTAATCGATTTTGGATGGGGAAAAGTTACATTAATGGGTGATTTAATACCAGTTAATCATTTAGTAGGAGCTGCAATTTTTATTATTGCCTCAGTTACTGATTTTATAGATGGTTATTACGCAAGAAAATATAATCTAGTTACTAATTTTGGTAAGTTTTTAGATCCACTTGCTGATAAATTACTTGTTTCTTCAGCATTAATTATCTTAACTGATTTTCATTATGTTCCTGCGTGGATTACGATTGTCATAATAAGTAGAGAGTTTGCTGTAACTGGATTACGAATGATTTTAGCTGGCTCTGGAGAAGTACATGCTGCTGCAATGCTAGGTAAAATTAAGACTTGGGCTCAAATAGTCGCGATTTCTGCATATTTCTTACATGACTTCCCATTGAATTTCTTACCATTTTCGATTGCAGATGTATCACTTTGGGTCGCATTATTCTTTACAGTATATTCTGGTTGGGATTATTTTTATAAAAATAGAGATGTTCTTCTTAAATCAATGTAATTAATAATATAGGGGGAAATGATATGAAGCGTGCTGAAATTATCGCAGTAGGTACTGAGCTACTTTTAGGCCAAATTGCAAATACCAATGCTCAATTTATAGCTAAACATTTATCTGCATTAGGATATCACCATCATTTCCAAACAGTTGTAGGAGACAATTCCGAACGACTTAAAAGTGCATTAGAAATTGCTTCATCAAGAAGTGATTTAATCATCTTAACTGGTGGACTTGGACCAACAAAGGATGATTTAACGAAAGAAGTTGTCGCAGAATTTGTTCAAGAGTCACTTGTTTACCATGATCAATCACTAGAGTATATTGAACAATATTTTATTAAAGTAAATCGACCAATGACTGAAAATAATAAAAAACAAGCATTAGTCATTAATAATGCACATGTTTTATTGAATAAAAACGGTATGGCACCTGGAATGGTTTATGAAGCGAAAGATAAACAATTTGTATTATTACCAGGACCACCTAAAGAAATGATTCCGATGGTTGAGAAAGAACTAATTCCTTATTTTTTAAATGGAAAAGAAGCAAGTACGATTATTTCGAAAGAGCTTAAGTTTTTTGGCATAGGGGAATCGATTTTAGAAACTGAAATTCTTGATTTACTTGAAAATCAATCAAATCCAACAATTGCTCCTTTAGCGAGTGAGGGAGAAGTAATGCTTCGAGTTACTGCAAGTGCTAGTAATCAACAAGAGGCAGAAAAACTAATTGGACAAGCTGAAGAAAAAATACGTGAGCGTGTTGGGCAATTTATATATGGTACAAATAATGAAAACTTATTTACAGTTTTATCAAGTAAGCTAAAAGATTTTAAGCTGACTATTTCTGCTGCTGAAAGTTTAACTGGAGGTCTATTCAGTAAAAGAGTGACAGATATTCCTGGGAACTCGTCCATTTTTAAAGGTAGTGTTGTTTGTTATTCTAATGAAATGAAACAAAAACTTTTAAATGTGCCATCAGACATTCTTAATAAAAATGGTGCAGTAAGTGCAGAGTGTGCAAAATCACTAGTTGAAAATATTCAAAGATTAACAGGAAGTGATATTTCAATTAGTTTTACTGGTGAAGCAGGACCGTCTACATTAGAAGATGTGCCCGTAGGGAAAGTATTTATCGGTATAAAAATTGGTGATTCTGATTCAATTGTAAAAGAGTTTCAATTCAGTGGCACTAGAGAACAAATAAGATTATCAAGTGTCAAAAATGGCGCGAACTTGTTGATAAAATTAATTAATTCAAGTTTTGAAAGTCAAGACTTATAAAATGAAATAGAATATTTTATAATATAAAAGCTCGGTATATTTAGCCGAGTTTTTTAATTTTATAGTTTCGATATTAATAAAAATCTAGTTTTATAGACCGAAAAATACGAAACAAGCGTTTCTATTCTTTAAAAATTAAGTTTAAATACGAAAAACATCGAATAAACGTTCTATTTTTTTGTTGGCAAACGAACAAAAAACAGTTATTATATAGTTAAGAGATAAATGAATCCTGAAGGAGGAATCTAAATGAGTGATCGTCAAGCTGCATTAGATATGGCTTTAAAACAAATAGAAAAACAATTCGGTAAAGGTTCAATAATGAAACTTGGAGAACAAACTGACCGCCAAATTTCAACTATTTCTAGTGGATCGTTAGCACTAGATGTAGCATTAGGTGTAGGTGGATATCCAAGAGGTCGAATTATCGAAGTATATGGTCCTGAAAGTTCAGGTAAAACAACTGTAGCATTACATGCAATCGCTGAAGTTCAAGCAAATGGAGGACAAGCGGCGTTTATAGATGCTGAGCATGCATTAGATCCGGTTTATGCTCAAAAATTAGGTGTAAACATAGATGAGTTATTATTATCTCAACCAGATACAGGTGAACAAGCACTTGAAATCGCTGAAGCATTAGTGCGTAGTGGTGCAATTGATATTATCGTAATTGACTCAGTAGCTGCATTAGTTCCAAAAGCTGAAATTGAAGGTGAGATGGGTGATGCTCACGTCGGTCTACAAGCTCGATTAATGTCTCAAGCATTACGTAAACTTTCAGGTGCAATTAACAAGTCAAAAACGATCGCATTTTTCATTAACCAAATTCGTGAAAAAGTTGGGGTTATGTTTGGTAATCCTGAAACGACTCCAGGTGGACGTGCGTTAAAATTCTATTCAACAATTCGTTTAGAAGTACGTCGTGCTGAACAATTAAAACAAGGTAATGATATTGTGGGTAACAAAACAAAGATTAAAGTAGTTAAAAATAAAGTAGCACCACCATTTAGACAAGCAGAAGTAGACATTATGTATGGAGAAGGTATTTCTAAAGAAGGAGAAATTCTTGATATTGGATCTGATTTAGATATCGTTCTTAAGAGTGGAGCATGGTATTCTTACAATGAAGAGCGTCTTGGACAAGGTCGTGAGAATGCTAAGCAATTCTTAAAAGAAAATAGAGAAATACGTGATACGATAAAACAATCGATCCGTCTTCACCATGGTTTAGATAATCCTGTTACTGTAACTGAAACAGATGACGAAGAACAATTCTCTTTATTAAATGAGTAATCATTAGTTAGTTTAAAGCAACAAAAAATGCGGGCGCTTATTAAAAGTGCCTGCATTTTTTTATATTTATAATTTCATATTTCTTTGATTTTCTAAATAGCAGTAATTATTGATATTCAAATGGTTTTAAATGTAATATAGAAAAAAATTTCACGAATATGAAAGAGTTGATTCAAATGGAAGGATTAAAGACTCCTATAAAAAATGCGAATTGAGACCCTAGGGGAACGACCATGAAGAGGCAATTCAAGTCACTCTTGGTAATTAGGTGTCCTGCATTGGGATCTCGCATAATTTTATTATCAGGAATTAAAAAAACAGCCAATTTCTACTTTTTTTATATTTATAAGTAGTACTTTATAAATGAAAAGTTCTATTAATTTGCTTACTAATCAGATCTTAATAAAAAAATTAATGAATAAAATTTAGATTTTCATGTATGAAATCTAGTAAAAATGTAATAAATATTGATAAATCAAGTAAGTAAGCGATTTACAAGGCTTGACATCATTTGGTAAGAGATTTAATATTTAAGTGTATATTCTAAAAAAATATTACTATTTTGTGAAAAATTGAATTGAAGTGTGCTGTATGTTGATGCAATTATTTATACAATATAACAGCCGACAAAAATGAAACTAACTAAATAGCAAGAGGAGGTGAAATCATGGGTGCAAATACTATAATTTTGATCATCTTCGCATTGCTTGCCACATTCGGAGTCGGTTATGCTGTCGGATTTTTTGTCCGTAAGTCCATTGCAGAAGCTAAAATAAATGGCGCAACTAATCATGCAAATCAAATTATTGAAGATGCAAAACGTGATTCAGAAACAATTAAAAAAGAAGCCTTATTGGAAGCAAAGGACGAAATTTTCAATATTCGTACAGATGCAGAGAACGAAATTCGAGACCGTCGTAGTGAACTACAAAAGTCAGAAAACCGTTTAATGCAAAAAGAAGAGAACTTAGATCGTAAAGATGATGGACTTTCAAAACGTGAGTCTGTTCTTGAAAGAAAAGAGGAATCTCTTGTTTTAAAACAACAGCAGATAGAAGAAATGGAAAGCAAGATAGAAGCATTAATTGCTGCTCAACAAGAAGAGTTAGAGAGAATTTCTAGCTTAAATCGTGAAGAAGCAAGACAATTAATACTTACTAAAGTCGAAAATGAATTATCCCATGAAACAGCAATACTAGTAAAAGAAACAGAAGCTCGAGCAAAAGAAGAAGCAGATAAGAAAGCAAAAGATATTTTATCATTAGCAATCCAGCGATGTGCTGCAGATCACGTTGCTGAAACAACTGTTTCAGTTGTAAATCTTCCAAATGATGAAATGAAAGGTCGTATTATTGGCCGTGAAGGACGAAATATACGTACTTTAGAAACGTTAACTGGAATAGATTTAATTATTGATGATACGCCTGAAGCTGTAATATTATCAGGTTTTGATCCAATTCGTCGTGAAACTGCACGAATTGCACTAGATAAATTAGTACAAGATGGTCGAATCCATCCTGCACGAATTGAAGAAATGGTTGAAAAATCAAGACGAGAAGTAGATGAGTACATACGTGAAGTCGGTGAACAAACTACTTTTGAAGTTGGTGTTCATGGAATTCACCCTGACTTAATTAAAATATTAGGTCGTCTGAAATTTAGAACTAGTTATGGTCAAAATGTGTTAAAGCATTCGATGGAGGTAGCGAACCTAGCTGGTCTTATGGCTGCTGAACTTGGTGAGGATACAAAACTTGCTAAACGTGCAGGTTTACTTCACGATATTGGTAAAGCAATTGACCATGAGGTAGAAGGAAGTCACGTTGAAATCGGTGTCGAATTAGCAACGAAATATAAAGAACATCCAGTAGTTATTAATAGTATTGCATCTCATCATGGAGATACTGCGCCAACTTCAATTATTGCGGTTCTTGTAGCTGCTGCAGATGCATTATCTGCTGCTAGACCAGGAGCACGTAGCGAAACATTAGAAAACTATATCCGTCGTTTAGAAAAGCTTGAAGAGATTTCTGAATCATACGAAGGTGTAGAAAAATCATTCGCTATTCAAGCAGGTCGTGAAGTACGCATTATGGTAAAACCAGATACAATTGATGATCTACAAGCTCATAGATTAGCGAGAGATATTAGAAAACGTATTGAAGATGAACTGGATTATCCAGGTCATATAAAAGTTACGGTTATTCGAGAAACTCGAGCTGTCGAGTATGCAAAATAAAGTGGTATATGCCACTTTATTTTCTTTTTTGTAACAAAATAAGGTATTTTTTAAAATAGCTCCAACTAATACATATCTGAAATGAATCTTAGTTGAATGGCATAGATGAAAGATTCAGATTGTGCTAGTAATGGGGCTTTTCGTATTTTTGGGTAATCTAAAAGTAAAATCAGTGCTGTGTATTTACAGTGGCAAGTTGGAAGGATGTAACGAAATGAGAATAATGTTTATAGGCGATGTAGTTGGTTCAAATGGTAGGGCAATGGTAAAGGCTAATATTCAAGCTTTAAAAAGGAAATATAATCCTTCAGTTACGATCATAAATGGTGAAAATGCAGCACATGGTAAAGGAATAACGGAAAAAATTTACCGCGAATTTTTAGAATTAGGTGCTCAAGCAGTAACACTTGGTAACCATGCATGGGATAAAAAGGATATTTTTGAGTTTATTGATCAAGCAAAATACTTAGTTAGACCAGCTAATTTCCCTGAAGGTACACCTGGTAATGGATTAGTATTTTTAAATTTTAATGATGTTGAAATAGCCGTTATAAATTTACAAGGTAGAACATTTTTACCACCACTTGATTGTCCTTTTAAAAAAGCTGATGAGTTAATAAAAATCGCTAAAAAACGAACAAACATCATTTTTGTTGATTTTCATGCTGAAGCAACAAGTGAAAAAATTGCTATGGGCTGGTATTTGGATGGAAGAGTAACAGCGGTTGTTGGTACACATACACATGTTCAAACGGCTGATGAGCGAGTTTTACCTGCTGGTACAGCGTTTATTACGGATGTTGGAATGACTGGTCCATATGATGGCATTCTAGGCGTTACGAGAGAAGCTGTTATTAAAAAATTCCTAACGAACTTACCAGTTAGATTCGAAGTAGATGAAGGTAGAGGTCAGTTAAGTGGTGTGATCATCGAATTAGACAAACAATCTGGGCTAGCAAAATCAATAAAAAGAATACAAATAAATGATGATCATCAAGAGCTATAATATCAATTAAAAGAATTGTGAAAATTTTTAAAAAACTTTTAAATATTTGCAGGAATAACTTCTTGTTATCGAGAATAGTTTTTATTGTACACAATAATAGCTTTGTAAGTACAAGGAGGATCAGGAATGGAAATATTAAAAGTTTCAGCAAAGTCAAACCCTAATTCTGTAGCAGGAGCACTTGCAGGTGTATTGAGAGAGCGTGGTACAGCAGAAATTCAAGCAATTGGTGCTGGCGCGTTAAACCAAGCTGTAAAAGCAGTTGCAATTGCAAGAGGATTTGTTGCACCAAGTGGTGTAGACCTTATTTGTATCCCTGCATTTACAGATATTCAAATCGATGGGGAAGAGCGTACAGCGATAAAATTAATCGTAGAGCCTCGTTAATAATAACAACCTGTTAGCCTAAAGCGACAGGTTGTTTTATTTTTAATTAAAGAAAGAATAAGTGGTAACGAGTCAGATTACGCAAATTTGTAATTAAAAAATGGAGCTAAGACTTTAGCTCCGACTTGAAGCTCGTCAGTCGACGAGTTTTTTTTGCGTATAATTATTACTTTTAATATTGGATTTATTAATATGTTACACTAGTTTCAATAGTCAAAAAAATGGGAGGGTGTTAATATATGAAAGTTTTTGATGCTCATTGTGATGTATTGATGAAATTACTTGAAAAGCCTTCGATCAATTTTGAAAATGATGATTCACTACAAGTTTCAGTTAATCGATTAAAACAAGGGAATAGTAAAATACAATGTTATGCGATTTATATTCCCGAAAGTGTACATAAACTAATCAAATTTGATGCAGCTCTTCAGTGTGTCACACTTTTTTATGAAAAAGTAGCTACAGAAAATAATCATATTAAAGTTATTCGAACAAAAGAAGATGAAGTTGGATTAAAAAGTGAAGAAATGGGTGCTATTTTGACGCTAGAGGGCTGTGATGCACTTTTAGGTGATATTAATCGCCTAAAGATATTACATCGTCTAGGCGTACGTAGTGTCGGTCTAGTATGGAATTATGCAAATGAAGCTGCAGATGGAATTCTTGAAGAAAGAAATGGGGGTTTAACTAATTTTGGAAGAAGTGTAGTTCATTACTTAAATGAGCATAATATGTGGTGTGATCTTTCTCATTGTACTGAAGCCGCGTTTTGGGATGCATTTGAACAAGCAAAATATCCAACTGCGACTCATTCAAATGCTAAAGCAATTTGTAAACATCCAAGAAATTTAAATGATGAACAGCTAAAGGCAATGTTTAATAGAGGAGCAATTGTAGGAATTAATTTCTATCCTACATTTTTAGTCGATGAAGGTATTGCAACGATTTCAGATATTCTTAAACATATCGAATATATGTGCTCTCTAGGTGGAGAAAAATTTATCGCGATGGGATCCGATTTTGATGGAATCGATACTCATCCAACAAATTTACATCACGTAGGACTTTATCAAAATTTAACAAATGAATTGCTTAAACACTATACAGAACAACAGGTTAAAGGCTTTATGTATGAGAATTATTCATCATATATACATTACAAATAACACGTTACTTGTTCAGAATAATAAAAATATAAAAATTAAAGGAATAATTTCTTTCAAAATCATTGATTTTTTTGATTAATAGGTCTAGAATTGAAAGCGAATTAACTCATATCAAAAGATATGTTTTAAATCGCTTTCATTCTTTTATAAAAATGAATGATATGCAAAAAAATTATCCATTTATAATTTAATTTATTACGAATGAGGGCATTCAAAGGGGTGTAGGAAATGATTGAACAACTTTCGTGGAAAGTTGGAGGACAACAGGGTGAAGGTATCGAAAGTACAGGTGAGATTTTTGCAATTGCGCTAAACCGTTTAGGTTACTACTTATACGGATATCGTCATTTCTCTTCTCGTATTAAAGGTGGTCACACTAATAACAAAATTCGTGTAAGTACAACTGAAGTTCGTGCAATTTCAGATGACTTAGATATTTTAGTAGCATTTGACCAAGAAACAATCGATGTAAACTTTTATGAATTACGCAAAGGCGGTATCGTAATCGCTGATGCTAAATTTAATCCGACAATTCCAGATTCAACTGACGTAACACTTTATTCAATTCCATTTACAGAATTAGCTACTGAACTAGGTACTTCGTTAATGAAAAACATGGTTGCAGTTGGAGCATCAAGTGCAATTTTAGGTCTATCAATTGAAGTTTTCAGAGAAGTTGTAGATGAAATTTTTGGTAAAAAAGGTCAACAAATTGTTGAGAAAAACATAGAAGCAATCGCACGTGGAGCAGAAGAAATGAGAGAAATGCTTGGCGTGAATGTAAATAAAATGCAATTATCAGAAGCTGATGGTAAAAAACGTATGTTCCTAATCGGTAACGATGCAATCGCAATGGGTGCTTTAGCTGGTGGTTCTCGTTTTATGGCAGCGTATCCAATTACGCCAGCATCTGAAATTATGGAATACTTAATCAAAAAATTACCTCAGTATGGTGGAGCAGTTATTCAAACTGAAGACGAAATTGCTGCATGTACAATGGCAATCGGTGCTAACTATGCTGGTGTTCGTACATTAACATCATCTGCAGGTCCTGGTCTTTCATTAATGATGGAAGCAATCGGTCTATCTGGTATGACTGAAGTTCCTTTAGTAATCGTTGATACTCAACGTGGTGGTCCAAGTACTGGTCTTCCAACTAAACAAGAGCAATCAGACTTAATGGCTATGATCTACGGAACTCACGGTGAAATTCCGAAAGTAGTAATCGCTCCAAGTACAGTAGAAGAAGGATTCTACGATATGGTGGAAGCATTTAACGTAGCTGAAGAATTCCAAGTACCTGTTATCGTAATTACTGACTTACAACTTTCTTTAGGTAAACAAACTGTTGAGCCACTTCAATTTGAAAAAGTGCAAATTCGCCGTGGTAAGTTTGATTACAAACAAGAATTACCTGTATCAGAAAACAAAGAGTACTTCAAACGTTTTGAAGTGACTGAAGATGGCGTTTCTCCTCGTGTAGTACCAGGTATGAAAGGTGGAATTCACCACGTAACTGGTGTTGAGCATGATGAAATGGGTAAACCATCAGAATCACCAACTAACCGTAATCAACAAATGGATAAACGTATGCGCAAGTTAAATAACCTAAAATTCCCTAACCCAGTGTTAGTGAACTCTAAACACGACGATGCTGATGTATTACTAGTTGGTTTTAACTCAACTCGTGGTGCGATTGAAGAAGCAATGATTCGTTTAGAGCAAGATGGTATCAAAGTTAACCATGCTCATATTCGTCTAATTCACCCATTCCCAACAAACGAATTAATGCCTGAGCTTAAAAAAGCTAAACGTGTAATCGTTGTTGAAAATAATGCTACTGGTCAATTAGCAAGCATTATTAAAATGAATTGTGGTCATGCAGAAAAGATTTCAAGCTTACTAAAATATGATGGAAATCCTTTCTTACCAAAAGAAATTTACAATACTTGCAAGGAAGGAGTTGTTCTAAATGGCAACATTTAAAGAATTTCGTAATAATATTAAACCAAACTGGTGCCCAGGATGTGGAGACTTCTCTGTACAAGCATCTATTCAACGTGCAGCAGCAAATGTTGGTTTAGAACCTGATAACCTTGCAGTAGTTTCTGGTATTGGATGTTCTGGTCGTATTTCTGGATATATTAACTCTTACGGTTTACATGGTATCCATGGTCGTTCACTTCCAATTGCACAAGGTGTAAAAATGGCTAACCGTGATCTAACTGTTATCGCTTCTGGTGGTGACGGTGATGGATTCGCTATCGGTTTAGGTCATACAATTCATGCAATTCGTCGTAACATCGACATTACGTATATCGTAATGGACAACCAAATCTATGGTCTTACAAAAGGTCAAACTTCACCTCGTAGTGATGTAGGATTCAAAACAAAGAGTACGCCACATGGTTCTGTTGAATCTGCACTTTCAGTAATGGAAATGGCATTAACAGCTGGTGGAACATTCGTAGCTCAAAGTTTCTCAAGTGATTTAAAAGAATTAACTTCATTAATTGAGCAAGGTATTAACCACAAAGGTTTCTCTTTAATTAACGTATTCAGCCCATGTGTAACTTACAATAAAGTAAACACATATGACTGGTTTAAAGAAAATCTTGTTAAACTATCTGATATTGAAGGATATGATCCATCAAACAAAGAAATGGCTATGCAAACATTAATGCAAAATAAAGGTTTAGTAACTGGTCTTATCTACCAAAACAAAGAGCAAAAATCATACCAACAATTAATTTCTGGATACAGTGAAGAACCATTAGTTGAATCAGAACTACAATTAGAAAAAGCACAATTCGAAAAATTAGTTGCTGAATTCATGTAATAAAAAGAAAAACTCCTCATTTTTGAGGAGTTTTTTTTATTTTATATCTTAAATATAGACAAGTATGACAATACATTATGAAGGATACTGCGATTTAATGTTGAAGTAGTTTGTAGTTAGGAGGGTTTTTGATGATGAATATTAAAATAAGAAGACCAAGAATAGAGGACATGAAAGAGTTAAATCAATTTTTTAAAATAGTAATTACTGACACTTTTGCAAAAGAAGGTATTAGCAATCAGGTGGAAAGTATGAATGAAGAAATTGAAACAAAAGGAAACTATTTAGAAAATGATTTTGAAAGTAATGGTGAGGAACGATTTTTTTTGATTGCTCTAGATAACGAAAAAATTATTGGTTCGATTGAATATGGTCCAGCTAGTGATTTTATTTTAAATTGTACAAACCATGCATTAAAAGGGCTGCCTGAGGTCGGTACTGTATTTGTGCATCCGGACTATCAAAAAAATGGAATTGGAAATTTATTATTAAAGAATATGTATGTTACTTTAAAGAATAAAGGGATAGAAGAATTTTGTTTAGATAGTGGCTATTGTAGTGCCCAAAAAATCTGGAAAAAGAAATTTGGAGTACCTGATTATTTATTAAAGGACTATTGGGAAAAAGGATATGATCATATGATTTGGAAAATTAAAGTCACCGATATATTAATATAGCAATAATAAGGAGATAAGAAGAGGTTTTCTCATTTTAAAACGCTCTGTACTATGGCGGTATAAGAAGTGGGAGGTATTTCAACTTCAGTTTTCATTTGTAGTTGATTTAATTGACCGTTTTAAAAGAAAATTAGCATATTTTATTCGATTTAGTAAGTTTTAAGAGATTATTTGTTTGTTTTTTAAGTTAAAAGCATCTACTATGTACAATTATTAGGTCGTAATACCTTAACGGGTATAGGTAATTTTAAATTTTAATTGCAGTTCTACTAGATTTAATTGCAGATTTGTTAATTTTATTTGCAATTCCGTTTTTTTAATTGCAGTTTTGCCGAATTTATTTGCAATTTTCAGGTTTTATTTGCATACCACAGTTTATTAGCCAAAACTCATCATTACAGAAGAACCCTTTATTTGTGATTCCAAAACTCTTAATAGGAGCCTAGACATTATTATCACTTCTCTTTATAAATCTACAATTTTACTAACATTTAAAGATTCTCTAAGAATAATTCCCCTAATAAAAAGGAGTGTTTCAATTTTGGAAACCCTCCTTTTTTAATTACAAAAGTAACACTTAAATCAATTCTTAAATTTAAAAATAGGCAAATAAAGGAAATCGCTTGATATTATCGAATTTCTTAATTAAAAATAATTGAAAGGAGAAAAATTTTGTTATCCTCACTCGTACCTGCTTTAATTACTTTTATTTTGGTAAGTATTCTTTCACCATTTTTAATTGCGACGTTAAGAAGATTGAAGTTGACTCAGCCGATAAGAGCGGAATTACCAGCTGATCACCATAATAAAAAGGGAACTCCTTTAATGCTGGGAAGTATATTTTTGATAGGTATTTTAGTAGCTTTCGTTAATTATTCAAGTCCACTTATGCTTTTTTTAGTTGGAACTTTTATTTTATTCAGTGTTGTTGGATTTCTTGATGACTTTTGGAAAGCATCAAAACAGGATCCAGGAGGAATATCAGCTAAAACAAAATTAGTTTTTCAATTTTCTTTTACTATTTTTTTACTTATTGTATTAATTATTTTTTTTGAAGTAGACACAACCTTTCGGATTACGGATTCTATAAGTGTCTTTTTACCAATATGGGTTTATTTGGCCCTAATCACTTTGTTTATTGTAGGATCAGCAAATGCTATTAATTTTACTGATGGAATGGATGGACTGCTTGGTATGGTATCAATCCCTACCTTCTTTTTCTTTTTTCTGATTTCAGATCATATTGAAGTGAAAATTTTTAGTCTCATAATGATCGCTAGTTTAGCTGGTTTTTTAATTTATAACTTATATCCAGCAAAAGCTTTTATGGGCGACACAGGTTCAATGGCAATTGGAGGTTCTTTATCTTTTTTAGCGATTATTGAAAAAGTAGAAATCTTGATTCCAATGTTGTTTTTTATTTATTTAGCTGAACAATTTTCGGTTATTTTTCAAGTTTTCTACTTTAAAAGAACAAGAAAAAGATTATTTCTAATGGCCCCTATACATTTTCATTATGGAATTAAAAATGGTTGGTCAGAAAATGTCATTGTCATGAATTTTACGATTGTTTCCTGGGCAGGTTGTTTCTTGAGCTACTTATATTTTTATTTTTTTATGTAACTTATGAACACACAGTTATCATTCTGAGAATTATTAATTTAAGAGGATCCTTCGATGGATTCTCTTTTTATGTTGAAAAGGTGCCTTTTTAGACTTCGAGGGGGATCGGGTCACGGTCCAAGAGTGAGGATCATATATTTGAAATCAACATTCTTCTATTAATAATTAAAGCGCTTTATTATTTAAAGAAATGTTTTCTTAATAATGAATAAAATTATTCAAATATACTACTATTATCAGCTTTCTTTTTTGCGTAACGCACATTGTATATTGTAGAATAACGTTATATACTTAAGTAATGTGTGGACGCTCGAGAAGAAAGGAGATTGTTTCATGAATGAACAACAACGCCTTCAAGGCACTAATATAAATAATTCAAAAGATAAAAACGATAAAGATTATAGTAAATATTTTGAAAAAGTTTACCAAGCTCCATCTTTAGCTGATGCAAAGCGACGAGGTAAAGAAGAAGTTACTTATGATCGTGGATTCGAAATTCCTGAAGAAATGAGAAATTCAGGTATAGGCAAGAAATTCTTAATCCGTACTTACGGCTGTCAAATGAATGAACATGACACTGAAGTAATGGCAGGTATTTTAACGACGATGGGTTATGAAGTAGCTACATCAGTTGAAGATGCTGATATTATTCTATTAAACACATGTGCAATTCGAGAAAATGCTGAAAATAAAGTGTTTGGTGAAATAGGTCACTTAAAACCGTTAAAACTTCAAAGACCAGATCTATTAATTGGTATTTGTGGTTGTATGTCTCAAGAAGAAGCAGTTGTTAATCGAATCTTACAAAAACATTCATTTATAGATATGGTATTTGGTACACATAATATTCATAGATTACCATTTATTATTCAAGAAGCGATGTTTAGTAAAGAAATGGTTATTGAAGTATGGTCAAAAGAAGGGGATGTAATCGAGAACCTTCCGAAAGTACGTCGTGGAGAAATTAAAGCTTGGGTTAATATTATGTATGGCTGTGATAAATTCTGTACGTACTGTATTGTTCCTTACACACGTGGTAAAGAACGTAGTCGTCAACCAGAGGATATCATCAATGAAGTACGTGAATTAGCAAGACTGGGCTATAAAGAAGTTACTTTATTAGGTCAAAATGTTAATGCTTATGGAAAAGACTTAGATGATGGTACATATGGATTAGGTCATTTAATGGATGAAATCCGTAAAATTGGCATCCCACGTGTTCGCTTTACAACAAGTCATCCACGTGATTTTGATGATCATTTAATAGAAGTATTAGCAAAAGGTGGCAACTTAATGCCACATATTCATTTACCAGTTCAATCTGGTAGTTCTGAGGTTCTAAAACTAATGTCACGTAAATATGATCGTGAACAATACCTAGAACTTGTAAGAAAATTAAAAACAGCAATGCCTCAAATTTCATTTACAACAGATATCATTGTTGGATTCCCAAATGAAACGGATGAGCAATTCGAAGAAACAATGACATTATATGAAGAAGTTGGTTTTGATTTAGCATTTACATTCATTTATTCACCACGTGAAGGTACACCGGCTGCAAAAATGGTAGATAATGTACCAGAGAGTGTGAAAAAGGAAAGATTACAACGTCTTAATAAAGTTGTAAATGATAAATCTGCTGAATTTAATAAACGTTTTGAAGGTCAAATACTTGATGTATTAGTAGAAGGAGAAAGTAAGAAAAACCCTGATGTACTTGCTGGGTATACTCCTTATAATAAACTTGTAAACTTTAGAGGTCCTAAATCAATCGTTGGTCAAATTGTAAAAGTAAAAGTAACAAAAGCTAAAACATGGTCATTAGATGGAGAATTAGTAGAAGAAACAGTAGAGGTGCTATAATGGGAAAATATACAAAAATTGATATCGTTGAACGTGCAAAAGAATTAGCAGTAATGATTTCTGAAACAGAAGAAGTAGACTTTTTTAAACGTGCTGAAGCGCAAATTAACGAGAGTGAAACTGTAAGAACTTATATTGAAGAAATTAAGTCATTACAAAAACAAGCAGTTAATTTAGAGCACTGGGGCAAGAAAGAAGCTCTTAAAAAGGTTGAGCAAGAGCTTGATGAATTAAACGAAAAACTAGAAACAATTCCGGTTGTACAAGAATTTCAATCTTCTCAAGTAGAAGTGAATGATTTACTTCAATTAATCGCTCACACGATCTCAAATGGTGTGACAGACGAAATCATTAAGTCAACTGGTGGTAACTTATTAAGTGGTGAGACAGGTTCAAAAGTAGCACATGGACCGGATGCTTGCAAAACAGATAGCTGCGGCCATTAATAAAAAAAGACTCAAGGAAGCAATTAATTTTGCTGCCCCGAGTCTTTTTTTTATGTAAAGCTAATAAAGTAATTACTAAATAGCCTTAATATCATAATTTTTATGTTTATTTTTTAAATTCTTCAATTTAGAGTCAACTTTATTAGGCTGTCGTCATACAATTTATCATCACATGTTTTTTTAACTTGTATAAAAGAATTTTCATGTCATTAACACATTCCGCATATGTCACGCATAGAATGAAATGAAAATGGAACGAGGAGGGTCACACCTATGTCTGAACGCGAACATAGAGAGATTATAACGAAGGCAGTCGTAGGAAGAGGCAAGAAATATAACAAAGTCACACATACACTCACACCAAATCATACTCCATCAAGTATTTTAGGCTGCTGGGTTATAAACCATGTATATGATGCAAAAAAATGTAAGGATGGAGTAGAAGTATCTGGTAAATATGATATTAATATTTGGTACTCCTATGGTGACAATACGAAAACAGAAGTAGTTCCTGAGTCTGTTAAGTATACTGAAGTAGTAAAGTTAAGACACAGAGATGAAAACTTTACTGGCGAAGATTGTGAAGTAATTGCCAGATCATTAAAACATCCAAATTGTTTAGATGCAATTATTTCTCCAAATGGAAATCGATTTATTGTAACTGTAGAGAAAGAAGTATTAGTTGAAGTTGTAGGCGAAACGAAGATAGTCGTACTTGTTGCACCACATGGTGTACACGACGATGACGAGTTCTTTGATGTAGATGATGAGTTTGAAGATTTAGATCCAGATTTTGTTTTAGAGGGCGAAGAAGAGTAAGCTAGGCTAGGAAGGTGATACTTCCTAGCTTTTTTATTTTATAAAGATTTTGCATTTCCAATCGGTTGGAAGTTTTCTTTTTCTTAACTTTCGAACTTTCTAAGCCTTTTCGCAAAATGTGATATAATATGCGAAGAATGTTTTTTGATGGAGAGGATAGAATGGCAACTTATACGCCAATGATTGAGCAATATTTAAATATAAAGAAAAATTACCAAGACGCATTTTTGTTTTTTAGACTTGGTGATTTTTATGAAATGTTTTTTGAGGATGCAATTAAGGCATCTCAAATTTTAGAAATTACTTTAACCGGACGAGCAGGAGGAACTGATGGACGTATTCCGATGTGCGGGGTACCATACCATTCTGCTGCAGGATATATAGAACAATTAGTTGAAAAAGGATATAAAGTAGCTATTTGTGAACAAGTCGAAGATCCATCCGTCGCAAAAGGAGTAGTTCGAAGAGAAGTTGTTCAGTTGATTACTCCAGGGACGCAAATGGAGGGTAGATCGATTGATGAAAAGCAAAATCATTATATCTCAACATTATCAGAAGTAACACCAAGTTCATATGCTTTGGCTTGGATTGATTTGACGACTGGTGAGGGCAATGCTTTATTACTTATTGGTTCAATTGAAGAAGCAGTTTTAAAAATTGCAGCAACTGGTACAAAAGAAGTAGTTGTAAATGAAGATTTTTCATCTAAAGCGATTCAAACACTTGAAAAAAGTTTTTCAATTACCGTTTCATTCGAGGAGAACAATCGTTTATCAGAAGAGTTTACAAATGTTGTAAAATCAATTGATCAAACTAGTTTAAAATCTACTGCCGCAAGATTATTAAATTATTTATCCAGAACACAAAAACGAACACTTTCTCATCTTCAAGAAATAGTCGTTATTCATCAACATGATTTTTTAAACATGGACATGTATTCGATGAGAAATCTTGAATTAGTTGAAACACAACGTTCAAAAAACAAACAAGGTTCTTTGAATTGGTTATTAGATGAAACGAAAACAGCGATGGGTGGACGATTACTAAAAAAATGGATTCAACGTCCACTAGTAAGTACGAAACAAATCGAGCATCGTTTGACAATTGTGGAATTGCTAATGGATAACTATTTTATACGTGAAGACCTAAAGGAATTATTAAAAGATGTATATGATTTAGAGCGTTTAGCTGGTAAAGTCTCATTTGGTAATGTAAATGCAAGAGATTTATTACAATTAAAACGTTCACTTCAAACAATACCTTCAATTATTCATGCTTTAAAATCAATTAGCCATGAAACGATAGATGAACTAATTAATCAAATCGATCCATGTGAAGAACTTCATATGCTTTTAGAGAATGCAATTATTGAAGATGCGCCTTTATCAATTAAAGAAGGAAACATGATTAAAGATGGCTTTCATAAAACATTAGATGAATATCGATTCGTTAGTAAGAACGGTAAAAATTGGCTAATGGAATTAGAACAAAGAGAAAGAGAAATTACGGGGATTAAGTCCTTAAAAATTGGATACAATCGAATCTTCGGCTACTTTATCGAGGTAACTAGATCAAATATTAGTCAATTACCAGAAGGGCGTTACGAACGTAAACAAACGTTAGCGAATGCAGAACGCTTTATAACTGAAGAGCTAAAAGAAAAAGAAACAATGATTCTTGAAGCTGAAGAAAAAATGATTGGATTGGAATATGAGTTATTTATTTCAATTCGAGAACAAGTAAAACAATATTTATCTAGACTTCAAACATTAGGACAAGTAATTAGTCAAATTGACGTTTTACAAAGTTTTTCTGTAGTTAGTGAAAAAAATGGATATATAAGACCCACATTTACCGAGGAAAGAGAATATATCGTGAAGAATGGAAGACATCCAGTAGTTGAAAAGGTACTTCTAGGCTCAGAGTATATTCCGAATGATACAAATTTCGATGTTGATACTCATCAATTTTTAATTACAGGACCTAACATGGCTGGTAAAAGTACGTATATGAAACAAGTTGCATTAATAAGTATACTGGCTCAAATTGGATGCTATGTACCTGCTGAATATGCGAAATTACCTGTTTTTGATCAAATATTTACGAGAATTGGTGCTGCAGATGATTTAATTTCTGGGCAGAGTACATTTATGGTCGAAATGTTAGAAGCTAATTATGCAATCACGAATGCAACAGAAAAAAGTTTAATCTTATTTGATGAAATTGGTAGAGGAACATCAACATATGATGGAATGGCTTTAGCTCAAGCGATGATCGAATATATACATGATCATATCGGAGCAAAAACGCTTTTTTCTACTCACTATCATGAATTGACGGTATTAGCAAATCAACTTAAGTTTTTGAAAAATATTCACGTAGCAGCAAAAGAGCAAGATGGAAAAGTATTATTCCTTCATAAAATCTTTGAAGGTGCAGCGGATCAAAGCTACGGTATCCACGTTGCCGAATTAGCAAACCTTCCGAAAGATGTAATCGTTCGAGCAAAAGAACTATTAAATGATTTAGAATCAAATAATCATTCCTATGTTAAAGAGGAAATTAAAAATACAGAAAAAGAGATTGTAAATATTCAAGTACCTAAAAAAGAAATTGTTCAAACTACAAACGACAAAGAGGATGCTGAATCTCAGTTAAGTTTATTTGACGATCATCAACCGGTGGTTAAAGAAGTTGTTAAAAACCATCCTGTCATTGATCAATTAAAAGGATTAAATATACTAGAATTAAATCCTATGGAAGCATTTAATTTACTATATGAACTTCAAAAGCAAGTTAAAAAATAAAAGAAGGCCAATTGGCCTTTCTTTTTATTCATAGTTAAAATTATGATAATAGCTTAATGTACTATACCTTTTTTTATTGTTTAGTGCATTTATTTAGAGAGGAGGTTCACTAATGTCAAAAATACAGAAGTTAGATGAGATTTTAGCCAATCAAATAGCGGCAGGTGAAGTTGTAGAACGTCCTGCATCAGTTGTAAAGGAATTACTTGAGAATGCAATTGATGCAATTAGTACACGTATTACAGTTGAAATTAACGACGGTGGACTCTCACGAATTTTTGTAAGTGATAATGGCGAAGGGATGACAAAGGAAGATAGTATTCTTGCATTTGAGCGCCATGCAACTAGTAAAATAAAAGATGAAAATGACTTGTTTCGAATACGTACATTAGGCTTCCGAGGTGAAGCATTACCGAGTATTGCATCTGTTAGTTATGTTACAGTTAAAACATCAACCGAAGACGGACCTGGAATTGAAACAATTTTAAAAGGTGGCGTATTGCAATCTCAAAAAGAAATTGCTAAATCAAAAGGGACGAGTATTGAAGTTTCGAATTTATTTTTTAATACACCAGCTAGATTAAAATATATGAGAACGGTTCAAACAGAATTAAGTAATGTGACAGACGTTGTCTATCGATTAGCATTAGCAAATCCACAAATCGCTTTTGATTTGAAACATAATGATAAATTGATGTTCCGTAGTAATGGAAATGGAGACGCAAGACAAATTCTTGCATCATTATACGGTCTACAAATTGCAAAAAACATGGTTCATTTTAAAGGCGAGTCATTAGACTTTCAAATTGAAGGCTATTTATCCATGCCTGAATATACACGAGCAACTAGAAACTATATATCACTATATGTAAATGGAAGATATGTAAAACACTATGGCGTAAACAAATCAATAAGCGAAGGCTATCATACTTTGCTCCCAATTGGTCGTTTTCCAATCGTTTCGTTATTTATTAAAATGGACCCTCAATTGGTCGATGTAAATGTACATCCAACAAAACAAGAAGTTCGTTTTAGTAAAGAGGATCAATTATTTACATTAATTACTGAAAGTATAAAAAAAGTTTTTAGAGGTCGTTCCCTTATTCCAGAAATAAAGTCAACAGCTCCAAAAGAAAAAATATTTAGTGAACAATCAACCTTTTCGTTTGAACATTCTTCTATAAAAGAAGATGTAGAAAAAAAATTACCATTCTCGCTTCAAGATCGTTTTACTACTAATTCGAATTATTCTAATGAGACTAATGAAACAATAAAGGAAGAAAATTCAACTGAATTCAATTCAATTACTCAAATTGATTCATCAACTCCAACCGATTATGAGAGTCTTTATTTTGAGAAGCATGAATCTAATAAAGACGTAGGATATTCAAATTCTGTAAATGAAGACGACCAATCAAATATAGAAGAAACAGTCATTGTGAACGAAGAAGTATATGATGAGCAAAATATAGACCAACTACCTCCTTTATATCCAATCGGACAAATGCACGGAACGTATATTATTGCTCAAAATGAAAAAGGATTATATTTAATTGATCAACATGCCGCACAGGAACGTGTTTACTATGAATATTTTAAGGAAAAAATAGGGGAAGTTGCATCAGAACTACAAACTTTATTAATTCCAATCACATTTGATGTTTCACCAGAACAAGCTATTTTATTAGACCAATACCAAGATGAACTTCAAGAAGTTGGGCTATTTATCGAGAAGTTCGGATCGAATAGTTATGTCATTCGTGAACATCCAAATTGGTTTCCAAAAGGGCAAGAGGATACATTAATTGATGAAATGATTCAAGAACTATTAAAACGCGGAACAATTAATATAAAGAAACTACGCGAAGATAAAGCCATCATGATGAGCTGTAAAGCATCGATAAAAGCAAATCAATATATAACAAACGATGAAATTTTTAATCTATTGGAATCGTTGAGAAAATCAAGCAATCCATTTACATGTCCTCACGGTCGACCAATCGTTATCCATTTTAGTTCATATGAGCTTGAGAAAATGTTTAAGCGTGTTATGTAATATTGAATTTTTAAAGTGCTGTTGTTTCCATAAATCAGGTTAACTGAATATGGAACAACAGCACTTTTTTTATTTGCTAATTTTAATAAGTAGTGGGAGGTATTTCTGCTGCTCTATGCACTTGAAGTCGATTCTTTTTACAAATTTTAGCAGAGTTTTATCTGTTTTTTATTCGATTTAGTATGAAGAAGAGCTTATTTGCAAATTTTCCAATTGAAAGTAGCTAGTTTGGAGTCGTAATACCTTAACTGGTATAGGTAATTTTTTACTTTATTTGCGATTCTTCGAGATGTAATTGCAGTTTCACTAATTTTATTTGCGGTTATCAGATTTTAATTGCAGTTTAGCCATACTTAATTGCGATTTTCAGATTTTAATTGTATTTTGCTGTTTTAAGCAATTTGCACAGATAGATTCTTTAATTTCAGCTCATACTTAATAGGCAGCTAGTTGAATAAGAAATATTTATTTGATACAAAAGATTAAAAAAGGGTAATCTTAAAGTGTTGCCGACCATAAATATTTTTTGTCACTTCTTATGGGTTGAATAAGTATATTCTTTTTTGTAAACTTTCTAAAACTTCTTCAGGAATTTTCCTTAACTTGATATCTTCACCTAAGTAAAGTAGCCAATTCGTAAACTCGTTTAATTCTTCAGAATTTTTAACATATATATAAGTCCTTAAAATAGCTGTGGTTTGGTAAGGATTTGTATAGGAAATTGAGACTTTTAAAGGATGGTACTTTTTGAACTGAGCAATCGCCATTGGACCAAGTTCAAATATAAGATTAATTTCTTCTTCTTGCTTACTTAGTTTTTCTAGAATTCTTTTTTTACTTAATCTTTTTTTTGTATGGTGTGGTATGACATCAATAAGATTGTCGACAGGAAAAATCTTTTTCTTTTCATCCACCAAGTCAAAACCTTCAATTAGCCAATAGCCTTTGTCATGATATAGGTGCAGAAGATAAATCGGATAAGAAATGGATTCAAACTCTTCTTTGATGGTAATCAATAAACAAGTATCTAATAGAATGACTTGAATGAGTTTTTCTAACATTGGATGAGGTAAGTCTGATAGATCAAGTAAGTCAGGATTCTTCGGATTAGTCCCTTCAAAAAGCAATATTTGATTTAAATGGACAAGCTCATCTTGTTGGTTTTCTGAGATGAGACCAAGTAATTTTTCTGTTAAAGATTGACGACTCTTTAGGTAAGGGAGTTGTTTATTTCTTGTTGCCATAAATGCAATAAATAGCGCCTTTATTTCATTATCTGTAAAGCGAACAGTTGGGAGGACAGAGTTGTTCAAAACAAAATAACCCCCATCTCTTCCAACTTCAGCGACAAGAGGCATCCCCATCGCTTCAATTTCTTTGATATCTCTTAAAGCAGTTGAACGGGAGATGTCAAATTCTTGCATGATCTCTGAAATTGTAAACTTTGCACGATTGTTAATATATCGCATGATGATATTAATGCGTTCAACTTTTTTCATCGGTATCTCCTAAACAGTATCATTTTTTGACATGATTTAAGTTTATTATAAACGTATCAGCTGATGAAATAAATCGCTTGATAAATTTAAAAAAGGCAGGTTTTTAATATGACAAATTATAAATTAGAAGAAAAAGACAGTTTTAGAGTTTTAGGTATTGGAATTGAACTTAAAAGCGATTATACAGATTATGTAGGGATCAACAAAGAAAAGGAAAACTTCTGGGGAGCTATTAAAGAAGATGGTAGATTGAATGCTTTAAAAGCCATAGCTACAAATGATTATATTTTTTCTGTGAACGAAGCTGTGAATAACAAGATGATGCATTATGCTGGAGTCATGACAGACTCAACAGTGCCTGAGGAATCTAGAGATATTCAATTCCCTAAAGGAGAATACCTAGTTGTAGAAGGAGAAGGGAATACAGCTGATGAATTGTCTAATAACCTTGCTGGCATCGCCTTTGGTCAAGTATTACCAGAAGTAAAGGATTTTGCCTATGTTGGTGGTCCAAACGCAGCGGTTATTATGGGAAATCGAAACGGCTTAGTCTTTGGAGAAATGTGGATTCCTGTTGTGAAGAAATAATGAAAAGGGGAAAGTAAAAATGTCATATATCGTTGATTCAAAAATGTTTCTACCGTTGGTTTAGAGACTTCCCCTATTGCAGAAGCCCTTGCAGGTTTACCTGCTAATGAAGCTCGTTACTTAATGAACAAAACATGAATGTATACAAGCGTAACCTGAAATTATTACGATTAAATAGTAAAGAAGTATGGACTGTTACTTAGTTTGTTCATACTTCTTTTTTGCTTATTTAGAACTCAATTCAATTAAATTTAGTACTAACCAGCACTCGACATATCTTGTCTAGAGATAAATAAACCCATATCCAAAAATTAAATTTAGAGATCCCATCTTTTTAAATGTTACTTAACAATTCCAATCACAAAACCATCATATCCTTTTAATCCAACAGTCTGAATAGCGGTAGTGTCAATTCGAGTGTCTGTAGTGATTAGTTCCATAAGCTGACGGACACCTTTGACACTTTCATCTTGACTCGTTTCATAAATTACCTCTCCGTTTCGAACAACATTATCCACAATAATTAATGCACCAGAACTAGCTATTTTTAATGCCCATTTTAAATAGTGAGGATTATTTGGTTTATCGGCATCGATAAATATAAAATCAAATAAAGGCTTTGATTCTTTTAGAGTTGGTAATGTATCTAACGCTTTTCCTATAATAATTTCGACTTTATTTTGCAATTTTGCCTCTATGATATTTTGTTTGGCAACTTTTGCATGCTCATGACTAATTTCTAGGGTTGTTAATTTCCCATCTTCGGGAAGTGCACGAGCTAACCAAATACTACTATAACCACCTAAGGTACCAATTTCTAAAATGTTTTTAGCGCCTTTAATTTTTGCTAATAGATAAAGTAATTTACCTTGAGTAGGAGACACATCTATACTTGGTAGACCGGCTTGATAATTTGCAAGTAATACATTTTCTAAGATTGGATCATTCGGAATTAGTTTTTCTATAAAATATTCATCAACATCGTTCCAAATTACGTTATTAGGCAAGATTACTTCCTCCTTACTTTGTACTGTTCAAAAAAGTATATGGTATTCTTTTATAAAAATGCTTCTACAGGAAAAAAGTCATATATATGAAGATAAAGTTAATACTTAATCGGTTTGTTTTACGGAATTGTGTTTGCTAAAATAGATTGGTAGTAAAATTAACCAGTAGAGGAGATTTTTATATGATTAATAAAATCGGTAAAGTTACTGTTTATGTGGAAGATCAAGAGCAAGCCAAAGATTTTTGGATTAATAAAATGGGGTTTGTTTTAAAAATAGAAATGCCAATGGGACCAGATGCTAAATGGATTGAAGTAGGTCCAACCGAAAGTGAATTTACTACTTTAGTTCTTTACTCTAAACCTTCGATGGAACAATTTAAACCAGAAAAAATAGCTCATCCATCTGTACTTTTTAGCACAACAGATATTGAAGCTGCTTATGAAAAAATGAAACAAAATGGCGTAAAAGTTGATGACCTGATGAAAATGCCATATGGTTCAATGTTTAATTTCTACGATCAAGATGGTAATGATTATTTAATAAGAGAAGACAAATAATACATAATAAAAAGAGCTGTTTCCATTTAGAGAAACAACTCTTTTTTACTTAAATAAGATGTTCAAATTTTACTCGTTTATTTAAATAATACATAATCGGTATTCCAACAACCATCACTACAAATTCACCAATGGCTGTAGTTAAATAAGTCATTGGGAAAGGTAAATGAAATGCTAGTTTTAACTCGATTGCGATTAAGAACATAGTAATCGTAAAGACAACCGTGTTAACAATCATTCTCGGTATAATACCTTTTATAAATTTTGACGTTGCAATTGTAATTAATAACGAAATAATCGATTGGCCAACACCAAAGACTAAATCATATGCCATTATTGGAGAAAAGAAAAAATTAGCTAATATAACTCCTAAAACTACTCCATATATGTACTTTTTATTAAATACGACTAAGTGGTTAAATATTTCGGATACACGAAATTGTACATTCGTAAACCCAAACGGTTGAATAAAGTACGTTACTGCAATATATAGTGCAGCAAATACTCCATTAACAGTAATTGTCTTTAACTTCATTTTGTTTCTCCTTAGTTTTTTTTCGTGGGAGGTTCTCGAACCACGTAAAAAATATATTTTTTAAACGTAAAAATAAATATTATACTTAAAAATAATTTTAGTCAATAATAATAAAGAAATTAATGATGAAAATAAGTTCAAAAAAATACTTTATTAAAAATATATTATACTGGTATAATTAGTGAATCAAAACAATTTATTTTTCTTTCAGTTTAAAGTGAAAGGACTGACAAAATGACAATTCCTTCTAATCCATATATATTAGTATTTGGTGTTTCGATATGTGATATTATCGGATTTACGAAAAAAAATTATCGTCCATATGATTCAAATCCTGGTAGTGTAAAAGTATCGTTTGGTGGTGTTTGCCGTAATATTGCAGAAAATATGGCAAAGATCAACTTAAATACAAAGTTTATTTCAGTTATTGGTGATGATATTAATGGAATCAATATGTTAAATCACGCAAAAAATATGAACATAGATATGGAAGACACGTTAATTATTAAAGGAGAATCTACCCCAACATATTTAGCCATTTTAAATGAAAGCGGAGAAATGGTCTCTGCAGTAGTAGATTTAGATATCACAAACAATTTTACAAAGGAGTTTATAGACTCCAAAGCAGAAGTTATTCGAAATGCTGAATATATGGTAGTTGACGCGGATAATCCTAGTATTTTAGCTTATTTATTAACAAACTTCCATAATGAAACAAAATTTATTTTAGATCCAGTTTCTGCTTCAAAAGCTTCAAAAATAAAAGACTATATTCACTATTTCCATACGATTAAACCAAATCGACATGAAGCTGAAGTATTATGTGGATTTGATATTACTTCTGTTGAAGATGTACGAAAAGCTGGCAAATATTTTAGAGAATTAGGCGTAACAAAAGTTTTTATTAGTTTAGATGCAGAAGGAATTTATTATAATGATGGTATAGAAGAAGGTATTATCCAAGCCGATGGAGTTTCAGTCGTTAATGTAACAGGAGCGGGAGATGCTTTAGTTGCTGGGATCGGATATGGCTATATGAATAATATGAGCATTGTAGATACAGTTAAATATTCGGTTTCAATGTCTTCTATTACAATTTCACATGTGGATACGATTAACCCGAATATGTGTTGTAACGTTGTAGATCACCATATTAATGAACTTAATTGGGTAGAAATGCAATTTTAGTTGAGAACCTTTTATTGGGTTCTTTTTTTTTGAACTGGATTGTGGAGATATAAATAAAGTTGGTGGGTAGGTAATGTAATTGAAGTAAGTGCAAATAAGGCCTGAGAAGCTGCGAATAAAATTAACGCGAGTGGAAAATAAGATCTGTGAATCTGAAAATAAATGTGATTATAAATTAGGTGGATTTTTTAATATCTTTTATAAAAGGATATTAGGAATTTATGTTAACATATACAATATGGAAAATTAGAAGAGGTGATTTTGTTGGTTTTTTCTACCAAATTATGTGAAGCCTGTAAATTAGATTTAATTCATGTTGAGGAAAATTCTGAAGACCCAAATCAACCTTATAAATTATGCGATTATTGTCATGAAAGATTATTAAAACGATCCTTGAAACCTATTGAATGGTACAATTTAGCAGTTGTCCATTCGCCCAAGAAGTATTTACTACATGATGATTTTTACGATGATGATGGTAAAGCTTGTCAACCAGAAGAAGACGTAATTGTATCAAAAAAAGACAAAGCACCAACTTTGAAAGATGTTCGAAAAGATTTAGAGACATTGTTAGATTTCTCTATAACTAGATGGTTTCTTGAGGATGAAGTAATTAGTGCATTTAAAGTACATAATGATTTATCAATTTTAAATTCTGTTAAATCAAGGTTTAATGCAACTGGAAATTATGAAATAAAATCGCGAATGTTGGAAATAGTGGCTGATGTCTTGGGAAGTTCTGCTTTAGAGTGGATTAGAGAACTATGGAATAATTATGATGAAGAGTTACTATTTGAACTATCTTTGGCTACATCGAGCAGTTTACCAATTGAAGAAGGCTTAAATAATGTGTTAAATAAATTGAAATTAGTTAATGAAAAAGAGTTGCCGTTACAAGCGTTTAGTTGTCTATATCGTTTTCGTTCAATTGATGTACTAGATTGGATAGAATTGAATTGTATTGAATTTAATGATAATTGGGGAAGGCTCGCAGCAGTATGCTTTCCAACTTGGGGGAGAATGAAATCGTGGTTAAATAAAGGAAGACCTCTCAGCTTAATTGCTCTTGACACAATGGCAAATTGCGTAGTTAGAGGTGGGGACCCTTATGTAGAGCAATTCAAACCTAAAATACTAGAAACAAACAAAAGTGAAATTGAAAATGAACTTGACGGATATTACCAAAAAGATAGAGTTCCTCGTGTTAAAAATAGAAGGGAATATATTTTATATAACAAAAAAGTTATATTCGCTTAGTTACAATAAAAAGGACAACTTATATTACGATTTAAAAACGCTTG
>NZ_NUUX01000008.1:0-39930 GCF_002564465.1 Bacillus sp. AFS088145 | reverse complement strand
CAAGCGTTTTTAAATCGTAAATTTACTTATATTTGAATTGTCAATAATATAACTATTTAGGTAGTTATTAATACTGATATTTTACATTTTCTCCACATTATCTGAACTACCTAGCTTAATGCAAGGTTCTTTCCATCATTATAGAGAGCGTACTAAAATATCTTTCGCACTTTTTTTATCCAAAATTTTATAACCGCCAACTACTGGTTTTACGAAGGATTTTTCTACTAATTCGTCTAAACGTGAGTCGTCAATTTGATAATCTGCTAAACGGTTCGGTGCACCGATTGAGTTCCAAAAACTTCTTAGTGCTTGGATCCCTTCTTCTGCAACTTGCTTTGTTGTTTTTCCTTCTTCAGAAATTCCAAAAACATTTGTTGCAAGCATTTTAATTCTGCTTGGATCATAGTCTAAACAGTGACTTAACCAGTTAGGGAATATAATCGCTAACCCACCACCGTGTGGAATATCGTAAATGGCAGAAACTGCATGTTCAATTTGGTGTGATGCCCAGTCGCCACCATCTGTACCGTTTAATAACGTATCATTAAAGGCAGTCGTTCCAGCGTACATAATAGTTTCACGTAAATCATAGTTTTCTAAATCGTTAACAAGTTTTCCACCAGCTTCGATTACAGTAATTAATAAACTTTCGATAAAGCGATCAATCATTGGTGTATTGCCAACACGGTGGAAATATTGCTCTAATGCATGTGACATAATGTCGACAATTCCATAGATTGTTTGATCTATTGGTACTGAGAATGTATAAGAAGGATCTAATATTGAAAATTTAGGGAAAACGAATGGGTTACTCCATCCTCTTTTTTCATTTACTTCCATATTAGATATGACTGATGTGCAGTTCATTTCTGATCCGGTTGCAGCTAAAGTTAAAACAGTACCAAAAGGAGTTGCACTAGTTGGTTGGGATTTTCTAGTAATAAGATCCCACACATCTCCTTCGAATGGAACGCCAATTGCGATCGCTTTAACACAATCGATTACGCTGCCACCGCCTACTGCTAAAATAAAATCAATTTTTTTATCTCTACAAATTTGAATACCTTTTTGCACTGTTGTTAGTCTCGGGTTTGGTTCAACGCCAGAAAGTTCATAAATCGTTTTACCACTTAGTTGTTTCATTACGTCATCAAATACGCCATTTTTTTTAATACTACCGCCACCATAAACGACAAGTATACGTTTATAATCTAGTACTTCATTTGCTAATTGCTCAATTTGATTTTTCCCAAACCATAATTTAGTTGGGTTATGTTGTAAAAATGGAATCAAGGTCTTGCTCCTTCTAGTTGTACTTACTTATTTTTTAGTGTTGTGTTTAGCAATACGGCTTGTTGAATGGCTAATTGATCTTCCAATATTGCTCCAGGTGAATTTCCTGTTCCAATAATATGCCCTTCAAATGTTGCTCCAACAAATTCGAATATATGTTTAAATTGTAAAATTAATGGTAGTGCTTTAATTTTTGGCTGATCACCACCAACAATTACGACATACATTTTTTTGTTTTTCATTTTTTCAGCGAACTGCAGATCTTTATTACGAAGACTTTGAGACCAACGATCAATAAAGTTTTTCATGTATCCACTCATACCATACCAGTATAAAGGTGTTGAAAAAATAATCGTATCATGCTCTAGCATTTCTTTAACAATTTCCTCGTAATCATCATCAATTGGTTGGAAGCCATTTGGCTCGTGTCTTTGGTCGTTAATCGCCTTAATATTTTTATGACGTAATTGCACTTCCGTCTTGACAACATCTTTTGTAATGAGATTTGTTAGCTGCTCTGTATTTCCGTTTTCCCTAGAACTACCATGAATGATAAACATATTGTTTCCACTCCTTTTTGAATAAATTATGATTGTAATTATGAATGATTACGATCCTAAAATAAAGTACGTACTAAAAAGTGCCTATAAATTTTTTGAGTTCATCTAAGTCTATAGAACTAAGTGTAGGTTTTTTATAACTGATAAATATTTGAACTATAATTTATTTGTATGCTATATTTTATGAACCTTTACTGTTGACTGCAAAATCATTGATAGGACAATAGTTATAATATCCACAATATATGATGATTTTGAAGTTTTCATTTGTACTAAAAAAGTTGAGTAAAATAATTTTAATTTTAATTAAATAGTAATTAGCAATGATGGAGGATCTATGAAAGAATATAATATGCCGATTGAAGCAGCCATTGAGGTAATAGGTGGAAAGTGGAAATGTATCATACTTTGCCATTTAGAAACTGGTAAAAAAAGAACAAATGAGCTTAGAAAACTGATGCCTAAAATAACTCAAAAAATGTTAACACAGCAATTAAGAGAGTTAGAAGCGGATGGACTAATTAATCGTATTGCTTATGACCAAATACCACCTAAAGTGGAATACGAATTAAATGAATACGGTCAATCAATGAAGCCCATTTTGGATCTCTTATGTGCATGGGGCGGAAATCATATAAAGAAAAGCAAAACGAATTAATACTATCGTTATAAAATTAAGAAACGACAAAAAATTTATTTAATTGAAAATTTTTTGAAGGAATTTAAAAAGAAGTGTAGAAATATTTATTTAGAGACTACTATATATATGTAAAATCGATTCATAAAACGATGATTACATTAATATAGTAGTAAAGGTTGTGTGTTCGTTAGGGAAATTCCCATATATTTCTAAATGGTATTCTTGGCGAATTGTCATCCTTGTTAAGAATTTTTTTTATGCGGTTTATTTGTTTTGTAAGCGTTTACTTAACGCTCTTACATAGTTTTTTCTTTTCTTTACAAAAATCGTAATTTATAGGGGGAAATTAAAATGAAACAAGATGAATTAAAACAAACAAATACTAGCTATGATGTTTTTCCAGTATCAGATGTACATCATTTAGAATTATATGTAGGGAACGCGAAACAAACAGCTTATTTCTTCGCAAACACTTTTGGGTTTACACCAGTAGCATACTCTGGTTTAGAAACAAAAGTACGTGATAAAGTTTCTTACGTATTAAAAAATGGTACGATTCGTCTAGTAATTACTGGAACTTTAAAAGAAGATTCTAAAATTGCTGACTTCATTAAAAAACATGGCGATGGTGTTAAAGATATCGCTTTATTAGTAGATGATATTGAAGCAGCGTATCAGGGTGCGGTAAGCCGTGGAGCAATTAAAATTTTACCTCCAACTGAAGTTAGTGATGAATACGGTACAGTTAAAAAAGCTGTAATCGGAACTTATGGTGATACAATCCACACATTAATCGAAAAAGGCGATTACAATGGTCCTTTCTTACCAGGATATAAAGATCGTGCTTTCACAATTCCTGTAAATGAAACAGGACTAATCGCATTAGACCATGTAGTTGGTAATGTTGAAAGAATGGAAGAATGGGTTTCTTATTATGAAAATGTAATGGGATTCCAATCAATGATCCATTTTGATGATGACGATATTAGTACTGAGTATTCTGCATTAATGTCAAAAGTTATGACAAATGGAAGCAGAATTAAATTCCCGATTAATGAACCAGCTGAAGGTAAAAAGAAATCACAAATTCAAGAGTACTTAGATTATAACAATGGACCAGGCGTACAACATATTGCTTTATTAACTGAAGATATTGTTGATACAGTTACAAAACTTAGAGCTCTTGGTGTGGAATTCTTAAAAACACCAGATACGTATTATGATATGTTAACAGAGCGCGTTGGAAAAATTGATGAAGATATCGAGAAATTAAGAGAATTAAAGATTTTAGTTGACCGTGATGATGAAGGGTATTTATTACAAATCTTCACTCGTCCAATCGTTGACCGTCCAACTTTATTTATTGAAATTATTCAACGTAAAGGTGCTAGAGGATTCGGTGATGGTAACTTTAAAGCATTATTCGAATCAATCGAGCGTGAGCAAGAACTTCGAGGAAATCTATAAGGAGTTGTAACAATGGAAATTAGACCGGATACTTTACCATGGCAAGATGCTTATAAGCTGTTAATTGGTTCAGTGTTGCCTCGTCCGATTGCTTTTGTTTCAACTGTAAACTCAGAAGGTGTAGCGAATGTTGCACCTTTTAGTTTCTTTACAGCGATTTGTGCTGACCCGATGTTAGTGTGCTTTGCACCAATGATTCGAGGTACAGACGGCGAGAAAAAAGACACATTAAAAAATATTGAACTGACGAAGCGATTCATTATTAATATTGTAAGTGAGGAAATTTGCGAACAAGTTAATAATGCTGCTGCAGATTTTCCGTATGGAGTAGATGAATTTGAACAAGTTGGTCTTACAAAAGTGGATGGGACAACTGTGCAAGTTCCTCGAGTAAAAGAAAGTTTAGTAGGACTAGAATGTGAGCTTCATGAGCTATTACATTTTGGCGAAAACAAAGGTGCTGGAAGTTTAGTAATTGGTAAAGTCGTTAATGTGCATATAAATGATGATTTATATGCAGATGGCAAAATCAATACTGAAAAGCTAAATCCAGTTGGTCGCCTTGCTGGCCATTCTTACTCTCGTGCTATTTCTGATACTTTTGCAATTGAAAGAAAAAGGTGAAGGTATGAAATTTATAACTTTTCAATATGATGGTAATGAGCGTGCAGGATTATTAGTTGAAGATCAAGTAATCGATCTTAATAAAGCTAGTAATGGCCGTATTCCAGCGGATTTACTAACCATTCTAGAAAACTATGATTTATATAAAAATGAAATAGCAGAAATATCAGGAGAAAGTATTCCACTTTCTTCCGTTCAATTGCGAGCACCACTACCAAAACCACAAAGTATTCGTGACTTTTATGCCTTTGAGGAGCATGTGAGAACTGCTCGCGGCAGAAGAGGTCTAGAGATGATCCCTGAGTGGTATGACGTGCCAGTTTTCTATTTTACGAATCATCGAGCAGTTATTGGACCTGAAGATCATGTCAACATACCAACTAATTGTAAAAAGATGGATTTTGAATTAGAAATCGCTTGTATTATTGGTAAAGAAGGTAAAGATATCCCAGTTGAAGAAGCCGATGATTATATTCTTGGCTATACAATTTTGAATGACTGGAGTGCTAGAGATATTCAAGCACATGAAGTAAAGGTTGGCCTAGGTCCATCAAAAGGTAAGGATTTTGCTACTTCTTTAGGACCTTGCATTGTAACAAAAGATGAAATTGAGAATTTTAGAACCGGTAAAAGCTATGATTTGAAGATGACAGCTGCAGTTAATGGAAAAGTCATTTCTAGTGGTAACTTTTCTTCAATTTATTATTCCGTTCCAGAATTAATTTCTCATGCTTCAAAAAATGTAACGCTATATCCAGGTGATGTGATTGGCTCTGGAACTGTTGGAACAGGTTGTATCTTAGAACTTGGTGAAGAAAAACATCGCTGGTTAGAAGATGGGGACGTTGTTGAGTTAAGCATTACAGGTTTAGGTACATTACGAAATACTGTAAGAAAGTGAGGGGAAGCGTGTGTATTATCGTAGTCTAGGTAAGATTCCAAAGAAAAGACATATTCAATTTCGAAAAGAAGATGGATCATTATACAGAGAGCAGGTAATGGGTACAAAAGGATTTTCAGGTACTCAATCTATTTTATATCATAACAATATGCCTACATCTGTTAGTGAAACATCATTTTATAAATCACTTCAAATCGAATTTGAAGAACAGACATCCCTGCAGCACCGCCATATTCGTACAAACAATTTAGAGCGTACAGGTGATGCTTTAGAAGGAAGAGTATACGTTTTAGGTAACTCTGATCTGTTAATTGCAGTTGCAAACGTAACGGAAGAAAGCAAACATTTTTATCGAAATGGTGAAGGAGATGAAATGTTCTTTGTCCATTACGGTTCAGGTGAAATCCAAACAATGTTTGGAACGATTACTTACCGTAAAGGGGATTATATCATGATCCCTATTGGAACAATTTACAAAGTAGTTCCAAATGATGATACGAAGTTTTTAATTGTTGAGTCAAATAGCCAATTAACAACGCCAAGACGTTATCGCAATGAATATGGCCAAATGCTTGAGCATAGCCCATTTTGCGAACGTGATTTTAGAGGACCAGAATCGCTTGAGACATATGATGAAAAAGGTGAATTCACTGTTCTAACTAGAGCAAGAGGAAACCTTTATAAACATGTCTTAACACATCATCCATTTGATGTAGTAGGTTGGGATGGGTATTTATATCCGTGGGCATTTAATATTGAAGATTTCGAACCGATTACAGGAAGAATTCATCAGCCACCACCAGTACATCAAACATTTGAAGGGCATAATTTTGTAGTGTGCTCATTTGTACCAAGGATGTATGATTATCATCCTGAAGCAATTCCGGCACCTTATGTACACAGTAATGTAAACAGTGATGAAGTCCTTTACTATGTAGAAGGAAACTTTATGAGTAGAAAAGGAATCGAACAAGAGTCAATTACATTACATCCATCAGGTATTCCACATGGACCACATCCAGGTAAAACTGAAGGTAGTATTGGAAAGAAAGAAACATTAGAACTAGCAGTAATGATTGATACATTTAGACCACTTTATGTAGTAAAAGAAGCACATCAATATGAAGATCCAGCTTATATGGGTAGTTGGATTGAAAAGTAGAGTCTTATGATTCTACTTTTTATTTGAATTTTAAACAAGCTATGTTCAAGATCATGCAGGCATGATGGAACTAGATAATTTGAAATATTCTTGAAAATAGCACTAGATTAACAGCTTAATAATATGATAAACTGACAACATTATACAAAACTTTGAATAAAAGGAGAAATAAGCATGTACGTGAAACCACAAATTTTGACGCTTCAAGCATACACACCAGGAAAACCAAGTGAAGTAGTCATGCGTGAATATGGTCTAGACAAAGTAGTAAAACTTGCATCAAATGAAAATCCATTCGGTTGTTCTCCTAAAGTTTTTGAAGAACTACGTAATGTAGTAAGTAAGTTTGCGATTTATCCAGATGGAGCGACAGAAGAAATTAGTAAGAAACTAGCAAATTTCCTAAATATACAGCCAGATCAATTAATATTCGGAAGTGGTGCTGACGAAGTTATTCAAATGATTAGTCGAGCGTTGCTCACAAAAGAACATAATATTGTACAAGCATCACAAACTTTTTCACAATATGCTCATCACGCAGTTATTGAAGGTGCTGAAGTTAGACCTGTTCCTTTAGTTAAAGGTGTACATGATTTAGATTCTATGCTTGCACAAGTAGATGCGAATACTAAAATTGTTTGGATTTGTAATCCAAATAACCCAACAGGTACATATATTGGAAGCCGCAAATTAGTTGAGTTTTTAGAAAAAGTACCAAGCACTACTTTTGTAGTTGTTGACGAAGCTTACGTTGAATACGTATCAGCATCAGATTTCCCTGATACAATCCCATTACTAAATAAATTTGAAAATCTAATCGTATTAAGAACATTTTCAAAAGCATACGGCCTAGCATCATTCCGAATCGGTTACGGAATCGCAAATAGCAAATTAATTCAAGAATTAAATATCGCTAGACTACCATTCAACACTTCAATGCTATCTCAAGTAGCAGCAATAGCAGCACTTGAAGATCAAGTGTTTATTAAAAACTGTGTTGAACAAAATAAAAAAGGCATGGAACAATACGAAGAGTTATTCAACAGTTATGGAATCGAATACTATCCATCTCAAGCAAACTTTATATTTGTTCCACTTGAAAACAGTCAAGAAATCTTTAAAGATCTAGAATCTAAAGGATACATTATCCGTGCATTCCCTAATGGAATTCGAATTACAATCGGAACTGCTGCTGAAAATGAAGGATTAATCTTACATTTGAAGCCAGCATTAACGAAAAATACTTCTACAATTTAATTAATAGTAAAATCGTCATTTTTAAAAATGACGATTTTTTGTTTTATCTTTATATAACGGAAATATAGGTTAGTTGAAGGAGTGAAACTTTATTAAAGAGGGCTGTTAAAGAACATTATTGGTATTTTATACAAATAAATGACAGTTTAGTGTAATAAGGATACTTATAGGTGAAGAGTGAAATTTGACGAATAATATAAATTTAAATCAAAATAATTGGGGTGATTAAATGATTTTGGAAGCTGTTTTGCTATATGTTAAAGAAGGTATGGAAGAACAATATGAAGAAGCTTTTCGAGGAGCATCAAAAATTATTTCTTCCATGAAAGGGTATGTGTCACATGAATTGCAACGATGCATGGAAGTAAAAGGGAAATATTTCTTACTGGTGCAGTGGGAGACATTGGAGGACCATACTATTGGTTTTAGGCAATCTAGTGAATACCAAGATTGGAAAAAGCAACTTCATCATTTTTACGACCCCTTTCCAACTGTGGAACATTTTGAAAGGGTGAAACTTTTGTAGAGGGTTTCTTCAAACTAAAGCGGTGCGTAAGCCAATCAATAATTCACTACAATGAATGGAAGTTTTGAACCTTCTTCCATAGAAGTTCAATTTGAAAAACTAAAGTAAAAAAATCAAAGGGAATAGGTATTCCCCTTGATTTTCTTTATTTACTATTATACTGCTAAAACTTGAAATGCATGTCTTAATGCTTCTAATCCATCTTTATAAATCCCATTGAAAAGATTGATCACTTCTTCATCAGTTACATCCACAGGAGTAAAACTGCCAGACCACTCAACAATTGATTTATTACGATCAGGATGCTCTTGAACTCGTATTGTCGATTGATAGTTTGTAATTGGGAATGGTGCTTTCATTATTGAGTAAGTATAAAAACGCTCTTTATCATTGAATGCTTCAAGACGTTCAACAATTGCATCTACATCCGGATTTGCCGAAGTGCGAACACGTCCACCTTCTAATAATTCACTATTTGGGATATTTGGTAACCAATCTGGTAACGAATTGAAACCGCCAATTAATTGCCATACTTTTTTTAGGATTTGCAGGAATTTCCATTGTAACGATTGTGTTAGCCATTTTATATCGCTCCTAATATATAGTTATTATTTAATGTCGATTGGTAGTGGTGCATTTTCTGACACTAGTTTTTGTTCTCTCATTTCATGCCAGAATGTCGCTGGAATTATTTCATTTAATGCAGCTTGGTCTTCTATAATTCGCTCTGGTTTACTTGCACCTGGAATGACAGTTGCAACTGCAGGATTTGATAATGAAAATTGAAGAGCTGCAGCTTTCACACTGATACCATGTCTTTGTGCAATTCCTTTGATTTTCTCAACTTTTGCGATAATTTCAGGTGACGCTTTTTGATATTCGAAGTGAGTTCCACCAGCTAGAATACCTGAGCTATATGGACCACCAACGATAATATCAACATTTTGTTTAGCAGCTTCAGGCATTAATCGTTGAAGCGCACGATCATGATCTAGAAGTGTATAACGACCTGCTAATAAGCTAACATCAGGTTTGTATTCACCTAATTCTAATGCGATTTCGATCGGTTCTACTTTATTTACACCAAGTCCCCAAGATTTAATAACACCTTCGTCTCGTAATTGAGAAAGTACACGGAAAGCACCAGTGCGAGCAATTTCAAACTGTGCGATCCACTCGTCACCATAAAAGTCTTGTGCAATATCATGAACATAGACAATGTCTAAACGATCGGTTTTCAAACGATTTAAACTTTGTTCGATTGAACGTAAAGTTGCGTCAGCACTATAATCGTTCACAATTTTATTCTTACGACCAAATTCAAAAACTCCACCTTTTTCACCTAAGTCTCGTGCAGAAACGTCTTCTAGTTCATCAAGAATTAAACGTCCTACTTTTGTACTTAAAACATAATCATCACGATTGTATCTTGATAATACTTCTCCAAGGCGGATTTCAGCTAGACCTGCTCCATAAAGTGGCGCTGTATCAAAGTAGCGAATCCCATTGTCCCAAGCTGCAACAACAGTCGTGAATGCTTCTTCATCTGGGATGTTACGGAACATATTTCCTAGTGGGGCAGTTCCAAAACCTAGTTTTCCTTGAAATAAGTTATTCTCTTTCATATAAATCCTCCTATATATATCTTCATGTGGCATGAAGTAAATTTAAAATAATGTTGTTAGAGAGTAGTAATTAGGTGATTAACGTTGTCATCTAAAGAAACTATTCTCTACAGTTGCTATTATGTAATAAATTTTTAAAGAAAAGAAGAACGTACTTTAAAGTGCGATAGTAACTTGTATGTTCTATAGGCACCTTTTAGTTACATATAAACTAAGTAGTAATTGTTCATTATTACAAGATAATATTTGTGCCGTGACGGAATAGAACAGATAAAAATCAAAAAATGTCCTCGTCAACATTGGACATAAATAAAATGACTCCGGTTTTAGTACCGAAGCCAATTCCTCTTAAAAAAGAATTTTCTTTTATGTGTCCACTTTATAGAGAATTTTAAAAAACCTCTATTAACTAGGAAATTTTATAGCTAATAATTTTTCACTGATTTCCCATAGACGCTTAGCACTTTCCACACTACTTGCCCAAGGTCGAACTCCTGGCCCTATTTCATTTCCTGAGACAGCTTTTGCTATATCAACATTTTCGCAATAAAGACCACCTAATCCGTTTAATTGCTTACTTGTAGCACACCAAACGATGGTAGCTGCTCCTTCTTCAATTATTTTCCGTTCATCATTATATTCATTTAAGACTCTTCTACCTGATGCGTCTAGAGCACCCATAGACTGCATTTCTTCATCAGTTAAATTCCTTGATTTATCGGTAATAATTGTCCCAGCATGTACTGAAAAGGACCGAATACCATATGTTTTTCCTCTATTATCTAATTCTAAAGCAAAGAGTGCGTTAGCAGTCTTTGATTGACCGTATGCTTTCCATTTGTCATATTTACGATTTTCAAAGTTTATATCCATAAAATCTATATCACTTATCCGATGGCCTCTTGAAGAAAGTGTAACAACTCTTGCCCCGTTTGCTTTGACTAGTGCTGGCCACAGGAGAGAGGCTAAATGAAAATGTCCAAGGTGATTAGTAGCAAACTGTGATTCATAACCTAAATCATTACGTAATAAAGGAACAGCCATAATTCCAGCGCAATTAATTAATAGATCAAGTGGTCGATTAGAATCAAGAAAACGCTTTGTAAATTCTTCAATTCTTATCTCCTTGTTTTTGCTTCTTTTTCAAATACTCCGAACGAATTTTTTCAAGTTGCTGCTTTTTATAAAATTGGTAATTTGAATGAAAACATAGGAAGAGTAAAATCTCCCTATGTTTTTCTTATTCAAGTCAATGCTGTTTGACTCCTTTTAAAGAATCGGGCAGTAAAAAAACGAACTCATATTATGAGAAAGCCCAGAAGCAGTTTTTAATATAGCTTAGGAGTTGGAGGAGAACAATGGAATGAAACTATGTCACTTAAAGCAACCGAGTAAAAATTCCATCTTCCACCGAAAAACCTATAGCCATAAACACTTGATTCCCCTACAGTTGTTAAAAAAAACCAAAAATTGTCTCCGTTCCTAAGCCATAAATACGTGAAACGGTACAAACAATGTTGAATACCCAAGGGATTCGAGGAATATGGTGCAGTTTGTCGTAAATATTCCATAATTCTAAGTTCACTCCTTATGAAAATTAGACTAATAAAATTTATGCTCAAGGTCAAAACTTGGTGTATGCCTAGTAGCCTACCCAAATGAAATTAATGAAGAAGCTTATATGAAATTATGTAGAAGAGTAAATTAAGAACCAAAGTGGGTTTAAATACGCAGAAAAATGTACGATATCTGAAATTATTTATCGTCTTATTACCCTTAATAAGGATGGAATTTTCCAATTAACATGGCATTTTTTGTACTTTTTTTAAAAGAATAGCATGGTAAAATGAACTAAACCAAACCGTTCAATAAAGGAGATTCTAAAACACCATGGAATATCTTCATGACAACGAACTGAAAGCTCTAAAAAAGTATCATAATACTTTATTGGTAGCCAAAAGAAAGAAACAGTGGTTTCTAACACCTGATGGGAATGGAATATTGTTGAAATTCACAAGTTACGTTTGGCGAATTAGATGCACAATTTAAAATCGAACATGGCAAAAAAAGAACGTATTCTTTTTACCGTCAAAAAGATACAAATGAATACGTGGTCGGATACCGTGTTGTTACAAATAAAGAAACGGAATATAACATTGCTTGTAATATTTACACGTGGTTAGAGTTCAACAAATTATATAAGCATATATTATTAAAGTGAACTTCCGCGTCAACTTATCAAAAATTAAACTATGTAAAATGACCTAAGTAATGAACTGCACCCCAAAATTGTTAGACTCAACTAATAATTTGAGGTGCAGTTTTTTGACTAAGTATTCATTAGCGATTAAACTAACTTCTGTTTAAGATTATCTAGGAGGGGTGAATCCTTAAAAGATATTGCTAAAAGCATTACATAGTATAATTTTCCCTTTTATATTTAATTTTTTACTAAATTTCCGAACGAAAAGTTTTACCTAATTTATTTCCGAGACCGAAATAATGACGGAAATTATATATTAGTGGACTCCATTTATTTGGATCAATATGATTTTCTTCAATGATGATTTCATTATGAGCATGTACATGTAAAACTTGTGTCTCAACAATTGCAAAATCAGGTGAATGTTCAGGGATACGAATGTGTTTTACAATTGCCTCGATTTGAATTGGGCATTCCGTTATGCGTGTAGGTTTTACGGTTTGTGACTCTGTAGCAGTTAATTTACTGATATTGTATTTTTCTTTTTCATATGTAAATCCTATATTTTTCTTAGCATCAGGAACAGGATTTTTTCCCGTGTAAGGGGCTAAAAATTCAACATTCTCCCATAACAAAGGGCTAGGTACATTGATTACACATTCAGGATGTCGCTGTAAATTTTCAATAGCTTTCCCGCCAAGTCCAATTCCTAATATTATGCAGTCTCCTAAAGCCCATGAGGAAGACATAGGGCTAATATTGACTGTCCCATCCTCATTCAATGTATTTAGTAAAATCACAGGTGTTCCATAGTATAGAATTTTAGGTCTAATCAACTTTGTATTTGTAAAATGATTCATTTTTTTCCTCCTAATAATTTTGTATTTCAAAATTTATTGTAGAATATAAATAGTTCAATTATTATCGAAATATGGATTACATAATGGGAGGAGAATTAAAATGAATGCAAGTCCTAATGTAGCAGTGGTTGCTACGCTTGTAAGTGAAACTTCACGTGCAGCAATATTAACTGTCCTTTTAGATGGTAGATTTCATCCTGCTAGCGAACTGGCATATATGGCTGGGATAAAACCACAAACGGCTAGTTTTCATTTAGCAAAATTGGTAGATGCAAAATTAGTAAGTGTAGAAAAACAAGGAAGACATCGTTACTACGGTATTCGAAATCAGGAAGTTGCTCAAATATTGGAGACATTATTATCAATAGCCCCTCCAATTGAAATTAGGTCTTTAAAACAAGCTTCAGAAAATACCGCAATACGTTTTGCAAGAACGTGTTACGATCATCCAGCTGGTAAGTTTGGGGTACTATTAACTGATTCTTTAATTAATTTGGAAGTTATAAAAGAAGAAAAGCAAGCATTTATTGTTACGGAAAAAGGTGAGAGATTTTTTACTGATTTTCAAATTGATCTTGAAAAAATTAAGAAGAGGCGTCGATCATTTTCACATAGATGTTTAGATTGGAGTGAAAGACGATACCACCTTGGTGGAGCATTGGGAAATGCTCTTCTAGAAAGATTTTTAGAATTGAATTGGATTCAACGTATGCCAAAAACAAGAGCCATAAAAATAACCTTTGAAGGAAAAAAAGGATTTAAAGAAACCTTTTCTTTTGATATCTAACTAATTACGAAAATCTACCAGAAAATGCTGGATGCCCTGATAATACAAACGGATACGTACTAAACTGGTAGCAATGCAATTACAGAATATTAATACCTGAAGAGAATAAACTTTTCACTGAAGAATAAATATTAACAAATGCAAATCTATGTTCAGTGGAAATGGGGATTGAGGTATGAAAGAAAGGTCAGAAAAAAGACATAATATTCCAGTTGGTTCAAAAAGTGTTATCACTTTCGGTTCTGCTTTAGCCATTACAATATCTTGGAGTATTCATAAATCAGTACTCTGGGCAATAATTCACGGGTTTTTTAGCTGGTTTTATGTTATTTATTATGTCTTTAATAGGTAAGAATTTAGTTCAATATTTTACTATAACAGAGACATTTTTTTAGAATCAAACTAATTTTAGTTTAATAGATTTAAAAAATTAAAAAATCTTAATGTAAACCCTTTCAAGATTTTTATTTTTCGAAAGGGATTGACAACTTATATCAAATTCATTAAGATGAATAAAAATAAAACGAAAAAGGAGACATGAACATGTATTTCGCACGCACGAATAATGGGTTACAACATCATCATCCACCCAGGGTTTGAATCTATGGACAAAATTTGACCGTAGATGCAAGCCCTCTTCGTGTTACGAAAAAGGTGCTTGTGTCGTGCCAGAAGGCCATACAGGCATTTAACCTGTATGGCCTTTTTGTTTTTTCTAGAAGGGGGAATGTTCAATTGGATGGGAAATTAAAGCAGTCATTAGTCAATTATCGATATAAAAGAAAAATGGAAGATTATGCACTAGAGCGAGGATATATTCCTTTTCATCCTCAGCTATTTGAAGAGTATGATTCATTTTCGAGTCGAAACCCAAGATTAGCTAGAGAAGACTTAGTTGTTGTTTTAACACGCTTACAGCAAATTTTATTGTTAAGACCTGATTTAACAAGTGCATTAATGAAAGAAATTTATCCAATCGCGCTAAAGGAAGAGAAATGTAAAGTATTTTATCAATCAACAATTTATCGAAATAATGGAGTAGAACTTGAAGAAATTAATCAATTTGGAATTGAAAATTTAGGTCGAATTTCTGAAGCATCTGAAATAGAAGTAGTTATAATGGCAATTGATTTATTAAACAATGTTCCTTTTATTTTAGAAATCGGGCATACAGGTTTTATCGAAGGATTATTTAAGGAATGTAATTTAACCGAGTTGCAAAAAAACAAATTGAAAAAGCTAATTTATTTAAAAAATATAGATGAATTAGAACGTTTTATTCAGTCAATTAATTTACCGTTTCAAACTAGAAATGTTTTTGAACAGTTATTTAGTTTACAAGGTAAAGGAGAAAAGCTTCATTCATTACTTAGAAGCTTAGTATTAAATAATGAAATGGAAAATGCTGTTAAAAAGGTAATTAAATTTCAAGAAATTAGTCCAAATATTCTTCTTGATTTATCAATCGTAAATGAATTTGATTATTATGACGGAATCGTTTTTAAAGGGTATTATGATCAGTTAAATAAAGAGGTTTTAAGTGGAGGACGCTATCTTCTGGTGTCTGAAGATTCGGAAAACAGTATTGATGCAATCGGATTTTCGATTGATACAAATGCTTGGATAACATGTCAAATGAGGGATGTAAAATGAGTTGGCTAACAGTTGCAGTTGCAAAAGGAAGACTTGAAGATGAGGTTATTAAAATATTAAGTCAGTCTGGTTACCGAAAAGTAATTGATTCTAAAACTAGAAAACTAATTTTTGAAGATGAATTAAATAAAATTAAATATTTAGTAGTGAAACCTGTGGATGTCGCTACATATGTTGAACGAGGAGTTTGCGATCTTGGTTTTGTAGGAAAAGACATTCTGCTAGAACAAGAGAAAGATGTATATGAGTTGATGGATCTAGAACTTGGAAAATGCATTTTTGCAGCAGCGGGTTTTCCAGGAACGCTAATTGATCGAGGTGATGAAACGTTAAGAGTTGCAACAAAATATCCAAATATTACTTCGAAGTATTTTCAGTTTAGGCAAAATATTGAACTTATTTATTTAAATGGTTCCGTTGAATTAGCACCAATTGTAGGTATGTCAGATATTATTGTTGACTTAGTAGAAACAGGAAGTACTTTAAAGGCAAATGGATTAGTCATCTTAGAAGAAATGATTCCGATCAGTGCTAGAGTGATTTCAAATCGTGTAAGTTATCGATTTAACTATTTCCGTATTACTGAATTTATAGAAAAAATTAAGAAGGGTAGGAACATATATGCTGGAAATTTTATCGATTAATCAAAAAAGTGAAAAACTTGAAAGTATTATAAGCCGAACGAATTTACCTACTGTTGAGATCACAAAAAGCGTAGAAAAGATTTTATTAAATGTGAAAGAAAATGGTGATGAAGCTGTACGTCAGTATTCTTTAATTTATGATGAGGTAAAACTAAAAAGCTTTGAAGTAAGTGAAGAAGAGTTTAATGAAGCCCTCGAACAAACTGATGAAAACTTAATAAATGCATTGATTGAAGCTAAGAAAAATATAGAGACATATCATGAAAAGCAACTGCAAGATGGTTATAAAATAAATGAAAAAAATTCATATGTTCAACAATTAATTAATCCGATTGAAAGAGTTGGTGTGTATATCCCAGGTGGAAAAGCGGCATACCCATCAACAGTTTTAATGAATGTGATTCCTGCAAAAATAGCAGGAGTGAATGAAATTGTCATTGTAACGCCACCAAATAAAGAAGGAAAAATTAAGCCTTCTATTCTAGTAGCTGCGAAATTAGCTGGTGTTACAAAGGTGTTAAAAATTGGTGGAGCGCAAGCGATAGGGGCACTGGCGTATGGAACTGAAACAATTGAAAAAGTAGATAAAATAGTTGGTCCTGGCAATATTTATGTGGCGCTCGCTAAGAAAAGTGTTTCAGGCATAGTAGGAATTGATATGGTTGCAGGTCCAACTGAGGTTGTCATATTAGCAGATGAAACAGCCAATCCGAGATTTATTGCTGCTGACTTAATGGCACAGGCAGAGCATGATGAAATGGCATCTAGTATTGTTATTACGGATTCAGAAGAGTTTGCACAAAAAATACAACAAGAAATACCAAACTTATTAGAAGAACAACCAAGAAGAGAAATTATTAAATGCTCATTCGAAAATTATGGTGCCATTATCGTCGTTAAAACAATCGAGGAAGGTATTGAACTTGTTAATAAGTTAGCGCCTGAACATCTTGAACTAATGATAAAAAATCCAGAGTCGATCGTTCATAAAATTAAAAATGCTGGTGCTATTTTTTTAGGAGACTATACTCCAGAGCCTGTTGGCGATTACTTTGCGGGAACAAATCATACATTACCGACCAGCGGAACTGCAAGATTTACCTCGCCATTAAATGTAAATGATTTTCAAAAGAAAACATCCGTTGTTTATTACAATAAGGCTGCCTTAAGTGAAGCAAGAAAACATATTGAATTGATAGCAGAGGAAGAAGGACTATTTGGTCACGGTAAAGCAATTAGTATTCGATTTGAGGAGGATTCAAAGTGAGAACTGCAATGATTACAAGACAAACAAATGAAACAAATATACGTTTGAAATTAAATTTAGATGGTGATGGAGAAAGTAACATTCAAACTGGAATTGGTTTTTTAGATCATATGTTAACGTTATTTTCATTCCATAGCGGAATAGACTTAGAAGTATTTTGTGAAGGTGATCTTGAAGTAGATGATCATCACACAACAGAAGATGTTGGAATCGCATTAGGTAAAGCCTTATTAATTGCGTTAGACGAAAAAATTGGGATTAATCGTTACGGTTCTTGCTATATTCCAATGGATGAAACGTTAGCAAGAGTTGTCGTCGATTTTAGTGGAAGACCGTATCTTGTTTATAATGATCGAACAGTAAGAGAACGAATAGGAATGATAGATACACAGAATTTTAAAGAATTTTTTAAATCATTAAGCTCTGAAGCTAGAATGAATTGTCATATGGAAGTTTTATATGGAGAAAATGATCACCACAAAATTGAAGCTTTATTTAAAGCATTTGGCAGAGCGGTTAAACAAGCAGTTGAAGTAACTTCGACTAAATTACCTTCCACGAAAGGAATGTTATAAGTGAATATTATTATTGATTATGGTGTAGGTAATTTAGATTCATTAAAAAGAGCATGTGAAGAAATTGATTTTCCTGTAGTCATTACGAATGAAATTGAAGTGATTGAGCAAGCTTCTTCTATTATTCTACCAGGTGTTGGAGCATATGAAGCAGCGATGAACGAATTAAATCGACTTGGTTTAGTAGATTGTATAAAATCAAAGGCAAAATACGGTACTCCGATTTTAGGAATTTGCTTAGGAATGCAATTACTATATGAATTTAGTGAAGAAAACTTAGGGGCAAGTGGGCTTGGCTTAATTAAAGGACAGGTAAAACGTATACCTGACTTTGTAAAAGTTCCACATATGGGCTGGAACAAGTTAAATTTTACTAAACAGGAATCATTATTAAAATATATAAATGAAGGCGATTATGTCTATTTTGTACACTCATTTTATATTAGTTCAACAAATGATGAGCTTTTAGCTTATTCCGAATATGGGGTAAAGATTCCAGCGATTATTAAATCCGATAATATTTACGGAATGCAATTTCATCCTGAAAAAAGTGCAGAAACAGGTCTAAATTTATTAAAAGCATTTAAGGAGATGTGTTTATATGATTCTATATCCAGCAATTGATCTTAAAGACGGTAATTGCGTTCGCCTTGAGCAAGGAGACTTTAATAAGAAAGTAATTTATAAGAGTTCACCACTAGAAGTTGCGTTAGATTTTGAAAAAGCAGGTGCAAAAGTATTGCATATCGTTGATTTAGATGGGGCAAGAACTGGAGAAAGGAAGAATGCTTCGATTATAAAAGAAATCGTTCAAAATACGAATTTAAACATTCAGTTAGGTGGAGGAATAAGATCACTTGATTCGATCTCGTTTTGGTTAGAATTAGGTGTAGAAAAAGTAATTTTAGGTACAGCTGCAATTAATAATAGACAACTTTTAGAACAAGCTGTTTTAAAATACGGTGATCGAATCATTGTAGGCGTTGATGCAAAAAACAGTTTTGTAGCCATAAATGGATGGGAAGAGTCGACAGATCAAGATAGCTTTGAATTTTGTAAACAGTTAGAGCTACTCGGTGTGAAAACAGTTGTATACACGGATATATCAAAGGACGGCATGTTAAGTGGACCTAATTTAGAAGCATATAAAAGATTAGCTAAAGAAACAAATTTAAATATTATCGCTTCAGGTGGAGTGAGCTCGATCAATGATCTGAAGTCACTTCGCAGATTAAATATTTATGGTGCGATTTCTGGTAAAGCATTATATGAAGGAAAATTTACAGTTGAGGAGGCACTTAAATGCTTGCAAGAAGAATTATACCGTGCTTAGACGTTCGTAATGGACGAGTCGTGAAAGGAAAACAGTTTTCAAGTATTCAAGATGTTGACTCACCTACGAAACTAGGAAAATATTATAGTGATAATGGTGCGGACGAGTTAGTATTTTATGATATTACTGCCTCAAATGAAGAAAGAGATATATCATTGAAATTTGTTTCAGAAGTAGCGAAGGAATTGCGTATTCCTTTCAGTGTTGGAGGGGGAGTACGTTCGATTGATGATTTTACGAAACTATTAAGAAATGGAGCCGATAAAGTTTCAATCAATTCTGCCGCAATTTTAAATCCGAATTTAATTAAAGAAGCATCCGAACGTTTTGGATCACAATGTGTTGTGCTTTCAATAGATGCAAAGTTAAATAAAGATGGCAATTATAAAGTGTTTATAAATGGTGGCCGGAAAGAGACTGAATGGGATGCGATTGATTGGGCAAAGAAAGGTGTGGAGCTTGGAGCGGGTGAAATTGTCTTAAATAGTATTGATGAAGATGGTATGAAAAGAGGTTTTGATATCCGATTACTGCAAAAAATTACAAATGCAGTTAATGTACCGGTTATCGCATCTGGTGGAGCTGGTAAAGTAGAACACTTTTATGATGCGATCGAATATGCAAATGTCGATGGAGTTTTAGCTGCATCAGTATTCCATTTTGGAGAAATCAAAATTAGTGAATTAAAAGACTATTTAAATGAAAAAAATATTCCAGTTCGACTATAGGAGGAGAAAACATGTTTTTTGATATTGATAAAATTCGCTTTAATGAACAAGGGTTAGTACCAGCAATTGTGCAAGATATTAATACGAAAGAGGTATTAATGTTGGCATATATGAATAATGAATCAATTAAACTCACAATCGATACTGGATTTGCCACTTTTTATAGTAGAAGTCGCCAATCAATTTGGAAAAAAGGAGAAACATCGGGGAATCTTCAATATGTCAAATCGATTTCTTATGATTGTGACCAAGACTCAATTTTACTTCAGGTTGAACAAGTAGGAGTAGCTTGCCACACTGGAAGCTATAGTTGTTTTTCCGAAAAATTAACTTTAATGCAAGAAAATAATGTTGTTCAAAATGAATCATTAAGTTATTTGCCAAATCTATATAAAACGATACGAGATCGAAAAGAGAATCCGATTGAAGGGTCTTATACAACTTATTTATTTAATCAGGGCATCGATAAGATATTGAAAAAAGTAGGCGAAGAGACGAGCGAAGTAATTATTGGAGCTAAAAATGAAGGAACTGAAGAATTAATTTATGAGATTAGTGATCTAGTTTATCACACGGTTGTCTTAATGGTAGAAAAAGGAATAAAACTTGAAGAGATAAACGATTGCTTAATAAATAGGAAGGAGAAAGTAAAATCTTGAAAATTGATGGGCACACACATACACAATATTGTCCGCACGGAAGTGGTGATGACGTACAATTAATGATTGAAAAAGCGATTGAACTTGGGTTTGATGAATACCATATCACTGAACATACACCCGTACCATCATCATTTCAAAACAGCTTAAAGCCAAATGATGCTGTTGCTTCGCTTGCGATGTCTGAAAATGAAGTAGACAAATATATTAACGAAATGTATAAAGTAAGAGACAAGTATAAGGATCGAATTCGTATGAAAATTGGATTTGAATACGATTATTTACCGAGTGAATCAGTATGGTTTAAAGATTTTTTAAAAGAATACGGTAAATATTGTGACACAGGACTTTTGTCAGTTCATTACTTGGAAGGAAAAAATGGATGGCATTGCATAGATTATAAAGCTGAAGATACCCTTTCTGGTTTAGTAAATTACTATGGCAGTACAGAAGCGTTTCAACTTGCTTATTACGAACTAGTAAAACAGTCAATCATTGATGATTTAGGTCCGTTTAAACCAAAAAGAATCGGACATATGACTTTATGCAATAAATTTAAACTATTTTTGAAATGTGATGATAGGGAAAAGATCCTAAATAAACAAGTTGAACTATTAAAACTAGTAAAAGAAAAAAATTATATTTTAGACTATAATACTGCAGGATTATTTAAAGAGTATTGTGGTGAAACTTATCCACCAAACCATGTCGTTGAAATTGCGAATTCCTTAAACATTGAGTTAATGTATGGTTCTGATTCTCATAGTGTAAAAGATGTTGGAAGAGGATATGAGGTTTATTTTTCAAATAGTAAAAGGGGAAACTGAACTGTTGGGCCATTAATGAGTAAGTAATTTACATCAAATTGCTAATTAGCTAACTCATGAACCTGTTATGAGTAACCTTTTACCATCTTTTTTGACTTTTACTAACTCATGAACCCCTTATGAGTAACCAATTTTCATGTTTTGGCTTTTTTACATACTCATGAAGCTCTCATGAGTAAGGTGATATAAACTTTTTATGATTATGTTTAATTCAACACATATTGACGATAAATTGATAATTTATCGTTTTTTTTGCGGAAATTTTCATAAAATGGTGAAATTCCCCCAAATTACAAATATCAAACGTTAATGTATAATTAAGAAAAATTAGAAACTATTTACTAAATATCGTTTACATAAAGGGAGAATTTGAATGTCAAGTCTTTTTTTGGTCGTATTAGGGGCTTTATTAATGAGTACTATTGATTATTTGATGTTTTATTTTAGACTTATTAATACCGAGAATCAAAGATGGAACTGGTTTGTAAAACGAACAAAGTTTCAAAAAATTAGTGTACTTTCTGGTGTGTTTTTAGTTTTATTTGTACTTAACATTGTAACTTAATTATTAATGCTACTAAGAGAGTCATGGTTGTGACTCCTTTTGTTTTTATAGAAGTATTTTTTGCTAATTTCTAGAAGGTTGATCCCAAAGATACAAATGTTTTTAGAAAGTTAAAAAAAGAAAAGGTAAAAATAGCCATTTGTTGAATAAATAAACAGTGGTGACCTCAATATGAATCAATCGTTATAATTTAGTTCAAATTTAGTCCTACTTTTTTAATGACAGTTTAATGGTTATGAGGAGACTTTACAGAAGTAATTTCTAAAAATTATTAGAGTTTAAAAAAGGAGGGAAATTATTTGAATCGAAAAGAGTTGTTTTTGAACGTATTAGACAAAACATATGATAAGGAAAGTTGGTTTGCTCCTCTAAAAGATGCAATTGAAGGAATTACAGCTGAACAAGCAGGTTGGAGACCATCAGGGGAAGCAACTAAATCAATTTGGGAAAACGTTAATCATCTTCTTTATTACAAAGAGAGGATTGTAGCAAATCTAGAAGGTAGAGAGTGGACAAAAAATCTGGACGGTGACCAAACATTCTTTTTTACTGAACCATCGAATGATGGAAATGAATGGAAGAAAGTAGTTGAACGTTTGGAAAATACTAGTTTTAGTTTAAGACAGCTATTGAGTAATATGACAGATGAGGAACTGATGAGAAATACTTTTGAAGTAAAATTAATGGATTTATTACTACATGATGCTTACCATACCGGACAAATTATTCAAATAAGAAAAATGCAAGGATCGTGGCCATCACTTCGTTGACATAACTGTATAAGGCAGCTTAAAGCTGTCTTTTTTTGTTTATAACAATCGGGGGTTAAAATAGGGAAAATTAGAAATTGGATATTCCTGGTATAATTAATCGAGTATATTATCATTTCATTCGTAATAAATTTGGAAGGAGAAATGATCATGTTTAGCTATAAAATTGAAGAAAACTTGCAATTAAAGTTATTAACTCTACAAGATGCTGATGAGTTATACAAATTAACAATCAATTCTATGGAACATTTGACAGAATGGTTACATTAATAGCAAATATTAAAAAGCTTGAGGATACAGAGAATTTTATTAAATTAACAATGAAACAATTTGCTGAAAACAATGGATTTCAAGCTGGTATTTGGTCAAATTCAAAACTTGTTGGGGTTATCGGGTTCCATAAAATTGATTGGTCAAATAAGTCGACTAGTATCGGTTATTGGCTAGGAAAGGGGTTTGAAGGTACAGGAATAATGACAAAAGCTTGTCATGCATTTGTTAATTATGCATTAACAGATCTATTGCTAAATCGGGTCGAGATTCGTGCTGCTGTTGAAAATACCAAAAGTCGTGCTCTTCCTGAGAGGTTAGGATTCTTTCAAGAAGGTCGAATCAGGAAAGCCGAATGGTTATATGATCATTTTGTAGATCACATCATTTTTGGTATGTTAGCGGAAGATTGGGTTTCCTTAAGGAAATAATGTTAATTTCATATCAATGAACTTTTTTTCTTGCATGAAAAGTATTAATACTTCAAATACTTCATTTGAAAGGACTTACTAATTATTTTTGTATAGATATTTACTAATCAGTTAAATGAAGAGAAAGTTGAGTTAGTGGGCAGTCATTAACATAATGAATTGTCTAGCGTGATGCTACAAACTGCATGTAAGAAAAGGAGAATATCAATGCATTGGTATGAAAAACTAAATCAGTATTTTCCAGTTGAAGAAATGAAATCAAGAGAACATATGGAAACTTTATTGAAAGAGCGATCAGATATTTACCATAAAGATGAAGGTCCACATCATGTTTTAATGTATGCGGAACTAGATGATTTTGTATTTATCGATTACTTGTTCGTTTCAAAAGATGCCCGTGGGCAGGGTCTTGGTTATAAATTGCTTGATAAGTTAAAGAATAAGGGCAAACCGATTATTTTAGAGGTTGAACCGGTTAATTATGAAGATACAGATACAGAAAAAAGGCTTCGATTTTATAAAAGAGAAGGTTTTGAGCATGCTCAGTCAATTGGATATAACAGACGCTCACTAGCTACTCAAGAAATAAACCCAATGGAGATTTTATACTGGTCTCCAAATAATGAGGGTGAAGAAATGATCTTTAAAGCAATGAAAAAAACTTATAATATGATTCATACATATAGAGATACACATTTTTACGGTGAATCATATCAGCCAGTAGAGGAAGTTTTAACCTTTGGGGAAAATAATAGCAATCAAAATCTCTTAGAAGACATATAAAAATGCCAAATCAAAAACGACTGATTACCTCAGTCGTTTTTTCTAATTACACACCCATACGTTTGCGTTGATTGTTTGGCTTTTTAGAAATTTGATTTTTTTTCGTCATATCTTTAACAGCATTTACCCCATTATTTTGATTAGAATTTTGCTGTTTTTTGCTAGCCAACTTTTGTTTCATTAATTCCTGAAGACTAACTTTTTTGGGTTCATTGTTATTTTCGCTCATAAATTTAGTTTCCTCCAATTTAATCATACTTTTATAATGACTTGTTGAAGGAAAATTAGCAAGTACATTTAAAAGAATAAAAAGAACTACTAGCTGTCTTTTTCTGTATTTTTCTTATGAAACTCTTCCATTTTTTTACTCTTCGAATAAGCAGATTCCTCTGAATGTCCAAATTGATCTACAGAACTTTTCTGTGGACCTTTGTTTGTATGTCCTTTTGCCATGTTTAACCCTCCTTTTTTATTATTATGTGCTTAAATTCCTTGAATAATCTTTAATTTAAAATGGGAATCTATTTATGATAAATGGTTTTAGGAGGAAGTAAAATGACAAGTAAAAATGGCAGCAAAGGAAGTAAAAATCAAAACGCACCTGAACTTCATGGACAAGCACCTACAAGTGGTGACAACACAAAAGGAAACGATTATCGGTCTAAAAAAGGCAGTAAATCCAAAAATGAATTACATTAATATTTAGAAATTAAAAAGAGCTTGGATTCACCCAAGCTCTATTCTTGTTCAGTCTTGAACATCAAAACCTTCTTCATCTAAATATTCACAAGCTTCACCGTAGCTATTGAATGTACCATCAAGATTTTCTCCTGCGTAAACATTCCACATGTCCATTTCTGAAACAAGTTTAAGGATTTGTCCGTTCGCATTAACCCAGATTTCTTCTACTTCTTCATCTTCTTCAAATATTGGTTCGAATGATAGACTTTCAATTGATTTAGTAAGTATTGTACGAAGTTCCTCTTCAGAAAATTCTCTTATATTTACCATACCTTTTTCGTTTGTTTTGTACCCTTTAATACCTTCAGCATATACAAAGCCGTTTCCATTAGGATGTAAATGATAAACCACATTCTTTTTTTCTTTTAGACTTTCTTCATATTGAAAATTTGTACGTCCAAGTGAGACTGGCTTTTTGGTTAATTCTGGAAATGATTCAATGATTGTAAGTTTCTCTTCGTAAGTTAGCATAATGCCTCCAAATAAATATTCTTTTACCTATGTTTTGTATGTAACGTAACAAATATAACAAAAATCTTTTGAAAATGACATAGAATTGTCACAATTTCAGCTACTCTAATTTGGTAGAATAATAATGCTGTATAAATATAACATATTCCTTTTGGCATATTTTTGGACTTAATTTGATTTTATTATACATAGTAGGTGATAACATGACAGTAAAAGTTAAAGTGAAAGAACAATTTATTAACAAACAATTTTATAAATCGTATTTAAATGAAAATGAAAACAATAACCATCCTATTGCAGTTTTAGCTGACCTTTACAGAGAACAAAATGATGATATGGATCTTTCATCTATCCGATTTGCACAAGGTGAAGTTTATTTTGAAAATAAAGATTTTGAAACTGCAGTTTTCAAATGGGAAAAAGTCGGAAATCAGTTAAGCGATTGGGCAAAGAAAAATATTGCTGATTCTTATTATGAAATAGGTGCATATGAAACAGCAGAAAAGCTATATAAAGAAGTTAAAACAGATAGTAGTACTTTGACATCTGAAATATTCTTAAACTTATTCTCACTTTATATCGATGTTTCGAAATACGAGGAAGCAGATCGTATTATTAAAGAAGCAGTAAAATATAATCCTGATTATCCAAACGTAACAAGAATTGCTCGTAATTTTTATGAAAAACATCACGATTGGAATAGTGCTGTAGCTCTAGCTTCAGATGAATCAATTCGAACAGAAGATTTAAAATGGTTTATTGTATTAAGAGAATACATTATAAATGGTGTAACAAAAGAAATGGCACCAAGTTATTTTGTGCAACCGCTACTATCATTAGCAAAAGTCGATCTTGAGCACTTTGAATTAATGGTGGAAGCACTTTGGAATAGTTATAGAGAACAATCAGTATATGTAAATTGGTTACAAACATTTAATGATATGTTATTCCAAATCAACGTTGAGATAGGTGTGAAGTGGAATCGTTTGCCATCAATCTATTCAATGACATACGAAGATTTAGTTGAAGGTGATTATTTTGTAGCTCAGCTTGAGGAAGTGATGCCAAGCTTCTTAACAAATTGGTTACGTATTACCGATATAAAAGGTGCAGTTTTAGCAACGACTGCAACACTTGCATGGGATCGATTATTCCCAGGCCGTATTGATTATCAAATTGTTGCTGACGCAGAAATGGCTTTTGAACAGTTACTAAAAACGCCTGATTGCTTTGAAATTGGAAAAGAATTATTTGAAAACATTCTACAATGGTCTGCTTTAAATGAAATAGAAGTTGGAGACCGTTTTGAGTGGTGGACAAGCAAATTAACTCAATTTGAAAATACAACAATGCTTGTTGCAGGTACATCTGGTAACGGTAAATCATCATTTGTTAATTCACTATTAGGTGAGAAAATGATGGGTTCTTCTACGACAATGCCTGTATTATTTGAACAAGATCGTGATTCAAATATTATCGTATTTTCGAAGGAAGGAAATACACAGCTTGTTGAATTTGCAGATTTTTACGATTTAACAACAGTTGAAAATAATCTGTTAAAAGGTGATGAATTAGTTTACTATAAATTACCAAATTCATTTTTAGAAAAGCATCGCCTATCAATAATTGACACACCTGGAATTGATGGAAACCAAGTTAATACAAGGGCATTATTACAATCTGTAAAACTTGCAGATCGTCTTGTTTATGTTTTAAACGCTACTGCACCTTATACAGAAAACGAACGATCTTTACTAGTTAAAATTCATAAAGAATTACCAACTCTACCGATTCACTTTATTTTAAATAAGATGGATTCTATTTATAGTAAAGAAGAAATTGATCGAGTTCGCGCTGAAATCCAAGCGAAAGTTAGATTAGATTTCCCTAGTGCTAATGTATTACCTTATTCTTCAATTTATAGTAATCAAGATCAATTTAAGGATTTAGAATTATTTATTGAGGATAACGTTCTTTCAACTGAAGCAAATTCTAAACAAACAGAAAAATTATTATTAGCTATTCGCAAATTAATTAATTTCTTATTAGAAAAACGAGTTGAGAAAGAAGACGAACTACGTGCTAATGTTGAATGGAATGAAGTTCTTGATGACAAATTAAATGGTCTATTACATTCTTTAAAAGATAAAGAAATGGAACATCTAAATACAATTAAAAGCTCGTATCGCGAATTAAAAGACGAATTAAAATATGACCTGAAGCTAAGTATTCCTGGTCTACTAAAAGAATGTAAAGAATTAATTAAAGAAGATAGTGATTTCGGTACAATTCTTGAAACGCTTAACGAAGAGATGAATCTTCGAATTGGTGAGTATGTAAGAGAGAATACTTTACCAAAACTAAATGAAGCTCTTCAAAATTGGATTAAAGAATCAGGTGTTTTATTAGAAGGTACTCAAGGTTACTTAACTGAAATGAGTGATTCTTTAAATGAGTACATTGGAAATGAATATTTAAATCTTGAGTGTGATTTTAAAGTATTAGATGACTGGCGCCGTGATGCTGATCGAATGACTAGTATGACTCAGTTAGATGATATGAATATTTTATTAAACTCATCACCATCTCAATTTATCTTAAAGAGCTCAGGTATCTTATTAGGTTTACTACCGCAAAATAAATCAAAGCTTGTTGCTCAATATCAAAAGTATGTTGATAATGTCAACTATGATGATGTAACATCAGAATTATCAATGAAGTTTTTCCTACAATTTGAAATGTTTGAAAAAACTTTACCAAGAGATTTATCAATGTTCCTACATGCTCCATTTGAGCAAATCCATGAACTAGTTGATGAGACAAGAGTAGCAATTGCTAACTATAATCAAACTTTAGAAGATATGAAATCTAATCCAAGTATTTACTTCGATCCGATTACATTCTTCACAGTAAGATTAAGACAATTAGAATTTTTAACTTTACGTAAATAATAAGAAAAGAGTGTGCTATATGGCACACTCTTTTCTTATTGTATTATGCAGTTATTTATAAAGCCAGTATTGCATTCTACTATTCCTCTGTATCTTCTTCAAACGGAATATGTACAACGATTGTTTGGTAGCCCTCTTTAATTTTTACATAACCACCCCATGGGATTTGCAGTATTAAAAAGGCTCCTTTAGTATCAATTGAAAAATGTGCAATTTTTTCATGTTCTTCATCGAGTAAAAGCACTTCCCGCTCATTCCCAACTGTTCTAATACCAGGATGGCAATGAATTTGTATTTTCCAGTTGCCAAGTCTATTTAATAAGAAATGACTCATAAAATAGATCACCCTCTATCATTTAGTTTCTTTAAAACGAACTAATGAAACTTATTGGGAAAACAGTACGAAAAAACAGGTGAGGCCATCTTTAAATTAATTCTATTCTAAAGAATGGGAACTTAAAACTATTTAGGAATATTCGAAATATATTTCTTACACATAAAGGATTCATGTGTGAGAAAAAAATGCAAAAGTATGAGAATTATTAACTGATATGGTGGCGCAAAAATACGCTTTTTGTAGAAAGTATCTCCGAGAATTTAAGATATAGGCTGAGGAAAAAGAACATTTTGATAAGAAATAGTTAAAAGAGTTGATAAGATAACTCTTTTTTTCTTGTTCTTCAACTATCTGGGAGTTTAGTTTTTTTAAGATTCTTTAAGATTCTTTAAAGTTCAATTAAAAAAAATGTATTTTGCAGGAAATGCTAATTTTTACGTCAAACTCAATTCATAAGCATTTACATAACAAAATATACTCCAGATGAAAAGTTGTATGATTGAAAGAAGGTGATACATAACCCGAAGCCGATCACCAAAAGAAATGACAAGAAAATTTAAATTCATGGTAGTCGGGTAGCCTCAAATCGTCTTTTGATTTCTAGATTGTTGGTAAGATCTTATTTAGGAACTAAGGAGAGGTGTAAGGATGAAAAAAAGAAAACGAAAATTATTAGTACCGACTGTTGCTTCATTGTTAACATTATCGATGTATTTCCCAGGAGGCTCAACTTTTGCTGCAGCTTCTAAACATGTACAACTTATTCAGGCAGCTCCAACCGCTGCAAATCACGGCACTTCCATTGGTCACAAAAACCGCAACTCCAAAGCTTCTATAACTATTGCCCTTCAGCTAAGAAACAGCGATAAACTGGATAATTATATTGCCAGCTTAAAGAACCCTGACTCCATCAACTACAAGAAATACTTAACTCCCAACGAATTTAAAAATCAATATGGACCAACTGATACAACTGTTGCCAATGTTAAAAGCTATTTGACAAGTCAAGGCTTTAAAGTTGAAAATGTTTCTTCGAATAACGCTTTTATTACCGTCAGTGGCACAATTGGTCAAATGGAGGATACTTTTGGTGTAACAATAAATAACTATAAAGATTCAAATGGCGAAACCTATTATGCAAATGATCAAGCTCCTTCCATTCCCGCTGAATTTTCTGGGGTGATTACGAATGTTGAAGGTCTGAATAATGAACCACATTATACACATTCGAAAATTAGTAGTTCATCTATACAAGTCTCAGGGCAGAATAAAGCGGTGACACCGAAAGTGGGCAGTGGTCCAGCTGGCGGTTACACACCAGCTGAATTAAAAGGTGCTTACGATATCACCCCACTGGCAACTGGTGGATATACTGGATCTGGCCAAACTGTTGCAGTTATGGAGTTGGACGGATATAAAGCAACGAACATTAGTACCTATAACAACTACTATGGCCTAGGAAGCCCTGCACCAACAAATGTATATATTGATGGTTATAGTGGTGCTGCCGGTCAAGGTGCAATCGAAGTTGAACTTGATATTGAGGTAATCAATGCAATTGCGCCAAAAGCACAAGTGATTGTATACGAAGGGCCAAATAGCGCCCAAGGCTTAATTGATACTTATCAAAAAATTGCCTCTGATAATACGGCAAAATCAATTTCTGTTAGCTGGGGAATCGGTGAGCAGCATGAAGCAACTGCGACGATGAATAGCTTACATACCATATTCCAACAATTTGCAGCCCAAGGACAAAGTATTTTTTCAGCGTCAGGAGACAATGGTGCCTACGATTCTGGAGGTAGAACTTTAGAGGTCGATAGTCCCGCAAATGACCCGTATGTGACTGGCGTTGGTGGAACTCACCTAAATTTAAGCGGTACTACTTACAGTTCAGAATCCGTTTGGAGTAACAAAACAAGCAAATCAGGTGACGGTGGAGGATTATCTAAAGTTTATGCTATGCCGTCATTCCAGTCAGGTCCTGGTGTCCAAAACAGTTATTCGAATGGTAAAAGGGAGGTTCCAGATGTATCGGCAGCTGCCGACCCTAACACCGGCTATTCCATCTATACTGGAGGTGCTTGGCATGTAGTCGGTGGAACATCAGCTGCAGCACCATTATGGGCTGGAATCGCTGCACTTAATAATCAATTTGCACAAGCAAATGGCAAGGGCAACCTAGGTCAAGCAAATCCAACTCTTTATCAAGTCTTTAATACAACTCAAAAATATGCAGCATATCATGATATTACGTCTGGTACTAACTTGTACTATCCGGCTACATCTGGCTATGATATGGCTTCAGGTATTGGGACACCAGATGCATATAATTTAATTCGCGATATAAATGGATTTTAAAGTAGTAAAACGGCAGTCACCAAATATGGAGGCTGCCGTTTTTGGTTAAGAGAGAAATTAAGAGTCGATCTTAAATACTCTATTCATGTGGTAATATGTGGGAATTAAAACAACTAAATCATTTTATAAAAAAAGAACATGATGATTTTATTCTTTATGCTCTTTTTTTAATTCTAAACACTTCAAAGGCTCTAATCTATTGATGTAATAGGAATCCTAAACTGTGAATAGTCACAAATAATTACTAGGAATTTTTAATTGGAGGGATCATCGCATTAAACAAACTCGTTGTAATAAATTGTTCATGTTATTCAAAATCTATTTCATAGTAGTGTAATTTGAATTAAAAGCGCTTGCATTTTTTAAATTATGTTCTTATAATACTTGTATACAAGTATACTCGTATGGAAATGAAGGTGAACTTATGTCAGAATTAAAGCAATATCTTTATCCGGAAAAATGGCTATCAAAAGCTTCAGCTGGTGATCGTGTAACATATGAATTAAGGATGCAGATAATTTCTGGTCTAATTGAAAGCGGTACCAAGTTATCAGAAAATAAATTGGCTGCCGATTTTAATGTGAGTCGTTCTCCTATTAGAGAGGCATTAAAAACTTTAGCATCTGAAAATCTGATTCGTTTAGAAAGAATGGGTGCAGTTGTTATTGGATTAACTGAAAAAGAAATAGAAGAAATATATGATGTGCGATTACTAATCGAAACATTTGTATTTGAACGGTTGGTAAAATTAGAGACGAAAGAATTGGTAATGGAACTGAGTAAAATTCTTGAAATGATGAAAATTGCCATTAAATATCAAGATGCCGATGAATTTTCATTTCAAGATGTATTATTCCATGAAACAATTATTCGAGCGATTGATCATTCATACATTTTGATGATCTGGAATAATGCAAAACCAGTTATGGAAGCGTTTATACTTTTATCAATGCGAGTAAGGTTTAGGGAAAATTACGAAGACTTTGAACGAATAGTTGAAAATCATCAATTATATATTGATGCAATTAGTACGAAGAATAGAGATCTAATGATTCAATCTTTACATCAAAACTTTGATGATGTTCAAGGAAAAGTAGAAGATTTATGGAGATCTCAACAAATGTTTTCAAAAGGAGTAGAACAAGAATAATGACAAACTATATGTTAGGTTTAGACATCGGTACCACAAGCACAAAAGCCGTTTTATTTACTGAAACAGGTGAAGTCATCCAGCAAGAGAATATCGGCTACCCACTCTATACACCTGATATTTCAACAGCTGAACAAGACCCAGAAGAGATCTTTACAGCTTTAGTACAAGCAATTTCTAAAATAATGAAACAACATCCTCAAAAAGAGATATTATTTATTTCTTTTAGTAGTGCAATGCATAGTCTAATTGTTATGGATGAAAATGATCAACCATTAACGCCTTGTATTACATGGGCAGATAATCGAAGTGAGTCTTGGACTCATAAAATTAAAGATGAATTAAATGGTCACGAAATATACAAACGAACTGGAACACCTATTCATCCAATGTCACCTTTAAGCAAAATTACTTGGATTGTAAATGAACGACCAGAGATCGCTCAAAAAGCAAAAAAATATATTGGGATTAAAGAATATGTATTTAAAAAATTCTTTGACCAATATGTTGTAGATCATTCGCTTGCTTCAGCCATGGGTATGATGAATCTTAAAACATTAGATTGGGACGAGGAAGCTTTACAAATCGCAGGGATTACAACTGATCAACTATCTAGACTAGTACCTACAACCGAGATTTTTACAAACTGTAATCCTGATTTAGCTAGACAAATGGGAATTGATCCACAAACTCCTTTTGTAATTGGTGCAAGTGATGGTGTACTTTCCAATCTTGGTGTGAATGCGATTCGAAAAGGAGAAATTGCAGTCACAATCGGGACAAGTGGGGCAATTCGAACCATTATTGACAAACCACAAACTGACGAAAAAGGACGAATATTTTGCTACGCATTAACGGAAAAACATTGGGTCATCGGTGGGCCAGTGAACAATGGTGGTATGATATTTCGCTGGATTCGTGATGAATTTGCGGCTTCGGAAGTTGAAACTGCAAAAAGATTAGGTATTGATCCATATGAAGTATTAACAAAGATTGCCGAAGGAGTAAAACCTGGGGCAGATGGCTTGTTATTCCATCCTTATTTAGCGGGTGAACGTGCACCATTATGGAACCCTGATGTTCGAGGATCCTTTTTCGGCTTAACGATGGCGCATAAGAAGGAGCATATGATTCGATCTGCACTTGAAGGTGTTATATACAACTTATACACAGTATTTTTAGCTTTAATTGAATGTATGGATGGACCAGTATCTAAGATCCAAGCAACTGGTGGGTTCGCGAGATCAAATGTATGGCGTCAGATGATGTCTGATATTTTTGATTTAGATGTAGTCGTACCAGAAAGCTATGAAAGTTCTTGTCTTGGTGCTTGTATTTTAGGTCTTTATGCAACTGGAAAAATAGAATCCTTTGAAGTAGTATCTGAAATGGTTGGTAATACTCACAAACATACTCCTAATGAAGATGCAGTAAGAGAATATCGAGAATTATTGCCAATCTTTATTAGCCTATCGAGAGTATTAGAAAAAGATTATAAGCGGATTGCTAATTATCAAAGAGGATTAATTAATAAAAATAAATAGATATTCGAGGGGGGATTTCCATGCCACTAGTTATAGTAGCAATCGGAATACTAGCATTACTTGTTTTAATTATGAAGTTAAAATTAAATACGTTCCTTTCATTAATTATTGTTTCATTTGGAGTTGCTTTAGCACTTGGAATGAAACCAGACAATATTGGCACAACCATTGAAGCTGGATTAGGTGGAACACTTGGTCATTTAGCATTAATCTTCGGACTTGGTGCAATGCTTGGTAAGTTGATCGCAGATTCTGGTGGAGCACAACGTATTGCGATGACGCTTGTTAACAAATTCGGTGAAAAGAACATTCAATGGGCAGTTGTTGCTGCTTCATTCATTATCGGTGTCGCTCTATTCTTCGAAGTTGGATTAGTTTTATTGATTCCAATTGTATTTGCTATCTCAAAACAATTAAAAGTTTCTATTTTATATTTAGGTATTCCAATGGCGGCTGCTTTATCTGTTACACATGGTTTCTTACCGCCACATCCAGGTCCGACTGTAATCGCTGGTGAATATCATGCAAATATTGGTGAAGTATTACTTTACGGTTTTATTATTGCTTTACCAACTGTTTTTATCGCAGGTCCTTTATTTACAAAGCTTGCTAAAAAGCTAGTACCTGCATCCTTCACAAAAACGGGTAATATTGCATCTTTAGGTGAACAAAAAACATTTAAACTTGAAGAGACTCCTGGTTTTGGAATCAGTGTTTTTACAGCTTTACTTCCTGTTATTTTAATGTCATTTGCAACAATTGTTAATTTACTGCAAAAAACAATTGGATTTGATGATAATAGCCTACTAGTAACGATTCGCTTTATTGGTAATGCTGGTACTGCAATGGTTATTTCATTATTAGTGGCGATTTATACAATGGGATTAGCTAGAAAAATACCAATTAAAGAAGTTATGAACTCTTGTACAACTGCAATTACACATATTGGGATGATGCTCTTAATCATCGGAGGTGGCGGTGCCTTCAAACAAGTGTTAATTGATGGCGGTGTTGGTGATTACGTAGCCGAGTTATTCAAAGGAACTTCCATGTCACCGATTTTACTTGCTTGGATTATTGCAGCGATCCTACGAATTTCCTTAGGTTCCGCTACTGTTGCAGCTTTAACCACTTCTGGTTTAGTTATTCCAATGTTAGGTCATTCTGATGCTAATTTAGCTTTAGTCGTTCTAGCAACTGGAGCTGGTAGCTTAATCGCTTCACACGTTAATGACGCAGGTTTCTGGATGTTTAAAGAATATTTTGGGCTAAGTATGAAAGAAACTTTCTTAACTTGGACATTACTAGAAACAATTATTTCTGTTTGCGGATTAGTCTTTATTCTATTACTAAGTTTATTCGTATAATGGAAAAAACCAGCAGGGTGTATTACTTTTCTCTTACTGTAGGCTAATTAATCATAAAGAGCAGTATCCTCATTATAATACTTAGAAACTTTTCCGTATTATAGTAGTGGTTTACTGCTTTTTATTTTTTTATCATTCAGTCTTTGTGAACCAATCAACATTCAATGAAGAACGTGACAATTTCAACGTGGTAATCGATTAGGTAATGATACCCTTTTTTAATTGAGAAATGTAGTTCTATAAGCTTGTAGGTTTGAGACTTAGTGCATAATGTTGTTTTGGTTAAACAGACCTATATTTGAAGATATAAATGGTAGTTGTTCTTTCTTTTGTTAATAATTTTGGACTGGCAAAAAAACAGGATAAATGACATAAAAAATCTTTTTGTCGGTTAAAAAAAGATTCAATTTGAAGTATCACAAACTCCTAAAAGTTTAAAATCTAATTGTTAGAATTCTATCTTTTTAATTGACATAGAACTCCTACCGAGTTATATTGGTTTTAAACAGTTAGAATTCTAATTATTCGGAGGTGAACGATTTGATTGATACACCTTATACGAGACTACTTAGTACCATTATGCATAAGGTACGGGATCAATTGTCGTATCGAACGAAAGAGCTGGAAGTAAATCCACAACAAGGTAGGATGATCAGTTATATTGCTGAGCATCAGGATCGAGGTTTAATTCAAAAGGATTTAGCAGAAGCATTTAATCGAAAAGGTGCAAGTATAACCAGCATGCTTCAGGGACTTGAAAAGAATGGATACATTGGTAGAAAAATTCAAGCTGATAACGAACGTCAGAAACAAATTTTCGTATTAGATAAAGGTAAAGAAATCGTTAATCAGATTGATGATATGTTTTTGGCAATGGAATCACGATTAACAGAGTCATTGACTGAAGAAGAAAAAAATGAATTTTTACGCCTATTGAAAAAAATTGAATCAAACCTCTGAGTGACTACGGCCATTACGGTCGTATCGATGAATGATTAGTAATCTAATAGTTAGGATTCTAACTAATGTAAACAAAAATTATGATCTTAAACCAACATAAAAAAGATAAGATTCGGGAGGATGGAATACAATGGAAGAATTTGGAATCGATCAATCTAATATTTATTCTTTAAAAGAAGCACCGATACGTAAAGCGTTAGCTCGTTTATGTATTCCAATGATGATCGGGATTTCCTTTGGTACAATTTATAACTTAATAAACGTATTTTTTATCGGTCTAATTCATGATACTGCGATGTTAAGCGCTATTACATTAGGCTTACCGATCTTTACATTACTAATGGCGATTGGGAATGTATTTGGGGTTGGTGCAGGAACTTTTGTTACTCGTCTCTTAGGTGAAGGGAATCTTCAGAAAGGGAAATCAGTAGCTGGTTATGCTTTTTATATGAGCATTATATGTGGATTGATTATTGCAGTAATTGCCTTATTATTTGTTAATCCAATTGTTCATTTGTTGGGTTCGGACGCTACAACATTGCTTTATACAAAACAATATACGATCACGCTTTTTATTGGTGGCTTTGCATTTATATTGAACTTTGCATTAGAACAAATTGTGCGTTCTGAAGGTGCAGCAAAAGAATCAATGTATGGCATGTTCATTAGTGTTATTTTTAGCATCATATTCGATGTGTTATTTATTTTAGTTTTAAACCTTCATGTAGTGGGTGCTGCCCTTTCTATGGTTTTAGCAAATATCGCGGCAAGCATATATTACATTTGGTTTTTAGAAAGAAAAAGTGAAACTTTAAGAGGTTTCTTAAAGCTTTGTAAAGTATCAATTACCGATCAATTAGAAATCTATAAAGTCGGTGTTCCAGAGTTATTTAAAATGTCATTTATGATTGTTACAACTTTACTATTAAACAATTATTCAGTTGAATACGGTGAGCATGTTGTAGCAAGCTTTGGAATTGCAGTAAGGATTGCACAACTCCCAGAGTTTATTACGATGGGGTTATTTATAGGGGCTATTTCTTTAATTGCTTATAACTTCGGTGGGAAAAATAAACCGCGTCTATATGAAACATTAAAAGAGTTAACATTATGGATTGGTGGAATCTCAATTACTTTTGGGGGAATTGTATATATTTTTAAAATTCAAGTACTCGGTTTATTTACAAGCGATTCAGCCGTACTAAGTATTGGAGCACTATTCTTAACAGCTCAACTTATTTCATCTGTTTTTAACGGATTCACTGGTTTATTCACTAGTATTTTCCAAGCGTCTGGAGAAGGACTTGCAACAGGAATAATGTCAATAACACAAGGTGTTCTTTTCATTCCAGTTGTCATCATCTTGCATCATTTTTATGGATTAAATGGCATAATTTGGTCTTTAACGCTTACAGAGGGAATCACGTTCTTTATGGGTGCTATTCTAATGATTCCTTACTTAAGAAAACTAAAGAAAATGCCAGCTAGCAGTCTAGCTGATTAATAGCCAGTTCTTAATCAAATAAGCATTAAGGAATTGTCAGTATTAAAGTTACAATTTTAAATTCAAAACTAGAAAAAAGTTAACACCAAAATTGTGTATATCATCCAATAGACTCGAAAACAAAGCAAAAGTTCATTTAGATCCTTATGCTTTGTTTTATTTGTTCTTTGTATTTCCTTATTATTCCATAAAAAAGGCTCTTCGCTCAGAAGTAATCCATTGCTCTAAATCGTCTTGACTACGTCGAACAAGTCTATTCACTAGTACATCGTGCCATATATAATCTTCTAATAAGTAAATATGAACTGGATCATTAGTATAAAAAGCAACACTACGGTCCTCAATTGATGGTCCATAAATCATCTCTTTAGAATCAATCGACAAAATAAACCAATGATCTGTAGACTTGGTCTCAGTAAATGGCGTAATGCGATGACTTTCTAGTTTTCCTATTGGATTTTCGACGTGTAGCGTAATTCCTTGTATGGTTGCTTTTTCAGTCACAGAAATTAGTTCCTTTTTCAAAACCTCATACATTTCGTCCCACATTGATATCACAATCCGTTTTTCTGCTCTTTTTATCAGCGTCTCACAATAGTTTATAATCGTTTTATAGTCTTTTAAAGTAATTACACGATTGTCCAATTTTTCACCAAATGATTCTAAATCTTTTAAAGAGTCACTTATTACAGAATAAGTTGATTGCCACTCTGATTGGGTCTTCTGTAAAAAGATATCAACAGGCAGAGGGGAATATCGTGCCGTGTCATTTATTTCCTCTTTCAAGACAATTCCTTTTTCAACAAGATTACCTAACACATCATAAATACGTGCTCTTGGTATACCTGAGTCCTTGCTAACTTGGTAGGCTGTTACAGGACCTTGTTTAACGAGTGATACATAAGATTTAGCTTCATATTCGTTAAAACCTAATTTTTTGAACTGTTGCACTAGATCTTCCATTTTTTCGCACTCCTATTTTTGTTTATGTAATAAATTTACAATAACTATTTACAGATAGCAATTCGTTAGTTACTATTTCAGTAGTGACTATACGGAGAGGTTGATCGAAATGCATTTAGACTCATCTTTATTAATTATTTTAATTTGTTTTGGATTTTTAGCATCATTTATTGATTCTGTTGTTGGGGGTGGGGGGCTGATTACACTACCTGCATTATTATTCACTGGGCTTAATCCTGCTGCGGCAGTAGCTACCAATAAATTAGCAGCGACAATTGGCTCTCTAACAAGTACATTTATGTTTTATCGATCTGGTAAACTCGAACTAAAATCAGTACTTAGGTTTTTTCCCCTCTCATTTGTTGGCTCATTATTGGGTGCATACACTGTACATTTGCTAAACCCTGAATTACTTAAGCCATTGATGTTAATTATGCTCGGAGCAGTAGCAATTTTTACTATTTTCAAGAAAGATTGGGGAAGCATTTCAACACAAAAAAACTTATCCAATTATCAATTCATTATTTTTTTAGTTACAATATTTGCGATTGGCTTCTATGATGGTTTCATTGGACCTGGAACAGGATCATTTTTAATTTTTTCTTTTTTGATAATTGGGTTTGATTTTTTAAAGTCTGCTGGCAATGCAAAATTTTTAAACTTTAGTAGTAATATTGCTGGATTGTTAATGTTTATGTTTTTAGGACATGTAAACTACACTTATGGAATAATAATGGGAATTGCACAAATTGCTGGTGCGATTTGTGGATCGAAATTTGCGTTAAAAAAAGGAAGCGGATATGTTCGTACGTTGTTTATTGCAGTAACCTGTTTATTATTAGTGAAGAATATTTATGATTATATTCAATAACGTTTAAAATACTGTTCTTCCTACAAGGTCACACTATGAAAGTGGATCTTGAAATAACAATTGATTGATTTAAAAAGTAGGGAAATAGGACTAGATTCTAAAAAAGCACTCCAGTTTATCGACAAGAGTGCTTGCAGAATGTTGAAATATAAAATGGAAAACATAATTTAAGTTTATCTTGTTGAAAATTTATTCCTTTTTTAATGATTCAAATAATGATTTTAAATGTTATTATGTTGAGAAGTTAAAAATAGTTAAGAGCTAATTTTGAAAAAGTTCAAATGATTATTATAATAC
>NZ_NUUX01000088.1 GCF_002564465.1 Bacillus sp. AFS088145 | reverse complement strand
CAGGGGCGACTTCGTCTTCGGTGGTGGCATGGGCCAGCGCCAGCAGTTGTTCGCTGAGGCGGCGCGTTCGCGCGAGCTGCCCGACGATGGCATACAGCGACTCGCGCATGCGCGCCGGATCGGTCTCACGCACCGCGTAGCCGGCCTGGATCGACAGGATGCTCAGCGGCGTGCGCAGCTGGTGCGAGGCATCGGCCAGGAACTGCGATTGCTCGGCCACCATGCGCCGATGGCCCGCGATGTGGTGATTGAC
>NZ_NUUX01000087.1 GCF_002564465.1 Bacillus sp. AFS088145 | reverse complement strand
TCGTACCGGCGCGCAACAATCGACACTGACATGCCGGGCTCCAACGTCTCTCTGATCACCTGCTGCTTGAATTCTTGCGTGTACGTGCGATGGGGATGGGCTCGCGCCCCTGCGTTCGACATGGCTGACTGGCTCCGTCAATCTAAACGCGCCCATCATGCTTTGGAAAAATCAGCATCGGGAAACGGTCGGGCCGAGTCGCTTACGACCCACAAGGGACGGCCAAATCTTCAAAAAACGGACACCCCGCAAGCGCGCACCCGTTAGTC
>NZ_NUUX01000086.1 GCF_002564465.1 Bacillus sp. AFS088145 | reverse complement strand
TCGACGTGGTGGTCGCGGGCGGCATGGAAAGCATGACGAATGCGCCGTACCTGATCCCGAAAGGCCGCGGCGGTTACCGCATCGGCCACGGCATGATCTACGACCACATGATGCTGGACGGCCTGGAAGATGCATACGACAAGGGCCGCGCCATGGGCACCTTCGGCGAGGACTGCGCCGAGAAGTACGGCTTCACGCGCGAAGCCCAGGACA
>NZ_NUUX01000085.1 GCF_002564465.1 Bacillus sp. AFS088145 | reverse complement strand
GCGGCATGTTCGGCCGGGGCTGGCAGCACGGCACGCAGTCGCGCCTGGACTTCCTGCCCGAGCACACCACCGACTTCATCTTCGCGGTGTTCTCCGAGGAGTTCGGCCTGGTCGGCGTGGCCGGCCTGATGCTGCTGTACGCCTTCATCATCGGCCGCTGCCTGTGGATCGCCATGGAGGCGCGCGATACCTACTCGCGCCTGCTGGCAGGCGCCATCGGCATGAGCTTCTTCGTGTACGTGTTCGTCAACGGCGGCAT
>NZ_NUUX01000084.1 GCF_002564465.1 Bacillus sp. AFS088145 | reverse complement strand
CCGACGAACCCAAGGGCAAGACCGGCTTCGCGCACCTGTTCGAGCACCTGATGTTCTCCGGCTCGGAGAACCACAAGGGCACCTACTTCCAGCCGTTCGAGCTGGCGGGCGCCACCGACATGAACGGCACCACCTGGTTCGACCGCACCAACTACTTCGAGACGGTGCCCACCACCGCGCTGGACATGGCGCTGTGGATGGAGTCCGACCGCATGGGCC
>NZ_NUUX01000083.1 GCF_002564465.1 Bacillus sp. AFS088145 | reverse complement strand
CACCAGGAAGGCGCGGGCGATCTCCGCCGTGGTGAGCCCGCCGAGCAGGCGCAGGGTCAGCGCCACCCGCGCCTCGGTGGAGAGCACCGGATGGCAGGCGGTGAACACCAGGCCCAGCAGGTCGTCGCCGATGGGATCGTCCAGCATGGCGTCCGCATCCCCCCTGCCTTGTTCGAGCTGCGCCTCGATCTCGCGCGCCAGCTCGTCCTCCTTGCGGCGGTGCAGCGCATGGCGGCGCAACTGGTCGATGGCGCGGCGCTTGGCGGTGGTCATCAGGCATGCGCCGGGATTGCGCGGCACGCCCGTCGTGGGCCATTGCTCCAGTGCCGCCACCAGGGCGTCCTGCGCCAGTTCCTCGGCCTGGCCCACGTCGCGCATGAGG
>NZ_NUUX01000082.1 GCF_002564465.1 Bacillus sp. AFS088145 | reverse complement strand
GTATGCAATCAATTCAATATATTCTACAACTACTAACTTCTACTAGAACTAATTCATATCATGAAGCGGTGGAAGAAGAGTCTAAACTATTTGGAGAAATTTTTACAACTGAAAATGCAAAAGAGGGTATTTCGGCATTTTTAGAAAAAAGAAAACCAGTGTTTAATAAATAAGTAGTTTAATATTTTAAAAAAATAGATGTAGTTACATTTCCTGGGAGGGTATAACAATGAACATTTATGTACTATTAAAAAGAACATTTGACACTGAAGAGAAAATTACAATTTCAAATGGTGCAATCCAAGAGGATGGCGCTGAATTTATTATAAATCCATACGATGAGTATGCAGTTGAAGAAGCGATTCAAATTCGTGACGCTCATGGTGGCGAAGTAACTGTCATAACAATTGGTAACGAAGATAGTGAAAAAGAACTTCGTACAGCACTAGCTATGGGTGCTGATAAGGCTGTATTAATTAACGTTGAAGATGACGTTACAAATGCTGATCAATATACAACTTCTAAACTTATTGCTAAATACTTAGAAGATAAAGATCCTTCAATTATTTTAGCAGGTAATGTTGCAATTGATGGAGGTACTGGTCAAGTAGGTCCACGCGTTGCTGAATTACTAAATATTCCTTACGTGACAACAATTACTAAAATTGACATTAATGGTACAACAGCTACAATCGAACGTGATGTAGAGGGTGATACAGAAATCATCGAAACATCT
>NZ_NUUX01000081.1 GCF_002564465.1 Bacillus sp. AFS088145 | reverse complement strand
GGGTAAGAAAATGACCACCAACTTCGGTTAATTGAACCTTTTTACCGATTCGATCAAACAATGGGACACCTAATTCTTGTTCAAGTGCTTGGATATGTGCTGTAACGGTAGACTGAGCATACCCCAAATGGACTGCAGCTTTTGAAATACCACCCAAGTCTACAATTGATTTAAATGTAATCAAATGGCGTATTTCCATAAATACCTCCTTCTATCGAATTTTCCGATTGATAATATCGTATATATTCATTTTACCGATTATATGTCGTTACATATAATTAAATAATACGAGATTACAATTTCTTCTAATAAAAATTTGAGGTGATTTTATGGAGAATCGGAAAATAGGATATTTATTGCTAAGTGGGCTAATGATCGGTCCAATATTAGGTTCAGGAATTATCATATTACCTCCTGCTGTATTTGAAA
>NZ_NUUX01000080.1 GCF_002564465.1 Bacillus sp. AFS088145 | reverse complement strand
ATTTTATTTCAAAGATAGTTATAATATATATGAAATTAAATTTACTTTTAAAAAATTACTTGAGGTGAAGCAAACATGCTTGAGAATTTAACAACCGAAACAAGAAATGAAAAAACAATGAATTTAGATGAAATGTCTATAGAAGAATTTTTAACCGTAATGAACGAAGAGGATGCTAAAGTTGCCGCTGCCGTTCGAAATGAAATTCCTAATATTTCTAAAGCTGTTGAAAAAATTGTAACTGCTTTCAAAAGTGGGGGTCGCTTGATTTATATAGGAGCAGGCACAAGTGGCCGCATAGGACTTTTAGACGCAGTCGAATGTCCTCCTACATTTGGAACAAGCCCAGAAGAGGTAGTAGGGTTAATTGCAGGTGGAGAAAAGGCTTTTATAAAAGCAGTTGAAGGAGCAGAGGATAGCGAAGAACTTGCAATTGAGGATTTAAAGGAAATTAAGTTAAGTAAAAATGATATTGTAGTCGGGATTGCAGCAAGTGGTCGTACGCCTTATGTCATTGGTGGTTTAAAATACGCCAAAGAAATTGGTGCTTCTACTGTAGCGGTTAGTTGTAACAAGGGCTCAAAGATTGGTCAAGAGGCAGAAATAGCAATTGAAGTTGTTAATGGACCTGAAGTATTAACTGGTTCAACTAGATTAAAGGCAGGCACTTCTCAAAAATTAGTATGCAATATGTTATCTACAGCATCAATGGTTGGTATTGGAAAAGTATACGGCAACCTAATGGTTGATGTTCAATCAACAAATGAAAAACTAGTTGAGCGTTCAAAGCGTATTGTAATGGAAGCAACTTCTTG
>NZ_NUUX01000007.1:31590-49743 GCF_002564465.1 Bacillus sp. AFS088145 | reverse complement strand
TTACAAAGGGTACATTTTAAAAAGGCCACCAGCATTTTTTATTATAAAGCTTTTTTAGTTATCTTTTTTAATAAATTTTCTTCACAATAAATATATAAGCGATCAGTAGAATTCAACTTACACTCTTTTCGCTTTGGAATATTTAATTGTTCATTTATCGCTAACAAAGTAGCTCCTTTTTCAAAAAATTGTAGAAAGGCATCTTCATAAGTTTTCCATTCTTTATTAGGTTTTATTACGTGTACCAAAAGAAACAATTAGAATAGATAGAATTAGAATTGAAACATAATTAAATGATACAAATTTTTTCCATAGTGCAAGGAAGTATAACAAAGATGTTCCTCCTTTTAAAACTGCTAGTTATGTATAAAAAAGTATGTTTATTTTTTAGAAAATAGAAGATATAAACCGATAACAGCAATCAATATTGGCCAATAGTTCTGGAAATAAGAGACCTGTGATTGGAGCGAACTAAGCATTGTTGCAAGCTTTTCATTAAAAAGGAAAAATAAAGACATAATAAATAATAGTAAACCAGGTAATAGCTCACCTTTTCCTTTTCGGGATTGCAGTAACATTCCGATTGAAATGATGAGTGTAAGAACGGACCAATGGTTTGGCCAATTTTGAAAATGTTCGATGGCATAAAAATGAATTCCAAATCCAAGAACGACAATTCCCGGGAATACATAATGAGTTTCTCTTCCTTTAAAAGCTTGAACGAGAAGTGCAATACCAGTAATCATGATCGGAGTCGTCCAAAATGTGAAAATATGTAAAGCTGGGACTTGCCATTTTGAAATAAGATAATAAATGCCAAAGCCAATTAATAGGATTCCAATAAATAATCGATTTTTTTTCATAGCAGCTCCTGTTTAACATTATTTGTAATCACTTTTATTTTAAAATTATTGTATAATAAAATTTGTGTACATTTATATAGTATAAATCGGATTAAAAATTCTACAAAATATTACATTTATGATAGCATATTGATGTAGAACATAGATATGATATTTTGCTAAGCAAAGATAGATATAAAACACAAGTTTGTACAAAGTTTTTAGGGGGGCTTTAGGGTATGCACATCATTACAATAGGGATTAATTATAAAACTGCCCCAGTTGAAGTGCGAGAAAGGGTAGCGTTTGCTCCAAATGAACTACAGGACGCAATGAACTCATTAAAAAAAGAAAAAAGCATTTTGGAAAACATTATTGTTTCTACTTGTAATCGTACGGAGATTTATGCAGTTGTCGATCAAGTTCATACTGGTCAATATTATATGAAACGCTTTTTATTACAACGTTTTGACTTGAAAGACGAGGAATTATCACCATATTTAATCATTAAAACTGGAAATGATGCAATCAATCATTTATTCACTGTAGCAAGTGGTTTAGATTCAATGGTAATTGGTGAGACTCAGATTCTTGGACAAGTAAAAGATAGTTATTTACTTGCTCAAGAGAATCAGGTAATTGGTACGATTTTTAATCAATTATTTAAACAAGCAATTACATTTGCAAAAAAAGTTCACTCAGAAACTGGAATCGGTGAAAATGCTGTATCTGTAAGTTATGCTGCTGTAGAGTTATCAAAAAAGATTTTTAGCAATTTAAAAGGCTGCAATGTACTGATTGTTGGAGCAGGAAAAATGAGTAACTTAGCTTTACAAAACTTGTATTCTCAAGGTGTAGGAAAAGTTACGGTTATTAACCGAACTGTTGAAAATGCTGTTAGACTTGCAGACCAATTTAATGGAATCGGAAAAGGGTTAGAATCACTTGAAAATGCTTTAAAAGAAGCAGATATCGTTATTAGTTCAACTGGATCAAAAGAATACGTGATTACGGAAAAAATGATTCGTCGAATTGAAAAATCAAGAAAAGGTAACCCACTATTCTTAGTTGATATCGCTGTTCCAAGAGATATTGAACCATCAATTCATCATATTGATAGTGCATTCTTGTATGATATTGATGATCTTCAAGGAATTGTTGCAGAGAATTTAGCAGAACGTGAACGTGAGGCAGTAAAAATTAAGAAGGCAATATCTGAAGAAATTGATATTTTTCAATCTTGGTTATCAATGCTAGGTGTTGTTCCTGTAATCTCTGCATTACGTGAAAAGGCGTTAGATATTCAAGCAGATACAATGAGTAGTCTAGAAAGAAAACTTCCTCATTTATCTGAAAGAGATTTAAAAATTATTCAAAAGCACACAAAAAGTATCGTAAATCAACTTTTACGAGATCCAATTATGAAAGCAAAAGAAATGGGTACATCTAAACACTCAGAAGTACAAATTGCCCTTTTTAAAGAAATATTTAGTCTAGATGAAATTTTACAAGAATCTATAGATGAAAAACACATGCAAACTAATCAAGAAAAAGAGACTATTTCTTTAAAACAAAACTTAGGTTTTTTATGAGGTTTAGCTAGTGGCGCTTTTGGAAAGTAGTTTTATCTATCACTTATTAATCTTATTGTTTGCATGGAGTATCGTTTTTTCTTTTATAGATTTTATAGATACAAATAGGATGGCAAGTCGGGTAGCATTTTATTTGCTAGCAATTGTTTGGGTGTTTTCTTCTGTTTTAATGATTTACACCATTAGCCAATACAGTTTATATTCCTTTTTTACTTCCAGGGAAGGACTATATATTTATGTATGGATTATAATATCACTATCATTGTTTATTAATTGGGTAGTAAAACTAGAGTACTTAGTTTTCTTTACAAATGTTGTTTCATTTTTAGTATTTTCATTATCAATTTTAATTCCGAAGGCGGGTAAAACAGCTACATTAGTCGATCAGTTAAAATCGGAGTTATTATATATCCATATTGGACTTGCTTTCTTAGCATACGGTGCATTTACCCTGTCCTTTATTTTTTCGGTTATGTACATTTTTCAATATGTTTTATTAAAAAAGAAGAAATGGTCTACACATTTAAAGAAATTGGGGAGTTTAGGTAAGTTGGAAAAAATGTTTATTACATTTAACTTATTTGGAGTTCCACTAATGCTAACTTCCCTTATTTTAGGTGTTATTTGGGCAAGTATTAGATTACACACATTTGTTTGGTATGATATGAAAGTAATTGGCTCATTTTTCGTTTTAATCATGTATAGTACATTTATGTATTTAAAGGTAAGCAACCGTTTCTATGGCAAATCTCTTTGCATATTTAACATCTGTTGCTTCTTAGTTTTGTTCGGAAATTATGTTGTTTCAAATCTATATTCAAAGTTTCATTTATGGAGTACGTAAGGAGATGTAACAATGCGTAAAATTATAGTTGGTACAAGGAGAAGTAAACTAGCATTAACACAAACGAAATGGTTTGTAGAGAAACTAAAAGAAGTAGCACCAGATTATGAATTTGAGTTAAAGGAAATCGTTACAAAAGGTGATGTAATACTTGATGTAACCCTTTCAAAGGTTGGAGGAAAAGGTTTATTCGTTAAAGAAATTGAACATGCAATGTTAACGAGTGAAATTGATTTAGCTGTACATAGTATGAAGGATATGCCAGCTATTTTACCTGAAGGTTTAATGATTGGATGTACTCCAAAACGAGTTGATCCTAGAGATGCACTACTTTCAAATAGTGGAAAAGGTTTAATGGAACTTAAAGAAGGATCAATTGTCGGTACAAGTAGTTTAAGAAGAAGTGCTCAAATTAAAGCAGTTCGTCCTGATCTACAAATCAAATGGATTCGTGGAAATATCGATACACGTATTCAAAAGCTTAAGGATAATGAATATGATGCGATTATTCTTGCAGCAGCTGGTTTAACAAGAATGGGTTGGGCTGAAGAAAGTATAACTGAATACATTGACGAAACAATCTGTGTACCAGCAGTAGGTCAAGGTTCACTTGCTATCGAATGTCGTGAAAATGATACTGAAATCCGTGAATTACTAAATAGACTGAATGATGAATTAACATATACAACTGTAGAAGCGGAACGTGTATTTCTTCATAAAATGGAAGGTGGTTGCCAAGTTCCTATTGCTGGATTTGCAACGATCGATGACAAAGATGAAATCTCGTTAACTGCATTAGTAGCTAAACCAGATGGAACCATCATCTTAAAAGAAACTGTTAAAGGTACTGATCCAACTGAAATTGGTGAAAAAGCTGCAAATCTATTAATTGAACGTGGAGCAAAGGATATTATTGATTCTGTAAAAGAGGCAGCGGATGAATAATTCCTTAAATGGAATGAAAATATTAGTGACAAGGGCAGAGCAACAAGCTGATGAATTCAATCAATTAATTCATCAGTTTGGTGGATGTCCTATTAATCTTCCACTTCAAAAAATAGTTAAAAGTGATATTTCAATTAATGAATTGGAAAAATTAGTTCTTGATTCAGAATGGATTTTATTCACAAGTGCTAATTCAGTAAATTACTTTGTGCAAAGTATTACAAAAGATCTTAAACAAAAAATTCTTCAAAAAAAAATTGGTGCTGTCGGGGAAAAAACAAAGAACCGATTAATTGAAGAAGGATTTGAAGTAGCTTTCCTTCCAAGTCAATTTACTGGTAAAACATTTGCTTCTGAGTTAAGTTACATAGTAGAAAAAGGAACAAAATTTTTATTTTTACGTGGCTCTTTAGCGAGTGATAACGTACCAAAAATACTAGGAGAAAATGGTCATATAGTTAACTTATTAACTGTTTATGAGACCATTGCAAATCTAGGTATTAAAGATGAACTGTTAAATTTATTAATAAATAATAAGCTAGATGTGATTTCATTTTTGAATCCATTTAGTGTAGAACAGTTTTGTTATTTGATTGGAAATGCAATTAGTTTGGAAGATTTAAAAAACATTCAAATTGCTTGTATTGGTGAAGTTACCGCACAAAAAGCTAGAGAAAAAGGTTTGAATAATATTATTGTTCCTAGTAAATTTACAACAGAGGCTTTAATTAAAAAAATAGTAGATGATATGGATTAATCAGATCGTCTTTAAAAAGAAGGAGAAAAAAATGACTTATTCTATTCCGTTTGATCGTCACCGTCGTTTAAGAAGTACACAAGCATTACGCTCTATGGTTAGAGAGACTCATTTACATAAAGAAGATTTTATTTATCCTCTTTTTGTTGTTGAAGGACAAGGAGTAAAAAATCCTATTAGTTCAATGCCAGGTGTATTTCAATTTTCGTTAGATGAATTAAAAAAAGAAATGGATGAAATTGTATCATTAGGTATAAAATCTGTCATATTCTTTGGTATTCCTGATGTAAAAGACGCAGTTGGTTCTGAAGCGTACTGTGCAACTGGAATCGTTCAACGTGCGATTTCACAAACGAAAGAACAATATCCTGAAATGATTGTTATTGCAGATACATGTTTATGTGAGTATACGGATCATGGACATTGTGGAGTTTTAGAAGATGGGTATGTTAATAACGATGAATCGTTAATACTATTAGCAAAAACAGCAGTAAGCCAAGCACAGGCTGGCGCAGATATTATTGCTCCTTCAAATATGATGGATGGATTCGTAGCAACAATTCGTCATGCTTTAGATGAAGCTGGATTTGATAATATTCCAATTATGTCATATGCAGTAAAATATGCTTCAGCATTTTATGGACCATTCCGTGAGGCAGCTCAAAGTGCTCCAGGACAAGGTGATCGTAAGGCATATCAAATGGACCCTGCAAATCGTTTAGAAGCATTCCGTGAAGCAGAATCAGATACAGTAGAAGGTGCAGATTTCTTAATCATTAAACCAGCTCTTTCATATTTAGATATCATTCGTGATATCAGAAATAACTATCACCAACCAATTGTTGCTTATAATGTTAGTGGAGAATATGCAATGGTTAAAGCTGCTGCATTGAATGGTTGGATTGAAGAAGAAAAGGTTGTAATGGAAAAATTAATTAGTATGAAACGTGCTGGTGCAGATATGATTATGACTTATCATGCTAAAGATGCTTGCAGATGGTTATCAGAAGGGAAGTAATAATAAATGAGATCATATAACAAGTCAATTGAAGCTTTTGAAGAGGCAAAACAAGTACTTCCTGGTGGAGTAAATAGTCCGGTACGTGCATTTAAAAGTGTTAATATGTCACCAATTTTTATGAGTCATGGAAAAGGTTCTAAAATATATGATATTGACGGAAATGAGTATATTGATTATGTACTATCATGGGGGCCTCTAATTTTAGGTCACTCAAATGAGCGTGTAGTTGAAGGCTTAAAGCGAACAGCAGAAACTGGAACTAGCTTTGGGGCACCAACATTAAAAGAAACAGAATTAGCTAAACTTGTTATCGAAAGAGTGCCTTCGATTGAAGTTGTTCGAATGGTTAACTCAGGAACAGAAGCGACAATGAGTGCTTTACGTCTTGCTCGCGGATTTACTGGTCGAAACAAAATCTTAAAATTTGAAGGATGCTACCACGGACATGGTGATTCTTTATTAATTAAAGCAGGTTCTGGTGTAGCTACACTTGGATTACCAGATAGCCCTGGTGTACCTGAAGGTGTTGCATCAAATACAATCACTGTTCCTTATAATGATTTAGAAAGTATAAGATATGCTTTTGAACAATATGGAGATGACCTAGCAGCGGTTATTGTTGAGCCGGTTGCAGGTAATATGGGTGTTGTTCCACCAGTTGAAGGTTTCTTAGAAGGCTTAAGAGAAATTACGACTCAATATGGTACATTATTGATTTTTGATGAAGTTATGACTGGCTTCCGTGTAGGATATAATTGTGCTCAAGGTCATTTTGGTGTAACACCTGATATCACTTGCTTAGGAAAAGTTATCGGTGGAGGTTTACCAGTAGGTGCATATGGTGGTAAAGCTGAAATCATGAATCAAATTGCTCCAAGTGGCCCAATTTATCAAGCTGGAACTCTTTCAGGAAATCCTTTAGCGATGACGGCTGGTTACGAAACATTAAGTCAGCTATCTAAAGAAGATTATGTAGAATTTAACCGTAAAGCTGATTTACTAGAAGCTGGTTATAAAGCTGCAGCTGAAAAATACAATATTCCACATTGTATAAATCGTGCAGGTTCAATGGTTGGATTCTTCTTCACAAACGAAAAAGTTGAAAATTACGAAGCAGCAAAAACTTCTAATCTAGAAATGTTTGCGAAATACTATCAATTAATGGCTGATCAAGGTGTCTTCTTACCACCATCACAATTTGAGGGTCTATTCCTATCAACTTCACATACAGACGAAGATATTCAAAAAACGATTGCAGCTGCTGAATACGCATTTTCGCAATTAGCTTAATTTAAGGTGGTGTCCTATTTTTAGGGCACCATTTTTTGTTTAGAAAAAGAGTTGGTAAAGCTTCAGTAGATCAATTGCAGAGAAAAATAGAGAAGTTCAAGCTACAAATATAGTTAGAGGAGAATTGCAAATAAGATGCCAATCTATGTAAAAATAGATAAGGAGAAGTTGCAAATAAGATGACCAATCTATGCAAAAAGTAGAGGAGAGACTACAAAAAAAGTAAACTGCAAATAAAATCAGGAAATCGCAATTAATAATGGCATAATCGCAAATAAAAACCGAGAATCGCAAATATTATTAGCAAAGCTGCAATTAAAATCCCAAGAATCGCAATTAACATGTAAAATTACCCATACCAGTTAAGGTATAGTGACCAAAAAAACTATAAAAAAGTAGATATTTTCAAATAGAAACCTATAGATATTGTTAAATATTGTTCTAAACAATTCAATATCGAAGAAAAAACTAATATATATGATCGAGCGAATGAAAAACACCCTCTAGTTCCCCAACTACTAATTAGTAAATAATTTCAACGACATAGTTGCCCATTTTTTTCTTCAGTTTTTCTGATACTATTCGTCCAATCCTTCCTAAATACCACTTTTGGTTTTTTTTTTTCTATTCCTTTATCACTGTTTTTCTTTAATCCTGCGATTATTAAACCTTTCTTAATATAAAATAACAATCTTTTCTTCATAAATTTTTCGTTTCTTTCATAAAAATGTAATGTCATAGACCAAATTGGACGATGAGAGGAGGACATTAAGGTGTCTTCAGAAAATCAAACAAATATTCGCTTTTCATTGAAAGAAACTGTCTGGTTCCAAAAAGGACAGGAAGTTAAAGAGGTAAGGTCACTCTCGTTAAATCCAGACATTACTATACAGCAATTTGAAGAATATGTTCAAGTGAAGGGTGTCTTAACCTTAGAAGGTAATTACACACCTGATTTATCGAATCAAGGTGATTATTACTCATTAAGAGAATTAGCACCTTCAAGAATGATTGAAAATGTAATCGTTCTTGAAGATGGAAGTTGTGAAATGAATCATCAGTTCCCTGTAGATATTTCAATACCATTAACTAGGATTACTGATCTTGAAAATCTTTGTGTTTCCGTAGAGACATTTGATTATCAATTAGCTGAAAAAGGTAGTATTCAAATTGCTGCTGATTTATGTATTTCTGGTCTACATGACCATAATAGAGCAGTAGAAACTTATCAAGAACAAAGAGGGTATGAACAATATAATAGTTACCCATTCGAAAATGAATATCGCTCAAATAATGAAGGAAATGCAGGATATGAGTATCAAGAAGAAAGAGAACAAGAAGAACAATTCCAGTTCTTTCATCAACCAACTTCGGAACAGGAAACAAGTGAACAAGATAATCTTTACGGCAGTGATTGGATTCAATCCCTTGAAGAGAATGATGAGCAAGAAGAACAAGACACTTATCCTGGGCAACCTACTTACTTAGAGGTTTTTCAGCCTGAAGAAGTAGTGGAAGATCGAGTCGAAGCAGTTGAAAATGAAAATGAAGTGGAGCAATATTATGAGTTAGAAGAAAGCAACGAACAAAGTTACGAAGAGGAACAACAAGGAGAAGAACATTTTAATGTTGAAATTATGGCCCAGTCAGAGCAGTTAGAAGAACAATCAGAGGCTCAAGAGGAAGAAGAATATGAAGAAGTATTTAGGGGCTTTAATATATCAGCTGAAGCAATGGAGCCGCAAGCAATGGAACCGCAAGCAATGGAACCGCAAGCAATGGAACCGCAAGCAATGGAACCACAAGCAGTGGATACAACCCCGAGCTTCTTAATGAATAATAATGATGTAGAAGCTAGTCAAAATGAAAATGATGCACAGGTATCTAACAATGAAAATAATACGTATAATGAGCGACCTAGTTTCTTGAATAATGATTTTAATGTACACAATTATTTAAACAATTCATTAAATAGTAGACCTAGCTTCTTAGATAATGATTTTAGCACTTTGCAAAATGCTAATAATGAAAACAATGCACAAAAAGAAATAGAAAAATATGAAGAACTATATAATCGAACTTTAGAGCAAAACTATCAACCATATGTTAACCAACAATATCAGCAAGCACCATTTGCATATAATCAAAATCAGCAGCAGCAGCAGCAATTCTATCAAAATCCATTCCCTCAAGTAAATCAAGAAAATAATTTCGAGAATCCAAATGATGTACGTCAAACACCACCTTATTATGCGGATTATTATCAAGCTCAAGTGGAGCAGCAAGAAGCACCACCTGAATTACCAAAAGTAGAAGTAAAAGCTGAGCCAGTTGTAAACAAGGAAGTTAAAGAAGAAGTAAGCGAAGCAAGAAGCGTTAAAAGTGACAATCTACTTTCAAGTTTGTTTACTGGCGAAGGAAGAGAAGATTCTTATACTAAGTTAAAATTATATTTAGCTCAAAATGGAGATACAATTGAATCTGTAGCTAAAAAATATAACCTACAAACTCAGCAGTTGAATCGTGTTAATAACTTGAATGATGAATTTTTATCGGAAGGGCAAATCATTTATATACCAGTAACTGCTATAAAACAATAACAATATGGTGAGAGCTTTGTATTAGTTAAGACACTTGTCTACTAATACAAGGCTTTTACGCATTTAGAAAGTGAGAGTGACGCATCTTGTATAGAAAACCTAAAGATGAAATAAGCGTCATTTTAGCACAGTATCATATTGTCCCAAATTATTTTGAAACTGTTGGTAAAGTAGTTAAGATCTATACGAATCAAGGTGTATTCGCACTAAAAGAGGCAAATGTGAATCGAGTATATAGAAATAATTTGATTGATAATGTTCGTTCTTTACAAGATAAAGGCTTTCGTAATGTTGTACCAATTTATCATACCCAGAGCGGAGATTATATTGTTGAATTTAATACGAAGCATTACTATTTAATGCCGTGGATTGAAAGTGTTGATGAAAAGTCAGATGAGAATTTACATTTTCAACGAATGTTTACTTCACTAGGTAAGATGCACAGCAGTACACAAAAAGAAAAAAAGGTAGATAAAGATCAATTACAAATCCATTATGATACGTTAACAAAAAGATGGAGTAAAGATAAAGAAGTATTGGAAAATTTCATTGAGGCTGCGGAAGATAATTGGTATATGTCACCTTATGAACTAAGCTATTGTACGTATTTTCATAAAATATTAAGTGCACATCAATTTGCTAAGGGACAGTTAGATGAATGGTTTAAAAAAATGAAGGAAACTGAAAATACTAGAGTTGTCATGAACCATGGAAATTTATCTATTTCTCACTTTCTTGTAAATAAAAGAGGTGAAGGTGTCTTTATCAATCTAGAAAATGCACAAGAAACTACACCAATTCAAGATTTAACGAACTATTATAAGAATTCTTTTAAAACATATCCTATTCAGCAATCTGATCGTAATAATTGGCTTAAAATGTATGAAAAGAATTTTTCATTAAGAGAAGAGGAAAGAATGTTATTTTTAAGCTATATGGCATACCCAACGCAATTTTCTTCCAAAATTTCTAAATATTTAAAGCGATCCGGGGTTAATAATGAAAAAGACAATGTAAGAGATTTATTAAATGCATACTGGCATATGATTAATATTGAATATTTTGTCTCTAAAATACAAGAGGATATTGAAGCGGAGAAATCTATAGATGGTTTATAAGTTCAAACTGCATAATTAAGAGTGAAAAAAACATCTATCCGAAAAATGTATCACTGCATTAATGATAGCAACATGGATAGATGTTTTTTATGTTTATTATTTTACATGACGTTTAATTGCATTTACTACACTTTTACGTACAAAATCCTTGTCCGTAATATGATCCTTTGAAAAAGAGATTCGAACATTATTTTCATCAGTTCCAAATAACTTAGAAAACTTACTAGTTGTTTCTTTTTGTTTTTGATTAAGTTGAAGGATTAAGTCGACTGTTTTGTCAAAGCTTAAATAGTTAACTTCAATCTCCTCTAATTTTCCACGAAATTCGCCATTCATCGGGTAAAATTCAAATTCTTGAATAATTTTTCCATATTTCTTTTTGTTTTCACTATCTCTTAATACAAATCCTTCTTCTTGAAGTGCCTGGATTACCGTTTTTAAGCCAACTGAAGGAACTACTTGAACTCCATCAGCATCATATTGGTCAACAGCTTTTTCTATTTCTAAATGAGTTTTAATCCATATATGGGATTTGTGAAGTGATACTGGTGTATTTTCAGATAAGGTGAAAAAGAAAGGAATAATAACTTCTTCATTTGCATTTATTATACGATCAACTGATACGATAAATTTTTGTAAAGTACCATTCTTATTAATGATCTTATCATTTGATTCAACTTGATATTCGGTCATTACATGTAAAAAGACGGAATCTAGTTCTTGTTTAACTCGACCACCTTTTATATATAATTCACCTTTTACTCGTTCACCAGCTTGATATTCTGTTTTTTCAAGCTTTGTATCGATTCTCGTTCCACCTATTCCGAGAACACGAGCTAATGTATTTTTAAATAAACCCATGAATATCCCCCTAAAAATTATATCTACATACTATATAATTATCGCATAATTAAATAAGTACTAGTATATCAGAATGTTAAATAATCATTACAATTATTTTTCGTATTTTTTTTATGTATTAAAAAATGTGGTACTATATTGACACTTATTGAATAATCTAGAAAGAAATTAGAAATAATGTTGACTAAGCTTAAGTAAATTTTGTAGACTATTACATATATTCATAATGAAATGCAATGATAGGGAAGAGTACAACGAACTAGTTCTTCAGAGAGGAAACCATTTGGTGGGAGGTTTCTAGAAAATAGAGTTGGAATGTCGCCCTTGAGCAGTGACTTCGAAAGCTTTTGGTGATTAGAAGTTACCGGATGATCCGTTATCTTTTTTAAGTGTGTCAGTTAAACACAAGTTTTTTCTGACAAAAAAAGGTGGTACCGCGAATTCAACTCCATTCGTCCTTTTCAAGGATGAGTGGAGTTTTTTTATTTTTCAATAATTATTTAGAGGAGATGAATCCGAATGGAAACTACAAAAAAATCATTACCAACAAAATATGATCCGAATTTAGTTGAAAAAGATCGTTACCAATTTTGGTTAGATGGGAAATTCTTTGAAGCACAAGTGGAATCAGAAAAGCCGAAATATACAATCGTAATTCCTCCACCAAACGTAACTGGAAAATTACACTTAGGTCATGCTTGGGATACAACTTTACAAGATATCTTAACTCGTACTAAAAGAATGCAAGGTTATGATGTACTTTATTTACCTGGTATGGACCATGCTGGTATTGCTACACAGGCAAAGGTTGAAGCGAAATTACGAGAAGAAGGCTTATCAAGATATGATTTAGGACGTGAGAAATTCCTAGAAAAAGCTTGGGAGTGGAAAGAAGAATATGCTTCTCACATTCGTTCTCAATGGGAAAAAATCGGTTTAGGTTTAGATTACACTCGTGAACGATTCACATTAGATGAGGGTCTATCTGATGCAGTAAAAGAAGTATTCGTTAAGCTATACAACAAAGGATTAATCTATCGTGGTGAATATATCATCAACTGGGATCCAGCAACAAAAACAGCTTTATCAGATATCGAAGTTATTTATAAGGATGTTCAAGGTGCATTCTACCATATGCAATATCCTTTAACAGACGGAACTGGAAACATTCAAATTGCAACTACTCGTCCTGAAACAATGCTTGGGGATACTGCAATTGCAGTTCACCCAGAAGACGAAAGATATAAATCAATGGTTGGTAAAACAGTTACACTTCCTATCGTTAATCGTGAAATTCCAATTATTGCTGACGATTATGTTGATATGGAATTTGGTACTGGAGTTGTAAAAATTACTCCTGCCCATGATCCTAATGATTTTGAAGTTGGAAACCGTCATGACTTACCTCGCATTCTTGTAATGAATGAAGATGGTACGATGAATGAAAAAGCAGGAAAATACAATGGTATGGATCGCTTTGAATGCCGTAAACAAATCGTTAAAGATTTACAAGAAATGGGTGTTCTTGTTGAAATCGAAGAACATATGCATTCTGTAGGTCATAGTGAACGTAGCGGAGCGGTTGTTGAGCCATATTTATCAACTCAATGGTTTGTTAAAATGCAACCACTAGCTGATGCTGCAGTAGCATTACAAAATTCTGATGATAGCGTAAAATTTGTACCGGATCGTTTTGAAAAAACGTATCTACGTTGGATGGAAAATATCCGTGATTGGTGTATTTCACGCCAATTATGGTGGGGACATCGTATTCCAGCTTGGTATCATAAAGAAACTGGTGAGATTTATGTAAATCAAGAGCCACCAGCTGATATTGAAAATTGGAATCAAGATAACGACGTTTTAGATACTTGGTTCAGTTCAGCATTATGGCCATTCTCAACTTTAGGTTGGCCAAATGAAGAAAGTAAGGATTTCCAAGCTTACTTTCCAACAAATGTATTAGTAACGGGTTATGATATTATTTTCTTCTGGGTATCACGAATGATTTTCCAAGGAATCGAATTTACTGGTAAACGTCCATTTAACGATGTTTTAATTCATGGCTTAGTACGTGACGAGCAAGGACGTAAAATGAGTAAGTCACTTGGTAACGGTGTTGACCCAATGGATGTTATTGAGAAATATGGAGCAGATTCATTACGTTACTTCTTAACAACAGGAAGTTCACCAGGCCAAGATTTACGTTTCAGTATCGAGAAAGTTGAAGCTACTTGGAACTTTGTAAACAAAATTTGGAATGCTTCACGTTTTGCTTTAATGAATATGGAAGGCTTCACATATGAAAATATCGATTTAACGAAAGAAAAATCTGTTGCTGATGAATGGATTTTAACTCGTTTAAATGAAACAATTGAAAGTGTAACAGCTTTAATCGATCGTTATGAATTTGGTGAAGTTGGCCGTGTACTTTATAACTTCATTTGGGACGATGTTTGTGACTGGTATATTGAAATGGCAAAGATTCCTTTATACGGTGACAATGAAGATGCAAAAAATATGACTCGTTCAGTTCTTGCACACGTATTAGAAAGTACAATGAAGCTTTTACATCCATTTATGCCTTTCGTTACTGAAGAAATTTGGCAATCTCTACCACACCAAGGTGAGTCTATTACAGTTTCTGTTTGGCCAACAGTTAGAGAAGAATTAACAAATAAAGAAGCTTCTGAAACGATGAAAATATTAGTTGAGTTAATTCGTTCAGTTCGTAATATTCGTGCAGAAGTAAACACACCAATGAGCAAAAAAGTTCAACTAATGATCTCTGCAAAAGATGAAACGATTGCAGCTGCATTAGAAGAAAATCGTTCATATATTGAGCGCTTCTGTAATCCAGAAGAATTAACAATTTCTACTAACTTAACCGCACCAGAAAAATCGATGTCAGCAGTAATTAGTGGGGCTGAGCTTTATCTTCCTCTAGAAGGTTTAATTAATCTTGAAGAAGAGAAAAAGCGTTTAGAGAAAGAATTAGAAAAATGGACTAGTGAAGTTGAACGAGTTCAAAAGAAATTAAGCAACCAAGGATTTGTAGCGAAAGCTCCTGCAGCAGTTATTGAAGAAGAGCGTCGTAAAGAAAAAGATTATCTTGAAAAACAAGAATCTGTAAGAGCTCGAATTGCAGAACTAAGTAAATAAGTAGTTTAAGTAAGCGATCTGTAATAAAAATTAATAAAATAAAAACGACGAATTGAGTTACTGATTCGTCGTTTTTTACTATAAAGGTAGGGTTAAGATGGTTAATACATATGAGGAAGCACTGAAATGGATGTATAACAGAACAAAATTTGGCATTGTACCTGGCCTACAAAGAATGGAAGAAATGCTAGTTAGACTAGGTAATCCTCAGCTAAGTGTCAAAGCAATTCATGTCGCAGGAACGAATGGAAAAGGCTCTACAATTACTTTTCTTCAAAGTATTTTATTAGATGCCGGGTATACTGTAGGAACTTTTACATCACCATATATATTAGATTATCGTGAACAAATCATGTTCTGCGGTGAAATGATCAGTGAACAAGAATTTATTCAACTAGTAAACTGTATGATTCCAGTTGTTGAAGAAGTTGAACAGTTACCTTGTGGTGCTCCAACTGAATTTGAAATCATTACAGCAATGGCTTTTTACTTTTTCGATAAAATAAAAGAACATGACATATTTTTGGTAGAAGCTGGTTTAGGTGGGTTAGAGGATTGCACAAATGTAATGACACCTCTAATTAGTATTATTACGAGTATTGGTCATGATCATCAACAAATTCTTGGTGAAACAATAGAAGAAATCACTATGCATAAGGCAGGAATTATTAAAAAGGGAATTCCAATTGTTACAGCAGAATTGAAAGAAAAAGCTTTAACAATTATTCAAAATGCTGCAATCAAAAATGAAGCTGATTATTTTGAATATGATAAGCATTTTTTTGCTTTTCCTTTGAAAGATTCACTTTATGAGAAATTTAATTACAAAGGCAATGACAGGGTAATTGAAAATATTGAGTTATCAATGCTTGGGCATCATCAAATTAGGAATGCTTCTTGCGCAATCTGTGTTGTTCATTTATTACAAAATAAATATGGAATGAATATTAGTGAAGATAATATCAAAAGAGGATTAAAAATAGCTCAAAAAGCAGGTAGATTAGAACTAATAGCTTCTAATCCTGTTATTTATATTGATGGCGCACATAATGTTGAAGGAATTAAAAGTTTAGTGGAGACGATGAATAACCGTTTTCTTGATAAGGAAATAAAGATTCTGTTCTCTGCCTTGAAAGATAAAAATGTTGGAGAGATGTTAAAAGAATTACGAGAAATAACAAATAATATTATAATGACAACTTTTGATTTTCCTAGAGCGATGAATAAAGACGAATTAATTTCGAATGCTAATACACTTAATATAAAATATGAAAGTGATTTATCTATTGCAATAGATAAGAATATAAAGGATATACAGGAAAACGAGATATTGTTAATAACCGGATCTTTATATTTTATTTCAGTAGTGAGAAGATATTTGCTAAAAAAATTCGCTTAGAATTGTAAAGGAGGGCCCATTAGAAAATCGCTCGAAACTATACCATTTTACATTACAAATCATATGACTAACAAAGATCAACAGATTGAATTAACAGTAACAGCAAGTATAGGTGCAGCAGTTGCACCATTTGTGGCAAGAGATCCGTCTGACTTAATTCGATGTGCAGACAGAGCTATGTATTCAAAAGCAAAAAATGCTGGAAGAAATAAAGTGGCAATGTATAGCAAATAACCACCGGGAATCCTACGGTGGTTATTTATGTAGATAAAAAATGGGCAAGTTTTTGTAATTTTTTGTTGCACGATATCTGTTTGTCCTCGACAAATGTCGGCGTGTTTTTCTGGAATTATATGTTAGTATTTTTTTACGTTTTAAAATAAAGTAGTAGGAGGATTCATATGGACAAGTCCTCAAAGATATCAATTAAAATTAATGGCGAGGAAAAAGCGTTTGAAGAAGGTGCTGTGACTTCCCAAGATCAGAAAGAGGAAAATAACGGGGAATTTGGATGGGTTTTACCTACTCCTGATGGGCTAGGGAAAAAAGTAATCGTGTTAGATGATGTTAAAAAGAAGAAAAAGATTAATCCAGAGCAGAAGGTGAAGGAGAAAAAGAAGATTACTTTTTTCACAAAGAAATCACCTTCGAAAAGTATTATTATTTCTATTATTGGTGCAAGTTTAATAGGACTATGTTTTGGGTTTGTATTTTTAGGGATATTTAAACAATCAAAGCCAGATGCACTTAACCCAACTAAAAATAGTGTATCGGTTTCTGGTACAGCAACGAATCAAGTACAAATGAAGATTCCAGCAGTGAAGTTTGATCTCGCACAAGTTGGAATGTATAAAAGTATGGAATCAGCGAAGAAAAATGAAAAAGAAGTATCTTCAAATGGCTTAACCCCTGTCATTTATGAAAAAAATAATAATTTTTTCGTCGTTATTGCTTTGAGCGGGAAAGATAGCACGTTTCTAGCAGATGAAGTTAAGAAAAAATTAAAAAGTACTTATTTAAAAGAAGAAACAATTGGTGGTCAAGTATACAAAGGTCCAAAACAATCAGTAGACATGTATAAAGCTGAAGTGGAAACATTTAATTTTATGTTATCGTATTTAACAGATCAAAACTTTAATAATGAAAAACAGCTTGAACAAATTAGCTCAACAATGTTAATTTTGAGTAAGCAAAAAGATTATATTAAAAATAAGCAATTACTAAATGGACTTAAGCATTTACAAAACATCGAAAAAGTTATGTCCTCAAGTAATAAGCAAAATCATCTAAATAAAGTAACCCAATCAGTCCAATATGACATGTTATCCTTATTTAAAATATTAAAAGAACAAAAAAATACACTAACAAATTAAACTTTGTTAGTGTATTTTTAGTTTGTTGAAATATAAAACGGTGAAAACGTACTTTAAGTGAACATTTATTAATTAATAAAGTATCATTTTTTGATTTTAAATGTTAATATGTTTGATCAACTTATTTCAACAACACTAGTAATTTTTTTTCAGAAGTTAAAAATATTATGAGATAATAAACAAATTTAAATGATTAATTTATCAATTAATGTTCGTTATTAATTGATCTACAAACTGTTTAATAAACAACTGTTAGATTACTCTAAGTAAAGGCTATTTGATTAGGTTCTTATTGCGAACTTTTTTTTGAAGAAAAAGTTGATTGGAATGGAGGGGTGCTCGACTCCTA
>NZ_NUUX01000007.1:0-31583 GCF_002564465.1 Bacillus sp. AFS088145 | reverse complement strand
CATGGAAAGCGAGCACCCCGGAGTGGAAATCAACCTCACTAAACTCCTTTTACGAAAATTTTGAAATTAATTGACGTGATTATATTTTAACAGCGTGAATACACTGTCAAAATATTTTTGTTTATGTTTTTTTATTACAGTTCTAATGAAAGAAATTAATATTTATCATTAAAAACTTCTTAGTGTAATTTATATCTATTCAAATTTTAAGCAAATTTTATTACGAAAAGACTGGGTTTGGACATAAAATATTTAAAAATGAAATTTTATTATTAGGGTATTTTAATACTTAACAAAACTTTCATTTTTATTACATTTTAATAACGAATAGACAACGAAAAGTGTTTTTTACTAATTTGTGTTATAGTGATTACTTGGGTAGGATAGTCATGTATCCTTCCTTTTAAAAAAAAATAATAGGTGAATGAAATGAAAAAACTTATATTAGCCTCTGCATCTCCTCGAAGAAAAGAACTTCTTAGCATGTTAAATATCCCTTTTATCATTGAAACTAGTGATGTTGAAGAAGTAATGGAGCAGAACTTGCAGTCTTCTGAGATTGTAATGAAATTGGCGGAAGAAAAAGCTATAGATGTATCTAATAAATTTCCAAATGCAGTAGTAATCGGTGCTGATACGATCGTTACTTATAATGATAAAAAACTAGGTAAGCCTACCTCAAAAGAAGATGCATTTGCAATGTTAAAAATGCTATCTGGAAAAACACACGAGGTTTTTACTGGAGTTTCAATTATTAATGAAGGTAAAAGTAGTAGCTTTTATCAGTGTACAAAAATTACCTTTAGTGAACTAAGTGATCAAGAAATAATTGATTATATCAATACTAATGAACCGATGGATAAAGCTGGTTCTTACGGCATACAAGGATATGGCGGAACATTTGTAGAGAAAATAGACGGCGACTATTATTCAGTTGTTGGGCTTCCGATCAATAAAGTTAAGAAAAAACTAAGAGAACTAAATTTTTAACTTTTGATTTGAGGTGATACTTTGTCAAATTCGCTTCTCATTAAAGATTTTCCGAAAGATGAAAGGCCAAGAGAGCGATTGTTAAAATTTGGTCCCAGTAGTTTGTCTAACCAGGATTTACTTGCGATCTTATTAAGGACTGGGACAAAAAATGAATCGGTTTTAAAAGTTTCAAACGAACTTTTATTGAAATTTGATGGGTTAAGATTATTAATGAATGCGTCTGTAGAAGAAATATCAAATATTAAAGGGATCGGTGAAGCGAAAGCTGTACAGTTAATTGCTACCTTTGAATTAGGAAAAAGGATTAACCGTCTTCAATATGACGAAAGATTTATGATTAAAAGTCCAGATGATTGTGCTGAATTTATGATGGATGAAATGCGATTTCTTGAACAAGAGCATTTTGTATGTTTATACTTAAATACGAAAAATCAAGTTATTGCCCGCGAAACTATTTTTAAAGGTAGTTTAAATGCTTCGATCGTCCATCCTCGTGAAGTTTTTAAAGAAGCTTTTCGTAGATCTGCAAGCTCGATTATTTGTTTACACAATCATCCAAGTGGGGATCCAACTCCAAGTCGAGAAGATATCGAAGTAACAAAACGATTAGTTGAATGTGGAAAAATAATTGGAATTGAATTACTAGACCATATCATAATTGGTGAACATAAGTATGTCAGTTTAAAAGAAAAAGGTTACGTTTAAGGGTGTTCATTAGTAACTAATTGTTTTATAATGTGAGTTATGGATAAAAACCTGTTATTTACTAACGATAAGAGAATATAGTATAGATACTTTAAATATGAATTTAAGTTGTACGTTTTAGAAAGGAAGATACATATGTTTGGATTAGGTGGATTTACTCGTGATTTAGGAATAGACTTAGGTACTGCGAATACTTTAGTCTTTGTAAAAGGAAAAGGAATAGTAGTTAGAGAACCTTCTGTTGTGGCATTAAAAACAGATACGAAACAAATTGTTGCTGTAGGGAGTTCAGCAAAACTTATGATTGGTCGTACTCCAGGAAACGTTGTTGCGACTAGACCAATGAAGGATGGGGTTATTGCTGACTTTGAAACAACAGCAACAATGATGAAGCACTATATTGATCAAGCTCAAAAGAGCAACGGATTTTTCTCACGTAAACCTTATGTAATGGTATGTGTGCCATCAGGTATTACTGCTGTTGAAAAAAGAGCTGTTATTGATGCAACAAGACAAGCTGGTGCACGTGATGCATTCTTAATTGAAGAACCTTTTGCTGCAGCAATTGGTGCTAATTTACCGGTTATGGAACCAACTGGAAGTATGGTTGTTGATATTGGTGGAGGAACAACTGAGGTTGCAATTATCTCATTAGGTGGTATCGTTACTAGCCAATCGATTCGTACTGCTGGTGATGATATGGACGAAGCGATTATCCAATATATTAAAAAGAACTATAACTTATCAATTGGTGAACGTACTGCCGAACAGTTAAAACTTGAAATTGGTTCAGCTATTAAAACTGATTCAGATGAGCAAATGGATATTCGTGGTCGTGATTTAATTTCAGGTTTACCTAAAACAATTACAATCCATGGAGAAGAAATTGCAGTAGCTTTAAGTGACACAGTAGAAGCAATTGTTGAATCTGTTAAAAATACTTTAGAAAAAACACCACCTGAATTAGCAGCGGATATTATTGATCGTGGAATCGTTCTTACTGGTGGTGGGGCACTTCTTCGTAATATTGATAAAGTAATTGCTCAAGAAACAAATATGCCTGTAATAGTTGCGGAAGACCCTCTTGACTGTGTTGCAATGGGTACAGGTAAAGCATTAGATAATATCGATATTTTCAAAAAGAATTATTCTTCTTCAAGCACTTCATATCGATAAAAGTTGATTGGTAATATAAAAATTTGGCTAGTTTTCTAAAAGGATGGACTACTAAATAAGTTCTTTAATAAGAAGATTAGTTAAAATTTGTAATCCTCACTACAATTAGTGAGGATTACATTCATGAAATCGTTAGAACAAAAAGTTGAATTGTTATAAGAGGGTGTAAGAATGCCACAATTTTTTCAAAATAAACGTTTAATGATTGTCTTAGCTGCTATTATCTTACTAGTGGCACTACTAGGTTATTCTTTAAGAAGTAATAGAAACCTTTCAATTCCTGAGCAGTTTATTAAAGATACAGTAAGTTTGACTGAAAAAGTATTTAATAAGCCCGCACAACTTATTGCGGGTTTATTTAATAATATGGCAGACTTAAAGGATACATATGATGAAAATCAAGTTTTGAAAAGTAAGCTCGATAAATATGTTGAATTATCTGTACGTGAGAAAGCATTAGAAAAAGAAAATAAAGAATTAAAAGACATGATTGGAATCAAAAAAAGCTTAAGTGATTATGATACATTTCAAGCTACAGTTACAATAAGAGATCCGGATAAATGGCAACAAATCATTTCCATTGATAAAGGATCGATAAGTGGAATTGAAAAAGAAATGGCAGTTATCACTTCTAAAGGCTTAATTGGTAAAGTTAAAAATGTTTCTAAATTTTCATCAACTGTACAATTATTAAGTTCTTCAGATCGTACAAATCGAATTTCTGCTAAAATTCAGCAAAAAGATACAGTTTTTGGTTTGATAGAGGGTTATGATGTTGAGAAACAAGCTTTATTATTCAAACGAATTCCTTCAAATGCAAAAGTAAAAAAAGGACAAACAGTTGTGACTTCAGGACTTGGTGGTGTTTTTCCAGCTAATCTAGTGATAGGGAAAGTTGAGGAAGTTGTTCCTGATGAACATGGGCTAACACAAACAGCTTATATTAAACCGCAAGCAGATTTTAATGACATAAATCATGTACTAGCTGTTAAGCGTTCAATTGATCAGCCACAGAAAGGAGAGTAATTAGTAAATGAGTAAGTATGGTTTACCTCTCCTTTTAACATTTCTGTTTATTTTAGAAAATATTTATGTATCAACTGTATCGCCAAACATTCTTGGTCACAATGCGATAATTGTTCCACATTTTTTATTTTTTGGTTTATTATTTATTACATTATATTACAATCCGAAGAAGGCACTTATTTATGGTGTTATCTTTGGATTCATTTATGATATTGTTTATACAGAGATTATAGGTATATATTTAGCTGCTTTTCCGTTATTTATCTTTTTAATAAGTCAAGCAATTAAAATACTTTATGCGAATTTATTCGTTCGAAGTATTCTTGTTTTAATATGGACAGCAGCCTTAGAATATTTAGTATACGGATTAAATGCGTTGTTCGGATTTACTAATATGAATAATACATACTTTTTGAATCATCGATTATTTCCGACATTATTACTGAATGCACTATTTATATTAATTTTTGCATATCCTTTCTCATCATTATTAAGAACGATTAGTGAAAATAATGAGGAAAAATAAAGGGTTTTTCGGGTGCATGTCGAATTATACAATCGGGGTGAACACTTATCATGGAACAGAGGCAACAATATGTTACAATAAAAGGAACGAAAGATGGTCTAACACTGCACCTCGATGATACATGTTCTTTTCAAATTTTAGTAGATGAAATTGAAGAAAGACTGTCTACCCACTTGTTTGAGAGTAATGATCGTCCCTTACTTGCAGTTCGTTTAAAAATAGGAAATCGTTTTTTATCTCCCGAACAAGATGAAATTATTCGTTCAATTGTTCGTAAAAAGAATAATCTTGTGGTTGAAACAATTGAAAGTAATGTGATTTCGAAGCAAGAAGCTATTGAATGGATGAAAAGGGAGGAAATTGTACCTATTTGTAGAATGGTAAGATCCGGTCAGATTCTCCAAGTGAAAGGTGATTTACTGTTAATCGGTGATGTTAACCCAGGTGGAACTGTTATTGCGGGTGGAAATATCTTTATTATGGGTGCACTAAGAGGTACTGCTCATGCCGGTTTTAATGGTAATAAGGAGGCAGTTATTGCGGCATCAATAATGAGACCAATGCAGTTGAGAATTTGCAGCATAATGAACAGAGCACCGGATCATTATGGTGATGAAGGCAATGAGATGGAATGTGCGTATATAAACGAAGATAGCCAAATCATTGTCGATCGCATACAATTTCTGACTCATCTTAGACCTAGTTTGACAAGGTTAGAAAGGGGCATGATGTAACTGTGGGAGAGGCTATAGTAATTACATCTGGTAAAGGTGGAGTTGGTAAAACAACTACATCAGCAAATTTAGGAACAGCATTAGCGATGTTTGGAAAAAAAGTGTGCTTAATTGACACTGATATCGGCCTACGTAACTTAGACGTTGTCATGGGATTAGAAAATCGCATCGTCTATGATTTAGTGGACGTTGTTGAAGGTCGCTGTAAAACGCATCAGGCATTAATAAAGGATAAGCGTTTTGAATGCTTATATTTATTACCTGCTGCACAAACAAGCGATAAAACTGCTGTTTCTCCTGAACAAATGAGAGAGCTTGTTGATGAATTAAAAAAAGACTATGATTATATATTAATAGACTGCCCTGCTGGTATTGAGCAAGGATATAAAAATGCAGTAGCAGGTGCAGATAAAGCGATTGTTGTCACAACTCCTGAAGTTTCTTCAATTCGTGATGCAGATCGTATTATTGGATTATTAGATCAAGAGGATATTGAGCCTCCTAAACTAGTAATCAATCGTATTAGAAGTCATATGATGGAAAATAGAGATAGCTTAGATGTTGATGAAATTACTTCAATGTTAGCTATAGATTTAATTGGTATTGTCCAAGATGATGAAAACGTTATTAAGGCAACTAATAGTGGTGAACCTGTAGCGATGAATCCAAATTCAAAAGCTTCTATTGCATATAGAAATATTGCAAGAAGAGTGCTAGGGGAATCTGTACCATTACAATCATTAGAAACTGAAAAGAGTATTTTCTTTAAAGTGAAAAAATTATTTGGTATCCGATAACACTTCGTAAAAAGCGAAGTGTTTTTCTTTTTCTATTTTTCAAATTTCCTCTTAAATCACTTCCAAAATCCTGTCTAATACCTTTGTCCACTTTTCAAATTATCTACTCATAAGTTGTCCTTTTGATTCATATAAATTAACTAACTAGGTTCCGAGGAGAGGTGACACTTTGAGTAAGCGCGTAGATGATATAAGAAAGCGGATCGCTAAACGGCGTGAACAAGAAGAAAAATGGGGAAATCCGAATCAATTAATGAGCAAATTTCCGGTAAAAGAAGTGCAAAACACTGAGGGCGGATACACTTATACTTACGATGATTTGGTAGAAGAGCAAGGTAAGAAAATAATGAATAACTCTAACTTTGTGTTTAGAAGTTTATTATGCGCGATTATTGTACTAGCTTTAGCCATCATCTTAAAAAGTAACTCACCTATGGCATCTCAAGTTCGGCATGGTCTTTCACAAGTTTATGAAAGTGAATTTCAGTTTGCTTCATTACAGAAATGGTATGAAGATCGATTTGGAAGTCCTATTGCTTTTTTACCACAATTAAATGATCAAAAAGAGAATGTTGGAAATGATAATTATGCTGTTCCTGCAAGTGGTAAAGTACTGCAAAGTTTTAAAACGGACGGCCAAGGGATATTGATTCAAACTGAAGCTAACCAAAAAGTAGAGTCAATCAAAAAAGGTCGAGTACTTTTTGTAGGAAAGAAAGATAATTTAGGGAATACGGTCATTATTCAACACGCTGATGGTTCAGAATCTTGGTACGGAAAATTAGGAACAACTAACGTAAAAGTTTATGACGAAGTGGATAGTAAAAAGGTTATCGGGACGGTATCATCCAATGATGAAGGGAATTTAGGTACTTATTATTTCGCAATTAAAATGGGGGAAAAATTTATCGATCCGAAACAGGTGATTCCATTTGAATAAATGGCTAACTCTTCCTTCTAAAATTTCAGTTCATCCACTGTATTTATTAATTGCATGTATTGGTATTATGACAGCTAATTTTTGGTCAGTATTGTTTGTATCAATTATAATTTTCTGCCACGAATTAGGTCACGCCATTGCTGCTACTTCATTTAATTGGAGAATAAATAAAATTACGCTACTTCCGTTTGGGGGAGTTGTAGATCTTGATGAACATGGAAATCGACCAACCTACGAGGAGTTTATTGTTACAATCTCTGGCCCCATTCAACATTTAACTTTATATATAATCGCTAACTTCCTATTTCAAATGAATTTAATGCCTGAAAACCTCTATACGCTTTTTATCAATTACAATCTTAGTATCCTTTGTTTTAATTTATTACCAATATGGCCATTAGACGGTGGGAAATTAATCTATCAGTTATTTTCATTGATTTTTCCGTTCGTTAGAGCTCATATATATAGCTTGTACTCATCATTTGTATTTTTATTGTTATCCTCATTTCTTACAATCATAATACAGCCTATGAATATTACAATTTGGGTTTGTCTATTATTTTTAATCGTTTCCTTATGGAGTGAGTGGAAAAATAGGCATTTTGTTGTTATCCGATTTTTAATGGAACGGTTTTATGGAAACAAACAATATATCCAAAAAATCAAATCGATCTCCTTGAATAAAGAAACAAAATTATTTCAAGTTTTTTCCAACTTTCAAAAAGGATATAAATACAACGTCGTCTTTTCTCTTGATAAAAAAAATCAACAAATGTTAGATGAAAATGAATTATTACATGCTTACTTCACTGAGAAGAAAGCAACCTATTCGCTTGAAGAATTAATTAGTTAGATTTCATTTATTTTATACATTTTCTATAAACTGAGGTGGCTTGATATGAAGCCATCTTTATAGTGTTGTAAATTAAATGAGTTAGTCCAATAGCAAACAAAAAAAGATGGTCTCTAGGTGAGGCCATTTTTTAATTAATTTTATTCAATTCTTACTATACATACCACGAGGAGTCTTTTGGAATATAGTCATAGTAATACAATATAGAAGGGATCCTTTTTTGAATTTTTATATCGTTTGAAACTCGTCTGCCCCATTCATCGTCTTCTCCAAAACTGATATTAAGAAATTTATGTGTCGAGGCAATTTTTTTTGAATAGCACATTAAATGATTTGGTTTTCGATAATAATAATTTTCATCTTCCCCATGTGCAAACTCTTTCCCATATTTACAAACTTTAGAGTATTGGTTATTAAAATTTACTAAAACGTCAAATACAATACAGTCAACATTTGGCGTTTCATTGATTGCTGAGCATAATAATTCGATATAATTTGGTTCTATCCGATCATCGTCATCTATAAAAACTACATAATCTCCTTTTGCTTGCTCAATTAGAACATTTCTTTTTTCACCAATGCTTCTTTTTTTATTTTCTAAAAGTACTAATATTTCAACTGGATATGTTTTACTCTGTTTATCTAAATCATTAATAATATTATTTAAATACCCCATTCTTTCGGGGACGGTTGGTATAAGAATTGATAGAATTATATCCATATAATCGCTCCTATCTAAATCAGGATTAAGTAAAAGAAAGGGTAATACAGGAAAAGAAAAGGAGAAAATAACGTCTCTTTAAAGAAGAATGTAAGTGAAATCTTAACATAATATTCAATTTCTAATATTCATGTGAGTAGACTAACTAATTAGATTATCTTAACTGGCTTTTTTCTAATTAAATGAATAAAATGTGATAGATACTAAACATAGTTAGGAAGATGAATTTGAAGAAAGTAATTATGAATGTAAAACATTCAGAGAAAAGAATTGCTGTAACTGAAAATGACCAGCTAGTTGAATGGTTTTCTTCTGCAGACCAAAATACATATGTAGGGAATATATATGTAGGACAAATCCAAGAAGTAATGCCGAAATTAAATGCAATTTTTGTAAATATTGGCTTAAATAAAAATGGCTTCATGAGATTCGAAGATACAATCGAAGGGAAAGAATCTGAAATCAATAAAGACGAATTAATAAGAAAAAAGTTCCAAAAAGGACAATATATTTTGGTTCAAGTAATAAAGGATGCGTTTGATGAGAAAGGTCCAAAGCTTACAAATAATCTTGAGTTCTCTGGTGATTACGTTGTATATTTCCCTCTTACAAAACAAGTTGCTGTCTCAAATAAAATAAAAAAAGAATCGAAACGAAATAAATTATACTCATTAGGTCGAGATTACACTCGTGATAATGAGGGGCTAATTTTCAGATCTTCATGTGAAAATGCTGAATCAGATGTGATTTTAAATGAGTTAAAAGGCTTTCAAACATTTTATGATTCATTAAAAAATCAAAGCTTTAAAAAAATCAATTGTTTATGGGAAGCGAATTCCTTGTTTACTAAGTTTTTTAAATTACATCCTAAAGATACAATCAGTGAATTAATCATTGATGATTTACCTGCTTATAAAAATTATTTGCCTGAAGATCTTCAAATAATTAGTTATAGAGGTAATGAAAATATTTTTGTGGCATTGAAAATTGAAGAACAAATAGAGAAATCTTTTAAACAAATTGTATGGTTAAAAAATGGTTCATTTCTACTAATCGAGCAAACTGAAGCTATGACAGTGATCGATGTAAATACAGGTAAATTTAGCGGGAAAAATAATCGTGAAGAGACTGTATATCATACAAATCAATTAGCTGCAAATGAGATTGTTCGCCAATTAAGACTTCGTGATATTGGTGGAATGATTATTATTGATTTTATAAATATGAAGTCCATTGAACAGCAAAAAAGTATAGGCGATTTATTAAGGGAAGCCTTTAAAAATGATCGAGCTTATACAAAGCTATTTGGATTTTCTGACCTTGGTTTATTTGAACTTACACGCAAAAGAACAGCTCATTCACATATTGAAGCAACACATCAAAAATGCCCTGAGTGTAATGGTAGTGGGCTTGTAAAAAACACGGTTCAGACAGTTTTTGAGCTAGAAAGAGCGCTTTGGGAGCTCTCAACAAGTCGTGATATCGAGGCTTTACTTATTGAATGTAGTGAGGATGTCGCAAAAGCGTTAAATGGAGATCAGAATAATCATATACAAAGACTAGAAAAAGCAATGTTTATAAAAATCTGTTTGAAAATTATATCTTCAAAAATACCATTTTATAATATAGTTAGAACTGGTACGACTAAGGAAATAACAAGCTATTTAGAAACAGCCATTAACTGAAGTAGTTGTTGACATTCGACATGCCCCGTGGTAACATCATAATGTTATTGTTTGTAGCGCACCCGTGCTACAACCGCGCATAATAGGTATTAAATTGCTATTTTTAGCATGCCTATTGGTGGCGAGTCTTAGACTATTGAGGAGGTGCAATTATGTACGCAATTATTGAAACTGGTGGTAAACAAATCAAAGTTGAAGAAGGTCAAGCAATCTACATCGAGAAACTTGATACTAACGCAGGTGAAACTGTAACATTCGACAAAGTTTTATTCGTAGGTGGCGAAAACATCAAAGTTGGTAGCCCAACTGTTGAAGGAGCTACTGTAACTGCAAAAGTTGAAAAGAACGGTAAAGCTAAAAAGATTCTTGTATTCAAATACAAATCTAAAAAGAACTACCGTCGTAAGCAAGGTCATCGTCAACCTTACACTAAAGTTGTTATCGAAAAAATCAACGCTTAATTTTAAGTAATGACTAAAATAACAATTGAACGTTTAAAAGATGGACGTATAGGTTCCTTTAAAATAAGTGGACATGCATTTTTTTCTGATGCTGGGACTGACATTGTTTGTGCCGGTATATCAGCAGTTTCAGTAGGAACTGTAAATGCTTTGGAAGCAATTTGCCGTATAGATTCCGAATTAAATACAGTAATTGATGAAAAGAAAGGTTTCTTGAAGTATCAATTACCGATTGATTTAAATGAAGATAATATGCAAAAAGCGCAACTTATCCTTGAAGCGATGATCGTATCTTTACAAACTATCGCTGCAAGTTACGGTGACTATGTCACTATAAACGAGTAAAACAGGAGGTGTAACCATGTTAAAATTAAATCTTCAGTTATTTGCTTCTAAAAAGGGAGTAGGTTCTACAAAAAACGGTCGTGACTCAATGTCAAAACGTCTTGGCGCTAAACGTGCTGATGGACAATTCGTAACTGGTGGTTCAATTCTTTACCGTCAACGCGGCACTAAGATTTATCCAGGTGTAAACGTTGGTCGTGGTGGAGATGACACATTATTTGCGAAGGTTGATGGCGTAGTTAAATTCGAACGTTTAGGCCGTGACCGCAAACAAGTAAGTGTATACCCTGTAGCTCAAGAAGCTTAAGAAACTAACTTAGAAACTCTAACCTTTTAGGTTAGAGTTTTTCTGTACTTAAGCCATTTTTATTTATAATAAATTGCTATTCAACATAGAAAAAGGTGTTGTTATAGCAACCTCTCAAACAATATGCTCCAAAGACTCGGCATTTTACAAGCTACACACTAGTTTGAGACTTTCAAAATGATCAATCAAAATGCCGAGCCTAACTTTTTTATTACCTTCATAAATACCAAAAATGTAAACCTATAGGAGAATACAATGCAGGAGAAATGGGACGTTCTAGAGGTATTAAGACATTCACGTCATGATTGGTTAAATCGAATTCAATTAATAAAAGGATACATGGCCACAGGTCAATCTGACCAGCTAGAAGAAACGATTACAAAAATTGTTGCTGATTCTTTGAATGAAGCTAAAATTTGTTCGTTACAAATTCCAGAGTTTGCAGAATTTATCATTACCTATAACTGGAAGCCTCGTACAATTGTACTAGATTATGAAATTTTAGGAGAACCATGTTCGCTTAAAAATTTAGACGAAGTGATGACAGTATGGATTCAAAACTTTTTAGAAAAACTAGAATCTTGGGTACATATTTATGAGGAAAATTTTGTTAGTTTAACAATTGAAATAAATGATAAAACAGTTAGTTTCTTTTTTGACTTCAGAGGTAAACTAACAAAGAAAGAAGATATGTTGAAGTGGATTGTTTCATCATCAAATGACAGCTCAAAAATTAGAATGATGTCATATTTTTGTGAGACAGAAGAGTGCAGTATCGAATTTAAAATGGAAAAATAAAAGAGTGGTGGATTTATAATTATGTTTATTGATCAAGTCAAGATATATGTAAAAGGTGGAGACGGTGGAAACGGTATGGTAGCCTTCCGTCGTGAAAAATATGTTCCAAAAGGTGGCCCTGCTGGTGGAGACGGTGGTAGGGGAGCTAATGTTGTATTTATAGTAGATGAAGGCTTAAGAACATTAATGGATTTCCGTTATAAACGTCATTTTAAAGCAGATCGTGGTCAACATGGTATGTCTAAAAACCAACATGGTAAAAATGCAGAAGATATGATTGTAAAAGTACCACCTGGGACGATCGTAACGGATGCTGATTCAGGTGAATTAATAGCTGACCTTACAATGGATGGTCAAACAGCTATTATTGCAAGAGGAGGCCGTGGAGGCCGTGGAAATAGTCGATTTGCATCGCCTGCAAATCCCGCTCCAGAAATAGCTGAAAATGGTGAGCCAGGTAAGGAAAGAAACATTAAACTAGAACTTAAAGTTTTAGCTGATGTTGGATTAGTTGGTTTCCCAAGTGTTGGTAAATCAACATTACTATCTGTTGTAAGTTCTGCTAGACCAAAAATCGCTGAATATCATTTTACAACAATTGTTCCTAATTTAGGTGTTGTAGAAACTGAAGATAATCGTAGTTTTGTAATGGCCGATTTACCAGGGTTAATTGAAGGAGCACATCAAGGTGTTGGACTTGGGCATCAATTCCTACGTCATATTGAAAGAACACGTGTAATTGTTCATGTAATTGATATGTCAGGTCTTGAAGGCAGAGACCCATATGAAGATTACTTAACAATTAATCAAGAGCTAAAAGAATATAATTTACGTTTAACTGAACGACCTCAAGTAGTCGTTGCAAATAAAATGGATATTCCAGAATCTGAAGAAAACTTAATTAAGTTTAAAGAACAAGTTGGAGATGAAGTTCAAATTTTCCCAATTTCTGCAGTAACACGTCAAGGTTTACGTGATTTATTATTTACTGTTGCAGATTTAGTTGAAACAACTCCAGAATTCCCACTTCATGACGAAGAGGAAGACAAACCACTACGAGTTCTATATAAATATCAAAAAGAAGAACCTACTTTTGAGATTACTCGTGAAAGTGATGGAACGTTCGTCGTTACAGGTGAAGAGCTTGAAAAACTATTCAAAATGACTAACTTTGAACGTGAAGAGTCAATTCGTCGATTTGCACGTCAACTGCGTGGAATGGGAATTGATGAGGCACTACGCCAACGCGGCGCGAAAAACGGAGATATCGTTAAGATTTCTGAATACGAATTCGAATTTATCGATTAATTATTCCTATATAAAAAGAGGGTGTCCAAAAAGTTTTACAATTTGGACACCCTCTTTCTTATTTATTCATAAATAAAATGCTGCAAATAAGACTTGGGGAATCGCAAATAAGATAAAGTTTTACCCATACTTGACTTCATATTGTACAAAAATAGGATCCTCAAAAAGGAAAAGGAGCAAATTAAAGCTTGTTGAATGGTCATAACAAGATCGAAAACATCAACTACAATTTAAACTCTGACTGAGATACCCTTACTCCACAATAAAAAAGGGATGCCCATATGTCTCTTACTCTGACACAGGAGACAGCCCCTTATTGTTTAATCAAAGAGATTTACCAATACACCTTTTCAATCCTTTTAAACCTTCACTTACGGCATGTCTACCAAAAAACCTTCATTTTTTAATTGTAAGATGGCACTTTCTAGCTGCTGTTCACTATCTGCCTCGATCGTATGAAGATGTGTTCCATTTGTTAAATTAGATAGTGGGACGGAGCTAGTTTCTCCCATTTTTTGAAGGAATAAGGTTATATCATAACGGTTCGCAATTTGTAATTGGGCTGTGATATATCCATAGACGGGATGTTCAACCATTACATCTTTAACTGTGACACCGTGATCGACTAATATTTCTAGTTCTTTTTGAGTTTCTTCAGCTGTATGGCGACAAATAATTACTTTTCTAATTTTGTCTGTTTCCTTATTAGGATGTATATAAATATAACCTTGTGCAGTTGCTAGTATAGGCTCATTTTTCGCTTTTAAAAGTGTAATATCACCTACAACAACTTGTCGACTAACATTTGCTCTTTTAGCTAAGGAATTGCCTGATAAGGGCGACTCAGACTCCTTTAACCATTGTAAAACTTTCTTTCTTCTTTCTTCCCCTAAAAGTTTTTTATTCATTTTAATTTCCTCGATTAAAAATTTTGATTAATGATTAATTTTAACACAGAAGAAAATTTGATTAAGTCTTCTTCTGTTGTCTGATTCCCGACAGAGACTCTGAAGAATTGTTTTGCCTCATGGGGGTCTCTTCCAATTGCTAACATCGTTTCTGAAGGTTTCTGCATGCCAATTGCACAAGCGCTTCCTGTTGAAATGGCAAATTGATGTCGATTACATTCAAGCATGACAAACTGACCTTCAAGTCCAATGATTCTCATTCCAATTATATTTGGAATACACTCTCCATCAGAACCTTCAAATTTTACAAGATGCTGAACATCTTGTAATTGTGATTTTAAAACATTTTTTAAATAGTGACATCTCTTTTGCTCTTCGACTTGATTTTTTATTATATGACCAGCGGCTGTTACGAATGATGCAATTGCTGGGACATTAACAGTACCGGGACGAATCCCACTTTCATGAGATGTACCGGGATAGATTGGTTGACAAGTTAATTTAGGATTTAAATAAAGGGCACCGATCCCTTTTGGTCCATATAATTTATGACCTGAAATACTAAGACTAGAAATTTCATATTTTGAGACATCTATTGTTATTTTTCCAAATGATTGTACACAATCGCAATGAAGTAGAATATTTGATGAATTAAATAAATTTGAAATTTCGTTAATCGGTTGAATGGCTCCAATTTCAGAATTTACATGTTGAAAAATACCCAATACAGTATCTTCACGAATTGCATTTTCAATCTCTTCTAATGAGATAATCCCGTTATTTGTAACTGGCAAATAAGAAACTTCATATCCTTGTTCTTCCAGTACTTTTAAATAATTACTAATTGAAGAATGCTCTAATGTGGTGGTTAATATGTGTTTTCCGACTTTTTTTGTACTCTTCAAGAGGGTTTGAATAGCAATTAAATTTGATTCAGTTCCTCCACTTGTATAGTAAATTGAAGCGGGGCTAGCATTTATAAATCCTGCTAATTGTTTGCGGCATGCTTCAAGTAACAGTGATGCCTTTGAGCCAATATCATGTAAACTTCGCTCATTTCCAAAGTAATTTTTAGAGGCAGTGACAAATGTCTCAATGGCTTCTTCACTCATTGGAGTTGTAGCAGCATAGTCTAAATAAATCAAATTAAAGTCTCCTTTTTTGTGCATTAAAAAAAAATTTCTTGTCATTAGTTTAAATATATGTAAATATAGGTGTCAAGACAGCTTTTTTATCTATAAGATAAAATTTAAATAGATGTACTGTAAATGGAGGGGGCAACTATGCGAACTGCAGACGTTGTCATTATTGGCAGTGGGATTGCTGCTTTAATGGCTGCTGAGGAAATTTGTCAGTCTAAAAATGTGATTCTATTCACAAAGAAAAAAATTTGGGACAGCAATTCGATGCTTGCACAAGGTGGAATTGCAGCTGTAATGTCTGATGATGATTCTTGGGAGCTTCATAAACAAGATACGCTCGAAGCGGGTTGTAATGTAAATAATATAGAAGCAGTAGAAGAACTAGTAAAGAACGGAACAACGTCTATGAAGGATCTTGTTTCTATTGGCATGAAGTTTGACAAAGATGAATCAGGTCAGTTCCATCTTGGTAGAGAAGGAGCGCATCGGAAAAATAGAATTTTACATTCTGGCGGAGATGCCACTGGAAAGCATTTAGTTGAAACTGTTTATGCACGGATAAAAGATAAAATAACGATTATTGAACATGAAATGATAATTGATTTAATCATACAAGATGGAATATGTAAGGGTGTTTATATACTTAATGATAATGGGGAATTAGAATCCTGTTTTGCAAACACAACACTTCTGGCAACGGGCGGTATTGGGGCAATGTATCAATTTAGTTCTAATAATAAGGCCATAACCGGAGATGGAATTGCAATGGCATTTCGAGCGGGTTGTGAGATGGCTGATTTGGAATTTATTCAATTTCATCCTACGATGCTTTATATTAATGGGGCATGTAAAGGTCTAGTATCAGAAGCTGTTCGAGGTGAAGGAGCTTTTTTAGTAACGAAAACTGGTCGTCGCATAATGAAAGGAATTCATCCTTTTGAAGATTTAGCACCAAGAGATGTTGTTAGTAGGACGATTTTTAATGAAATGCAAAACGGGGAAGAAATCTTTTTATCGATCGAAATGATTGATGGATTTGAACAACGTTTCCCAACAATTACTGCCAATCTTATTAATAACGGAATTGATTTACAACAAGGATTGATTCCTGTTGTTCCAGGCGCACATTTCCACATGGGTGGGGTAAAGACATCTGCAAATGGAGAGACGACAATTCCAGGATTGTATGCAGTAGGAGAGGTTGCTTGTACAGGTGTGCATGGTGCAAATCGACTCGCTAGTAATTCTTTATTGGAAGGGATTGTGTTTGGTAAAAAGGTTGCGAAATTTATTGCTGACCTTCCTTTAGCTAAAATAAATGAGAATCCACCAAAATACATGATACCAAGATTTAGAACTTTACCTACAAAAGATGAAATTAAAGAAATTATGATGAAGTATATCGGTATTGTAAGAAATGAAGACGATTTAAATAAAGCAATCACCTATTTTTCTTACTTCTTAGAGTCTAAAACAGTTGATTCACGTCCGATGAACAAAGAGGAACTAGAAAGATACAATATGCTAATTACTGGAAAACTAATTGCAGAAGCTGCTATAAGAAGAAAAGAAAGCATCGGCTCACATTTTAAAGAATATATAGATCAACCAGCTAATATTTGAGGAGAGAAATTCATGAATACATTAAAAGCTAAAAAAATGATTGAGCAATTTTTACTAGAGGATATTGGAGAAGGGGATCTATCCTCAATTCATATTTTTCCAATGCATGAAAGAACAACTGGAAAAGTTCTTGCAAAAGCAGATGGAGTAATTGCGGGTACTGATTTAGTCGAAATAACTTATAAATTACTTCATGAAGATATAAAAGTAACTCTACACGTTAAAGATGGTGAATCTGTTCAGGCAGGGCAGCTGATTGCAGAAATAGAAGGACCAGTTCAAGTGTTATTATCAGGTGAAAGAGTTATGCTTAATCTATTACAACGAATGAGTGGGATTGCAACGCTTACTTCAAAAGCAGTTGAAACATTAAACGACGAAAAAATCAAACTTGTCGATACAAGAAAAACGATGCCAGGTTTACGTTTGTTTGATAAGTATGCAGTTACTTGTGGTGGAGGAGCGAACCATCGTTTCGGTTTATATGATGCAGTGATGCTTAAAGATAATCATATTGCTTACGCAGGTTCAATTAAAAATGCAGTTGATTCATTACGAAATAAATTAGGTCATATGGTCAAAATTGAAGTCGAGACTGAAAACAAAGATCAAGTTCTCCAAGCTATTGAAGCTGGTGCAGATGTCATTATGTTTGATAATCGTACTCCAGATGAAATAAAAGAATTCGTTAAGCTTGTTCCAGAAACGATTGTTACGGAAGCTTCTGGTGGAATTACTTTAGATAATTTAGCAGGCTTTCAAAACTGTGGTGTAAATGTTATTTCTTTAGGCTGTTTAACACATTCGGCAAAAGCATTAGATATAAGCTTCTACTTGTAATAAAGAGGGATTGGAGTGGGGACAATGAACGTTTTAGATATGATACAAAAAAATGAAGGATATCAAATTCCTGATGAGTACTATACATTATCAACTGAGGAAATGGAAAAAAGAGTAAAAGATATAAAAGAGAGATTAGGTGATGCTCTTTTCATTCCAGGTCATCATTATCAAAAGGAAGAAGTTGTAGTTTTCTCAGATTCGACTGGAGATTCTCTACAACTTGCTCAAGTTGCTGCTAATAATAAAAAAGCGAAATATATTGTATTTTGTGGCGTACATTTTATGGCAGAGACCGCAGATATTTTAACGGAAGATGAACAGATTGTTATTTTACCTGATATGAGAGCAGGCTGTTCAATGGCAGATATGGCAGATCACCATCAAACTGATCGTGCATGGGTAGAGTTACAGAAGCTTTTCGGAGACACAATTTTACCGTTAACATATGTTAATTCAACAGCTGCAATTAAAGCGTTTGTCGGTAGAAATGATGGTGCAACCGTAACTTCATCTAATGCTAAAAAGGTGGTTTCGTGGGCTTTCACACAAAAAGAACGTATTTTGTTCCTACCTGATCAACATTTAGGTAGAAATACTGCATTTGAATTAGGTGTACCGTTAGAGCATATGGCGATTTGGAATCCAATAACGGACACTTTAGAATATGAGGGCGGCGATCTAAATAACATCAAAGTAATACTTTGGAAAGGTCACTGCTCTGTTCATGAGAATTTTACAGTAAAAAATATTGAGAATGTACGAAAAAATCATCCTGATATGAGGATTATTGTGCATCCAGAATGTTCTAGAGAAGTTGTAGCAGCAAGTGATGACAATGGATCGACTAAATATATTATTGACCAAATTGAAGCTGCTCCTTCAGGAAGTAAATGGGCAATTGGAACTGAAATGAATCTAGTTCAAAGAATTATAAAAAATCATCCTGATAAGGAGATCATTTCATTAAATCCATTTATGTGTCCATGCTTAACGATGAATCGTATCGATTTACCACATTTATTATGGTCTTTAGAAAATATCGAAAAAGGTAACATCCAAAATATTATAAAAGTTGATAAACAAACTGCAAAAGATGCAATTAAGGCATTAGATAAAATGCTTGAGCTTGCTTAAAAAATAAAATAGTATAAAAAATTAAAATCATTTAGTTCAATCTGAGCTAAATGATTTTTTTATAGAAAAAACAAGAATAAAGTAAATACTTATACAAGCTTACTCGTCATAAATTAAAATACCTTCTATCATAAATACAAATATTCAGACATACATTGTTGTGAGGTACTAATGTACAATCCAACGTAGAGGCAATTGGTCAGGAGGGGAAAAGGTGAGAATTCACATAGTAATAAAGGGCGATACCCTTAAGAGCATTGCTCAAAAATATAACATCGACTACGAAGAGATAGTTAAATTAAATGCCCAACTAAGTAATCCAGATATGATCTATCCTGGCATGAAAATAAAAGTGCCAGAAAGGGGAGAAAAACCAGCCCCATTAGGTTCTAAAAAGGAGGTACAGCAACCTAAGCCAAGTGTTGCTTTGGAGGTAGAAAAAGGAAATGTTCAACCTGTAGCTCAGACACAACCTGCTGTCACGCCGAATACAAAGCCAGTTGATAATAATTTGAATATTAATGTAGAGGTTACACCGACAGTAAAACCTGTAATTCAGGTACCTATTCCACCTGCGAAACCAACTGTATCACCTGCGACAAATAATGCGAATCAACAAGTATCTCCTGTTCAAACTGGAAAACCAAATGCGAACATACCGCAAGTTGTTTCGCCAGTGGCAGTTAAAAATCCGATAAATGATAATAAATCAAATGTGAACACCAAGGGAGGACAAAGCATGTCAGAGAAAAAGAACTACTTCCCAGGATCATTGGTTTCTCCGTCAACACCAAATCCGCAAGTATCGCCAGCGGAAACAGGAAAACCAAATCAACAAGTATCGCCTGTATCTACAGGAAAACCAAATCAACAAGTATCACCGGTATCAACAGGAAAACCAAATGTGCAAGTATCACCAGTATCAACAGGAAAACCAAATGTGCAAGTATCACCAGTATCAACAGGAAAAGCGAAAGAGCAGGTCTTACCAGTAGCAACAGGAAAACCGAATATGCAAGTATCACCGGTATCAACAGGAAAACCAAATATGCAAGTATCGCCAGTATCAACAGGAAAGCCGAATATGCAAGTATCACCAGTATCAACAGGGAAACCAAATATGCAAGTGTCACCGGTATCAACAGGAAAACCAAATATGCAAGTATCACCAGTATCAACAGGAAAACCAAATATGCAAGTATCGCCAGCGGCAACAGGAAAACCAAATGCGCAAGTATCACCAGTAGCAACTAATAAAGCCCAAACATTACCAGCATATATGGGGCCAAATAATGCACCACAAACAATGCCAGCTTATATGGGACCAAATGCACCACAAACACTTCCAGCATACTCAGGACCAAATGTACCTCAAACATTACCAGCGTATGTAGGACCAAATCCAAACGCAGCCCAAACGCTACCAGCGTATGTAGGACCAAATCCAAACGCAGCCCAAACGCTACCAGCATATGTAGGACCAAATCCAAACGCAGCCCAAACATTACCAGCATATATGGGACCAAATGAAAACTTCCCACAAACAATGCCGGCATATATGGGACCAAACGCAAACTTCCCACAAACAATGCCAGCATATATGGGGCCTAACGCAAACTTCCCACAAACATTACCAGCATATATGGGACCGAATGAAAACTTCCCACAAACATTACCAGCGTATATGGGACCAAACGCACACTATCCTTTCTATCCACGAGGAGAAGGAGGGGCATTACCAACATTACCGAGTTTTGGAGCTATGCCGATGCTGCCTGGAGTAACTGGAGAAGCACCAGTTCCGCCAACTGCGATGCCAACGCCATTACCAGCACCAATTCCTACACCATTACCAGCACCAATGCCAGGAAATACTGGGCAAACAATGCCAGCATATATGGGGCCGAATCCAAATACAGGCCAAACATTACCGGCATATATGGGACCGAATCCAAATTTAGCCCAAACATTACCGGCATACATGGGACCGAACGGAAACTTCCCACAAACATTACCAGCATATATGGGACCAAATGAAAATTTCCCAGCAACAATGCCAGCATATATGGGACCAAATGAAAATTTCCCAGTAACAATGCCAGCATACATGGGACCAAACGCAAACTTCCCAGCAACAATGCCGGCATATATGGGACCGAACGGAAACTTCCCACAAACATTACCAGCTATGGATTATCCAAAATTCCAAGGCGGACCAGTTGTTTCACCGTATGCTGCTGGACCGACTCCAATGTATCGTGATGCATCAGAACCATATTTTGATCCAAATTCGCAATTATTTACTCCTTATGCACAAAATCAATCTTCATATGGAGTGCCATATTTTGAGGAAGATGAACAATAAAGAATTTTATTTAAAAAGGCGATTATTTTCTAATCGTCTTTTTTTTATTTTAACTATTTCATACAGGAATTAATTGGATTAGAAATTAATTTCTCATGAAACAGCCTTTAAAGGCCACTTTTTTACTTAAAATGAGTTTCAAACCATCAATTAACAATTTAAAATCCACCTAATAAGGTCAACCTAACTTTGTAATACAACTTTAGTATTACAATTAGCTGTAATTAAAGGGAGGGTTTTATATTGAATAAAAAAGGTCTTATCGTTGCTACAGGTACGGTGCTAACAGCTTTAACATTATCTGCTTGTGGAACTAACAATAATGCCATGAATGACCATAAAAGAAATGTTGGTTATGAAAAAGTAAACTTCAATAAACCGACAAACCCTTATGCGGTTAATTACCGTTATGAAAACGTAAACTATCCTAATAACCAAGATTATTTCACAAAGAAAAATAATCACTACGGAAATGATCGAATAAATGAAGGTTTAAGTAGTGAGTATTCTAATGATGGCGTTATCCATGACGGGACATATGGAAGAAATGTCAACAATATGAATAGAAACTACACGATGGATCAAGTTCGTTATAATAACGATTTAAACACAGCTCCTCTTGTACCATATACAAATATTAGTACAAACACTAATATGAATGCGGGTGAACGAAAGTTTGCGGACCAAATTTCTAAACGTGTAGAACAAATGTCAAATGTAGCCAAAGCAAACACGGTTGCTGTTGGTGATCAGGTTCTTGTTGCAGTAGATTTGGTAAATGAAAATGTTGATGAAAGCGCATTTCGATCAAAAATTAAAGACGCTTTATCACCATACACGAGTGGTAAAAAAGTATATATAACATTCGATGGAACAATTAGAAATAATTTGAATAACATTCCAAATAATGTTCCAAATGCCACAAAAAATGTATTATACGATACAAAAGAAAATGTTAAACATATGTATCGAAATGTAAAAAATGATGTTAAGGATGCAACTAATCCAAACCGTTAAAAATCAATTTTTACATTAAAAAGGAAGAAGCTCTTGCTTCTTCCTTTTTTTTAGTGTTCAGATTTAGGGATCGGATTTCATTAAGTTTTTTACTGTTAGTTCTTAGAATAGTTAAATAATTCGTTTGATGAGGGTTAAACAATATGGTAAAGTGATTTTTATATTGACCAAAAGTTCGAAGTGGTCAATTGGTTAATAAGAGATTTGAGGTGAGTTTTTTGAAAAAGCAAAATATTTTACAAGCTGCCACAAAGTCATTTACCATCTTTGGCTATAAAGCAACTACAATGAGTCAAATCGCAAAACAGGCAAATGTTGGAAAGGGAACAATCTATACTTTTTTCAAAAATAAAGAAGAATTGTTTGATGAAATCATCAATAATTTGATTACTGAAATGAAATTTTTAGCAGAACAATCCATTCGTGATGAGGATTCATTCATCGAAAAAGCACATAAAGGAATTGAAGTTTTTATTGCTTTTCATAATGAACATGAATTAACAATAAAGTTACTTCAGGAACAAAAAGAAATTGGAACGACTATAGTACATGATGCTTTAAAACGATTGAATCATTCAATCATTCTATACATACAAAAAAAAATTGAAGAGGCAATCGCAAAGAAAGAAATTGTTGAATGTGATCCCGAAATAACTGCTTTGGTAATGTTTCGACTTTATACAACACTTAAAATCGATTGGGAGAAAGAGCACGAAGCACTAAGTCCTAAAAAAATTACTGAGTTATTTAACTTTTATATCCTAAATGGTTTATCAAAAGGGTAGGATTAAGGGTCAGTGGATTAGGAGGATAAAATTTTGATTTTTAAATTAGACAATAAAGATAAAAAAATGGCGAATTTAATTTTAAATGTACAGTTACCTGCATATAAGGTAGAGGCGAGGTTAATCAATTTTGAAGGAATACCACAATTAAAGGACAATGTCGAAAGTATTATAGATTCCAAAGAAATCTTTATCGGTTATGTGATTGAGAATGATTTAAAAGGATTTTTGGCCTATTCAGAAGGCGATAACGAATATCAAATATGTAGATTAGTAGTACATCCTAGTTGCTTTAAGCGGGGGATAGCAAGAAAATTAGTTAATTATTTTTTAAATGAAATTGCTAAAAAGAAAAAGGTAATTGTTACAACAGGATCAGATAACCTACCGGCCATTAACTTATATAAAACTTCTGGTTTTAAATTTTATAAGAAAATTGAAGTGGCACCTAATTTTTTTATCTCTCTATTTGAAAATACATCTGATCATTAAAGATAAAATTACAAAGTTAAATAGATAAGATTCTTTTTAATTAGAAAAGATGAGGATCATTAGCTTTCATCCCCCTTTCCTAAAGACAACTCTTTAGGTTTTTTTGTTTAAAAGATTAAAGGCCATTTACATATAAAAATTTTAAACATCTTGGATAAAGATAAAAGGAATGGTCAAACTAAAAAAGCTTGTATGATTTTGTCTAAAGGAGTGGATGTTTGTGAAAAAGTTCATTTTAATTTTTGTTTGTTTACTAGCTTTATTAATACCGGCACAAACTGAAACATTGGCAGCTCATAATGATATTCATCATAGTTCTAACAAAAAGGGGATTACAATCATTTTACATAAAGTATATATAAACGGTGAAGTGATTGAGGAAATTTATAATAATCAACACAAAACCCTGGGTCAAGTCAAAAAAGAATTTAAGGGTTGGAAAGTCATAGAGGAAAATGATGATCAAATCGTATTAATGAAAAAAATAAATGATCTTTCACCTACTTTAAAGTCGAAAGGTTATTTAGGAATAAATTCAAATGGAGTTTTGAACTTATATATTGGAGTGCCAAGTGGTAATAATATTATTGAATCTTTTTTTCAAATAGATACGAATAAATTAGAAGTAAACAAACAAAAGCAGCTTGAGAAAGGGATTAAAATTTCGACCAAAAATCATTACGAATATCTATTACATTACTTAAAAGAGTATGAAAGAATCGTAAATTGAACTTCGGAATTCGCCCCTGGTCAATCCGTAACGACTAACTAAATATAAAAAATAATCCACAAAGGTGATTTATTTTCCTTGTGGATTTTTTGTGTTTTTATGGTTCAAGTCATTTTTTCGATCTCGAACTTCCTTTTCCTGAGTCCTTTCCCATTCACTTCGCAAAATTGAATAAACATAAGTATCATGCGCTGTACTTCCTTGTATTAAATACTCGCGTAGTAGACCCTCATTCGTAAATCCTATTTTTTCAAGGAGTTTTTGGGAAGGGAGATTTTCTGGATAAACGATTGCTCCAATCCGATTTAGTTGAAGAACATCAAATCCATATGATAATAATGCTTTTAAAGCTTTCTGTCGCAAAACCTTTTCTCCAATAGTCTGGGTGAAGCTCATAGCCAACTTCTGCCCTTTTGTTTCGTTCTTGGTAGGCAGTAAATCCACATGTTCCGATTAATTTGTTTGTTTCATTATCAATCATCCCCCAACGGATGCCATTTCGTGTTTCATACATTTCTCTAAAATAATGAATTACGTCCAATACTTCACTACTATTTTTTAGTGCATCTAGTCCATAATATTTGGTGACATCTTCTCTTGATAAAATATTGAACATCCGATTAAGATCAGTGACTTTAATTTCTCTTAAATAAAGTCTCTCTGTAGTTAGAATTGGAAACATGTTCAAATCGAATGGCCTCCCTATGGTTAAGTATCGAGCTTTTAAATTTTTGCTAAATTTATTAGTCATTTTTATATGAATTTTTTAGTTAAATCATATGTATAAAATTTTTATTTTCGACAGCCGACTATTTTTTTCCTTCTTCTTTCTATGGTACAATGGAATACATGTAAAAAGGGGAGAAAACCATGTACGAATACATAATTGGAAAGATAGAATGGGTTGGACCAGAATATATTGTAATTGATCATAATGGAATAGGTTATCAATTATTTACACCTAATCCATATGTTTTTAGACCTTCAAATGAAATCTTAAAAGTTTATACTCATCATTATGTACGAGAAGATGTTATGATGTTATATGGTTTTAAAACATTAGATGAACGTACTTTATTTCAAAAATTGTTAAGTGTGTCAGGAATCGGTCCGAAAGGTGCCTTGGCAATTGTTGCTACTGGAGAGCCAAATCAAATTGTTCATGCGATAGAAGAAGAGGACGAGGTATTTTTAACAAAATTTCCTGGTGTTGGTAAAAAGACAGCAAGACAAATGATCCTTGATTTAAAAGGAAAACTTGAAAAAGTCTTTGGAGCAGTTCAAGTCGATTTATTTACTGACCTAGATGCTATTGAGGAGAAAGAAAGTGCAGCATCTTCATTAGATGATGCAATTGAAGCTTTAAAAGCATTAGGCTATGCGGAAAAAGAAGTTAAAAAGATCGTACCGTTATTAAAGAATGAAAAACTTTCAACTGATGAATATATTAAAAAAGCACTTCAATTACTATTGCAAGCTAAGAGGTGATGAAAATGGATGACCGAATTTTATCAAGTGAAAGTAGTGGCGAGGAATTTGATCAAGAGCTTTCACTAAGGCCTCAATCATTAAGGGAATATATAGGGCAAGATAAAGTTAAAAAGAATTTGCAAGTTTTTATTGAAGCTGCAAAAATGCGAAATGAGTCTTTAGATCATGTTCTATTATACGGTCCTCCTGGATTAGGTAAAACCACTTTAGCAGCGATTATTGCGAATGAACTAGGTGTTGGATTTAAAACGACTTCAGGACCAGCGATTGAGCGTCCTGGAGATTTAGCAGCTATTTTGACTTCACTTCAACCAGGTGATGTATTATTTATTGATGAAATTCACCGACTGCCTAGAACAGTAGAAGAAGTACTTTACCCAGCAATGGAAGACTTTTTCTTTGATATCGTAATTGGCAAGGATGCAACTGCTAGGTCGGTAAGAATTGATTTGCCACCATTTACATTAATAGGTGCAACAACTAGAGCAGGTCTCCTTTCTTCACCACTTAGAGATCGTTTTGGAGTATTAAATCGGTTAGAATTTTATACAGTTCAACAGCTAGCATTAATCGTTAAAAGAACAGCAGAGTTATTTGGAATGGAAATTGAAAATGACGCTGCTTTAGAGGTAGCTAGAAGGTCTCGAGGTACACCTCGAATTGCAAACCGTTTATTACGAAGAGTTAGAGATTTTGCTCAAGTTCAAGGGAGTGGAATCATTACCTTTGAAATAGCAAAAGACTCTCTAATTCAAATGCAGGTAGATGAAGCAGGTCTAGACCATATCGATCATAAATTGTTACTAGCTATTATTGAGCGTTTTAAAGGCGGTCCTGTTGGGGTTGATACGATTGCAGCTTCAATCGGGGAAGAGTCCCAAACGATTGAAGATGTATATGAGCCATATTTACTTCAAATTGGATTTCTTCAGCGGACTCCTAGGGGACGAATTGTTACTGATTTAACATACAAACATTTCGGGTTGCAGGTGCCGGAGCAATGATTGATTTGTCAAAAATTTTAATTACATTAGGAATTATCTTATTAGTTGTTGGATTGTTTATTCGATTTGTAGGGAAACTTCCAGGCGATATTTTTATAAAAAAAGGAAATGTATCGTTTTACTTCCCGATTGTAACATGTATTATTATAAGTATTTTACTTTCACTTATTTTTTCACTATTTGGGAGAAAATAAATCAGTAGGAATATATAGAGTTTGGAAAAGGGAATTGTGGTTAACCTCCCATAGTCCTTACTCCTGAATTTTATGAGGTGTATAGAAATGGATGTAAATTTATTTGATTTTGATTTACCTGAAGAATTGATTGCTCAGACTCCTTTGTTGGACCGAGAAGCATCGAGACTTATGGTATTACATAAAGAGTCTGGAAATGTAGAGCATAAACAGTTTCCAGATGTGTTAGATTATTTACAAGAGGGCGATTGTTTAGTTTTAAATGAAACAAAAGTCATGCCTGCTAGATTATTTGGTGTGAAAGAAGATACAGGTGCCCAAATTGAAGTATTATTACTTCAACAAGAAGAGCAGGATGTATGGGAAACATTAGTTAAGCCTGCTAAAAGAGTAAAAGAAGGTACAATCATTTTATTTGGTGATGGCAGATTAAAGGCGGAATGTGTAGGTTCTAGTGAACAAGGTGGAAGAAAATTAAAATTCCAATACGATGGGATTTTTTATGAGATCTTAGACCAACTAGGTGAAATGCCGCTTCCTCCATATATTAAAGAAAAATTAGAAGATAAAGATCGTTATCAGACAGTATTTGCAAAAGAAATTGGTTCAGCTGCGGCGCCTACGGCAGGTTTACATTTTACAAAAGAACTCTTAGCTAAAGTTCAAGAGAGAGGTGTAAAGTTAGCATTTATTACATTGCATGTAGGTTTAGGTACATTTAGACCAGTAAGTGTAGAATCTATTGAAGAACATGATATGCACTCCGAATACTACTATATGTCTGATGAAACGGCTAAACTGTTAAATGAAACGAAAGCAAACGGTGGTAGAATCATTACTGTTGGAACAACTTCTACTCGTACAGTTGAAACGATTGCTACAGCTAATAACGGTAAGTTTGAAGGGTCTAGTGGTTGGACGTCTATCTTCATTTTCCCAGGATATAAATTTATGGGAATTGACGGGATGATTACGAACTTCCATTTACCAAAATCAACTCTAATTATGCTGATTAGTGCTTTAGCTGGAAGAGAACCAGTTTTATCTGCTTATAAAGAAGCAGTAGATCAAAAATATCGCTTTTTTAGCTTTGGCGATGCAATGTTAATACTTTAAGAATTGAAAGGAATCGAAAAATGACAGCAATTCGTTATGAACATATTAAAACTTGTAAGCAAACAGGTGCGAGATTAGGAATTGTCCATACTCCACATGGTTCATTTGAAACTCCAGCATTTATGCCTGTTGGAACTTTAGCCACTGTTAAAACAATGTCTCCTGAAGATTTAAAAGCAATGGGGTCAGGTATTATTTTAAGTAATACTTACCATTTATGGTTAAGACCTGGTCATGAGATTATTAAAAAAGCTGGTGGCTTACATAAATTTATGAACTGGGATCGTGCAATCTTAACAGATTCAGGAGGTTTCCAAGTATTTAGCTTAAGTCAATTCCGAAAAATTGAAGAAGAAGGCGTACATTTCAGAAATCACTTAAATGGCGATAAATTATTCCTCTCACCTGAAAAGGCGATGGAAATTCAAAATGCATTAGGTTCTGATATCATGATGGCGTTTGATGAATGTCCACCATACCCTGCTGAGTATGATTACATGAAACGTTCAGTTGAAAGAACTAGCAGATGGGCAGAGCGTTGTTTAAATTCTCACCAAAGACCAGAGGATCAAGGATTATTCGGTATTGTACAAGGTGGAGAATACGAAGAACTTCGTAAACAATCCGCTAGAGACTTAGTTTCTTTAGATTTCCCAGGCTATGCAATTGGTGGATTATCAGTTGGTGAACCAAAGGATGTAATGAATAGAGTATTAGAATTTACGACTCCTTTACTACCAACGGATAAACCAAGATATTTAATGGGGGTAGGTTCTCCTGATTCATTAATTGATGGCGCAATTCGAGGAGTGGATATGTTTGACTGCGTACTTCCAACGCGTATCGCTCGAAATGGCACATGTATGACAAGTGAAGGGCGATTAGTTATTAAGAATGCAAAATATGCAGAGGACTATTCTCCACTTGATCCTAATTGTGATTGTTATGCATGTAAAAACTATACAAGAGCATATATCCGTCATTTAATCCGATGTGAAGAGACGTTTGGAATGCGATTGACTACTTACCATAACTTACATTTTCTGTTACAATTAATGGAACAAGTTCGCCAAGCAATCCGCGAAGACCGTTTAGGTGATTTCCGAGAAGAGTTTTTTGAACAATACGGTTTTAATAAGCCGAACGCTAGGAACTTCTAAAATTTACATATTGAAAGGAAGATTAAGATGGGTAATGGTTTAATGGGGATTTTACCTCTAATATTAATGTTTATAGTTTTCTACTTCTTACTAATCCGTCCACAACAAAAGCGTCAAAAGCAAACTGCTAATATGCAAGCTGGAATTAGCAAAGGCGATATGGTTGTAACAATCGGTGGATTACACGGTTTAGTTGATGCTGTTAACGAAGAAAATAATACAATTACTTTAAAAACTGCTGATGGATCACGTATGGTATTTGAAAAAAGCGCAATTCGTGAAACAAGAACACAAGCTTAATTTTAAAAAAATTGTATCGTAAGAAACGCTAGTTCCATTTTGGAAACTAGCGTTTTGTTTATTTTATAAGAAATTTAAATTAAGTCTCAAGGAATTTAAAACACTCAAAAAAGTTGATTATCAGACTGATTGCAAGCGTTTGTCTTTCGAGGTGCAAAGTTACCTTAGACGGTAATGAGCACCGCGCAGGCAGCGAAGCAACGAAGAAAGCGAGCGTTTTCGGGCAGTCTGATGTCTGATTATTTATTATAAGATTTATTACTTGCAGCGTTCACTCCAAAAATTGACCCTAACATACAAACCCCTAAAAAGATCCCATGATACATTATTTGTTCCTGTGAAAAAGTTCGGTCATAGCCAAGAAACTGTACAAAAAATACAAAAATAGAATATGCTCCACTCGTTAATAATCCAAGAATCCAACCCTTTTCTTTCCCTTTCGCTCCTGTAACAAAACCACCAATTAACATAACGATAAATGATAGGATAAGTGTTGTTGTTGTAACACTTGCTTCTGTAAGTGAAGTTAGTTTAAGTAATAATGATAAAATCAAACTAATTGACAATACTAATAATAGAATAGTTAAAAAGCCAAAAGAGACAGCTACAGCTGTTTTTTTCATTCATATTCCCCCTTGTACACTCTTTTATACAAGCATATTCATGAGATGAATTTTTAGAATACTTATAGAGCAATTAGAAATAGTAAAATTATGAACAAAATTCTACTATTATTTTCTTTATGGAAAATTAGTTGTATTTGGACTCATATTTACAGGTATTAAGTGATAACTGAAGAACATTTTTTTAAAATCAACAAGTTTTGGATGTGAGGGTAAGTAAAATGGAATTAGGTTCTATGACGATTCGTACCATTTTAATTTATTTAATTATTGCATTTTTCTTTCGGTTAATGGGTAAGAGAGAAATAGGAGAGTTAAGTTTATTAGATTTAGTCGTTTATATATTGTTAACTGAAATAGCAGCCATCGGTATCGAAAACCATGATGATCCGATCATAAAAGTAATCTATCCAATGTTTTTAATAGTCGTTATCCAAATAATTTTTTCTTTAATTTCGCTAAAAAGTGTTAAATTTAGAAAAATATTAGATGGACATCCTGTATTAATCATTAGTAAAGGTAAAGTTTTAGAGAAAGAGATGAAAAAACAGAGATACACGTTTGACGACCTATTACTCCAACTTAGAGAGAAGGATATCGGCGATGTACGGGATGTTGATTATGCACTACTAGAGCCTACAGGAAAATTATCAATATTTAAAAAGGAAATAAACGGTGACATAAATTATAGTTCACTCACATTTCCATTAATATTAGATGGTATCGTACAAGAAGATAATTTAAATCAGTATCATAAAGATAAACAATGGTTATTAGAAGAGTTAAAAAAACATGGTTATGATGAATTTAAACAAGTATCTTATTGTAGCCTACGAGGCGGAGAAATATTTTTTGATAAGAAAGATGAATGATGAAGGATCTAGAGTTAACAATATCCTGCAGTGGAAATTAACCAACAAAGTATAAAACGGTTAATGTTTAAAACGTACATTAAGTGAAAATTTAATGATTAAATTATTAATTTTGGTGAGAAATTAATGATTTTAAATGTTAATATGTTTGAGCAGTTTTATAATATCAACGAACTCTAGTAATTGTTTATTATTAATTAGTTAAAAATATTTAAGAGTAACTTATAAAAAAACAATTTCAAATGATTATTATAATACGATGATGTTCCATCTTAATTGACCTACAAACTGATTAACAAGCTTTTATGCTACCCTTAGTAAAGGATATTAAATTAGGTTTTTTAGTGTAAACTTTTTTTGATGAAAAAGTTGATTGGAACGGAAGGATGCTCGACTCCTATGGGATAAG
>NZ_NUUX01000079.1 GCF_002564465.1 Bacillus sp. AFS088145 | reverse complement strand
GCCTCGATTCAACAACAAATAGTAGACCTAGTAAATATCGAGCGTGGTAAAGGTGGATTAAAGCCATTAACACTATCTAGCTATTTAAATGGAACAGCTCAAGCATGGTCACAAACGATGAGTAATGCGAACAATATGTATCATTCAACATTAAGCTTTAATGGTGGATATAAAGGTGAAAACATCGCGCATGGTCAAACAACAGCAAAAGAAGTAATGACGGATTGGATGAATTCACCAGGTCATAGAGCAAATATCATGAGCCCTAACTTTAAACAACTTGGAGTAGGTAAAGTGGGAACTTATTGGACGCAACAATTTACTGATTGATAAACACATTATTGCTAGTAAAATCTTCCTTTAATAAATTTCGTATTATATGTATGTATGTGTTGGTG
>NZ_NUUX01000078.1 GCF_002564465.1 Bacillus sp. AFS088145 | reverse complement strand
TGGTGGTCATTTTCTTACCCATGCAATTGATATGATTCAACTCTATACAAAAGCAAAAGACGTGTTTCGAATGGATAAAGAAATACCCACAACTCTTAGGATCGGCGCTCCTGAATCCCTTACAATATATCGCCTACCATTTATCATTCAATCCTTTCGGAAGCTTTATCCAACCGTAAATATTATTATGAAATCAGGGTTATGCTGGGAATTACAGGATGAGCTTCGCAGAGGTGATCTGGATATCGCTTTCTTCTTGCAAGCACCATTATCAGATCCCGATTTTCATATGGAAACTCTTGTTGAAGAAAAACTTGTCATCTTGTTACCTCCAGATTCGGAAACATATCGAACTCTGACTCAGTTTTCGTTATATGAAAACGAAAATATACTATTGACTGAACAAGGAAGCTATCGAGACTATTTTGAGGCATTCTTAAGAAGTAAAGGGATTGCCACTGAATCCGGAATCGAATTTTGGAGTGTCGAAGCAATAAAGCAATGTGTCATGTGTGGACTTGGTATTTCAATGCTACCGCTGATGACAGTAAATAATGAAATCGAACAACAAAATATGCGCTCAATTGAATGGGATACTAGCTTAGGAAGTGTATTTACAATCATGGCATGGCATAAAAATAGATGGCAATCTCATGCCACAAGAAAATTTATAGAAATAGTAGAAGTACATGCGAAAGGTTGGAGATAAAAGTAAAATAAGCACAACTAGTTTGAACAGTAACTTAAATAGTTGATACAACTAATAATTAAGCTGCTGTTAAATATTACACTAGTTTGTGCTTTTTCTGATTCTCAACTAAAAGAATATTCTAAAAAAGGATTTATTAAAACAATCTAACTGTAAAGAAGATAGTTGAAATAGAAGGTGTAAGACTCCATAGGAGTAGCGTTAAGGGTGGGATTCCGCAGGCGAGAAGACACTAAAGGATGCTCAGGAAAACGAGCATCCTGATTAAACTAACCGCTTATTTTAAAATAAATAGCAACGATTTTTATGAAAACAAAACGACAAGCGAGATGAATGCAGTGATTGATGCTGCAAAAGCAACGATCACGAAAAATGAAGAAGCATTTAAAGAATACCATTGATCTTTCTGCACAAAAGCGCTCGTTAGTTCAATAAGTAGCAAAATAACTACTCATTTACTTTTTTAATATATTTCACCATTAAAATATTAAAATAAACTTCTGTTCCTACTGAAGTAAATAAATCAAACCAGTTGGTCTCATCTAATAAAATTGAAGGATAAAAAATTGGGAGAACCAAATATCCTACTATAGTTATAATCAAAAAAAGAACAAAAAAACGAAGTGTGATTGGGAGATATAAACTAAAGTAACGAAATCCAAATTCTTTCCCATCTCCTCGTTTATTTAATATGTATGCTATATAAATTCCAACTAAATTTATAACCAAATAACTAATCATATCAATAATATCTAAGCGATTGAAAGATTCAGTCATCATTAATATCGGATCTGCTAGTAATGCTAATGCAAATAAAGAAATACCTATTGCTTTATATTGTTTTTGTGACTTACTAGACAGACTCCCTTTTTTTAAAGCTTGAACAAGTCCCTTTATATTCCAAATGTACATATGTTAACTCCTTAATGATTTACAAGATAATAGCTATTGAACTAAAGCAGTCTTTAGTTCAATAAG
>NZ_NUUX01000077.1 GCF_002564465.1 Bacillus sp. AFS088145 | reverse complement strand
CGGCATGGATGTCTACCATGGAAATTAGTTTCTTCATAAATAGATAAATGACAATACTAAAGAAAACTCTGCTCAATCGTTAAAAAAAGAGTAGAGTTATCTAAAAAACCTAGTGATTACAGATGACTGGATAAAGTCAGTATCAGTATAGACACTTTCCATATATTTTCATTCGCTGTGGTGCAGCGCTTGCGCTGCATGGGTGGCTAACTGGCAGATTAGTTGCATAAGAAAACACGAATTTTC
>NZ_NUUX01000076.1 GCF_002564465.1 Bacillus sp. AFS088145 | reverse complement strand
TTAAAATGTACCCTTTGTAAAGGACATTGAAAAAAAGTCTATGCAACTTTAAGGAGATGATTTCTGTATTGAACAGGGGTCATCTTCTTTAAATTCCACTGATATCTATAATGATTGTAATAGTTCATATAATGTTTTACTTCTTTATTAAGCTCTTCTAAATTTTGACATGACTTAATAGAGGCTTCATCTTTAAAATGGCCAAAAAATGATTCTTGTGGAGCGTTATCCCAACAGTTTCCACGTCTAGACATTGATTGAATTAAACCTAATTTTTTTACTAGTTTTTGAAAGTCTGGGTGTGTATAATGTGTTCCTTGATCTGAATGAATGAGTGAACCTTCTACTTTCTTAAAGTTACGATTCCTTTTTAACTTCCGAAGAGTATCTGTAGCTAACTCCATTGTTATTCGGTCTGAAACATGGTATGCCATTATTTCATTTGTTGAACTATCTAAAATTGTTGATAAATATGCTTTCTGACCTTTACC
>NZ_NUUX01000075.1 GCF_002564465.1 Bacillus sp. AFS088145 | reverse complement strand
TATTATATCCCAAATAAAATGAAGATACAAATATCTATTAAATTTCTACTAATGAAGGCAGAATAAATTAAGTTTATTTTACTTAGATGATAGATTTAAAATGAATCTTATGCAACTAACGCATCAGTTAGTTGAATAACGATAAACTATAAAACGTGTAAATTTGTGATTGAAAATGATAAAACGTTATCTGATTGGTCGATAATTGCTTCACAAGACAATGTTAAGTCACTTTCCTCATTATCAATCCAAAGTTCAAATTCCATTGCATATCCTTCGCCATAATTGTACTCAATATAGTTAATATTCTCGTAAGCTAAATCAGGTGGAATTGTAAGTGTCCCCCAGTAATTTAGTTCTTCTTTAATGTCCTCGATTGTAATTTCTTCGATTAGTATGGAACTAATTTTTAAAAAATCTTTATTTACTAAATCAAAAACAGTTTCTTTAAGTAATAACTTCAATTTTTCTTTTAAATTCATAATTCCACCACCTATTATGAATTTAATTATACAGTATCTTATTGTACTAAACTGCCATTTTGTTGAATAAGAAAAAGCGATCTTCTATTGAAGTATCGCATGCGTTAGTTGAATAAGAATATTTTTAATAAGTTAAATAATAAATTTTATAACTTCCACTTAATACCAAGTTCTTCAAATGAAATTCTACTTTCACTTAGACCTTCTTCATCTTCCGACCCAATCATTTGAATTTCTTTTTCATTTAATACGATGTCTTTAGTCGGATTATCAATCTTACGTTTGAAAATGGATTTTAGTAGGACTATTTGAGTCTCAGACATTTCATATTCTTCTTTCCACTCATTAATAACACTTTCCATATTATCTATTTGTCTTTCTATAAGAAATCCGCCATTTTCAATAAAATCCTCATATGTATCATGCGAGTATACTTCATCAAGATTTCCCCAAAATGCAGTTGTTATAACTGGGACTGTCTTTCCATCAATCTCATCTAATAAATATAGAAGAGCTTCTTCTGATGCTACTTCTTTAGACTTTTCAGGTGCACCCATAAAATATTCGATAGCATTTTTGTACTTTATTGCCCTTTCGCTGTGGTCATTTCTGAAAGCACCTACTAAAAAATTCGGATGAAATGTAATAGTGCCACGCGTACCAGAGCTATCTTGAACACTATAATTAAACCCATCCCAAGATTGTTCATGAGAAATATCAGGATAATGAGCCACCATAATTGCATGGGCTATCGAAGCTAAAATACAACCTTTCCAAAGTTGATTTCTGTCCCAATTTAACTTGTTCATTTATCGCATTCCCTTCACTTTTGGCTTTAATATTAACTACATTTTAGCATATTTCTTATACAACTAATCTGCCATTATGTTGAATAAGAAAAAGCGATCTTCTATTGAAGTATCGCATGCGTTAGTTCAATAAGATTAATTATAATAATCTTCGTCGAATACAATTACCCCTTCAACTGGTTCATTTGGTTCACTAACTGCAAAAGGGGCATAGACACCTATACCAAGCTTTATTGAAGTAAATCCTGTCTCATCGATTTCTAATTCATCATTAAATTGTGAAATATAGTCCTTCACTTTTGAATACGAAACTCCTAAAAGGTTTTGACTATTGAATACTACTTTTGCAGGTGCAAATAATTCAACAGCTTCACATTCTCCGTTCCCCTTATAAAAAACATGACAACATTCAAAAGCATCTGTGTAGTGTTCATCGTCATCAAACTTCCAAAATTTTTCAGGTTCTGATTCCATTATATTTTTCACTTCATCAGCAGACATTCCAAGATGAATTTTTCCAACATTAATATATGGTTCAATAATAAACTCCATTTTTCATCCTCCCAATAAATCGCCTAATACTTGCTTATTCTATAACATATATTCTAATTCATTATTGATACAGATAGGTAA
>NZ_NUUX01000074.1 GCF_002564465.1 Bacillus sp. AFS088145 | reverse complement strand
GTACCAATGTCACCTTCGCCACGTTTACGAATAGCTACAGTATTATTTTCAACCTCTTGATCACCTACTACTAACATATAAGGTAATTTTTGAAGTTGTGCTTCACGGATTTTATATCCAATTTTTTCGCCACGTAAATCAGCTTCAACACGGATTCCTGCCGCTTTTAATTGATCAGCAAGTTTTTGTGCATATTCATTGTGAACACTTGAAATTGGTAATACTGCTACTTGAACTGGTGCTAACCATAATGGGAATGCTCCAGCAAAATGTTCAGTTAAGATTCCTAAGAAACGGTCAATTGAACCATAAATTGCACGGTGGATAACAACTGGACGTTCTTTTTGGTTATCTTCATTAACATAAGTTAAGTCAAATTTCTCAGGCATTTGGAAATCTAATTGAATTGTAGCACATTGCCAGCTACGTTTTAATGCATCTTGAATATGGAAATCGATTTTCGGACCATAGAATGCGCCATCGCCTGGGTTTAATTTAAAGTCTAAGTTCTCAGATTTTAGAACATTTTCTAATGCCTGCTCTGCTGAGTTCCATAACTCTTCTGAACCCATTGAATCTTCTGGACGAGTTGATAATTCTACTTTGTAAGTGAATCCGAATACACCGTAAATTTCTTTAATTAAGTTAATTACTTCAATAATTTCGCCTTCAATTTGGTCTGGACGACAGAAGATATGTGCATCATCTTGAGTAAAAGTACGAACACGCATCATTCCATTTAAGGCACCAGAATATTCATGACGGTGAACTTGACCATTTTCACACATACGAACCGGTAGATCACGGTATGAATGTAATTTATTTTTATAAACTAACATATGACCTGGGCAGTTCATCGGTTTTAATGCGAATTTTGTTTCATCAACCTCAGTAAAGTACATGTTCTCATGGTAATGATGCCAGTGACCTGATTGCTCCCATAATCTTTGATTCATAATGAATGGTGTACGAACTTCTTTGTAATCTTTTGAAGTTTGTAATCCACGCTCATATTGTTCTAATTCATTACGGATAATAGTACCTTTTGGTAAGAAAAATGGCATACCAGGTGCTTCTTCAGAGAACATGAATAATTCAAGCTCTTTACCTAATTTACGGTGATCACGTTTTTTAGCTTCTTCTAATAAGTGTAAATGCTCTTCTAATTCCTTCTTACTTGGGAAAGCAGTACCATAAACTCGTTGAAGCATTTTATTATTTGCATCGCCTCTCCAATAAGCTCCAGCAACTGATAATAATTTAATCGCTTTTACACGGCCAGTTGTAGGAACATGTGGTCCACGGCAAAGGTCTACGAATTCACCTTGAGTATACATTGAAATAACTGCATCTTCCGGTAAATCACGGATTAATTCTAGTTTAAACTCATCGTCTAATTCAGTGAAGAATTTAATTGCCTCTTCACGACTAACCTCTGAACGAGTAATCGGTAAGTTTTCTTTAATAATTTTTTCCATTTCTTTTTCAATTTTCGGTAGGTCTTCTACTTTAATTGAAACAGGAAGATCAATATCATAATAGAAACCGTCTGCAGTTACTGGTCCAACTCCAAATGCAGCTTTTTCGCCTTTATAAAGACGTTTTACTGCTTGAGCTAAAATATGCGCTGAACTATGACGCATCATTTCTAATCCATCTTGATCATCTTGAGTAATTATTTGAACTTCACAATCTTCAGTAATAGGTGTATTTAAATCCACTAATTTACCATTAATTTTTCCACCAAGCGCTTTTTTCTTTAAGCTAATGGAGATTGAACCCGCGAAATCTTCAACTGTTGTATTTTGTTCCACCTCGCGAATTGATCCATCTGGTAATTTAATTGAAATCATTTAAGTTCACTCCTTTTTCAAATTAATTTTGACAATAAAAAAAGAGCACACTCGTAGGGACGAATGTGCTCGTGGTTCCACCCTAATTTAATGTACACAAAAATAAGTATACAAAATCTCAACGTTTTAACGGTCTACACCGATAGTAGTTAATTGTAAAAAAATACGTTCCCCACTATAGCTACAAGGTGGTAAGTCATTCAACGTATAGAGAATTCTCGCACCAAATGAATTCCTCTCTTACTATCGTCTTGAACGCTCGTGTCCTTGATCTTTGCTTTTCCTTATT
>NZ_NUUX01000073.1 GCF_002564465.1 Bacillus sp. AFS088145 | reverse complement strand
ATAAGAAAACACGAATTTTCAGGAATAAATAGCCCATAATTCGAATTTAATATAACAATTAATTATCTAATTGGGGTGATTTAAATGAACCATCAACCACCTGATTGGGAAGAAAAATATGGCCACTCAGTAATTATAAATGAATTACTTTTTCTAGGCGGGGAAGATGATGTTGATGAACTCTTATACGGAATTGAGGAGTCTCAGAATCTTAATGGATTTGGATTCTTTCAAAATATGCCGAATCCTCAAGTTGATGTTTGGATTGATTTGAGAGATATTCGAGAATCTAACAGAAAGGTGTTCTTACCAGAAAAAGTTGAATATATCTCAGTTCCATTTAGAGATGGAGTAATTGAAGAAGCAAGAACTTATCTCCCAATAGCAAAAGAAATATTATCTAAAAATCTAGCGGATAAGAAGCGCGTATTAGTAACTTGTCATCAAGGTAGATCAAGGTCAGTTATGTTACTCATTTGGTATCTTTGTGAAACATTAGGATCATTTGATAAGGCGTATAAATTAGTTCGTTTAAAAAGACCTATTAGTAACCCTGATAAGAAATTTACACCTTTACTTAAGGAGTGGAAATTAAAATATTCTCCTAACAACTAAAGTTTATAGTACTGAGAATTGCTTATTGAACTAAAGACTGC
>NZ_NUUX01000072.1 GCF_002564465.1 Bacillus sp. AFS088145 | reverse complement strand
TGCCATAAAAATAACTAAACCAGCAATATAAACACTTCTACGACCTAATAAGTCTGCTAATTTACCTGCGATCGGCACTACAGTAGTTGAAGTTAATAAGTATGCTGTTGTAAGCCAAGTCATCATACTTAAACCACCAAGGTCTCCAACTATTTTAGGCATTGCAGTACCAACTATCGTGCCATCTAATGCAGAGAAAAACATTGCAATAATTAGACCAATCAGCAATAGTTTACGACTGCCATCTTTTTGAACAACTGTATTTGTAGTCAAAGTATATTTCTCCCTTCTCTCTCATATCTTTTTTCTTTTTATAATTAGTAATAAAAAAAAGTATTTTGTAAAAATTTCTATCGATCTGCTACAGCATTTGCAAGCTTTTCAGTGATCTTTGCAAATTGTAATAACTCATCGTCAGAAAGGTTAAACAAGAAACTTTCAAAAATTTCTTTCCGATCTTTTATCACTGATTCTAATTTTTTAATACCTTCCTCAGTTAACATAATATTTACAACTCTTCGGTCCTTTTTATCATGTTCTCTATATACAAAGTCATTATGTTCAAGTCGATCAATCATAAATGATACTGCACTTGGTTTTACACCCATCATCTCTGCTATTTCAGATATTTTACAGCTTTCTTTTTTTCGTAAGTACATTAAAACAAAAAATTGAGTAGCTGTTACACCATGACTATTCATACTTTCTGTCACCTTTGGTTGCATTTTATGAATAGTACTTTGAAGTGCAATCTGAATCCGTTCAATGTACTCATTTTTGTTACCCAAGAAAGTTAACCTCCTTTAAAAATTAATCCAAATAAATATTTAATGCTTGTTAAATATTAATGCTTATTAAATATAAAACGTGACAGAAAAATAGTCAATCTTATTTACATTAGAAATTTTTAACATTACTCTAATCGATCATATTGCTAATGATAATGAAAACATTTACATTGGCTTAAGCTATTGATTTTATAAATATTGTACTAGCCAGTTTTAATTAAAAATGCANNAATGCAAAAAAAAAGAAATGCACTCATATTATGAGTGCATTTCTTACAAATTATAATTAACCAATATGTGGAGTAATTAATTCTTCTAAAGCTTCTTTAGGTTTGAAACCTAAAGTTTTTTCAACTACTTCGCCGTCTTTAAGAACGAATAATGATGGAATGCTCATAACTTCAAATTTAGCTGCTGTTTCTTGGTTTTCATCAACATCAACTTTAACAATTTTAACTTTTTCTCCGTATTCAGAAGCTAATTCTTCTAATACAGGAGCAATCATTTTACAAGGACCACACCAAGTTGCCCAAAAATCAACTAATACTACACCTTCTTTTGTTTCTTCTGCAAACGTTGCGTTTGTTGCATTAACAATTGCCATTTATTTTTCCTCCTACCTGCGCAAGCTACATAAGTAAAATATGTAGTTTGACATAATTTGTTATAATTTCAAAGAAAGTATACCATATGAGAATTAGCATTTTCTATTTATTTGCTCAAACTTACTATTTCCAAACAAATAGTTGATATACCAATGAAAGGACTAAAAAAGTGATAACATTTGAAAGAATTACAACTGACTTAATTGAAGTAATTGAAGAAATTACAAATTCGAATCAAAATTACAATTTAATGGAGAATGGTCGTTTAACTAGATCAAAAGAAGAACTAATGAAGGAATATTTTTCTTCTTCACACCAAACGGAAACTTATTTTATTAAATTAGATGATACCTATATAGGATTAATTGATTTTTTAGAGCTAAATCCTAAAGATGGTTCCCCGTGGTTAGGTCTTTTAATGATTCATCATGATTACCATGGTTATGGATTTGGAACAAACGCATTTATTTTATTTGAAGAACTACTTATAAAAAGAAATATTCACGGTTTACGATTAGGTATATTAATTAATAACCAAAAAGCAAAATCTTTTTGGAAATCTCAAGGTTTTAACTATATTGAAAATA
>NZ_NUUX01000071.1 GCF_002564465.1 Bacillus sp. AFS088145 | reverse complement strand
GCGTTAGTTGCATAAGGATTTTGTTCCACCTTAAAAATTAGTCCATGTATCATCGCCTGTAATTCTATCAATTATATCTTCTGCTTCCCAAACAGCTGCTATTTCTAATCCTTGACAGTCATCTTTATTGGCTTTACTAATTTCTCCTTTATGATAAATTGAGTATTCGCCTGAGATACTGTCAATTATACTACTTGGAGGTGGCCATTCTTCTTTTTCATCTTTAAACGGACGATAATCAACTAGTGGCCAATCACCTGAAGTTAGTACATCGTTATATACACCAACTACAAATTGATAATCTTCTATTTTTGGTAAGTCTTCAATATTCTCACCAATATGAACGTATATTCCAATTGAAGCATCTCTAAATGTACGACCGAATGCAAAGTTACCATTAGGTAAAGGTATCGCATGAATATTACCTATTTTTCTTCTAGTTCGTTTAACCATATGCGTACTCCTTTTTTAGCATTCTCATCTATTCCAATTATAACATTCCTTATTGATACAGATAGGTAA
>NZ_NUUX01000070.1 GCF_002564465.1 Bacillus sp. AFS088145 | reverse complement strand
CGTTAAAAAAAAGAGTAGAGCTAACTAAAAAGCCTAGTGATTACAATTGACTGGATAAAAGTCAGTATCAGTATAGACACTTCCCATACATTTTCATTCGCTGTGGTGCAGCGCGAGCGCTGCATGGGTGGCTAAATGGCAGATTAGTTGAACAAGGAAATCAAGAAATAATATATAATTTAATAAATGGAACAAAAAAATTTAGAGGTGAGAATTAGTGAACTTAAGATTAGACAAAGCGACAGACGTAGATGCACAAGTAATTTTTGATATGCAAGTGAAAGCCTTTATGCCATTGTTAGAGAAATATAAAGATACCGATACGAGTCCAGCAAACGAACCGATTGATAATGTAATTAAGAGAATTAATTATTCAACTGGTGGATTTTATAAAATTTTGCTTGATGAAGTTCTGGTAGGGGCGATTTGTATCTATTGGAAAGAAGAAACACAGTTTTGGATTAGCCCGATGTTTATTTTACCCGAATATCAAGGGATGGTAATTGCTCAAAAAGCTATTGAGTTAATTGAATATCAATTCCCACAAGCAACCACTTGGGAATTAAGGACGATTTTAGAAGAAAAACGTAACTGTTATTTATATGAAAAAATGGGCTATAGCCTGACAGGTGAATCAAAACATTTAAATGAAAATATGACGCTTGTAAGTTATAAAAAAATTTGTTAAATCTTATTGAACTAACTGATGCTTTAGTTGAACAACATGATCGACGATTTGTCGGTCTTTTTTATTGCACTCCCATGAAAATTAAATTC
>NZ_NUUX01000006.1 GCF_002564465.1 Bacillus sp. AFS088145 | reverse complement strand
TTTCAGGATAGTTGAATAAGAACGGTGAAGTTCTACCTTTCTGAACATTTTTTGACTATAAATTTTGATGAGGTTTTGTTCTTCTGTATAATGAACCACGCGATCAAGGTCAAAATTTTTAATTTATGACTACGAACATAAAAATGGGAACAAAAAAAGACCGACAAAACGTCGATCATGTTATGCAACTAACGCACCCGTTAGCTGAACAAATATATTCAATATTTTTAAACTATTTTGTTCTCTGTTCCTTTTAAAATTCTCTTTATATTTTGTCGATGAAGAATGATTATTGATACGCTTATTAGTAGCGATAATGTTATGATAACTTTATCTTCAAATATTAGACTGTAAATAAATAATACTATACTCGCCAACATTGAACTTAGTGATACATACTTAGTAAATAACAATGTTAGTAAAAACACAACAAAACCAACCAAAACACCTAAAGGTGTCAAAAATAAAAAAACTCCAGTTGTTGTCGCAACAGCTTTTCCGCCTTTAAAATTAGCAAATACAGAAAATATGTGTCCTAATATAGCTAATAAACCACAAACAATAGGGTTAATCGTAGAACTAAGTATTAGTGGAAGTAAACAAGCAAGTGTACCTTTTAATATATCACCAATTGCAACAATTGCTCCTGCTTTCTTTCCAAGAACCCTATAAGCATTAGTTGCACCAAGATTTCCACTACCATAATCACGAATATCTTTCTTATAAAACACTTTACCGATTATTAAAGCAAATGAAATTGAGCCTATTAAGTAACTCAAAATCAGAGTTAGAATGTTCAAATTAGGTATTATCTCCTCACTTAGTTTGTTATTTTAAGTATTTCTATTTGTTGTATATCATTTCCTGCAATGCTTCTTGCACTAAACTGCCATTTACTTCAATAAAAAAACGAGCTGCAAGCAACTCGTAATCTTCAACTAAAGCATGCGTTAGTTGAACAACGATTTCTAGACTCCTCAATCAATTATGTTCATAACAATCGTTAATAAAAAAGCAATCAAAAAGAAAAAAATGATAAAATAGCCTAAATATTTAATGGGCTTGGGTAAGCTATTGAGCTTCGCATTTGAAGCGCGAGGAGTATTTCCCTCAATTTTATTAAAATGGTCAATCACATCATTAAATGGCTGTCTTTCACTCAATACCTGTATTTCTTCTAATGACTGTGTTTCCTTTAATGATTCTTCATCTTTTTGCATTTCATCACCCCTAATAATTTTAAATTACCTGATTGAACTATACAGCTATAGAGTGAAAAAGAGATTAATTAACGATAATCTTCTATTTATTATTCAACTAAAGCATGCGTTAGCCATCCATGAACCCTCGATTCACAACAGTGAATGGAAGTTTATATACTCCCATGGTAGTTCAATAAGAATGTATAAATAGAAACGAATATATTGAACCCAGATACAAGTATAAGTGAATAATTAAGAGGTTTTCGTTTTTCTTGCAAACCCATTATCAATAACATTACTCCTAAGAAAAATAACATATATGGCATTACAACAAATCTATCTGTTATTAAAGCATATACTGCTAAAACAAATGCAAATAGTCCAAAAACATTTTTGAATATTTTTAACAAAGAACTACCTCCTTAATAAAAAATTTAAATGAATCCCATTAAAATTCTACCATATTATTCCAATTTCGTGTTTTAAACTTTCGCTAATTAACCTGCCAGTTTTTTCAATAAAAAAAGCCACATATGCGACTCTTGATCTTGTTCAACTAAAGCATGCGTTAGTTACATATCACGAGTTGCTCGCAGCTCGTTTTTTTATTGTAGTGACTGGCAAATTAGTTAACAAGTAATGTAATTAATAAACTCATCTAGATTATCTCAATACCGATAATTTTAAAATATCTACATATATGTATTAGTAAAAGTTTAGTTTTTTGAAGGTAGTTATACCCTTATGCAAAGAATAAAATTTATGATTAAATCGTTTATGAACGAGCCATTGTGGTTCAAAATACTAATCTCTACAACTTTTCTTGCTTCAATAATTTTAAGCAGTTCAGTTTTTTCAAACTATGCTTATTTGCAAAGTTGTTCTAAATTAGCTGCGGCTATTTTCTTTGGTGCTTATGGTATTAAAATTAGGAAAAATTTTAAAAGAGCGCTAGTATTAATTGGTTGTTCTCTTATATGTATTTACCTATCAATCATGTCAATATATTAATGTTACTAGTAATTTTTAATGAAATGAATTAGAAACATATCATCCTTTAAATATTCAGTATTAACTCAACTAACGCATGCGTTAGTTATATAAGGAAATTTAATTGTTTCTTAATTTTAATAATCAAATAGTATTGACTAAATATAAAATGTAAGAATCACTTGCAATAATAAAAAGTACCAGTACTAACATCGAAAAAAATATATTTGAGGTGATTTTATTTTTCTTATTTAACATTTTTAATTTAAATAAAATTATTAAACACAAAATAATACTTACCCCAAGAAGCGAATTTAGGAGCAAAATTTTTCTCCTCTCATACTAAATTTAATTATTAAATCTCTGTCTAAGAACTAAATTACCATAACAGTTCAAATGATCTTTAATTAACGCATGCGTTAGTTACATAAGGTTTTACATTATTTTTTCTTCTCTAAAATACTAATTCTCTGTTCTAACTCATTAATCTGTCTTTTTAATGTCGATGAATTATTCGTTATAAATTCGATTACTTTTTTTATGAGTATGAATAGAACAAATCCAATTAAAAATACAATTGATAAACTAAATAACGTATTTATTAAACTAAAATGCCCCAATTTATTCTCTCCTTACAATCGTATTTTCATTTGTATTATTGAATTTTATTATTAATTATATCAATTGCGTAAGTGCTTGTAACTTGGGGGAATTTTATGCTTGGTTACTTGTAAAACTACATAAATTTGAATGTTAATATGTCGAAAACCCCCAAAAAAAAAAACACAGAATATGTAATATTTAGGCTAAATTTAATGTGTCATCAAACAAAAACAAGGGGGAATTTTAATTTATTCTATTAACTAACTTAATTCAACTAAACTGCCATTTAGCTGCATAAGAAAAACGATCCTTCGTTATTGAAGAATCGCACACGTTATTTAGATAAGGAATTATTAGTCTTATCAAAAATTAATTTGTAAACGAAGATATAAATTTAAAGAAAATTCTGTCTTTTTTTACTTTGAGGTAGTTACAAAGCATCAAAATTTTTACTAATTGTAATAGAATTACTTAATTTCATTGTTAGTTTCTCAAAATCTTTTATTAATAAATTACTTATAAAAATATCAATTTCTTCCCCAGAATGCGTTGCTAAAATGAATTTATCACTAATTATAAAAGCTCTTTCTATATCTTCAACTTTTATTTCCTTTCTAGAACTAAATATACCTTGATGATGGATAGAGAGTATATTATTCTCAAACCTCAAATAATCAATTGAATTAAGTTTAATAAAAAATAAAGCTTTTGGAATAAACAACAAAATAAAGATTATGAACGGTATTAATGGTATTAATAATAAAAAATACGTATGACTGAATACATCCCAAAATGAATATACGAAAAATAGTATGAGTAAAAAAAATATAAAATTACTCAGTAAAATACTATATCCAAACATCTTCGCTTTGGGAAGTTCTTTGTATTTCAGTTTCAAAATTCTACCCTCTTTCTTAGATTTTAAATCCTTTATTAATTGTATAATTCGCTAGATACATAACAAACTCCTTGTTCAACTAAACTGCCATTTTGTTGAATAAAAAAAAATCGACTATAAGGAAAGTTATTTATTTTTAATTTCTTCTAATAAAGTAATCATTTCTTTATTTTGTTTAATTAATTTGCTATATTTTGCTTTCTAAGATTTGCAAATTGAACGATACACACTATTAATATTATGATTATTAAAATACTCATCTTACACCTCCAATTTTAATAGGAATTACTTCAACAAGGTTCACCTAAAAACCTTTGCATCGAAGGCGGGTTATTTTACTCTTAATCTAAAAGTATTTTAAACATGAGCAGGGAAATAAAAATACGAGCTGTACCTAACAGCTCGTGATCTTCAACTAACGCATGCGTTAGTTCAATAAGAATTCATATACTCTTCAATTTTATCTATAATTTCATCTTTTTTCTTTGAGATAAATTCTACTAAAGGATTTTCCCAGTTAAGATTCTGAATTAGATTTATTTTAAAAAATCCAGATTTCAAATTGCGTTCTCCATACCAACCTAAATCCAAAATTAGATTCTTATCGCTGTTTTCAAGTTGCAATAAGTCTTCATTAAATTCCCACCAGTTTTCATCATCGTCATCAATTAATTCTTGTGGATCCACTTCCATGAAAGCGTTGAAGCAAACTTTCCACCCAGTTTGAATCCGAAGAGGTTGTAATTTTTTCATTAAATCCTCCTAATATACAAGATTCTCTGCACAATCTAATGCAACTAAAGCATGCTTTAGTTGAATAAGAACTCCAATCAATGACTAAGGCTTTGTATAAAAACTCCTTGTACACATATGTTATTAATGGAGGTGTAGGAATGAAAAAAATATTTATAGTCTCAATTTTATTCAATTTCCATCGGTATATCTGCCTTTTTGGGTGTAACCAATGCAAGTAATAATGAAGTGATAGATGTTTCATCAATGAAATTTTCATCGTTAGACAAAGTAAATAATCGATTTTACGAAACCTTTGTACTAGATCTTTATCGTAAAGAAATAATGAACAGTATCAAAAATTATTATAAAAACAAAAATGAAAAAGTTCGAGGTTATGTGACCCCAGAAGATGAAAAGTATGTTTCCATACAATCAGCAAGAAATGTAAAAGGTTTAGAAGGAAAATTTAGTTATGTATTAAAAATTACAATACGTCCAGTGGAAAAAGATGAAAGCATCCTTGGTCTAGACACATTATATTTAGCTGTTGAACCATACAGAATGGACATGACTAATCTTCCTAAAGGTCTTACAAAAACGAAGTTATTAAAATATGATCATAAGGAAGTAAAAAAATAATATTAGTTATTAATTTTTATTTACATAAGAATATATATATAGGAAATAAAAGGGGACTTTCTCATGGAAAGTCCTTTTGCTACTTATCCAACTATCGCATGCGTTAGTTGCATAAGAAATTTTTTTAAATGTCTTATTTCATATTTTCTTTACAACGATTAAACCATCTTTTTCTTATAATTCATTCCACTCTTCACGCAACAACCCCATACGAATTGAGTCATAATAATTCCCATCATAAAAACGACATTTTCTTAATCTTGCTTCCATTGTCATTCCCAATTTTTCTCCAACTTTAATCATACGATGATTACCCGACCAAGTTGTATAACCTACACGTACAAGAGGTAGTGTATTAAATAAATGATTAATCCAAAGTTTTAAAGCTCTTGTACCAAAACCTCCACTCCAATAGTTGGGATCATAAATACCTATCCCCATTTCAAGCCAATTAGATGGTTTATGTTCCCAATAGAAGCTGACTGTTCCAATGACTTTCCCATCTACCTCTATAATCCATTTATCCTCTTGATTTACAACAGAATTCTTAGTTTTTAAATAGTCCTCAAAAGTGACAGCTTTATGTTCAAAATATGGTGCATCCCATTTCTTCCACTCTGGTGAACTCTCTTTATACATCAAAGTCCAAAGTGAAAATAAGTCCTCTTCATAAATTGGTCTAATTCGTAATGGTAAATTATTATTCAACTTATTTGCTCCTTCAATTATTAAAAATATTGGTAGATTTCAAAATACCTAAATTAGTTAAAATTTTATTCAACTTATGCATGCTTTAGTTGAATAAGGTTATGAATAACCAAAATGAAATTGGTGCTAAAACAAAGAGAAGAATGAACAACCAAATTAAGACTCCTCTTTTTTCAAACCATGCTTTTATAAATCCTTGTCTTATCTTTTTATTAAAAATGCAGATTCCTATTAAAACCAATAATGCAATTAAATCGCCGAATTTAGTATATTTTAGAAAAGGTATTGTTAATGCAATAATAATGACTAAAAATACTTTTCCTGATCTTTTCATTGTCATTTTATATCCTCATCTACCAACTTTTTTAATAAGATTCTACCATTAATTGTCCCTTCCTTGTTCAACTAATGCTTGCTTTAGTTGCTATCCCATTAAAAAAATTTCTCCTCTTTATAGCTTAATTTGATGACGAAAGGGAAAAAAATAATAATAAGTATAACGAATATCCAACTTAAATATCCTAAGCCCAATATAACTTCTTTATCTTTAAAAGTTGCAAATTGTTTGGTTCTGCAATTTGGACATTCTTTCCCTTTTTTAGTAAAACCGAGTTGCCATATGTCTTTTGCTTTCCATTTATAGTTACAATTATTGCAATGTGCCACAATTTACCTCCATTCCCACTATCACGCTTTTTTTAAAATACTTCTTTAAGAAAATTATACCTATAAAACGGGTATTAGTAATTTGGGGGAATTTCGCCTTTTTTCACAAAAAATAAATCATTCATATTCAACTAAACTGCCATTTTGTTCAATAAAAAAGGACCGACAAATCGTCGATCACGTTGTTCAACTAATGCATGCGTTATGTTAATCTCATATTTCCTTCTTTTTATAAAAGCCTTCTAAATCTTAAGACCTTAATCTCATTTATTGGTTTGTTAATTTCAATTGACAACTCAGATTTAATAAGTTTATCCAATTCAGTTTCATTTTCTGTATGAGCAACTTCTATTATAGAGCTTCTATTATAGTTTTCTGCTATGTAGTTACGACCGTTCCAATTAAACAACCTATATTTGACTTCTATTTTCATTTCATCACCTCTCTAATCATTTCGACAAAGAGAAATTTTAATCCTTTAATTCAAGAACCACAACTAACGCTGACCCCAAACATAGTTAGTATAAGTACAAATAAAAAATTTAGATTTGGAAACGTTCTTGCTTCCATAGATATTTTCAGTATGATTCTGAAAGAGGAAAATAAGATTCCAAATAATAATAGATTGAAGAAAAAAATTACTAGCCAAATGTTAGCTCGAGACATCTAAACGGTTCCCCTTTAAATAATTATTGATAAATTAACTAAGATGTTTTTCTAATTAATATCGTTAATCATTTTTTTAAACAGTTCCAATGGAATAATAAACTTAGTTGTATTCTCATTCTTCCAATAAGTGATAATTTCTACTTGATTCCCTTTTTTCTCAACTTCCAGTAATGAATTCTCCCCTTTATCTCTTACAGAGACAAATCGGTTACCATTTTTCTTCTCTTTTTGTTTGTATTCGTAATTTAAATTTATATATTTCATATATACACTCTCCTAATAAAATCCGTAAATTAATATTACCATATATTGGAATTATCAGTTCTTTTTTACAAGGATTTTCTTAAACTATACTGCGAGTTACTTAAATAAAAAAAGCCGCATTAAGCAGCATGTGTACTTCAACTAACGCATGCGTTAGTTACGTAAGAACTAGTTAAATATATTCTTTTTGCCTATATATTTTTTGTATAAAATATAGAACCAAAACTGAAGTAGCAACTAATAGACAAAAACCAATAACATTGATTCTAAAACCATGTTTAAAGAAAATAAAAGCATTTAAAATATTAGTGTTAAACAAGTGACCTATAAAAAAGTAAATAAAGTAAACAGCGAGTATTACAAATAAAACAAGTATTTTTAATCTCTTATTTTTTTTAGAAAACATAACAAATATGAGGGGTATAACAATTCCAATAAAAGGAAAAATCTGTTCAAATAAATCCACGACAATAATTCACATCCTCTTGCACAATGACTATTTGCTTAATCCAATTTTATCAAATCTCAACTAATGCAATGCGTTAGTTGCATAAGAATGGCTGAATATGTTAGTAAGTAACGTTACCATTTGAAATCCACGAATTTATACAAGAAAATGTACAATTAAATGCACAATATTTGTTCTCCGAGGTAATACTTATAGTTCCCTATTTAATTATTCATCTTTTTTATTAATCCAACATCTGAGTATTTAATATACGTTATTTTGCCATCCTTGTTGAGATATACTCTTCAGGTCCAGTAAACTGTTGTTTTAAGACTGATTTGATTGTTGTAATGTTTTTGTCTTGGGGTGCTGCGTTTAATGATTTAATTCCAGAACAACCAGTTACTAAAATAATTCCGAATAATAGTAACGACATAACTTTCCATTGATAGAATAGTTGCTTAATTTTTTTTTTCATTTGTTCCTCCAAATTTCGATAAAATGAATGATATTTACTTAAATACATTCCATTTTTCCCCTCAAAACTCCTTTTCCTAATACAACTAACCTGCCATTATGTTGAATAAGAAAAAGCGATCTTCTATTGAAGTATCGCATGCGTTAGTTGAATAAGGTCTTCTAGCAATTAACATATTATAGTAAATTTGCATTCTTTAATAAACCAAATAATACCAGTAGAAGACCTAAATAAAATAGACTAGTAAGTCCAACAAATGGCTCTAAAACAAAATTAAAAAATACACCTAATCTATCCTTTGTAGATGTTGCTTTCTTGATATCATGTAAAAAGATACCTAACGAAATTATTAAACAAATACCACCCGCAATTAAAGATAAAATTCCCATTTTTTCATCACCATCTTTTATTAAATGAACTTGTTTTCAGATCAGCTGCCGAAACAGTCCCAGTGTTATTCAACTAACGCATGCTAGTTGCATAAGGTTCCTGTAATAAATTATTCTAAATACCTTTTTACAACTTGTTGCTGTTTTTTACTAAGAGATTCAAAACTTGAATAGAGATTTAATTTTTAAAATAATTTATCATAAATGTAATATCCTTTTTCCCCTATAAAATAATATGATCTATAAAATTCTTTATATTGGGTAATTGAGGAATCTAATAGTTCTTGATTCTTGTAAAATTCTACATTTTTTACAATAGCCGACGACTTATCATTAGGAATTGTTTTTATAATTATTTTTAATTCCTTATTTAATTTAATGACGTGATTTATAACAAACTCTCTGTTTATTTTATTTACACTATCAGCAAAGTAAAAAAATATTAATAGCAAGATTATAAATATACTTCCATACAAGTCCAACTAGTTATCCTCCTAAAAATAAAAAGTCCCATTTGATATTAATATCATTTTACCATTTTTAAATATAACCGTTTTAATATAATGATTATTACTGAAAATTTGTTATTCAACTAAACTGCCATTTAGTTTAAGTGTAATCCTTCACAATATCATTCTTCAACAAACTTCATTTAAAATTTTCATTGTTTTTCCATCAAAATCATGTCAAAAAAAGAAATTAGAGATCTATATATTTTTTAAAACATTTCGAAACAAATATGTATTAATCATTAATTTATTAAAATTGATAAGTACTTAAAAATTAAATAGTGAATGTTTGAGTTCTAAATGTTGATTCCCATTCTTAATAGCTATATACACACAGATAACCAACCTAACTCAAACTATTAGGTTGGTTGGTTGCTTACTACCGATATTGAACTTCCGCAAGAGCTGTAAAATAGCCCACTAACATTGATGCATCACTCATAAACATCTTTTTCTTTAATAAGATAATCTTCAAATCCTCATTTAACTTTCGTTTAAAATCGGTCTTGGATGTCCAATCACGGAGTGTAGTGACACGTTCTTCGATGAATTGGTGAAACTCCACCGCAATACTCTTTAACTCATCCTCATCTTTTTGTCCTTCAAACACTTCGAATAATTTATTATAGAATGGCTCTTGTTCCGAAGATAATCCGCTTTTGGTCTGACCTTCGACTTTTTTTACTAGGTCCTCACGAGTCTCATAGAGCTTTTCGATTAGTTCATAGATATTCATTTATCGCTCTTTAAATTTTTCTAACAAGTCCTCGACCTTTTTCTTGAGAGACGTGTAAAATACTTCATCTTCTTTCATTCGGACGGAAATTTCATGTTTGATTGCATGCTCAATTTGAGCAGCCTTTGTTTCTGGTAAAACATATGCCTCTACTTCTTCCTTAATAGAAGCATCTAAAATAGATATTGGATCACGTACAACAAATACCTTCTGATTGTAAATGTTTATAAACGAGATTTCGAACCTTTTCCCCGCAATCGGAAATATCCAGTCCGTCATCTACCGAAAAACGTGATTTCGCTAACTGACGAATTATCCCAAGATGTTTTAAATCACCTACAAATTTTTCAGCTTTCGGACTTGGCATAACTTTATCCATACTTTCTGCAAATCGTTTATAAGCAATATCAAATTCCGCCCGGGCATCTTCATCCGAAAGGCGTAGAACACTCTCTTCTTGCTGTGTTTTCTTTAGTCCATCAAAAAAAACGCATGGAGGAACGATGACGCTGTTCCAATCGTGGTAACTCTTCGTCAATCGAGTGTAGAGCTCCTTTCACATCATTCGCACTAAAGATTTCAAGCGCTTGATCGTGGCGGCCTTGCCGTAAATGGAACAGGAACCTACGGAATGTTCACGCTCGTCCGTACAGACCGTGGTTATCGGTCCATTTAACACCGAAGCGACACATACGGAAATGACAGTAATGTTCACTTTTCCTTACTGATCGGTCCGTCGTGCTGCCCGCCTGACTTACATTCTTAACGTTCATTCAATTACTTTTCATAAGAAAATAGGTTGCTAGAAGGCAACAAGTTTTTCACTTACCAGCAGATGTCAGGACGATTTGCTTGTATTTATCTGAGATCGCAGCCACCCATAAATATTCGACGTTACGATGACGACATTCTTCTATATAAAATGGCGCATCGATAAGAAAAACTTCTTCCACCAAGAAGACAAATCGAAGTTCAAGTAACAATCTCATTGTGTAACTAAAGCATCCGTTTTTACCGAAGTCTATAACTGAAAAGGAGGACTCTTCAACTCCTTCTACTTCCTGTTCAAATATTTCAAATTCTTCTTCATCTTCAAGGCAAAACCAAAAATGAACAATTAAACGTTAAATGACAATATAATTGTTCAATTAAAGGGCCATTTTCTGGAATAACACTTAATGGGGTACCACCACATACCCATTAAGTTAAAGTTTTGTAGTACCCCCAGAACGAAATTTTGGACTTTCTTGTAACTTATAAGCTCAATTTATCGTTTTGGGGGTGACCTATTTTCTTGGCTTGATGGGCATGCGGATTTCCTCGTTATAGGCTACTCAGCTCGATTATGTGAATTGTACAAGAGGGAAATCTAATCATCAAAAAATAGGAAAATAATCATTATTGGTGCGTTGATCCAGGAAGGATTAACGCTTTTTTTGTTAAGTTTATTGTATTAAGGAGCAGCCTGAAATTTTATTATTTATTTTAAAATTTTTTTTATTTAAGATTGACATTTATGCTAAGATTGTTTATATTAACATTGTTTATATCAACATTGTTTATATCAACATTGTTTATATCGATGTTATTAATATAGATAATGTCAATATTAATATTAATATTAAACAACATAAGTAAATTAAAGGAGGATTACTGAATTGAAAAATGTATATTTATCCTTATTAAAAACGCCGAGCGTTATTATTGGGTTAATAACTGCAATTATTTTTCAGGTGTTATTTAGCATTATCTGGCTTACAGGATATGATCATGTTACTGACCGTACTGATCAATTTAAAATTATTATTGTAAATGATGACTCTAAAATGGGGGCACAAATAGCAAAGAATTTAGAAGAAAACTTAAAATTTAAAATTACTCATTCTTCAGTCTTAAAAAGTGCAAAGGAAAAGCTAGATGATCGTAAAGTTCAAATGGTAATCTATATACCAGAAGATTTTACTACTACGCTTCAAAATAATGAAAAGATGGCAAAAATCATTTACTCTTTAAATGAATCAAATCCAAGTATGGTAAAAAGTGTAATGCAAACAGTTGAGGATAAAGTAACTAGTACGATTAATAACGAATCGGTAAAGTCGGGCTTAAAAGTTACTTTTGAGCAAATGCATGTACCTTCCAATCAAACTATTGGATTATCTCAAGGACTATCAGAACGTGTACGTCCTGTTGTTGATGATATTAATAAAGTTTCAAATTTTTCAAGATTGATGGTTCCAATGATGTTAGTAATGGCATCCTTTACTGGTTCAATGCTATTTATTATGGAAATGAACAAAGCTGTTAAAGCTTACAAGAATTTATACAATCGTTGGCAAAGGTTCGGGGCTAGAGTTCTTTTAATTGTTACGGCTACCATCCTGATTTCTACCTTTGGATCTATTATGGTTTATGTAATGGGCGTACATTCTCCTCAAGGGTTTATAACAATGTGGTTTTTCCAAATAATATATGTACTAACATTCCTATTCCTTGCCCAGGTTCCATTTTTTATTGTGGGTGATGCAGGTGGATGGGTAAATATTGCTATGTTATCTTTTCAACTGTTATCATCTGGTGCAACTATACCAAGAGAGTTATTGTCATATTTTTATCAAACCGTAAGTAACTTTCTACCAGCAACTTATGCAGTTGAAGGAATTATGAACCTGGTTACTGGAGGTCCATCCATTTCTCATGAGATAATTATGCTTTGCAGGATTTTAATGGGTATTATCGTCATTACATTAATACTAGTGGCTCTACAAAGGGAAAATAAAAAAGAAAACATTCATAAATACACTTTTGAAAAAACGGTAAAATATAAAAAAGAGGTATAAACAATGAACATACAAAATGTTATTCTAGGATTTTTGTCCGAAGAACCAATGAGCGGATACGATATTAAAAGAAAAATGGAAGTAACAGTTGCTCACTTTTTTGATGCTTCTTTTGGAGCAATTTATCCAGCATTAAGAAGAATGGAGAAAGACGGATATGTAAAAAAAGAAGTTATTCAGCAAGAAGGGAAGCCAAATAAAAATTTATATGTGATTACCAGTAAAGGACAAGAGGAATTTCAGCAGTACATGGAAAGCCCAATAAATCCGACCATTATGAGGTCAGATTTTTTTATCCGATTGTTTTTTGGGAAATTTACAAAGAAAGAAAACATTCTTCAATGGATGGAAAATGAAAAAGAGCATGTTAAACGAGATCTAGAAAGTTTATTGAAGGTGCAATCAAATTCACCAAATACTGATAAATATAAAAAAATAACACTTGAGTATGGACTGGAATATTCAAAAATGACAATAAAGTTATTAGATACACAAATTAAGTTTTTAAGGGAAGAATATAAAGGAAAATTCTAAAAGTTAAATGCTGTTAGGATTCTACATCTTGGAAGCACTTCACATATTTGTTTAAGTACAGAATTATTATTTCACCTGTTGACAAAATAGTTACATGTAAATTAAATGGATACATGTAATTGATGTTATTACAGGTAGAACTAAATTGGAGGGAATATTAATGAAAATATTAGTTACCGGAGCAACAGGGAAATTAGGTTCAAAGGTTGTAGAATCATTATTGAAATCTATACCTGCAAGTGAGCTGGCAGTGAGTGTTCGAAATCCAGAGAAAGCAGAAGGACTTCGTGCTCGTGGAATAGAAGTTCGTCAAGGAGATTTTGATAATCCAGAAACATTAGACAATGCTTTTACGGGGATTGACCGTTTATTAATTATTTCTGCCGATGGTGACAATGAAACGAGAATTCGTCAACATACTAATGCTGTTCAAGCAGCTGAGCGTGCAGGAGTAAAATTTATTGCTTACACAAGTATAGCGAATGCAACAGAAAGCAAAAATCTAATGGCTCCACCTCATGTTGGGACAGAAGCAGCTATCATTAGAACGGGTATTCCATATTCTTTCTTGCGTAACAATTGGTATCTAGAAAATGAAATCGGAAGCATTCAAAGTGCTATGGCAGGAGCTCCATGGGTAACTTCTGCTGGAAAAGGTAAAGTAGGCTGGGCACTGCAACAAGATTATGCAGATGCGGCGGCAGCAGTTCTTGTTGGAAACGGTCACGAAAATACAGTGTATGAACTTTCTGGTCCCCTTTTAACTCAAGAAGAATTGGTATCTGCTCTTGGGGCTGTATTGGGTAAAGAAATACCTGTACAACAAGTTAGTGACGAAAAATATGCAGAGATTATGAAAGGCTTAAGTTTACCTGATTTTGTGATTCCGATTGTAGTAGGAATTCAAGAAAGCATTCGGAACGGTTCACTAGAAGTTGAAAACAATGATTTTGAGAAAGTTCTGGGTCGTCCAGTTACGCCGATAAACGAAGCACTGACCCAACTTGTTAATTCAATTACACAAAAAAGTTAAAAATGAACTAAAAAAAACCGACATTAGTTGTTTTTTTTTGCAGAATTATGTTTGCAAACCTAAAAAGGAGGTTCTATAAGAATCTAACTGTAAAAGAACTGAATCTGATATCAGAATTTAATTTATCAATCAATTTACATTGCAAATTTCAGATTTGTTATTAGGATAATCCTCTCAAAATATATGTATTTTACACATTATCATTATATTTAATGATTAACTAAGGAAAGTCTATAAAGCCTGGCACCGTATTGTCTGATGTAGAAAATATAGACACTGCTGCAGTCGTTGCTCATGCGCTACGTCTAGATATCCCAGAAAATTGGGATGCACAACTTCCTACGGGACTGTTTCAACTCAAAAAATAGGAAAGTAAAAAACAGATACATTTTTCATGAATTCTCCATTTATTCCCTTTCATAAAGAAATTAATTATATTTTTTAAATCAAGACGACGCAATATTAAAAATCGGTGAGACCAATATCATGATTGCTGATATGTTTCCAGGTTTACAATATCGAAACGGCAACAATGTTAACATCTGTATTACTACCAATGAAATAGAGAAAACAAATAAGTTTTACGAATTGTTGAAACAAGATGGTCAAGTGGTGATGCCACTGAAACAAGTTCATTTTAGTCCTGCTTACGCTATTGTAACCGACAAATTCGGTATTACCTTTCAAATTTTCACAGCACTATCAGAAGAGGCTGTAAAAAGAGGTCATCAAAAAGAAAATTGACCGTTATGAATTTATTGCACAATAGGCAACTATTTAATACCTAATTTTAAATTAGGTATTTTTTATAGGTAATAAAAGTTACATTATAGCTATTGACCTTATTACCTAATGCATTTGTAGTGTTTAAATATTTGGCTCTGTTAAACTAAAATATGAGTTAGTTGATTAATGAAAACAAAAGAACCTTCCATGATAGAAGGTTCTTCTTTCTATTCTCCAGTTTCAGCAAACTGTTTAATACGAAGTCCAATTTGGTCACGAACTCTTTGGAACACATCCCATTCTTGACCTGCAGGATCATCAAATCCCCAATGAACACGTTTCACTTGTAGTGGCGTTACTGGACATACATCATTTGCATGACCACATAAAGTTACCACTAAATCTGCATTATTTAAGATATCATTATCGATTACATCTGATGTTTGATTTCGGATATCGATGCCAACTTCATCCATTGCTTTAATAGCATTTGGATTCACACCGTGTGCTTCAATCCCAGCCGATAAGACATTCCATCCATTTCCTAAATATTGTTTCCCCCAAGCTTCTGCCATTTGACTGCGGCAGGAGTTTCCAGTACATAAGAAGTAAATTGTTTTTTTATTATCTGCCATGTGGATTCCACCTTTATTTAAATTTATATTGTTGTTTCTTTTGCAAAATATTTTCTTCTCATCCACAACGCTGCGTTAACCAACGCAATCATTACGGGTACTTCAACCAATGGACCAATTACTGCTGCAAATGCTGCTCCTGAATTAATTCCAAACACTCCAACCGCAACTGCAATTGCTAATTCAAAATTGTTACTTCCAGCTGTGAAAGCTAGAGTTGTTGAAACTCCATAGCTTGCTCCTGATTTCTTCCCTAAGAAGAAAGAAACAAAGAACATAATGATGAAATAGATCAATAAAGGAATTGCTATACGAACAACATCTAAAGGAAGCTCTACAATTACTTCTCCTTTCAATGAGAACATCACAATAATTGTAAACAATAATGCAATTAACGTAATTGGACTGATTTTTGGAATAAATTCTTTTTCATACCAATCTCTACCTTTGGCTCTTACAAAAATTAACCTTGTAAATAGTCCTGCTAAAAATGGAATTCCTAAATAAATGAAAACTGATTTTGCCACTTCTGGCATTGTAATATCGATTGACATACCTTCTAATCCAAAAACTTTTGGTAATACTGTTACGAAGAAATATGCGTAAACAGAGAAGAAGATCATTTGGAAAATGGAGTTAAAGGCTACTAATCCCGCCGCATATTCACGATCACCATCAGCTAAATCATTCCATACGATAACCATCGCAATGCATCGTGCTAAACCGATCATGATTAAACCAACCATATACTCTGGATAATCTCTTAAAAAGATAATTGCTAATAAAAACATTAATACTGGTCCAATTAACCAGTTTTGAATTAATGATAGAAATAATACTTTTACATCTTTAAATACTCTTCCGATCTCTTCATAACGAACTTTAGCCAGTGGTGGATACATCATTAAAATCAATCCAATAGCTAAAGGTATTGAAGTCGTTCCAACTTGTAATTTGTTTAGGCTATCTACAAATCCAGGTGTTGAAATGCCAAGAATTATCCCAATTGCCATTGCTACGAATATCCAAAGGGTTAAATATCTGTCTAAAAATGATAATCGTTTCATTCTCTTCTCCTTTTACACACTAACAACAAGAATTAACTTTAGATGCAGTGGAAGTATTACAACAAGACTTATTTTCTATTTTTTGAACATCACTATCTGCTTTGGTATAGAAGAATTCCCACTCATTTCCGTCTGGATCCGTTAACCAAAACTTATCTTGAACCGCATAACAACAAGTTGTATCCATTTCTTCACGTGCAAAGAAACCTTCTTTTTCTAGTCTTTCCTTATGGAATAAGATTTCTTCAGATGATTCAACTTGAAAACCAAAGTGATTTACTTGATTACCCTCAACTTGATCACGAACATTTAGAGTGAAATTAAGACCTGGATTTTCTAACAGAAACTTCGTATATCCTTCTTTCACTTTAATAGGTGCTAAACCGAATACCTTTTCATAAAAAGCGATTGATGCCTCTAAATTTGTTACGTTAACCCCTACATGAACATATTTCATACAGAATTCCTCCCTTAATTTATTAAATCAAAAAAAATTGATTTAATGATTAAAAAAATTAACAACAATTACTGTTACGTTTACCGTTATCTGATTTTCGGAAAATACAACAAAGCTCTTCTGAAAGCAAGTTGTTAACTTCTGTGTCGTTCAAGTCATAATAGCTCCATGTACCTTTCGTCTCTTTTACGATGAGCCCTGCATCCAGTAAGATTTTCAAATGATATGATAGCTTTGATTGTGTCATATCGAACGCTTCCGTTAAATCACATACACATGTACTTCCTCTTTGACAAAGCTCATACATGATTTCTAGACGCTTCTGATCAGCTAACGCTTTAAATTTCTGCTCATATTTCAGGAACTGTTGTATCATCTCAGTCATATGCTTACTCCTTTATCAACTTTTCTTGATGAATTTAGTTTATGTTAATTTACCAAATAAATGCAACATATTAATCAAAAAAAATTGATTTATTTTAAAACTTCTAATGCAACTAAACTGCCATTTAAACAGCCAAACAAAAAAACGATCAAAAATGATCGTTTTAGTTTTAATTAATTGGTGCCCCATATTTAACAGGATATAAGCTTCCTTTATAAGCGAAAGATATATTTCCTGTTTCTTCTGATACAACTAGGGCAAGTGCATCGCTTTGTTCGGAAATTCCAACTGCTGCTCGGTGCCTTGTTCCAAGTTTTTTATTATCGTATGTAATTTTAGAAAGTGGAAGTACATTACCTGCTGAAATGATCATGTTATTTTCAACTAGTACTGCTCCGTCATGTAACGGGCTACCTGGATAAAAAATTGATTCTAATAATGCTGGGGACAGTTTTGCTCCGACGTGGATCCCAGAACTCATCAATTCTTCAAGTGAGTCGTCTCTTTTTACAACAATTAATCCGCCATGTTTGCGTTTGGATAAGTGTTGAACTGTGATTGCCAATTCATCAAAGATATCAGTGTACGGAGAAAGATATGAATTTAAATAAAATGAGGCTGCATCCATTTGTAAATTATTAAAGACGCTATGGATATTTTCAAATTCAGTTAAAATGCCGCATCCTTTATTTTCAATTCTTCCAATCATGCCTTCGATTTTTAAATTAAGTTGAGTTAGTGTTTTTGTTATATTTTTTCTTACAGTGGGATTTAATTGAGACTCGAATTCATCCATTTCAATTTTTCATCTCGCTTTCGGACCGAATTACCTCCACTTAAGTTTCCCAAAGTTGACTGTGTTATACCAATCATTACCATACTTGAATCAATGACAATTGATGGTACGTAACGAACTTGAGTTGATTATCTTGCTGCCTTTGCTTCAACTTCTATTTTAATATCTGGATTTGCTAAAGCTGATACATAAGCATAAGTTGTTGCAGGTGGGTTACCAGAATGAAATTGGCTCCAACAGTTTTGTACCTACCAAAGTACAGGACCAACAGATTGGGGAAAATACAAAAATTTAAGGCGTATAAATTTTGGAATAGTTTACCTATTAGTAATTTATACATGATATTATGAAAATGAAAGGTGGTGATATTGTGGTATGGTTTATTGTAATTGTAATTGTAATAATAGGTATTATACTTAAAATGAATAGCACTTCTAGCCATAACGAAGAAAAACATTCTCTTGAAGAAATCGTAGAAATTGCAGAATTCGAACTTAAATTCAGGTCAGAATTTGCAAAAAATAAAATGTTATTAAAGAGTGGTAGGATAACAGATAGACAATCAATGGAATGGTCAAAAAACTTATTGGAAGAACACAATGAAATTCAAAGAAAATACAATATAACAGAAGAAGAAATGTCTGAATACTATGAACTTGTATATTCTAAATCAAGCGTGCGTTTATCATAATTAAAATTATTTTTAATCCTTAGTAAAACTAGGGATTTTTTTGTAGTCCCTAAGTTCCGGACAAACTTGACCTGATAAAACAACTAGTTCTGCATGTCTTGGGACAATTGTGACATGACTATATTGGCCAACTGGTGCAGCAACAGATTCGGGATTTACTTTTTTAATTTTCATTTTTATTTCCTCCTTTTTTCTTTCAAAAAACCTCAAATGCCATAAACATTTGAGGTAGTCACTTTATATGTATACATATTATCTTAATAATTCTATTACTCTAGCTAATCCTGTAGGTGTTATTGAAATATTAAATAATGAAGCAATTTCTTTTTGATCTATGTCACTTTTAATCCAAGTTAATCCGTTTATAAATCCTTGCATTTCCAATTCTATTAATGCAGGTTCGACATCATCTATTTCTACTCCTACTTCATTATGAAGCCCTTTTTCAAAGTCTGGCTCTTTTTCTTGAAGTTCTTTAAAAATAGCCAATAGCATTAATCCTGCATCTGAAATCTTACTAGCCAGAAAGAACACCACCTTTTTAGACTATTTTATTCGACAAAAGGTGGTAATTTCCTTTTTTTGCTAATTTTTCTACTTATTTAATAACTTATTTGTTTTTTCAACGAGCTTTTGAAGATCCATCGGCTTTACTTGATTATTATCTAGTTTATATTTTTGTTTAAGTAAAATGATTCGTTTTACACTCTCGTTTATACGTTCTTCTGAAATTGTTTTGTTTTTGACGGCTGTTTCGATTTCTTTATAAACAGCTTTTACTTTGTTAGGATCATGAGCAACCATAATGATATCACTTCCAGCTAAAATGGAAGTAACTGCTGCTTTTTCTAAATTATAATTTTTTCCAATTGCATCCATCGTCATATCATCCGTCATGACCACCCCATCATATTTTAAATCATCCCTTAACATTGAAGTAATGATCATTTTAGACATTGAAGCCGGGTATTTGGGATCAATTTTTGGTAATAAAATATGCGCAACCATAACAGCATCTGCGTTTTGGTTGATCGCGTCCTTAAACGGTATTAATTCCAAAGATTTTAAATCAGTATACGATTTGTTTACAACTGGTAATTCTAAATGGGAATCAACTGAAGTATCACCATGGCCCGGAAAATGCTTTACAACCGGGATGATTTTCTCTGATTGAATCCCTTTCATTGTTTGTATTCCTAAATTACTTACTATTTTTGGATTATTACTAAATGAACGATCACCAATGACCGGATTTTTAGGATTACTATTTATATCTAAAACAGGTGCAAAGTCCATATTTAAACCAAAAGCTTGTAGCTGTTCTCCTAGTATTTGACCAATTTCAAATGAGAATTGTCCATTATTTTTCTTTCCAATTATTCCATTTGACGGGATCTGACCAAGATTTCCTGGTAAACGTGATACCCTCCCGCCTTCTTGATCAACTCCGAATAAGATCGGTAAATGATTATTTCGATTAGCAGCCTTTATAGAATTTACAAGTTTTACCGTTTGACTGTTATTCGTTAGATTTTCATTGTAAAAAATAAATCCACCAATATGATATTGTTCAACTAGTTCTTTTAAACTATTTGAGTAATTCGTTCCGTAAAAACCTGAGATAATCATTTGACCTATTTTTTCTTGAAGTGTCATCGCATTTAAAAGCTGATCTAGATTAGTGCCAGTACTAGGATTAAGCTGCTCAATAATTGATACTGATGTATGATGCAATGTTGGATTATTATTTTCACTAGTTGGTCTTGGTAAGATAAACTTCAGATCAATATGATTTGGCAGTTCATAAACTAAAATAATTTGATCAACTTGTTGGTCCTTATAATATTTAATCTTACTTGGCTTTTTTAATTGTTTCAGAATATCGTCATAGTGAATTTGTTTTAAATTAGAATCATATGATCTTACTTCATAAATTCGATTTTGATGATCATATCCTACTACAAATCCCTGTTTTTGATAGGTTAAGTAAGTACCATTAGCAACCTGATCTTTTTGGGTAGATTCCCCAAACTGCTCCGTTAGATCTTTTAAAGCAGTCTTCCCTACTTCTATATTTTTTTGGTTTGGAATTCCCCCTTCTTTAGCGCTTGAAAGTATATTATTTAAAATTTCTTCCGTTGAAAGTTGACTCGAATGATTAGTCTCCGTTTCCGTTTGATGATTTGTATTTTTATTTGGATTTGATTTTGATGAATCTTGGAAAACTTTATCTTTTACCGCAAAGTAAACACTTGTACAAATAATTAACAATAGTATTAATAAAAAAATAGCTTTTTTGATAATATTCTCCTCCTAAAAATATTATTTTCCCCTCTTTACTTACTTATATTTCCATTAGTTAAGTGGGCACCTTCTAACGAATAGGTGCATACGATGAGAAAGATTAACGAGGAGGGACTAATTAGCATGACCAGTAAAAACTCCCATGAAATGATTCAACCTATAAACTACAGAAATCAAAATATGAATCCAAATCAGAATAATCCTTACTATGATTATCACCAATATTGGTATAACGAATATCCATCATATCCTATTCATCAACAGCATCATTCAATTGACCAATCTGACATTTTTTATCGTCAGCATGCTCAAGCTACTTTCGTTTTAGTTCACGGCTCATGGGTTGATCCATTCTTTTGGCATGGAATAACACGAGAACTACAAAAAATGGGACATATTGTTCACACACCACAGTTACCTGGGCATGGTACAGATAAAGATAAAAATGTAAATCATGAGATGATTACAAAACAAGTTGTTCATTATATAACGTCTAATAAGCTTAATAATATTATTTTGATAGGTCACAGCTTTGGTGGTACTGTCATTCAAAAAGTCGCTGAACAGCTTCACGACCGAATTAAACGATTAGTTTTTTGGAATGCTTTTGTTTTAAATGACGGTGAAAGCCTGGCAGATCAATTTCCACCACAAGCACAAAAATTCCTTTTAGACTTAGCAAAACAATCTTCTGATAATACAATCAAACTACCATTTCAATACTTCCGGGATGTGTTTGTTAACTTGGCTGATTTACAAACGGCGCGGCAAATTTATAATGCGACAACACCTGAACCGGCAACGCCCCTTGTCGAAAAACTAGATTTAAAAACGTTTTACCAATTATCTACTCCAAGAAGCTTTATTAATTTACAAGAGGATACGGTAGTACCTGCCGGCGAAAATTCGGGTTGGTATCCTCATATGGCTAGTAGATTAGGAGTTTATCGTTTTATTCAAGGAAGTGGCGATCATATGTCAACTGCTAAAATATACCCAAGAAGAATGGCACAATTAATCGTAAATGCCTCACGAGATTAAAAATGGACTTTGCTAGTTTATGATTGTATCACTTAATTTATTTACCTTTAAGTGAAGTGAATTGATTTAACTTCATTTAAAGGTAATTTAAATTAGATTTAATCCTATTAATATATATTTAATATTTTTGTAACATGTAATATACTAATAGTATGAAAAATTTTAATATTATATTATTAGGAGACCGAAATGAATAAATTTAAGAAAATCGCAACTATAGCAACTGCAACAACTCTATCAGCAGGTATTCTATTAGGTATGCTACCAACTGAAACACAAGCTGCAACGAATACTAAAGTTGTCCAAGCTCAAAATGATTTAAAAAAACAAGTAAGCTCTTATATTAAAGTACTAAACAGCTTAAAAAGTGAAATCTATTATACAGATCAAGATGTTTATGATTATTATAAAGAATTACAAACTGATGTTACTTTATTTAATAAGTACGGATATACAGGTAAAGACGAACTAGTGAAAAAAACAGCGAGCTTTAAAACAAGAATTGATAAAGCACGTAAAGATAATGCAGCAGTAGATATGAAAAAAATAACAGCACAGTTTAATACATATATTAAAAATGTAGATTCAAAGGGTGCTAAAACTTACTTTACAACACAAAAAAATAAATTGACGGCAATTAGAAATTATCAAAACCACACATATGATTCGATCGAGTCATATGTATACGATATCGAGGATCAAATTTATACGGAAAATGAAATTTATATTCGTAAGCAATTACCTGCTGAATATAAAAACTATGAAACTGAATATTCTTTAGTAAATCAGCACTTTTTTGGGATAACAGCTAAAGATCAAGAAATTATTAGCTATGCATATGATGTTCTTGATATGGATTACACAACACATCGTCAAATCGAAAAAGATCTAGATTCTATGTTTGATAAGTATTTTAAAGATGGTTTTGATGAGATCTATGATATAGAAGATAGTGAAAGCTTAGATAATGCAATTCAAAAAAGAGATGTAGCAAAAGCAAAAGTTGTTCTTGTAAATTCAACTGCCGTTTTTAAAAAATTTAATACTTATTACAATCTATTTGAAGCTGCGGCCAACACATATAAAACAAATCTAACAGTTAAATTCGCTGATAAAGTAAAAAATGCACCTGCTACACAACAATAAGATCAGCATCTAAATAAAAACAGTCCTTTGTTTGAAAATCATCTTTTCCAAAGGACTGTTTTTTATGTTTAACTTGATTTAATTTTTCTTGTTTCGTTTTTGTTCTACGCGTATTTAAATCTAACATCGCAAACGAACTTCTACTTAATTCTGGATTTCGGTTACCTTCTCTAACTAGTTTGTCTCGTAATTTTCTTGCTTTTGATTTGCTCATTCTTTCCACCTCTTTTAACTTTATTCTTCTATTATATACATGCTTTCAAACTTTTCCACTAACACTTCATAATTTATTTTTTTGAAATTGGAATAAAGTGATTAAATAAACCGACAACCTTTATTTCCTTGTCTAAGGCCTTAACCTCGTAAACTGAAAAAAAGACATAATCTTTTTTAGTTGTAACCTTACTAATAAGTTTTTCACCTAATAAGTCAATCCCAAAATCAACATATTTATTTTTTGATTCCAATTTAAGTTGATCCTTTGCCCAAGTGACAAACTCTCCTTTAGATGGATTTGTTTGTACAGAAATAATTAAACAGATTGCTAAAGCCCCGATAACAAGTAATTTTTTCATAAAGTCACCTTTTCATTATTTTTACTATTTATATGATAAAGGATATTACTGAATTGTCCAGAAAATATCCATATTTATTAATAAAATGTCTAGAAATAATAAAAAAGGGTCCTAATTGAGACCCCTAAAAGTAAAAATAAGTTCATTTTGAAACTTATTTAATTACTGCATTTTTTACAATTTTTGAATCTAAAAATGGAATCACTGAAAAAATTTCATTAATGCCATGTTTTGATATAGCATCTAAAGCAAGTTCATTAAGTAGGTCACCTTCAATAAATGGACAGATTGGTGCTAATGACTTGATCCCATGTAATTCATAACTCTTTCTTGTGCATTCATCAATTATTTCATCACTAATAAATGGCGCCATCGATGCTAGTCCATTCATACCATTTGTTTCAAACTCTTTCTTTGCACATTCATCGATGATCTCGTCGCTAATAAATGGTGCCACCTGAGTTAATCCTTTTATTCCATTCGTTTCAAACTCTTTCTTTGCACATTCATTCATTACTTCTTCGCTGATAAAAGGTGCCACCCGAGTTAATCCTTTTATTCCATTTGTTTCAAACTCTTTTTTTGCACAATCATTCATTACTTCTTCACTGATAAATGGTGCCACCTGAGTTAATCCTTTTATTCCATTCGTTTCAAACTCTTTCTTTGCGCATTCATTCATTACTTCTTCACTAATAAATGGTGCCAAAGTTGTAAATCCTTTTATTCCATTCGTTTCAAACTCTTTTTTCGCTAATTCATCAATTAACTCTTGAGATATAAATGGTGCAACTCGTGTTAATTCTTCAATTCCATTGGATTCAAACTCTTTCTTCGCAAATTCATCAATTACATCGTTACTAATATAAGGTGCTATCCTTGATAATTCTTTGATTCCATTCGAATCAAATTCTTTCTTTGCACATTCATCGATTAGATCTTCACTAACAAATGGAGCAATATCCGCTGTATCACTAATCGTAAGATCATTCTCAACGTTTCTAAAAACTAAATCTGCTTGATCGATATTAAGAATCGGTGCAACATTTAAAAATTCTTCTTTTTCAACTTTTAACTCAATTGAAGAATCAGGATTATCTTTTTCTATTAAATTATTGATCAACTTCACGCCTTTTTCATTTCCTAAAATTTCATCAATGCTTACATTAAATATTTCAGCAAGCTCGGGTAATTTTGAAATATCAGGCATTGTCTCTCCACGTTCCCAGTTACTAATTGCTTGAAAGCTAACACCTAATTGATCAGCTAGCTTCATCTGTGTAATCTTGTTTGCTTTCCTTAATTGAGCGATTTGTCTACCTACTTTTTTCATATCAAACAATTATATCACCTCTATTTAAAAGTTAATTTCATTGTATCTAGTTAATAGAATAGTTAAAATCAAGTGTTACTTGAATTGAGGAAAAATGGACTCAAGTAATACTTGAGTTACTAAAAAGGCTGCCATTTTAGTAAAGTTTTGTAATTAACTTAAAGTGTAGCTTTCTGTCTTGAACTTAACTTAATGCTTAATTTATTATAACAATTTTTATAAGTTTAAGTATTTGAATTTTCAAGCAATAAAAAAAACAACCCAAAATGAGTTGTCTTCAGAAATAGCATTAAGTTTAATCTTTTGTAGTCCATTCGTAAAGTGCTTCAAAATTTAATTTTTCTAACCAATGTCGTTCCGCTAAAATAACTGGGTGAATCAATATATCCTTCCGATTTGAGTCATCACAAAAATTAAATAATTTATCTTTATAAGGTTCTAGCAGATCTAGAACTTCTTTTATTCGCCACTTAAATCGTTTACTTGAACCCCAACCTACTATAATAATGTCTGCATTACTAATCGCTAATTTAATTGCTTCATCGTTATGTTCGCCAACTTCGCATTCTTTCCCTCTTAGCTTTGTTGAATCCGGTTCCATTAATGCAAAAAGATTTACTAGTTCTAGCGAGCCGAAGTTACCTTTCTTATAATCTATAAAAAAGTTAAGACATCTCGCCAATATATAATCACTCTTTAGATGGTTTGCTCGACAAGGATTAAGTAATACAAGAGTAGCTTTCTTTTTTGATTCATCCCAAGTTCTTGTAAGCGAATATCGCATTAATTTATTTTGTTTATCGAAGACCGCCTTCGTATTAATTTGCATTGAATGACAGTTTACAAAATCTTCAAATGACATATACTCACTCTTTTCATCATTAATTAAAACAAAATCAACAAGGTATTATATTCCATTTAATCGTCATTTGTACTATATTCTTCATTTAAAATAAATAATCACTACATTGTATCTAAAAAAAAGTAAAATTTTAGTAGCTTCCTATTTACTAATTCATATTTTCCTAGTACGATAGTGGATAATTTATACAGTTCATATTAGGAAGGGGCTTTTTTATGATTAAAGGAATCATTTTTGATTTGGATGACACATTACTTTGGGACCAAAAAAGTGTTCAAGTTGCATTCACAAATACATGTAAGCTAGCTACAGAAAAATACGGTATTGATCCAGCTGAATTTGAAAATGCCGTTCGTGATGCGGCTAGAAAGCTTTATGAATCATATGATACATACGAATTCACAAAATTAATTGGCATTAATCCATTCGAAGGACTATGGGGGAATTTTTTAGATGATCATGATCAATTTCCAAAAATGAGGGCGAATTCACCTACCTATCGAAAAAATGCATGGACGCTTGGCTTAAAAGCATTTGGAATAGATGATCCAGAATTTGGTCATTTATTAGCCGAAACATTCCCTGAAGAACGCAAAGGAAATCCTTTTGTATACGATGAAACATTTGATGTGCTTGATCGATTAAATGGACAGTATAAACTACTCTTACTAACAAACGGCTCCCCTGATTTGCAACATACGAAACTTTCAATTACACCAAAGATTAAAGAATATTTTGATCAAATTCTAATTTCTGGAGACTTCGGAAAAGGTAAACCTGATCCAAGTATTTTTGAACATGCCTTATCATTAATGGAACTATCAAAAGAAGAGGTCATGATGGTTGGAGATAATCTTATGACTGATATTTTAGGCTCAAGCAGAATTGGAATGAAAAACGTATGGATTAATAGGCATAATAAAGAGCGAAATGAAGTTGTACCTACATATGAAATTACTCATTTAGAAGAGCTTTATCCGATTATTGATTCTTTGAATAAGTAGGTTTTGTTAAAAAAATCTAGTGGTCCATTATTGTGGGGACTTGCTGGATTTTTTTTTGATTGGGTATTAGTTCGTAATTCCTCAAGCATGTGCAATTAAATTCCCGAAATCGCAATTAAAAATGGCAAATCTGCAATTAAATTCACGGAATCGCAATTAAAAATTCTAGAAATGCAATTAAAAGGATGAAAAACGCAATCAAACTAAAAATATACCCATACTACTACCCGTATATCGGACTACTTTTTATCATTAGCTGATGCCTTTAAAGAATTTTTTTAGTCTAACTAGTCAATTCGTTCAAAAAATCAAATCAAATTTGCAAATTCACATCGACATTATTTTATAAATATTACGATTTTGACTAGATATACCCCATATTTATGTCAATGATCTTAAAAATCTTTCCTTTGAAAGACTGCTCGTCCTATAAATTTTCTTAACTAATGAAATTGACCGTTTCGATGAGTAGGATTCGTTACATAAAATGTGGTATCAAGTTTATGGAGGTTAACTATTGTCGGAACAACTTGGAATTAGCATATCTAAAAGTACTTCACCAGAGAATAGAAGTCATGTTTTAAAAAGAGCTCAGAAATTACTTGGGAAAAAGGTATTTTTGGAGACATTTTTATTTAATTATAGAGGAAGATTAGTATCAATTAATGAAGACCATTCATTAAATATTATCATTTTGGCTTCTGATGAGGTGTTTAGGCAAATTAGAATTGATTTAGCGTTGGTGATTGAGATTGGTAAATTATCTTGTAAAAGTGTTTCTTCAAGAAATGAGCAAGGAGATTTTTCAAGTAATAAGTCATGGCAGGAAAAGAGACATTATATAACTGTATCTGAAACAACGTCTCCTCAAACACAAAAAAGGATTAATCGTCTTGCAAAAGAGTTTAAAGGTGAGGTTGTCATCGTAAAAACACTAATTTATCATTATGTAGTTTGCATTAATGAAATTCATGATTCATATATAACAGTCCACCAACTCATTGATTTTGATCCACATTTTGCCATTGAGTTTAGGATTGATAAAAATATTATTTATGAAATTGTTGATTTTCCAATTTAATATTAGAGCTAAAATAAAAAGTACTTTCTAAGAAAATTTTAGAAAGTACTTTTTTATCAACTAGAGATTAACATAATGTATTGCTACTAGATTTAAGTAAAGCTTGTTGTAAGTCCGAAACGATATCTTCCCATGCTTCTAATCCAACTGACATGCGTAGCATATTTTCTGTTATGCCCATCTTTTCTCGTAACTCTTTTGGAACGACTGCATGTGTCATCGTCGCTGGATGCTGAACTAATGTTTCTGTATCACCAAGACTTACTGCTATTTTTATCATTTCTAAATGATTAATAAATTCCTGTGTATCTGCCTTTGTCCCGTCAATTGTAAATGCGAAGACTCCTCCGCCTTTTTTCATTTGCTTGCTTGCAATAAAATAATTTTGACTTTTAAAATCTCCAGGGTAAAATACATCCTTTACCATTGGATGCGATTGTAAAAATGAAACGACCTTTTTGGCATTTTCACATTGACGGTCCATTCGAACTGCTAACGTCTTTAATCCTCGAAGCAGCAGCCATGCATCAAATGGTGACATAATCGCTCCTATATCTTTTCGAATAGGGATCATATGATCAGCTAACTCTTTTGTTTTACAAACAACAATTCCTGCAACTACATCACCATGACCACTAATATATTTCGTTGCACTATGTAGCACAATGTCACAGCCTAGTGTTAATGGCTTTTGTAAATAAGGTGAACAAAATGTATTATCAACTACTACGGTAATATTATTTTTCTTTGCAACTTCGACAACCATTTCAATATCAATGACTTTCATTGTAGGGTTGATCGGTGTTTCAATAAATATAACTTTCGTGTTTTCTTGGATTAAGTTTTGAATTTCTTCCTCAGTATCCATTTCACAAAAGTTATGTTCAATTCCAAATTTGCTCTCAAGCATTTCTAAAAATCCATACGTACATCCGTATATGCCTTTTGAGCATAAAATATGGTCTCCGCTGCTAATTAAAGAGAAAATTGTAGCAGACACAGCAGCCATTCCAGAACCAAACGCTAACGCTACTTCTCCTTCTTCTAACGCAGCCATTCGTTCTTCCAAAATTTGAACAGTTGGATTTCCCAACCTTGAATAAATAAAGTCATCTCTTTCTCCAGCAAAGGACTGTTCTCCATGTTGTGCAGATGGAAATGTATAGGTAGACGTATGAAATAATGGAGGAGTTAAACTCCCGTTATACTCACTAGTTTTGTAGCCTTCGTGAATCAACTTTGTATCAAACTGATTTTTCTTCATTTCTAATTAGCCTCCTTAATTAAGTGCATGTTGATCAAACGTTAATTAAAGCAAAAAACTAAAATGAAAACCCTTACAAAATATTCACTTAGACTACTTCTATATATAGGAAAGTAATACCTTTAAACAGGTCTTACTATAGGTAAGATTACACAATTTTAAACCAACATAGTACTCAAATTTAAAATAGAAAGAACCAAAATATTCTATTTTATATTGGTTCTTTTTAATTATTTATCATAATTTTTCTATCTATCTTTTTCCCTATTACATTTTTCGTCAGTAGAGCTTTTACATTACCTGATTTAATGAATTCAGGTCACTATTATCAAACAAAAAGGAATCAGCCTATTTAACTAAGCTGATTCCTCTATCTTAATAGATAATGTAAAAAAGTACTCTCTATAAACTAGAAAGTACTTTTTTATTTTCATTTTAATCTTATTTCGTTAATCTTCTAACCACTTCAGAATTTCATCAATCCCAATCGCTTCTTCAACTTCTGGAAATTTCTTAATAAAATTTAAATCGGTATCATTTGGTATCAATTCATCAAATTCGTTTGGATCATGGAAGCTCATTGACTACACCTCTTTAGTAAATTTTATTTAATTTTTGTATTGTTAACAAACTTACTTAATTAAATACATATCCAATTTTTAATGAAAAAAGTACTTCGATTAACGAATGAATTAATAATAATAATAGTTCGTAGTTTTTTTATTTTTTCCTCTTTTTTATCACAAAAAATCTTGTACAAATTAGTTCATAGTCTAGTACAAACTCTTCCTTTCGAACATTTAATATAATATCTATTTAATTAGATCTATTTTATGATCATATTTATTACCGAGTCTATATAACGAAGATTTTCTACAACATTTTATTACTGATTATAAAATCATCCCTATAATTACTTCTTCTAGCCTTATATTTAATCTAAAATTAGCACTTTTCAATTCGAAACTTCTTCTCCTAAACTACCCTTTCCACTTTTTCCCCGAATTGATTTTAAAAGTAATACAAGCCATTATGAAAAAATTTCATTTATGTAGATTTCGGTCCAAATAAAGTAGGTGTTATCTCAGATAGAAATAACATCTACTTTTTATTTACGTTCCTAAACTTCCTTCTTACTTCACCATTCCATTCCTAAGTGCCGTTACGACTACTTGTGTTCGGTCTTCACAGCCAAATTTTTGTAATATACGATGGACATGTGATTTAACAGTACCTTCCGTTATAAATAATTTCTTACCGATTTGGTCATTTCGAAGTCCATAGGCCATTTCCTGAAGGATTTCTTGTTCACGATCCGTTAGTTTTTCGAACAGAATTGATTCACCTTTTTTACTTGGTATGGCAAATCCAGAAACAATCGCTCTAGAAAGTGCTTTTGCTGCAAGGGTTGTTTTAAAAATGGCTTCACCTCGAAAGGCTGAGCGAATCGCATCAAGCATTTCTTCAACTTCAGCATCCTTTAATAAAAATCCTACAGCTCCTGAGCGAATTCCTTGGTAAATATATTCTTGTTCATCAAATGTAGTTAAAATAACTATTTTCGTCATAGGTAATTGTTTCATTATTTCTTTTGTAGCATCTATTCCTGAAAGATTTGGCATTTGAATATCCATCAAGATGACATCTGGGAGTTTTTCTTTTGCTAACTTGATTGCTTCTATTCCGTCGGACGCCTCACCAATTAAGTTCATATCATCTTGTAGATTTATTACATAACTAAAACCTTGCCTAATCATCGTTTGATCATCAACTAGTAAGACTTTTATTTTTTCATGTGACATATTTTCTCACCCTTTCCTTCGTCACAATGGTATTTTTGCAACGATTTCAAAGCCATGTGGAAAAATAACTGAATAAGAAAGACTACCATTCATTTTCTCTAGTCTTTCTCTCATTGATTTTAATCCAAATCCTTCACTAATTTTTTGAGCATTTTCTAAATCCCCATTATCCCTTATGGTCATATTGATGACTTCAGATTCCTTTTTTAGTACAACATCTAGTTTTGTAGCTTGAGAATGACGTATAACATTTGTAATTGATTCTTGTAAAATTCTAAACAGTATTTTGTATACCTCTACGTCTATTTCAACATCACCAATCTCCGCTTTAAAGGAATATTGAATAGTTGATGAGGACTCCATATGTGTCAATAAAGTTTCTAATGTGCCAATTGCAGATTGAGGTAGATCATCAGCCAGAGAATGAACGGATTTTCGTATATCATCTAAACCTTTTCGAGCAACTACTAACATATCCTTTAAACTTTGTTCGGCTTGATTTGGATCCTTTTTTATCATATATTGTACAGCTTGCATTTGAACGATGATTGAAGTTAAACTATGTCCCACGGCATCATGAATATCTCTTGCAATTCGATTTCTCTCTTCTAAAACTGCATTTTGCATAACAGTAGAAGACGCTTCTTGTAATTGACTGTATGCTTTTTCTAAATTAACGACATATTGTTTATTCAATTCATACATTTCATTTCGCTGCATTCTACTTCTAATATTTAAATAAATAATAATGGAGATCAAAATATAAGTTAAAACATTTAATAAATCTTGGTGTCCGAATCGCGTATAGATTAAAGCAATGACAATCATAACGATCATTGATGTAATCGGAGTCCTCGATAAAGATGACCGAATAATCGTTACGTGAAACATAAATGCTAAAAAATACAACACATTTATTTCTTTAAACAGAATTAATCCTACCAACGCTTCAATCACCATAATACTAAACGCAATAACTAAATTTACATTCGACCATTTATCTTTAGGAATCAATAAAATACATGTTAAAGTAACCCAAATCGTTAAATAAAGTGCCGTTTTAAGAGGTGGTCCATCAAATAATTTCCCGGTACTCATGAAAATTAAAATAATAGTAGCACCTATGATTGGTCTTAATAAGAAGACATTATTCTCCTTCAAAATAAACTTACTCCTCTCAATTACCCTTTAAAAAAATTCACTTTTAATTTTAATCAATATTCTTCCTGTTTTCCTCTATCTCTAGTTATAGACTTTATGAATAAATTTCTATCAAATAGAAGTCGATTCAAAATAAATAAAAGAATATCATATGAACATACAATACAAATTAAGGAGAAAAAAATGAATCAACAATATATTTTTATTGGAGTTATTATTTTACTTTTAGTTTATCGCATCCTTAAAAGGGTCCGCCGAAGTATTGGATGGCAGCAATTGAATAAGAAGAGAATGCGTATAAGTACAGTTATCTTCTTTATAATTGGAGCATTAATACTATTTCAAGGTGGTTTAAAACCAATTATTTTAACTTCAGATATTGTTGGTATTTTAATTGGGATTGGGCTAGCTTATTTCGCTTCAATCAAAACAAATTTTGAAAATAGAAATGGAGTATGGTTCTATCATACTAATATTTGGATAAGTGGTACTGTTACACTACTATTCTTCGGTCGCTTGGTTTATCGAATTTATGATATTTATTCAATTGAAAAACTAAGTGGATTACAAAATGATGTTTTATCTAACAGATTACAGAGAATGGCTTCTGGATGGTCTGCTGGGCTAATGCTAATCATGTTTGCCTATTATATTGTCTTCAATTTATATATGATTCGAAAAGAGAAAACACTTGCTCAAGCAAACAACGATTTCCCTATTGAAGGTTAATTACTGTACACCTTACTGAAATAGTTCTAAATGGTGAAATATGAAAACCCACAAGGAATTTTTTATACCTTGTGGGTTTCTTTTATTATTGAATATCTAAAGCAAAATCCACAGCACTTTCAGCATGAATTCTTGTTGTATCAAAGACAGGGATATTGCAATTTTCCTGAGAGATTAACATCGTTATTTCAGTACATCCCAAAATAACCGCTTCCGCTCCGTGTTCAATTAAATGATCGATTATGTTTAAATAAACTTGCTTAGATTCCTCTTTTACAATTCCAAGACAAAGTTCTTCATAAATAATAGTATGTATCAGTTTTCTTTCCGCTTCATTTGGGACAATAACATCTAAACCAAACTGCTCAATTAATCTTCCTTTATAAAAATCATGCTCCATTGTAAATGCTGTTCCTAACAAAGCAACTTTTTTAATTCCATTAGTAACAATTTCTTTAGCAGTTGCATCTGCAATATGTAATAAAGGAATTTTGACGGATTCTTCAACTTTCTTTGCCATCTTATGCATTGTATTCGTACAAATAACAAGGCAATCTGCTCCATTTGTCTCCAGCTTTTTAGCAATTTCAATCATAATTTTCGTTAACTCATCCCATCGATCCTCAAACTGAAGCGTTTTAATTTCTTGAAAATCGACTGAATACAGTAAGCTTTTTGCGGAGTGATGTCCGCCAAGCTTTTCTTTCACACGTTCGTTCATAATTTGATAATACAGTAATGAAGACTCCCAACTCATACCACCAATCAGCCCAATTGTTTTCATCATCATTCAGCTCCTTTTTTTAAAAAAATTTTTACTCATCTGTTCATCAAAAAATTCAAAATCTATTAATATCTCTTAGTTTAACAAGGAAATTTAACAAGAACTATAGAATAGTTTAAGCACATTAATATGAAGTAGGAGAGAACAAAATGCATATTGAAAAAGAAAAAATATACCCTAATTGTCCATTTATTACTAGAATAGTAGAAATTGGTGGCCAAACGAAATCCCAGTTAATCGAGAAACTAAAACAAGCCTCTATCTCAATGAACGAATATGGTGAGATGCTATTAAAAGATGATCGATTTACAGTATCAAATATAAAGTACAGCCTTCAAACAGTTGAACTAACGGTTGGCGATCTTGGATTTTTAGAAGGAGCTACAACACCTCAAATTTATAAAAAATCAAAGGAACTAAATTTGCACTTGTGCCCTCTTGAGCTAGGACCTTACATAAGACTATCCTATTTAGATCAACCAGAAGGTTTTATAGGGAATTCTGTAAAGCAACATCAAGCTCCATCCGGTTCAATCACAATTTCATCTGAGGCACTATCTGAAGATGAAGATTTTCCGAAAGGTTTTTACATTAGACGAATTAATGGTGTACTATGGCTTCGCGGATACCGTGCCGACCATCTACATGTTTGGAACAACGATGATCATTTTATCTTTTGTCAAAAAGAGTGATTAGTTTGCTTTAGATAATCGATCAATTGCTTCTAGTTCTGTTGTAACAAAAAATACATTATTCCCTTTATTACACTCATAAATGAAATCTTTTAGTGACTTACTTGTATAACTAGAAAAGTCACCTATAATCGCAAACTTAATATTGTAGTTAACGAACTTTTGAAGCACCGCACCTGCAAGTTTTGTACTAAGATTGAAAAAATCTTCTGAAATTGCTTCTTTGTTAAGTGCTATACGATTACTATTATGCTCATAGCTTATTGTCATAATCAGATCTAAAGCACTTTGCTCATCTGTAAGAATTACTGAATCTAAATTGGCGATTGCAATTAGATGTCCATTTACTTCAGTTGTATTAATATTCATCTACTCTTCCCCTTTTCAAAGTTTTTATTATTTCTACTATTTTAAAACAAAGAATATGTAGCATGAAGCGATACTTTTGTTTTTATTTTTAATAATTCATTATAGATGAACACCAAAATACCATCTATTTTTGTCGGACTGATAAAAATAGATGGTATTAAAATCAAACTCGGGATAACTTTCTTTGAAGACGGGAGACTACCAACAGCTTCAAAAAAAGTCATAAACCCTAGCAAAAAATCATTTAATAAATTTGAATAAGAAGTTAGGACCTAATAAGCTTGTCCTTTTCTTCTCCAAATATTATTAGCCGAGTTTTGCTACTACTTGTGCTAACAATGCAATTGCAGCTTGAATGACTGCTTCAAATTGCAGTTCAGTTTGTGTTACGACAATTCCATCTGCTTTTTCAATGAAAACAGATTGTGATTGTAATTGAAGGTTTTCTAAGGATTGAGCAACTTTTTGAAGTTGACTAATTCTTGGATCATCACCAAAAATAAGAACCACAGCTTCAATTGCAGCACTTAGTGAAAGTTGTACTAAAACTAAAGCTTGAGCTTCAGTCTGAGCAACTGTAATATTGTGTGCATCACGAATTACTAATCTTTGAACTTCTGCTTGTGCATTTTCTACTCTATTAAAAGATCCTTGTCTTTGATTTACACTAGCATTAGCAACTGGACGAATTGAATGCATTAAATCACCTCCTGATATTTTAATATAATTTATTCAAAATACTAGAAAGTAGATTGGACAAGTATCCTAGTATAAATATGGAAGTTTTAATAGATTTCGATTTTTTAAATGGCAAGCTGGAATAAGTCATCTAATTAAGACCGAGAAAAGATAAGCTGTTTTGTACACAGACCTAATAAAATTAAAAGTCTTTTTTTAAACCTCAAAGTTCTTTATAGTAATGAGTAGTTAATCACGGATGTAAGTTTCATCCAACTTACTTAAAGAGAGGAATCACTATGAAAATCGATACACCTACTATCCCCAAAGAATTAATAGCTAAGAATTTTTATGATATTTTTTATGAAGAGGACCCAGAATTAGGAATGTGTGAGATTTCTGGCTCTGTTTTTGAAAATGAAGTTGTAGATCGAGTATTTTTATATAAAGCGGTCATCAAGAATTGTAAATTTACGAATTCAGATTTTAAAAATATCAGTATGACTGATGTATATTTTGAAGACTGTGATTTATCTAATTGCAATATGAGAAATTCTTCGATCCACAAAGTTATCTTTAAAAATTGTAAATTATTAGGTGCAAATTTTACGGAATCTAGCATTGGTAATGTACAGTTCGAAAATTCTGTTTTGAATTTGTCACTATTCGGTGATTCAAAACTAGAAAAGGTAATTTTTCGAGACTCAGTTCTAAAAAGTACTGATTTTTATGATTGTAAATTCAAAAAAGTTGATTTTAATAGATGTAATATTGATGGAGCAAATTTTGAACAAACATCTCTCAATGGCATCGATATTAGTAGTTCTACTTTTAATGAATTAACAGTTTCAATTAGTAATTTAAATGGCTGTAAGGTTTCATCAAATCAAGCCGTTCAATTTGCAACATTGATGGGTCTAAAGATTGTAGATTAAAAGTAGAGTATTTGATTAAATCTTAAGATTTTAATTAGAAGTACGATTTAAATCCTGTTAGTAATTGGAGGTAAAAACATGAATTATCCTTCACCGAACAAAACGGAGTTAAAAGTGAAAAAGTGGACTAAAGATGCTATAGCAGCAGGTTATCGTCATTCCGTCGGGCTTATATCGGATGGTACTGTGACAGCTGTTGGTGATCATAAATATGGCAAACTAGAAGTAAACGATTGGTGCGATATTGTGGCGGTTGCTGCGGGGAACGCTCACACGGGAAATTCTCATACAGTTGGACTTAAATCAGACGGTACTGTTGTTGCTGTGGGATGGAATAAGCATGAACAATGCAATGTAAATGGATGGTTTGATATTGTGGCGATTACGGCTGGTTGGCGTCGTTCTGTCGGACTTAAATCAGATGGTACGGTTGTAGCTGTAGGTCGAAACAACGATGGTCAGTGCAATGTAAGTGATTGGCACAACATTGTGGGGATTGCGGCAGGTGACTGGCATACAGTCGGACTTAAATCGGATGGCACAGTTACAACTGTAGGTAATAATCGGTATGGCCAATGTAAAGTGAGTGGATGGCATGATATTGTTGCGGTATCGGCGGGTTATCTTCATACCGTCGGGCTAAAATCGAACGGCACGGTTGTCGCTGTAGGATTGAATAAGGATGGTCAATGCGATGTAAGCGAATGGCACGACATTGTAGCGATTTCGGCTGGTAGTAATCATACAATTGGACTTAAATCGGACGGCTCAGTTATAGCTACCGGGTTGAAGAGACATGGCGAATGTAATGTAAGTGACTGGTGCGATATTGTAGCGATTTCGGCGGGTTGCACACATACTATCGGACTTAAAGCAGATGGCACAGTTGTAGCTGTAGGTAGTAATGAATTTGGCCAATGTGATGTAAGCAACTGGCACGGTATCCAACCAAATGCAAAATAGATTTAAATTACAACAGGCAAAAATTTGCTGAAAATACCCCTTCTACTCTACTGTCAATAATGATATATTTTCTTCTATAAGGTGTAAAAAATATCCAATTATCTAAGGGGAGATTTATAAATGAAAAAAACAGCTCTATTAGTAATTGATGTACAGGCTTTTATGTTCTCCGAATCTAATCCGGTTTATAAAGGTGAAACATTATTAAATAATCTAAACAAATTGATCGATCAAGCAAGAGCTACGAATACTCCAATCTTTTATATACAGCATTCTGAAGAAGGTTCTCCACTTGAATATGGTACACCTGGTTGGGAAATTCAGTCAGATATTGCTCCAATTGATGGTGATATCATTATACATAAAACAACACCAGACTCATTTTTTAAGACGAATTTAAAAGAAGAGCTGGCAAAACAGGAAATTAATCATTTAGTCATGGCGGGAATTCAAACGGAAATCTGTGTTGATACAACGACTAGAAACGCCTTTGGAAATGGCTATGAAGTTACACTTGTTACGGACGCACATAGTACATGGAATTCAGATGAGCTGACGGCTGAGCAAATTATTAATCACCATAATCAGACACTGCGCTGGTTAGCTGAGCCTAAAACTACTAGTGAAGTTGAATTTTAATAGCCAAGCAGCTAATAAGCTGCCTGGCTTTTGTTAACTTACGCTCTCTTTCTTCTTTGCTTCGCCTATCTGGTACTCATTTACGTCTTAGGTAAATTCACCCATCAAAAGGCAAGCACTTGCATTCAGTCTAGAAATCTTCTGAAGGGATGCCTTGTTTTCCCTTAATTCTTAAGTATGCGAAACAATTATTTCACAATCTCCATCTAAAACAAATTCTCCAAATCCAACAGGAATGATGAAGTTCGAGCCTTTTGATAAAATATATTCTTCTCCGCTATGGATCAGTTTTCCATTACCGTTTATTACAGTTAAAAGTAGATATTGATCATTATAGGTTAAATAAGCTTTTCCAGTAATATCCCATTTATATACGGTAAAAAAATCCGAATCTACAAATGTATTAATCTTTATATTTTCTTTTTCTTCCGTCTTGAATTCCACCTCTGTTTCTTGATGGGGAACTGTTGTTACATCGATTGCTTTATTTAAATGAAGCTCTCTTAAATTTCCTTCATGATCTTTTCGATCATAATCGTATACCCGATAAGTTGTATCAGAGCTTTGTTGTGTTTCTAAAACAAGAGTTCCTTCACATAATGCATGAATGGTTCCACTTGGGACATAGAAAAAATCACCTGGCTTAATTTTTACTCGGCGAAGTAAATCTGACCATTCGCCTTCTTTAATTTGGCTAATTAGATCTTCTTTTGTTTTGGCATTATGGCCAAAAATCATATGTGCATCTTCTTTACAGTCAAGAATATACCAGCATTCTGTTTTACCGAGATCACCATTTTCATTAACTTTTGCATAAGAATCTTCAGGATGTACTTGAACAGATAAATCCATGTTTGCGTCTAATATTTTCGTTAAAAGCGGAAAAACTTTTTCCTTTGGGTGACCAAATAATTCGGGTTGCTTTTTCCATAATTCATTTAATGCTATACCTGCAAATGGGCCATTTTCAATAATAGATGCACCATTAGGATGAGCTGAAATTGCCCAGCATTCACCTGTATTTTCATTTGGTATATTATAGTTAAAATCTGATTTTAAAGCTGTTCCACCCCAAATTCGTTCTTTAAATACTGGTTTTAAAAATAATGGTTGCATGCTCATTTCCTCCTATAGGCTATTTATACTAGTGCATTTTTAGTTAAAGCATTATGTGCAAGCAAAAGAGCTCCAGTAATTCCAGCGTTATTACCTAAACCAGGTGGTACTATATACTCATTCAATTCTGGTAAACTAACATAATCGCAAACTAGCTCATTCAAATATTTGTAAACACTTTCAAAAACTTGCTTTTGATTCATTACGCCCCCACCAAGAATGATTTTCTTAGGCGAAAGAATTAATATGTATTGCATAAGTGCTTGGGCAATATAATATCCTTCTAAATCCCAAACCTCTTTTCGATTGATCAGATTTGAACCTATTTTCCCCCATCGTGCTTCTATTGCAGGACCAGAGGCTAAGCCTTCTAAGCAATCACGATGGTATGGACAGTTCCCTACAAACTCATCATTCGGATGACGTCTCACTAATATATGTCCCATTTCAGGGTGTGTGATTCCTTGAAGTAAATTGCTATTTACGACAGCTCCAGCCCCTATACCCGTACCAATTGTTAGATATAAACAGCTATCTAACCCTTTTGCTGCACCTAAAGTAGCTTCACCTAGTGCCGCTGCATTCACATCCGTATTAAAACCAATTGGAACAGAAAAATGCTGACTTATTGCTTGTACGAAAGGAAAGCCTTGCCAAGCCATTTTAGGGGTTGATGTAATCGATCCATAAGTAGGGTTCGTCTCGTTAACATCAATCGGACCAAATGATCCAATACCAATTGCTTTTATGGGATAGTTCTTAAAAAATTCAATTACTTGTGAAATCGTTTCATCTGGCACAGTTGTCGGGAATTGAATACGCCTAATTAAATTGCCATTTTCATCTCCGATAGCACATACAAACTTTGTTCCACCTGCTTCGATTGCACCTAACATTTGCCATTACCTCCAATTAAAATAAACTAATTAAACCTTACATTATTTAAAGTAGTTAGAAGCTCGCCTTACTTTTTTTGTATATAGAAACATTTTCAAAGAAAATAATGCAATTAATTTCATATGATTTATTGGACAAAATATATTTTTTAATCCATATATACTTATGAAAGTTATATAAAAATAAGACTCTTTTCATCTTCAAAAAAAGAAGCCCCTCTCCCTCGAGCGACTTCCTTTTTAGTAAATTTAAAACTAAACTCCAAACGCCTAATTAACCGATTTGCCCAATCCTAAGCTAAATAAATACATGGAATTGCATATCATATTTATTAAAATCAAACACTTGTCCATATCATTTTGCTTGTCCAATCATAAGATATCGAGATGAAATTAAAGGAAAAGGTAGTGTTATAATGGGTTGCAACTGTAACAATGGAAGAAATAATGAGAGAAATAACGAAAGATTTAGTGATAGAAATAACGAAAGATTTAATGATAGAAATAATAATAGAAATAATAGAAGAAATAACGAGGTTACGTTTAATGCGAGAATCACAGTTGATCAAGAAGACTTCTGTCGTGCAGTAGATCGTTGTGACGATGAAAGACGAGATAATTCCGGTCGTCGTAGTGACAGATGGTGGAACTTTTAAGTTCAAAAAACAGAAAAAAGGAAATACGATTTTTTACTATACTATGAATTGATTAAATTTTAGTATATTCTTAGATTCTTTTACGAGAACATCTGTCCCTGCTTTTAATTGGATAGATGTTCTTTTGCATTTAAAAAATGAAAAATTGAATTGATTAATTCTCGCAAAAATAGAATTATGACAATTTCCCATATAATAGAAAATGAGATTGTATTAGAAGTTATTTCAAGGAGGAGTTTAGTGCTTGCTATACTACCAGTGTTATTTCTAATTGGGGATATCGGTTTTAGCTGTTATAGTAATTGTATTTATCTTTGGTGCTGTTACGTATTTAAATTTATCAAATTAAGGGTCCCCTACGAATGTCCAATTAGGCATTCTTTTTTCATAAAAAAAGAAGCCGCTATAACTCAAGCGACTTCCTATTATAATACTATTTAAACTAAACTCTCCAAACGCTTATTTAACCGAATTCTCCAATCCTCGGCTAACTCAGGAACTTCCAATATCGCTTTTATTCCTTCAATATTTTTTGGATCGTGGAAATAAATCTCATTACAATTAAGAACCGAAACTTTATTTTTTTGAGTTTCGATTAATTCTATTTTCGAATCTTTTCTAATTGTTCCCTCTTTTAATACACGGCATAAGTAGCCTGTAAAACCAGTTTCTACGATTCTCTTAAGTGCCACATTCGTTCTCCTTGTAATTGTGTCACAAGGTATTCTGCTTTGTGTAATTTGTATAATTGCATCGCCAATTTGGTAGACATCGCCAATGCATACTTCTTTTTCTAACATATTTGTGACAGTAATATTTTCTCCGAATGCCGAAAGTGGTAAATTTATATTAAACTCTTTTTCCCAAAGTTCGTAGTGTTCATATGGATAGACACATACAGCTCGATCTGGCCCACCGTGATGTTTTAAGTCAGCTACTCCATCACCTTTAAAGCCTTCTTTTGATAAGTAAACTTCTTCTATTCCTTCTTTACAAATCCCCGTTATCATTTCTTTGTTTTCGCCGTATTCCATTTTACTCGGTAATCCTACTGCAAGATTAATTAACTCAACTTTATTTGCCATACCTTCCACCCTCTCATTTTTAAGTTTCTAATTGTAAAACTGGGCTTTATTTTATGTAAACTAAAATTTTGGAATTAAAAGGAAAAATATCCTATATACAGCATTATATACTAATTAGAGACAATACTAATCTGCAAAATCATTTTTGTTTCAATTGTACGACTAACAGCATAATAAAAGAAATTAAGACCATTGAAAGTACCCATAACCAAGCCATTTTCATATTTCCAGCATCAATTGCTAAATAAATTGCTGTCGGGACAGTTTGTGTTTTTCCTGGAATATTTCCTGCAAACATAAGTGTAGCACCGAATTCCCCTAGTACTCTTGCAACGCTTAATATACTCCCTGAGATAATGGCTTTTAATGAAAGTGGAATTGAAATCAAGAAAAAGACATTCCATTCATTTGCTCCACAAACTCTTGCTGCCTCTTCAATCTCATTGTCTACACTTTGAAATCCAGTTTTTGCAGATTGATACATAAGTGGAAACGCTACAATAATTGATGCAATTACAGCGGCCCACCAAGTAAAAACAATTGGTTGATTAAATAACCATTCGATCATTTTTCCAACGAAGCTTTGTCTTCCGAAAATGACTAATAGTAAAAACCCTACAACCGTAGGAGGCAGAACTAAAGGTAACATTAAAATTGTTTCTAGAAGTGTCTTACCTTTGAAGGATTTCATAGAGAGAATTCTTCCAGCTATAGTCCCTAAAATAATAACGATAAAACCTGCCACGATCGTAACCTTAAGGGAAATCTTAAGGGGAATTAAAAACTCTTCAAACAATTAAAATTCCTCATTTCAAAATAAACCATATTTTCATCTGTTTTTTTGATTTTCTATGAAATTACCTTTTGACATTTCATTCATCAAGAAATCTAAATAATGTTCTTCATCATAAAGATGGAAATATTGATAATCTTTCAATCGATCCTCTTCAATCTCAAAATGGCTGATCACACAAATAATATTCGTTAATGAATCGAGTAAATTTAGATCATCCTCACTTCTTATTAATACTACTTTTGGATAACTTTCCCTTTTATAACCTTCAATAAAAATAATATCTGTTGAAAAAAAGCGATATAATTCAATTGTTTTCTTTAAATCCCAATTAATAAAATTTGTTCTTAATTGCAAGACTCCATCACCTTCAACACTAGAAACAATTGCTCCAGCATCCAAGTGACGACTACTATCTTTACGTTCTATTTCTAAATCAGGCGCACCGCCATGACCATGATGTTTTATAGTAGCAGCTGATAATCCTTGGTGATTGGCCTGTTTAATGAGTTTTTCAATAAGAGTTGTTTTCCCACTATTTTGATAGCCTACAATTTGCAAAATGGAATAGTTCTTTTTCATCGCTCTCAATTCCTTTTTATTAAATAATTTTATTATAAGGAGCCTACTGAAAAAACACCATTAATACAAAAATCAATTTAATCGATTCTTGTATTGATGGTGGAGCAGTTTAGTAAAGCCTTTAAGAAGATGTTCCCTAAAAGTTTTTTCCTTTAAATTTTCTAATCATTGTTTTATGATAAGAAAAACGAAAATTAATTTAAGGGGTATATGTAATGTCAAAAGTCATCCATGAATTTAATGACTATATACGAAAACTGCGTAAAGAATTATTTGGAAAAGGCCCTGAAAGAATTCATACTGTTTTTGTTGAAAATATGGCTGTTTCAACTTTGTATGGAAATCTGACACCTACTGAGCTATTTATCGCTCAAACTTCTGAAGGCCGTGATATCGTACATAATGCTAGAACTAAGATGATTCAAGATGTATATGCGAAAAATCATCCAGTTAAGCTAGAAGAAATTGTTGATGCAAAGTTTATCAATCTTTTCTCGGATATGAAAGTTGAAGAAGATATTGCAATTTCCGTTTTTTTATTTGATAAAAAATTAGAAAACTTAATTGATTAGATCATGCTACTAATCAATTAAGCTTTTGTTCCAATCTTATTTATGGAAAAAGTCGCCGCTTTTGCCACCTTTTTTTTGAACTAAAAACGTTTCTTTTATGACCATACTTTTATCAACGGCTTTACACATATCGTAAAATGTAAGGCCAGCTATACTTACAGCTGTAAGTGCCTCCATTTCAACTCCAGTTTTTCCACTGCATTTCACTGTCGCACGAATGATTAAATCATATCCATTAGATGCCTCTACGTATTCGAATGTAAAGTCGGTTCCTGAAAGTGCGATTGGGTGACACATTGGAATAATGTCAGAAGTTTTTTTAGCTCCCATAATTCCAGCAATTTGTGCAACATTTAGTGGATCACCTTTTTTAATTAATCCATTTTGAATTGCTTCATATAATTCCGTTGAGATTGCAATTGTACTTTGCGCAATTGCAACTCTTGTAGTGATGTCTTTGTCTGATATATCGACCATTTTCGGTCTTCCTTCTTCATTCCAATGTGAAAATTCACTCATGGGAGTCCCTCCAGGTAAGTCTTAAATTTGAAAATTAAATCCAGTCATTCGGACTATTGATATTCTTAAAGATGAGTTCGTCACTTGAAAATTGAACAGTCATTACATTTACTTCAGTGAATAATAACTGAACTTTTCGATTGTTTTTATCTAAAATCTCTTTCATTTTTTTGATGCAATTTCGATGATAGAGCGCAAATAGTGGTTGAAGTTTATCGGACTGGATTGGAACGATTGCATCAACATTCGTATTTGCTGCCCTTTCGACCATGTTTTTTACAAAGTCAGCTGTAATAAAAGGTGTGTCGCAAGCTAGGACAAAATACCAGTCTTTGTTTGGTATGTTTGAAAATGCATTATACATCGCATACAAAGGTCCTTGGTATTCTTTGGCTTCTCCTTCAATGACAAAGTCTAGATCATTTTTACTAAAATACGGAACTAGTTTTTCGTTCGTTGAAATGATAATTGGAGAAATTGAATTTTCCTTTAAAGCTTCTACACTATATTCATACAATAATTTATCTTTATAAGTTTCAAACATTTTTGGTTTACCGTAACGGGATGACCTTCCACCTGCTAAAACGACGCCAGCTATATTCATTGCCTGTTTAATTCTTCCATAAAGTGTTGGCATGTCGGTAAAATTAGTTTTGTCATTGCTAGATTTACTGCGTTTTTTGAACCTGGAATTACGTAGATCGCTTTATCATGAAAGCTACCTGCGATTGCTCTACTGAACATAGCTTTTGGACCGATTTCTGTATAACTTAAGGAACGGAACAATTCTCCAAATCCTTGCATTTCTTTATCGAGTATTTTTGAAATTGCTTCATATGTAACATCTCTTTTCGTAAAACCAGTGCCACCTGTTATGATCATAACTTGAATCGTCTCAGCTTCACTCCATGTTCTAACAATCGCTTCGATCAATGGTATTTCATCTTTTGTGATTTTATAATCATGGACGATATGTTTTTGCTCGTCTAATAAAGCTTTAATTAGAATACCGCTCTCGTCATTTTCAACAGTTCTAGTATCACTAACTGTTAAAACCGCTGCGTTAATAATCGCTTTTTCATTATGTTTATGCATCATTCTACCTACTTTCAAGCTTTATAAAATCCATTAGCCCCCACTTACTGGTGGAATAAATGCGACAGTATCTCCATCATTTACAATTTCTTCATCCGTTACAAACTCTTCATTTACTGCAGTCATAATCTGATTCAGTTGTGGTAAATCATAGTTAGTCATAAGCCAATCTTTTAGCTCTTTTACGTTTATTCCATTTTTATCCGTCACTGTCAATTCATCCGTTCCAGCTTTCTCTCGTAAATGAGCAAATAATAAAACTTTAATCATTTTGATTCCTCCACACTTGGTTTTCCTTCTTGGTATGGTGTATTTTCTAATTGGTCACCGATCCACATCGTACCATCTTCCCAAAACTCTTTTTTCCAAATCGGAACGATTTGTTTAATTCGTTCGATTGCGTATTCGTTTGCTTCGTATGCCACTTTACGGTGCGGAGAGGAAACTGCAATCACAACGGCAATATCGCTAATCTCTAATCTTCCAACTCGATGAGTAATCGCAACAATTGCTTCTGGCCATTTCCCGTTAATTTCATCACCAATTTGGACAAGTTTTTTTACGGCCATTGATTCATATGCTTGATACTCTAGCGATAAAGTCTTTTTTCCTTTTGTTAGCTCTCTAACTGTACCAATAAAAACTGTAATGGCTCCTGCATTTCTACTTTTTACTTTATCTGAAACTTCCTCAACAACAATCGGTGTATCGACAATCTTAAATAATGTTTGTTCCAAGTAAATCACTTCACTTTTCTTAAATTAATAGCGTTCTAATTATTTACTTATATGCAGGTATGAAGCCATACCAAGGCCATTTACTTCCTTCATGGTCTTCTAATAATAATAAGTCGACCGACATACCTTTTTCATATTTTCTAGTTCCTCCAGGTAAAACAATAAATGCATCCGTATAAGCTAATGAAGATACGGCGCTAGACTTATCAAAACCTGCTGGAACTGCTGTTAATTGACCTTCATGATAAACAATTTTACCTCTTACAAATCTTGTAAAAGGATTTGGTTTTGGAAAATTTTCTCCTAAAATTGCACTTACTCTTTTTAAATGTGGCGTTTCGTTAAATAAATAAGTTTGGATAATCGGTCTAACAAATAGCTCAAATCCAACAAAACAAGCAGATGGATTCCCAGATAAACCGAATAATAATTTATTTTCAAAATGCGCTACTGTTGTTACACTACCTGGACGCATGGCAATTTTATTAAATAAAACGGTTGCTCCTAATCTTACGTAAATATCTGGTAAATAGTCATAATCACCGACAGATACACCACCGGTCGTAATTAGAAAATCAACTTGCTCTAAAGCATTTTGAACTTCTAAAAAACAAGTATCCAAATCATCGCTAAACTTTCCTAAATATTTAGGGATTGCACCTGCTTTTTGAATTTGAGCGAGAACCATATAGGAATTACTATTGCGAATTTTACCAGGTTCAAGCGGTTCATCGACATCTAAAAGCTCACTTCCTGTTGCAATGACTCCGATGACTGGTTTTTTTGCTACAGGTACTTGACTATATCCAAAAGTAGCAAGTAAAGCGATCACTCCCGGGTTAATTTCAGTTCCCTTTTTAACTAGAATATCACCTTTATGCGTTTCTTCCCCTTGGAATGAAATATTATCACCTTTTTGATAAGAACGTTTTATTTCAATAAAAGTTTTACCTTCAGTTTTAATCTCTTTCGCTAATTCAAGCATGACAACGGCTGAACAACCTTGAGGTATTTGAGCCCCTGTCATAATACGAACGGCCTGCAATGGTTCTACTTCATTTGGAAAAACTGAACCAGCCCCAATTTCGCCAACTACTTCAAAGATTGTTGGATTTTCATTGCTTGTAAGAATAGTATCTTCCGCTCGAATCGCAAAGCCATCATATGGAGAGCGGTCAAAAGCAGGTATATCTTGATCAGCTTTTAGATCATCAGCTAATACTCGTCCATATGCTAAATCGATTGATACCATTTCTTTTGATCCGTGTTTGGCAAAATCCATTACTTTACGAACTGCTTCTTCGATCGGTAGTGGCACTCGTTTTTCAACCATTCTTTTCATCCTCTCTCTATTAACCTAATAAACGATAATATAGTTTTTTAGCTTCCTGTATATCATTTGTTCCGTGAACAAAAACCCTTCCATCCTGAAAAACAACAAATCGATAATCTTCTATCTGACAAGAGATCAAATAAGGATTTCGTTGAACTTTTCCGTGTTGTATTAGTTGGATTTCTAGTTCATTAAAGTCATAATTTTTAGTCGTTGAAGGTCTAATTTGAACCGTGTTTCGCCCACAAAGTGTACTTGTTTTCGTTTGATTTTCAAATGCTAAATAAGGATACGTCCTATTTGTTCCACATGAAGGACAATCATCTGATTTGAGTTTAGATAATTTAAATGAAAAATGTTGATTATTCCATAAATCAAATGTTAGAAATTTTGAATTGATAGCTGAATAATCCTCAACTAATAGTTTTAATCCTTCAGCAACCTGGTATGCCGCTACTAATTGTACCGCAGGACTAATGACTCCAGCTGTGTCACAAGTCAGACCAGGTACTGGTAAACTTTTTAATATACAATTTAAACAAGGAGTTTTACTAGGTAGAATCGTACAACACATACCAAAGCTCCCAACACAAGAGCCATACACCCACGGAATTTCATATTTCTGTGATAAATCATTTATGATAAAGCGAATATCAAAATTATCTGTTGCATCAATCATTACATCAGTGTCCTTCAAATGGACTTCCATATTATCTGCACTTGCATCCATTACTAGTGCATTGATGAATACATCTGAATTTATTTTTTGGAGACGGTTTTTAGCGGCAATAACTTTCGGCAATTTCTCAAATGCATCTTCTTCAGTATAAAGTTGCTGCCTTTGCAAGTTACTCATTTCAACATAATCTCGGTCAATTAAAGTTAACTTCCCAATTCCAGCTCTAACAAGTGCCTCCGCGCTAGCACTTCCTAAAGCACCTGCCCCAACAATTAAAACATGTTTCTTGCTAATTAATTCTTGTCCATTTTCACCAATCGGGGTAAAAAGTTGCTGACGTGAATAACGTTCTGACATAAGATATCCTCCATTAAAGAGCAGGACCTAGCGAAAGAGATAAATAGTTTTCTCCGGGTATCCTCACCAATTTTTTCTGCTTTTCTTGTTTTCCCTCTATTAAATAAAGCAGCATTAAGAAATCCCCATCATATAAGGAGTTCTGAATGCTGCTTAATTTCTCTGCTAATCGAACAGAGATACCAATCATCACTTTCTAATTTTAGTTAGAGCATTATACCGAAATTGCATAAACTCCAGACCTTCTATTATTGGTAATGATTAACCACCTATATGGGACATTTCAATTTTATGTGATGACTTATCATTCATTTTTTTCGTATTACTTAATCGTTCATCTGAATAACGATCAGTTCGATTGCTCCATATTGATAGAATTGTTTCTTTTATTTGTTCATCATCTTGGTTAGACCTGACCAATTCTTTTAGATCATAACCTTTTGTTGCAAATAAACATGTATATAATTTTCCTTCTGCAGATATACGCGCCCTTGTGCAAGTTGAACAAAATGAATCGGTCACTGATGAAATAATCCCAATTTCATCATCACTATCTTTGTAACGGTATCGATTAGCAACTTCTCCTACATAATTAGCTTCTGTAAATTCTAAAGGCATGACTTCATTGATTAGATCAATGATTGTTTGTTTTCCTACAACTTCATCGAGCCTCCAGCCATTATAATTTCCAACATCCATATACTCAATAAATCGAAGAATATGTTTTTTCTCTTTAAAATATTGTGCCATCGGGATAAGATCTTGTTCATTCTTGCCTTTTTGAACAACCATATTGATTTTAACCTTCATTCCGATATCAGAAGCAGCTTGTATCCCTTCAAGCACAGACTTTACCTTTCCTCGATTACCACTCATATATGCAAATCGTTCTTCATCTAAAGAATCTATACTTACGGTCACTCTTCTTAAACCGGCTTCATATAAATCTTTTGCAAACTTTTTAAGTAATGTACCATTTGTTGTTAAAGCAATATCTTCAACACCATCAATTATATTTAATCGTTCAATCAGTTTAGGTAAATTTTTACGTAATAAAGGTTCTCCACCAGTAATTCTAATTTTTCTTACCCCTAAAGATACAAAAATACGTGTTAATCTTTCAATTTCATCAAAGGATAGTATTTTATCTTGTGATAAAAAAGAATAGTCCTGACCAAAAATTTCTTCCGGCATACAATAACGGCAACGAAAATTGCAGCGATCGGTAACAGATATACGTAAATCCTGTAAAGGTCGATGATGTTTATCCAATGCAACATTTTTCATAACCATTGCCTCACTTCTTTTTATTTCATAAATGATTTGTTTAAGTCACTATCTCACAATACGTTTTGAATGAGTATAAACATTAAGTGACTGATTTCGAATAAATCCAACTGTCGTAATACCTAATTCTTCAGCTAGTTGAAGAGCTAATTCTGTTGGAGCTGATTTCGTCAGTATGACCTCACAACCAATTTTAGCTACTTTTAGTAAAATTTCTGAAGATAATCGCCCACTAAAAACAATTATTTTATCTGAAATACGAATATTGTTTTTTAGACAATAACCATAGATTTTATCTAATGCATTATGCCTACCAATATCCATTCTATTCAAAAGAATCCCATTTAAATCACATAAAGCAGCATTATGGACTCCGCCTGTTTCATGAAACAAAAATGCGGACTGTTGCATTTCTTTCATTAATCGAAAACAATCTTGAAATGATAGTTGAACATTCACTTCTTTCATTTTTTTTGCAGTTAATGCATCATTTACAAAAACAAACCCTTGTCTACTCATTCCACAGCATGATGTAATATATCTTTTACTTTGAATATCTTTATAATATGGATTAATATTCTTTGTTTTTACATGGACAAAGCCTTCTTTTTCTTGGAACCATATGTTTTCAATATCCTCAAATTTTCGGATAACCCCTTCGGATGCTAGAAATCCTACGACCATATCCTCTATATATTCTGGGGTACTGACCATCGTAACAAATTCTTGTCCATTGATTTTTACCGTGACGGGAAATTCTGTGACAACGCTGTCTTCAATATCGTTTGTTTCACCATTTTCAAAGCGGAGAATTCTTCTTCTCACTTCAGTTGGTAGCATCGTTAAAGATTCCCTTCTTCTTGAACTATTTTTTATATCGTATTTTCTCAAAAAAATATTCATTAAGAGACAAACCTTTCAATTTTTTTGATTAAAAGGTTCATCTCTTATTATTAAACTCTTTTCTATGAAATACAAATTGTTTTTTCTATTATTCTTTTAGACCTTTTCCCATACCTTTTAGAAAATTAATACCAAAACCAACTGCACGATTTACATCAGGATCTTTTAAAACTTTTACTAAATCAAGAATCCCTACTTTATCATCCTTTTCAAGATGTTTATTTCCTTCATCGATTCCTTTTGTTACAGAATTGATTAGCTTTGTCGTTAACTCCGGGTCCACATTTGAAAGTACACCAGCAGCGCCCATAATATTATTGATAATATTCGTGACTGGCTCGCGGTTCATTTGTCCTAAAGCAATTTTTGTAATCTTCTCTTTCGATTGTAGCATTGAATTTGCAGCTTCAAGGACACCCGTATCATTTAATTCAGAAACGATGTTTAAAATTTTATTTAAAGAGTCTTCATTTTCTGCTAATAAAAGCTTCAAATCCTCTAGTTTCTGTTGATTTTGCTCTTCTTTAGTTGGTAGGTATTTTTGAATCGTCGTGATTGGTTGTGCCATCTTTTTTCCCCTTTATTTTGTCGTTAAGTGGACGTATCCTTTTCGTTCCCATTTACGCTGAACCTCAACTCCATTTTGAGGGTTGCGCTTTTTATTACGTGGGTTCGACTTTGGCAACGGACTTTCACCTTCTACACGTAATACTTCCATCCGTACTTTCGTTTGTTTATAAGCTGGTGTATTTGTACGGTGATCTTTAGCTGGACCTGTTAAGAAATTGATAGCAGATTCTTTATTTGTTGAATTCATCGGTAAGAACAACTCATTTTTTTGAACTCGGTCCGTAACTAGTGCTGGTAATTTCAGCGCTCCATACGGAGATACTAATCGAACTAATGAGCCATCTTTAATGCCACGTTCACTCGCAAGCTCTGGTGAAACCTCTACAAAAATCTCAGGTACTTTTAATTGAATACCGTATGATTTATTCGTCATATTCCCTTCATGGAAATGCTCAAGCATTCGACCATTATTTATTAATAGGTCAAACTCTTCTGCAAACTCAACAGGTTCCATCCAATCAGCTAAAGCAAATCTTGCCTTTTTATCAGGGAAATTAAAACCATTCTCATAAAGAAGTGGCGTACTTGCTCCGTCTAAGCTACCCCAAAGGAAACTATCCCAGCCTTCCATTACATCGTAGCTTGCTTGTGAGAATAGTGGTGCTAAACTTGCCATTTCAGCGAAAATATCACCTGGATGCTGATAATTCCAATTTGCACCTAATCGGTTTGCAATTTCTTGGACAATCCACCAGTCAGCCTTTGATTCACCAAGAGTCGGTAATGCTTGATATAATCTTTGTACTCGACGTTCAGTATTTGTAAATGTTCCTTCTTTTTCAAGTGATGGCGCAGCAGGTAAAATAACATCCGCGTATTGCGCTGTTTTTGAGAAGAATAGATCTTGTACGACAAAGAAGTCCAAATCTGATAAAACTTCATGTACGTGGTTGGCATTACAATCGACAAGCGCCATATCTTCACCAACTAAGTACATAGCTTTCATTTCGCCTTTTTCGATCGATTGAAGCATTTGGATATTATCTAAACCAGGTTTTCCTCCGATTTCAACGCCCCACGCTTTTTCAAACTTCATGCGTGCCGTATCATCCGTTACATGTTGGTAACCAGGAAGCCAGCCAGGAAGAGTACCCATATCACAAGCACCTTGTACATTATTATGACCACGAAGCGGATAAGCGCCAGCACCAGGGCGTCTGTAGTTTCCTGTTGCAAGTAATAAGTTCGAGACCGCTGCAGATGTATCAGAACCACCAGTGTTTTGTGTCACGCCCATGCCCCATAAAATACAAGTACCATCCGCTTCATGAATCATTTCAGCTATTTGAATTAACGTTTCCTTTGAAATGCCAGTTACACTTTCGGCATATTCAAGCGTATATTTCTCAAGTACAACTTTAAAATCTTCAAAGAAATGAACATTCTCATAAATGAATTTCAAGTCATGCCAGCCTTGGTCAATGATATATTTCGTTACAGCCATTAACCATACTTGGTCTGTCCCTTGTTTTGGTCTAATAAAGATGTCAGAGCGTTCTGCCATTTCATTTTTACGAAGATCGGCAACAATCAGTTTTTGACCATGTAATTTATGTGCTCGCTTAACTCTTGTCGCAAGTACAGGATGACCTTCTGCTGGATTCGCACCGACGATTATAACTAGTCCAGCCTTTGCGATATCCTTTATCGTTCCTGCATCTCCACCCATACCAACTGTGCGGAATAATCCATCTGTTGCTGGTGATTGACAGTAACGTGAGCAATTATCAACATTATTTGTTTCAAATACCTGTCGTGCCAACTTTTGAATTAAATAGTTTTCTTCATTCGTAATTTTTGAAGATGAAATAAATCCTACAGAACCTTTTCCATATTCTTGTTTAATCGAACCAAGTTTACTTGCAACTAAATCAAGGGCTTCATTCCAGCTCGCTTCTACAAATACGCCATTTTTTCGAATTAAAGGTTTTGTAATTCTCTCTTCTGAATTTACAAAATCCCAACCAAATTTACCTTTTACACAAGTTGATATTGCATTAACTGGTGCATCAGAGCTTGGTTGAACTTTTAAGATTTTTCGATCCTTCGTCCAAACCTCGAATGTACAGCCAACACCACAGAAAGTACAAACTGTTTTTGTCTTTTTCGTACGTGTTTCTCGCATTGCTGCTTCAACCTCTGAAACAGCAAAAATCCCACTATATCCAGGTTCTACTTTTTTGACTAAATCGATCATCGGATCAAGTAACTCGTCGTTTAATCCAGTCATAAAACCAGCTTCACCAAGCATTGATTTTTCCATTAATGCATTACAAGGACAAATTGTTACACATTGTCCGCAACTTACACATGAAGAATCATTAATCGAAACACCCTTGTCCCAAATAACACGTGGACGCTCAGCTTCCCAATCAATTGATAATGTCTCATTTACTTGAAGATTCTGACATACTTCCACACACTGTCCACATGCAATACATTGATTTGGATCATATCGATAAAAAGGATGTGTCAAGTCTACTTCACAAGAAGCAACCTTTGGCTCATAAGGATACTTTTGATGTTCAATGTCCATTTCTTCTACTGTGTTATGTAGCTTACAATTTCCATTGTTATTATCACAAACTGTGCAATATAATAAATGATTTTCTAATAAACGATCCATTGCTTCAGTTTGAGCTTCCTTCGCTCTAGGTGAAGTCAATTGAATATTCATTCCGCTCATTGCTACAGTTGAACATGAGCGCTTTAGCTCACCATTAATTTCAACAATACAAGTATCACAAGTTTGAATTGGATCGACTTCAGGAACATAACAAATTTGTGGATGACTAATTTCATTTTGATTGATGATTTGTAAGATTGTAGAACCTTGATTTGCGATTACTTCTTTCCCGTCAATCGTGATTGTAACCATGTTATTTTTCACGGTTTTCCTCCCCTTTTTTCACATAAAGAAAACTCGCCGAATACTCCTTCATGCAGCCAACTTATCTTTTTTTCACATAAAAAAATCCACCATGAAATACACATACCCTTTAAATAGGTTTAATGTCTTCATGGTGGAATAGTTTATTAGCAAATCGTACTAACATACCAATCCATTTTTTTGTTTACTAAATTGATAGAGTCATAACATCTCCCATACTATGATTCCATCTCAATAAGTTTATTATAATCTTTAAATGATAATTAAACAATAGATTCAAGATATGAAAGTAAAACGCTTACAATATTATTTATTTACTTACTGCTGATTTTAATTTCTCAGCATTTTGATTTAGTTTATTAACTGCCTCACTATACTCTTCTTCCAGCTCATCTATTATGTCGGCAATTGAACTGATTTTTGTAATTGCCCCAACACCGTGACCAGCTGACCATATTTCTTTCCAAGCCTTTGCATTCGATTCATTTTTCATTCCATCGAAATCGACTTTATCTTTCTTTTTCAATGTTTCAGGATCAAGACCAGCCTTCACTATGCTAGGAATTAACATATTCGCTTTCACACCAGAAAATGCATCAGTTAGGACAATATCATCTTGTGTTGCATCAACTAGCATTTGTCGATATTCATCATTTGCTAGGCTTTCCTTCGCAACAATGAAGCGTGTTCCCATATAAGCTAAATCAGCGCCCGCAGCTTGTGCAGCCAATATACTTTTACCAGTTGAAATCCCACCTGCTAACACAATAATACCGTCCCAGAACGTACGAACACTATCAACGAACGCAAATCCATTTAAATTTCCAGCATGACCACCAGCACCTGATGCAACTAAAATTAGTCCATCTACACCCGCCTCAGCTGCTTTTTTAGCAAACTTCATATCACTAACATCTGAGAATACTAGTCCTCCATAACTATGTACAAGATCAACTACTACTTTTGGAGAACCTAATGAAGTAATAACAAGCTCAGGTTTATGTTTTTTCAATAGCTCAAGCTCTTCTTGTAATCTACTATAAGAGCTATGAACGACCATATTCATTGCCCATGGTGCAATTTTACGCTCCGGCTCATTTGCGCGCGCCAAAGCAAGATGATCATTTAATTGCCCCATCCATTGATCAAGTACCTCAATTGGGCGAGCATTCGGTGCTGGAAATGACCCAATTACACCATTTAAGCATGCTGCCTCTACTAGCTCAGGTCCAGAAACTAAAAACATCGGTGCAGAAATTGCTGGCACCCTCAGTTGACTCCACCATTTTTCAGGAATTTGTTTACTCATTTACATGACCCTCTTTTCTTTACGGAATATTCTGATTATTAATAATGATACATTAGTAAACTATTCTTTTCAACTCTATCTCTTTCAAAAATGCTTTTTCAATGCTATACGTAATAACGAGGATACTAAACTTGATATACAAATATAATATAGTGAATAGTAAATAAAGGAACTTATAAACTCAATACACTAATAGATTCGTAAATTTAACAATCTTATACTTCAATAGTAGATAGAAATATATTATTAGAATGACAGTGAGGCATTATATAATTAATTTAAACTTTTTAGTCCTATCCTTTCACTAAGCCTGCTAAAAATAAGAAAAGGAAAAAATTTCTACAACTAAACAAATTGTGACAGAGTTCGACCGAAGAAAATTGTAGAATAGTCACATATAAGTAAATAATGTAATATAATTGTAATATTTTAATCTGAATTTCAGTAAACATTGATAGATGGACTACTTGGTTATGGGAGGAATTGTTTTGGAAAGCACTTTAAATGTAAAAGGAAATAATATTCAACAAAGAAGATCATTTAAACGGTCTTTGCCTTGGCATTTCATTTTGATTGGTATCATTATTATTATTACACTCTTCATTGTGTTCAGCTATCGGGCTAATCATTTTAATGCTCAAATCAAGGTAAACGGCATAAATTTAGGTGGACTGAATGCTGACGAAGCACTAAAAAAATTAAAAACAAGCAAACTTAAAAACATCGTTTATGTGGGCGACCAGAAAATCTTGGATGGAAAAGATACAAAAATGAACTTTACGGAAAGTGATCTTCCGGCTATTAAAAAAATAGTAAAAAACCAGCGCACGTTTTTTCCTTCTTCAAAAGAAAAAAATTATTCTTTAATACCGAGTAAACGAGATGAAGAACAAATTGACACAATGAAAAAACAGATTGAAGATAAGCTTCTCACTCTTAATAAGAGCTTAAAAGCTCCAAAAGATGCGACTGTTCAATTGAAACAAGGTAAAATTATTGTCTCAAAAAGCATTAGCGGTGAGCAATATGATGTCGATCGTCTATTAAAAGACTATAAGGGACAAGAATATACTAGTATCATCCGTCTAAACCCTGTATACATACAGCCACTCAAAGAAGATAATCAAATTGTGAAAAATGAAAAGAAAAAACTTCAGGAACTACTAGGGCGTACAGTTCAGTATAAAGTTCAGGATAAAGTTTATTCTTTAAATGCGAGTGAATACATTCAAAATGCTTCTGTGTCAAAAGATATGAAAGTTACGATCGACTCTAGTAATCTTAAAAACAAGATTGCTGAAGTAAATAATTCTCACTCTACATTAAATAAAAATTTTACATTTAAGACACATTCAGGATCAGTCATTTCAGTTAAAGGAGAAGGCTATGGCTGGGCATTAGATGTTGATAAAGAATCTACACTAGTTCAGAAGGCTTTTGAAACAGGAGAAAAATCGATTACTCCTACTCATATTATCGGAAATGGCTGGAACAATGAAGGTTATGGATATAATACGACCACAAATAATGGGATTGGCGATACATATGCTGAAGTGTCGATTGCCGAACAGCGTATTTGGCTTTATAAAAATGGCAAATTGGTTATCACAACGAATGTCGTTACTGGTAAACACATCACTGGTGAGGATACTTCAAAAGGAGTTTGGTATATCCTTTATAAACGAACACCATCGATCCTCAGGGGTTCACATGTAGGTCTTGGTTCTTATGAAGTTAAGGTCGATTATTGGGCACCATTCACAAACAGCGGACAAGGTTTCCACGATGCTAGCTGGCGAAGCAACTGGTCAGGTAATGCCTATCTATCAGCAGGATCGGGTGGCTGCGTTAACACACCACCAAGTCTAATGAAAACCGTATATGATAATCTCAGCACATATGAGCCAGTAGTCATCTACTAAAAAAAGCATAATAAAAACACTGAAACCATATGTAACGTTTCAGTGTTTTTTTATGCTTAATTTAATATCGTTACTTTCACTTGTTTTCTTCCAAAATTAATCGCATCTTGTTTATTTGGAATAAATACATCAATTCGGTTTCCCTTGATGGCACCGCCAGTATCTCCAGCTATTGCTACACCATAACCTTCTACATTCACTTTACTTCCAAGCGGGATTACACTTGGATCAACTGAAATGACTTTTGTATTTGGATTCTCTTTTAAATTGATTCCAGTAGCTGTAATGCCAGTACAACCTTTACAAGAAGCTGTATAAGCTGATGCTTCCATTGTTATTACTTTTAAACCAGCTGAATCATTTGTTTTAGATTCACTTTCTTTTGTTGCTGGTACACTTTCCTTTGTTGCTGGTGCACTTTCTTTTGCTGCTGGTATACTCTCTTTTGCTGCTGGTACACTTTCCTTTATTGTTTGTGCACTTTCTTTTGTTGTTGGTACACTCTCTTTTATTGTTGGTGAACTTTCTTTTGTTGTTGATGTATTATCCTTTGTTGCTGGTACAATTTCCTTTGTTTTAGGAACATCTTCTCTTGATACTGATGCAGTCTTTGAAGATTCATTTACTGACTTCACTGTTGAAGTAGTTTTAGAATTTGTTACAAGATTGGTATTTGTCATTTTTGATTGAGCTATATTTTTTACGCCTTCAAAAATTACTAGGTTTAATCCAGGTTGAATTAGATCCGTATGTATATTGTTCCATTCTTGAATTTGCGATACTGTTACATCATGATTTTGTGCAATATCCCATAACGTATCACCTTTTTTAACTTGATAATGTTTTTCTGGTGCAATGATAAGTTTATCACCAGGATGAATTAAGTCTGAAGTAATCCCGTTTATCATTTTAGTATTTTCAACGGTGGCATTATTTGCACGTGATAGATCCCACAAGGTATCCCCTTTTTTTACATTAATAGTAGCAGCCTGTACATTAGCACTTACAGATACTGAGAGTGCAGCAGCTGCTAAAATGGTTGTAACTTTAACTTTGTTAATCATTTCTTTTTACCCTCCATGTTCCTTTATTTGCTAATTTTCACTAATCGTAACATAGATTTTTTCCAAATAAAGTAACAGGGAGATGATAAATCATTTCCTTTCATCGCATGTTTATTACAGGTATTTAACTAAAATTACTGAGTCAACAGCCAAAAAACGGCTTTTTCTCAATCTCTTTTCAAATAAAATTGCCCGGACTACTCGGTATTTAGCCCATCCTTTTATTCGTTAAGGACTATTACAAAATCTCGTGAAGGAAATTACATAAATTACAATAAATAAACAATTTCAACAATGCTTTTTTTCTATAAAGGCTCTTTTTGAGTAGATTGTTGATTTTTTTATTCAAGTAAATGGCAGATTAGTTGCATAAGAAAGATTAAATTTTTGTAAAAATAGTGAAATTCCCCCAAATCAAAGTAGTGGATATACAATGTATAATTAAATTGTGTGGAAGTTATTGGAATTTTCGTTCATTTAAAAAATAAACGAGGTGATAAAATGAAGCAAATAACGTGGAAAAAAATTATTCTGATACTTTGTCCAATCATTTTATTTTATGTTTTACATTCTTCACCTTCAATTGCGTTAAGGACATATGTATTGTTTCACGGTCACCCTATTTTAGCAGTAAAGACTAATATAGTAGATGACGCAGAACATAATGAGATGGATTGGGAATACTTAAAAGAAAAAAGTGCAAAATGTTATTCTTTAACTAAAGCACCAAAAGACATAGCAACCGATTCTTTTTTAACAAATTATATCGTTCAAAAAATGGGTATCATCTATGTAGCTGGTTATTATGGAGATGCCTAAGATTTAATTTATTTACAAGGTAGATTTTTAATTCATATTCATCTAACCCGTGCAATTCAAATTTCAGGATAGTTCAATAAGAATGCAAGTTCTTTGTTTGGAGAAAATACCTACCAAATAGTAGAAAGTAGGTATTAAATTTGAGAAAAATCATTTTGATTAGCTGTCTGATGACTTTTATTACATTATCTCCTGTTCAAGCCGAAACTGATGCTTCACGTTATGAAATGATGCTTGAAGATATAATTTATACATTTTTATCCCCATTAGAATCTAAAGCAATCAATGATTATTTTGGAGAAATATACCTATCTCATTTTTGTAAGATTGTAGAGGTTAAGACGAGGCCAGAACAAGCATACAGTTATGAAATAACCTATCAATTTGTCACATATGAAAGGGCAATAATGCCTCCATTTCACCTGTTTACTTTGAAGGTTCAAAACAAATCTCGAACAGATTGGATTATTAAAGATGTAAATGTAAGAAAAATAGCCGAGAAAGAAGATTACGCAAAGATATGTAGAAAACCAATGATAATACAGTAATCAACAGCAAGGTAAGTTGTGATAAAATCCTTTTTGATTTATTCAACTAAGGTAGTGCTTAAGTTGAATAAAACGAGTTGCGATTAAAAAAGAAACGAGATAAATGAGTATACTTACTCATTTACCTCGTTTTTTAAAATCATTGATACTTGCACTTATTTTGATTCACTTGAATTAGCTGGTAATTGATCAAGCTCAAGATGATTTCTCAAACTATTTGTTATAGCATTTACGCTAGTTTGATCAGGCATATAATAGTAAATTCTGTTAATATAATCGTCTTTTCCTTCTAATTTTAAAGTCGTGATGTTTTTAGGGTTAGCTTCTTTCATGTCATTAAATAAGAATAATCCTTCAGACAAGCTCATATTTGTTTTGACATTTTTACTAAATACACTAGCATAATTATCTATTTTAAATAATGTTTTCGGAGACTTTAATTTATCGATAATTGCCAGCATAGCTTGTTGTTGACGTTCTTCACGTCCAAAATCACCACGGGGATCGCGCTTTCTCATTCGAGCATAGGCTAAAGCTTCTGTTCCATTTAGATGTTGATTTCCTTTTTTGAAGTAAACCTTATAACGTGGTTTAGTATCTGTATATTGCCAAAAATCAAATGGAACATCAACATCAATTCCACCAATCTCATCGACAATATTTTTAAAACCACCAAAGTCTACAGTAACATAATAGTCGATTGGAACATGTAAAAAGTTTTCTACTGTATTTACAGTTGATTGAAGACCACTGTTATATGCACCATTAATTTTAGATTTTCTTTTTTGAGCTGGAATTTCCACGTACGTATCACGAGGAATACTCATTTTTTGTATTGTTTTATCTTTGGGATTAACAGTTACTAAAATGATGGAATCAGTTCTACCACCTTTACCCTTTGTTGCGTAGTTTTCAATTCCAAGAAATAAAATGGAAAAAGGTTGGGTATCTTTTATTTCTTGTTTACGCAAACTTGAGTGAAGAACTTCACCCTGGGTAGCATTCTGTAATTTATAATATGTTTTTATTCCCTTATATCCAATAAATGCTATAAGAATTAGAACGATCAACAGCAATATTTTAAGTGGCTTTCTTTTTGTTTTTTTGATTTTATTACGCTTTTCTTCCATTTGAGCTCCTTTTGAGATAATTGTATGGTCTCTATTTTTTAATCAGAATAGTTAAGATGAAAAATGACTAGTATAATTTAAACATTTATGTCGTTATACTACAATACAGATTTTGTTAAATTTTTTTAATGAATAAATTAAAAAGAATAAATTTAAATACAATTTTAGCAACGTAGTTTTAAATCTAAACTTGATTATTTTATATCTATATTGTTAGCGGCATTAGGGGAAATTATCATATTTAATAAGTAACAAATTTTTTGCTGGAATTGTTACTCGAACTTTAGACTAATTTTGCTTCAAAAATCAACGTTTATATTAAACAGAGCCCCTCTAAAAAAGAAAAAGGACCTATAATAATAGGCCCCTACAAAAAATTAAACGCGATACTCATCCGCTCGCCAATTTTTAATATTTTGTTTAATCTCTTTCGAACTCATTCCTTCATTTACCGCTCTTTCACTTAACGCTACAAATTCTTCATCACTTGAAAATCGTAATGCAATGATTTGCCCCATTTTTAATTGAGGATTTAACGGTTTACCAGTTAGCGTAAAGTGACGAAAATTTTCTTCCATTCGAATGACACGGTCTTGCACTTTGTTGGAATAAAGTCTTGTTAGAAAAAACGAAACAACTAATAAAAGCGAAGTGACTAAAATAAATACTGCTAACCAAATGTGATCGCTATTTTTTATCGCGATACACAAGTTAACGATTGAACCAATGATTGTGATTAACGCTAGTGGTGCCCCAAAAAAGTGGAAAACTGGATGATATCTAACGTGATGATCTAAGCTTTGCTGTTTCATATGTACATCTCTCCTCTAAATATGTTTTATGTCCCTATTCTAACATTATTATTCTAACTGCTTTTTTATCATTAAAGAATTTTTATTTACAATAAAAAAATCTAGTAAGTCTAAAGGCTTACTAGATTTGAATCAAAATTATGTCCTTTTTTCTGACACCACTTCGCTTATTACACTATACATATCTTCAACACCTTCATTAGAAGCTTCAAATATATAAGCATTTTCTTTTAAAATTCCTAGGCTACTTGCTTCTTTTACTACATCGATATTTGCTCCCATAAATATAAAATCCCAGTTATACTTTTCTTGTTGATGATGGATCAGTTGTTTCACTTTACTATACGTAAATTCAACACTTGCATTCTCTAACCCATCAGTCGTAATAACAAAAATGACTTTAGCAGGTCTTTCCATCTCGTTACATAAAGACAATCTGTTGCCTACATTTAAAATGGTTTTACCTAATGCATCTAAAAGTGCAGTGGTCCCCCTTACAAAATACTCTTTATCCGTTAATTTTACTTCATGTGCATTGCACCCATTCCATAAGACTTCATACTGGTCGTCAAAAAGCACTGTTGTTACATTCGTTTCCCCATCAAAACTACTTTGTTTTTTCATAAAAGCGTTAAATCCACCGATCGTATCACTTTCAAGTCCTGCCATTGAACCACTTCTATCGATTAAAAATATGATTTCTGTTTTATTACTGTTCATTCTAAATCAGCCCCTTCATTCTTGATGTTATAATAGTAACTGAATTAACTAGTAGATAGGTCGCCCTAAAAGAGACATTTTGGAAAGGGGAATTCAACATGCTTAACCAAGAATTTTTGATTGAATTAGAATTATATGTAAAACGCCATTTAGAAGAAGTAAAAATAGAAGAAATACATTTTAGTCAGAATGAAATGTATGCAGCTGAGCCTTTAGAAAATATAGAGATTGAAGCATTTATTAAAAACAAACTGAAACCAACATTTAAAGTGCTCTTATTTAACTTTATTGAAAAAAAACATCTCAGTGATCCACTAATCTATAAAAAGGCGGGAATTGACCGAAAACATTTTTCAAAAATTCGCTCCATTCCTAATTACCTTCCAAAGAAAAATACAATAATTGCTTTATCACTAGCACTTGAACTAGATAAAATTGAAACGAGCGATCTCTTAAGTTCTACTGGCTATACATTATCAGACAGCGATTTAACTGATTTAGTTATAAAATTTTTCTTAGAGAAAAACATTTATGATATCGATTTAGTCAACGAAGCATTGAACCATTTTCATTTAAATCCACTATTAAAATAAAGCAACAAAATAAAAAACATCTTAAATCACCTTTTTCTGAAGTGATGAATAGATGTTTTTTTATTTAATATATTTAGTAACTCACTTGATCCCTGCCATTATGCTTTGATCTGTATAATGCCTGATCAGCTTGCTTCACTAGCTTTAAGTAATCTTGTTCAGTTTCAGCAATCAATGAAGCTACACCAATACTTAATGTAACTAATTTTTTCTCTGATTGCTCATGTTCAATCTTTAATTTTTTTATATTTTTACATAATCGATTACCTATTTTAATTGCATCATTCAGATCTGAATTCAGTAACAAGATTGAGAATTCCTCTCCACCATACCGTGCAACAATGCCTGATGCGCTTGTTGTCTCTAATTGCAAACTAGTTGCTACTTTTCTTAAGCATTCATCACCTTTTGGGTGACCATATAGATCGTTATATTTTTTAAAATAGTCCACATCAATCATTAATAATGTCATTGGTATGGATGTATCATAGGATTTGGAACATCCCTTTAAAAGTTGTTTTTCAAAGTATCTACGGTTATATAGTCCGGTTAGACTATCCACATTTGCGATATTTTCCATTTTCTTTAATTTTATTTCTGTATTACGTGTTTGATAGGCTATAAAATAACTTAAAAATAATGCTGGAACAAACATTAAAATCCAAAACCCAATCGTTTGAAGTAATCTTTCTGATACAATCGAACCAATTGGTTTTAGCATCCATTTATCGATTAAATAAAAACCGATACATCTAAACAAAATGATAATAGGAGTCAAAATAAGAATTCTTTTCTTTTCATCCCATTTTTGATAATTCATATAAAAACCAAAAAATAAAACAATTAATAACAAAAGTGAATCAATTAGGTAAACATAGTTAAATCCTTTAATAAAATAAAAAGCAATAATATCGAAGAAAAACATTGTCACTAAGGTAATATTCCCAAAAAAGATTGCTGCAATTTCCATTCCAAGAGCTCTAATTTGAATATTTGTTCCATGATCTGTGAAAATCGGGAAATTTATTAATACAATTGTTAATACACTCAATAGAATCCCGATAAAAAATTCTTGAAATTTTGATTTCCCTGCAAACCTTTGTCTTGCTTCTCCCCATAAGATGGAAGACGTTAGATAAAAAAAACTAATGATGATTGTATAGGTTATGAAAATATTTTTAAAAAGCATAATCCCTCCAGGAATTACCTTAAAAGAAACTGATCTATGGATTAAATTATCTTATACTTAACTTTTCCGTAATATTATTTTAATATACTTACTCAATCGTTTGTATACATTTTTTATACAATGTTCTTAATTAAAAAAGACGTCTATCTGTCTAACAATGACCATAAGACATCCTTTTTTAGTTCCATTCAGGTTTTAATAGTTCTTCTATTCATTCAAAACATGATCTATTCAACAATTCCTGTATGAAGTATATCTAAATTAACCTTTACTTTAATTTTTGCACTCGAATACTGTTTCCTCCATTTTTTTCCATCAAATTCCCTGTTATGTGCTTCTAATTTTGAGCCGAAACCAATTGGATCAACATTATTTTTTTGAAGGAGTGAAATAAGCTCCTTTGCATTTTTTTCAATATCCCTTTCAATTGCTTTACTTATTTGTTTAATATGTTTAGGAAGTACTATTGGTTTATCACCAGTATATTCTTGAATTCTGGCATTCATTTTCATATGAATTGTAAACTCTGGTTGTCCTTTTTTGATTTTGATATCATATTTACTTTTAGATTTTATATTATCAATTGCTACATAATCTCCATCAATTTTGAACTGATGTAAGCCTTCTTTATAATTTTCTTTCAACCCTTTAAAAATGAAAGCATATTTCCAAGGAATAATTGTTATAAGTTTATCTCTTTTGAAAGTTGCAATGCCATTTAATTTAATCTTGTCATTCACTATTTTTAACACTGGTAAATACGGATCCTGCCCTACTTCAAAATATTGATAGACAAATGTTGAGAAATCGGTATAGGGAAAAGGTCCAGTCTCTGAATTGTGTACAAGCATATCGTAAAGATATAAAGCAATGTTTTCATTTTTATACTGTGGTAATGAAAGTAAATCACTTGTTTCACCATCAACAATCGCTAATTGTATGATATTCCCAACGGCCGGGTCCCGATTAAACGTATCAACAATTGGGAAAAAACCTTTTTTGGCTAAGTCTAGACTGAATGTAACAACACGCATCTGACCTGACATTAACCGATACCTCATTTGACTATCTAATCTTTCCCTTACTTTCTTTATTGTTTCTCCACTTGCAGAAGACACTTTAAATTCGATCTGTCCAGATGGTCGAAACACAGGGAAAACAACAGTCCCTTTCAGTTGTTCTGGTTTTGGAAGGTCGAAACCAGCTGCTTCAATAATATTAAGTTCATTAACATTCGCAGACGGTACAAGTGCACAGCCATTTAAAGTTAATGCAATACAAATAATAAAAAATAGAAGATATTTTTTCATTTTACTTTCCCAGACTTCATTATCATAAATAGGATTGAAAAAAGTGGTATATAAATATAAAAAATGTATAGAGAAATTCTACTTGTATAATCTGTAAATGCATTAATTTGATATCGAGTTTCAAGTAATTGACAAACGATAAAACTAATTACACTAATCAATATTAATGTATACTTTTGCTTCCATTTAAAAATTAATTTTAAGCCTCTGCTTGAGCTCCATAATAATAGAGCTAAAATTGAAATAACCTTTATTAAAAAACTGGAAATTAGTATATATTCAAATCTTTCTAAAAATGGAAAATGAATTAATTTAGCTATATAGAGTCTCGCCCAGATTACATGTTCAATTTGTTTTTCACTTAATAGTAAAAAAGTTGTAAAAGCCGATAAAGTGAAGACTAAAGTTGAAAAAACGATTCCCCATTGAGCATACTTTTGAGAAGAATTTCCATTTCGAATAAATGGAAAAACCATTAGTAATATTTCAAACCCCGCCATTGTATAGATTGATTTTTTTGCAGACAATAACAAATCTTTAAACGAATGATCAAGAATAGGTAAAATATTATCCATATGAATATATTTATGTGGCAAATGAAATAGCAAAGCCCAAAGCAATGCCGTAAAGATTCCAGATAGAAATGCAATCCCAACTACTACACGAAACCCACCTGATACAATATAGTAGCATAATAATAAAATGATACTCGATAATAGCCACGTTGATATAGACGGAAACATCCAAACTTGAACGATTTCAATATATAATCTTAGAACAGATATTGCTAAAATTAGATAATAGATTAGAATAACTAAACTTAAGATTGATCCGATAATATTACCAAAAAATTGCTTATGCGCATCAATAATATCTCCTTGTGCCTTTGTTAACATTTTATACATAAACCATACAACTGCATTAACAATAAACCCAGCAATAATTACACTAATCCATGCATCATAACCAGCATCTTGTGCGATGAGTCGTTGAAACCCTAAAACACCTACGCCTATTTGAGAGCTTGTAATAATAAAAAATAGGAGATACGGTGAAACTTGTTGTCTTCTATACGATGCCATTAATAAATCTCCCCTTTTTATTCATCGAAATCACTCGGTGGACCTGGACGTTTTATATCATTTGTTGCACGAAAAAGTGTAGCCGGTCTTAAATTAGTAGGTCTTTTTTTCTGCTTTGAAAATGGTAATCTGATCCACAAATCATTAAATGCCGTTTTCCTAAACGGATACGTTCCAATATAGGGTCTTCCTAAAGAGGTTAATCGAAGCAAGTGCGTCATTAAATAGATAAAGCCCATAAAAATCCCTAAAAGCCCAATTAGCTGAGCCATTATGATGACTGGAAACTTTATAAATCGAATCGTATTGTTAAATTTATAGATTGCAGATGTGTAGGATGCAAGTGTACCAAGTCCTACTAAGATTAATAGAATATTACTCGTAAGCTTAGCTTCTACAACAGCTTGCCCAATTACAATACCACCAACAATACCAAGCGTTTGTCCAATTTTTGATGGTAATCGAAGTCCAGCTTCCTTTACTAGCTCGATCGTAAGTTCTAAAAATAACACCTCAAAAATTGGAGGAAATGGTACAGATGCTCTAGATATGACTAATGATTCAAGTAAGCGAGGTGGAATTAGCTCATAATGATAGGTCAGAACTGCAACATAAAAAGGCGTTATAAATATCGAAAGTGCAAAACCGAATATTCTTAGTAAACGGAAAAATGTAGCAAGTTCCCAATTGACATAATAGTCTTCCATCGCGATAAAAGTCTCATCTATTAAAGCAGGAGTCAGAAGAACATTTGGAGAACCGTCAACAACAATGGCGATTTTCCCTTCAGTTAAACCTCCGACTGTACGATCAAGTCTTTCAGTTGGAATCGATTGTGGAAAAATAGAATGCGTGTTATCACCAATCATAGACGAAATAAACGAACTATCCGGAATATGATCATATTGGATATCTTTTATCCTCTGAGTAACTGTATTAATATTTTCATCATCAGCAATACCACTTATATAGATAACAGCAACACTCGTTTTTGATAGCTTCCCAACTACCAATTCCTCGACATGAAGATCAGAAATTGGTAATTTATTTCGAATTAAATTGATGTTTACATCCATATCTTCTACAAATCCAACTTGCGGACCTAAAGTAGTAGCTTCCATTATAGGAGGACCAATCGTTCTTGAAACATTATTCGATATATTTACAAGTAAACTATCAGTTTTATTCTCACCATACTGAATTGCCATATGACCTTTTAGCAATTTGCTTTTGATTTTAGAACTATCTGAAGTAATCGTAAGTTGTTGAACTGGAAGTTGAGACATCAAATCTTCAAGAGTATAATTCCTTGTCAAATATGGAAGTATTTGATCATGCATGATCTCAGACCTTATTAATGTTCGGTAAAAATAAATACTATAGTAACTATCATTCTGAAGATCACTTGAAGTTATAAATTTAATAAAATCATTTGATTTCGATAATTCATCAATCCAATTTTCTTTTGAGGAATCTTTTTTCATACCATCTTTATAAGTTCTCATACCATTCCCCTATTTTGATTTTATTTTATCATTTGAATTGGAGATGGAAATTATTCTAATAAATGGAAGAAAAATACATCGTTTAATTAATCAATAAAAAGTTGATATTTAAATTCAGATAATAATCAACCTATAAATATTAAAATCACCTATATTCCTTTATCAAAAATTGAATTATTTTTTTCTATAGCTTATCAATTGGATTTTTAATGTATACTATTAAGGATTAAATAAGAAGATCTTTTATGAAACAGTTAATACATTTATAGTAGGAGAATAAAATGGCAAAAGAGAAAACTTTAGAACAAATTGCATATGAAAAATTAAAAAGCTTGATCCTAACAGGTGAGTATCAAACCGGTATGCATTTGAAAGAAACTGCACTTGTATCTGAATTACAAATGAGTAGAACACCGATTAGAAGAGCACTTGGAAGACTTGTTTCTGAAGGGATGTTATCACACAACAACTTTCATGGAACGACTGTTACATATACTCATTTTACATTAAATGAAATTATTAATATGATTGAAATTCAATGGTGCTTTGCTGTATTTTGTGTAGAAAAATCCCAAAGGAAGCATACTCCATTTAATGTTAAAATACTTAGAGAAATTATTGCCTCTATGGAAAAGGCATATAATCAAGATGATGCCCACAATTATCACCGAGCATTGACAGAGTTTTATAAAACATTCTTACTAAATTCTCAAAACAATTTAATCATCGAAATGCTTGATCATCTATGGAAGAGATTTACTGAAGAAGCAACGTCATCTAATGTATTTAATGTTAGAAAAAATAGAATTCCACACACATTGGGCTTATATAGCTCTCTTATTGATTGTGTGGAAAAATCCGAATTTGATAAAGCAACTGACATATTAACTCAACTGAAAGAAGAAGCATTTATGGATTTAATGTTTTAAGTAAATTGAATAAAAAACATCTAAACCTTTTAAGGCTTTAGATGTTTTTTTATTGATTATCGAGAATTAACTAATAAAAATATTTTTGTATACAATTTTTATACTTAAATTAATATAACTTTAACTTATTTACTTCATAATTCTTTAAACATCCGCTTACTTCATTTATCACTTTAATTAATCTGATTAGATATTTCCCTTTATTTCCATATAATTGAAACAATTATTTTTCTATACTATTTAATCAAATTTATTGTATACTTTGTGTATAATATTAGTTCTTTCTTAGAGCTAAAAGAAGATTAGTAAAAGCTGTGGGACAATACATTAGATTTGTTCGTATAGTGAGTGGATTAATAAAAAATCCCTACCCTTGTTTAGCTACGCTTTAAAATAACACTAAAAAGTAGGATGGTGAAACACTTGCCAAATAATATAACACTAGAACAAAAAGCATATGAAGAAATCAAAAAATTTATAATACAAGGTAAATATTCTCCTGGAACATATATAACTGAAGCATCACTTGTAAATGATTTGAACATGAGTAGAACTCCTATTCGAAGGGCGCTTGTCAAATTGGAAACAACTGGTTTCGTTAAACATTTTAAAAACCAGGGCTCAATGGTACAAAATATTCAAATTACAATGATCGATATCGTTAATTTTTTAGAATATCGTTTATTTTTAGGCATTGGAAGCATTGAAAAAGCGAAAAGGAAAATGCTTGATTTCCCAATTAATGAACTGAATGAATGCATTCAGTTATTGAAAAATGCGGTAGCTAATGAAGAGCATCATTTATATTTCGATGAAGCAAATCGCTATCATAATCTTATTTTACAAACGAGCCAAAACGATTTAATGATGGAAACGATCGGAGCTTTACAAAATAAATTTGAGATTATTGCAAGTAAATATTATTCCTATAGAAGAAGTTCAGTTAAAAATCATATTAAGCAGTACGAAGAATTAACTAAATTTTTTGAAGAAAAAGAGTATGACCAAGCATTGAAACTGTATAATGAAATGATGAAAGAAAAAATACAATCATTATTTTAGAAATATGAAAAAGCCTTATTCTTCAATTTGAACAAGGCTTTTTCAATGAAATGACTATTTAAAAGAACGCCCTAACAACTTAAGCTGTTACATCTCGTTTTGAAAATACAACTAATGATAATCCTAGGAAAATAACAAAATAGACTAATAGCATGATTACTGAAAATGTCATTGTCATCCCTTCAACTGGTGGAGTACCAATGACGTACTGCATTAAGTTTGTATTGGCAAATAAGATAAACTTTGTCCAGTCAAAGAATCCAGCCAAAATAACTGTTACCGTATTTCCAACTGTTAATAGTAAAATTGAGATACCAATCGCAATTGTATTGTTCCTAAATACTGTTGAAACCATAAACGCCATCGTAGCAAGCATAAATGTTTCGATAAAGCTCATTACGTATAGCTTTGCAGAATAGACAAGTCTACTTTGCTCTTCAACATGGCCATTAACATATGCTAAGTATGAAGTATTCCCACTACCCGTACCAAAAAGTGCTAAACCTAATAGATTCGAAACTACAAATAAAATAAATAACATCGCAAAACCAAATAGAATACTAGTTAAATACTTTGACATAATGATTTTTTTTCTAGAAAATGGACGGATTAGTAATAGCTTTATCGTACCCCAGTTAAATTCACTTGCCACAATATTGGCAGAAACGATAATTGTAAATAGTCCTACTAATATAATTAAACTTGATGAAACATCCATAAAAGTCCAAACATTCGTCTTTTCATTTGGTGATATATTATGATCGATTCTGTACTCATTAATTGCAATTGATCGTTCTAAAAATTGTCTTTCTGGGTCATTTTTATCACTTATACTTTTTAATTGTTTTTTATCTTCTGCTGTTTGTACTTGTAATGTTTGCTTCCAATTCTTATCTGCATTTTGCTCTTTTTTATGTTCATTATATTTTACAAAAGAACCCATAGCTCCTACTAGTAAAATAATAAGAGCAACCATCACAATTGTACCTGGTCTTTTAATAATCTTTATCCATTCATTTTGAATCAATTTTAACATGATTTAAGTTCCTTTCTTTTTGAAATTCAGCATCAACAAACTAATGAAACTTCTAAAGAATTGTTAAACATTCGTAATTTCTAAGAAACGATCTTCCAATGTTTTTGCATTTGCCTTAAATCCATATACGCGAATGCGATTTTCGACTAATAACTCAATTACATTCGGTACATCTTCTCTCGTTAATTCAATATGTATTTCGCCATCAACTAACTGAGCATTATGTTTAGAAAGTACTTTAAGTGCAGTTTCATTATTATTCACTTCAATTGAATACGTTTGGATATCTTCAGTTGTAAGCTCTGTTACAGTCTGTACATCTATTAGCTTTCCTTGTTGAATAATACCAATTCGATCACACATCATTTCCATTTCTGCTAATAAGTGACTCGATACAATGATGGCCATCCCTTTTTTCTTCGTAAGAAGCTGCAGGTGATCCCTCATTTCACGAATTCCCGCTGGATCAAGTCCATTCGTAGGTTCATCAAGAATTAAAACCTTCGGGTCATGCAATAAGCATTGAGCTAGACCAAGACGCTGTCTCATACCAAGAGAATACGTTTTAACTTTTTGACGAATAGCTCCAGTTAAACCAACAAGCTCAACAACTTCATCAATTTTCTCTTTTGATACATTCTTATCCATTCGAGCATATTGCAATAAATTATCATAACCACTTAGAAATTTATACAATTCTGGATTCTCTACAATTGCCCCTACATTCTTAATTGCATCTTCAAAGTTGGACTTAATACTATGACCATTAATGATAACGTCACCTTCAGAAATATTCATCAAACCAACCATCATCCTGATCGTCGTCGTCTTACCAGCTCCATTTGGACCTAAGAATCCAAAAACTTCGCCTTCAAAAATATCAAAGCTTAAATCAGAAACAATCTTCTTCCCTTTTATTTCCTTTGATAAGTTCTTAATTTGTACAATTGCCTTTTTCATTTCGTCCTCCTTATTTCCAATATTTTCTATATTTCTAATTCTATTTTAACAAAACTAATTTAAGAGCAAAACGGTCTAAAGTCTGAGTTTGTTAAAAACTGGAATAAATTGTTACAAAAATATGAAAAATATTACATATTTCACTGTTTTGTAACCATTTTCAGAAATATTTAATTTTAAGTGTGTTAATTTAGAATTATAAAATATAAGGGGAATTGGTAGAGTTATCTTTAAATTGAGCGTTACCTATAATTTCAATTTCCATAATAGATCGCAAAAGATCAAATATATTTTATTCTTACTATATTAGGAATACTTTTGACCAAAAAAAAAATAGCCCTAACCCTTTAATTTGGGCTAAGGCTATTTTCTAGGAAATTAAGTTAGTTTAACTTTTTGATATTGGTGCTAAAATTTTATACTTTTTATGGCTGATTACAGTGTGATCATGTTCGTAATAATGTCCGTGGTTACGATCATTTCTCATATCCACAATCACAGAGTTTGAAAGAACTTTTGTTACAATTCCTTTTACCAAATTCGGTTTGATCTCTTTTACTTTATCCTCTTTTGGCATAAATTCGATTTCGTCACCTGGTCTTACATAATATTTATTCATTGTTATGATTGTTTTATTATTTTTGCACATATGTTTATCACCTTTTTATTTACTTTTATTTAATATTACAAAAATATCTGAATATTCAAAAGTGAACTGGATACTAGATTTCATCGTGACCGTGTACCTAAAAATGGGTGTATAAACAGTGCTAGATAACTAATGTTTTATTCTTTATGTCAGGATGCTTTATTAGTCTAGTCTCTTAGGATTATTGTTTTATTGACTTTTATTAGATAGGACTTATTTAGGAGAATTGTAGGAAATTAATACCAATCTCATTGGATTGAATGAGGTTTTTTAAATCATGTATCTTTCCTCAAAAAATTTTACTAAATCAATTACAAAACAAAAAAGACTGTAGGCATACACGATTTTCTTCGAGTTTTTCTACAGTCTTTCCCCTTATAGTTCTATGAACATGGGGATAAATCTATTACTAATTCTAATTCAAATATATCCAAGCAAAGTTTGAATCATTACCCCTTAGGCAAAAAACCTAAAGTAGATTCTCTTTTAACTAGTGCAACTTCTAGTTGATATTCTTCGGTGTCATCTGTCTCTTCTATTAAATGGATTAATTTATTAGTTGCAGTGACGCCGATTCGATAGATTGGTTGGACGATTGTACTCAGTTCAGGTTCTACCATTTCAGCTATTTTAATTCCATCGAATCCAATAATGGCAATGTCAGAAGGCACTTTGATATTCAGCATTTTTAATGCCTTTAAAGAACCAATTGCCATTAAGTCATTAGCAAGAAATATACCATCTACTTCTGGATGATCCTCAAGCAACTTTTGGGTTAATTGCTTGCCACTTTCCATCGCAAAATCCCCTTGGTATACAATTGGTTCTTGTAATGGGAAGTATTTTTGCAAAGTATCTAGATATCCACTCAGCCTGTCATTCGCAGGAATAAAAACATCAGGACCGCTAATATGAGCGATATTTTTACATCCAAGTTCATATAAATGTTCAACAGCCATTACAGCACCTTGGTAATTATCCACGCCTACTGAATTAGCTGTATGCGTATCGACTGCACGATCCACTCTAACAAATGGTATTTGTAAATTCTGTAAGCTTTTTAGAATCTCTTCATTAAATTCAAATGATGCCAACACAAAACCATCGATATATCTGCTTTGAAATTCCTTCCAAAACATAGGGTTTTTTAGATCATCATTATTTGAATTAACTAGTATTAGGCCATACCCTTTTAACTTAGCAACTTCTTCAATTGCAACAACCAATTCTGGAAAGAACGGATTTGAAATATCAGGGATAATTAAGGCAATTGTTTTCGATTTTTGTTTCGCAAGTCCTCTAGCAATCTCGTTTGGTTTATAATCAAGCTTTTTCATAACTACTTTAATTTTTTGTTCGGTTTCGGGACTAATATAACTTATTTTATTTATATATCTTGATACCGTAGCTACAGAAACACCAGCTTCTTTTGCGACATCTCGAATCGTCGCTTTCTTATTCTTCACTAGATTTTACTCCCCTAAAATGTAACATATTTTCTAAATTTATTATCTTCTTATTCTGATTCAATTAAACGTTTTACTGTATCCGTAATCGTTAAGCCCTTTAAATAAGGGACACAGAAGCCTTTAAGTGTATCAACACTATCTACCCAACTTTTCGAAATTGATTCTATTCCGTTCATTGCGCCTGCCAATGCACCAACCATTGCTGGCATACTGTCGGCTTGTTTAGGTAACATAAGTGACATCATGATACTCTTTTCAAAACTTCCTTCTGTAGCAAGAATTATAGCATAGGCAACCGCTAATGTCTCAGGAGCAATATTTCCATAGTTATAAATTGAGTTGACTAGTTGATTATTCCAAAGTGGGATCGCAGCAAATCCATCGTTATTAGTTGAATCCAAAATCGAAAATGCTTGGCTTAATTTTCTACTTAACCATGTATTCTCGGGGATCTGTTTTAAACCTGCGTCAATAACTTCCTTTGGTGAAGCTCCATCAAGAGCAATTGCAATACTAGCAGCCATAGCCTTTGCAGCATATACTCCATCTTCTGCGTTCGTAATGGATGCCATTTTTTCTGCTACAGCCGCTGCTTTTTCAGGGTTTCCATTAAACTTAATACCAATTGGTACTGCTCTAGCAACAGCTCCATCATCGAAATGATGAGGATTGTCATTTCCCGTTGCAGGTGGAATCAAACCTTTTTTAATATTTTCAATCGAAGCGCGCTCACTAATTCCGCTCCAAATTTCGCTTTCGTGATCGACGACAAGTTTTTTCCACTGTTTAAAAAATTCTTCTTCACTATATTGAGTGCTTTCAAGTAATGTAAGTGCAGAAATCATCGCAAATTCAGTATCATCAGTGCCCGAAAAGTCTAGAATACTTTCATCTATTGCATGCGTAAATGGTAACGAAAACTTATTAATTTTATATTCATCAGTCTGTTTACTAAAGTCCCAAAGGCGATTCCTTCTTCTAGTAGGTAAAACCGAGGTGCGATGGTACATTGCGGGAAATCCTAATGAATCTCCAACTGAGAGTCCTAAAAATGCTCCACAAGCTTTGCTATATAAAGTTTGGTAATTCATTAGATCCCTCTCCCAACTATGACATCTGTAAATTTTTCACTTAAATCACGAATATCGATTCCTTTAGTTTTCTTTACACATACTCCTTTAATGACATTGATTCTGCTCTTCCAGTCCTCTGGAATCACACTAGCACCGTTTAATGCGCCAGATAATGCCCCATTCATAGAAGCAATCGTATCCGAATCTCGACCAATATTTGTTCCACCTAAAACTGCTTGTTTATAATCTCCTTTGGACGCAGCAAATACACCATACGCTAAAGCCGTAGCTTCAGGTGCAACGTCAGCCCATGGATAATAGAAAATTGAAACTTTATTGTATAGTTCTTCCATTGCATCTTGAACATTGGAATATTTCATCCCTATATTTACGGCTTCACTTATTTTACGATAAGACCATGAATCTTTCGGTAATACGTCTAGGCCATTTTGAATGACCTTTTCCCAAGAATTTCCTGTCATAGCATAAGCAACACTAGCAGCAATCGCCATTCCACAATAGACACCGTCTCTGTCGTGGCTGATTCTTGCCTCAATTTCTGCTATTTTTGCAGCTTTTTCTGGATCTCCAGCAAAATAAACACCAACTGGAGCGATTCGCATTGCAACACCATCACTCCACATTTCATGATTATCCATACCAGAATAAGGAGCAACGAGACCTTTTCTTAAATTAAAAATAGCATCGACTTCACTAAAACCTCCGCCTTTAAACCCACCATTTTGATCTAATAAGTATTGGCTCCATTCATACGTCATATCTAGATAAGTTAAATTCTCACCATATTTTAGTAAAATTAGGGAAGTTAACATCGAGTATTCTGTATCATCTGTCCCAACAGGATCGTCTGAAATAAAGCCATCTACCCAATTGTATTGCTCTTTAATTCCTTCTAGTGTCATACCCTCCGTTGGCGCGCCAAGTGCGTCACCAACAGAAAGACCAATCAGACACCCGTATACTTTATCGTAAATTTCTTTCCGATTCATTCTATTCACCTCGTTAGATTAATCAAAAATGTGATTGACGGTATAATAAAAGGTAGCTAAACGCTACCTTTCATAAACTTCATCCTTATAATTCCTTCACAGAAAAATAAGATATAATTGATTCTCCTTGTTCTATCATTGCAAATCCGACCATTCCTCGATTAAATCGATCGTGCTCATATGAGAGTACTTCATCACTATTAATAGAAAAGCGGATTTCATTATCTTTGCATTTCAATTCAAACTGATATTCTTCATCATGTTTCCATTCAAAAGGGACAGAGTGTATACGTTCAATTCCAAAATCGTTCGCAATGAGTGAAACTTGATTTTTCCCATCAAAACCTACTTGGTAATGACGTTCTACTCCAGATGCTCTAAATAGTAGATTGTGAGAGTCACCTTTCTTTGGGATAATGGATGCATTAATGACTACATCTTTTGAATAATAGTTTCCTGTAAATGCTGCACAGTCTGTTAAACTACTAACCTTCATTTTCCCGTTTTCAAGAGTCCACTCTCCTCTATGATGAGAAAATGGAGTTACACTTAGAAATTCAATTGCTTGCTTAGAAAAATCGATTGAATAGCATGACTTACCAAAAATCCTGAATTCATCAACATATAATTTTCCAAAAGCTCTTTTTGTTAGTTCTGAAGGACTTTCAATTATAAAGCCTACTTCATCAATTAAATCACCATCTGTATCTGGCACGATAAATTCGATCGAATTCCATTCACCATTTGTAAGTGTAATAGAATTCAGTTTTACAGTTTCTTTTGAATAAGTATTCCGAATATAAGGTGTTAAAATAAAGTCTTCACCTTGAATTTTATCTGAATAGATTTTTAAAGAGACGCTTTGTCCACTATAAATTTGAGGGGCAAACGTTGGTTTATATTTTTCATCATTAAATTCTTCTCTTCGGTAGAAAGGCTTATAGAAAACTTTACTACTTTCACCTTTTACCATTCTGTCGATAAAGATTTCAAGTGATCCTTTCCTTTGATACCCATGCTCAGAATTGTGCTTTAAGAAAGTTTTAAAAGGAAAGTCCGTTCGCAATCCATGTGTTGAACCTGGTAACGTGAAATCAAAATAAATTTCTTCTTCTCGAAAACTATCTATTAAATCTATAGGTGGCTCTTGATTTACCATCTTGTATCCTAAGATTGCTAGTGATTTAGAGAATGTAGGAATATCTAAAATATTTAAATAACCAGAAACACTTGAAGTGGCGATAAAATCATTAATTGGTTTTCTATAACGATCAGCTATTCCGCTAATTCCAGTGAAAACACCTAAAATTGTTCCAACGTTTCCAGCATTACAGTCTGTATCCCAACCGCACATTGTTGCAATTTCAATTGTTCTTGCAAAGTCGCCATTTCCATAAAGTAAAGAAAGGACACATACTCCTGCGTTTGGTATAATATGACAAACTCCTGGGTATTTATCATATCCCCATTCGTCTTCAAGATATTGACGGCAAAGGCGGAAGTCGTTCGGTACCTGCTTATGAAAGTCAAGAACTGCTCTAACAACTAAAGCATAAGTAGATTCTTCTGGTATTTCTTTTAAGCCGGCTTCAATAATCTCTTTGATTGATTTTGCAGAGAACGCCTGAGCAATACATGCAGCAATAAATCTCGCCCCAAACAATCCATTTTTATCATGCGATACGCTTGCTGCAATCTCAGCATAATCAGCTGCTTTTTTTGGATTATTAGGTAACAATAACCCCCAGCTATCAACGAATATTTGCCCACCAATTTGCTCTGCAAGGACAATCCCATTCACTTCAGAAGAACCAGATTTTGGCGCAGAAATGCCTTTTTTCAGATTATTATAGGCAGTATGTTCTGTGCTAATACCCTCTCCGCCCCACCAAAACATTCCGATTCCTTCACGTGTATAGTTGAGCCATGCACGGCCTACGTCTTCTGGAGTTAATTCACGATCTTTCGCGTCATCATATAATGCACGAAGGAAAAATACCGGTCCATTTGCATCATCATCTGCTGAGAAAGTTTTATAATCTTTTAAATATCCATTTATATCACCATAAACGTCCTGAATTATTTCTGGTGTCCACTCAGTAGGTTCTACAGGGGCACCAAGTCGGATTCCAGCATTCATTCCTAAAAATCCAGCGTATACCTTCTCTAAATAATCATTCGAAATCATTTCATTCACTCCACTTCCAGGTTACACTTTTGCTCACAGTAATCTTTTTCTTTGTTCATTTAGATTTAAATCTTGTAAAATAATCTCTTTTGCAATGTCAGCAAATGTATCTGATAATTCGGTTAGATTCATTTTATTTTTCGATTCTAAAAGTTGAATATCTTCTTGATGAATAACCGCAGATCCATATTTTGCTCCAAGAATTACGCCAATCATAACGCCAATGGAATCTGTATCACGTCCCGAATTTATACCATCGTAAATAGATTTATAGAATTCACCATTATTTAAAACGATAAATGCCAACGCCATAGGTAGCTCTTCAATTGAAAACAGTCTACTCGGTGTATAATGATTTGATGGAATGCCAACTTTCTCAATTTTTCGATGTACATCATCTTTCATTGGTGAAAACTTAGCAATGACGTTTTGGAAAGTTTCAATGACTTGATCCATTTCTGCATGCTCTGCTCTAAGCTTTCTTGCCGCTTCAGTCATTTCAATAATCGCTTGTTTTGTACCGTCTTTTGCAAATAAAATAGCAGTTTCAACTATTTTTTCAATGCTTACATTTTCTTCAAAAGCTTTCGCCACACATGCAGCTAAAACTCCTGCCGCTTCAAGCCCGTAACTGCTTTGATGGCCCATCGCAAATAAAATGGCTTCATCATAGGCTGCTTTCGGATTGCCTGCATTAACAACTCCAATTGGGGCAATATACATAGCTGCTCCACAATTGATCATATTTCCAATACCAGCTTCTCTAGGTTCACAATTAGCCAAAACATGTCGCATAAATATATATTTTTCAGGATAAAACAGACGATCAATAATTAATGCTTCGCGACCAAATTCAGGAATATATGTCTTCTTAAAAGCAATCTCTTTCACGAATTCATTTCCTACATCATAAGCATCAAGATGTCTTTTTTCTTTTAAATAAACATTAATTAAGGCTGCGGTCATCAAGGTATCGTCTGTTACGATACCTTGTCCACGCATTTTACCAAGTGTTACTTCATATGGAGCATCTTCTTTATACCAACTTGTATTCAATGACTCTACTCGTCTATATTTCTCTTTTATTTCTTCATAGGTTAACTTTTCAATAGGTGCCCCAAGTGCATCACCTAAGGCTGTTGAAAGAATAACACCTCTTACACGATCCTGAAACGAAACCATACTTTAGAACTCCTTACTTTATTTTGTCATTTGCATATTTAGTAAGCTCATCTCCGCCAGCTTTTTTCCATTCTTTCACAAACTTGTCGAAATCACTTACTGGGCGTTTTCCTGTAATAATATCAGTAGCGTACTCTTTATAAAGATTTTCCATCGCATCCCAATTTGCTACGAATTTCTCCGGCAAAATAAAACTATTATCTTCCGTATAAGATTGTTTAACTAATTCTTGTGATTTTAAAGCCGGTTCGCTTAAAAGAGGTGTTTTTAATGGTTGCTCTGTTTTAAATTCTGTTGGTTCCCAATATCTAGCAAACCATTCACTATAATATTTATCTGTTAAAGCAATTTGACCGTTTTCAATTTTATATTCTTCATTTTCAAATCCAAGTCGATCTAACATTTGACCTTTTGGACTTGCTAAGTAATCTAAAACTTTAAACACTAAATCTTTATGTTTTGATTGAGAAGAAATCGCATAACCACGAGATTCTTTCGTTACATCTGTCTCACCGAAACCTTGGTAAACTCCTTTAGCAGCTGGAAGAACGACTAACTCAGCTTGCTTACCGTTTACTTGAGTCATTTTACTATTGTAAAGATCGATAACTTTACCATTTGTTCCTGTAATAATTGCAGCTTCCCCATCATAGAAAGCTTTTTCTTTTGTATCCCATTGTTTTGTTAAGTATTGAGGATCTAAGATTCCATCTTTATAAAGCTTGCTATAGTAAGCTAATAACTCTTTTTCATTATTTGATACTTTTGAGTAAACATATGTTCCATCACTATTTTTTAACCATGTTTGATTCATTCCGAATGCCATTTTAAACATAGAATCTAATTCTGAAATATCTCCTGCTGCTGTTAAGCCATAAGCAGGTTTGTTAGCCCCTCCTGGATGTGTAGAAACTAATTCTTTTAAAAACTTATAATAATTATCTGTTGTTGGATTTGCCATTAATTCTTGAGAGCTAGCCATCTTATCAAACCAGTCTTTTCGAATAACAGGTGTCTTTTTATCAAGTGGTTTAATCCATAATAAGTAAGGATAATTTTTTAATCTTTCTTGGTTATAAGGTTGAAGTAAATTTTTAATATACTTAGACTTATCAATATATGGAGTTAACTTTTCTAAAAGTTGTTGTTGTGAAATCTGCTGATCTCCACCTTGGAAATAAATTAAATCTGGAATATCTCCACCTGTTAATAATAGATTTAATTTTTCAGCATAATCCCCTTGTGGAACTTCTACTAGTTTAAATTTTACGTTAAGGTTTTCATCCCTTTTTAAGGCTTTTTCTAATTCATTGTAATATTTTACTGAAGCAGGATTTGATGGTGAATCATCTTTTGCAACCACACGGATAATTGTTTTTCCATCGGCTGTTTTGTCATTTGCATTCGTTGCTTTATCATTCGAACAAGCAGCTGATGTAAATACTAATAATGCACTAAAAATCAACATAAGTAATTTCTTCATTGGTTTTTTTACCCCCTGATTTAATGTGTGTTATTTTTAAAAATTAGACTATTTATTAGTCTTTTACTCCACCTTCAAGCGCACCTTTAGCGTAATATTTTAAAATTAATGGATACAAAATTAGTAAAGGTATCATTGAAATAATGATTGTCCCCGCTTGTAAGGAAGCAAAGTCTAGGTTAGCAATTTGTTTATATGATCCACTAGTTAAGTTTCCTAGCATTGAAGTATTATCTCTCATCACAACAAATTGTCGTAGAACAACTTGTAATGGCCATTTATGTGGATCCGTAATATAAATGGTTGCTCTAAAATATTCATTCCAGTGATAAACCCCGTAAAATAATCCAAGCGTTGCAAGCGCAGGTTTCGATAGAGGAAGCATAATTTTAGTAAATATTTTGAAATGTCCCGCCCCATCTATTCTTGCAGCCTCTAAAATACTATCCGGAACATCTTCAAAGAATCTCATTAAGATGAACAAATAGAATACGTTGATTGCCTTGTAAAGAATTAATGATGAGTAAGTATTCAGTAATCCTAGATTTTTAACAAGCAAAAATTCCGGGATCAAACCTGGTTCGAAAACCATAAGAACAATTAGGAAAACCATAATCACTTTTTTTCCAATAAAATTTGTTCTAGCTAACACATAAGCTGCCATTGCTGTCAAAAACAGATTTAATGCAGTACCAACGATTGTAATTAGAAACGTGTTGAAAATACTGCGTATAATTAGTGGATTTGAAAGCAATATTTTATAATTAATCAAAGAAAAACCTTCTGGCAAAATACTTAAACCTTTTAATTTATGAACTTTTAATGGATCCGAAAGGGACATTGCCAGTAAGTTTAAAATTGGAATTAATATTGATATAGATAATAAAAACAACACTAAATAGATAATCGTTCTTGTCAAATTAATCTTCTTCAAATCTACACCCCCCTTTTACCAAACACCTTTACCTGAAATCCTTTTTGAGATAAAGTGTGTTCCAAGAATTAAAACTACGCCAATTACACCCTTAAATAAACTAGCCGCTGTTGCATAGGAGTATTGAGCATTTAAAATACCAATTCGGTACACATAAGTATCTAAAATATCAACTTTACTAATAACAGAGTCATTAATTAAGTTAAACACTTGATCGAATCCAGCGTTTAAAAAGAAGCCTAAATTTAAGATAAAAACAGTAACGATTGTACTTGTTAATTCTGGTAAAGTAATATATCTCATTTGTTGTAAACTAGATGCGCCATCCATTCGCGCAGCCTCATATAATGATGGGCTGATTTTCATAATTGCCGCTAAGTAAAGAATCGAGTCCCATCCAGATGAACGCCACATTTCTGAAAAAACTAAAACCCAACGAATATGGTCCTTACTAGTCATAAAATCAATAGATGGTAGATGAAAAAAGTGACGAATTATATTTACGCCTCCATCTTGCGGATTTAATAGACTGATCCAAATACCGGCGATGACAACCCATGATAGAAAGTGAGGTAAATAAACAACTGATTGAACATACTTTCTAAAAGGCCCTGTTCGAACTTCATTAATTAAAAGTGATAAAATAATTGGAATCGGAAAAATAAAGATAATTTTCATTGTACTGATAATAACCGTATTTTTTAAAACATCTAAGAAAGCCGGTGAGCTAAACAACACTTTGAAATGCTTCATCCCTACCCACACATTATCACCAATAATCCGATAGTCCTGAAAGGCAAGCTTCATTCCCAGCAAAGGTATTACATTAAAAATAATGAAATAAACAATTGCTGGAAGAAGCATTAAATAAATGACCCAATCTTTTTTAATTTTCGATAACGTGGTCTTTACCTTCATGTTGCAACTCCTCTTTCCATAAAAGGTCTACTTCGTCTCGATATGGCATACCTGTTTGAGCACCTTTTTTCGTAACAGATAAACCAGCTACAATTGTTCCGAATCGGATACTGTCATAAAGATTTTCCACTTCAGAAACTGCTACAGCAAACCCTCCAGAAAATGAATCTCCTGCACCAGTTGTATCGACTGGTTCTACTTTTATAATTGGTACTCGAACTATATCTTGTCCATCATGATAAACAACGCCATTCTTCCCACATGTAATAATTAATTGATTTGGATAGTTCTTAAGTAATTCTTCCATTGGAAGTTTGCAATCAAATACGATTTCATACTCGTGCTCATTTGGTGTTAAATAGGTGATCTTTTCTAGTAAATCTTCTTTAATTTTTTTAGCAGGAGCAGGATTAACGATAATAATTTTTCCTTTTTCATGTAGAATAGGAATCAAGTATTCTATTAATTCCATTGGTGTTTCCATTTGGAATAAAACGACATCATAAGTGAGCAATTCGTCTAAAACTTTAGTAATATAGTTAACATCAGTAAAGTCATTTGCCCCAGGTACAACTAGAATTCTATTCACGCTATTACAAATTTCTATAAATGCAACGCCAGTATGACTTCCTTCAACTACATTTAAATTCGTTATATCTACTGTTTCATTTTTCATATTTTCGATAAAAATTTCGCTAATCTCGTCTTTACCAACCGAGCCAAATAAAGCAACTTCAGCACCTAAACGAGAAGCGGCTACAGCCTGGTTAGAGCCTTTACCGCCTACCGATAAAAAGAAATGATTCCCTAACAGGGTTTCACCTATTTCCGGTAATTTTTCTGCTTCAACAAAATAATCGATATTAATACTACCTACAACTGCAATCTTCCTCACTAGTCATCTCCGCCTCATCAAAAGTAATCTTCATTAATGGTGCATGTTGTTGCGCACCATATACATCTCTGTCTCCAACACTACCTGAAGAGACATCTCTTTCAATCGTAATTTTGATTCCCAATGCTTGGTCAAAGAAAACAAAATGGTGAATCTGTTCTTCTCGTAAATTATATAAGCGACAAATTGTCTCTTTCGTAATCTTTCCTGAGTTTTTTACCATTTGATAGACATGTTCTGAATCAAATAATATATCTAACGTTAATTCAAATGGACCTGAATTTTTACTTCTAAGTACTTTAGCTAAATCAAACAATGTAGTCATTACTTCGCCCTCCTACAAGTACTCAACTTGAAACGGATTATGATGTATTTCCATTAAATGATAAATAGAGAACTCGTACACCGCTCCAAATTCTACATCACTTGGTGCAAATGGAAATGCTAGATTTCCAGCAGTAGACTTGCGCTTTTCATAACCAAAATGTAGAAAAGTTGATCTGACTGTCGCACAAATACTATTTGCTAGTTCTTGAGTCTTAGCAATAACTTCAAATAAAACACCAATCTCATGGCCTTTAAATGACTCTATTTCTTTTGAGCCAAGAACTGCATTCATTCCATAATTTAAAAAGTTAATTTTATAATCATTTCGGTCAATTTCTGGATAGTATTCAAAAACTTGTTCCTTTACGCGATCCTCAATCTCATGAATATTTTCAATTAAAATTGGATCCCTGATGCCTGCCATCACAAATGTTCGATAGGCAGCCTTTTTTGCTCCTTCAAGCTTTATGAATGTAGTGTCTTCAGGAAAAAATCGGCTTTTCGATACTTCTACAACGCCATTTCCTAAGTCATGAAACTCGCATTCACTTAGATCAAGTCTGAATCCAGGACCATGTAATATGTATGGATGTTCTTTTTCATAAAAAGTATGAGCTGCCACGCTAATCGTTGTACACTTTCGTAATGGATTTAATGATTCAACTGTGAAAGAATCATCCTTTAAAACGCCTAAAATACTATCCTTTGTCGTTCCAGGTTCCGCACACAGTGCACCGCATTCTAAAATTTTGCCTAAATGATAAGCTAGTCCTGGATCTTTTTGATGATAAATTCCAATCGCCGCAAATGGCGATGGATCATAAGCTCGGCCACATATAATAATGTCACTATCATTCTCTAAAGCTTCTAAAATTGGTTCATGCCCCATTTGGGCAACGATTTGAATAGTTTCTTTAATCGTCTCTTCCTCTAGTTCAGGAATATTCTGACTTAAAGGTTTAATTTTATGAGCACGATTTGCTTCAATAATTTGATCTTGAGTAAAATCAGCCCAAATCACTGCAACCTTAGCACTTAATTCTTTTTCTTTTAATATCTTTTTTATAATAGAAATCGTTGCTTCTACATGTGGTCGCGCTCCCGCTCCTCCAGCAGATCCTATGATAATCGGAATTTTTCTTGGAACACCATTTGTTATAATTAATTCTAAATCCTTCATTAACGCCCGTTCACTAACGATTGAAACACCTGCCCCTAATTTATGAGGGCCCGCATCCGTAGAACCAGCATCAACGACGATTCCATGTATTTTATCTTTTAGTCCATTTAAAAATGAAGCGGCTGGAAATCCATACCCAAGCATCCCACATGGAGACAAGATTTTAATTTCTTCTGACATCATTTCTACCTTCTAACATAGTCAATTTTTATATGTAACCGGTTACATATATTTTAAAAAATAAAAGCTACATTACAATACCATTTTATCTTCATTGATATGTAACCGGTTACATATGTTAATCATAATAACGAATTACGCATACGTCAATAACTAATTTTAAAATCTTTAGAATTAACTGATTATAATGTCTTTGTACGCATTTCTAACCTGCTTATTTATTCAACTTCTTAATTTAATCATGGCTCTGTTAAAGTAAATTAAATTTTTATCAAATAAGCTCTTTTCGAAAATATAGTTGCTCAGATGAAATAAAACCCACCATTGATTGGTGGGTTCGATCATATTATTTAACCAACGTTTACACGAAGTCCGTTGCTAGCTAATTTATCCATATTTAGAAGTAGCGTTTTAACTTGTACAAAATCATTAGCACTTTCTAGTTCAAAAATTGCAACTAGATTGTTGTTATTGTCTTTAGAAACCTTCATTTTGTATTTACGTTTTCGGAATAGTCGTTCTACCTTTGTTCCACGAGCTACAGAAATTCTGTAAGTGTCATTATTATAGACTGTACCCGCATCAAATCCATTATATGAAAAATTTGTATAATCCTCAGTAGGTATAGATACATCGATGTCTAATTCTTTGTTAAGAATAAAATCTTTCAGTAGGTCTAGTTTAGTCATTTTCAATTCCTCCTTAGCCACAATGGCTTCTCTTGTAGTCGGAAAGTCAACCTCTGAAATATTAAAGGTCAGAGCTCATATAAATAGCTCTTCTTCCTATTCAAATTATCATTTACCTCAAAATGAACTTGAATAAGATTAATTTTATCATAATAATCCAAAAACATATAATAGTACCTATTTTTTTTTATAATGTCAATTCCCACAACTTCATTTACTTTCAATTAATTTGTTCAGGCTATTATCAAAAAAGGCAGCCTTTTTCTTAAATAAAGGCTACCTTTCTATCTATACAAATCATGTTAACTTAACCAATCTATGCAAGATATACCTCCATAAAGTATTTTCTATATTATAAGACACTTCATTCTTGAAAAATTATAATAAAATAGAATTTTTTATAAAAAGTTGTTTTTTATATCTTAAAAATAATAAAGCCGTTATCTTATTGACAACGACCTATAACTTAATAATATTAAATTGAATTATTAATCCAAATCTCATATATTATCTTTTAATTGCTTTATTTTAATACTTTTCCACATTAAAACAACTATAAGCCTCAAAAAAATTCTACAACTACTTTATTTAAAATTAATGATTATATTTCATATTTTGTAGACTTTGTCTTAGAAGAAATCGAATGAGTTGAGATTATTCCACCTTTATTTACTTTAATCCCATGTAAAATCCCACCATATGCAGCTGCCCCATCAATACAGATTTTCGTTTTACAAGGTGAATACCAAATATCGTATTTCCCTTCAGTTTTGTGAAGGATTGATGTTGGGGTATGGCCGAAAATAAATGTTTTATTTGTTTCATTTTTTCCGTAATGGAACTCATCGCGAATCCAGTAAAAATCCTTGTCAGTCGATTCTTTCCAATCTTCAAGATTAAGATTGACTCCGGCATGAACGAATACATAATTTTCCCATTCGAAATACAATGGTCTAGATTTAATAAATTGTAGTTCAGATTCAAATTGCTCTTTCATTAATTGTGCTACTTCATTAGGACCTCTTTTATTTGTAATTTCAAATTTAAAAAATGAATTAATTGTTTCTAAGCCACCTTGTCCGTAGTAATACGCTTGTTTAAATTCAGGTTGCCCAAGCCAGTCCAATAACATTTGCTCATGATTTCCTAGTAAAACAACCGCTCCATATTCTTTTTCTAATTGCTGCGCTCTTATTAAAACCTCGTATGGATTCTCACCACGATCTACTAAATCTCCAAGTAGGACTAGCCTTTCATGATCTGGATTCCATTGTTTAAGTAATTTTTCTAATTCATTTATACTGCCGTGTATATCTCCAATTGCAAATACCGTGTCCTTATCCATACATCCAACCCCTTTTGTAAACCTATTATTCCCACTAAATTGTTTAAATAATATTAATAGTTTAACAAATACGAATTATTAAAGTAAGTTATCCGTTTTATACCTTTTTTTCGTAATAAAATTTTATTTTAATGTCCAATTAAAGCTAGGATAGTTTTTTTACCACAGGGAATAATGAAAAGGTAAAATTTTGGTAAAGGGGATTTTTGAAATGAGTAATGAGAATAAAGATTTAAATAACAGTGACTTTTTTATTGCAGATTTAACGAATGATGCTAAGAGTAAGATTGAGAATTTGGAAGAGGAATTGGATATTACTTTGGTTGCTTATGATTGTAAGAAGTAAGTTTTAGATAATATGGTAAAACGACTGCTATTAGTTAGTCAGTCGTTTTATTTTGGTAATTGAAGTTATTTTTTTCTTTTACAAAATAAAATCCTGTCCCATTTTCCTGTGGAACAAAACCTTGCTGTGCTGGACTATTTTCAACCATCTTTTGCTCGTTCCAGAAACAGTTGTAATGTTATCTCCACCACCAAAACCTTCAGAATAATTTTGTTTTTCTACAATATGAACACATTTTGAAGATCCGCTAATTTCACTTTTGGATCCCGGTTTTAAAAAGAAAATCAACAAAAAAACGATCACAATAAAAGTTAAATAAGAAATAATATTACTCAAAAAACTTCCCCATTATACTCACCTATTTCTTGATATTACTATCTAAAACCATTTAAACCCCAACATAAACTAAGATAATCCAAAGAGTTGATACTAGTATTAAACTCAAACTTAGACCAATGTTGAGATTTTCTTTCCATCTCCTATCTGATGAAATGATTGAAACCAGAAAACTCAGCAGGCTTAATATAATACTAATGCAATTTAAAATTAAAAATAGATTGAAGTTGTTAAATCCGTTGAAGGTGACATTTAAAATGAAAATTGAGTAACTAAAGATAAGATAGTAGAAACTTTTCAAATTTAACCCATCCCCAAGAAAACGTTTTGTATTTTTGATTATATTAACATATTAATTTTTGGTAAAATGTTCTAAATTTGAATAATGTATGTAGTTGAACTAATTATTAGCGTTTGTTCCTTAAATTGTAACAATTAATCATAATCTCTTTTATATTAGATGTTATATTGAATTTGATTGATGGAGTAATAATCGAAGCTGTAATCCCACTAATTTAAAAAGGAGTAACCAAAATGAATATGGTTACAAAGATTACATTAAGTTCAACTATCGTTTTATTTGTGGTTGGTGTACTTTATTCTACTAATACGCCTAATACAGTAATTATTTCAAATGCAGAATATGAATTTGATATTAATAAAAAGGAAAATATTACAGAAGCAGCAAAACAATTGTTTGTAGGAAGAGTAGTCGAATAATTAGATACAGAATCAGATGATGGTGGGCCATATACACCATATAAGGTTGTAGTCGAAAATAATTTAAAAGGTGAATTGGAAGCAAATCAGGAAGTTATTGTTGAACAACGTATTGGTTATGAAAAAAGTCACAAAGCTATAAGAAAGATGGAAGCTGAAGATGATTTTTTAACACTTGAAAATTCATTTGTATTCGCAACTAGTAATATAAAAGATAAAGAACGATATAGAATAATCGTTCCGTTAAAAGGTAATGTAAAAATTAAGGGTAAAAATGATAGATTTCCAAATGAGGAAATTTTAAAAGAATTTAAAAATGCATTAAAGAAAAACGAATTATGATTAATGCTTCCCCTCAATTATTGAGGATTTTATCAATTATAATCACCACATTTGAAGGTTCCCTAAGATCACTTCATTTGTTGAAAAAATTCATCCAATGCTCCCCTCATCAATTTGTTCGGATAAGAACGTAACTTGTATAAAGGCGTGTCATTAAGATCAAGATTTAAGTGAAGCAATCTAATTATTTCATTTTCCTCTACCCTGTGGTAAACATAAGATTCAGCAAGATAAATCATATCATTCATTTGCGAAATAATACTTCGATCGCTTGTCGCAGTGTATTGAACTTCACCTAGTTGTTTCATATATTGATCAACTTTCTCAACATCAAATTCATTTGCCAGAAAATTTGTCACAATATTTCTCTTCATTAACTCTTCAAAATTTGTAAAATCTTTTTTTAATAGACCATACATAACAAAACAATATCTTGTTACATTATTCATTACCAATACACATTTTTTACGGCCAATTTTAAAGATATTAGCGTGCCAGCAAAAAAGTTGATTCTCGTTTGATAAATCTGGTTTCTCTACTTTTATTTTCATTTCATCTGAAAGTTTTTTGTTAATTGAATGAACATTTCCACGGACCTCGTTTATTAAATATTTTTAGTTATATTCTAGCATTTCATCAAACTAATTCCAGTATATAAAACAAAAAAAGAGAATCGTAAGTGATTCTCTTCTTAAAAAATTTTAAAAATGTTACTGCTTAAAGCTTAACGCTCTTGAATGTTGTCCAACCACTATATACTTTAGTAGTTCCAACTGTTCGATACGTTCTTACTTTATAGTAGTAAGTCTTTCCTTTTGTTAAACCACTATTTGTATATGACATTGAAGTTGTTCTTTTTACTAAACTATATGATCCAGCACTTGAGGTAGATCTGTAAATTTCATAACCGCTTGCTCCACTCACAGAACTCCAAGATATTTTTGAACTAGTTGAATTTACTTTAGCGACATTGAAATTAGTTGGAACTGATGGAATTGGTTTTGCGCTAACTATTGATGAATAATTTCCATAGACCTTCTTACTTCCGACTATTCTGTATGTCTTTACCTTGTAATAATAAGTTTTATTTGTTGAAAGCCCTGTATTATTAAAGCTTGTTGAAGTGGTTGTACCAGCAAGTGTATATGTTCCCGTGCTTGTCGTTGAACGGTAAACTTCATATCCACTTGCTCCACTTACAGCTGCCCAACTCGTTTTTACACTATTGTATGAAGATGAAACTGCCTTTACGGATGTTGGTGTAGACAGGACCGGTTTTGCAGATACTGCCTTACTATAATCACTGTATTGTGTAGGTGTTCCTGTTTTATAAGACTTAATCTTATAATAATAAGTTGTACCTGTATTTAAAGATGTATTAGTATACGAAGTACTTGAAGTAGTTGCTATTTTCGTATATGTACCTGTACTGGAAGTAGAACGATAAATTTCATAACCTGTCACATCATCCGCTTTTGTCCAGCTTAATTTAACGCTATTATATGTACTAGCTGCTGCCTTTACGTTAGTAGGTGAAAGAATAGGTTCCACATAATTTGGATCTGTTGAGAACCATCCGTATATCGTTTGATCTTCACGAGCATCATAACCCATCCCGATTCGAATAATTGGATAGCCCACTGTTTTTTTCACTAATATACCGTAATAAACTTCAGATTCTGCACCCGGATATAGCTCAACATCGTCTTCACTTAAACCTTCTAACTGGTCTGAAAATGAAGCTGTATCGATTGGGTTAACTTTTTGACCAGCCTTCGTATAAAAACTATCATAACTATTAACCACATCATAAGCGTATAAAGGTTCTTCTGGCCCTGAGACATATTTTAAATTAAATCCCATCACAATCCATTCTTCATCATCTGCAGGTTTAGTATTAAACATATTTTCATTTGCAACAATTTCATTTGCTTCTTCACCTGTATACATATCGAATAATTGCAATTCTACTTCTTTAGGTGTATCCCACTCATATTCTTGAAGTGAAAAATTATAATTAAACCATGCACTATAAGGAGTGCTACGATCTCCTATTTCAGCAAAAGCTGATTTTGAATTAAATGAAAACATAATTAAAAATGTTAAAAATAAGTACATAAAACTTCTTTTCTTCATGATTTTCCCCCTTAAATCTTTCATTCTATTGAATTACCACATAAAGCAACGCTCTACTATTTAAACCTCCTAAATTTGATAACTTTATTATATAAAGTGAGGTGTTCAAAAAATTGAACATCAAAAAGGAGAACCCTAAACATGATTCTCCGATTGTACGCATATAATATTAGTTTCATAAATTATTAACCTAATCCTAAAACCTTGTATAGGTTACATTCCCTCATTATTTAAAGTATTTTTTGATAAATATTCATCAATACTTTTCCTATAAGTTTCGTAGAATTCATAAAAATAATTAAGTTAGACGTCTTTAAAAATATAGATTACTCTTCTATCTTTCTTTTGATATTCTCTAATTTTAATATTGTTTAACATTTTGGTTCTACCCTTTTCCCCGCCTTCGTAATCTATGCTATTTGATGAATGAATAGTTATATTTGTCTTATTTGAAAGATGCACATCAATATATGGAGAAAGGAATCCATCATCAATAACATATACATTTTTCACTTCAAATTCGGAAGGAATAAGAATTGTTTGGTTACTATTTAATTTTTTACTTATTTCATTTTTCTCTATTTTAATCATTGTATCCGAGGGTGGTAGCAAAAACATTATGTATAGATACATTATTAAACCGATTACTACAATTGATATACAAGAAAAGAAAATTACCTTTTGCATGATTCTCATACCTCACATCATATTTAAAATAGCTTCACTTGTGAAAATAGTAACATACTTAAAAGCATTTTATTTAAAGCAATTTTGAATTTAATATGAAGGTTTTATAATGAAAAAAGAGCATCCCCGAAAGATACTCCTTTTAGTAAAAACTTATTGTTGGAAATTCATACTATACAACTTACTCATCTCAAAAATTTGCTCCTGAACTTTATCTATCACTGATGGCGGACTTATAACCTGAGCATCTTTACCCCATGTTAAAATCCAAGTAATCAATCCATCACTTATCGCAGCTTTTGTAGTTAAAATGAAATTCTCCTCATCCACTTGCTGAATATCAGCCTTTAATCCAAATCGGTCTAGTACGACATTTAATAAGCCTTTTTTAAACTTGATTTTTACATAATCAGGTTCTCCAGCAAACATATTAAAAACTGTACTCAAATATTCATCAACGTTAAAGCGTTCATCTTGAAATTTTTCTTCCGTTCTCTTAACTTTTCTCATTCGGTCTACGCGGAAATGTCTAAGTTGATCATCAGGTAAACTTCTTGTAATTAAGTAATAGTAATCATTCGACCAAATTACTGCGAGTGGCTTTACTGCGTATTCTTTTCCATCATGGCTTAATTCAAATTTTTTGTTAAAATTGTATCGGCCATATTGAAAGGTAAGTAATTTTTTCTCAGCGATGGCTTGATGAATTTGATCGATTGAGAAGTGAATACGATTGCTTTCACTTTTAATGGCTGTATCTGGGATAATGCCATTGTGAAGCTTTTTGGCTTCGTTTTCACTTGTAAGGTTTTTTAATTTATCAATAATCTTTTTGGTTTCTTGTTTGTTTAAAAATCTTGAAGCTGTCACAGCATCTACTAATAAACGGAGTTCATGTAATTCAAATAGTCTTTCTTGGTGACTATATGTAGTTGCCTTACCTTCTGAAGCGTTTTCAATTACGTCAAAACCAACATCCACTAATACTGAGATATCTTTTAAAAATGTATTTTTACTATAAGAAAAATCCTCTTCTCCTGCTGCTAACCTCTTTTTTATTTCATCAAACGTAAACTCACGATCAATATCTGTTTTACTTTCTAGTAGTTTCATTAGTTTATAGAAACGTTCTCTGTTTTCCATGGATTCCTCCGTTTATTTAGTAAAATTCAAAAGATGTATTTTATATCAATCTTAATCTATTTTTAATTTTATCATATTTAATTGGTAAAGATTATAGTAATAAGATACTAGTCTTTTTTTACTAGTAGTTCTATTTAATCAATTTTATATTACATCATAAATTTTAGTAAATAAAAGCCGGAAACACTGTTATAGTGCTTTCGGTTTTTGTTTTGATTCAGTTTAGCTTTATTTTTTGTCTAGGACACAAGTACTCGTCCAAAAAGACTAAAAACAAAATAAACGTGATATAGAAATGTGAACAAGCATACACATAAAATATTGATTCCCAAATTTCTCCAATTTACATATCCGAAAAAATTGTACAGGAGGTCAGGAATGATTGAATTTAAACATGTAAATAAGTTTTATGGAGATTTTCAAGTCTTGAAAGATATTAATCTCACAATCAATAAAGGTGAAGTTGTTGTTGTGATTGGGCCGTCTGGTTCTGGTAAGAGTACTTTGTTGCGTTGTATCAATCATCTGGAATCAATTAATGACGGGACACTTACTGTCAGTGGGATTTCAGTTGGGGATAAAAAAACAGATCTTAATAAGTTAAGGCGCAATATTGGAATGGTTTTTCAGCATTTTTATTTGTATCCGCACAAAACTGTGCTTGAAAATATCACTCTAGCTCCTATGAAAGCGCTAGGTCAATCTAGAGAAGAGGCTGATGAAACAGCCAAACATTTTCTTGAAAAGGTAGGTATTTTAGAAAAGGCGAAATCTTATCCTTCCCAGCTTTCTGGTGGTCAGCAACAGCGTGTGGCAATTGCTCGCGGGCTTGCGATGAAACCAGATATTATGCTTTTTGATGAACCTACTTCAGCTCTTGATCCTGAAATGATTGGTGAAGTGCTTGATGTTATGAAGACTCTTGCTAGGGAAGGCATGACGATGGTTGTCGTGACACATGAAATGGGCTTTGCCAGAGAGGTTGCCGACCGAATCGTCTTTATGGACGAGGGTCGCATATTAGAAGAAGCAACTCCGGTTGAGTTTTATGAGAACCCGCGTGAAGAACGGGCTCGCTTATTTCTCAGCCGTATATTAAATCATTAATAGGAGGTAAGTGGAATGTTTTTAAAAAAATTCATGAAAATGGCTTTAGTTTCAACAACGGCCGCCTTAGTTCTTGCAGGTTGTGGTGGGAAGGATGATTCTAAAAGCAAAGATGCTCTAGCACGCATTAAGGATGATAAGAAAATCGTATTTGGCGTAAAATATGACACTCGTTTATTTGGATTGAAAAACCCTTCAACAGGTAAAGTAGAAGGATTTGATATTGACCTTTCCAAAGCACTGGCAAAAGAAATGTTTGGCGATGATGTTAAACCTGAGTACATAGAGGTTACGTCAAAAACTAGGGTTGGTCTCTTAAATAATGGGAAAGTTGATGCGGTAGTCGCTACAATGACCATTAATGAAGAACGTAAAAAAGAAGTAGATTTTACTGATGTTTACTTTAATGCCGGACAATCTTTACTTGTGAAAAAAGGCAGTAAAGTTCATGGACTTGCTGACTTGAAAAAAGGGACAAAAGTGCTTGCTGTTAAAGGGTCCACTTCTGCTGTAAATATTCGTCAGAAAGCTCCTGATACAACAGTACTTGAATTCGAAAACTATGCTGAAGCTTTTACAGCTTTAAAAGCAGGTAAAGGTGATGCCCTAACGACTGATGATTCAATCCTTTACGGTATGAAAGAAGAAGATCCTTCATTTGATTTAGTAGGTGGAACTTTTACAGAAGAGCCTTATGGAATTGCTGTTAAGAAAGGCAATAAAGATCTTGTCGAAGCATTAAATAAAGCATTAAAAAGTCTGAAAGATTCAGGTAAATACGATGAAATTAAGAATAAATGGATTAAAAAATAATTTTTGATATTATCGTTGGGATACGCAGAGTCCGTAATTTTACGGGCCTGCTTTTCCTGATAATTAGGAGGAAATCCTTTGATTGATTTCTCGATATTAACAGATCATATGGAGTATTTTTTAGAAGGATTAAGAGTAACCATTTTAACTAGTTTAATTGCATTATTATGTAGCTTTATTTTAGGGACAATTATTGCAGTTATGCGAATTTCTCCAATTAAACCGCTTAACTGGTTAGGTTCGGTTTATGTAGAATTTATCCGTAATATCCCTGTACTAGTAGTTATTTTTTTCACTTATTTAGCTGGAAGCTTTAGTGGGATGACCGCAGGAACAATTGGACTAACCATCTATACAGCAGCCTTCATTTCCGAAGCAATCCGTGCCGGTATCCTCTCTGTTCCAAAAGGACAAATGGAAGCCGCTCGCTCGACAGGATTGACTTACGGACAGGCAATGAGATTCATTATACTTCCCCAGGCGATAAAAATCGTCATCCCTCCCCTTGGCAACCAATTTCTAAATCTAGTAAAAAATTCATCCTTGTTAGCAGTCGTAGCTGGTGGAGATTTAATGTATCAAGGCGATCTTATTTCTGCAATGACTTACGTAACGTTTGATACTTATATTTTCGTAGCCTTATTTTATTTAGTCTTAACGATTCCTTTAAGTATTGGTGTAGGATATTTAGAAAAACGCTTGGCTAGAAGTAATTAAGGAGGTGGATGAATGGATTTTCTACAGCCGTTTGCTGATGTGTACACTCTAGATCATATCAAGTTTTTGCTAGAAGGATTTTGGGTTACCCTTAAGGTCGCTGCCATTTCAATTGTACTAAGTTTCATTATTGGTGGACTTATTGGAACGCTAAGATATACTAAGATTCCTGTTGTTACTCAATTACTTACCGCGATTGTTGAGACGATTCGAAACCTTCCTTTGCTACTGATTATTTTCTTTACGTATTTTGCCCTACCGGAAATCGGGATTGAAATGAAAATAACGACAGCTGCCATCGCAGCATTAACGGTTTTTGAATCAGCTATGATCTCAGAGATTATTCGAAGTGGATTAAACTCGATCGAAAAAGGACAGATTGAAGCAGCTCGTGCGTCAGGCCTCAATTATACTCAGACATTACGTTATATTGTCTTGCCTCAAGCATTGAGACGAATGGTTCCGCCAATTGTTAGTCAGTTTATTTCTTTACTGAAGGATACATCGTTAGCTGTCGTTATTGCATTGCCCGATTTATTGCATAATGGACAGATTATTTATGCGCAGAAGGAATCTTATGTGATCCCTGTTATGGTGATGGTTTCGTTGATGTATTTTATTGTTAATTATGTTTTGTCGTTGGTTGCGCGTAGATTGGAGATTAAGCAGACTTGAGAAATCTGGTTCATTTATTGGGCCGGATTTTTTTATTGTAAAAATTAAGGAAATAAAAAATACCCCCTTATTAATGAAACTTACAAAAGAGGATTTTGATATCTTCAATGATTTTATCTTAGATATCTTGTCTGATCCATATTAGAATGACAGTGATTTTTTCAATGAGGCTATTATTCATTTGTAGTTTTAGTTTCTATTTCAATCGTATTAGAAACTGGTTTTAATAATAAATTAACTGCAAAAACAAACATTATGATAATTAATATACTAAATAAAACGATTTTAAATAATTTATTTCTCATCTAATCGCCCTTTTATATTTTTTGAAAAACGAAATGCCATAATATATCTCCTGACTTAATACTTAGTTATAATAGTTTGTAATACTTTCTCTTTATATATAATGAAAGTCAATTTAACATTTCTCTCTTTATCAAGATACGTTATCGTTTCTCCTATTTCTTCAAACGAGTGAATGTAGTTATTACCGTACTTATCTATAATAGTAGATATATCATCTCCTTTTCCGATACCTTTATTAGTTTTTAGATTAGGATCTTCAGAAAAAATACTATTAATTTTATTGTTTTTAGTCCCTATATAAAATTTCTTAAATTGATAGTTTCTATCATTCTCAACTGAAAGTATTACTACTATATCTGTGTGTTTAACTGTACTACCATATTTACTTTTTAGATCTACCAATAGTTCAGGTGTAACTTGTTTATCAATCATAATTTCATTCATTCCTTCATTTTTTAGTGAAGTACTTTCTAGTAGTCTATTTTTTACTAAAATAGAAGTACGTTCAACAAGGAAAAAACCTATTAATAGCAATACAATAATTCCAAATAGTGCAGTAATATACTTCCAGGGGATCAGTTTAAATAATAGATTCCCTAGAATTAGTAATAAAATTAAAACTAAGACTGTTAATATCATTTTTATTCTCCTGAACTTTTTAGAAATGTAGGTATTCCAGACCCATAACTACAAGAAAATAGCGAAGCCTCCTTGGATATATTAATTTAAGAATCTAAATACTTCGGTAATATAAAATTTAATACATAGTTTTCTTCTTGTACCCCAAAATAAACTATTAGATGTTGTATCTATGACTAGTGAAAATGATGTAACCTTAGAACTATAAATTTTTCAAAATCATCACTCCTTATTAATAAGTAAGTAAATAGTAGTATAAATTTTAGTAAAATTTACTAACTTGTGAAAATATTAACATACTAAGTTCTATTAAACTCATTATCAATGTGACAAATAATTGAAGATTTTGGAAATAAAAAATGCAGTCTTCAAAAATTTGAAGACTGCATTTTTACTTTAACATAGTATTGATCACTGTAGACAAACTCAATGAAAATCAGGTTTGCCAACAGTCTGAGATAGTTAGTTCATTCTTGAGAACTATCATTTTTTTACTTCTTAAACTTATCTTTCACACGCTATAAAGTCTTTATCTCGATCCATTTTTTTATTAGCGTCATATAAAGCTTTTGATGCATAAGGTTTATATTTAGTTTTACCGCCTTTATTTTTAACGGATGAACTACGGGCAACTCCACCCTTGTAAATCTCGTGCATTTCAGTACAGTTTTTAAATGTTTTCACAGCTGCACTAGCATCATCAGTTGAAATAATTGAATAACTTTGAATAAGTCCAATTGTAAGAATTCCAATAACAAGTTTTTTCATTTTTAATAACTCCTATCTATTTTTTTGTTACAAATGCTACCTAATTTAAAATTTCCAGTAAATAAATATGTTTGACATTTATCTTAATCTATTAATCATTTTAACATAGAAAATTTCGTTATTTTAGTAAAAATGCACCAGATTTATCTAGGGAGTATTTACTAACTTTAATAAACCTACTCAAAAATTGAGTAGGTTTTGGCATCTTTTTAATTCTCCTAAAAGCATAGAAAAGGTTTTTTGAGGTTTTAATTATCTCAAAATTTTTATGAATAACTTTTGTCAGTTTCTCTGGTAATAATCTTTTTCCCACAAGTTATTTCATCGTATGTATAGTATGTATGTCCTTGTAGTGTTTCTTTTGGCGCAGGAAAATGATCTAGTTGTCTTTCTTCTTTCAAAATATAAAACTTAAACTCTTCTTTCTTTTCAAAACCAAATTTATTTCTTCTTTCGTAAATATAACCTAATAGTCGATTTTTAGTTTCACTATCTAAATAATTTACTTTGTTTTCCAGTTCAGGATCTCCATGTTTTAACACTAATTCACATTGTACGCTATACAATGCATCCATGCAGCCACCAGTTTTACGGAAAGTCATATATTTGGATGCTTTATAACTTCTTGGGTATGGATGTGCATGCACCAAATACTTCTTAATTAATTCTTGTGTTCCACTAGCAGGTATTGAAATTACTTCTTTTATTTTTTATCCCCCCTGTTTATCTTCTATATTAATATGCATTACTAACTTGTTTCGATTTCTCTGTATACCAAGGTAATTAAATCTGCATAATATCAGAACTTATCCTTCTACAACATGTTTCAAAAGAATTCTATCTTTAAACCCACCACGATCTTCCTTCTTTTGAAGTCGAACTTTCTCAATTTCCTCAATTGAAATCCCCTGTGTCTCAGCTAAAGCATAAAGTACTTCTAAAATATCAGCAATTTCTCCAACAGTTTCCTCAGGTGTTGCATTATAAAACTCTTCAAGTTCTTCATTTAACTTTTCGTTTAGTTTTTCTAAGTACTCTTTTTCACCTAGGACTTCCGCCTCATATGTACTCCCTGATTTGGTAATAACTGCTGGAATTTTATCTCTTACTAATTTGTTATAATATTTTATAGTCATTAAGTACTCTCCTTTTCCAAAAATAAGTATTTATTGTACACACTTAATTGTAGAATATATTAATTTAAATAGTAAGGGGTTAATTTTTTTGAATATTTTTACAGAAGAGTATCCATCGTTAGAATCTTACTTCAGATCTGTTATTCTTTTTGGAAAGAATTCAGCAAGTTATAAATTCGCATTAGCTAAATCTTTAATAGAAATTTCAGAGAATCATAATCAAAATACATTCATCCCATTAGAAGAATTATCAATTCCTTTTTCTAAATACATTTGTGACCATTTAAAAATTAATGATAAACAAGCTACATCTTCTTCAAGTAGATTTTTAAATGCATGTAGAGACTTTAATAGTGGATCAATAACACAAGATGATTTAATTCTTTTAACAAAAAAATTAGGTTTTGAAAATGTTTTGGATGCATTTCATAATGTAAACCAACAAAACATTCCGGTTTCATTTTTTGAAGTAAAAAAAGAGGGTAAAAATAAAGGTATTATACTAACTGATGATTTGTTTCACTTAAACCAATCAACACAGCACCAAAATTTTGGTCATGAAGTTGAAGCAAGATGGAGACTTGTTGAAACAGCCTGGTCATTAAATTTAAGTCCATCATTATTAAATGTTCATTTTGATGATCAATCCAAAATGTTCTTTATTGATGAGGATAATACACTTAAACGAATAGATGTAACATCGTCAAGAGATGCCTTAAATGGGTATCAAAAAGGTAAATGCTTCTATTGTTTTAATGATATTACAATTGATGAAGGATCTGACAGTTTGGCGGACGTTGATCACTTCTTACCATATACTTTACAACGAGAACTCCCTATAAATTTAAATGGTGTATGGAATTTAGTACTATCGTGTAAAGAATGTAATCGGGGAAAAGAAGGAAAGTTTGCAAGAATACCTGAAATTAGATTTCTAGAAAGATTGCATAAAAGAAATGAGTTTTTCATAGAAAGTCATCATCCATTAAATGAAACTTTGAAGAATCAAACGGGTAAAACCACTCCTACAAGAATTGCTTTTTTACAAAGTGTTTATAATGAATGTTCAAGTTTATCTGGTAATATTAAGTGGAAACCATTAAATGAATATGAAACTGCTTTTTAAAACTAACAATTTAATAAAGATGATTAATCTTAAATCGTTAATTAAAAAAACACTCTAAATTAAAATTTAAAGTGTTTTTTGTTATGGTCTTATAAATTCATAATAAAGATGTTTTTATTGATTTACTTACTTCTATATAAGAAATACTAACGTATTAACTCAGCTACTTTTTGTTTCTTAATCAAATCTTTTATAACATGTTCGATTCTTTCAATTTCACCGGAACGGTTTTTCCACCAATTCCTACTCCAAATACGTTCAATTTTCCATCCTCTATCTTCAAGGAATTTTTGGCGATAAACGTCTCTTTCTTTAGCACTTGGTGAGCTATGGTACATAGCTCCATCACATTCAATACCAAGAAGGTATTTAGAAGGATCATTTGGATCAACAATTGCTAAATCAATACGATATCCTGATAAACCTACTTGAGTATGGACTTCGTATCCTAGTTCAACTAACATATCATAAACTTGTACTTCAAATCCTGAATCAAAATGTAATGCATGTGGCGTAACCATCGTATTGCTTCCTTCTTGAACATCTTTTAGCGTACTTGTAACTAGATCTCTATTGTTTTCAGAAGTAGCTTTAGCATATTCAAGATATGCTTTTAATAATTTCGGACCTCTATTTTTAGAATTTGATACATCAAGTTCATTTGGCTCTATACTTGAAACTACTAGGATTTTTTCTTTTGCACGACTTACTGCTACATTTAACCTATTTTCTCCGCCAGATTGACTTAAAGTACCAAAACGATTATAAACTCTACCATTCTCTCCTTTAGCATATCCAATTGAGAAAATAATGACATCACGCTCATCACCTTGTACATTTTCAATATTTTTTACAAATATTCTTTCATCCAAATCACGTGATTGTATTTGATTATAGATCACTTCAAATTCTTTATCTGTTTCAGCAAGTTTTTCAATCTCATCTAGTATTTTTTCTTGCTGTTTAGCATTAAAAGTAATGATTCCAACAGATAACTTTGGATAGGTAATTATTTGTTTTTTAAGCTCTGAGACAACAAATTGTGCCTCTATAAGATTCGATTGATTTATCCATAATCCATCGATTTTTTTCCAAGTTATTGCAGCAGGTTGTTTTAAAGGCTCAACGTTTGGTGCAATTTGAATATTAGAATTATAAAAAGCATAATTTGAAAAATTAATTAATTCCTCGGACTTAGATCGATAATGCCATTGTAAAATGCTTTCTTGAAAATGACGCTTAGACAAGTTTAGTAAGCTCTTTGATTCCTCAATTTCACCCATTGTTTCATCATCTTCATCTACCTCCATACTACCTTGGAATAAATTAGATGGTGGTAATTGCATTTCATCTCCAGCAACAACTACTGTTTTCCCCCTATAGATCGAAGGAAGCCCATTTTCAACTGTACATTGAGACGCTTCATCAAAAATAACAAGATCAAATAAACCTTCAGTTAGAGGTAAGATTGAAGACACAACTTCAGGTGACAATAACCAAACTGGAAGTAATTCCGTTAGTCCTTTGTCTGAAAACTCTCTTACCAATTTTCTTAATGGCCATAATTGTCTCTTTTTAGATGTTTGATGACTTAGCTCTTTAATCGCTTTACCAAAGTTTATTTTAGTTTCTTCTATTGAACTTAATAATTTATTTTGAAGCATAAGTCTACCAGTATTCCGTTTTTGTTCAATTAAATTTTTCAATTTATCACGAATTCTATTAAACTGTTCTGTACTAATTGCCTCAATTATAGGATGTTTTCTTTCAATTTCATCAATCCAATGTAAATAAGTCGAATCTTTTAGGGAATCAACCCATTCTTTTGCTAAATTCGTTTCAACGAAAGGTACTTCTTTAATAGCTAGTTCAATTAATGAAATTACTGTATCATCTTTATCATGATAGAAACGGTCCATTCTTCTTAGCTCTTCAAAATCTGAGAAAATATATTCATGCATTATTTCAAGCTCATTTAATGGAATCTTTCCATCATTAACTAGCTTTTCCATACTTGTAATCCAATCTTCAGCTACATATGGAATTAAATTTTTTAACTTCGACATGAAATTCTCTGTTTCTTTTGAAAGGTCATAAAGCGTTTTTAACCATTGCTTTAATCTAATCCATTCTTTTGAACTTGTTCCTTTAAACTTATTACCCTCTAATAGCTCTTCAATAATGTTTTTTCCAGTAAAAGAAGTCCAAATCCATAACCGAATATTCTTAAAAGAGCGTTTCTTACTATCATCTAGATCCTCATAAATCTTCTCAATTTTTTCTTGAACTAATTTTGCATATTCAGGAGTCACGAAATTTTGTTCAAACTCGTCTAATTTGGAAACAGTAATTTTTGCGCTTTCGATTAAATCATTTAACGTATCTGTCATTTTCGATTGATCTTTTAACTCTAAAACCTTAAAACTCTTTCTTTGTTTCCATGGATAATTTTCATTTCCAAATCTTTCATAATATTCTCCGTAAGTATAAACCTCCGCAAGAATATCCTCTAAATTGTACTTACTTAATTTGTTTAAATAAGGTTTAACATTAACAAGGCGTTTCATTTCATCCTTTGGTTTCGAGATACTATACAAATCATAAGCTCTATAACCAAAATCCTGTACTTCAAATAATGCATTTGAAATATCATTTAATTGGCCTTCACTCATTCTTAATTGTGAACTTACTACCTCAAAATCTTTTTGATTTGAATCGTTTAATTGAATAGGAACATTTATCAACTGCTGAATCTTCGAGTAAAGTTTTTGACGGTCGTTCTTCTCATCATGTACTAGCGCTGCAAACTTTGATAAACCCAATCCATCAAGTCTCTGATTTACTACATCTAATGCAGCTCTTTTTTGACAAACAACTAATACCTTTTTTTTCTGATTAATTGCATCTGTAATTAAATTAACAATAACTTGAGATTTTCCCGTCCCAGGAGGACCATGAACAACTAAACCCTTTTGGTTTCTAGCTAGTTGAAGAATTTCTTCTTGGGAACCATCTGTAGGTAATAAAAAAACTTTATCTCGTTCATCAATATTTTTTTCTACTTCTTCTACAATTGGTGATAATAATGAATCATTTATAATATTTTCTTCTTCAAATAACAATTCCGAAATAAACCCTAAATCACCGTTCTCTTCTAAAATTGATTTCATTAAATCATAGTCTTTTATTACTGCAGAGTTCCCTTGAGGGAAACAGCCTATTACTGCTAAACTCTCAAGTGCAATTTCTCCATCATTTAATTTTGGAATGTCTTTTAAAGTATAGTTTTGAAATTTTTGAAGTATAGTGTTTTTAATTGGAAAATTATAATCGAATTCTTTAAACCATTCATGAAGTTCTTGAATTGAAGTAACATTAGAAAAATAATCTTCATCTAACATTTTCTCTTCAATATTAAATTCATTTAGTTTTTTTAAGGCTAAGAATAGCGTCCTATTAATTAATTTTTCTCCTTCACCTTTAACTAGATTCCAAGTTAAACCGTTTTTTTCTAACTTGATTGGGTATAAGAAAACAGGTGCTCTAAAAAAAGTACCATCCATCATTTTTCCAGTTAAGAATGGATAGCCTAAATATAAATCATACATTCCAGTTTCTTCTTCAATCCCTTTTAAATTACGGTGTAAGCTAGTTAATTTATGTGATAGAAGCATTTTCTTTTCATCATTTATATCTCTTTTAAATAATGAAATCTCATTTTTCTTATTTTTTATAATATCATCAAGAAGAGAAGAGTTTTGATTCTTATCTTGATAAACAAATTCTAATTCTGTTAAATCAACTGCCCATTTATCTGCTAACTTCATAAGGCGAATAGAACGGTTTCGTTTACTTAAATCACTCAAGCGATCTTTCAAATAGTCCAATTTTTGTATCATTGATGTCAACCTTTCAAAGCTTTTTCCTACATTTTATTTTTTACAAATTTTACTTATGTCTTTACTATAAATTAAATTGTTATATCTTCTATATTAACCTTTGTTATAAATACAAATACAAACATAAAAGCATGAGAACGATTCATTATCGAGCCCATGCTTTTAATTCTAACAAAAATTATAATAAAATATTACACTTAAATATTAATTCTCGTATCAAATTACAACTGGTGACATTTCATAGTAGTAACTTAAATACTTTAAGAACCACTCTTTTAAATCTTCCTTATCTAACATAGGTGACATAATGACAGGATAGCTTTTATTGAATTCAAATAATACACGGCGACCTACACGCTCATCTTTACCAAGATTTTCACGCCCTATAATTTTAGACTTCATCACTTTTGAAAGGTCCAATTCATCGATTATATCTAAAATATTTAATAAGAAACGATCGTTTCGGAAAATTTCATATTTAATAATGTAGTTATACATATCCAGATTATCAATCAACAACTCATAATAACGAGCTCTCTCCTCTATATCTGACACCGCATCATTAATATACTGTGCACCAAGTACACATTTATAAATATAGCTTTCCCAGTTAAAATCCTTTAAGACTATATTGTTAAAATGGCTAATACCTTCTGCGATTTGAGGATATTGCTCTAACAAGTAATCTCTTTTTACTGATGTAAGTAAAGAGTGCCAAAATAACTCATCAAAATGAATATCACGATCGGTATTTAAGTATGAACTTGACAACACTTTAAATGCTTCTAAAAACAATTCTTTTCGTTCCAATTCACTTCTTTGTGCCAAATAAATTGGGAAATCAGGTGCTTCGTCTATAAAAACTACATCCTCTGAAAAATACTCGTCTTTATACCTAATTTTGTCATCTAAAAAATCCATATAAAACTGTTCATTATTTTTATAACCTTTTTTGAGCAGTCTAATTTCCATTTGAACTTAGCTCCTTTAATGCCGCTGCGTATTTCTCTATAATTCTATCTGAAATTTTGTATATAACTTCATCGATGTTATCTATTCTTAATTCATTAATCATCTTTTTTCTCATTAAAGTGTGTAACTTAATGTCCAATGGATCAATCAAATTATCGATTTCGTCTAAATCTACTTGTTCTCCATCTCCGTTATTTACGATAAATCGTTGGAGAGCCTTTTGTAGCCCCATATAAATATATGGATTATTTAATGAATTACTTTTTGGTAGATTATTAAACTGCAACTGTTCATGCTTATAGTGAATAATAATCGTTTCATTGCCTAATTCGATTTTTACATCACTCAATAAATTTGGGTTTAATTTCTTTTCAAATAGTTCTAAAGGTTTTGTAATGCTACCATCAAAAATAACAACATTTGAGAAACCTAAAATCGTGTTTTTAGGCACAATTATTTCATCTTTAAATTGTTGGTAAAATTCACTTAGGTCATTATTGTCTATATAACTGATATCCTCTTTTGACTGAAGATGAAGTTGAATAGTTGTTCGTTTGCTAACGGAAATACGTGATTTTGGAATTTCAATGTAAGATTCATATTGTTTAAGTTTATAAAACTTATTATCTTTAGATTGAATAACTAAGATAAGTTGTGCTTTTCCTTGTTCAAGTAAGCGCTTTATAAAATCAGAATCGATTTCATAGGAAATATCAAAACGATAATTATATACATTTTCATGTAGTTGGACATCTAAAGTAAAATGACTATTTTCATAACTTGTAGATGTGTTCGTTAATATTGGGTATGGGAAATTAGCGTCCTTTTTATATATCATTTTACACCTCTACGTAGTAAACAAATTTAAGAGCTTTGTTGAAATTTTTTGTCAACTCTAACTGTAATTGAGCTCTACCTTCGTAGATAGCAATATCTTTTATAATATTGTTTTCGATTTTACATACTTTCCCTGTTATTCTATCAATTACTTGGCTGTAGTTTTCTTTTAGATTAAATTCGTCAGAATACTCTACGCCCATGCCATCAATAATAGAAAGTGAAATATCGCATGAAGTTTCTTTATTGATTTCTTTACTTTCACTGAAATCAAAACGAACCATTTCTTTATTACCTAATATTAATCGTTCAACAATATCTGGATTTGTAATGTATTTATTACGTACTTTTTCTTGTTCGATCCCATCATCCGCAAGTGGTTGAGATTTTACTCTTTTAACCGGATTTCTAGGAGTTGTTGGTTCATTAGATTTTTTACCGTCTTTTGATTTTTTCTTCTTTTTTGGTATTTCAGTGTTCATTTTTACAATCGATTTACCTTTGTTTATTTTTACTGTTGACATTGTATCTGTTAAGTCTCGTTTAAATTCGTTTTCCACAACATATAAAATATCTTTTGTATTCATTAACCCATCTGTAGGATTATTACTCTTAATCGCCTCTTCAATGATTTTAGAAATTTCACGAGTTAAATTGCTAATAAATTTTTTTGCACGCTTTTGAAGTTCTGGGTCTTTAATATGGTCATAAGACAATTCAGTATGGGATTCATTTTCTAATGATTTTAGGTATGCATCTTCAGGTGCTCCACCTATTAAAATAGCATTATATGGTTTATTAGCATTTCCTTGAATTTTCTTATCTTCTATTTTCATCCCAATTGTTCGAACAACTGCAACTCGACCTTTAGGAATAGCTTCATTGTAATTGAAATATAAATTGAATTTATAATCTACTTTACCATCGGTAACGGTTAATGATTTCGGTTCTTCATTTAAATATGTCTTTACATATAAAGGAGTAAATTCTTTCTTCATTTCTGCCATTTCCTGAACATAGTAATCCGCACTAAATACATAATCTTGAATTGTTTCATTCGTTATATATTTATCGTTTACGATTACTTCTAATTTCTTTTGAAGAATGGATATAAAGAAGCTATCACAGATACTTTTAATAATTTCATTTTCATTATTGTATTCTTCTCTTAAGAACGGAATAATGATTTTTAAACCACGTGTCTTTTTCTCAAATACCTCATGGAATTTATTTTCAAATGGATAGAACTTTGATTTGATATTTTCTAACTTCACGATATCTGTGAAATAACCAGATGAACGATAACTTTGATCTTTGTAATTATGCTCTATCAATTGCACAGTACCACCGAGATGTTGGTTTCCTTCTGCGTCGCAATTGGCAAAAAACATTAAGTTTAAATCTGAGGCTGCGTTCGAGGCAATTTTACCAACACCGTGTGAGCCACCGCGTGAAGTTTCAACAGCTTCATCCTCTTCCTCTGAGTGAACTCCTTTATTGTATGCATAAATCGCCCATGTATCTTCCTTTGAATTACTTTGGCCATTTAAGGCACCCTTAAGTCCTCTTGTATTAAAATCCTCAAAAGAAATATATGATACTTCCTCTTGATCAACTTTATTAATCATATGTTCGATCGCTTCTTTTGTATAACTGTTACGACCTTTTAAGCATTTAATACGATCAATAACTTCGTCAATACCTGGTACCTCGGTCTTTTTTATCGTACCAGTTTTTATTGTTAAAACTACTGGTCCATCATATCCGATTATTTTTCCATCTAGAGCATTTTGTGTGTTTTCACGCGTTAAACCAGAAATTCTTAAGTTGAAAAATCTTTCTAGAATTTTATTAAAATTCGACTCCTCGATATTTGGAATCGGTGAAAATTGCCATAATTGTTTTGTATCTACCAGATTCATAGAATGCTCCCCTAATAATTATTTCAAATACCCCAATTTTATATTTCAATATTTTTCTAATAGGACTCCTTAATAATAAAACTTTAAAGTTGATTAATACTATGATTTAATCCCAATTCTATAAATTACCAACTGTTTTGAAATTCAGTAAATTATAATTAAAATATATTCTCAACTTTAAAATATTTTTCTACCCTTTTAGTTTAAACTATTTGGTATGTAATAATTTGAATAGGTATTTCAAATTATTCAATCATTCACACTTTCTATATGATTGTAAAAGTTCAAATAGTATTCTTTGACATGTAAGAAAATGATAAGAACAAAAATGACGTTCCCTATATAGGTAGGAGAACGCCATTTTTTAGTTCATCAACTTTTCAACAGTAGGAATATCAGCCGGAGCCCATTCAAGTTCTTCTAAATCCGAAACATCTTTCCACTCTAATTTTGCATGCTCACTTGCAACTGGAGTTCCTGTTGAAATCTCTGCTTCATATGTTAACAGGTTTACAATAATTGCATCATATTCATGTACTACATCTTCAACCAAATCTGAAACTACAATTTCACAACCTAATTCTTCCATAATTTCACGAACTAAAGTCTCCTCAGGTTTTTCACCTTTTTCAATTTTACCACCAGGAAATTCCCACAAATTCGGTAAACTCATTTCAGGTGACCTAAGCGCACACAAAATTTGATTTTCATTGTTTCGAATTACCGCACCAACTACTTTAATTTGTTTTTTCATTTTTACATCCCTTTATTTATTTTATTTAACTCTATTATATTGGAAAGATTATTCAATTTAAATAAAGGAAGTAATTTTTTCAAATATTAGCTGAAAAATAAGAGCAATTATTCTTCCTCATTTTCACCACTAATAATGTAATAGTACAACTTACTTTCAATACTGTTTTCCATAATCATATTCATCTGAACAACGGGAAGTTCTTTTTCATCTTTACCTAACATCACCGATTGTTTAACCGTGTTTTTGTCTGGAAGTGCTTTTCCAAGGTAGTAGAAATCTCCACCTTCATCATTGTCCTTTTTCACAAAGATATGAATATCAATATTATTTTCTTTAGCATTTATTATTTTTTTAACTTCTTCTGATTCCAATGAACGATTACTTCTAGTAAACCAATTTAAGACTTCTTGATTTATAAATTCATCACCATATGCCACACTTGACTCTACTTCTTCATGTTTATGATAGGTTACAAATATTGGACAAGTATTATATTTTGTTTTGTAACCATACATTGTTGAGCTTTCGTCATTTGCCCAATTTAACAATCTGCATGCGTCTTTTCTTGTGTATTTTTCATACAGAGTAAGTCGTACATTTGATTGATACTTGTTATTTTTTTCTTTAGATGTTTTTATAACATCCCAAACCATTTTCTTAAAGTGATCATTACTTTGTAAGCTTTCAATAATTGAACCATTAAATCTAAAGTTATTATTTTCATCTAAGATTACAATTGGTATTTCACCATATTTACTTGTAAATGATATTGTAAAAAATGACAAATCAATAATTCTTTTAACAGAATTTATCGTTGAATCATCAATTGAACAATTAGCTTCTTTTAAATGACCGATATAATCGGTCATCTTTACTACTCCATCTTTTTGAAGTAATTCCAAAAGAATTATCTCATGCTTACGTTTACCATTTAATATTTCTAATGAAAGGAAAGTTAAAACCTTATCTTCATAATCACTTAATAAAGGAACATCTTCTTTAAGTTTCAATAAAAACTGTTGATGGTTCTGATATTTATTTACGATTACATTTGGATCAATTGAATTGTTAGTAATAAAATCATATAGAAACGGAGTTCTTCCAATTCTATTTTTCAGCTCAACAAACGCCTCTCTAAGTTTTTTCAGCTCTGTTAAATTACTATTACTAATTGAACTAAATATTAACTTTTTAGCTATTTCTTCAAAATTAATAGAAGAAACACCTTTAATATAACTTGTATCCTTCATATTTCTTCGAATACTATCTTTGTTTAGCGATTTGTCACCTGAAAGTGCGATCGGAATTAAATAATTATTTCGGTAGTTACCTATAAAATCTATTATCGTAACAAAATTTTTTGAACCATGTTTACGTAATCCTCGACCAAGTTGCTGAATAAATATTATGCTGGATTGTGTTTGTCTTAGCATTACTACTTGATTAACACATGGAATATCGATACCTTCATTAAAAATATCAACAGTAATGATATAATCCAAGTTCCCATTCTCTAAAAGTTCTAATTTTCTAGCTCGTTCTTCTTGTGAGTGATCTCCTGTTAAAGCAAAAGTATGATATCCTTTATGATTCAATGCAATTGATAACTTTTCAGCTTCTTCTTTTCTACTACAGAAAATCAGACCTTTTACTTTATCACCTGAATAACCATAATACTCGATTTTATCAATTAAATGGTTAACACGTTCATCTGTTACTAACTTTGATAATATTGTAGCATCATCTATTGTTTCTCCATCCAACTCAAGATCAGTCACTCCAAAGTAATGGAAAGGACAAAGCATGTCTTCCTCAAGCGCTTCTTGTAAACGAATTTCATACGCAATGTTGTAATCAAAAAGTTCATAAATATTAAAATCATCAGTTCGCTCAGGAGTAGCAGTCATTCCCATTAAAAACTTTGGTTTAAAATAATTGATTACCTTTTTATAAGATTGAGCTCCTGCTTTATGAACCTCATCAATTAAAATATAATCAAATTCTTCAGGATCAAATTGTTGTAATGTATCATCCTTAGAAATCGATTGAATTGTAGCAAATAAGTACTTAGCATCTTTTTGTTTATTTGTACCTGATAAAATACCAAAATCCTCGTCGATTCCACCAAGTACTTTTATATAATCTGACTTAGCCTTCTGTAAAATTTGCTCACGATGAACAATAAATAACATTCGTTTAGGCATATAACTTCTAACATCAAATGCTGATAGATAAGTTTTCCCTGTTCCTGTAGCTGAAATAATTAAGCCTTTATCTTTCCCAGCCTCACGAACTGCTTGAATTTCTGCTAATGCCGTTTGTTGCATTTTATTTGGCAAGATTTTTAACGCTTCTTCTATTGGATTAGTTTGATATGATACTGGGAAATCTGATATTTGATCGAAAACTCTATTTTCTTCTATTTGATTATAAGCACTTTCATAACTGTCAATCCACTCATGGTTTAATGGCTGAGATTTTTCCCATACATCTTCAAATTGCTCTTTAAAATGACGAACAATTTCACCATCTTCATGTGAAGTAAGCTTTATATTCCATTCATAATTTACTTTTAAGGCATTTGCAGTAATGTTTGAACTCCCAACAATTAATGAATAGTGAGTATCATTATTAAAGATATACCCTTTTGAATGAAACCCCTCTAAATTTGTTAATCGAACTTCAACATTTTTAATCTTCATTAACTCTCTAAAAATTTTAGGCTGATTAAAACTTAAATAAGTCGAAGTTAAAATGCGACCGCTTACACCTTTACGCTGTAGGTCAAGTAAGTGCGACTTAAGCATGGCAAGTCCACTTTCAGTAATAAATGCTACTGAAAAATAAAATGTCTTACAATTATCTAGTTCTTCTAATATAGTAGATAATACATTTTCGTTATTTTTAGTATTATTGACTAGTAATTTTGGAGTAAAACTTCCGTTATAATTATGTTTTTGATCAATAAACCCCTTGTGTAAAGATTCTTCTAGTTTTTGAATAAAATTCACCATACGATCCCCAATCACTACAGTTTTTATTTATTTCTAATTTGGATTTTAACTTAAAAGAATACCTAATACTATGATTATTGTCATTTCGATTTACATTTTCTGTATTTAGAATACAAAAGAACCTACTCAAAAAATTGAGCAGGTTCTTTTTGGTATACAGTTATTAAGACTGAAAACTAATCTGCTGAAAATCTAAAAAGCTTCTTCTAAAATATATCATTAAGAAAAACTGGCTATACTTTTCTCTATGAACTATTATCCTTTGTTTAAATTTTCCATGTAAATATAAACTTAGAACATGAGCACATTAATAAGCACTTATTAATATTTATAAATAAATTTCTTATGCCAAATGAAATATTCTTTATTTTTGGAATGCATTTGTATATTAATCCTCTTGTCTAGCCCGTAAGTCATATAGTTTTCTTCACAAATTATTGAAGAAATGTGTAAATTCCCTTTGCCATCGAATGCAATCAATCCTTTATCATAAAGTGCATCATGATTACAACAGAGCAACACGCCGTTGTATTGATCTAAACGTTCACTATTATTGCAATCTTTCCATGGTTTCGAATGGCTAGCTCTAAGTAATTCCGTTAAATTTATATCACACAATGCGCATTTATTTTTCCAGAGTTCTAATAGATCTTTTCTAAACTTATGTTGCCCTAATCTAATTTTAGCTTTCGCTTCTAATTCCGTCTCTGATATAACATGTATTAACGTAATGTTTTCAGTTCTTCTTACTGCATCTATGGATAATTCTAATTGCTCTTCATTTATTTGATAAATATTCAGTTCATTAATTAGTTCTAGCAACTTTATTGCTAGTTCCTCGTTACAAGGATATAAGTAGCCTTGGTTTCCACTTCCATCTTGCTGAAATGCCGAATACTTTATAGGTAAAAGAGGCGAAATATCATTAAAATTTTCTCGCACATTTAAAGGTAAATCTAATTCAAAATATTTTACATTTACTAAATACCCCTCGTCATTCCATTGACTATGACCTTGCATTATAGTGGGTTTACTAGCTTTTATACACTCATCTATGGCAGTACTTATAGCAACGATATTACCTTTTACGTAATGAAATATCCTATCATCTTTTTTGATTTCTTTCATTCGTTGCCATGAATGTGGTACATTACTTCCTTTATCCTGCTGTGGAGACCAAATAATCCCTAGTTCTTTTTCTTCATGATAAGTGCGTCCTTGCATAACAATAAAATTATTCAAAGCGCTTCCTCCTAAGCAACTTTCCACTCTAATATTTTTTATGTTATATAAGTAAGATGCAATCTATACATGAAATTAAATATTCTATAGCCAGCAATAGCTAATAAATATTAGATAAAATTATTAATGTCACCTAAGTTTCCACAATACCCATCAGAAAAAGGCTATTTTCCGTTAATAATAAAACGAAAAATAGCCTTTTTTGATTTAAAAACATATATTTTTGTCTTAAAACAAAATCGATTTAACCTGATTTGTTCTCACATTTATTCCAACTTGCTGATCGTTTACAAATACTTCTTCTTTTACTTTTTCATTTAAATTAACATTGTATACCTGATCAATTTCATCATAAAATTGCCAAAAAGCATACTCTTCATTTTCTGATGCATTATAAAAACGTAAAACAAATCCATCTCCTCTCTCAGCCTTCTTCAATGTACTCAAAATCACACTCGAAGACCTCTCCCTAAAAAAGCTAAACTCCAACGGCGTCTTCACACCAAACTCATTCAACTTCATAGCATCATAAGGAATCTTATTATATGAAACAATAGGAGTTAAATACTCCTTGGTAATCCGAGCAACATTCTCTTCCTTATTATATGTAGCAATCGCAAACTCCAAAGACAACTTCCCAATCATCTGAGAATCCGGAGTAGGCAACTTAATCCCAGACGGTCTCCCTGGTCTACGAACCATCTCCTCTTTCCCAAGAAAACCAATACTCCTAAACAGAGTAATCGCGATCGTATCAAATTTTCCACCAACAATTTCATACTCTCTCGTACTATTCGTTAATACACTAATTCCATAATCATCATTTGATAAACCAACGTAACTCAACATAGGATAAATCGAATCTGGACGTTCATCCCAATTTTCTTCCTCCCAGACTTGAATTGCCGGATCTACAACATCTCGTTTTATTGAACCAAATTGATTATCTGAAACTGAGAAAGCTGAAGCAATACCCGTTGGAATTAATACTCTTAGTCGATGATCCTTTGCTTGATTATTCAATTCAAATTTTATATCAAGTCTTGGTTTATGATTTGGAACATTCACTACAATATGAACGTCGATAGCTCCATCAATAATACTTATCTATTCTTTTTTGGAGTGCTTCCTCATCTTCAGGTAAATAAATCAAGTTGAATTAGTTATTTTGTTAGCGATTCCAAAAGAAGAGGAAGGCACTACGCATCTTACTTTATTAGCTGAATTGGTTACAAGATTATCAGATGAAGAGTATAAAAATAATCTACTAAAAGCAGGAACAAATAAAGAACTTTTTGATCTTCTAGACTCACCTTCATTTTTTATTAGGAGAATAGCAATACAAGTTCACATCTGCTATTTGTTGTAAAGGATTTTTACTAAAATGAGTAAGCGATATTAACTTTATTCCCTTAAATTTTGCTAATTCCGCAACATCTAATACTTGAGCTGTTTCTCCAGATAATGAAATTTAAAAAAAGTAAATTATTCTCTTTAGAATCAAATTTAGAAAGCTCATATAAGACATCGTGTCGGTGAATATAATACTCAGCCTGTTTACCGACAACTTTGAGATTTTTTATCATCATTTCACAAAAAGGTGCAGTATCCCCTACACCAAAGAAAAGTACCCTACGTGCTTCTTGAATCATTTTTGTGGTAAGGGAAAGCGTATTTTGATCAATTAGTCCAATTGTTTTATGAATGTTATAAGTTAAACTATCCTCTTCTGTAAAAATACTTTGATTATTCATTTCCTCTTTTAAACTATTCTTCATCTGAGAATATCCATCAAAACCTAATTTTTTGGATAATCCCGTAATCGTATTCGGAACCGTAAATAACCTTTCAGCTAAATATTGTATTGAAAAGCCAACAACATCCTCTTTGTTATTAAGGATAAACTCGACTATTTGATCATCCGTATCGTTTAGCTTATATTCATATTTTTGAATCCTTTCTTGGAATTGTAACATTAACATACACCTACTTTTATGTACTGGAATTATTTATGCAAAAAAGAGAACAACTCTAACATTGTTCTCTTTTTCTATTGTTCTTTCCTTTTACTTTTTACTTAACAATAAAATAACGTACTCTAAGTCGTTTAAATCATATAAAGGTTCTATATATGCTGTTTGATTTAGACCTAAATTATCAATTTTAACTTCTTTGACTTTACCAATTTCAATACCAGTTAAATAAATACCTCCTAGACCAGAGGTAACAATAATTTCACCAGCTTTTAATTTATCATTTACATTGAAAAGGGTCATTTTTAAATAGCCAGTTTTCTCATCTGCTCCTTTAATTAGGCCTTGTAATTGATGATTATTTTTGGGTTGGACTGAAATATATGAGTTATATTTCACTGCACTTAATAATTCTACTTTTGAACTATTCTCTGAGACTTCAATTACTTTACCTACTAAGCCTTGAGATGTCATTACATTAGTATTTATTTTCACACCATTTTTAGAACCCTTATTTATTTCAACAAAGCTGTTCCAAGTATCAAAATCTCTTTTTGTGACGATTGCTACATCAGTTATGTATTTTTGACTCTCTTTGTTTAGTCTTTCTTTTAGCATTTTTAATTCTTTATTTTCTATATTAAATTCAGTTATATTTGCTTTTAAAGATGTTTCATTGCTCATTTTTTCTTTTAGATAATCATTTTCTTTTTTTAATTTAAGAAAATTACTTATATTGTTAGTGTAATTTTTGAATGTGCTGGTTTTTGAGAATAGATACCCACCTGTAATAAGAATAACGATTAAAACCGTAATAATAATTATTTTTTTCATCGGTTTATCCTTTTCATACTTGTTTTTATTATGAAGCAATGAAAATTCAATTTAAGAATACCATGAAAAATATCCTAAATAAGAAGGGTAATATGGCAATTTTGTGTTTGAACAATTTTAATAAATCTGCTATTTATTATTCTCAATTATTACCAAAATTAAGAATTGAAAAATAAAAAGTCAACTGCAGACAGTTGACTTTTGTTGCTGTAAGTTATAGAAATTTTAGTTCAAATCAAACTCTTGAATTATCAAACACCCATAAATAATTACTTTGCATTAGCATCAGGTTGATGAATTCCAAAAATATTACCATCAGTATCAATGAAGTATCCTTGCCATGCCATTCCAGGCAGTGCATATTTAGGCATTGCTACTTTGCCACCATTTTCAACAATTTTAGCTTCCGTAACGTCGTAATTTTCTACTCCCATGGTACATGCATATCCATTTAATGGTTGGTTTGCTTCAGGAGGAGCACTTTGGCGCTGCATTAAGGCACCATTAATTCCCATTTCGTCCTCATTGCCTGTCACTGCACCAAAGTATGGCATTCCTGCATATTCACTCCAATCTTGAAACGTCCAACCAAATACCTCTCCATAAAACTTCTTTGCACGTTCCATGTTATCAACATGAATTTCGAAATGAACTAATCTTCCCATAGTTTCCTCCTATGTTTTACAAGAATTTTCCTTAACTCATCTAGTATGTACACTATAGTTGCTTATTTATTATTATATTGGATATGGAAAAAAATTCAATTTCCAAAGAAATATTATTTTATCATTTGTTCGACATCATTCTAAATTACTTAGTTTTATCGTTTATCGTTCGCAATCTATATACTAATATTTTATATAATCAATTTTTCAACCGTAGGAAGGTCAGCTGGAGCCCATTCAAGTTCTTTTAACTCAGAGCTTTCTTTCCATTCTATCTTCGCATGCTCAGTAGCTACTGGCGTACCGCTTATAATTTTGGCTTCGTAAGTTATCAAATTTACAATTATATTTGGATACTCATGAATGACATCTTCAACTAATTCAGATACAGATATTTCGCAACCTAATTCTTCCTTTATTTCGCGGACCAAAGCCTCTTCAGGTTTTTCATTCTTTTCGATTTTTCCACCAGGAAATTCCCAGCTATTTGGCATGCTCATTTCAGGTGAACGTAAAGCACATAGTATTTGGTATTGATTGTTTCTTATTACAGCTCCAACTACTTTAATTTGTTTTTTCATTGATTCCTAATTCCTTTTAATTTAATTATTACTTTATTATTTACAAGGTCATGATACTATTTCCTACTTTTATCTAAAATACAAATTGCTTTTTCAATTTTAGCTAACGTCTTTCCCATTCCAAAATCTATTACTTTTGTGTGTGGCTGAGTGGATTTTCTTTTATTTTTTCGTTTTAATCCCATAATGCTCCTCCTTTATTATCTAATTTATTTTAACAAAGAAGGAACAAAATTTTCTTCAAAAGTAAGAAGAATATGGGAACTCTTAATAACATCCAGTTGTTTTCATCAGAGTGAGGCTTATTTTCATCCTTTCAGTTAAGTTAAGACACAATAAGAAAACTAAAATATTCACTTATAGTTCATTTTTGTTTAAATAAAGTCGTATGTTTATCTGCTAACATTAAATTATATCTATAGTTAGGATTGCATAAAGACCATATTTAATAAAAGAAGGTGCAAATGAAAAAACTATCACGATTTCAAAAATTATTCTTTTTAATTTGGATTCCTTGCATAATAATTGGAAACATTTTTTTGATTAAAGAAGATGGCTTTACTATTTCTATTTGGTATCAGATTATCTTCGGGTTATCAACTTTAATATTTAGTTATGCTAGTTGGAAAGATAGAAATCTCACAAGATTTTTAATTAATGTTAGCGTATGTTTAACTATTTCAACTTCAATTTTGATTTATTACATATAGACTGGTACTAAATTTCTATTATCCTACATAACTCCATTTCTTCTATATAAAAACGCAATCCCATAACTAGATTGCGTCTTTATTATTTTACGAACCCGTCGATCGATAATGTCTTACTCCAATTTGCCATACTAGTAAACAAGGTATAATAAAAATAATCCCCACTACTGGCGATACCATATATAGATACGCTTTTCCCTCCGTTTTATCTAAAATGTACATTAAAGGTAAGTAATTCACACATCCAAAGGGTATAACAAATGTAAAAAATTTAGTTATCCATTTCTGATAGATATTTAACGGATACTGTGCCATCTCTCTTCCGCCATCAGTAAAAATATTAACTACTTCGAGACCCTGAATTGTCCAAAAACACATCGTTGCTGCAAGGATAAAGATTCCGGTAAAAATAAAGACCCCGCTAATGATCATTAAAATAATGGTTACTACTTTCATACTGCTCCATTCGATGGAAAGATTATTTAATGCCCAAATCAAAACAATTAAACTCTGAAGCAATCTACCAATTCTAGTAAACTCGAATTTGGATCCCATAACTTGAACAATCGTACTTCTAGGACGAACAAGTACTCGATCAAAACTTCCGCTAGCTACTAGACTAGAGAAATTGTCAAATCCACGGGCAAAACATTCACTTAAGGCAAAGGCCATATGGATAATCGCAAAACAAAGCGCAACCTCGTAAAAAGTCCATCCTTTTATTTGTCCAAACCGTTCAAATAAAAAGTAAAGACCTGCAAACATCGAGAACGGGATTAAAAACTGGCCAATTGTTAATAGCCAAAAAGATGTGCGGTACTCCATTTGTGATTTAAAGAGAATAAGTAGATATTTAAAATATAGTCTCATATTGGGTCAACCTCCTTGGACCACGACTCTTCGTAAGGCTTTATTAAAAGCGATTCTTCCTAGCCAAACAAGTAAACATAGCCAAACAATTTGTACAGCGATACCGATTAAAGCTTCATTTTGAGGTATATTACCAGAGTACACTCGAAACGGAAAATCAGCTGTCCATCTAAACGGTAGGAAATTAGCTAAAGTCTGAAGCCACGCTGGCATTAGTGGAATTGGAATTGTTAATCCAGAGAAAAATTCCCCAATAACTCCAAACAGTAACAAGGAGCCGATAGGAGACATTGTCACAAATACTGAAATATAAATAAACATCGAAATTGAAACAAGAAGAAGTAAGCCAAAAATAAGGGCAAACAAAAATAACACAAAGGTTAAGACACTTGGTGGTAACGTCATTTTATAAGGTTGAGGTAAAAGGAATGCAACTAGTAGGATTGGGAAACACCTTAGAATTGCACTCGACAAGCGTTGTGCTAAAAGTTTTGAATACCAAAATCCGTAGATTTCGCATGGTCTACAAAGCTCATATGCGATATTCCCAGTTGTAATGAGATCGAAAAGCTCATTATCACGAAACCACAGCATGATGAAAGCTAAAAAGGATTGTTGTAACCATAAGTATGTAATGATTTCTTTTAAAGAAAGTGGTTGAGAATGTACTGTTTGACTATAGAAAGCTTCAAAAATCATAATGTACATAAATCCCCAGAAAAACTGTGTTGCTACCCCCGCCAATGCTGCTGAACGATATTGCATTCCGTTCAATAATCGTAGTTTTAGTACAGATACATATGGCTTCATATTTGAAACTCCTTGTAGAGACCAACGATAATTTCTTCAATTGGTTGTGCTTCAATCGTCACATCGAGTAGGTCAACCTTACTGGATAAACTGGAAATCACATCTGATATTTTAACTTGTTCTGTGTCTAAACTTATAATTGCCCGTTCAGGTAACCATGAAATCATTGTGGTTCCAGGAATTTTAAATGGATTGTGGTCCTCCCGATAATCTACCGTAATCGTTTTATGAGTCCCAAAATGTTTTCGTAATTCATTCAAGTTACCATCGAACAATAAACTTCCTTTACCAATTAAAATAACTCGATTAGCTAAAGCTTCAATATCATTCATATCATGCGTCGTAAGAATGACGGTAACACCCTTTTCTTTATTAATCCTTTTAATGAACTCACGTACGGCAATTTTTGAAACGGCATCAAGTCCAATTGTAGGTTCATCTAAAAATAAAATTTTAGGACTATGTAGCAATGATGCTGCGATTTCACAGCGCATCCTTTGTCCTAAGCTTAATTGTCGTACAGGTGAATGAATTAGACTTTGTAAATCGAGTGTTTCAATCAGTAAATCAAGATTATCTTGATATTCATTTTGAGGAATTTTATAAATATCACGGAGAAGCTCAAACGAGTCTATGACGGGTACATCCCACCACAATTGAGAGCGTTGCCCAAAAACAACACCGATATGTTTAACATAGGAAGCTCTTTCCTTCCATGGAGTGTATCCCAATATGCTACACGTCCCTCGATCTGGAACCAATATTCCGCTCATGATTTTTATCGTCGTAGACTTCCCTGCACCATTCGGGCCAATATACCCAACGATTTCCCCCGGTTCAATTGAGAAAGAAATATCATTCAACGCTTCAACAATCGTATGCTCACGATAAAAAAGCCCCTTCACTGCCTGCCTAATTCCTGAAGAACGTTTCGCAACCTTGAAGGATTTACTTAAACCATCTACTGTAATCAATTTTTTCGCCTCCTAACATTTTTTGACTGGAAGAAAAATACTATCATCTTAATATCGGCACGTCAATATTTTTTCAGTTTATTCGGTAATTTTTAAAAATTAAAACTTTAGAAGTATATGGCAATAAAAAAAGAATGAAATCAATTAATCTCATCCTTTTTTAGTAAATCACTTATACATCAAATACTTTTTTCGAACCTTCTTAAATTCATCCAATTCATTCTGGTATTTATTCATGATGTCTGTAACGGAAGCTCCATCGAGAATCATCGGTCTGATCCAGTCGTTTCCGATTAATCTATCAAAGAAGTTGTTGGATAGAAATTCAAAATCATTTGGGTACATGTCATGAATCGTTTTAATGATGTGAAGTCCTGTTGAGACCGCTTCTAATTTTTCTTGATCCGTGACATAAATTTCAACACCATTGCTCAGTATTCCCGCATGTTTCGAGAATGTTGGTATAAAGGATGCCTGTCTAAATTTCACACCCGGAAGTCTTAATGCGTTCAGCTTTGCTGCAAGTTCTGTTCCATTAATATATGGTGCGCCGATTATTTTAAACGGTTTGGTTGTTCCGCGTCCCTCTGACATATTTGTACCTTCAATTAGACCAGTTGCTGGATATATAAATGTTGTTGAAACTGTCGGCATATTAGGTGATGGTAAAACAAAAGGTAGTCCTGTTTCGTCGTAATCCATGGAACGTTTCCAGCCTTTCATTTTGACGACTTTTAAATCTGCTCCAATTTTATATTCTTTATTGAAGAATGTAGCGAGTTCTCCAATTGTCATTCCATGCTTCGTTGGAATTGGGTACATCCCAATAAAGGATGAGGAGTTAGGTTCGAGAACAGGACCATCAACTGAAAGTCCGCCTAGTGGATTCGGACGATCAAGTATTACAATTGGAATGTTGTTTTCTTTTGCCGCTTCGATTGCATATGCCAGAGTGTAAATATATGTGTAGTGGCGTGTACCTACGTCTTGTATATCAAAGAGAAGTAAGTTTACATTTTTAAGCATATCAGCTGTTGGTTTATTTGTTTTTCCATAAAGACTGTAAACAGGTAGTCCTGTTTTATCATCAATATACGATTCGACATAACTTCCAGCTTGGGCATCACCTCGAACTCCATGCTCAGGTCCGAATAAAGCTGTTAGTTCGATATCTGGATCCTCGTACAACAAATCGACAATGCTGTTTAGCTTAGAGTCAATACCTGTTGGATTGGTAATTAAGCCGACTTTTTTTCCCTTTAAAAGTTCTTTCTGATCATCTAAAAGAACTTCAATTCCAGGAGTTACTTTATTCTTTTTCTTATTTGCAGAAACATCTTTTTCGATCGGCCATGCACAAAGGACAATAATCATAATGTACAAAAATACTCGTTTCATCTCCCCCCTCCTCTATTTATCGAATTATTTTAGTTGCAATAACTGAACGAATGTCGAGACTCTAGCCAAACGGATATAGATTTTGATGAGCACTAATTTTCACATCTAGCCTTAGCTATCATTCTTCACGATTTTCCCGTCTTTTATGACAAATAGGACTGCTAAACTAGAAGCCCTTCTTTTTAAATCTTCTAAAATAGTGTTAGCTCTCCCGCTGACATGTTAACTTAGTTTATTTGAATTCTACTGCCATTTCATCTTTAAATCCGAATAAGAAAGTAAAAATAAAGCCAGCTACATAAGAGATAATAACTCCAGTTAAGTATAATAAAATCTGATTAGTATGAACTAAGAATGATAGTGGAAGTCCTGAAACACCGACTGCAATTGTAGCGATATGGAAATGAGCCTGAAATGCTCCGCCAACTCCAGCACCTAAACATGCCGTTAAGAACGGACGTCCTAGCGGAAGAGTTACACCAAAAATTAATGGTTCACCAATTCCAAGCATTCCTGATGGAAGTCCCCCACCAATCGCACGTTTCAAACTTTTTTTCTTCGTTTTAAAGTAAATTGCAAACGCTGCCCCTACTTGACCTGCTCCACCCATTGCAAGGATTGGTAGTAATGGGTCATCTCCAATGGAGTTAATTAATTCAAGATGAACTGGCGTCAAACCTTGATGGAGCCCAGTAACGACTAGTGGAAGGAATGTTGCGCCAAGTACAAATCCAGCTACAACTCCTCCAAAATCAAGAACATTCAATAGTCCTTTTGTGATTGCATCTGATACATAACCGCCAACAGGCATAAACACTAGGTATGTAACGATACCTGTAGTTAATAACGCTATGGTAGGTGTGAGAATAATATCTAGAGACTGCGGAACAAATTTTCTTACTCCCCTTTCAACTAAAGCGATGAAGATTGCAGCAAAAAGAACACCAATTAACCCTCCACGCCCAGGAAGCAGATTATGCCCAAACAAAGAAATATCTGCAACTCCAGGGTTGATGACAAGAATACCTGCCAATGCCCCAAGCGCGGGGGATCCACCAAATTCCTTTGATGCGTTTATTCCGACCAAGATTCCAAGATAAGCAAACAGACCCGATCCGATAACAGTTAAAATAATAGCTAATTTTGAATCTGCTGCAAGCCATTCTGCTTGAACAATTGCTTTTGTTATACCGGTTATTAATCCTGAAGCTACAAGGGCAGGAATTAACGGAATGAAAATACTAGCGATTCTACGTAAAAACAGTTTAAAAGGTTTTGCATTCTTTCTATCAATCTCTGATTTGTTTTTGGAAGCTACTTCATTCAAATCAAAATCATCAGCAGCTGCAAGCAGTTTATCAAACTCTGCTGCAACTTTGTTTACAACACCAGGTCCAAGTATGATTTGAATCGTTTCCTCTTCTACAACTCCTAGAACCCCTTCTGTCTTTTTGATTGCCTCTATGTCTACCTTTGAATGATCTTTCGATGCTACGCGTAGTCTTGTCATACAATGAGTGGACGACGAAACATTCTCCACTCCTCCCAAATGCTCTAATAATAGTTCGGCAATTAATAAATATTTGCTAATCCCCTTTGTCATCTTTACATCTCCTTTTAAATTAACAAGTTAATTTGTTTAAAAGATATAATCTAACTCCTGAAATAGATTTGAATAGTCGGTGTTGCTAGATTGTTAGTTGTTTATCCTCTCCCTTTTTTTTCAATTTAAATGAACATTCATCAAACGCCTTAATTTCAGAAAGTGTCTGAAGTTCAGCAATTTGACCAATTAATACATCCTAAAAAGTAACATTATTAGGTTGTTTACTATAAACAAAATTTCTAATATTACATTAAGTATTTTGAAATTATATTTTAAATTTTACGCTAGTGATATCGCTTTTATGACAAGGTATTAATAGGAAAAATATTAAATGAGAGAATTGATAATTTGGATGGGGATGAATCGTATTTACCCCTTATGGTAATTTCTGATGGAGTAAAACCAAGTATGTTTTTAGAAAAAAATAGACACATCCCATATCACTGGAATGCGTCTATAAGGTATCACCTATATTTTCCCTATTTTCTTTGAAATTTCTTCTGCTGCTTTCATTACTTCTTCAATCAAGTATGGAATACGTTCCTGAGTAAAACGAAATCCTGGTACATTCACGCTTAAAGCAGCAAGTACTTTGTTGTTGTATCCAGTAATTGGTGCCGCAATAGCCGCCGTATCCTCTGTTTTTTCACTTTGACTTATTGCATAACCATTTTTTCTGATATCGACCAGTTGTTGTTTTAGAATTGATATTGAATTAAGTGAAAGATTTAACTGATCTAGTACTTGTTGTATTTCATTTTCTTTCATATAAGCAAGAATGGTTTTATTGGGAGCACCAATATGTAGTGGAATACGGATACCTAAATTTTCAGCAATTCTAATTTTTAAAGGACTGTCAATTTTATCAATCACAATTCCATCTATACCACTCTCAATATTTAAATAGATGCTTTCCTCTACATGGTTCGCCAAACGCTCCATTACTGGTCTTGCAACTAATCTGAAATCCATTTTATCCAATTGACGGAGGCCAAGTTCCATCCATTTATACCCCAGCTTGTAATGTTTCGTTTCAGGTATTTGTACAACAAGTCCGTGTTGGATTAAAGAATTTAGTAATCGGTGAAGCGTACCAAGAGATAGAGATGTTTCTTCCGCTAATTCGGTGATTTGCCAATTACTTTTGGATTCATCTGAATTTAGGATATCAATAATAAGCATTGCTCGGTCAAATGATTGGACCATGATCATAACTCCTATGACTCTTCACTTCTTATCTTGGGGAGTCTGTTCAAAAATCTGGGAGTATTCCCCATTAGGTGGATTCCCGTTCATTACGTAATGGTTGTATACGTAAGTTTCTTTAAAGATGCGTTGACTCGAATATCTCAGCTCTTTTTGTTTTCATTTCGAACTTGCAAATGAATAATTGTGAGAGTAATTTTTTACATCTATCATACAAGTTTATCGTCTGTTTTTCCAAGGACTTTTAGATTTATTTACAGCTTTATTGATTCTAATGATGCATTAGCCTTATTTTTTCTTATTTTTCGTTTTTTACCACGACTCACATCTAAAGAATCTTCAAGCTTTTTAACGCCAAACGTAATAACTAGTACAAGTGCAAGATAATATAAACCGACTACAATATATGTATTCATCTGTTCAAAGTTAGAGGCAGCCTCACTTAGTCCTGCTCCCCATAAATCTTGCATCCCTACATAAGCTACGAGTGAAGAATCTTTTAATCCAATGATAAACTGATTACCAAGAGTAGGAATCGCAATTTTAAATGCTTGAGGTAGTACGATTCTTCTCATTGCTAAAGGTTGGGACATCCCAAGAGAACGGGCAGCTTCCAATTGCCCTTTATCAATTGATTGAATTGAACCACGAAAGATTTCAGCAATATATGCTCCACTATGCACACCTAACGCTATTGCACCAGCCCAAAACTGCGAAAATGTAATAATACTAGAAAGTCCGAAATATAAAATGGCGATTTGAACAATAAGCGGTGTCCCACGAATGACCGTGATATAGAGATTAGCAATATAATTAAGCACTTTAATACGGGAGAGTCTAAAAAATGCAAAAATAAGTCCTATTCCACTTCCCAAAATAGTAGATACTATTGTCAATTTTAATGTTAATAAAGTTGCTACTAAAAATACATGAAACGTATTTAAAAATATATGCATGATGAACCTCACCCCTCATCTTGTCCTAGAAAATCTTAGGCTCTTATTTTATGCTAGTACTCTATTATTATTTTTCTTCAAGAATATTACGACCAAACCACTTATTACTAATTTTTTCATAAGTTCCATCTTTAATAATTTCATCTAATGCCTTATTAATTTTCTTCTCAAGTTCTTTATCATCTTTCCTTACAGCAATTGCTTGGTTATCATGAGTTAGTGGTGTGCCAACATCTTTAATCTTAGCCTTACCTTCTTTAATGACTCTAAATCCAACCATTTGATCCGTAATCACAGCATCTAGTCTACCAGTTGGAAGATCCATGATAGCCGTTAGATCACTATCATAATCAACTACATTTTCTTTTCCAGTATATTTAATCGCTAAATCTTTATATGGGCTTGCTTTTACAACGCCAATTTTCTTCCCTTTTAAATCCTCAGCAGATTTGATTTCCTTATTATTATCAGCGACAAAAATCTGAGAACCTGAAATATAATATGGATTACTGAAATCTACCACTTTTAATCGTTCATCAGTGATCGTCATACTCCCCAAAATCGCATCATACTTATTGGATATTAATCCTTGTACAATTGTTTCCCATGGGTTTGTTACTGGTACAGCTTTCATTCCCATCTTATCTGAAAGTGCTTTACCGATTTCAACATCAAATCCAGTAAGCTTGCCATCTTCCTTAAAGTTAAATGGTTTATATAACCCACTCATCGCATAATGAAATTCTTTTGAACTCGCTTGATTACTCGTTTTATCTGCCCCACATGCACTTAGAAACATTGCCCCTGCTATCATTGAAGATAATAAAATACCATGCCAATTCTTTTTCATTACACTTACCTCCATCATTTTTTTAAATTATAAAATACTATTAAGAAATTGTTTTGTTCTTTCATTTTGTGGATTTTCAAAAAACTGTTGAGGTGTACCCTCCTCTAAAATTAAACCTTCCTCCATGAATAAAACTCGATCTGCTACACCTTTAGCAAAACCCATTTCATGAGTGACTACAACCATTGTCATTCCTTCACTTGCTAACTGCTTCATAACTTGAAGAACCTCTCCAACCAGTTCAGGATCTAATGCTGAAGTAGGCTCATCAAACAGCATTACCCTCGGGTTCATCGCAAGTGCACGTGCAATCGCAACCCTTTGTTTTTGTCCTCCTGATAACATTTCTGGATATTCATCAGCCTTATCTGTCAGTCCAACCTTGTCCAACAAAGCAATAGCAATGTCTTTTGCTTCACTTTTTTTCATGCCCCTAACATGAATAGGAGCTTCAATTATATTTTCTAAAACCGTTTTATGCGGAAAGAGATTGAAGTGTTGAAAAACCATACCAACCTCCGACCGAATTTTATTCAAATCTGTTTTGCCGGGTTGAACCAATTCACCTTCAAAATAAATTTCTCCCTTATCATTAATCTCTAAGAAGTTTAAACATCTCAAAAGGGTACTCTTTCCTGATCCACTTGCTCCTAATAAAACAACCACTTCTTTTTCTTTAATCGTTAAATCAATTCCTTTTAATACTTGTAAAGGCCCAAATGATTTACTTACACTTTTGATCTTAATCATATTGTTTCATCCCTCCCACCGAGTAATTAACAACACTTTTTCCACAATGCGGAAACGATTTCTATTTTATTAACATTATACACAATTCTGACTATTCCGTCATTAAGTAATTTTCTTTCTATTAATTTGAGTTAAAAATGTAGCTAATTAAGTACTACTTTTAGAAGTCAATCTGTCAAATCTTTCCAATCACCCTAATCTAGGCGAATGCATATATTGTTAGCCAATATATGTATCGAAAGGGGGCTATTCTCATGCATGTTGATTTAACTGCCATACATTGGCTTTATGTAGCATTTATAGGTTTAATTATTTTATTTTTAATTCTTAGACGTGACACTAGCCTAGTCTGCCTCGCAGGAATTTTCCTTCTTGGTCTAGTAGCAACTGAGTCACTTTCAAGTTCCGTCAGTATCCTGTTTTCGAGTTTCATTTATGCTATAACCGAATTACTTTCTACAATTCTAGTAATCTCGATTATTGTTTCTATGAGTAAAGCTTTAACTGATAGTGGAGTGCATCAGGCACTCATCAGTCCATTTACAAAGGTGATGAGAAACGCCACACTTGCTTATTGGACGATTGGTATTGTAATGATGGTTGTATCTTGGTTTTTCTGGCCTTCGCCTGCAGTTGCTTTAATTGGTGCGGTTTTACTTCCAGTTGCATTAAGAGTTGGCTTACCAGCTTTAGGCGTTGCGATGGCAATGAACTTATTCGGTCATGGTATCGCTCTCTCAAGTGATTACGTAATTCAAGGCGCACCTAAACTAACAGCTGACGCGGCTGGCATTCCGGTTTCGGATGTAATACACGCTAGTATTCCACTTGTAATCGTAATGGGTGTCGTGACAACTGTGGTTGCTTTTTACTTCTTAAAACGAGATATGAAAAGAGGACTTTTAACAGTAGAATTACCTGAAGAAGATACGAAAGCTGAAGACTATCTGCTTTCATCTACGCAACAAAAATGGATGGCCGCTCTTGTTTTCATTTTATTTGCAGTGGATATTTGGTCGATGGTTCACTTCAATTTACAAGGTGGAGATGCAACAGCATTAATCGGGGGCACTGCATTAATCATTCTTTCATTTCTATCCATGTTGGGGCACAAAAATAAAGGATTTGAAGAGGTAACAAATTATTTAATTCATGGATTCAAATTTGGGTTTAGAGTATTTGGTCCGGTTATTCCTATTGCGGCCTTCTTCTATCTAGGGGATAGTGGATTTACTGCAATTATTGGAGATTACTTGCCAAAAGGATCACATGGAATTGTGAATGATTTAGGATTTGCTTTGGCGCATTCAGTACCTGTAAATCCTGGGGTTGCAGGAGTAACTTTAACAACTGTTGGGGCAATTACAGGTTTAGATGGATCTGGATTCTCTGGAATTTCACTTGCTGGATCGGTTGCTTCATTATTTGCTACGGCGATTGGTCATGGTATTGCTACATTAACTGCTATGGGGCAAATTGCGGCGATTTGGGTTGGTGGCGGAACATTGATTCCTTGGGCGTTGATTCCTGCGGCTGCTATTTGTAATGTTAGTCCTTTTGAGTTGGCTAGACGGAATTTAGTGCCTGTTTTGATTGGGTTGGCTGTTACTACTGTTGTTGCTATATTCTTGATTTAACTCTATTGAAGAGTATTTAATTAACGAGATTCTTTATATTTAATAGAAACAAAAATAATAAAAGCTACACATAAACTATCAAATAGTTTGAGTGTAGCTTTTTATTATTTCCATTTTCTTTCACAAAAAGTATAAATATAGTAAATAATTTCCCCTATTAAATCTAATATAATAAAATTATCCCCTGGAACTGGTAGTATTGCACAATTAATGATAATTATCATCGGCATTATATACAGATTATTGTTATAAAGAAAGGTTTGAAAATTGCATGGAAAACAACAAAATAATAAATATATCCTTTATTCTCTTTTATTTACTATTAACTTCAATCTCTATGGCTATTCCTTTTTCAATTATAATCCAACTAGTAAATCCTAAATTTAGTAATCGATTTGTTTGAGCAAATCTAGATTATTTGAAAATATATCAACATTTTCGTCTTCTTGGTTAAGATCGTAAAACGGAATTAATGTATTTGCTGCAAAAGAAATCGGACTTGCCCCATCTTTATAAACTGCCGTAATAGGCATCTGACTATACTTAGTATTTACCACTCTAACTAGAAGAATAGACTGTGCTGTTAAACTAGATTGTGTACTTACTTGATTAATAGTTTTTTCGTTACTTGGTTTCGCAATCTCTTCAGCATGGGATTTCATAGGAATAATAGAACCTAATATCGTTGCAGTTATTGTTATAACAATTACGTTTTTAAATTCCAACAAATAACTCATAGAAAATTGTCACCTTCTAACTTTTATTCGAATGCAGAGATCTATTAATAGATTTTATCTTTAATTAATTTCATTATGTGATTGTTATCACTTAATCCTGTAACAAAATTCCAATTAACGTAAAAGTAAATAACCTCATCATTTATTAATGACATCTTTATCGGTTTCGCTGATTTTAAGAAGAAAAGTCTAGATTGAGTCATGAATGATTTTGAACTAACTGTTCTATCATTTTCCAATTTCAAATCAATAATATTGTGCCATTTAATAAATTTCCAATCTTTAAACTCAATTCCATCGTCATGTATAACTAATTCTCCATGATGTGAAAGTAAGTTTTTTACATGAACTCTAGTCTTTAAAGATAATTTCTTTTTTTCAATTTCTATATTAGTTGCACCATGAAAGATTAATTTTTTCATTTTCTCAACTCCTAATACCTTTTTGATAAACCAATATATCAGATATCAGCCGTTTAACACGCTATTTTCTGGAGCAACATCTTCTAGATCTAAAGTAAAGTGTTATTAATATCCTTTATTATTAATCTAAAAAACTCTTCCTTGAGTCCATTCGGCATAATCATATACATGGCAAATATGAAACGATATTTAATCTATTTACCCTGAACTATATTAGTTAATTATTATACTCAATAGTTTTTTCTATTTGTTCTTCTGTAATTCCCAAGCCATACCATGTTGGTGGTGGAAGTAAAACTCTTTGTTTGTTTCCATCTGAATAATGTATTGATGGTCTTATCACCGTGACTGCATAAGGTGATTTTTGAAAATCAAATTTAATGGGAACTTCTTCTTCTTTTTGTTTATTTACATCGATAACGAATGGTGTAATATTTAATACTTGTTCACCACCCAATTCCGCAGCAAATTTGTTTATTACAATTTTGTTGATACTGTTATTTTGTAAACTATAGATGTAATTATTTTCTTCACCTCTAATAATGGGATTACTGTTACCTACTTCCAGCGGCTTATCCGAGGTATCTTTAATTACATTTATTCCTAATGCTCCAACATCATATTTTTTCAAACCAATCTTAGTTAATATGGTTATTTCCCTTATTTCTGTTTTTCCTTCAGACTTACCAACAATATTAAGCACCAAATTTTTCACATGATACTTTCCAATCTTAGCTCTTCCATTAACTTCAAAACTTTCAATACTAATAGAATTTTCATTTTCATTACTTAACATGATTGAATCAATTTCAGTAAAAAAGTCTTTCTTTTCACTTGAATAAATATAGGTAAAATTCAGTGGTGATTCTTCTCCTACTCCAAGACTATATGACCCGTTAATAGGAAGAAATGTATTTGATATTGGTATAACTACATTAGTTGGGTATGATTTACTTTTCTTTTTAAAAAACGTTATTTGACCTGTCAATAAAACAAGTAGAAAGATTGAGACAATAAATAATAAAATAATAAATAATATTTTTTTCATATTCATGTTTTTACTTAGATAGATCTCCTATTTTTTTAGTAACCGTTTACAAAATTATCTTAACATTATAAACGGTAAAATTTACTAAAACACATTGTCATTATTGTGAACATTTTCACATCTTGTTCAACATCCGCATTTATTTTTTTTGGAACATATGACTATGGAACAAGACTTTAATTCTTTGAATAATGCTTCCAACAATATTCAATCTCATTTTTGTAATTTCGCTACACATTTTATATCTTCTATAAAATAAAAAAGTACTGATTAATCAGTACTTTCAGCTTTGATTCATCTAGAACTACTATTAAGTTATTTACTCAAATTATTCTCTTAATCAAAAGAATTTTTCATTATTTACATCTTTGATCAAAATTTATCCACTTTTGACATAATATCAACCATATTAATGAATCAATTAAAAGGATTTGATTATAAATACGAAAAGTTTCTGGGAAATCAAAAGAAAAATATTTGCTGAGATTATCCCGACATTGAAATATATTAAGTCTTTAATTTTTAATCCCAATAGAACAGAAAATAATAATGAAAAAATAATAGGTGTAATATATTTATAATTTTGTAAGGTAAAGAATAATTGATTATTAAATAGTAATAAAAGATATGTTATTAAAAATAATATTTCATTAACTAAGAAAATAGTATTTAATACTTTTTCTTGATTTTTTTTATAATCTAAATTATATGATGTAAATCTGTCTAAAATAAAGTTAAACAAAATATTAATAAAAAGAATTAATATTAGCATGACAAATAATATAGCAAATATAGCTATTATTATATTTGATTGTGACCATTGAATTTTATAAAAGTTCTTAATTTCTATAAATAATAGAAAAATGATCCCAAATAATAGAGAAAAGTTCATAAAAAACATTGGTTTTGAATTCATAATACTAATCTCTCAATGTCATATATACTATTTAATAATTGTTCTTTGTGATTTATTATAAACACAAAAGATTCGCTATTGAAAATTCTGTCCTTAACCAGTTCGCATGTAGCCATGTCTAAATGCTCAAAAGGTTCATCCAAGAACAAATATTCCCAAGGATAGTCAGTAAATAAAGCTGATATAATTATTTTTTGCTTAGTTCCTTTAGATAAGTCCTTGCAAGAAGTGTGTCGGTTACTCTCTAATCCTAGTAGTTTTATTAATTCATCAAGAATGATGAATTGCTTTGGAATTTTCAACATCTTATTAAGGTAAAAAAGTAGAAAATCTTCTAAAAGCATATATGGTTCGTAAAACGGGGTTGATGGAACGAAAAGGGTTTTACTTTTATTGTAATTTAAGAAGCAATTCCCTTCATTGATCTTGTTTATTCCCAACATAATATTTAATAGTGTAGTTTTTCCTGATCCGTTTTTACCTTGTAACCAGTATTTTTTATTATCTAATAGGGTTAAACTAAAATCTTTAAAGATATAGTTTTCCTCATGATAGAAAAAATCAATATTTTTTAATTCAATCAAAAAAAACACCTCTCAGTAGCTTCAATTGTTGCAGATATAATTAAAAGAACAATAGAAAAAAAGATTAATTTAATATAATTAGTATAATTTAACTCTTTTTCTATAAAAATATCTCTGAATAAAACCCATGACATATATACCCATATTGTCATAGCATATAATTCAAATAAAAAATGGGGAAAAAATAAAAATAAAGTATTTTCAAAATTATATTGTAGTATGTAGATTTTTAATGATCCCACTGTAATATATAAGTCTATTAATAATTTTCCAACTCCTAGTATTGGTATTATATAAAAGATAATAGCCATTAAATTATTGGAAAATATTTTAAAAACATTTTCTGGCTTGCATGCAATATTCTTATATACTGAATCAGAATTTATATTAGACGGTACATCGACTAAAATTAAAAATAGAATAAATAAGCAAATTATACATAAAAAATATATATTTAATATTTTAATAAAAATCACCCAATGTAAATTACGTTAAATGCAATAAAACAAAAAAACAATTCCATGAAAAAAAAGTAAAAGAAATAATTTTTTTGTCCTTTAAATGATTCATACATTACTATTTTATATGTAAATAGTAATAAAAGATAAAAAGCGAAGGCATTTACTACTATAAAAGTTAAAATGTGTATATAATAAAATCCTTTATTTATTAAAAAAAGAATAATTAAAATATTCATGCCTATAAAAGTATGGAAAGTATTCTTGTATAAAATTGTTTTCTCATAAATCTTTATAAAAGGAACTCTTAAATATTTGAATTGCATAAACAGTTGTCTGTAGTTAGCGTTTGCATATATTAATTCTGAGTAAATAAATAAATTGGCACATAAATAAAACAATGGAATATTTATCACTGCGTATAAAGGTATACGACCAAAGCCTAACCAATTAAAAGAAATGAATATAAGAAACATCCCAAATGCAAATAATAATAAAATGAGTTTTAAAACTTTTATAAAGTTCTTTTGATTTTTATTCTTTATATATACAAGGTAAAGTATGTTTAATGTGATAAATAGTAATATAGATACAAGTGAGATAAGAAAACTAGTTAAAGAAATGTAAGAGAAAACGTAGCTTAAAAAAACAAAGATTAGGACAATTATCATCCAAATAAATACCATAATTTTCTCTTTTAAATAAAAAAACAAAAATAAATATCTATCTCCGTAAAACTTATAGGAATCATACTGTAAGGTTGAAATAATATTCTTGTTCCCGCTAATCATTGTCACCAATGTAAACAAAAATAATATATTAATATCCAATGATATAAAAAAGACATTAAATCTATTAAATAGATACAATAGCTCAACTGGATAACAAATAATAAGAAAAATACATAGGAATAGTAAAACTATCCCTATGTATTTAACTAATAATTTATTTATTTCAGATTTTATTAACAAGCTATTAAAAATAGTTTTAACCTCTTCACTTTTTAACTTTAAAATAGCTTTTAACATATATCTCTATTTAGCTACTTTTACCAAGTAGTTGCATAACCTTTTCCATATTTTGAAATAATTTTTTTAGCGGTAATAACAAGTGCAGTTGAAATAACTCCATATCCCACAATAATCGCAACTAGACTAATGATCGTTGTAATAGTACTAAATGTATCAATAATGGTTATAACTTTGCCAGCTACTGTAGTCGAGATACCCAAGTTAGCTGCAAGATGTGGCAAAGAAATAGTTAAAGTTGAAAGCAATACAGCCATTCCTAATACATAAAAAATTGTTTTTTTATTCCTCAATAAAGACATGATAATGCCCCCTTTTTTAATTGGTAGAGTCTAATACCCCTGCTAGTGAAATTAATCCATATGTAAAAGACTATGTTATCAACTTCACCATTAACATGAGCAAGATCGAAATACAATTACCGTTACAATTGCATCTGTTAATGAACCTTGCTTGTTAAAGAGAATGCGGTGGGGTTAATGCTTTGCGGGTGTATACTATATATACCCCTTACTATAGTTTCCTTACAAAATCAGTTAAAAATTTTCTTAAATGTAGAATGACGTCATATCCTAAACTAAAATGGTTAATTATTATACTCAATTGTCTTTTCTATTTATTCTTCTGTAATTCCCATTCATGTTTTATTTCATATCATATCTCCTAATTTTTTAGTAAACGTTTACGAAATTAGCTTAACATTTTAAAAGGAAAATTTTACTAAAATATAGTGTCATTTTTGTGAAGAATTTCACAGTTTTATCTATGGCTGTGTTTACTCCTATTGAAACCACATGAAAATTTAACAACAATGATTCATTAACATGCATTATTCCTATATTTTTATTTAATCTTCATAAAGGGACTTTTAAAAGTAAAAATTTGTAACGTTTTACTAAAACATTCACAAAAATTCCACTAAATTCATTCCCAAGATTACTATAATTAAAAACATTATAGTACATAAAGAGGTGATTGATTTGATAGATAAGGTTTTCTAATCAATTCAAAATATAGTAATGAAAAATTTTATTTTTTTTGGTAGATTAGACTAAAAAAGGAGTAATTGAAGACTATGGATGAGAATGTTTTTCTAAAGGATCAGAACGCTTTTACTTTTTATAGAATACTATCTATTTCATCGGGGATGCAGTCTTTATTTCTTATGTTAAATACTCGTTTTATGATGAAAAGTATCGTAAATGTAGTTGTAATATGTTTATTTTTTTTAAGTTACTTAATTATTTTTATAAAAATGCCTAAAACTAAACGAAATTATCAATATATTTTTTTTAGTTTTGTATTATTTATTTGTATATCAATATTTGTTAATAAGTAAATAACGGAGGTCAGCATTGAATAATTTGATGCTAACCTCCGCTATTTTAAATTGTTTCAGTCCAGTAAGATTTTATTAATTTTGTACGCGCTGAATCGCTGTATATATATATATTGTGCCTAAGAACTCTTGTTTTTCCAGAGTAATAGTATTGAACAACATCTTTTCCGTATCGATTAGGACCTGGGCCGTATGTTGAAATAATGTGTTGAGCAAAACCAGCAAATGTAGATGACATATATCCCGGAACAAAAAGACCTGCTAATCCAGCAGCTATTGTACCAGCTAACTCTTTAGCGGTATGATTTCCTGTAGTGAAATTAATTGTTGTAGCGTATGAAAATTTTGAACTACCTTCTGGAGGAGAGGCAATTGCTCTTGGACTTATATTTATTAAAGAATTTGAATCTATTAAAGGACTAAATGCTAGTTTACTATTATCAACTAAGTTTGTCTCATCTATTGTTTGGGATAAAGTATTAGATTCTTGAGCCTGAGAAATAGTTGGAATAATTGTTCCTAAAATTAAAGATGTAGCAATTAAAGTAATTCCTGTTTTGGTGTTCTTTTTCATGATATTTCCTCCAAATACATAAATTGATTGTTTTATTAAAAAACCTACTTCATTATTGTCATCTAGTATTTTCCATAATTCATTTAAACCTTTTCGTAAAATTTAAGGCGTAACTTCTCCTACTCCAAGACTATATGGACCATTAATAGAAAGAAATTTGTTTGATATGGCCTTACTTATAACTTCATTAGTTAGGTATGATTTACTTTTCTTATTGAACATTAATTGACCTGTAAATAAAACTAGTAAATGAAAGGTAAATAATAATAATATTTTTCCGTTATTCATTTTTAAGCTTAATTATCTCCTAGTATTTTTAGTAAACGTTTACGAAATCAGCTTAGCATTTTAAAAGGTAAATTTTACTAAAATACAGTGTCATTTTTGTGAACGATTTCACATTTTTATCTACGGCCGCGTTTACTCCTATAGAAACTCCATGTAAATTTAACAACTATGATTCTATTAACATGCATTATTCCTATATTTTTATATAATCTTCACAAAGGTACCTTTAAAAGTAAAAATTTGTAACGTTTTACTAAAACATTCACAAAAATTCCACTAAATTCATTCCCAAGATTACTATAATTAAAAACAATATATATTACATAAAGAGGTGATCGATTTGATAGATAAGGTTTTCTAATCAATTCAGAATAAAAAAAAGAGGTTCCTTAAATGAAAACTTATTTTCTAAACTTTAATGAAGGGAACTGTAAGGTAACGGAGAACTATGAATAGAAATCCTAAGAAAAAGAAGAAAAGTCTTATAATTAAATTAAGTTTAATCCTAGTGATACTAATATCAGGCACACTATGTTATGGATTCTATCAATATAAAAAAGGAATTCAGATAAGCCAGCAAAAAGCTAATAAAAAAAATATAAAATTCAATTCTACTAAAGTACCTAATAAAACTAACATCCTATTATTGGGAGAAGATGCTCGTAAAAAAGGTGGAAGCTCTAGAACGGATTCAATTATGATCTTACAATACGATAAAAAACACGAAACAAAGTTAGTTTCAATTATGAGAGATAGTTATGTTCCTATTCCCGGATATGGAAAACATAAGATTAACGCAGCTTATTCTTTCGGAGGGGTTGAACTTCTAAGACAAACGATTCAAAAAAATTTTGGAATCGAAATTGAATATTATGCAATAATTGATTTCAAAGGTTTTGAAGAAATGATTGATGAGATTGCTCCAAAAGGAATAACAATTAATGTAGAGAAACCGATGGAAAGTAATATCGGAGTCAGTCTTAAACCTGGGGTTCAACAATTAAATGGAAAAGAACTTTTAGGGTATGCAAGATTTAGACATGATGCAAAAGGTGATTTTGATCGAGTTGTTAGACAACAAAAAGTGCTGCAAGCTATTAAATCCCAAGTACTTACTATTAAAGGAATTGCAAGTTTGCCGAAAACGTTGGGGGTTATCCAATCATACATACAAACCAACATGTCTTCAATGGACCTATTAAAAATAAGTTCTGATTACATAGTTAAGGGTAAAGACAAAGATGTAGAGACATTGAGAATACCTATAAACAACGCTTTTACACCAAAAAGAAATGAAAAAGCCCGTGAAGTATTGGAGTTAGATGCTGAAAAGAACAAAGAGGCTTTGGAGCTGTTTTTAAATTAATAAAAGGACGCAAAATGCGTCCTTTCTTTATAAGCTATTATTGTACTGTCTCCAACTTAGTATAGCTCAAATTCTTACCAAAAAATCCCTTCAACTCCCCAACCAGATTAGTAAACTTTTGCTTCTTTTCATCAGAAGTTAATGGTTGATCGTAGTCGCCTCTTGCTTGGTTGGATAAAGAAGGGTTAACTCGAAAAGTAAAAAAAGATTGTCCAATAAATAGACAATCTTAAACACGCTATTTAAGACTTCAGTATACTAAACTATTAATAATCGGTTCTCCAGATATTCATAGACATCAATAATAAGAAAGGTGAATTGCATGTTGATTGAGGAATATAGAAGAATAAATAATTGTGATAAAAATAAAGTTCAAATTTATGCAAACAGCTCAACTGGTGTTGTAACATTAACCATTGGTGATCGAACTATTGTTGCAAAAAATAATTCACTAGAAAGTGTTATTGATGAAGTTCGAAAACAACGTCATGATCGTTTAGCTCAAAGTAAAATTCAAACAGCAAGATTTATGGAAAAATTAAATAGTATTGGATGCAAATAGGAGCAATTTTAAAACTTCAATAAACAAAAAGCCTGAATCCACGATTATCAAATAATCAATGATACAGGCTTTTATTTTATAACTTAGTATATTTTTCTACTATTTAACAGTGGCTATCTATAACTATTTCCAATAAAATTAAAATATTGTTAGAAATGTAAACTTACAATTAGATATCGGAGGAGTATTGTGTCAAATTATAAATCACAACTGAAACGCATCGTCGAAGGATTAAAACATACAGATCCAACAATTCGACATGATGCAATTTTTGAATTAATCGAACTATCAGAAGTAGATGATCTACAATTTAATTTATTAACTTTGGAATGGTTAGCAAAAGAAGCCGCTTATCCATATCCAACATCATTTAAGGTTTGGGATGAACCTAGCTACCATCTAATCAAATTCATCTCTGATTTTGAAATACCAGAATTAACAGAGGCCTTAATAAAATATTACCCTGAATATAGTAAGGCTGCTAAAGAAGAAGTATTTCGATACATAACCTCTTTTGACGGAGAAGAGCATGAACTAGCAATCTTGGAATTAATCGAACAAGATATTCAAAACAAACAAGTTGTTTTACCATTAGATGTTCTATATGCCAACCCTGGCATCATTATTAAACTATTAGAAAAACATACTGAATTATTTGAAGTGGAAGAATATAAAACTACTTTTTATCGATTGTTGTCATACTGTTTAGATAAAAATTATCTAGACCGTTTCAAAACAAAATACATCGCACCATTGTTATTAGTGGATTATCAAAAGCAAGTAGATGAATTTCTGTCTTATCAAAATGATTATGATATTAAGTTTGTGTATGGCTCATGGAAAGAAACATATTTACAAATCCGTTCAATAATGGCGATTTATCTATCTTTAATGGAGTATTACTTTAATGATGAGATGACACCTTTTATAAAAGAAGCAATGTCATTTACTGACCCGTTTATTCGAACTAACGCAATTATTGCCGCTCTTCAACGTGACGTTGACGTACCTGAAGAACTACTGTTGGACTGTGCAACAAATATAGAATCCACAGAATACTTTTATTGGGAAATACTCAGAATTCGTAAAGAACACTTATTCCCTATTAAAGAGAAAAAACAAGAATACTTTGCTAAAAGTCACTTGTTTCTTCATATCGTACAAGAACATGATTTTGTCCCTGAAACAATCGAGTTAATCAAACAACTTGATATTGAAAACTCATATAATCAACCAATCCGGTATTATTTAGCTTCCGTTTCACATGATGATCAAGTCATGCCAGCATGGGTAGGTGCTTACGCTCTTGAGGAAGACAACGATTCTGTCCATATGTGGGAAGGTACTTATTTAGAAGATGGACAGTTCAATGAGAAATCAATCGAAGAACATGTACAACTATTTATGGACAAAAGAGCGAATGAAAAAGAAGAAGATGCTTCACTTGTACATTATGAAGGTAAGCCAAAAATAAGTAAGTGGTTCTACGCATGGTACCTCCTACTAGCTTTAAGAGGATATCAAGCATTCTCAACAATGGACCCAGTATACATTTCTTTAACAACTTTACTTGCTGCTTTAATCGTTTCATATCATATTTATAAAACCAAACTAGTAAAAAAGAAAATCGAAATCGTCGGCAATGTTGTCCGATATACCGAAAAGGATGCTCACTCTCAGATTTTACTAGAAGACATAAAAAAAATAACAATCCAAAAGTCTAACATGAAAACAAGACTTCTTGATCGACGTTCCCAAGTTGTTGCAATTTACAACAAACAAAACAAAGTAGCATTAGAATTCCCATTAGAATGTGTATCTTACGATGAATTCGCATTTGTTGTAGATGAACTGACAGATCATTTAAAAGAACAACCACATATTCAGCAGCAATGATTTAATAGAAACAGTAAAAAGCTTGTACCTACGATTACAAAGTAATAAATGGTACAAGCTTTTTATTTTAATATTTAATTTACTAGTGCTTCAGTTCTTTCAATTCTCCATTTTCCGTCCTTATATAGATAATAAAAATCTATGCTTCGATTAATATCTTTATTAATAGGTTCAATATCGATTTCTAATCCCCTACCTTCTACTAGGCCACTAACTTCAACATCTGCCCATCCATCCATTTTACTTGTTTGATGAATCCATACTACTTTTCCTTTTGTTTTCATTCTTTCTTCGAATAAAACTAGCGAGCGCTTCGTTAATTCAGTTTTTGTTTCATTTGTAAAATAGATTATATTTTCGATTGGCTCGTAAATATAAAGCGAAACTATTAAAAAGATCCCTAACAACCCGATTGTTCTAAGAACTGCTTGAAAAGAATACCTAACTGTTTTTTTCAAGTATTTTCCCATCAATAAAAAATAAAGAAAATATGGTAAACAGAAAACTAAAATTGGGAGTCCAACATAAAATATTGAAATAAATAACCATCCAGCAACAAATGATAGAGTTTCAGGTATGCCATAGCAAATAGCTATTCCTACAGTTAATAAAAATGGAGCATAGTACAATAATTTAATTTTCATAGTTAACCTCTAAAAGTGATAAATACAGTATTGTTATTAAAATAATTGTACCATTTTGAGTAAAACATTAATTCCTTCAATAGTAGGGTATTTTATGTAGCACTATTCTTCCTTAATAGATAAAAAGAGCCAATTATTTGGCTCTTAGTTTTTCTACTATCACAATTCTGGACTTATTCATTGCCTAAAATAAAACAGGGAAATCTCAAACGAGACTCCCCTAAAATAACTGACTTAAAACCCAACTCTCATCGTATCAGGATGTGAACCTGCTCGACTATCTTGGTTTAAAGCATCTATGTTTTCCATGTCTTCTTGTGTTAATTCAAAGTCAAAAATATTTGCGTTTTCGATGATACGGTTTTCTTTGATTGATTTTGGAATTGTTACTACATCATTTTGTAAGTCCCATCTTAAGATGACTTGTGCTACTGATTTATTATATTTATGAGCAATCTTTGTTAACACTGGTTCCTCTAGAAGCTGACCTTGTTTTAAAGGTGACCATGCTTCCATTTGGATCCCTTCATTTTTACAGAAAGCTAATAGCTCTTTTTGAGTTAAGTGTGGATGAAACTCTACTTGGTTAACCATTGGTTTAATGTCGCAGTCACTCATTAAGTCTTGTAAATGGTGAATTTGAAAGTTACTTACACCAATTGCACGGACACGACCGTCTTTGTATAATTTTTCAAGCGCCTTCCAAGTATCTTTATATTTGTCAACACCAGGCCAGTGAATGAGATAAAGATCTAAATAATCTAGCCCTAATAAATTCAGACTCGTTTCGAAAGCTTGTAAAGTAGTTTCATAGCCTTGGTCTGAATTCCAAACTTTACTCGTTACAAATAATTCTTCTCGAGCAATTCCAGATTCTTTAATGGCCTGACCAACGCCTTCTTCATTTTTATAAATTGCAGCAGTATCGATGCTGATATAACCATTTCGGATTGCGGCTTTTACGGATTCCACAACTTCTTCTCCTTCTGAAACTTTGAAAACGCCTAAGCCTAATCGTGGCATTCTTACTCCATTATGTAATGTTACTGTTTCTTTTAGATTTGTTAGCATCTTAATGACCTCCAATTTTTTATTTTATACTAACTGCAAAGTTTTTTTCGCAGCGCGTACCTTTTCCATATATTGAATTGCATGATCTGTAACTTGATCATAATCCCCTTTTTTACCAGCTGCAATTAAATTGCCTCAACCCCCTACTGCTACACTACCGTTTCAGATCCATTTTTCTCTTATATCTAAATCTAATCCTATTTTAGGTAAAAAAAGGATTGAGTTCTGTTTGTTCAGAATCCAATCCTTGCTACGATTTATGTAAAAAATTCAGGGCGTGATTAATTAACTAAAAATAGAGATACCGGTATTGACATCTCCTTTGCTTAACCTAATCGGAACTCCATTTTTCTATTTTTTATTGCCATTCCAATAGACTCATAAAATTGAATCGCATTTTGGTTACTCTCCGAAACTCCCAATTCAATACTATGAACGTTCAATTCTTTCGCGAAATAAATAACAGATTGCATAAGTTTTCTTCCAATCCCCATTTTCCTACTCGCATCATCAACACATAAACTATTTACAAGTAAGATTTTCCTTGCATTTACAAAAGAGTTTTCAAGTATTTCTTCTTCCTTCAAAACTGCCACGCCTACTATTTCATTACCTTGAGTAGCTACAAGGATATGTTGTTTATCATCTTTTAGTTGGTTATTGAACTCTTCTTCTCCTACTGGAGTTGAGTTCTCTTTGTATAGGTCTGGTCTTTCAAAAACGTGTAAATCGTGAACTTGTCTAAATAAAGGTAATAATGACTCGTAGTCTTCTTGATTGGCATTTCGGATGGAAATCTCCATGCATTTTCACCTCTTTTGTAGTTTTAACTTTGCAGTAATTTTCTCTAACACATAAAATTAATTTTCCTCAATTACTTCCAATATATTAGCTGCCAACTTTAGCCTGATTGGTTTGATAAAACTTTTCCCTGCTCCCCAACCAATATCAAATATCCCTTCCCCATTACCTGAGGAAATGCACTTAACATACGTCACACCACTAAAGTTATCAATCGTAATCGTCAATGTTGCTGTACTGTCATTTCTAAAAAAATATTTTTGAAATACTAGGATTACAATTTCTTTCTCCTCAGCAACTTTATAATCTTGGAAAATCAAACTAGACTTTAATTCTGTGTCTTCTAAAATAATTTGAGATACTTGAACTGGCTTTATGTTTACAGTGAATTCTAAGTAATGTTTCATTTGATCCCTTTTTCTCCTTTAAATAAGATAAACAAAAATACATCTGAATTAATTCACTTTAATTCTATCAATTATTTCTTTTTATTTTCCAAAGCAAATTATCCTATTTAATTGAATTAAATTCCATTTTACTTAATAAAATAGTTGACTAAACAGTCGATCAATACAACTGCGTTAGCCAACCATTCAAAAGAGTACACCTCATTACACTTCAATTAACAATAAGAGCTTCACTAATGCTCATATTTTCCTCCCCAATTCTCTATCGTGTTCTTCATGGTAAGAAACTATTTTTTTCTTATCGTCGAAGAAACTTCCTTTCATGTTTTCAATCTCTCTTGAAGCTGTAAGGTATACCCTAATATCGTATTCGTTTAAAAGACCGTAATAATACCACCTGGTGGGACTGGAATTGATGGACCGTTTACTTCAATTTCTGCATCAACAAACAACGCATGAGGGAAAGTCGCCCCAGCATTATTAAAAGCCAAATCCGGTCCAGAGCCAAATACTCTCCCAGCTATTACTTCCACACTAAGTTGGTTTTTCTTCTCATTGCGGCCTATATCACCCCAAAATGAAAAACGCCATGTTCCGAAAGCTGGAGGAGAAGATGGACCGGTGACAACGATGAGCAGTGTATGGTGAGGGAGAACTTTTACTGTCCAGTTACCAAATGGTGGGTCAATAATATTCAAATAGGGACATCCATAAATAATATGTAAAAAGAGAAAAAACTGCTTGTACACAAATCTATGAAACTACTTTTTTTATAAGAATCTTTTATTTATACTTGCCTAATGCAACATACGGTAAGCAAAATGGAGCCGTTTCGTTCATTAAGACTAATTTACTAATTAAGAGAATATTGAATGTGCTCCTATTAGGCACTGCTTTGGCAAGTGAAATGATAAATCCTGTATAGAACTGGTAGAGTTTGCCCCAAACTAAAATAATTACATAAAAATCAAATCAATTAATGGGGTATTATGTTGGAAAGATTTTTTCAATTTCATTCAAAATTGGGTCCGTTTCGCCTTTTTTCATTAGATCATCCAATAACAATCGGAATTATTTTGATTCTCGGTATTCTTCTATTTATCTTTAGAAAACAGATTCAGGGCTCGGGGAAAAAGCGGCTATTTCGTTTTTCTTTAGCATTTCTCCTATTGGCTACAGAGATTTTTTATCATATATGGCTTGTGTATGAGAATGCTTGGTCGCTTAAAACGGCTTTGCCACTTGAACTTAGTGATATTACTGTCATTCTGGGAATTATTATGCTTCTGACAAATAGCTATAGAGTGTTTCAATTCATGTATTTTGCTGGTTTAGCGAGTTCGATTCAAGCTATTATGACACCTGATCTTGGCCATTATTCTTTTCCGCATTTTCGATATTTCGAGTTTTTTGTTTCTCATGGAGGAGTGGTGCTTGCCTGTTTAATTATGGTGGTGGCCAGCAAATATCGACCGACCTTAACATCAATGTGGGTGACCGTTCTCATTGTTAACCTTTATGCAGCTTGCGTGTTTTACGTTAATAAGTCGTTGAAAGCTAACTTCATGTATCTCATGAAAAAGCCCGAAGATACTTCTCTATTAGATTATCTTGGACCTTGGCCATGGTATCTTCTATCGGCAGAATTGGTGATGATTTTGAGCTTTTACATTTTGTATAGTCCGTTTTGGTTAAAAAGGAAAAAAGTAAGAAGCTAATCGAAGTTCTTTACATTTAATTTTTAGCATTCAAAAAAGCCAATCCCTATTCAAGGAATTGGCTTTTTTGAATGCTTATTATCTCATTTAATTTAATAAAAATTTTTGTGTTTGCGAGAATTATTTTATATAGTTTTTAATATTTTCATTAGTTGCAAAAATTTTCATTGTATATAGTTACGATTTTAAAATATTATACGTAAGGCCAATAGCACCAGAATTAAATGTTTTGTTTTCGACAAGTGAGAGGTTGCGTTTATATTCCGAGGCTTTAAATAAAGGTAGACCACTTCCAATAATAACTGGTGAAATAGTAATTTTAATAACATCAATTAAATCAAGTTCCATAAGAGCATGTGCAAACCTTGGGCTACCTAAAATAACAATATCTTTACCGGGCTGTTTTTTTATGTTTTTAATTTCTTCCTCAATATTTTCTTTTACTAATTTTGTATTATTCCATTCAGCTTTTTCAAGTGTCGTAGAAAATACAACTTTTGATGTCTCTTCAATCCATTTAGCATGTTCAATTTCATATTCTGATGCTTCAGGGTTAGAAGGTACTGATGTCCAATAATTTTCCATCATTTGATATGTTCCTCTTCCCCATAACACAGTGTCTACAGAACTTAAAATTTCTCTAGCATGCTTTTCTAATTCTTCATTATATGATACCCATCCAATATCCATTTCACCCTTTGGTCCTTCTACAAAACCATCTAAAGAAGAGTGTAAAAATAAAATCACATTTCTCATAAAATCCTCCTATGTACTAAGTTATAGTTGTTTTCTTATATTTATGTAAACAAGGGATTACTAACAGTTTTTATTGTTTAGAAGATATTTTTCTTCTTAAATCCATTTATTATATTCTTCACTTGGAAAAAAAACTAATATCTGGTTTTTAATGTAAAATCTTTGATAATTTTCCCATTTCTGAATTAATCAATACTGTCAATTAGACATTAAAAAACACCGACAAAATTGTCGATCATGTTCTTCACTAACGCACCCGATAGTTTTCTAACATTTATTTGATTGTCTCTGCCAACTCTAAAATAATTCCTTCTGGGCCACGAACGTAGCATAACTTATAGCTTTCTTCATATTGCTGTATTTCACTAAAAATTTCAGTGCCCCTCTTTTTCAATTTTGCAATAATAGCTTCAATTTCTTCAACATTAAAGCAAATATGTCGGATACCCAGCGTATTCGCTAAAGGTTGCTGAATTTCTCTTTCATCTGACGGCGTATAAAATTTGACTAGCTCGATCCATACCTGACCATCTGGCATCCCCATTCCTACACAAGCCGTTTTAACATTATTCAGCCCAACTATTCTGTCCAACTGTTCTCCAGCCAATTCCCATTCTGCTTTCACTTCAAGTCCAAGATCAAGAAAAAACGCTTTAGCTTCTGAAAGATCATTTACGTTTATACTTACATGATCTATTCTATTGATCACCATATCTCATACCTCCTGTGTTCCTGTTATATTCAATACGCGTATTAGTGTAAGGTTTGCTTGAAATTACAATTCGCTTAAAATAGAAAATATCCTTCTTAAACGAGTCTGCCATTTAGCTTCATAAAAAAAAACGACTTTTCAGCCGATCGGGTTGTTCAACTAAAGCATTGCGTTAGTTTAAGTACAATGCTTCACAATTCTATTTATGCATGATGAATGATGCTTCTTCATATTGAGAATCAATATATCCTTTAATGGTCTCATACCGGTTATAGTTCATCTATGCAGTTGCATAACATACAAAAATGTTGATGTAGTAAATGAGGTCATTTGTAGTAAAATGTGTGATATTAAATAAAATCACTTATATATAAATATTTTTATCATTTGCTAGACTGTGCTAAAGTTCTTTTGTAAAAGTTTTTTTTATCCACTTCTTATATAATTAGTGTAGTTGTTAATATTTTTACTTTTTAAAAGATTTTTGTAACAGAAAATTAATATTAATGATATTGAATATCATTATCAATTACTTTATTATATCCCTTGGTAATAGAAATCATTATGTTAATTCCTAGGGGGGAAGTTATGTTTATCGATATTTTAAGGCAAAACAAAAATGTCTCTATACTATTGGCCGTGTTACGTGTATATCTTGGATACACGTGGGTTATGGCTGGTTGGGGGAAAGTAGCAAACGGAAAATTTGATGCATCTGGTTTTTTACAGGGTGCACTAGCAAATGCGACTGGGGAACACCCTGCTGTCCAAGGATGGTGGGTTGCATTGTTGAAAAACTTGATTATTCCTAATATAGAAGTATTCAATGTTTTAGTTACTTTTGGAGAATTACTGGTCGGGATTGGTTTGTTGATTGGTTGTTTCACAAAAACAGCGGTCTTTTTCGGTCTGATGATGAATTTTTCTTATATGTTTAGCGGCACGACAAGTACAAATCCGCAAATGGTTTTACTATCCATGTTCATCTTATTATCTGCAATTAATGCAGGTCGATACGGGGTAGATGGTATGGTTATGCCAACCATTAAAGATAAACTATTAGGACAGAAAACAAAAAAAGTAATAGATGTTGCTTAAGCTTTAATACATATTCCTCTGAAGATCGCTCATTGATTTATGAGTGATCTTTTTTGACATTACAAGAAAACTATCAACAGCATTCCGAATAGATTTTACTTTTAAAGAAATTAGGTATCAGAGGAAAGGCAATTAGAGCAAATGAAGAGAATACAATCAGAATGAAGATCATGCAATAGTAATAAAAACATAGAATTTTAACTCGCTTATTGAACTAACGCATTGGTTAGTTTAACATGTTATTTTATAAAATTATTAATTTCTTTTATGGATTTTAAAATTAATATAGGATCCCAATCTCCATCTCCATGCATCGCTGTATAAATTGGATAATTATCATGGTCTACATCAACAAATACCGGATCTCCACACATTTCTTCATATCCAATTACTATCCATTTTTCTTTCCAATCTCCAATTCCATCTCCACATAATGAAGCGCCATTTTCATTTATGATATACCCTATATAATTCAACATTTTTTAATTTTTTGTAATTACAGTTTTTCTTTATAATAAACTTTAGAATTAATTCTTTTATTATAAAAACACACCCTTCATAAATGCTAATCCAAGTAAAATTGTAACATAAAATTCTATATTTTAAACTTTATGGTTACCTAATCCTTATTCAACTATTCTGCCAGTTAGATCTATAAGAAAATCAATAATCTACTATAACAAAGCCATATAAAAATAGAGCCACAAATGTGACTCATAATCTTCAACAAAATAATAATTTGTTAATCCGTAATGTAATTATTTTAATTTATTGTATAAATTTTTTTTCATTAACTCATTTGAAATGACTAAAGCCTCACTTTTACTATTCGCTGGACCTGTAACCATCCATCCGTCTTTACCTGACCAACCTTTCCCATTATGATCTTCTCTAAGTTCCTCGATCGTCACTTTGTTAAAGTCTTTGTTAGCAAAGATAATACCATAGCTTTCGATTTTTGGCTGTCCATTTTTAAAGTAATCATATACTATTGTCCCCATGCCATATTGATCAAATGCTATTTCTAATTTACGATTTTTATTTGGATTAGGATAATTAGCACCTTCTACATTGATTAGCCCTACAAACTTTCTTTTTCCTAATAAGGATTGATGAAGTTTACCCTTTATTTTTATCGTCACAGAATTTATTTGATCATGACCTGTACCTAATTGATATTCAACACCCTTTATTGACTTATTTACAGTTTTTGGAATGTAATAATAAACACCAATAGCAACTAAAAAGACTAGAAATATACTAGAAACAATGATCTTTTTCAAGAAAATCACCTATATTCGTTAACCTTCAAGTATTCGATTCGTACCTTTTAAAAAATGAATCTAAATAACAATTAGTGATTAAAACAAATATTGTTAATTAATTTTTAGAAACAGGTTTCTCTTCCCCTGTTTCTTTACTTTCATTAATATTAAATGAATCAATAAATGAAATAAAATTTTTATAAAAATTAGGAAATAATTGATATAGCACACCTACACTAAATAAACCCCATCCCAGAACCCTAAAAAAATGAGGATCAGTAAAAGTATAAAAATATGTCATATAGACAAATAAAAGACCAACTAAAATATACAAAGCACACACAAGATTCCTCAAATTCATTCCACCTTTTTCGGTATCTCTTATAACTCAATACAGATTTATTTGAAAGCAATTCATTAATACATTCGATATGCATTAATTTATTCCTTTTTATTCCAAAACAAGTTTGCACAAAAAAAATGGTCTGCCGAAACACACCTAATTGCAAATAAACCACAATCAATAATCTAAAGAATTTATCAATCTTTAAAAATAAATTGTACAATTCTCCTGTTTTTCATTTTCCTTTCATTATTATGTGTGATTATACAAATGTACTTTAATTCAATAGAAAGGAATTCAATTATGGAGACAAAACAAAAGACAATAAATACTCTGCTTAACAAGGTACCAGAAGTTACAATCTATTTCTGGATTATTAAAATTCTATGTACAACTGTTGGTGAAACATTTGCTGATTTCTTGAATTTTAACGTTGGTTTAGGTTTAGGACTTACAACTGTCCTTATGGGTGTAGCATTCTTTATCTCTTTATTTTTTCAATTCAAGGCAAAGAAATATGTTCCAAGTCTTTATTGGATCACTGTTGTATTAATAAGTGTATTCGGAACATTGGTAACTGATAATTTGACTGACGCTATTGGCGTACCTCTTGAAACAAGTACGATTGTATTCTCAGCGCTGCTAGCATTAACGTTTCTTTTTTGGTTTCTTAGTGAAAAAACACTTTCGATCCATTCAATTTTCACAAGAAAAAGAGAAACATTTTATTGGTTAGCGATTCTTTTTACATTTGCTTTAGGTACTGCAGTTGGGGATTTATATTCTGAACAACTTGGACTAGGGTATTTTAAAACTGGTGTAACAGTTATTGTGATCATACTTTGTGTATTCCTAGCATGGAAGTTTTTAAAACTTGATGGAATGTTAGGGTTCTGGATTGCGTACATTCTTACACGTCCACTTGGGGCATCACTAGGAGATTACTTATCACAACCGAAAGTGAATGGTGGTTTAGGTTTAGGAACAACAAGTACAAGTATTATTTTTCTGGTTGCAATTTTAGCAATCATCGTTTTCCTTGCTGTTACAAAAATTGATATTTCATTATATATTGAAAGAATAGATGAAAATAGAAGTAAGAATAATATAATGACACAAACTATTTTAGCATTGTGTATTTTCTTAGCAGTTGGTATTGGCGGTTATATTAAATTATCATCAAATGTAGCATCTACTGAAACAACATTATCTGGTCAATTAACAGAATTTAAAACAATAGAAAATAAAATGTTGTCAGATGTGAACTCAAAGAACTTCAGTTTAGCTAAAAAAGATGCTGACAGTTTGGAACACAATTGGGATACTTCAGAGGCTAAACTTAGAAAAATAGATAGTACTACATGGACTAAAATTGATGGTACGATTGACGTTGTATTAGCAGCAGCTCGTACATCAACTCCAGATGCGAATAAATGTACATCGGCAATTAACCAATCTCTTAAAGTAATAAACGCTGCAAATAAGTAAAATACGTTTAACATAAAGAAAAAGCATTTCTTTGTATGAGAAATGCTTTTTCTTTTTGTCAATAATGTAATAAAAAACAACATAATTTTATTGTAAAACGATAAATAATATGTTAAATTCATATTGTCATTAAATAAGTGAGGTACGTAATATGAATGTTAAAAGAGGTTCAACTACTTTCTTAAAGGCAATTATTTTTCTCGCTGGAATTGCAGTGCTTGCTTTATGTATATTTTTGGTACCAAATTTTGCGAATTTCTCTTCAAATTTGTATCCAAATATTGCCGCAATAAAATATCTTGTTTTCATCGTGATGTATGGAGCTACCGTGCCTTTTTATTTTGCTCTTTATCAGGCTTTCAATCTTTTAAGGTACATTGACGACAACACTGCATTCTCGGAATTATCTGTAAAGGCATTAAAGAAGATAAAGTACTGTGCGATTGCAATCAGTGGTATATATGTAATAGCTACGCCGCTCTTTCGTTTTATAGCGAAGAAAGTTGACCCTCCTATTGGATTTTTGGGACTGATCATTATATTTGCTTCGTTGGTTATCGCCGTTTTTGCAGCTATCCTCCAACAGCTTCTACAAGAAGCGATTAACATAAAATCAGAAAATGATTTAACGGTCTGAGGTGGATGGTATGGCAATAATTATTAATATTGATGTGATGTTAGCAAAACGAAAAATGAGCGTAACGGAGCTTTCAGAAAAAGTTGGAATTACGATGGCGAATCTTTCCATTCTGAAAAACGGTAAAGCAAAAGCGGTTCGTTTTTCAACATTAGAAGCGATCTGTAAGACATTGGATTGTCAGCCAGGTGATATTTTGGAGTACAAAATCGACGAAGACACTCAATAAAAACAGACAACATTTAGAATTTAAGAGATAGCTTAATTGCTATCCCTTCTTTACATTTATTGATGAAATTTACTTTGATATTAGTGACAAAAAAATTACTCTTTTGAATCCTTTGGAACATTCATAGCTACTTTATATCTAATACTACTGCCATTTCCTTACCAAATCGATCGCCATGATCAATAAATCCTAAACTTGAATATAAATTATGTTCTCCTAAGTTTTCAGGGTGATATCCTACAACAATTCTTTTGGCATTTGGTAGTTTAATCATTTCATCGATCATTAACTGAGTTGCAATTTTACCAAGTCCTTTTTATTGAAAATTCTTATCTACCATTATTCTATATATCCAATAGCCATCTAGCTCTTCTTCAGTAGTATTAAACATTAAAAAACCAACTGCTTTACCTTCAAAATGAATAGCATATGGCTTTAGTGAAGATTCAAATTTCGATTGAGCAATCGAGATTGCATTCGGTTCGATGTGACTCTTTTGATCTTCAGATACCTCTAATAGACAGCATTCATACCAATTTTCTGCATTTAGTTCCACAAGTTCTACGTTTCTGTTCTGCATAGTTTCCCCTTTGTTACAATTTTTTGAGCTGATTTGCCCTAATTATAATTTTAACAATTTTTCCCAATATTGAATTAGGATTTCTCCTAATTCAACTATTCTATTAGTACATAGTAGACTAAAAAGGATTCTTAAACAAAAAATAACCTCTCATCATTGAGTGGCTATTTCTTTAACGATTTCGATAAATTTTTTACTTATATTAGAAAGCTTTTTGTTTTTTGGATAGATTACCCATAAATCCTTCACAACGTATTCATTATTTTCTTTGTAGGGAATAGATCTTAAGTTTCCACTTAGAATGTACGGGTGAAATTTAGCGCCTGACTCATGAGAATAGACAAATACATTATGTTCTCTAACAGCCTCTGTAAGAATATTCATACTGTTTGTCGTTACTCTTATTTTATTTTTATTTTCTTTAATTAATTTAGAATAATAATAATCAGAATAGATTGAATAGCACGCTGTATCCATTTCTAATACATCAGCTTTTGTTACGTAGTCAAGATGATAGAGTGGGGAGTTCTTTCCTACAATAACGTGAACACGATCAGTTCGAATTAATTCATAGTTAATATTTTTTTCACTCTTTAGTAACTCTAAATCTTGAGGGAAAAAGCAAAAATCATATTCAGTATGTTTAATTGTTTCCATTATTAACGGTGGATCTTTTTCCTCGATATCAATCGTTACATTCGGATGTTCTTCTTTAATTCTGTTCATCGCTTGTAGAAGTACAGCTGCAAAAGTAGGTGCAGCTACTATTTTCAAATGTATCTTTTTATTATTTTTATAATCATACAGCTCTTCATTTAACTTACTGATAATTTCTAAGACTTCACTAGCTCTATTTATTAAAATCTTTCCTTCTTCTGTTGGAAACGTTCCTTTTCTTGAACGGTTAAAAATACTTATTCCCATTTCATGCTCTAATTGGGAGATCGATTGACTTAGTCCTGAACTTGTAATATGTAATTTTTCTGCAGCCTTAATGATCGATTTCTCGCTTGCAACTTTCACTATGTATTCCATTTGCTCGAAATTCATAAATTCTCCTCGAATAAGAGTATACACACTTATATTTTCTTTCAATTGAAGTTGTATACATTCTAGCATGAAAAAGTAGTACAATTCAAAAACGATACATTTGGCTGCGTCTAAAGTAGGGATAATTTAGACTACTAAAACGTGAAGTCCTTATTGAACAATCCTGTCATAAACTGAAACAGAGAATGATCGACTAATGATCATACTCTATTTGTTGTTAAACTATTGTATTTGTTAGTTTCATAAGAATATTACTATTCCAAGTCCATTATTAATTTTTTCTTTTTACGATACCATGAAAAGGCTGTAGCACGAAGAGCGTTATCTATTGCAATTGAAATTCACACAGCTGGAAGACCAAACCCAAGTTTCCAAGCAAAAATATAAACACCCAATTTTCTTACTCCCTATGCCAATCATGGTCAGAAACATAGGAAATTTACTGTTACCACCTGCTTGTACCACAGCAGTGTCAACAGTCACAGGAGCTAAAAATGGTTGGGATACTGTATCGATTAATAAAATAATTACTAATAAGTGAAGCACTGTTTGATTATGTGTAAATAATTTCCCAATCAAAGGGCTTGCAACTGCTAGAAAACAAATGTCATCGAAACAGCTGACTGAATACAACTCCATTTTCGATATTCCTGAACATCTGATTGATTTTTTTCTCCAATTGCACGAAAGAAAGCAGATTGTGCAGAAAATAAGGCGATGAACGACGTTAGTCCGAGAACAACTTTAAAATAAATCAATGCTGCCTCTTTCAAGTTCACGTTTGCACCTGCCTAGTTTAACAATGTGTTTGCAAAAGCAAAGGAGAAAACAGAAAAAAATAAACCAATCAGAACAGAAACAAAAAGCCCATGGCATTTTCAGGTTGAATCGCTAACTCAGGTAAATACTCACCAAATGAAGCATTATAACTATAAGAATATAACTCTGCCAGGTCGGTCAGTATCCGATCAGACGGGATAAATTGTTCAATCTCTTTTACAATCATTTCATCCAATTCGATTCTCCCTTTCTAAATCCCTAACAGCTTTTTAGGATTGTAATTTACCATCGTCAAGATTTCCTCTTCAGTGATTCCATGTCTCAACATATCTTCAATAAAATTACTTAATGCTTTAATTGGCGGATTATTATGTTGCTGTCCATAATCCGTTACCATTACACATGACTCTGCTCCTAATTGTTTAATACTCTCAGCCATTTCTTGCGTACTAATATCATTAAAATCTTCACTACTTGCTAAATAGCATTTTTCAAGAATACAACCTTTTTTAACCAGCTGTTTTTCGTATTCAAAAGGAACTCTCGCAATTCCTAAATCTGTATGTTGAATTAAAATTTTATCTACCTTTCTTTCCTTAGCTGCATCGACTAATGCAAGAACCTCTTCCACTTCCAAATGTCCCGTAGCTAAAATAACATTCGCTTCCGCTACTAACTCTAAAATCTCATAAACCTCTGGATAGATATTTCGATTCTCATCCCAAATCTCAATGCCAGCCGTTGGATGAGTCAACGCCCGTTTACTATTGAAGAAATTCGTTTTTTTCTTTCCAAAGAATCGTCGATGCTGCTCCGCTGAAAAAGTAGGCATCCAAATAACTTTAGCTCCTAAACGAACCGCCGCATCTACCGCTGTAGGAGACAAACCTCCAGTAAAATAGTTACACACTAAACCACCGTACACATGTAATCCAGGTTCCTTTTCACGAATTAGAGTTGCGCGATCTGCAGTTTGAACCTCATGAGCTTTTAAAACTACACCTGCCATTCCAGCTTTCAGCATATAAGTATCGGTTAAAGGAGATTGGATTGTTATCTTCACCTTCATATTCATCTGCAACAATGTATCTACCGATCTTTGAATCATAATCTCGCCAACCCATAAAATAAAGATTCGTATCGTTGTCATATTGAACACCAAATTTCCCAACATATCGATATGGATTTGCATTTGCAATTTCTAAACCGATTTCAGTAGGTGCATCAATTTTTTCAAGATTCCCCCACTCATCATAAGTATAGCGTACAATAACTTCTTGTAGCTCATCTGTAATGGCAACTATGTCTCCTCTTTGATTGTAAACATAGTCATATCTTTGTCCTTTGTATTCAAAGTTTAATAATTGACCAGATGCATCTCGATAGAAGTTTAACAAATTATCAATTGAAGAGGATTGTCCTATTTGTTCTGAGATACTTACTAAATCACCGTTTGAATCATAGTAATAATATTCAGTACGTTCACCATCAGAGTTAGTAACTTTTTTAGATGTTCTATTATCTTCACTATCATAAGTGAATTCCACTTTATCAACAACGGTTCCACCTTTTTTAGTAATAATACTTAATAGTAGATTAATAGAACCATAGTTATACTCTAGCGTGGATTTCTCAATTTGTAATTAAACGTTTCATCCGTTAGAAGCAACTTCAGTTTTAGTAAAAGAAACAGACTGCTCGAATAATAGAGTAGTCTGGTATTATGTAGTCAATTTTTGAGATCTGTATTACAAATATGATCCAGTTTAAAATACTAAAAAAGAAAACCTTTGTTAAACTTACTTCTAACTAAGGTTTTCTTTATTCTTAATACTTTTTTCATCTTTAAATTTCCAAACATAATAAATGACCCATGCAATAATAATGGGTAGATACAAGAAATACCTATATTGATTATCTAATATAAAAAACAACCAAACACAATTAAAAATGTCGGAAACATTACTATTACGTACTTTTTAATATCCATTAGATATCACTCCTCGTCAACTAAATGACAATTATCAATTTTTATTCAATCCCTCATAACCATTTCGAATTCGTACAAACATCTATCACCTGTATACTAACATGAGTTTAATAACTATTGCTTTTATAATTGTTACAATATTTATCACAAAAAAAAGATACCCAATATGGCATCTAAAATTAAAACCGAACAAGTATTCCAGTCTTATCATCAGAATGAATCTTACTTTTCAACTCTTCCCTTTCTAATCGCATTGAATATTCTCCCAATCCTATTTCTTTAATTACTTTAAAAGAATGGATCAAATCAAATTTCGGATGAAATAAACCATCACTGATTAGTAAAATTGACTTTAAATTTTTAGTAACAATAGATCCCAATTGAATGTAGTTTCCGACGACTTCGGTTCCATTTGCAACCGAATAACCATCGACTGTATTAGCCATGCTTCGATTATAAATAAGTTGATTTTTAATAGACTGGTAGTTTGATTCATCTGGTAACATCAGCCCTTGTTTCCGTTCCTTTTCTCGTCTCATTTTTGCCCTACTACTAATATCCTTTACTGTATCTTTAGTTAAGGTCTTTATTTGACCATTATGGTATTCTGCTAAAATCATACAATCCCCAAGTTGAGCAAATGATACCTTTTGCTTATCAATTTTTATAATGGCAACGCATGTTGACCATAGTTCCTCTGGGCGGTTTATGTCTATGTTATTTAACTTCATTTCATCCATTAGTCTTCTATTTGCTAGAATAATTCCTTCTGATAGAGACATTTCAGCTCTAAAATGATTTTTAAAATACTTTCTAAATAAATTTGAAGCAATATATGCACCATTCATGCCATCTGCATTCTTAAATGGCGTAATTGGTGTTGCTCCATCAAAGACCCCATATACATTTATTTCGTTGTTTACTACCATTGCATCCTCGGACACTTTTTTTGATAGAGATACTCTAGCACTAGTACTAATATCCATATTTTTTCACCCCCGAAAAGATTCACGAATGAATTTGCAGGTCTTTAAATTAATATGGAACACAAAAAGGATTATGTACTTTTTCTATTTTAATTCTTAAAAATTTGGCACTGTTAAAAAACTGTGTAGAAGTAAGTACTTCCATGATCGGTAAAAAGTTTCCAAAATTTAACAAATTTTCACACAACAGAAACATCTCGTTAACAAAAACTGATTATACTTAAACATTGTTGCTTATAAGACAACAAAATAAAAAAAAGAAGGTGTATCATGAAAAAACGTATTCAATCAAAAAAGCTATTAACATTAGTTGCTGGAAGTGCCCTTGCAATCACTTCATTATTTAGCAATGATCAGAAAGCATTCGCATGGTCTGACGAAGATGTTCACAATCAAGATCATAGTACGCATCATTTTATCGTAAATGGCAGTGTCAAACTTATAGCAGATAATACGAATCCTGCAATAAACAAGCCTACAACATTGCTTAATCAGTTTCGCGATCGTTGGGAACAGGGCTTATACGATGCAGATCATATTAACCCTTTTTATGATACGGGTACATTTATGTCTCACTTCTATGATCCAGACACACAAACCAATTATACGGGAGCTTCTTATCCAACAGCTCGTCAATCAGGAGCTAAGTATTTTAACCTAGCATCGGATTACTATAAAAAAGGCGATTTTTATAATGCATTCTACTACTTAGGAGTTTCTTTACACTATTTTACAGATGAAACACAGCCTCTACATGCTTCAAATATTTCCAATCTAGATCATAACGCACCAGGGTATCATTCGAAGTTTGAAACTTATGCCGAAAGTATTCAAAGTCAAATGATTTTGCCAGATTCAGGTTTATATAATTGGAACTCTTCGACTGATCCTGAAGCATGGATTCATCAAGCTGCGGTACAAGCAAAATCTGTTTTACCTAAAGTTTGGAATGATACGATCATTAATTATTTCTGGCAAGCAGCTTACAGTAATTATTATTCTGCCATGTGGAAGAACGAAGTAAAAAATCCGACTCTTGTTCAGTTAAATCAAGCAGAACGAGAGACTGCTGGATTCATAGATATGTTTTTTCGCGTAAACGGTGTAGAAATGCCTGTGACGGTATATAAGGAAAATGCTTTTGGCGGTGCATCAGAAATATTAGGATCTGGTAATTATGATTACGATCAGCTTGTAAAAGGCATTGGCAATGATACTATTTCTTCTATTCATATTGCACCGGGCTATCAAGTCACTTTATTTTCCGATGCAAATTATAAAGGAGCGTCGATTGTTCTTACAAATGATGTTAATGATTTAGGCAACTTTAATCATCAAGTATCAAGCTTAAAAATCGTGAAGATCTGAGTAATTTCTAAGTAATCGCAGATGCGGATTTTATAATGGAATAGGAAATATACATAAGTTTATATATAGGAAGATAAAAAATTATTTAAAAATAGTATAGTCCTATCGGATAAGTCGTCATATAATAGTAAAGGTATTATTTATACGAAAAAAGTGAGGTGGAACATTTTTATGGGTAGTCCCAGTATAGGTGAGTCGGATAATTTACCGACGACATCAGAGGAAGTCATACAATTGAATATCCGAGGAGGATTACATCATAAAAATGTAATCCAACTTTTATAAGCTTTTGAAGGCTTCCTCTAGAAAAGAGGAGGTTGGACACATGGTACACAACATTTGGAAGCAAATTTACGTTAAAAAACAAGTCGAGAAACCAAAAAAAATTCAAGGGTTTGATATTGATTTAAACCATGAAAACTTATCACGAATTGACCGATTAGTGGATCGTTATGAGTCAGAAATTCTGCAACATTTAAATAGTGATTACACCCAACGAACAAAATTGTCTGAAAGAATCGCTGATAAAATTGCGCAATTTGGTGGTAGTTGGAAATTTATTATTTGGTTTAGTTGTACACTTGCTATCTGGATGATTTGGAATAGCTTATCATTCACAAAAGCTTTTCATTTTGACTCTGCGCCTTTTATCTTGTTGAACTTATGTCTATCTTTTATTGCGGCATTTCAAGCACCGGTCATTATGATGAGTCAAAACCGTCAAGCAGCACGCGATAAACATGAATCTGTTATCGATTTCGCAATTAATTATAAAGCCGAACAAGAGATTGGTGACATGCAAAGTCGTCTAACCAATATAGAAAGTCAATTAGCAGAGATTAGAGATTTACTTAAGCAGAGAAATTAAAGATATAAATGAATATTGAATCCCTTTATAGGAGGCAGAAGAAATAATTGTCTCTTATAAGGGGATTTTTTAATGGGAAAATTGGTTCCAGTACAAACTCTATATAGCACAATCCGTACCTATATTCACATTTGATTATCAATTAAAGTTCTAAATTAGATGCTCGCCTATTCTTGCCTACCAATGAGTTGATTGATTTATCTATTTTTTTGTAAATTTTGTGTAATCTTGCTTCTTTCACAATGAAATTTGATTTATTTTTCCATATTAGTGATATACTTAAATTATTAAATCCCTATTATAGGAGGAATGAAAAATGAACGAACAAGATTTAAAAGCATATCGTGCAAATGTCATTTCATCACTAGAGGAAGAAATCGCTCACTACCAAAACTTAATCAAACTAACAAGACATAGCAGACTGAAAGAAAGCCATACATATAATCTTAAATTCATGCAAGAATTATTGGACGCTGAAAAAGCTGATCAAAATAGTTAATAATTAAGAGGTGCCTTCTAAGTGGAAGGTGCTTTTTTTTATCCATAGGGCACTAGTATTGGCACATTAAGAGGCACCTCCCAAAAGGAAGGTACCTTCTCAATCTTTATTTACTTCAATCCAAAAGCCTTAATAATGTCTTGATTAACACTATTTCCTGCATCATCCCACGCACTTGCTCTTAATGATACAGAAGTTGCTTTCTTACGGTTTTCAATTCTAGCTTTCCAGCCATCTTTTTCACGATTTAAATCGACTAGTTCCCAAGACTTGCCTTCATCATACGAAACTTCTAATGTTGCACCTTTCATTTTACCGTTTCCTGGTGCACCAGCTACTTGGATTGCTTTCATTTCTAAGTCGATCCAACGGCCTGATTTTGCATTACCATTCATGTCAGTTTCTACATTGTAATCAAGCGAGATTAATGGAAGTTCTGTTTTATATTCTTCTTGTTCCTTAGACCAGAATGTCCACTCTGTATGTGTTTTTACAGAGTTATCGAAGCGTTGTGGATCGCGCCATGCATCACTAACTACTTTATACTGCGTATTTGCAGTTGGGTATTCGTTAAATGAGTAGATTGCTTGTCCTTGTGCTTCTTTTACTAGTTTTGATTCTTGGTATAGTTTTAATGTTTGTGAACCTGGATAATTAGATTCTGAACCAGTGCTTCCTACTCCAGAATCAGCCCATGCAGGAATGTTAATGACTAAGTTATTTCCTGTACGATAAGGTTTCCAGAAGCCATCACCTAAACGAGGACGAGCAACTGGTGAGAACCACTCTTCATCTAATGTTTGTCCTGGTTTGTATGTTGCTTTTGGTTGTCGTACTTCCCAAGCAGCATCTAGCACACTAGCTTGATGATACCAAGAAGTACCTTTTTGAGCAGAAACCCATTCAGTTCGAACTGATGGTAGATTTAATTTAGTTAGGTAACCAACTCCATTTGGTCGGTATGACGGAATATCCCAACGGAACTCGCCACCTGCTGTACCTTGATCTGATTTGTATTCAGCATTAATTTTTACAAGGTCGCTCGCTTTAGGTGAATAAGTTACGTCATTTGGAATTGCATTGTCATGGTTGTCTACAAGATCATAAACGTATTTCGTATTAGGTGTACCCACTACGTCAAGTTTTGCTTTTTTTGCTTTAGCTTCGTCAATTAGTTTTTTACCATCTGTTTGACTGATTGCTACAACTGCGATTGGAGAATCTGAAAGTGACCAATCTTCATTTTCAACTCCTACATATTCACTAATTTCTTCTGGTCCATCATTTACAGTAATAACTAGTTTTGCACCTGCTGCATTTGCTGCTGCTGAGCGCTCCATACCAGTTACTTCATCACTTCGATCAACGATAACAGCCTTACCTTTAACATTTAATCCCTTATAATCGGTAGGTGCCCCTTTACCTACATAAACAGCGTCTAAGTTGTATTTTCCATCTAGTAATGTACTTCCGGCTTGTGGAATATCATCTAATTCATTGCCTTTGAAATTGATTGTCATGTATGGTTCAATCAATCTCCAGCGAGTGTTAAATGTAAATTTTCCATTTTTAACTTTCTTAGTTGGTTCAGCATACATTTTATCTACTGTAACCGGCATCACATAGATGTCACTAACATTGTTGCCATCAACTTCACGATAATATTCCATTTTCCTAAAGCTTGCTTCTGTTTTATTTGGTACGTTTGCTGTAATTTCATTCGCTTTACGTGCATCCAATGTAACAGTTTGAGGACCATCTAAATTAATTTCAGGATCCCCTACAAGTGCAACTCCAGCGTGGTCAGTGTCAGTATCAACATCCATCATTGACATTGCAGAATAAGTTCCTGGTTTTAAACGTAATTCTGTTGTACCGTTAACTGCAATAAAATCCGGAACACCATCTGGGCCAAGTAGATTAATATACGCCAAAGCTGGGTTACCGTCGCGTCCAATTGCATTTAACGTTAATGGATATCTTTCCTCTTCTTTAATCATAGCCAATGCAGTATGCACAACTGTTTTACCATCAACATTTGCTGAAATCTGACCTTGATAACGTTGTCCATTAGCACCTACGTTTGGATCAAGTGTAACAGTAACTTTTGCACTACCTTTTGCCGGTACAGTTACCGTGTTCGTTGAAAGTTTAAATAAACCAGCAGGTGCATCAGCATCGCTATTATCAGTAATTTTTGCTGATAGATCTAACGTCACAGCCTTCTCACTGTCGTTAGTGTACGTAATTGTTTTCTCTTTCAATCCATCATTTTCATGAGGCCAAGCATAGAAACCAAAATCAAGTGAACCTGTTGCACGCAAATCACCAAGAGTCGCTGCTGCAACATCAAGACGTCCTGTTCCACCTTCTAACGGCTTAATATCATCTAATTTTTTAGTTGTACTCATTAATGCATCTTTCAGCTGTGCGCCTGTCCAATCAGGATGGCGTTGGGAAAGAATCGCAGCTGCTCCTGCCACGTGTGGCGTAGCCATCGATGTACCACTCATCGAAAGATAAGATCCGCTTCCTTGAGTTGAATATTGGGATCGTGCAGCAGTAATATTTACACCTGGTGCTGTCAGATCAGGCTTTAATCCTTCACTACCAAATCGTGGACCTTTTGATGAGAAGTAAGCAAGATTATCTGATTTATCAACTGCACCAACTGTAAGTGCCGCATCTGCTGCTCCAGGAGAACCGATTCCTTCACGACCTGTATTACCAGCCGCAATAACGAACAGAGAGCCTGTCTCAGCACTTAAATTATTAACTGCTTGTGCCATCGGATCTGTGCCATCACTTGACTCATCGCTTCCTAAACTCATGCTTACAATTTTGGCATTATGTGCAGCCCACTCCATACCATCAATAATCCATGAATCAAGTCCAAAGCCTTCATTGCTTAACACTTTTCCTACAATTAGGCTTGCTCCTGGTGCTACACCTTTATATTTTCCACCTGATGCTGCCCCCGTTCCAAGTACAGTAGAGGCAACATGAGTACCATGTGCATGGAAATCACGTACATCTTGATCTGGAACAAAGCTTTTTGTTTCTTTTATTTGACCAGCTACATCTGGATGCTGTGCATCGATCCCTGTGTCAAGAACCGCTACTTTCACACCACTTCCGTTGTAACCAGCATTCCAAGCAGTAGGTGCCCCAATTTGTGGTACACTTTGCTCAAGCGTTGCTTTAACACGTCCATCTAACCAAATTTTATCAATCCCAGGTGTAACTAATGACTTTGTAGATTTGGTAGAATCCGCAGATTTTATATTTTTCTTAACATCTTGCCAAAACTCTTTCGAATCCTTCTTCTCTGCAGAAAGCGCAGCTCCATTAATACTTTCTAGTTCATGTGTTTTCGTTGAAGCTTTTAATGCCGGCTTCAAGCTTGAGCGAGTTTTTGACTCTGAATATTGTACGATAACAGGTAATGTCTTTTGAGACGCATCATCATATCCATCCGCTATTAGTGCAGTAATATTGAATAGATTTCGATCTAATGCACCAGAAGCTAAGTAAGGCATCGCTTGTTTCGGAATAACATATGTATCCTTATTAACCGTCATGATATGTGAACCACCATCAGCTTTATCCGCTGGTTCAACACTGATTACACTTTGTCCATCTGCAAACTCTGTTACAGTAACTACATCACCTGTAATAAGAGTAATCACATGCTTCCCTGTACTTGCTTTTGCGTTAATTCCTTGAAGATTCGTTTCTACAGCACTACTATTTGTTAAGTTTGAAACATTATTGCTTGTCCCAGCAGCTAACGCTTGAAAAGTTGGAACAGCAATAAGAGCTGTCGTCATCATCGCAGTAACATACTTATTTAACCTAGGCTTTCCTGTCATCTTACACTCCCCTATTCTGATAAAATAAAAAAAAGCGACTTCTCATATGAATCTATTAAAATCGATTTTAATCGTTCATATCCAAACCACTTCTTAAAAAGCACTCTACAATATCAAAATATAAATAATATTCAATTATTGGTCAATTGGGTTATTCAGCCCTTGGTTTATCAGCTTTTTCTTAAAATACACTAATTTTTCTAATCTTTTTCAAATGAAATTAACCCACTTATTTTCACAAAATAAATGACTAGTTATTTACTTTTCAAATTATTATCCAGTTAAATAAACCTATTAAAAATTTTTATAAAATATCAAAAGTAAGAATATATACCTATTACTTTTTTGCTAAAAAACAATGTTATTTGCTATATATAAAAGCACTTAACAATTTGTAATGTTAAGTGCCCTTCCTCTTTTTTTCTAAGCGTCTAACCTATTATGAGTATGTGAAAAACCCAGGTTATTCATAGAGTTTCTTACAGATTACTTGCTTTTAAAACTAAATCCTGTCGTAATCAAGCAAGAAAGAAATGCAACGATTGAAACCATTATCCCAAACATCAATCCTATTGAACGCATAAACAGATCTTCACCTGGATAAGAAGGTTCAAGATTTAATAACCAATATAGAAACAAAATTGATAAAATATAAAAACTACTTCCTAAAATACTCATTTTAATTCGGTTTGCGTTCGTACCTTGCCATGCCTTATTCACGATTATCCACAAAAAGAAACTTCCAAAGATGGCCAAAATCATTACCAACAAATGGAGAAATGGAATTAGTAGATACGTTAATAGATAAATTACCAGACAAGTAGTAAAAAACAACGTTGCATTCATAATAAAAGAAGAAAAATCCTGACATCAAATGATTTTGAAACCAACTAGTATTTTTCAATTTAAAAACAAGTTTATTATTTTCACTAAGCTTAGATGATACTGCTCCCCTCTTAAATAGAATGATGAAAACTAGAATAAAAACGCACAATAAAAATAAAGTCAATGACACTTTACCTCCACATTTAAGTCTTATTATTACTAATCATAAAATGAAATATATTCCAATAGAGTAACAAACTATGAAATTTATATGAAAAAAGCTATAAACAAGCGGTTAAGCAGTTGTTTATATTAATTTCAATTCGAACCAAATCAACCTGTAACAATAGTATTCTCTACTTTTGAAAAAGTAATTTCTATCCCCCTATTCTTTACTTTAAGATCATTTCCATTCGCTTTAATTGTTTCACTGTTGTCATACATATTCAGTTCAATTATTAAAAATCTTATTAAAAAGAAAAGCATCCTACTAGATATTTACTTATCCAGTTTCATTTCATCAATTATTCTATTACTTTTACCCAAATTAATAATTAATCCATTTTTAGATACAAATTATCGACTTTTTTTAATCCCTACTTTTCACTTGTGCCTTTTATGGGTGCAGTTACAATGCCTTATTAGAAAATTTGAAGTTTATAAAAAAGAAATAAAAATGTTCCACTTCCGTTTCTCATTTACTGAATCTTTTACAATTTGATAAGGAGAGATATTTATGAGGATGAAAATACTGGTTTTATTCGCTACAATACTTTTTATAGTTTCACTTTCTGCTTGTAATAATAAAAATAAGTTTGAGAACCAGGTAAATCAGGTAATAGAACTTGAAAAAGATTATATACAAAATAAAATGCAGGTAAAAAATAATGAAAAAATTAAACGCTCTAGTATTGTTATTGCAGTCTATAAAAATGGTGACTATATCAATCTATCTTATGATCTAAATAATTCTTCTAGAAAAATAGATTGCTTTTATTTAAAAACGAAAGATTCAAAATATATTCGATACTTGAATACAGATAAAGAAATTGAAAAAGTAGAGAAGTACTTAAGACATGCTGATTATATAGAAAATACTTATTACAAGTAATTTTAAATATTAAATAAAAAATGGAATGTAAGATAAACCGATACTCCCGGTTTTATCTTCATTCCTATAATTTCTTCATTTTATTCTATCCTCACTACCATTCACTCAATATTACTAACCTCCAAAACTATCTCAATCTTCCGCTTCTTTTTCTCAATCATTCTGGCAATAAATTCACTAAAATCATCTTTTTGGCTTTTTGGGTTTTTATTTGTATCACCACTAATTGCAGCTATACGATAAAGAATCTTTAATTGTTCCATATGCTCATTTAGACTCATATTAGATAAGTCCTCATATTGTTCAATGAGCCTTTTTCTAAATATAATTTCTAAGTCATCGTTTGTGGCGGTTTCGTTTGAAGTATTTTTCCGAATATAAATTTTATCTGTAAATAATTTATCGGAGCCTCTTTTAGCAATAAACGGGATAAATCGATTTTGCTCGGGGATATAAATGATGAAGAAGGTTTTACCACTAAAATATCCGTACATTTCATTCTCATCGTAATCAATTTGTTGAAGATGATAAATTAGCATAGAAGGTAAATAACCATTTAATTTTCTTTGAAAATCGGTTGGATCCTTTAGCTCTTCTTTAAGAATTCCGACTGGGTGATTATCATCATTTACGCCAAAAATTATTGATCCTCCACCAGAATTCGCCATTGCAATTACTAATTTTGCAATTTGATCCTCTCTTACGAATGTTTCCTTAAAATCCAATGCATTATTTTCTCCAAAAGATTGTTCAATCAGATTTTTCAGCGAAGCAATATCAAAATTTTTGTCTGCATAATTAAATGTATTTAGAAATTCCTGTTTATAAATCGGCCTTTTAACCATAATTCCACCTAGTTTCATATTTTTTAAAATCTAAACTAGATCTGTTATTACATTTAATGTTAGGAGAAAAGAAATGGCACCTAAATATCTTAGAATTTTTCTGGTAAAAAATTCAAAGAAAACTCGTCGATTGGCGAGCCTTTTGGCTGCACTTATACTTAATTCCTAAAATTGGCAACCACGTTGATTCTTCTTCCCCGCTGCCATTTTATACTTTCTTAATGTGCAAAAAAGCCAAAGCATATTGCCTTGGCCTCTAATAACAATTATCTAAAAATCGCTAGGAAATATTCTTCGTTTAAAGTGATATTCAACTGAGCGATTATTAAACAGATTACTATAATTTACTTTAATCTTTTTAACTTCTAATTGCTTAATTTTCTCTTCTAATGACTTCCTATCCTCATCAGTTAATTTTCCATCCTCTGACAAACTAGAAATTTCATCTAATAATTCCTGAATCTTTTCATCACGAAATTCTTTTTCTTCGTTTTGTTGATAAATAGTCATCTTAGTATGAAGGATTGAATTGACCAATTCATCTGCCCCACCCGAAAGCCTATTTAGGATTAAAAGCTGTTCATTTAATATCTCATTATCTAAATCATAGGGATACCTTAGTTGATGATCTATTTCGCTCCAGCCTTCTTCAAATATCGTTCTTACTTGAATTTCAGCTAAATAATTTACTTTTGTCATTTGTGACTTAATTACATAATGCCATGATCGATATCCGGCATCATGAACTAAAAACTGGAACTTTTCTTCTTCGATATGTTGTTCACTCGTCATATCACCTAAACGATGGTAAATAGTCGCTTTTTCGTGTAAATTCCAATTCTGTCTAATTGTTTTATCTATATCTGCAGCCTGGTATTTATATAAATGTAATGCTCTTATACCAATTAGATCTGTAATTTCTGTTTTATAATTCGAAACATTGATTTCATATCCTGAGTCTGATTTTTTACCTTTTATCGTCTTTCGAATAATCTTTTCAATTAAATGGTCAGGATATTTAATTCTTGATTTCACAGTATGAATTTCAGGATTTTTACGGAGTATCTCCGAAATAAAAGTAGCTACTGTTTCAAGATTCGGTATTTCTGATATGTATTCATTATAAATTTCAATATATTTTGACCAGTCTAAACAGTACTTTTCAAAATCCTGTTCATCGATTTTATATTTTTCAAAGAAATACTTTTGATTCTCTATTAGGCCCATACGTTTTCTCCTTCTAACAATTCCATAACCATATCCTACCATATTTGTGGAAGAAACATACTTTTTCAGTACATTTACTTTGTAAGGCTATATTTACTTCTCAGATGGTAGGAATATCTTTTTCTGTGATTTTGCGTAGAGCGATTTGATCTGATTTAAAGGAACAATAGGCTCATTTAAAGCTTTTCTACTACTCTCTTATTTTAGTTCTCGCTTATACCTACTTTACCAACTGGAATTTCTTTTGCAAAAGCACATGGAGTACTTACACCAGCCGGCAATTATAGTCCAGCAGTTAGCATTACGTTTCTTACGTTTCTTACGTTTCTTACCTTTTTCATAATCCATTCCCCATATGGTATAATATGGAAATTAGAACATCATAGTAATATCCTATGAAACCTTAGTCAAACCAATCAAAATATTAATAAAAGGAGTAACTTTATGAAAACATTCAACTATTTAAGTTTATTACTTCTTTATGTGTTAGGATTATTTTTATTGATGGACTTCATTTTTAAGTTTCAAAACGCAACCTTTGACAATACTTATTACAGTGTTTTATTCCCATTTTTAGGACTATTTCTGATTGGTATTTATGCATCATTACCAAAATTCGTAACCAAGATTACAAAGTCGAGTTCATCTTATATTTCTAATGAAAAATTGAAATGGTTTGTCTTACTAATTTCCCTGATTATTCTTTCGTTAATTATTTTAATAAAGTTTAACGTTTATCAAAATGTATTAGGCACTATCTTAACTATTATAGGTTATGTACTCTCATTAATTACAGGATATAAATTAGTAAGGTTCATAAATAAAAGTATAGAATAAAATAAGAAGAGGCCACTAGTGGGCCTCTTTAAATTGAATTGATAGTAAAGTTTACAGATAATTATAATACTGAATTTGTAAATCTAGAATCCTTTGTTTTCGCTAGTATGTAATAATTTATCTCATACATTACCTTCACTTTCTCCAAGCTCAATTCGTTTGGGAATCGCTTTCGCAACGATTTGGTCATTCGGATCTAAACTCTTATTCGTTCTTTTTGCATTATTTACACATATATTAAAGATTTTGAGCTGCTAAATCGCAGCTTTTTTTTTTGAAAATAAATCAATTTTTAAAACAGCCTATCCTGAAATATAATTAAGGGCCTCTTAATACGAACAGAAAACCTGATTATACGTTCGTAAAAAAATTATAAATTTTCTATAAAAACTACTTACATTAGAATAAGTGTTCGTGTATAATAAAAACATCCAAACAAAACAGAACATACAATCTTAAAATTAAAGACAATCAAAGCCTAAGAGAACTTAAAAGTAGAACAAAAAAAGGAGATGTGAAAAATGGAAATTATCATTCTATGTAGTGTCTTATTATCTTGGTGTATTTTAGAGGGTTTTAATAAATTTGTAGTAAATCGTTGAGAGCACTGAAATAGATACTTTATATTACTCTAGAAAGGATAAACTCTTATTCCTTAAAACTAAATTCAAACAAAAAAGTGCTCTTCTACTTTGAAAAGGTAAAAGAGCACTTTTAGGATTTTTTATTTAGCTATGTATTCCTGCAATTCCTTAATAAGAATTTCTGCGCCGTATTTACTTACTACAATCTTTCCACTATCAAACGAGAAATTATTTTCATCAATAACTCCTGTTACCATACAAGCATTACTCGAAACAAATTGTCTAAGGATAATCTTTTGTTCCTCAATAAATACTTCAAATGGTTCATATTTATTTAGATTTAACATTTTTCTTAGTTCCTTTGGTAAAACAATTCTTCCTAAGTCATCTAGCCTTCTGACAATTCCACTTAGACCGGAATTTTCATCATATTTTGTAAGAATAATCATACCTTCTTCAAAATGAATTTCAAATGGAGCATTGTTCTCTAAATTCATTGTATTTCTTAGTTCTTTCGGTAGAACAATTCTTCCAAGATCGTCTAGTTTTCTAATAATTCCAGTTGATTTCATACTTGCAACTCCCCATTTATTTCTATCTCTTTAAATACTCAATATAATTCTCTCTATTTGTTACATTGAGTTTAGTTTAATAATACCAAATTATTTTAATTTTCTCTCTACTTAAATCGACTCATTTTTACTAATATTAATACAAATTAAAATAATTTGCTTGATATTTTATAATTAACTACCTTTTATTTAATCTTTTGTTTTTTGTTTTGGTAAATTTATGTAAAGTTTCTTAAAAGATTCAAAAAGAGATGAGTTAATCATTCGGTAACGAATTACCTTTAATTAACTCATCTCTCATAATAAATCTTTTATCTTGAATAGCCACCGAGACTTTGTTCAGCCATTTGAACTAAACGTTTTGTAATCTCTCCACCTACAGAACCATTTGCACGAGACGTTGAATCTGGACCTAAATGTACTCCAAATTCTGTTGCAATTTCATACTTCATCTGATCGATTGCAGATTCAGCATTTGGTGAAACATATTGATTTGAAGATCTGTTTGCCATGATATGTAGCCCCTTTTAATAAAATTTTCTGATATAAACTATCAGATTGCTGTTAGTATTTCATATTGAATATAAAATATTCATCATATAAATATTTCTGCAACTTTTTATATGTTTCATCCGAAATTTTATTGCAAAGATTGTCAGATTATTTCCCAAAAAATATATTAATTGATAAATATGATTGAATCAGTAGTTAATCACACTTAAACAGAACTCCCATATATTATATTGATATAATTCCATTTTCTGAAAGGTAGGTGTAACAAAATGAAAGTAGATGGTATCTTTGAAGGAGGAGGAGTTCGAGGAATCGGGCATGTTGGTGCTATTTGTGCTTTAGAAGAAGAAGGTTATGAATGGGCACGTTTGGCAGGCACTTCTGCTGGTGCTATTGTTGCTACTCTTCTAGCATGTGGCTATACAGGGAAAGAATTAAAGGAAATTATGGATCATCTAGATTATAAGAAATTTATTACAAAAACATGGTTGCACTTTATTCCTTTAATCGGACTAGGTTTAAATATCTTATTTAAAAATGGGTTATATAAAAATGACTTTGAAGTAGAATGGTTAGAATCTTTATTATCCAAAAAAGGAATTCGCTATTTCGACGATTTAGAAGAAGGGAAATTAAAAATCATTATTTCAGATATTAGTAATGGTAAAATGGTCGTTTTACCTGATGATTTACCTGACTACGGCTTATCAGCAAAAGATATAACAATTTCTCAAGCAGTTAGAATGAGTGGTACAATCCCCTTTTTCTTTCAACCAATTAAACTAAAAACTCCTAATTATAAATATCCAATATTAATTGTTGATGGTGGAATTCTAAGTAATTTTCCAATTTGGATATTCGATGACCATCAAGAATGGCCGACTTTTGGTTTTCGCTTAATAGATGAAGAAATTATTGCGAAACCGCTGGATGGTCATAACCCAATCTCATTTTACAAATCAATATTTATTACGATGAGACAAGCACACGATATTCGACATCTAACAAAAGAAGTAAATGAACGAACAATAAAAATCCCAACTGGTGAAATATCAAGCACAGATTTCAATTTAACTAAAAAAGAAAAAGAAGCACTTTTCACAAATGGATACCAAGCCGCAAAAAAATTTCTTGGAACTTGGGATTTTGAAAAGTTTAAACACAACTATCCACCTGAACCATACTGTCAAAAGGTGAATAGTCTGTAGAACTTAAAAAACGCAATCTTTTCTTGATATTCATAGAAAAGATTACGTTTTTGTTTTTCCTATTTAGGTCTGTTAGGTTAATTCATTTAACCCTTACTTTTGCATCTCCTTCGATATACGAAGGAAAAGATACAAGATCAATTTTTATCGGATTCATATACTTTTGTCGAGATGAAATCTTAAAACCTATTATTTGCTTATTATTAACATTGCCTTCCATATAGGATTCATTCATTTCAATTTCTTTTCCGTTTGCATCAGTGATTGATCCAATCATGTCGTAATTAAATTCCTTTTTTGTATTCAAAGTAAAAAATATAGTATCTCCTTCTTTTTTTAGGTCAGATAAATAATTACCTCTTGGATGTTTCAGAATTTTTTGTTTCTCAGTATCAATTACAAGGTACTCATCTTCCTTATCAATTGCCTGAAGTTTATTTATGACAAAATATAATTCTTTTGGATCTTTAAAATAATTACTCTGTAAAAAGATAATTCTTTCATTATCGCTAATAATTTTTGCAGCAGTTCCATTAGTTATTTTTGACCATACCTCACCATTTTGATCAACAAGTATTATACCGGAGAAATCTAGTATTTTCTTTGAATTACTAGGATCCATTTCAACTTGTACTGCTACACGGAGCGGATAGATGGTAACTTTTTTAATTTTAATCTTTTGATTTTCAATCATTACCGTTTTATTAAGTTCATATATTTGATTCGTTTTTTCATGTTTTTTTATTGAAAGTGGAATCGAAAATTGTGCTGATTGCTTTACATTCTTAATTTTTAAAACTAAATTAAAATCTTGCTGTTCATATGGTTTATCAAAATCGTATTCTACTGTGCTTGTATATTGACCTCTAACTTTATCGACAGTACCTCCAAAAGATAAAGAGTGTTCGGGTAATTTTTCCCCATTACTCGGTTTAAGATATGCTTCATCGATTTCGAAATTTTTCTGTTTTGAGTTACTATCAATCGTATAAAATAAAACGATGTCTTGTTCATCAGCAATAACAGAATCGATTGTAACTTTAATACCATTCTTTTCTTGTGATGTACCAATCTTTTGGGCATATTTATTTTCTACCGCTGAAAGTAACCCCTTATCATGACGCACACGTACCATTTCAACAATTTTCTCCATCCCTGGTACTTTTGTTAAATAATCAGCAAAGGTTGGTGATACACGTATACTTGCTAGAATTCCAAAAAGAAAAACGGCAGCTGCAACTATTGACCAAATTCTAAATTTCCGTTTCGGTTTTCTGATCATCTTAACTTCTTTTGCATTTTGAAAACCAATTTGAATAGCCTCGTCAATATCATCAAGAGGTATATCGACGTTTTCGTATTTTTCTTTCAAATTTTTTAATTCTCTTTCTTCTTTTTCAAACATTGCCATTTTCTCCTTTCTCTTCAAGAATTCCTCTTAATGATCTCAATGCTTTATTCAACCAATTGATAGCCCTTTTCACTAGACTATGATCCTGCAATCTCAATCCCTCCATCTCGATGTTCTATACATTAGACTCCTGAGAGCTAAAAAAGTTTTAATAATTTTTAATTTTTTTGAATCGATTTCATAATGCATTTTTTATTAAGCTTCCATCTACAGAATTTGATTGCTAACTTTTAAAAAATCAAAAATAACATACAAATAATACTTTTGTAGATTTTTCATAAATTCCAAAAGGAGTAATGCGCTATTAAAAAATGTGAAAAAATAAACAATAATGACAATAAATATTGGTTAATTTTACCTTTATAAAGGTTAACATAATTTCGTAAACGCACATTAAAAAAATAGAGACAGTTTTGAAAAAGATTAATTCAATTTTAACTTAAATGGTATATTTTTTATCGGTGCAACAACCAATTGAAACAGGAGGTTATATTATGAAATTAGCAAGAAATATATTAATTATATTTTCCTACATAATGTTTACGGTATTGATTATAGTTGGACCGGAGTTTCGTAAGTATAATTTGTATGTTCTTTTTTACAGGTATTATTTTTTTGTACAGGTCCATTTTTATTAATGTTTATAGACTGGAAGAAAAAAAGAAATAAAGATAAGGCTGAAATCAGCGTTAGATCAGATTGAAATGGAATGGTGTTTTTTCCTTTACATAGATTTCAAGTAGTAGTCACTAAGTATCTCGTTAGCTACTAATGAACAATGTAAAGATTTTAATGTTAGGTTCATATCAAATTCCTAATTAAATTACAGTTAAATATTTTTGAGTACTATAGATAAAGTTGCATTGGAACAATAAAAGCCATATCAATGATATGACTTTTAAAGGATTCTTATCTAACTACTGCACTGCTTTAATTCAATAAGAAATGAAAACATGATTTATATTATCATGCGTAAGAGTATTAGTTCATATGAATACCTAATTATGAGTGTGGACTTTTTAACTTATAAAATAAAATAATTGATGCAAACACAAACGTTACTGAATTCGCTGAAATGACTGCAAAATCATGAATACATATTCCGTAAACTAACCAAAGAAAAACTCCTGCACTAAATAAAATGTACATTATTAGTGAAATGCCTGATGTGTCTTTTGTTTTTATTGTTTTGATTGCTTGTGGTAAAAAGGAAGCTGTCGTTAATATCGCAGCAATGAACCCGATGATTTTAATCATTAATAATTTCCTTCCTTTAAATTAGACTGTTTCTCCAAAAAAAGAGCCACTCTGTGAATTATGTTACTTCACACCCATGCGTATATTGTAATGCTCCGAATCTATGATGGATTTAAATTTAATGCTATTTAATATTCTCAACTTTTTATTAAATTCCTTTTTTACTAAACTGCTAAATAACATAATAAATAGGGCTGTTTATACAGCCCTTTGTGATCTTTTAATAAGAAATGCTATAGTTGTATAATTGAATTTATAAAAATCCTTATTTTACTTAGATCTTATTACATCCCTGTATCCCAGCACCCACAAAACGGGTCTACAGGGCTTTTTCCTTTAAATTCAGATTCTCCCATTAACTTCATGTAAAGGTAATCTACAACGTTTTCGTTTGCATGATAACAGTTAATCATGACAGGGACTCTCGGAATATCAAATAAATGATACGGATTAGCCAAAGAAATGAAAATAGTAGGAACTTCCTGAATGAACCAAGGTAAATCCCCCGAAAGCATTGGCGACCACTGTAGCCTCAAAGTCGGCTTTACGCTAACAGTAGGAAGGTTCGCTAAATAAATAACAAGGTCATATTGTTCTTTTATTGTGTAAGTAGGAGTCATAAATGATGCTCCAAAATTTTGATTTGGGTCAAATAGATCCACCTCAAACCCATTTTTACGTAGCTTATCTGCAAAGCTCTCATTGTAGGATTGTGAGTAGAAGCCCTCTGCTTTTAGCTGTGAATTTATGTTTTCTACAGGAATTAACAAAACTCTACGATATTGATCAGCGGATATAGGCAGTAATTGTTTTGTATCTTTTACCAGAGTAATAGATTCATCTGCTGCAATTGATGCCCACTCCTTATGTTCTTGACAACCTAGTACTTTGAGCTCCTCTTCTCTCGGAATTAACGTATCTACTTCTTTTTTATGGAGACCAAGAGATGCTTTTAAGGCCAACACTCTCGTGGCTGCTTCCTCTATTCTTTCCATCGTCAATATTCCGTTTTCAATACCATTCATCATGAATTCAAAGTCCTCTTGTATATTTCGGTTAAAGAGGAAAACATCACAGCCCGCTTCGATTGATAATGGAACTGCTTCTTCTCGATTTTTTGCCATTGCGAATCCAGCCATCATTGTAGAATCAGAGACAATAACTCCATTGAATTGCAGTTGTTCTCTTAGTAAATTTTGTAACAATTCTTTAGATAGTGTAGCTGGCATTATTTCTTCATCCTTAATATCAGGACGAAGTTTTCTAGAATAATGAGGGAGCATAATATGTCCAGGCATAATCGTTTTTGTACCTGCCTCAATTAATTCCTTAAAAATGATGCCATAAGTAAGATCCCACTCCTCTACGGAGAGAGAGTTAACAGAAGTTACTAGATGATGATCTCTTTCATCTACACCGTCTCCTGGAAAATGTTTGATGGATGCAGCTAGTCCGTTTTCCTGCAATGCTTGTACATATGCTTTGCTCATTTTTATAATTGTGGAAACATCTGATCCAAAGGTACGAATATTGGTAATAGGATTTCGAAAGTTTAAATCAATATCTACTACAGGTGCAAAAGACCAGTTACATCCGACAGCACTGCCCTCTTTAGCTGCAATCTCCCCTAACTTGTATGCTATTTCTGTGTTTCCTGTTGCTGCTGTCTGCATGGGATTGGCAACTGCTGTCCCATCCAATGCAATGCCATTTCCTCCAGCTTCAAGGTTTGCTGCAAGAAGTAGAGGAATTGCGGATTGCTCCTGTAAAAAACGATGTACCTCTTGAATTGCCTTTCCTTTGTCTGGTCTAAACATAAACCCACCAGGCTTAAATTTTTCTATTATTTCTTTCAATTTCTTTTCATCCTTATCCATACCGTGCAGGCAGAAAAGTTGCCCAACTTTTTCTTCAGTCGTCATAGAGGATAAGGTTTCGTTCACCCACTTAATATCTTCATCTGTTAGAAAGAAAGGATTTTCTCTTAAATTCATCATGTTTACTCCCCTTGATTTGTATGTTTTTTATACATGTCCGAATCATTAGCTCTTATTGCGCATTCTTAAATTCTGTTGTATTACTCTTTCGTCTAATTTTTATTTCAGATAGGATTTTTTCATAGAGTCCTTCTGATAACGGATATTTAATAAGCGGTATTGCAGAGATTATTAACAAGATTCCAGGAATAATCGTATAAAATGCCTGCATCCACACCATCGTTGAACCTGTTTGAGTTTGATTAGGGATATAACCAATACCAGTAAGCAGATATGCACCTAATCCTCCCCCAATCGCCCCCGCGAATTTAGAGCGGAAGGTGTTAGTTGCAAATACCGTTCCCTCTGCCCGTTTTCCAGTTTTCCATTCACCGTATTCCACACAATCGGCGATCATAGCACTCATCGTAATCGCCGCTATACCAAAAAATAAAGAACCTAGAATAGATAGAATAAAGAACGGAATCATACTTTTGCCTACAAAGAATAAAGCAAATCCCGACACACCGGAACCAACAAGTCCGATGATAGTCGTTTTCTTTTTCCCTAATCGCTTCGACATCATCGGTACAAACATAGCTCCTATTAATATTGGCACTATGCTGACCAAAGAAAATAGAGGAAAAAGATTTTCGGCATGTAAATAATATTTGAAATAGTAGATACCGAAAGCACCTTTGAATTTTGTAATGGTATCTTCTAATAACATTGTCAACAACAACATCAGAAGCGGTTGATTTAATTTGATTACTCGAAAAGCATCTTTGAATGTAAACTTTTCATTTCGTGTTACTGTTACTTGTTCTTTTACGTTAAAAAATGTAGTCCAGAAGAAGACGACACATAATACTGCAAAGATTAAGCTGACAAGGAACCAACTGTTAGACGCTTTAACAAGCGGTAAGGTACAGGCACTTACAACTACTCCACCGATAATTGCCATTACCCGGGGCACCATCACCACTTTTGTCCGTTCCTTTGGATCGTCTGTAATAGCAGCTGTCATGGACCAATACGGAACGTCTACAACAGAGTAGCTCATTCCCCACATGATATACGTTACATATGCGTACACAATCTTGGATACCGGACTGATATTAGGCTGTAAGAAGCAAAGAACCGTAAGACCGGCCATAATAACCGGGGCATACAGAAGATACGGTCTAAACTTTCCCCATCTGGAATTTGTATTATCTACAATGACACCCATAATAGGATCCATTAATGCATCCCAAATTCGCGCTACAAGAAATAATGTTCCTACAGCAGCTGCCGAAATCCCAAAATAATCGGTATAAAAAAGCATTAAATAGCCAAGCATTAACCCCCAAATCAAATTTGACCCAAGACTACCTAGTCCGTAAGAAAGAACTGTTTTTGTAGAAACTTTCATTTTTGCAACCCCACAATCGTATTTATATTGATCTTAGCTAAATCCACTTGGTCTACTGCTGTTTTTGATTATTATACTTTTTTGATACATTTCTTTGAGGCCAGGATTTCACACCTCTTCCAAGTAAAGTTGCTGTAAACGTGAACGTATGTCTGATGTAACACCAAGCCCTTCTTCTAGATAAGTTTCAATGGAACCATAGCTATTCTCGGCTTCGTCCAATGCTGCTTGTAAATAGGATGCTTTTACGGACATAGCATCATTGAGATAATCAAATTCATCTTTATTTGGAAACATCGTATACAGTATTTCTAGTATTTTTTTGTTCTCTTCGACTCGATTGTTATTACTTTGTAAATAATCCTCAAAAATTTGCTCCATTGGTACTCCGAGTATTATTAATAAGATAGCTGCAGCAAAGCCAGTTCGATCTTTACCCGCCGTACAATGCCACAAAATTGGGTTTCCATCAGCCTCAATTGCCAAATCTATAAATTGTCTAAAAGCCTTCTTAGAAGTAGTATCTCTTATAAAATTACGGTTGACGTTTTCTAAAAAACTTCCTGATTGACCAGATTCTAAAATTTTCTTAAGGGCAACCATCATTTCATCATGATTCATAGATCCCCCAATAGCTTCTATATTGACGTACCTAGTGTTTTTAATAATCGGGTTCGGTTTATCTTCTATTTCTTGTTTAGAACGAAAATCTATAATGTGACTTAACCCAATAGAATGGACAAAATGAAGATCCTCACTATTCAATTGAGCTAGTTCTCCTGAACGAAAAAGTCGGTTCTCAATTATTTTTCGTCCATCCTTTGTTCTATAACTCGCTATAGGTCTAAAATTAGTTCGGCTTTCTAACGTTTCCTTATTTTTAATATTCATCCCCAAGTTCCCTCCGTGCCTTGATTAGCCTTCTTAATACCGCCAGTTGAATAAATTCAGTTCAAGTTTCCTTTTTGGTTGATCGCCCTCCAAAAACAATTACATAGTGTAACTATGTGTTTACCAATAGTAAACACACTTTGAATTATAGTTTTCTTTTTTTAATTAAGTGTATTTATCTTGTTAATGAATTGTAAATCTTACAAAAAAAGGATGCCGTCTCTTTAAAGACAACATCCTTTTTTATTTATTTCATTGGTTTTATGTATGTTAAGATCATATTAACCATCTGTTCAAGTATCAAGTTGGGATCAATACCTTGATCGTATTTTAAAATTTTACCTCTTAAAGCCATACGTTGAATTGTCGCGCTCATTACATTGCTTATTGTAAATTGCAGAATCCTTATGTCAATATCATTTCGAATTGATCCATCCTGAATGCCTTCTAAGAGTATGTTTTTAAAGTGTGACCGACCTTTTTTTAATAAATCTAAAAATGCATTTTCCAATTCCGGAGTGGGATAATGGTCACGATAATGCATATCAAAGAGGCCTATGAAACTGATTGCAGCATTGTCAGTTTGCAAAGTTTCTTTTTGAATTCGGAGAACATACTCCATCTTTTCCCATCCATTTTTCCCTTTAGATTCCCAATTTTTATCTCGCTCTATAAACTTCTCTAGTAAGCTCATTTGAACCGCAAAAATGACTTCATCAATCGATTTATAATATTTATAAAATGTAACTTTGCTTATCCCACATTGCTTTACGATATCGTTTAACTTAACAACTCCTAATCCTCTTTCAAGAAATAAATGCTGAGCTGCAGTAAGGATTTCTTCTTTACGATTATTTCTGTACTTCTCTAACTGTTCTTTCCACTGCTGATTCATTTAACTACTGCCCCCTAACTCTAAACTCCTAGACATTTTATCATGTTTAAATTGTATTAACTAGTAGTTAACTATACTGAATCGATGTACTTGTTATTAAAAACATTGACAACCTAATAGCTGGCAAGAACGCAAAATACGTCACATTAGCAAAACTTCGGGTCTTGTTCAACTGAAGCATGCATTAGTTGAATAATGGTAATTATTTTTCATCGAAAGGCTCCAAGTTTTTATCTTTTTATATTTAGATGTTGGTTCACCTTCTGAATGATAATTTATTTTATCTGCTCTCCCAATTTATTTAAAATTAATATATTTAATAAATGCTACAAAATTTACCAAAAGAGCCAAATAAAAAGACATGAGCATCAACACTCATGTCCTTCCCTACTTCTATAAATCTATCTATTTCTGTTTTTTCGATTACGTAAGAAAGCTGGAATATATGAAGTTGAATCTTCCTTCTCATTATATCGGCCATATTCTTGTTGCTCATTATGGCGTCCGTAATCTTGTTGTTCTGTGTAACGATTATGATCTTGTCGTTCTGAGTAACGGTTATAATCTTGTTGTTCATTATAGCGGCCGTAATCTTGTTGTTCATTATATCGCCCATATTCCTGTTGCTCATTATAACGATTATGATCTTTTTGTTCATTGTAACGACCATAATTTTGCTGTTCTGTGTATCGACCAGAGTCTTGTTGATCATTATAGCGACTGTAATCTTGCTGTTGGTCTACTCGATATCTCTGATCTTGTTGGAATCGTTGTTCTCTATTGTATAAGCTAGGTGCTTCTTCTATTGGTCTAGAAGGAGTTCTTATCATTTTCTCTTCTTTATCTGCAAATCCTGTAGCAATTACCGTTACAATAATTTCATCTTTTAAGTTTTCGTCGATTACCGAACCGAAAATCATATTTAATTCTTCATGAGATGCAGAAGCAACGATATCAGCAGCTTCTTGTACTTCAAATAGACTTAAGTTACGTCCACCTGTAATATTCATAATTACACCATGAGCTCCATTAATAGAAGTTTCTAATAACGGAGAATTTAATGCCTTCTGAGCAGCGATTGTAGCGCGGTCTTTACCTTTTGCAATACCGATTCCCATTAGGGCTGTTCCTTTATGAGACATGACCGTTTTAACATCAGCAAAGTCAAGATTGATTAATCCTGGTACTGCGATTAAGTCGGAAATCCCTTGAACCCCTTGTCGTAGTACATTATCCGCTTCACGGAATGCTTCGAGCATCGGTGTTTTTTTGTCAACTAGCTCCAATAAGCGATCGTTTGGAATGATAATTAATGTATCAACCGCTTCTCTAAGTTCCTTAATTCCACCTTCAGCATTTGTTGCACGCTTTTTACCTTCAAATTTGAAGGGACGAGTTACTACTCCAATTGTTAAAGCACCAAGCTTTCGAGCAATTTTTGCAACTTCAGGTGCTGCCCCTGTACCTGTTCCGCCGCCCATTCCAGCTGTAACGAAAACCATGTCTGCACCTTTTAGTACTTCCTCAATTTGTGACTTACTTTCTTCAACAGCTCTTTTTCCAATTTCAGGATTTGCACCTGCGCCTAAACCTCGCGTCAACGTTGCACCGATTTGCATTGTAATTTCAGCTTTTGATTGTTTTAGTGCTTGCGCATCTGTATTAAAAGCAATGAACTCAACGCCCTCTACTCCATCTTCAATCATTCGGTTAACGGCGTTATTTCCTCCACCACCAACACCAATAACTTTTATTCTCGCAAACTGTTCTATATTTTCAAATTCAAACATGATCATTCCTCCTCGTCATACAGATTACATAATTTCACGTTCTTCAAAGAACCATTCATTTTCATTCTAAAATTTATCTTTTTATGTACGTTTTAGTAGATTAGAATTATCCAATTCATTTTAAGACATAGAATTGTCCTAATTCCCCTAACACTACTATACAAGAAAACTACCTATTATCTTTTTGATAATTTTTCCTTAATATACCTTTAACTAAAACATGTATTTTAACATCTTAATGTAATATCTCTATCAACTTCGTAACAAACTTTCATTAAAAAGTTTGTACAATTAATATAATTCTTTCCTTTTTGATTGAATCCTTTAAGAATCTTTATCAGATCCAAAGAAATCAAAACCCAAAATACGATAATTTGTGATATCGTTCACATTTTTTCCAATAAATTATAATCCTTACAAATTTCCTATTGGTAAAATAAAAAAGAACGACAAAACAAACATTTGTCGTTTCAATCTTTACTATTTTTTGATTATTTCTGTTTTATTATCTTCAACCCAATTTTGAACCCCGTCATCTTCGTCCAATTCAATAATTACGTCTGTTACACCTTTTTCTTTCATGATTTTTTCTTCTAATCGGTCTTTTATGTCATCAGCTTGAGCTATTGTTAAATTAGGATCTAGTTCAATTTCTAATTCAACATGTAAATCTTCTCCCTCTTTGACAACCGTAAGAGCTTGAATATCTTTGACATCTGGATCTTCCATTACGATTTCACCAATCTTGTCTTCCATTTCTTCATCAGATTCACCAATAACTCCTGCAGCATTATCAAGAAATACTTTTCCAACAACAAGGAACATCAAAATACCGATGATGACAGAAGCAATACCTTCCGCTTGATGGAATGGTGTATAGTAAGCAATGATTACAGCAATCATCGCTAATAATCCACCTAGAGTTGCTACTGTATCTTCTAAGAAAACTAATTTTGTAGCTGGTTTTGCTTTTCCTAAATTAGAAATTGCCTCGGTAACCACACCAAAACCACTTGTTGTTATTCCTAATTCATGGCCTATTTCTTTCATTGCTTTGTAAAGTACAAATGCTTCAAGCACCACTGAAGCAGCTAAAATAGTAAGGGTGATAGCAAGACCTGAAGAGTGGGTTGGATGTACGATATGCTGAATTCCTTCGACAATCGTTTCAAATGCCATAATTCCTACAATTAATACCGCTCCAAGTAAAACTAAATTAACAAGTCGGCCAAATCCATTTGGAAAACGATCTGTTGGTGCTTTTTTACTTAAAGCTGAACCGCTAAAAACAAAAAGTTGGTTTGCAGTATCGGCAGCACTATGCATCATCTCAGCAAAAAGCGCAACACTACCTGTCATACTAAACCCTATTCCTTTTATTATTGCTATTACAGCGTTAACAATTGCTGCTAATAACGCAGATTTATTACCCTTTTTTAAAAGCTGCATAAACTCTTTCATTCTATACTCCTCTACACTAGTATTTGTATATTATGTATTTTTATATTTTTTATTAGCTAACTCAGCGAAAGTTCATTAAATTCGAAGTACAACAGTTCATTTTTTACTTATTTGGAAAGATATGTAATTTATTTTACCATTGGTTCTGATTATTCTTTTATCTCTTCTACAAAAATATTTTTGATCAGTTAAACTATTTTGATGACTTAAATAGAAAACCTTTTTGCTTAATAAAACGTAGATTCCATTAAAGACGAAAAAATAAATAGAAATCTAATAGATAAATCGAAATAATCAACATGATTATTCCCATTAAGAAGTAAAATATCTTCTTTAAAAAAAGCTTATTTTTATTGAATATTGAGACCCATAAACAAAATAATGCTAATAATAAGATTGGTATTGGTACTGCTAGTAACACAATCAATATCTACTTTCACATCCTTTGAATGATATTCCGTTGTCATACCTAATTGTTTTTGAAGCAAAAAAAGCTATCTAAAAAGACAGCTTTAAATAATTTATATGCAGTTAATGAAATGTATTAGTTCAATTACATTTTTTAAAACCATATTTACTTCTTACTTTCCTTAAAAGTTAAATGCTCTAATCTCTTTCCCATCAGTTCAGCCATTTGTTTTGAATGTGGATCTTCTACTTTTTGTAAATTATCAATGATATTATTATAATCCTTTTCGCTTCGGTTCTGACTTAATTTATATGAAGCCTGAATTTCTTCCACCTTAATCTTAAATCCAACTATACCTTTTAGTTCACTTTCTAAAAGTTGTGGAGAAAGTTTATCCCACAGTACTGGGTTTTCACGCTTTTTTTCATATTTTTCTAGCATGATTGTTAATTCATTTATTAATTCATCTCTCTCTAAAATGCTTGGTTTTCCGTAAACATGCACGGCTTGATAATTCCAAGTTGGAACTTCCTCAACTTCATACCAAGAAGATGAAATATAAGCGTGAGGTCCTTGAAACATAACAAGCACTTCTTCACTATTCTCAAATGTTCTCCATTGAGGATTTCCATATGCAATATGCCCAGTAATATAATAATCTTCACCTTTTTTCGTTATACCTAAAGGTAAATGGGTAGCAATTGGTTTACCTTGTATTGTTGTGATAATCGTGCCAAAAGAGTTTTTTTGAACGAAATCCCAAATTTCTTCAGGATTTGTGACTTTATAATATTTTGGAATATACATAATTCGTAATACCTCCCTTTTTTCATTGCATTTACAATAAAAATACATACATTAAATCTAACTCAGTATTGTTGCATTTGCAATAAAATCTTCGATGGTATGTACGGAATCTTACTATTAACCCGTGGCATTGCTCTTAATAATAAAAAAGAGAAAAATCATTCAATCTGAAGATTTTTCTCTTTCCTAGTTCAAGCATAAATCAAAAAAGTATCCCAACAATTACTTAATCAATGCTTCATACACAGCAGTCGCCACGGCTTTATATTGACCCGTAGCAAAGTCATCCCCTGCAAATTTGTTAGGATTTATTAGTGGATCAATTACAGGTGAATGTTTTTTATTGGTCAATAAGACAATCCCTAAATTATTATCAGGATCTATAATGGTCAGCGTGCCTACCCAACCAGTATGTCCAATCGCATTTGGACTTGCATATAATCCAAAAGTTGACGACATACTCGGAGAGCCATTTCTTCTCCAACCTAAGCCATATGTTGGATTTAAATCGGAAGGTGCTGAAAACTGATCAATCGTTTTTTGATCAAATAGTTTTACTTTGCCATATCCACCTCCGTTTAACATTACTTGCAATAGAACTGCTAAATCCCTTGTCGTAGAGAAAAGCCCCGCATGACCAGATACGCCACCCATAGAGTAGTAAGCCTTCTCGTCGTGAACTTCTCCTTGAATTGTATATGTACGAATATTTGGGAAGGAGATGACACCGTCACGGGAATTCCCCATTAGCTCTGTTGCCGCGAAATCTTTCGGTTTGAATCCTTTTTGCATCGGATTGAACATTGTGTGTTTTAGACCTAACGGCTTATAAATCGTATTTTCTACATAGTCGTCTAGTCGTTGTCCAGTTACTTTCTCAATAATAAAACCAAGAATCATATAGTCTACATCACTATAAATGTTTTTCGTACCAGGTATGTATTCTAATGGTGTATCAGCGATTTTTTCAAATGTTTCATTACGGTCTTGTGTATACAAGGAACCTGCTACAGTAGGATTGTGGTATTGCGGATCAGCTGGAAAACCTGCAGTGTGGTGTAAAATATCGATTAGGCGTAGGGTATCCTTCCCTTTAATCATATCAGTTGATTTGTCTTTAAAATTTGGAAAGAATGATTGTACAGTTGAATTCAAGTCTATTATTCCTATACTAACAAGATGTTGCAAAGCGAAGTTAACTGCATACATTTTAGTATTTGATGCCAAATCAAACATTGTATTAGTCTTCATTTTCTGAGGATGTTTAAGTGGTGACAGCCCATCGTATTTTTTCGAGTACCCATAAGCAGTGTTTTTTACAATTTTCCTATCTTTGATAATCATTAAAACTGCACCCGGAAAACCATTGTTTACATCCTGCTGGATTAATTCATCTACTTGTTTTAATTTCTCAGATGAAAATCCAACCTCTTCAGGACGTTTTACTTTGCTCAACACGGGAAAATTATCACTGTGTTTGTTTTGTTTCATTCCATTCACCTCTGACTGGATTGAGGTTTTCTCTGCATTTGTTTGAGCGTAGCTGGCAGAACCTGTTGTAGTAACCAACGCAAGAGATAGTGTTGATGTTACAATACTTCGAGTAATTCGAGTCAATTTTGTCCCCTCCCATTATGATTCATTCAAGGAATGTCTAGTTGGAAAATCCTTTTTATAGTTGTAAATAAAATTCAAAATTCACTATTTTTATTTTGAAAGAAAATTTCAACTACTATTAGTATAAGTTTGAGGTTCGAAGTTTGTAAAGTCTGGCTATTCTAACAAATCCACTAAAGCATTCTAAAGTACTATATAACTACTAGCCTCTCCACATTTAAATTTGCTATTGAGGTACAGCAACTCTAAAATTCCAACACTATTGGCAATTACTCTACACGATCTCAATAATTATGAATCTGAAAAATCATTAAAATGTTCGAAAACATAAATCGCTAATTTTTTTCTATGTAATAGGTACTAAAGAATATTGATATTTCATATATCTACTTTCTTTTCTGAAGTTTCCTATGAATACCATCTTTGGCAAAATATTTTCTTTTCATAATTATTTACTAGGTCGCTAAAAGTAATGACTTTTTAATACGTATTGGAACATAAAAATTCCAGTTCTACAACAAAAAAAAGCAAGCCGCTTTCTCATAAACATTACGTTTAATTCTTTTTTTTACTAATATATCAATAAAAAAACAATATGAATCCAAAACTACCCTTATTATAGAACAAGAAATAATAGAGTCTTAAGCAGTCCAAATTGTTCAATTTTTGCATCCTTTAGTTAAAAAACAATTTTTGTATCAAATCTACCAAATACTTATAGGATATTTTATCGACATGTACCATTGGAAATTTCTCAGGTAAATCTGAACGTTTTATACTCGCAAATCCATTTTTTTCATAAAATCTATGAGCAGCTAAAAATTGTGGTATTGTCCCGAGATTGATTACTATGCTTAAATTTTTTCATTGTCAATTAGCAAGAAAATAGACTACCGAAGTAGCCTACTCGATCTTTAACTTATTCATGTATAAGAAAGGTCATTACATATTAGTCATATAAACTATGTAATGTCCTTTTATTTATCTATCATTTTTTAATTAATATCTTTTATTCTTGAATTCAAGTAGAATGCATCTAGCTAGCTCAACAATAAGGAGCATTCTATTATACCTAGAAAAATATAAAATAATATAGTAATAGTATCAATATATAATAAAAAATTTATTGCTATTAAATGTAACATGATGGAATTAAACATCGCATAAAATCATTTTCCCAATGTAAGAAATCAGAAATAGGAATCATCATGGACTTATTGTAGTCTTTGAAATAACCAATAAAATGCCACCGCAAAAATAAGGCAAGACGTTGAGACCATCATTTTACGATACCATGGGAAACGTTTCATCAATAGCAAGAAAGGAAGTAATAGGCATAGGATCATGAGTTGTCCTGCTTCCACACCTAAATTAAACATCAGGAGTGAGCCAAGTTGATTACTCTTTGGAAGTCCAGTTTCAGCCAAGGCCCCGGCAAAGCCCATGCCATGAATCAGACCAAATAAGGCCGTTAATAGCCACCGCCATTTCGCCTTTTTAACAAATATGTTTTCCACTGCTACATAACAGATTGTCAGGGCAATCAAGGATTCGACCCAGTACGGGATGACGTGAATGCGACCTGTCGCCACCAAGAACAGTGTAACGCTGTGGGCGATAGTAAAGGCAGTAACAATTTTCAACGCATCCTTGAATCTAGTTGCGATTATTACTAAGGATAACAAAAACAGTAAATGATCATAACCTGTCAAAATGTGTTCGATGCCAAGCTTAAAGTATTTCCACAAAACAGCACCAATCTTAGCCTTGGGAGGGGCCTTTGGAAGGTCCTTTGGAAGGTCCTTTGGAAGGTTGATCAGAATATCTTTATTAGTGCTATCAATCATATCCTGCTGAAAATAATCACCTGCATGGACCATGAGTACACTCGTATGAGTAGGCACATCGTCAAATACCAGATCGTAATGAAGATTAAATTGTTTGATTTCTTCATCGGCGTCAAATCTTAGTTGAAATTCCACACCTCTTACGACACCCTTTTGCGCCATGTTCATCGAAACCAATTCCAACTTTAAGGGCTGCTTCGAATCAGCATCTATGCGAAGATCTTTCTGTAAATAGGCTTCGATTTTTTGCGAGGCCAGTTCATCGTTCACCAGATTATCCAAGTCAGTACCGAAATTTGGAAACAAGTCTTTTTGTTCAATAAAAAGATCATAGAGAATCTCGTTTCCTTCAATGTTTAAATCCGAGTAACTCATATCTATGGAATGCGCAAGTGAAGTTGTGGTAGTCCCAAAAAATAATAAGAACATGATGATGAATATGGACAGTAATGAACGCATCTTCATAGAGGAACCTCTTTTCATGAAATGTTAGTATTACAATCTTCAATATAGTTTATCCTGTTACGAACGTTCATTCTGCAACACGAACATGTTGCTCGACTTATTTCAAGCTATCTAAGAGTGTCTTAACATTACATATGAAATATGAGCCGGTATCCCGTCCCGTTGCAGAACGAGGCAATGTAGCTTTAGTACACCTTTGGTACCATTAATCGTCCAAATCGATGAAGGGGAGAAAATTGTTCTCCCCCAGTTTCATTACCGACCCATTCTAAATTTCGTTAATGTGATGACACCTGCGTGTATACTTTTTCTTTGCTGTTCCGAATGGCCAATCCCTGTTTGGCTGCGGGCACTGTTATGCTATTTAACGTCACTGTTGAACGACTTGGAATGTCTTGCGTTCCACTACCGTATAACCGTCATTGAGCAAAAAGAGTACATCATAAGTGCCAGGGGCCAGTCCATTGTTTAAACTAACTCTTCCAGATCCAGACATTAAATAACTCCATCGCAAAGATGCACCCGCACCTGGAGGAACAGCTCCAGTTCTGTAGATGCCGACCCAATCTTTCCCGTTTAACGCTGCCCCAGTATAGGATAGGGTAATAGATTCCCCTTGGATGTACTGGGATTTATCTAGTGTTATTTGGCCTGTAGCTACTCCAACTGCTTGAACAGTTACGTTAATGCTTGTTGTCAATGGAACGCTGTTCGGGTTTTCAACTCCAGAAGGCAGAGTTACGGTCCCTGGCACCGAGAAGGTCTGCACCGTCTTGATAGCCGGATCGTAGCTAACGCCGCTTAAATTCCAAGTCACACTTGCGTCTACATTTCCTTTATCTGTTGCAAGAATTACTTCTGTGGGCAATCCAAGAGCTTCCGCTGTCTTGGCCGTTCCATTGTTCGCAGATACCGATGCAGGCGCAGTGATGCTGTTTAAATTAACTCTTTGAGCCTCAATTTCAATGTCTTGCGACGAACGATTATACATGGAATCGTCAGCGAATACCCTGAGTATATATGGAGTAGTCGGCGACAAATTTGTAAACTTATAATGCCTGTATTCATCGAACGGCTTGTCTAGTGGAAGCGAAAGGCTGTTAAACGATTTGTCCACTTTCCCCGTAAGCTTGTTGATAAGCTGAATATTATATTCCAAAACGCGCACATTGTCATTTGCTTGCTTTATTGTAAAAGCAAGTTCGTTGTTTTTGTAGGAATCGACCGTAATACCCTCTTCAAACTCCGGAGCTATGAGTTCTCTTATATCACTCCTGCTATAGGTAAAGGCCTCTTTACCTTCACCAACGATTTTTACTGAAGGTATGCCTACATATTCATCTGTACTTAAGTTATACTGTTTGATGATAATTTTTGAACCGTAAACCTCTAAGAAATTCACAATGCGAGGTGTGGTTTTATAGTTGATATACGAGCCTTCTAAATATCCACCGTAAGGTCCATCATCAATATAACTTGAATATGAACTCGCACCGCTGTCGAGAAACGTAGCCGAACCTTGATAGTGAGAACGTTCGTCGGTCGGGTCGTATTGCGTATGACCTGACATATATACCACCTGCGACAAGTCATTGTCGGCAATATATTTACCTACATTATTACTTGCTGCGCTGCTCCATCTCCCTGACCACACTGTTCCACTTATAGGGTAGTGAGAAGATACAAATATGGGTTTGGTTGGATCGTAATCCGCTTCTGTTTTAATTTGGTTGAGTAAATCTTTGGTTTTTCCCACTGTATTGTCGTTGTTATAATTTCCGTCAAAACCTACAATATTATATCCTTTTACCTTTACCCTATAAGCACTATTAAAGAAATTGTTATCGTATGAATTCGTTGTGGCGTTCCACGCGCCCGCCGAACCGACAGGTATAAATTTTTCGGCGCCGCCCATATCATGGTTGCCTCGTACCATATAAAGCTTCGTATTGTCAAACAGACCCTCACCTTTAAGTTTATTGTAAATGTCTGTCAGATTTTTCATCCACACATATTCATTGGCGTTGTTACCACCGGTAACGTCGCCAGGAATAAAGAGTACGTCGGCTTGTGGGAATAGTCTCAGTTCTGTTCTGTAATCTTTTTCAATGCGCGCGATTGTTGCGGGATTAGCACTTACTTCCGGATCGCTGTCCACAATCATATTTAAACCGGCGGGAGTTAATGTTTTATTGCTTTTTTGATAGATGAATATGGCGTTGTTTAGTTCACGTTCGTAATAATTGATGGTTTCCTGTGTATATAATTTTACTTTTTGAGTTGTTGCTACCTTAGTTGCCGTATTAAAAACCTTCTTCAAATAATCAAAATCGGTTTGGCTGAAGCCGTTACCGAGACCGTCTGCTATTATTGTATTTGCTTCTGATATTTTGTCGTTAAGTGCTTTTAAATCTACTTTATTTACAGCGTAACTATTAAAATTAGCTTGAACCATATCACTGCTAAATGCACCTTTCCAAACATTCAGATCAGCTATATCGAATGAATTACCTCCATTTTTGCCCAATCCGTCGCTACCTATATTTAATGCGTTCGATGTATCTAAAGTTCCGACCCCCAGCGATGTTTCAGTCATTTTGTAACCATCAATATACAACGACCCGAGCATTTTATCTCTGTCTACAACAAATGTCACGTAACGCCAATGGGAAGCATTAAACGTGTCACGCCCATATTTTACTGATGAGGTCGGGAATCCTAAATTCATATTGACCGAATTGGCTGATGTATAAATCGCCCAGCCTTCATTAGTGCTCTTAGTAAAATCCTTGTTTGATAATATTACCTGATTATTGTTAGTGTCACCCTTATACCAGAAGGATGTGGTAAAACTTTCATTACCAAAATTCAAGCTATGCGTCGTACCGACATAATTACCGTCTCCACTTTCTAAGTGCAGAGCTTTGGTCCCGGGTAATACACCATCTACATAACTATAATTTCCTTTCCCTTCCAATTTCTCTTGATTTGCATCGTCCGATAAATTATTGTCGAATTTCATTGATGCAATAAGGGGGTTGGCATTTAATACTGCATTTGTGGGCAATGAAGTTTTTCTGTCACCATTTGATGGTAAAGCAACAACAACGCGCAATTTTTTACCAATATCATTTAACGTTACGGTGTAGCTTTTGGATGTACCACCCGATTTTACATTAATATATTGATCGCTTATACGTGATTTCTGTACTTGCCATTGAAATGTTAGATTTTTGCCCATTGAACCATGACCCATGATTACATTGGCGGTGATCGTTTGACCGTAAACCGGCTGCATATTGTCGATTTTAACGAGTTTGGTACCCGATTCGTTTGCAAGTGCATCTTTGGTGGTTGATAACATAACGAATATCATCGTTAATACGAGAGAAATGGATAAAATTCTTTTCATTACAGAAAACCTCCAGGAATTCTAATTTTCTACGATTACTGCGAATTGTTCTAAAGTACAGACCAACTTTTCTAAGAAATTATTACTTTTAGCTTGAATATGAATATCACTTATAACAGGGAAAACTAAATCGTGTTTATTTCTATCCGAATGAATAGAGATCTATGGATACATATTAACGTTTGCCCGGTACATCGAATTTTGTTGTCCCTCCCTTGTTGGACAGTTTTTGAGATAAATTCACAAGCATTGATCTTTTACAACTCTTGCTACAAGGTTTCCACCCAATTTAACAAATCAACTCACTGAACATTTCCTGAATATTAAGTGAATTTATTATTGTAAAGCAGATTACAACAATTAATAAACTGTAAAAAATAGTTAAATATCAATAGAATATTGTTCCTCCTTTTCCTAAATGAACTTAACTTCCTTACGACTTCTTCTCCTAGTGAAGTCAGCCACGCTTTAGAATTTCAACTTATTTTTTCAGTGAGATGGTGAAAAATATCACATGGACAATTATATAAGCACTATGTAAATTGAACATTAATTCTAAATTATCAACTATTAATACAACCATTTGTGTTAAGTAATCCGTAATGATAAAAACTATTAACCTTAATTGCTTTCCTCAGGAAGTAAATCAAATAAGAAATACCAAAGTCCTCAAAACTATATACCTTCATTCTCCTAACCTTAAGCCAAAATTGATTTTCAACGTCTAAATAAATGCGAAAAAGTTCAAGAAAAACAACGTTCTTGAACTTAAGTAGATGAATTTGAACTCATGTCTGCTAGCTATATTTTCGGTGTCCTATCGATCATAGATCCTTCTAGATTAAAAAAATTGTTATATAATTAGTAAAAATTAGCCATTAATTATACAACTTAATTATTGACCTTATGTAAAGTAAACTTAATTTTTATGTCCACCAATAAACACTATTAAGAAATTCTTAATAGTGTATAATGTTTTTTTAATGTATACATCAAGTGAATACATTTTTATTGTCTACCAATTAATCGAATGATAATTCTATACAAAAAAGAGCCCCAAGTAAAAGCCATTTTCCTTGGGACTCTTTTTTTATTTAGTTTTTCATTTATGCTTCCACAACATCCGTTTGCTGATAGACTTCACTTTCGAATTCTCCTGTAGCCTTACTTGTTAGAATACCTGATGTCATTGCTCCACTAACGTTTAGAGCTGTACGGCCCATGTCAATTAGAGGTTCAACGGAGATTAGTAATCCAACGATTGCGATTGGAAGATTCATAACTGATAGTACGATAAGAGCTGCAAAAGTTGCTCCTCCACCGACACCAGCTACACCGAATGAACTGATTGCTACGATTAAAATTAGAGAGATAATAAACGATGCACTTGTTGGATCAACACCAGCTGATGGAGCTACCATTACAGCTAACATTGCTGGGTAGATACCAGCACATCCATTTTGACCGATTGAAAGTCCAAACGAACCAGCGAAGTTTGCAATTCCTTCTGAAACTCCAAAATCTTTTGTTTGTGTTTTGATTGTCATTGGTAATGTTCCAGCACTTGTACGTGATGTAAATGCAAATGATAAAGTTGGTAAGGCTTTTTTCACATATCTTACTGGGCTTAGTTTTGCGAATGATAATAATAATAAATGCACAATAAACATTAAGATTAAAGCCACGTAGGACGCTATTACAAACTTACCTAATTTTACGATTGCATCATAATCACTTGTTGCTGCTACTTTTGTAATGATTGCTAAGATTCCATAAGGTGTTAAACGAAGAATTAACGATACAACTCTCATGGTTACTGAATAAAGTGTATCAATTATTTTAGCAAAAAACTCTGCAGTTTCAGGCTCTTTACGTTTAACTCCTAAGTATGCAATTCCCACAATTGCTGCAAAAATTACAACTGCAATTGTAGATGTTGCACGTGCACCAGTTAAATCTAAAAATGGATTACTTGGAAATAATTCAAGGATTTGTTTAGGAATTGTCATCGCTTCTACAGTTGGCACACGGCCTTGTAATTCTGTAATTCTAGCAGTCTCTGCAGCACCTTCTGATATTTTGATTCCATCAAGTCCAAATCCTAAAGCAGATCCTATTCCAATAGCTGCTGAAATTGCTGTTGTACCAAGAAGAATCCCAATAACAAGGACACTAATTTTACCGATATTCTTAGTTAACTTTAATTTTGTAAACGCTCCAACAATCGAAACGAATACTAGAGGCATGACAATCATTTGTAATAGTTTTACATAACCGCTACCAACAATGCTAAACCAGTCGATTGTTCCGACTGTAACGTCATGTTCAGTTCCATAGATTAAATGAATAATATAACCAAAAATAAGACCTAAACCTAAACCAGTGAATACACGCTTCGAAAAAGATACATGCTTTTTTTGCATAAAATACAATCCATACATAAGTACTAATAAGATAACAACATTTACGCAGATAAGAAATGTATTCATCTTTCTCCCCCTTTTCTTTTAATAATTTAATTTACGAAAATATTAATACAAGTATTCCTATAAATCAAGTAGGATTTATTAATATTTTGTAAAATTCCTACTATTTAATCATTTAGACACAATTTAGCTAGAAATCTATTACTACTTAATTAAGAGCGTTTCACCATGTTCATCAAAGGCATGCTTAAAATCAAAAGCAGTAGGAGTTGGTCCATTTTGAATGTAGTAGTCATATCTTTTAAAGGCCACTTCCCACGATATATCGCTTTGTTTCTCGGTCCACCAAACAACATATGAAAGATGTTTCTCCTTATAAGATTCCATCCATTTACTTCGATCTTTAAACGCTTGTTTATGGTGTCCAGAGTACGTAAAGCGATATAAGGATTCTAAATTCTTCCATACCGTTAGTGTAAGGATAGGATAGCCGTCTCCCTTACTAGCTTCTTCAGGGAGAGCGATTCCATCAGATGAAAACGCATCAATCATGTGTCCTGATTTTGTAGCCTGACGAAAGACATCATTTCCTACAGAAAAAAATTGACGAGAGGCAGAGTGGTCATATGGGTGTTTTAGCCTACCAACTGTATAGATTGCAACAAAAGCCATAAATAGTCCTCCATAGACAGGTTTTATTAAATTTATATTCAAGTAAGCTTTTATTTCATAACTAATTCTTTTTTTCAATATTTTTATATTTTTGTAGAGAATTGGATTAACTCGCAAAAAAAGACAATCAACTAGGACTTCTCCCAATTGATTGTCTTTTAAAAATATGATTTTAGTTTATTCCTAATTGAGTTTTAACAAGATCAATTGTAATTCCTTGATACTTTTTAACTGGTTTTGGAGCATCTGTTACGGTTGGGTTTTTCATCAAATAGTTTTGCTCAATGAAGGCAAAATCTTTTTCATCCGTTTTACCATCGAAATTTAGATCAGTTGCTCGATTAGCTGTACCCCAATTTGATTTCATCGTAATTGCATCCTTAACATCAATCACATCATCATTATTGACGTCTCCAGCAATTAGACTAATACCACCAATTAATTTTGCTTCTCCTAGTACACCATTTTCAGTAGTCCTTCCAATTGTAAATATACCTTTTGTTGTGAAGTGTCCTGGTACAGCCATTTCAACTGTAAATGGTTTATCAGATAATGATAGATTGAATACTTCAAAAAACGCATCAGGATGAACTGTTACATTCGTATAAACATTATTTTGGTCATCTATTACTTTGATTTTAGCTCCAATTTTCGTGTAATCGTAAGGAGCAATTTGCATTCCTTGTGGCGAGAAGAAAGCTTCTGGAATTAATTTTGCAGCCATTTGAGAATACGTTGGCAATACTTTGAATGATTTCATAAATCCAGGCGCACTTTCTGTAGTACCAGATTTATTTGTAACACTTGCTTTTAAGTCTTGTAGTTCATACCAACCCTTGTTAAAGTTATCACTCTTAGCTCTTACTTGAATATCAAGAAGTGGTACTTCACCAGAAACTGGCTTTGTTAACTCTACTGTTACTTTCATATGTTTTCCACTTGTTGAATTTGATTCTTCAGTTGTTACTGAGCTAATTTGACTTTTGGTTTGCGAGTTTTTCAATACATCCACAATTTCAAAGTTGTATGGTGCATAGTCAAATTCAAATGATACTTTATTTGTTTTATTTAAGTTATGAGCAGATAGAGTAGCAGAAACTGTTTCTCCCATTTTAATGGTTTCTTTATTTAAGTCACCTGTCACATATGGGCTACCTTTTTTAACAAAAAGTGTTTCATTCATTCTACCAAAATCACCATTTGATGCAGAGTCCATCGCAAATGAGTAATATCTTGTAAAATTAGCGTTTGTATTTAATTTAACTTCACCCTTGTAGTTACCATTTTCGTCAACAGTTAACTCTTCTGAAGGTGATGCAACCCATCCATATGGACCCATGAATGTATCATAATATCCAACAACCGAGTTATATGACTGGTTGATATTAAATCCCATTGTTTTCATATCCTCAATATCTTTATCAAAGACTTTACCTGAAAACGGAATTGATTGTTGACCATCTTCGTACTCGTAAACTCCAAATGGTAAGCTATGTTGAACAGTAGGATTATTATCTTCAATATAAACTTTTGTTTCAGAAGTGAAGGATTTTCCTTGATCATTTCGTCCGATAAATTTAATTTTATATAACCCTGGTTTTGCTTGTACATACTTGTAAACTAGTGGACTATTTGGATCGGCAGAAAACGGGATATAGATTCCACCAAATCCATTTGCTACTCGATACAGAAGATTTTCGTCTGCTGCGATTCCATCCAATGTTCCAATAATCCCAAGGTCTTCATTCGTTTTTGCATCTGTCAATACTACGTCGATATAACGCATATGAGACTTCAATTGGAAGTATAGATCTGTACGCGGTCTCGTAAATGGATGATCATCATACGTATTACTCGTTAATGCATATGGAAATGCTCCAACTTCCTCAATACCTTCTTCTACAAAACGTGCTGCAAACGGAATTTGATATGTTTCCTCTGGATTTTGTTTATTCGTGTATACAATATATCCTTCATATGTTCCTTTTTCAGCATTTGCTGGAATACCAATAAATACTGCATGTTTCTTTTGTTGACCTGCTTTCACTTTAAGCTCTGAATCTACTGTTATTTTTACATTATTAGCAACAGCGTCTTTTGAAATTCTTGAAGATTGGTAAACTACTTTTACATCAAATGTTTTCGTTTCTTTACTATCGTTTCTTAAAACTACATTACGATGGTCTTCTCTATTTACGCCAGTTGATGTAAATGTACCAAAGCTAATAGCTCCTGTCGTTTCTTTAATCGTTTTCATTTTATTACCAATCATTGTGTCTGTAGTATCTAGCACCTCTAAATTTACGCCAGCATGTACTGCTTCATATGCATCTACACGCCCTGCACCAACTTCATAAACACTATATTTATCGTTTAGTGGATCTGCAGTATTCATTAAGTTTGCTTTTACATCTAAAGGTGTATAATCCGGATGTGCTTGTAATATCAATGCAGCAATACCAGCTACATGTGGACTTGCCATTGATGTTCCAGATAAGCGAGCATAAGCGTGCTTATAGTCACCAAGAGATGCACTACCCGCGAAATGTGTTGGCACAGTAGAAAGAATATCTACACCAGGTGCTGTCACTTCGGGTTTAATATCATAAGTTACGCGGGCAGGACCACGTGAACTGAATGGAGCAAGTTTGTCACCTTCTGTCTTCACTTGACCTAATTTTTCAAATGAATAGGTAGTATTGCCCGCATTTAATTTTTGTAATAAGTCTAGACCTTCTGCATTTGTTAATGAGAATGTAGGAATATTTGCAACACCTTCACCTAAATAGTTCGGAACATATCCTTCTTTCGGATCATTATTGTAGATAAATAGTGCCGCTGCTCCTTTTAGTTTTGCAAATTTAATTTTATCATTTAACGGAATGCTACCACGCTGAACTAAAGCAATTTTCCCTTTAACATCCTTACCATTATAATCAGCAAAAGCTCCATAACCTGCATCCACTACTTGTAAGTTTTGACCTATAAAGTTTTGTATTTGATCCGTGAAACTCTTTGCCATTAGGCGGATGTCAGTAGGAGTTTTTCCAGTACTCGTTTGAACTGAACCTTTAAGTTCTGCGATTGTAGTAGGTACACTGCTTGCCCCAACAGCTAATCCTAATGGTGCATTTCCTGGAGTTCCAACCGTATACATACCATTCCCAGCATTTCCGGCAGCCAACACAGCTGTAACCCCTGACAATACTGCGTTATTAATTGCAAAAGCAATTGGATTCATCGGGTCATTGTAATCAGATCCAAGTGATAGATTAATAACATCCATTCCATCACTTACAGCTCGATCGATTCCTGCGATGATTGCCTCAGAAGACCCTCTTCCGTATGGACCAAGTACGCGATACACATATAAATCAGCACCAGGAGCAATACCTGTAACTGAATATTCAGAGTCGGCAGTTCCTTGACCAACGATTGTTCCAGAAACGTGAGTTCCGTGTACCGTATAGTAAGTTGCTCCCGCACTCACTTCTAGCTGTTTTGATTTTTTCCAGTCGTCATAAGTTGCTTCCATTGGATCATTATCATTATCGACGAAATCATAACCACCTTTATAAGCAGCCTTTATGTCCGGGTGATTGTAGTCAACTCCCGTATCGATGACCCCTACTTTGATCCCTTTTCCTGTGTATCCTTCTTCATGAAGCTTGTCCACTCCTAAAAATGGATTCACGTCTCCTTCCGGAAAATCAGCAGCCGTCTCATTACTTTCTTGTTCAACCGGTGGATCAACTGTTATTTCTTTGCTTTCCCATACCGCTTTAACAGCTTTTGATTGCATTAATGCTTCAACTTTATTGGCAGGAATTTGCATCGATACACCATTAAATGCATGCTTATACTTTTGTTTAATCGTGTATGGCGTTTTGTTTTTATCATTTTTAAATATGGATGATAAATCCTTTTGAAAGTTTGCATGAGAATCTTCTACTTGTTGATTTGCCTGTGACGCGCTTAAAGATTTTCCTTCAGCCTTCGCAGACATGACCGCTGTTTTAGATGGTAATGTTTTAAACTGGACGATTACTGTGATTTTTTCATCACTTTTTAAATTGACGTCCGGACTAATTTGAAGACCAGATTGATCGCTCATTTTTAATTGTGTTAAAGCTTTTCTTTGTTCTGGTGTAAGCTTAGCTAATATCGATTCCGTATTCATGGCAGCCTGTACATTAACCGGTTTAATCCCCGATGAGGATACAAAGCTTCCAGCAATTAAACTAGTTCCTATAGCAAGTGCTGTAACTGATTTCGTAATGTTTTTTCTCATCTCTTTCTCTTCCCTTCAATTAGATACTCTTACGGATTTTATTATAAAAAGACTTTATGGAATTTTACTATTTCAAAAATTCTGTCAAATTTACAAAAAAAGTCTCCTTTTGAAGTTTAATGTCTGATATTACGCTGTAATTAAAGGGAATATTAAAGAATATTGTAATTAAATTGGAGAAGTGAGAAACTCCTAGTCGAAAAAATTGGGTGTTAAATGAACTTGTACGGAATACAATCCCATTCAAAAAAATTACACAAAAAACCACAAGGAATCATTACCTTGTGGATTTATCTACTCAGTATTTGTAAATATTTTTGTTCATGATCTGAATTAATAATATGTCTATAATTCCAGTACATCATTAGACACTTTCCATATCCTTTAGCCACCCCAAGTTCGATAGCAGTTATGGCAACGTCTAATATTTCATGTATTCCTTCAGTAATTTTATTTCTTGCACACTGATACAAAGCATGTGAGTAACGGAACTTTAAATGCATTTGCTGCTTAAATGGTTCTTTACTCTCAGCTATTTCTTCAAAAATATAAAAATATCGATTTAACAAATGCTCAACATCTTTAATCCGACCAAGCTTTACATATATTTCTAGAATTCTAGGTAAACCAACAAACAGATCTTCCCTACCTTCCAACCAGTCAAGATATGCATCAACATGTTCATATTGTTCGAATTCCAAGTAAGCAACAAATCTGTTTCCAACAGCTAAATCCTTGAAATATTCATTAACTTTTGAATAGCGATCGATAATAAATAAAACATCTTCCAAAGAACCACCTAGACGAAGCAATGCAAATCCTTGATAAAGAAGTGCTCTACCGTAGTGCTCTCCTTCTTTTGCGTATTTTTCCAATGTTTTTGCATAATACAATACTTTTTTCCAATTTTGGCGGATATAACATGTAGCCATTATCCATAAATAAGTTGATAATTGTAACTCATTAGTCAATTTCGTTAAATGCCTCAAAACATGTACTTCAGCCTCATGTCCCTGTTGTGTTGTCCTCACAATGCAATATTTCCTAAAATAACTTTTCGCTAATTGAATTGAATTATGATCAGGCATACTCTCAATAATGCACTCATATAGCGGTAATGCCTCCCACTCTTTATGCTCTTCGAAAAGCTTCTCGGCAACTAAAAAAATATAATTTAAATTCTTCTTAAGAATCGCTTTCTGACTTTCATCTAAAACTTTATTAAAAATAATTTTAAGCTGATCTTTATACCCTAGTAATGCACATTTGTATAAAAATTCCATGCTTCTTCGTTTATCTAATATCCCGTTTTCATTAAAACATTCTTCAACATAATCAGAATATAAACCATCTTCCTTAAGATTGAAGGTAGCAGTTATAGCATCTAAATTGCGTAAAGAAAGTGTTTGTTTATGATTTAAAATACGGCTAATTTCGGTCAAATGAATACTAGAGCTTCTCGCTAATTGAGTTAGATTCATGTTTCTTTCTTTCATGTGATCCATTATCTTGTGGAACAATTTAAGATTCAACTCCACTACCTTCTTTCTAGCATTAGTTTAAGATCTATTATGTACTTCAATAAAATTTAAAATTCTACTATATTAATTAGAAATCTCTAATGGATAACTGTCAAGGTGGCATAGGTACTAATCTAGCAATTGCATGTGACATTAATCATAGAAGTGCATATTCAATCAAACTTTTAAACATTGTTTATAAAATTAAAAACGACTACCCTTAAATTAGGACAGCCGTTTTTTTATTCAGTCTGAAAATATTAACTTATTAATTGATAAACTTTGAAAATTACCCACATAAAAATCACTAACCAAATCATCAAAATTAATGATCCAACAATCCAATTTTTAGGTTTACCTTGTTTCATCATTTCTTCTGCTTTCATTTCACAGTCAGCTATTACATTATCTGGTATTAGCTTTAAAGAGATATAAATACCTAAAGGAATGAGAATAACATCGTCTAAATAGCCTAAAATTGGAATGAAATCAGGGATTAAATCAATCGGACTAAAAGCATATGCTACTACACAAACTATGAATACTTTTGCATACAACGGAACACGTTCATCCTTACATGCAAAATAAAGTGTGAAGACTTGTCTCTTTAATTTCTTCGCCCATATTTTTAATTTTTTAAGCATTTTTTCTCCTATAATTGCGTTTTAACTCATTATATCAAAGCTTTTAATGAAAGAGTCGCGAAAATTTAAAACAAATGTTTTACCACTAAGTCTTGAGCAAAAATATAAACAAACCATCCGATCATGCCAAGTCCGATTGAAGCAACTAAATGCATTGAGTGTTGAAGCGCTACACCGATAATTAATAACATAACCACCGTACCCGGAATACCAAGTACAACTCCATATGCAAATTTACTTAATGTTTGTACTTGTTCGCCCTGAACATTTAGCCAAATTAGACTTAAAAGACTAACGATTGGCAATGCCGCAATCAATCCACCTTGTGTAGGGAATCGACGTGCTATTTCAGTTATAACTCCGATAATAATTGCGGAAGTAAATATTTTAATAATCGCGTACATTTTGGGACCTCTCTTTCATTAAATTAAAGGCCTTTAAAATCGTTTCTCTTTCTTGTTCTGTCATCTGTTCAAAAAGGAGCTGTTGAAGTTTTTCTTCATTTAAACTTGAATTTTGTAACAAAACTTCTCTCCCTAAATCAGTCAGCATTAGAATTACTTTTCGCTGATCAATCTCACCACGAGTTTTATAAACATATTCTTTTTCTAGTAAACGTTTAACATGCTCTGACGCTGTATTATGAGAGACTTTAATCCCTTCAGCAATATCCTTTATCCCAACTTCATCTTCTTTATCAATAATTTGTAAAATCCGAACGCTTTGGTGCGTAATATTTTCTTTATGTTTATATCGTAAAAGATAGTAAATATCAGTCCATAATTGATTCAATTGTTTTATTTCTTTATCCACGTTAATTCTCCTTATATCGTATAATACGATTAATTCTTATTGACAGATTATATCTTATAATACGATATATGTAAAATAAAGGATTAAGGAAATTCAGGGAAAATACAATTGACCGCAAATAAAATCTTAGAATCGCAATAAAAAATGGCAAAACTGCAATTAAATTTTGTGAATCGCAATTAAAATTAGCAAAACTACAATTAAATCCAAGAGAAACGCAATTAAATCAAAAGATTACCCATACCAGTTAAGGTATTATGACCAGAAAACTGGAAGATAGCAGTTACTTTCAAATAGAAAACTAGCAAACATGGTTCAATTCTTTTCATTTTAGAAAAAATTAGATAAAAACTCTCATAAAAAAAGCAATCAGATCAACTCACTGTTTTAGATACCCCCACTCCCCCAGTATTTTATACAACAAAAAAAGGGACGTCGTTATGGGACAGTCCCTTTCAATATACTATCTTTCTTAAATTGAAATAGGTGGCAATGTATTTCCTGTTTCAATCAAGCTTTTTAAGTTACTTAAAATTGCTGGCCAGCCATTGTTTAATCCTTCAAACGTGTCATCACGATCTACTAAATCAGTAGGTTCAAGATTTTCATGTTTCAGCGTTAATCTAACTGTTGACTCTAATTCTTTCAATACGAATGTGACGATTGATGGTTCTTTACGGTTCGTTGGATCATTTGTATGATTCCATGTGAATGAAAGTAAACGATATGGCTCACATTTTAGAATCGTTCCATAATCTGTAACTTCACCATTTCGTAAATAAGAAACCGTTGAGCCTACTTTCCAATCAGATTCAATTGCAGTTCCGAAAAAGTATTTTTCAGTAAATTGAGTGCCCGTTAAAGCTTCCCATAGTTTTTCAGGTGTAGTTGCGATGTATGTAACATAAACAAATTGTGGTTTATTCATTGTTATAATCCTCCTCAAGTTTTTTTAATTCACTTAATGCATCTAGGCGATTATGTTCATACTTGTTGATCCATCGCTTTGAAATTTCGCTAATCGGTACAGGATTAAGATAGTGAAGTTTATTTCGACCATGCCATTCTACAACAACTAGATTTGCTTCTTCTAATATCATTAGGTGTTTAGTTACTGCTTGTCTACTCATATCGAGATGTTGACATAATTCAGTTAATGATTGACCGTTATTCAAGAAGAGCTCATCAAGCAATTTTCGACGATTTGAATCAGCTAGTGCTTTAAAAACCTTTTCGATTTCTTTCCCCCTCCTTAATACTAATATAATAAGCAACTAAAAAGTTGCATGTCAAGTTCATTAATTCCTTTTTGAAGTTCGATTCTCTTTATTAAAAAAATTCTTTTCTAAACAAAAATAGCCGCTATAGCGACTGAATTAAAATCTATTAACTTTCTATTTTTTCATTTTTCCCCTTTTTAACTTCTTCAAATTGCTCGTCTTCCATATCTTCTTGGTTATCACGTGTAACTTTTGCAACCATAAATGACGATACAATAATTCCAATAGCCCCCATTAAATAATACCCTTTTACATACAATGGTTCTTCTAAATGATAAAGTCCGATAAAAGTTAAAACGCTAAAAATAGAGAAAGATGCCCAAGCTAAAAACGTAAAATATGGAGTATTACGCCTTCTGTTTTTCAACTATAATCACCCCTATTTTTATGGTATTACTATTTTAATAAGCTATAAAATTTGTTAGAACTTAAAGCGATTTATGTTTCATACCAATAATTGGAAGGAATATTTAAAGCAAAAAAAGAGAAATTGCCGAAACAATTTCTCTTTTTTCATTTTATTAACCCGCAAGATCATTCGAAGGTCGCGCAGTTTGTACTCGTTTCCCCGGTTTAACAAAGATCATGGCAACCATACCTAATGTTACTGCGATAGATGCTGCGATAAACATTGCACTATATCCATGTTTTGCTACTAGGCTACCTGTTAAGGTTGGTGCAATAATTGTAGCTAGGTTTGCGATGAAATGTGTTACGCCACCAAATGTTCCAGCTTTTTTAGGTTCTGTATCTAATACTACTGTCCAATAAATCGAGTTTGGTAAATAGTTAAAAGCATTACCAATACACATTAAGATTAAGACTGATGTAGCACTTTGAACTGTCGGAATTAGCATGAAACAAATTGCAGTAAAGAATAATGAAATGACTGTGAACCAAGATCTAGCAATTCGTAAATTCCCTGTTTTTCTAAGAAGTGAATCTGATATTTTTCCACCTAATAATCCTGTAAAAATAGCTCCAATCCATGGAATCATTCCAACTAATCCTAATGATGCTAAAGAGAAACCGAATTCATCTTGTAAATATTTTGGCGTCCAAGTAAGTAATAATATATTTACATATAAAAAGGCAAAATAACCAATTGCATTCATTACTAGAGTAGGATTTTTGAAAAAATAATACCACGGTGTAGATTCTTGTTCACTTTTTCCACTAACTGGATTATTCAAACGGATGATTTCAAGTTCTTGTTTTGTGACGTTTGGATTTTCTTCTGGTAAATTTGTAAATACTTTAGACCAAATAAATGCCCAAATTAAACCAACTACTCCAAGAATAATAAACGTCAATTTCCAATTTGCAACTGATAATAGAGCAACTACGATTGGTGCAGTAATCAGTGCTCCTACTGGTGTACCTACTAAACCAAGCGCAACTGCAAACCCTCTTTCTTTCGGAGAAACCCAGTTAGCCATTGTTTTATTCATTGTTGAGAGGGTAGGCCCTTCTGCAAGTCCAAATAATACTCGGAATACTGCAAATCCAGCTAAAGCTGATCCACCAAATAAAGTTGCACCTAAATGTCCAGCAAATACAGTGCCTATTTCAAAAATTGACCAGGTTGTTGCGGCAAGTAACCACATAAATTTAGGTCCTTTTTTGTCGGCGAAAGCTCCACCAAATAATGCCCCGAATATATAACCATATCCAAAATAACCTAGGATCTCACCCCAACTTATGGGACTTAGTCCAAATTCTTTAATGATCTCTGCCTGTGCATACGCAATTGCACCACGGTCAATATAATTAACAATCGTGATCATAATGATCATAAAAATGATAAAGAATCTATAATTATTTTTCATTAATGCTAGTTCCTCCTATTTAAATTTTTATCAGAAGGGACCCCCAAATATTTATCATTATCTGCTGCTAATTACACAATCTTAACGCCTTTTTTCCAAACTGATTTTACATGGTTTACACCAAATAAATATTGTAATTCTTGGTAGTTTTTAACATTCCATAATACAATGTCTGCTTGCTTTCCAACTTCAAGAGAACCAACTTTATCTTGGCGATTAATAGCACACGCAGCGTTGTATGTTGCTGCCGTTAAGCTTTCAGCTGGAGTAAGTCTCATCGAAATACAAGCTAAATTCATAACAAGCGGCATCGACGTTGTTGGTGAAGAACCTGGATTACAGTCAGTTGAAATGGCTACAGCTACCCCTTCATCAATCATTTTTCTACCTTTTGCAGCATCTTCACGTAAATAAAGTGCTGTTGCAGGTAAAAGACAAGCAATTGTACCTGATTTAGCCATTGCAGCAATGCCTTCATCAGAAGCTTTTAATAAATGCTCGGCTGAAATAGCACCAACTTTTGCTGCTAATTCCGCTCCGCCATACGGTTCAATTTCATCAGCATGAATTTTTGGAATTAGATCATATTTCTTACCTGCTTCTAAGATTCGCTCTGATTGTTCTGGCGTAAATACACCTTTTTCGCAGAATACATCATTAAAATCAGCTAGTTTTTCTTCTGCGATGATTGGTAGCATGTCGTTAATTAAGTGATCAACAAATTCGTCTTCTCGTCCTTTAAACTCTTTTGGCACTGCATGTGCACCCATAAAAGTAGGAACCAATTCAACTGCATGCATATATTTCAATTTTTTCATCACTCTTAACTGCTTTAACTCGGTTTCTAAATCCATACCATAACCGCTCTTACTTTCTACAGTTGTAACGCCATGTGCAATGAATGAATCTAGACGACGCATCGTTTGTGCCATCAATTCTTCTTCAGTCGCTTCACGAGTCATGCGGGCAGTCGCATGAATCCCGCCACCCGCATTCATAATATCCATATATGTTGCACCTTCAAGACGCATTTCAAATTCACGCTCACGGCTTCCACCATACACTACATGTGTATGGGGATCCACTAGACCAGGAGTAATAAGTTGATTTGATGCATCAACTAATTCTGCTTCATGAATTTTTTCTGCATAACGATCTTGAATTTCTTTTGTTGTACCAACAGCTTGGATTACTCCATCTTCAATCCATAAGCTACCGTCTTCAATTAAACCAAGCTCTGACATTGCTTCCTTTGAGCGAGGTCCTTTCACTTCAGAAGCAAGCGTTGCTAATTGAGCTGCATTTTTTATCCAAATTGGTTTTGTCATTACTTATCAGTCCCTTTATCAAGCATTGGAATATTTACTCCTCTTTCACGAGCAGTTTGTTTAGCTAGCTCATAACCCGCATCAGCGTGACGAACTACACCCATTCCAGGATCTGTTGTTAATACGCGTTCAATGCGTGCTTCTGCTTCTTTCGTACCATCTGCAACAATTACAACACCAGCGTGTAAAGAGTAACCCATTCCTACTCCACCACCATGGTGAACTGATACCCAAGTAGCTCCACCAACTGCATTAATCATTGCATTTAAGATTGGCCAGTCAGCTACTGCATCTGATCCATCCATCATGCTTTCAGTTTCACGATTTGGAGATGCTACAGAACCTGAATCTAAGTGATCACGTCCAATTACGATTGGAGCTTTTAATTCACCACTTGCAACCATGTCATTTAAGATTTTACCGAAACGAGCGCGCTCTCCATAACCTAACCAGCAAATACGAGAAGGTAAACCTTGGAATTGAACTTTCTCCTGAGCCATACGAATCCAATTACATAAATGCTCATTATCAGCAAATTCACGTAAAATAGCTTGGTCAGTTTTGTAAATATCTTCAGGATCACCTGATAATGCTACCCAACGGAAAGGTCCTTTACCTTCACAGAATTGTGGACGAATATAAGCCGGAACGAATCCTGGGAAATCAAATGCATTTTCTACTCCTTCATCCTTCGCAACTTGACGGATATTATTACCGTAATCAAATGTCACAGATCCTTTTTCCATCATTTCAAGCATTGCTTTTACATGAGTTGCCATTGAAGCTTTTGAACGAGAAACATAAAGTTCTGGATTTGAAGCTCTTAATTCTGCAGCTTCTTCTAATGACATTCCTGATGGTGTATAACCGTTTAATGGATCATGTGCTGAAGTTTGGTCAGTTAATACTTCTGGTATAAAGTTTCTAGCAATCATTTCTGGTAAAATATCAGCTGCATTTCCTACAAGACCGATTGATAATGCTTTTCCTTCTTTTTTCGCTTCTTCAGCTAGACGAATTGCCTCATCTAATGAATCTGTTTTTACATCTGTATATCTAGTTTCAATACGACGATCGATTCTAGTTTCATCTACATCGATTCCGATACAAACTCCGCCATTCATTGTAACAGCAAGTGGTTGAGCTCCACCCATTCCACCAAGACCAGCAGTAACAGTAATTGTACCTGCAAGTGTGCCATTGAAATGTTGTTTTGCTAATTCAGCAAATGTTTCATAAGTTCCTTGAACAATACCTTGAGAACCGATATAAATCCAGCTACCTGCTGTCATTTGACCGTACATCATTAAACCTTTTTTATCTAATTCGTGGAAAGTATCCCAATTAGCAAAAGCAGGTACTAGATTTGAGTTAGCAATTAAAACACGTGGCGCATCAGTATGAGATTTAAAAATCGCTACTGGTTTACCAGATTGAACTAATAATGTTTCATCATTTTCTAAATTCTTTAATGAATCAACAATCGCATCGAAGCACTCCCAATTACGAGCTGCTTTACCAATTCCACCATATACAACAAGATCCTCTGGACGCTCTGCTACATCTTGATCTAAATTATTCATTAACATACGAAGAACTGCTTCTTGTTGCCAACCTTTTGTATTTAATTCCGTACCTCTATATCTAACTACTTTATCGACTGTAACCGTATTCATAATTTAATACCCCCTTGATGTGATATTTTCAGTCTAACACGAATTTTCCGATATTTTATTATAAAATAATGATTATTTTATATTTCATTTCACATTCCTTAACTTTAATTTGTATTTTTATAAACTATCTCATTTTTTACTAATTAATTAGTCTATTTAAAATGAAAACTATGGAAAAGAAATTGAACATAATTGAGAATTAGCATATTCTAACTCTGACAATTGGATAGGAATGTATTAACGAACGATACTAGTTAATATGAAAGAAAAGACGGGGAAAATCTAAAATTTAAGCCTGTATCATCGATTAATAATTCGACGATACAGGCTATTTTTAAGCATTTTTAAATAATTTACGGATCATTCTGATTTGGCCACGGTGATTGATTTCGTCCTCAAATACATGAAACCATTTAAAATAATTTGTAGCTTTATCTCTTCCAAACTCTGTCTGCTCATATAACCACTCATCTGAAAGTGTATTAAATTTTGCATAAGTTTCTTCTCGAACCGAGTTTAAAAGATTAATATAATGGTCTGCATTATTACCTTTAATTGTCTCTCTAGCCTGATCATCTAAATCTAAACCAGGTAACCATTTCTCTTCTTCTTCCGAATTTAAATCTCGATTTTCAAATGTATTAAGCTGATACCAATACTCAACTCCTGCCATATGAGTTAATAACATCCCAATGGTATTACCTGTTGGGGTGTGCAAATAATCTAACTCCTCCACTGTAATATCTTTAATAGCTTCCAAAGTTGTATATCTTACATAATTCATCATAGAAGTTAATGTATTAAAATCTCCTTTAACCCCATCTTGTTCTCCAACTAAAAGTAATTTGTTCCATTCGTACATAGTTGCAACCCCTTTCATTTTTCTACACAAAATTTAATTTTATAATAAGTAATCAATAGAAAAAAGATAATTATGAAGATGTTTTTTAATTCCTCTAATAATTTAAAAAACGGATTTAAAAAAACAGCTCAGCATAAACTGAACTGTTTCTTTATATTTCTAAAAGAGAAATAGTTTAACTTTATATTTTCCATAAAGTCATTAAGCATTATTAACTTCCAAAGCAACCCTAATTCCAGATTCAATAGCACCTTCTATCCAACCAGGGATTGATGAAGTATGTTCCCCAGCAAAGTGTACTCTTCCTTCTGGTGTAGGAATATATGGTCCTAAATCAATTTCCTGTTCAGGCTTACCCATTGACAGAGCTCCCGCTGCAAAAGGATCTTGCGTCCAACTGTGCGAAGTACCTGTAATAAACTCTGTATATACTTGATTTCCATAAATTGTTGCCAAGTCTCTTAATGCATATCTTATCCGATCTTCTTCTGACAAACTATCCCAATATAAGGCAGCATCCTCCCATGTATAACTGGCCAGTAACACACCTGGACCTTCAGAACCTAACTGGTTACTTGGAAAATAAGAAAATCGGATTGGTAAATCTGTGGTTGTTTTACCGCCGAACTGACCATACTTTTCCCAAAATCTTGATTTAAATTGTAGACCTATTTTAGTGGATGCCAAGTAATGAAGCGTTCGTATCGCTTTCCACTTATTGTAGGAAAAAGTATTCGGTGGAACAACTTGAACAAAGTTTAAAACAGAAAATGGAATCGTAATGATTGCAAAATCACTGGATAGTTGAAACTTTTCAAAACTATTTACATTTTCTGTTTGTATTGTAACTTGATTACTTTCTTGTATAATTCCTATCAATCTCTGTCCAAAGAAAAGATTTTCCTTTAATTCAGGTAAGAAAGAATATGGTAATTGATCATTTCCACCAGTAATTTCGTAAAGCTTTATATCTTTAGAAAATAGGACTGTAAATTCTCTTAAAATTGAAGTAAAACCTAGCTCTGGAAATCCTCTCGAACCTTGGATAACTTTAATAAGCTCGATTGCATCTGGTGACAACGATTGTCCTACAGGATTATATCTTAAAAATGCATCCATTGAATACTTATCATAATATTTAACAACAGTTTCCCAATTTTTATCTGGATTTTGACTTATAAATTCTAATAAAGGTTTAATGGCTTTTTCTATTAATTGATCAGCATTTAATCCTTTTTCTGAGGGATTTACTGGAAAGCCCAATAAATCAGGATTCGTTTCATTTTCTTTTTGAGTTAATTTAATATCGTTTACGTAAATTAAATCATTCGGTGTAGTATTAATAAATTCATTTACAGGTAAATTAAATTTTTTAATATACTCAAAAACTAGCGAATGAGTCGATGGAATTCGCATAGCTCCCATTTCAAGATATTGGCCCGCAATAAACGGCTTTCTTTTTGTGTAAACCCTTCCTCCTAGTCGCCCTGTTGCTTCTAAAATTGTTACAATATGACCTACTTTTTTTAATAAGGATGCAGCAACTAATCCTGACATTCCTGCGCCAACGATCGTTATTCGCTTTTGACTATTTGTTTTTTCTAGTCCATTTCGAATAATCGATATCATTTGATTCGTTGGAAGTTTTATTCTTGAGTTCATAAAAATCAACTCTTTCTAAAGTTATCATTCTTAAAATTTATTCATAATATCTTTTATTTAGAATTATCCTTTTGTCACGTTACTTCTAGGCCATTTGTTTTATTTCTCTACTAATTCATCAATGATTCTTAGTTAAATAGATTCATAAAAAAAAACAGTTCAGCCTAAACTGAACCGTTTCTTTTATAATCCTGATCTATAAACTAAAGGAGTACACCCCTCAAGTTGTTTAAACTTTGCATTAAAATATGATTGGTGAGAATAGCCAATTAATCTTGAAATTTCATCTAGTGGTAAGTCCGTTTCATCTAATAATCGTTTTGCTTCTCTAATTCGCACTTCATGGAGCGTCTCTCTAAACGAATGATTTGATTCGGCCGCAAAGCGACGGCTAAGTGTGCTTTTATTAATCCGGAGTGCATCAGCGCAATCCGTTAAACTCCATCCGGCATCCCAATAATTCGATTCAATCAACTCCCTTGTTTTCTCAACTAATGTACGATGGCCTTCTTGGGAAGAATCATGCCCTTGAAGTAATAGACTTGTAGTAAAATCAAGCAATTCTTGAACAATTTGATAGATGATTGGTCCATGTACAATTTTTTGGAAAATGTCATAATAAGTACCTTCCCATGATGCATTTTGAAGATTATTTGATTTCATATATCTTCTTATTTGTGCAAGTACACTTGTTAATCGAATTCGAACAATTTCTGGATCTGGGTAAGGCTGCTGAAAGGTTAAAAATTCTCGTTCCATCCAGTTTCGAATTGCTTTTGCATCTCTTTTTTCTAGCATTTCAATCCAGTGACGTTGCTCTAGAGGTGTAAGAAATGGATCCTTCTCTTGAAATGGCATTGGTTCGTTTTCAGCCAAAATAATATCATAACCTTCAAAGAAGATTCTCCTTGTTAGCTGAAGTGTTTGCTCGAAAATATCTTTTAGTGTTTCCTCCTGAGATCCGATTTTCATTACGATTGCAAGAGGCTCATCCATCATTTCTTTCCAACGAGCAAGAAATGCATTATATTCGTCCTGCAATAACACTTCATCGACTTCATGTACGCATAAAATAAAGTCAGAACCTACAAATAAACGATTTTTCCCGGTAAAAGGATTTCGTTCTAATGCTTTATAGACAAGAGGAAGTGTCCCTGAATTTGGTGTCAAAAATGCAACCATCGTAATCGGACCATCATACATTCGTTCATTCAAAAAAAGGTCAGGATAATCTATATTAAATGGGTTTATTTCTTCATTAATGTTTCTAGTAAAGTATCTTTCTTTATTACGAATTTGATAGCGTAATTGTTGAATATGCTTAATTAAATCAGTAGGAGAAAACGGGCGAAACAATACATCCTCCGCTCGATATTGTAATGCAAGATAGGCAGTTTGAAAAATTCGCTCGGATGAAATACCTAACCAACGAATTGAAAATTTTTGGATTAAATCACCAAATCTTTCACTCTCATTTTTCCAATGATCCATATCAAATATGACAAGGTCAGGCTGCTGCTTTTGAATAGCCTTTTCAAAATCTCCCATCGTTTTCCAAGAAACAAGGTTAATACCAGTAAAGTGCGACTCCACGACCCACCGAATCCCTGAAGCTTCTAACTCATCTTTTGCAACTAAATGAATTTCCATCGTGTTGTTTCACCTTCACTTCTAGCTTTTTTATATCATAATAGCAAATTTATTTTGTTTTTGTAGATTAAAAAGGTTTAATTAATCGTTTTTAATGAAATAGTATTTGATGTAATTTATAATTTTCAAATTTTCATTTTTAAAAAGAGTGCCTCAAAAGGTGTAAACTTTTGAGGCACTCAATGAATTATTATTTCTGATTATACGGTGTAACAGGAGGCATAATATGAACCTTTTTATTTGGATAGATTCTTGCAATCACTGTTGATTGTGATAAACGTTTTATATCTTTGCCAGGTAGCTCCATTGATACACCATTCAGTGCAGTCTTATAAACATGCCTAATCGTATAAGGCACATTTTGGTCTTCTAGAAGAGTTTTTAATTCTTCTTGAAATTTTGCATGACTTTCTTCTACTTGCTTAGTTGCCTCTTCCAAAGTAAGTTGTTTTCCAGCTGCCTCTGCTTCCTTAACAGCTACCACAGCAGGCTTCGTTTTAAATTCAATAATAATAGAGGTCATTTGGTTAGTTGAAAAATCAATTGATGGATCTACAAAAAAAGAAGGGTTCATCGTAACATTCGCCACCTTTGTCTCATCTGAAATTTTAGTTGTATTAAGTGTATTTCCATTACATCCACTCGTTATAAAAAGCATTAAAATAAATAAAATACTTCCTCTATAAAAATTCTTCATATTTACTACATCCCCTTCAAAAACTCTTTAATAAAAAAAGACAATCTATCAGGATTTTATCCTTTAGAGTGCCCTTTCAAACATTATTTTGAGCAGAAAACTAAGTTTAGAATTAATAAACATTTGTTACATCCTATAGTTGTCATTCAAAAATTCAATATGATAATTAATCGTCCTTAAATATTGTTTGGTTGTATCTTTGGAAAGACTTTTAATCCTCTTTAACATATGAACACTTAATACTTTTTCATTGTTATAAATTCTATATTTTTTTAAAGTTGAAAGTCTATAATTATATTGACTCGCTTTTACTTCATTTAGTTTTTTTACATTTATTAGATAATCTGTAAAGTTCATATTGCCCCTCCTACTTGTATAGAACAACGATTTTTCGTAAAAAGAACTAGTCCTATTATTAAAACCTACTTAGGACTAGTTCTTTGTATCATTCTATTTAGCATATCTACTAATTATACCTCTAAAGTTTTATTTGTTTGATACTTCAAGATTCATTGGTACTATGAGAAAATATTAGGAAAAAGGAGAGCAAAATCCCCCCCCTATTTGTCATCACACTACCTACAATTCCCACCCAAGCAAACTACTATAGCCTCTAACTGAAGGGTTTTGCAAAATCGTTTGCATCAACGATATTATCAAAATTAATATCTGTGCTTCGTTTATTCGTACCCCAATAAGTTTGGATGAATAATTCATCCTTTATGTCAATTACATTGTCTTTATTTTACTTTTGATTTACTTCCATCAATTAAAACCTTATTTACTTCTACCTAGAAATCCTCATGATCTTGATCTACTAGCTTAGCGGGTTATTTTAATGTAGTAAAATCAACACTAAAAAAAGCTGACTATTTTCGATAGAAAAATGAGCAAGAATTTTTGTAAGTTGGGATATAAAGTCGTTGAAATAAAAAAATCCCAATGAAATTTAAATTTCATTAGGACTTTAATGAATAGCTAAATTTTCAAAAAACAAATTAGGTCTATTTATTATACTTTAATTTAATTGATTCATCGTCACTGAAAAGATATAGCTTTGATACTTATCGCAGCCCTCATAACTATATCTCTTTCCGTCTTTTTTAAATTCTCTACCATCTTCTTGAAAACCTAAATCGTGTAAAACGTCTTTAATTGAACCATTTTCGTAATCTTTTCCTACCTGGAATTCGATACTCAAATTAATCACCCTTTTACTAGCTTTTTTTAATTATTTTGGTAATTATAGGGTGAATTTATACTTGGCTGAGTATCATTCGTTAAAGCAAATAAACTTTATCAAACATATAGTTTTATTCTTTAATAAAAACGTATTTTAAATGTCTTCCATTAACGATATTGATTAAAATATCATCAATTTTTCTTAATTGTTTTGGTAGAGGAAGTCTTTTATATGCTACTAAATCCATTTTTATTCTTGTAAAAGAACAGACAGAACACGTTCCTAACAAGTAAAAAAGTGTAAAAAAGTTACTTTTAACTACAAATTAGAATAGTATTCACCTACAATGTGCAAATTAAGACTGGTAACATATGTAACTATGAATGAGGTGAGGTACATTGAAGGAATCTACAGAACGCCGCTCTAACTTTATTAGCCAAGAGGGTAATTTAATTTCAAATATTGAAATACTACAATCTTTGTTTCCTACCTCAGATTTAGAAATAAAAAATATCTTATTAAGGGAGAAAAAAGGTGTAATCATCTATTTTGATTGCTTAGTAAATAAAGAAAAAATAGAACAGTTTGCAACAAATATTCTTGAATATAAGGAAGACATATTTCAATTTTTTTATAGCCATACTACTGCTACAACAAAAATAGAAGACATTGAGCATTCATTACTTACAGGAAAAAGTGTCATTTTAATTGACGGAGAAGTAAAAGCATTTCTATATACTGTTGAGGATTTTCCTAAACGTCCCTTTTCTTTACCAAGTATCGATAATTCGATTAAAGGTTCAAAAATTTCATTTGTGGAGACTATTGAAACTAATTTGGGGTTGCTTCGCCGTTTAATTCAGAGTCGCGATTTATTATTCAAAGAAACGAAAATTGGTATAAAAAATAAAACTAGTGTTACACTCGCCTATTTAAATAATGTAGTTAAGCCAGAACTAGTTACTGAGATTGAATCAAAACTTTCTACAATTAAATTTGACTCGATTCTAAACGCAAGTCAATTGGCTCAAATGATGGAAAAGTATCCGTTTTCGTTTTTTCCACAGCTTGTCACGACAGAAAGACCTGATAATGCAGCAGAAGCGATCCAAAAAGGAAAAGTTGTGATCGTATTAGATCGATCATCTGAAGTCATTATTTTGCCTGGATCATTTATTTCATTTTTTAAAAGTATTGATGACTCATCAAATAGGCCAGTTATAACATTTTTTATTTTTTTATTACGAATAATCGCTCTTTTCATTACGCTTTATTTACCTGGAATCTATATTTCAATCGTGTCATTTAATTATGAAGTAGTTCCATTAAAATTAATTATATCGATTGGTGAATCGCGTGCTAATGTTCCCTTTGATCCGCTTGTAGAAGCAATCATTATGGAAATAACTCTTGAAATGTTAAGAGAAGCAGCTATTCGCCTTCCTACTCCAATTAGTACTACAGTAGGGGTTGTTGGAGGAATTGTTATTGGTCAAGCCGCCGTTCAAGCTGGGATAGTGAGTAATATTATGGTAATTGTCGTAGCATTAACTGCTATTTCATCTTTTATTATTCCTAATTACGACATGGCTTCAAGCTTACGCATTTTACGATTCCCTATTATGATTATGGCTTCATTATTTGGAATTATTGGAATCATTGCTAGTACAATGATCATTATCGCTCACGGATTGAAATTATCTAGCTATCATGAATCCTTTAGTCAGCCGTTTTCTCCTATGAACTTTAAACAGTTAAAGAAGAAATTTCAAAACAGTGCATTATCAATTCTTTTCAATCATCACATTACGAATCAAAAAAAGAGGAAATAACATGAGACAGATCGCACCTAGAATTACGTTTGTTCAATTTGTTTTATTAATATTTGGTGTACAAGTTGGAATTGGGGTGATTTCTTTACCCCGAGTATTAGCAGAAAAGGCTGGAACAAGCGGCTGGATTTCTTTGTTAATAGGAGGTTTACTCTCTTTAATCATTAGTATTGCGATTGTAAAACTACGTGAAAAAGACCCCAACTGCTCATTTAATACTTACTTTACTCATTGTTTTGGGAAAGTGATTGGTACGATATTTTCCATTTTCTTTACCCTTTTCTTTCTTGGAATGGGATTTGTCGTTTTTTTGAGATCTGTGCTGTTTATCCAATCATATATTTTGCAAGATTCTTCTTTATTTATTCTTTTAGTATTATTTTTAATTCCGACTTATCAATTCGTGACAGGTGGTATTCAAATTATTGGAAAATATGTTGAAATTATTTTTCCAATTGTTATCTTTTTTTTAATTATGCTACTTTTCACTTTAAAGCTAAGTAATATACATTTTATTTTGCCTGTAATTAAAGATGGATGGAGCCCTATTTTTAAAGCCGTCCCCACAACAGTTACAGCCTTTTTAGGAATAGAAATTATTTTCATTCTCTATCCTTATTTAGAAGAAAAAGAAAAAGCACTTAAAGCTGTTATGATTGCAAACGGTATGATTACCTTTCTCTATTTATACGTTACGATTATTTGCTTTGTCGTATATAGCCCTGATGAGATAAGGATGATTTTTGAACCAGTTTTAGATATTTTAAGTGTCATTGAATTTCAATACGTTGAACGATTAGACTTCATTCTTTTTTCACTTTTTCTAATGGTTATTTCTAAAACTTGGATTATGTATATTTGGATTGGTATTACGAATCTGGCGGAAATGTTACATCAAAAACGAATTGATTATTTATTCATCGGCCTGTCATGTGTTTTTTTATTTCTTACAAGTTTCTTTATCCCAACATTTAAACAAAATAATCTTTACATGCAGTTATTATCTACATATGGTTCGATAGGAATGTTCATTATTCTAGTTTTCATTTGGATTCGTTCATTAGGGAATAAGGTGATTGGATGAAAAATCTAAAAATCGCAACGATTAGCTTGTTAATTCTTGTGCTTTTAACAGGGTGCAAAAAAATAGTAAATATTGAAGATATTACAATGGGACTAATATTAGGAATCGACACTAATGAACAAAACAAACAACTAAAAATGTTTATGTCCAGCCCTGTTTTTAGTGAAGAAGCTGAAGAAAAAAATGAACAGATCGTGGTAGATGCTTCATCCGTACGGGAAGCTCGTAATTTATTTGATTCAAGGGTAACTGGTGTGTCTACAGCAGGTAAGCTACAAGCTTTTTTGGTCACCACTAGATTGATTGAAAACAAAACTTGGACATCTCTATTAGATTTATTCTATCGTGATCCAAAATTAAGACAAAATGCCGATCTTGTTTATTTTGATGGATCTATTTCGGAACTCGTTGATATAAAACAAAAAGATAAGCCGAGATTATCAATTTTTATCCCACAGTTAATCGAAACTGCTGATTATCGAAATATTACACTTCGAACATCGATTCGAATGTTTCATCTGATGAAGTTCGAAAAAGGAATAACACCCTATTTACCCAAAATGTCAATTAAAGACGGGGAAATTGAAGTTAGCGGTGTAGCACTGTTAGATCGAAATTTTTTAATAAAAAGAACTCTTTCCATACAAGAAACGCAGTTATTACGCATTCTTCAAGGAAAAAAAACTGGCCAGTTAGCCCCGATGTTTACTCTTGCTAGTGGTCAGAAAGAAAAGGAAAATAACCAGTTAATAAACTTAAGACAAACAAACTTTAATGTAAAGGATATTAAACGAAAAGTAGATTGCAAATTCGCTCACAACCATTTTGATTTTAAAATAGCATTAACAATCCCCATTATGATTACACAATCACCTTATCCGTTAAGTGACAAAATGGCTGATAAATTAAGTAAGGAAATTAGATCTTCAATTGAAAAGGATTTAAATAAATTTGTCAAAAATTTACAGGCTGATGAATTAGATCCAATCGGCTTAGGTATTTTTGCTAGCTCTTACGAATATAAACACTGGAAAAAAGTAAAATCAAAATGGCCAGAGGCTTTAAAAGACTCAAAGATACATGTAAATACAAAGATTATAATTGTTGATAAGGGAATAACGATGTAGAAGTGTGAAGCTAAATAATGAAGTCAAGGAATATTACAAGCAAGAAAGCAGGATTTCTCTACAATTTCTGCTTTTTTTGTATTTCCTCCTTTTCCTTCTAGCTAAAGCAGATTATAAATGATTTACTAAAATAATAAACCCACTACTTTTTCTCTCTTTAGACTCCGTTTTTTTGAGTTAATTTTAACCAAAATCATACATATTCTTAATAAAATTCGATTTTTTATTTACCATTTTTTAACTAAAATCAATACTTTTTAACTATTTTAAAGATTCAGAATTTAATTTTCGTCGATATTTCCGCTTATTTTTGCCTAACAAAACGCAAGAATTGACGATTTTTGTCGTTTGATAAACCAGTTTTTGAGATGATACGATGAATTCCTCAATACCACATTGTTAACCAAGGGGAGGAATTTTTAATGAACAAAAAAGTTTTAGCGGTTGGATTATCTGTAGGTTTGGCGGCAAGTAGTTTAGGAGTAACTAATACATATGCTGCACCAAAAAATGTATTATCTAAATACAAGTACAACAAATCAGTAGGATCTCCTGAATTCGTTTCTGGACAGCTGACAAAACCATCAGCTAAGAGTGCTGAAAGTGTTGTAAAAGGGTATGTAAATGCTAACAAAGATAAGTTCAAACTTGGTTCAAAATCTGCAGAAGAGTCGTTCATTGTTGAGTCTAGTAAAAAAGATACTTATGGTACCGCACTTCGATTACAACAAGTTTATAACGGTGTTCCTGTATGGGGATCTACTCAAACGGCTGTAGTTGGAGATAATGGTACTCTAAACGTTTTCTCTGGTACAGTTATTCCAAACTTAGATACTAAAAAAGGGTTAAAATCTACTAAAAAAGTTAACGCTAATAAATCTATCAAAATCGCAGAAGCAGACCTTGGATATACTCCTGTCTATGAAAAAGACCCTACAGCTCAACTAGTAGTTTATACAAATGGTGATAATGCTACGTATGCCTATGTAGTAAACTTAAACTTCCTTTCTCCTAAACCTGGAAACTTTAATTATTTCATTGAAGCTTCAACAGGAAAAATTTTAAATAAATATAATAGTATTGATACAATGGACAGCATCCATGCTGCTAGTAAATCAGCTGGAGCATCAGTTGCTAAACCAACAGTTTCTGGTACAAATGTAACTGCAACAGGAAAAGGTGTACTTGGTGATACAAAAACAATAAATATGACTTTATCTGGTTCAATTTATTATTTACAAGACAATACAAGAGGAAGCGGTATTTTTACATATAATGGATCTAATCGTACTACTCTTCCTGGTACTCTGTTGTCAAGCACTGACACACTACTAAATAGCACAAGTGAAGCTGCGGCAGTTGATGCACATTATTATGCTGGAAAAACATACGACTATTATAAAACTGTGTTTGGACGTAATTCATTTGATGGTAATGGTGCTGCTTTAAAATCAACTGTCCATTATAGCCGTAGTTATAACAATGCATTTTGGAACGGTTCTCAAATGGTTTATGGTGATGGTGATGGAACAACATTCACTTACTTATCAGGTGGACTTGACGTAGTGGGGCATGAGTTAACTCACGCTGTTACAGAAAGAAGTTCGAACTTAATCTATCAAAATGAATCTGGTGCATTAAACGAAGCTATTTCGGATATTTTTGGAACTGTTATTGAGTTCTATAATAATAACAATCCAGATTACGAGATTGGTGAGGATATCTACACACCAAGTATTGCTGGTGACTCACTTCGTTCAATGAGTGACCCAACTAAATACGGTGATCCAGATCACTACTCAAAACGTTACACTGGTACTTCTGATAATGGAGGCGTTCATACAAATAGTGGTATCATCAACAAAGCTGCTTACTTAATTGCAGTAGGTGGAACTCATTATGGTGTATCTGTAACAGGCATCGGTAATGATAAACTTGCAAAAATTTTCTATCGCGCAAATACAGTTTACTTAACTTCTTCAGCAACATTTAGTCAATCTCGTGCAGCACTTGTACAATCTGCGGCTGACTTATATGGTGCAGGCTCTGCTGAAGTAACAACTGTTAATAACGCATTTGATGCAGTTGGTGTAAAATAATTTTTAATTTATAAAGTAAAAGAAGTCTCATAAGTAAAAGTACTTATGAGACTCTTTTTTTATGAACGTAAGTAGCAAACGAATATATCCCATCACCTTTTTATTGAGAAACTTTCGTACCATTCAAGAAGTTGAGTAGTTCATTAAACGTATTTTGAGCAGCCTTCGTGTTCATTTGGAACTGGTATTCATGACCTAGTTTTCCATCTGATTTACTATAAAAGACTTGTTTAACACCTGTTCTTTTTTCTAGTAAAGTTGCAAATTTTTTACCTTGTGATTCAAAGGAACCTGTATTTCCGTCAGTTATAAATGTTGAAACAAATTTTTCTGGTACATTTCTTAAAAGAGATGTTTCCTTCGTCATCTTTTCATCTTCCCAATTGTATTTTCCAAAATAGGCCCATCCAACTCGCTTAAACATAAATTTAATCATTCTTGAAGAAGCGTTTGTCTGCACTTCTTTCAGATCATAAGGACCACAAAGAAGAATCGCACCACGAATTGTATTTGGATCAACGCTCTGACCTATTTTAGCTGTATCGGAATAGTGTTTATTCATTTGAATGCTAACAAATTGTGCTGTAAGCTGAGCTCCAGCTGAATCTCCAGCTATATAAATATTGTTTAAATCCAGTCCATATTTACCAGCATTTTTTTTAACAAACTTGTAAGCTTGATCGATTTGTTGTAGAGGTATTGGATAAGCAACACTCGGCGCCAAAGGATAATTTATATTCACTACATTATACCCATGACTCGCTATATATGTAGCATATTTTCGAACATCATTTTTATCTCCGGCTACAAAAGCACCACCATGAATCCAAAAAATGGTTGGAACGTATTTTTGGTTACCTTTATATTTAATCAAATCGAACGTACTGCTTTTATATTTTGATGAGTATTCTATATCAGTATCCATTGTAGTTTTTTGTTTTGCGATACTATAATCAGCTGCCTCTACTTCAATACCACCGGCAAAAGACTTCTTCAAAATCCATGTTACAGGCCTTGGGGATAAAAATATCGATCCAACACCAACTATGATTATTATAAGTAAACATATTCCAATTATTTTAAATGTGCGCTTCATATTTGTCCTCCAGATAAAGAGCTAACTGAAGCTTATTATTCGATTTTCCAAATAATATCATACATAAAGACAGAATTCGTTCACATATTAGATTAATAACATTTTCTTAAGAGCATTGTAAATTCCATGTTCATTGCAACTATCTGTGATTAAATTGGCTTTCTCTTTAACCGCAGTTTCAGCATTTCCCATTGCAACGCCAACTCCTGAATGTTCCATTAGTTCGATGTCGTTCATTCCGTCTCCGAAAAAGACGATATCTTCACGCTTAAATCCATTTTCTTTAGCGATTTTCAAAATTGTTTTTGCTTTCGAACCTTCTCTAGGGATGACATCTGAGCCAAATTGATGCCAACTCACATATCGGAATTCGTTGATATCATATTTGTGAAGATCTTCAGTCTTGCAAAACAGCATAGCTTGAATAATAGAATTTTCTTTCCAATACATCTCATCAAAGTCAGGTATAATCAATCCTAGACTTTCATAGGACTTAGTTAATGACTCTCCAGGTTCTTCAAAATGTCTTTTTACACCTTTTAATGTTTGGAACACAATCTGATCATTGTTTTCCATTGCAATTTCAATTAGTTTCATAATAGATTCTTTCGAAAATATTTCCTCATGAGCTTTTTCATGACGGACAAACCCTACTGACCCATTGCATAAAACATACGTATCAATTTCGAGTTCGTCGACGATGGATATTGCAGAAGTGTAGTCTCTTCCTGTCGCGATTACGATTTCATGTCCATTTTCTTTTAGAGAAACCAAAGCTTGTTTCGTACTGTCTAAAAACTTCATTTCAGTCGTTAGTAATGTTCCATCAATATCAAAAACAATAAATTTTTTACTCATTTTCTTTCCCCACATTTTTCTCTATTTTTTTATCTTTCATTATGCTTTAAATAGAATCTCTATCTATAATTCGATATGGTATTTTTACTTTTTCTCTAGATTTCGCTATTACAAGGCTACAAGCTTGTTCACCGATTTTTGTTAATTGATGATCCACTGTAGAAATTCCCATACCTATTCCAATTGGTTGATTTTCTTGGCCAATGATTGCTAAATCAGTAGGGATATTCAATTGTTGCGACTTTGCGTATAAATACATTCCACCAGCTACTTCATCCCCATTTGCATAGATAGCAGTCGGCTTTTTTTGTAATTGTAGAAATTTCTTTGCTGCTTCATATCCGTCTTCTAAGCAATGACAATCTGTGAGATGGTATTCAGGTTGTAGTTCACCAAATATTTCAATATAAGCAGCAATCATTTGCTTCGTGCTGTTGCTTTCTAGCCTAGCAGTTGTGAATGCTACCACATCATGCCCTTTGTTTTTTAATAATTGAAAAGCATCCAAATACGAAGAATAGCGGTCCATATAGGAACAGCCAATTTCCTCGTGTTGCGTATATTCACAAGCTACGATTGCACCAAATTGGCTAAACGGAATGATTGTTTCCCAATCATTTGCTCGTGAAGTGATAATGATGCCATCATACAGCTTGCTTTTTAATTTTTGCAAATACTCCATTTCTTTTTCTTTACGATAATTTGAAGGAAGCACCGTTATCAAAAAATCTTTCTCTAATGCCTTGTTCAGTATACCGTTTAATATTTGATCAAATGCTGGATTGTTGTTATATGGGAGAATAACCCCAATTGTCCGTGTTTCTCCTCGAATTAAATCAATTGCATTTTTATTTGGTGTATAGTTCATTTCTTCAATAACTTTCAGAACTGCCTCACGTTTATCACTAGCAACATACTTATAATTGTTTAGGACTCTAGAAACAGTAGAGACCGATACACCTGCTAATCTTGCAATATCGTTAATATTTGCCATCGCACACCTCCAACATATATGAATTATCAAGGATTTTTATGCATTACATTCAGTTTCGAAAAAAAAGCGTTTAGAAAGGAAAGGAGGTTTCCACTGTATGCCCATCTTACCGTAATCCTGTGTTCTCCTACAATGAGTGTAGAATGTTCAAACTCTTTCCTTTCTCCTTCAAACCAGAATGATTTTTCCATCTTTACTAGTTATTGCTTACAATATATAATCTTTTATTGGTTAAAAACAAATCTCCAAAGTAAATATTTAGTGTTCCATCAAAGATTTCCAATAAGCCTGTAACGTTAGACAATACATTTTCATCGTGTTGAAGGTTAACTTTTCTGTTCATTTTTTCTCCCTCCGTTGAAAATAAGCTTACTTTCAATCTAATTTATGAAATGGATTTCAAGTCAAGAGAAAAAATCAAACTAAATTTCAAGCCAGCTATAAGGAATTAGATCAAAGTTTTCATCACTCGGTTTATTGAACAAATTATAGAGCGATGAACATCAAAAAAAGTTGGGATCATTGATTCCAACTTTTTTTGTTTATACTGACTATTTTTGACTGCGTTGCATTGCCTGTTTCTCCAAATACTTGTACATCTTTTTCATATTTTCTGGTGCATCCAATGGGTCTTTTACAATCATTTCAATAATACAGAGTCTTTCGGAACATTCAATTTCAGCTTGGTTTATTGCCTGTTCAAGCTCTCCATTGGTACTGACAATAGCAGTAAACGCATTGCCTCCAAAAGCTTCAGCTAGCTTAGTGTAAGACCACCTAGGGATTTTGTTGTATGTTTGATTTTTGGTTTTGACATTTAAGTATTTTTCGATCGTATAACCGTCATTGTTTAAGATGAAAATTATCGGTTTACAGCCATAGTAGAGCATAGAGCTGATTTCTTGTACAGTTAGCTGCAGTGAGCCATCACCTGTAAACAGCAACACTCGACGTTCTGGGGCTGCAATACAGGCACCAAACGTCGAGGGGGTTGAATATCCGATGGAGCCCCAACCTCCTTGTCCAATATATGTAATATTACTAGGCAGTCTCACCTCCGCCATGCCATTGAAGAGTGTACCAATCTCAACAATCATAATGTCGTCCTGTTTCAGCATACGTTGAAAAAGTGGATAATAGCCAGCTGCCGTAAGTGGTTCATCGTTCTTTAAATTGTATTGATCGTATGGAAATGACACTTTCTTGAGCATTCCTTGACCCTTATAACCCACATTTTGTACTGCTTGAAGCATGTCATTAGCAAGAACGTTCGGATAGACCGCCTCAGCAATCTTCACTAGGTCCGATTGGATATTAATGGTCACCATTGAATTCAGTTTTGCGGTAAAATTCCCTGTGTTGGTGTCCGCGGGTACCAAGCCAATCGCAATGATACAGTCTGCATTTTCTACCGTACTTTGAACTTCAGAACATCCAAACGAGCCTAAGTACATCCCAATATAATTTGGATGGGTTTCATCAAATGCCCCTTTACAGAACATCATGGACGCAACAGGTATATTGATTGCGTCTGCTAGCTGCTGAACTACAGCCTGAAGGCCAAAACGTATGGATTTTACATCCACTAGGATTACTGGCCGCTTTGCGCTTTCTAGTAATTGACGGACATGATCTGCCGCAGCCTGAAGAGATTTTAAGTTTGACGTTTTTAGTGGTGGAGTTGGCTCTATCCGGTTCATAATCGGCTGTTCGACTAAATCATCCGCCACAACAAGGTAAACAGGCTGTTTCTTTTCTTTTGCAATACGAATAGCAGCAGGAATTTCAATCATGGCATTTTCAGGTGTGAGTACCGCACTATAAGCCGTTATCTGTTTATACATATTGTGAAATACATTAAAATTCCCATCCATTAGAGTGTGGTGCATCAGCTTGTGCTCTTTTTGATCTTTTTCTTTTGGCGAACCAACAATGTGGATTATCGGAACGTGTTCACTATAGGCTCCAGCTATCGGATTGCATGCATTCAACTCCCCAACACCAAACGTTGTAATAAGAGCAGAAATCCCTTTGATTCTTGCATAGCCATCTGAAGCGTAACCTGCGTTTAGTTCGTTTCGTCCTTCTCTAAACTGGATTCCGTTATATCGCTCCAACGTATCAAGTAGTGAAAAATTATAGTCTCCTGCGACGCCGAAAATTTCAGTAATCCCCTCTTGCTTCAAGCAATCAAACAAAAACTGCCCAACTGTTTTTTGTGCCATACCAGCATGTGTGTCGGGACTGCCTGTATTCTTCATTTTATCCATTACACACCCACTCCTTTTCCAATAACAATAGCTTGTTCAGTTTTTTAGTACCCTTTTTATTCGTACCCTATCATAGAACAGGCTATACAGTTGTTTGGAATTAGGAAATAATGTAAAACCAATACAAAGCAACAAATGGTTACTGAATTGTGTTTTTCAACATATTGTACATATTTGTAACATGTTCATCGACTTGATCTCGCGACATACGAAGTCGTTCAACTGAAGTTCCATATCCGATTTCTTGTTTCCCTTCTTTTAATCCCATGAAAATCCCATCTGCGAATTCATCTAAAGGTTCACCGTGAGTATGCAATCCTGCTCCACCTAAATCAGTATTAACTGCCGGAGGTGCAACTTCAATTACTTCCACAGTTGAATCGGAAAGTTGGTGACGTAAACTTATTGTAAAAGAATGAATTGCAGCTTTTGTTGCTGAATAGATTGGCGCAATGACCAACGGAGTAAAAGCTAATCCCGATGAAACATTAATAATTGTTGCGGCTTCTTTTGTAGCAAAATATGGAGCAAATAGCATAGACAAATGGATTGGTGCTTCAATATTAGTTATGATTTCATTATTAAAATATTTCCAATCGTTCTTGGCATCTGATTTTAAGATATTAAAACGTTGTTGAATCCCTGCATTGTTTACTAGTACATTCACTTCTGGATAGTTCTTCGTTATCCACTCAAACAATGATACACGTTCTGATTCAGAGCTCAAGTCACTCACATGTGTAATAAGATCTGGAAATTTTTCTTTAGCATTTTCAAGTACATTTTCACGTCGTCCAGTCACTATAACTTTATTTCCATATTTAATAAAGCGTTCTGCGAAAGCTAATCCGATCCCTGTACTTCCACCTGTAATAAGGATTGTATTTCCCGTAAGTTTCATTTTAATTCCTCATTTCTATTTATTTTTCATTTGATATATTAAACTTTTTAAAAATCCGATTGATTTGTATAACGATTAATTTTTAAATCAATCCCCTCTAACGAATTTGTCATTAACGAAATTTCTTTTAATACTGCCTGTTTATGATTCCTCATCATTTCAAATCGGAGTTCAACCGTTTTGTCTCCTTCTACGACCCAATCAATATATTGCTTAATACTCTAATTGAACAATATTTCATTGGAAGACCCCAAAAACATTTCTTTCATAGTCGACATGAATATCATACGACTTAAACTATGGTTTAAATCAACAAAAGAAAAAAATAAGATCGACTAGTTTGTCGATCAAACGCATGTGTTTGGTGAGTTCGATTTTATTCTAATTCTCTACTAATCGCTCTCCCTGCTTGTCTACCGGAAAATAAACAACCGCCTAAAAATGTTCCTTCCATCGCGCGATAACCGTGTACACCGCCGCCGCCGAATCCAGCAACTTCACCTGCTGCATATAGTCCTCGAATTGGATCGCCTAAAGAATTTAATACATTACCATCTAAATTTGTTTGAAGTCCACCAAGTGTTTTACGACTAACAATATTTAAACGAACAGCAATTAATGGACCGTTTTTTGGGTCTAAAATTTTATGAGGAGTTGCAACACGAATTAATTTATCACCAATATAATTTCGCGCTCCCCTTAAGGCAGTGATTTGTAAGTCTTTCGTAAATTTATTATCCATTTCACGATCACGTGCAATCAGTTGGCGTTCGATTTCATCATAGTTTAGTAAATTTTCCCCGGTTATCTCATTCATGCCTTCAACAAGCTCTTCTAACGTGTCTGCAACGACAAAGTCCTCTCCTTTTTCCATAAAAGCTTTTACAGGTGCTGGTATTCCTGAAGTTGCCCTTTTCATCACTTGTTTTATACTTTTTCCAGTTAAATCAGGATTTTGTTCCGAACCTGAAAGTGCAAACTCTTTTTGAATAATTTTTTTCGTTAAAATAAACCAGGAGTAATCATAACCAGTTTGTTGAATGGTTTGTAAAGTACCTAAAGTATCAAAACCAGGAAAATTTGGTGCCGGAAAGCGCTGTCCACGTGCATCTAGCCAAATTGATGATGGTCCAGGAAGAATACGGATTCCATGATTGCTCCATACCGGATTCCAATTTTTTATGCCTTCAGTATAGTGCCACATTCGATCACGATTAACAATTCGACCACCAGCATTTTCAGTAATGGCAAGCATTCGACCATCAACATGTGCTGGTACACCAGATATCATCCTTCTCGGCGGGGTACCTAATCGACTTGGCCAATTTTGGCGAATTAAATCAAAGTTCGCTCCAATACCGCCACTTGATACTAAAACGGCCTTTGCCCCATATTGAAAGTCACCAATTACTTCACGAGAGCTATCTTCTCCTCGCTCTGATTTACTTGGTTCTAATAAAGAACCACTAACTCCTACTACAGCTCCATCTTGTGTTAGTAGTTGATCTACACGATGTCGGGATCTGAATTCTACTAAACCTTTTTTCATATGCTCGCGAACTCTTCGTTCGAAAGGAGCAACAATTCCAGGACCTGTACCCCATACTACGTGAAATCGGGGCACTGAATTCCCATGTCCTTCTGCAAGATATCCCCCACGTTCAGCCCAACCGACGATTGGAAAAAATCTCACCCCCATGTCATAAAGCCATTGCCTCTTCTCACCTGATGCAAACTCAACATATGCCTCTGCCCATTTCTTTCCCCAATAGTCCTCATCATCTTCTCGATCAAATCCTGCTGTTCCAAGCCAATCCTGCCAAGCTAATTCTCTCGAATCCTTAATTCCTAACCTACGTTGCTCAGGAGAATCTACTAAAAATAACCCACCAAATGACCACCAAGCCTGACCACCTATTGATGCTTTCGGTTCCTGGTCTAATAACAATACACTTTTCCCAGCATCAGCCATCTCAGCAGTTGCAACTAATCCAGCCAATCCTGCTCCAACAACAATCACATCGAACTTCTCCATTCAACTTCTCCCTCCTTTAAGCCTTCTAATCTATCAAATTATAAATTTATCTATAAAAAGACAGTTTTCTAAATTTTCAGTTATCAATTAAATAATACAGCAAATAGCAAGAGAATAAAAGGAAAGAAGGTCCACCAATTCTGAACCTTCCTCCATATTTAAATGCTTTTGTTGACCAATCCTAATGTACATTTTTCTTTTTAAATCTTCCACCACGTACTTCTGCAATATCTGAAATTGCTAAAAAGGCAGTTGGGTCAATGTCATCGACAATTGTTTTTAATTCCGCTTCTTCTAATCGAGTGATAACACAATAGATAACCTTTGTAGTTTCACCTGAGTATGCTCCGGTTCCATTTATATATGTAACACCACGGCCCATTCTAAAAAGAATCGCTTCTCCAATATCATCACTTTTGTCACTAATGATCCATGCTGATTTTGATTGTTCTAATCCTTCAACTACGATATCAATTGTTTTAAATGCGACTAAATATGCAATAATTGAGTACATTGCTCGATCCCAAGAAAAGATGAATCCAGCAGCCCCCAAAATAAATAGGTTGAAAACCATAATGATTTCACCAACGGAAAAAGGAATCTTGCTATTAATAATGATCGCCAGAATCTCAATCCCGTCTAGTGCACCACCAAATCGAATGGCTAATCCTACTCCGACACCTACGACCATTCCTCCAAAAATTGTTGCAAGTAGAATATCTTCCGTAAAAGCAGAGATATGGTGAAACCTACTTGTTAAATAAGAAAGAACAGTGATACCAAGAATGGTGGAAATGGCAAATGTTTTCCCAATTTGTTTATACCCCAAATAAAAAAAAGGTAGGTTTAATACAAATAGAAATACCCCAAGTGGAAGTCCTGTAAGATGGGAAAACATAATTGAAATACCTGTTATTCCACCATCAATAACATCATTTGGAACTAAAAAAATTTCAAGACCAGTCGCTACAAGTAAAGCACCTACTAGCATTGCGATTGTTCTTTGCACAATCTTCATTTTGTGAGATTTACCGTTTGTTACATGTATTGCTCCTGCCATCTCGAATACCGTCCTAACTGTTTTGTAAAATTTTTCTACATTTAATATTTGCTCTTATGCTCAATTTATACTAAATAAGTTCATACACTGGACATTCACAATTTGTTCAAATATAATTAGCTAGACAACTATTTTAATTAGCTAGCTAACTAATTTACCAAGGAGACTTTTTTATGCGCAAAAAGCAGCCTTTCTTTTTTTTATTAAATCAAACTACACGTCAGTTTTCGAAATCATTTAATGAGCATCTCGTTCCTACTGGATTATATTTGGCACAATGGTCTGTTATTCACTATATCCATTTACATGGACCATGTACTCAACGAACAATTTGTTCGAATTTGAACATTGAGCCACCTACACTGACACGTACACTACGTAGAATGGAAACTTTAGATTTAATTGTTCGCAAAGAAGGAACGGATAAAAGAGAAAAAATGATTCATCTAACTGATAAAGCTGTAAATCAATTTGATAGTTGGAAAGAACAAATCATCTCATTTGAGAATGATGTTATTAAAGATATACCCGATGAAGAGCTTGATATTGCACTTCAAGTTTTTCAAAAAATGATGAACAATATGAAAGCGTCGGAGGTTACTAAACAGGGGGAATAAGTTTGAAAAACGAGCGTTTATGGACAAAGGATTTTCTAAGTGTTAGCTTAAGTGGATTTTTTGTGTTTTTAGTATTTTATACGTTGATGGCGACATTGCCGATTTTTGTGATTGATAATTTAGGTCAAGAAGATAGTAAAGTTGGCCTAGTAGTAACATCGTTTTTAATCGCCTCAGTTGCAATTCGTCCTTTTGCAGGCATCTGGCTTGATACAATTGGTCGCAGAAAAATACTAATCATTTCATTAGTTTTCTTTACATTGACAACATTTTTTTATCCTTTTATAAATAATTTTGCATTATTACTATTATTGCGTTTTGCACAAGGGATTGCTTTTGGTCTAGGAACAACCGCAACTGGTACGATTGTTGCTGAAATAGTTCCCGTAACACGTAGGGGCGAAGGGATGAGTTATTATAGTTCATCCATGATCCTTGCAATGGTTTTTGGTCCTTATCTTGGTATTAATTTAATGAGTCATTTCACCTTCCATATTTTGTTTTTTGTTTGTGGCTTCTTCGCAATTCTATCACTTATTTTCGGTCTATTCATTGCGATTCCTAAACAAACATTAAAAGCAAAAACTCGAATTAAACCATCACAATTAATTGAGCGTTCAGCATTACCAATCTCAATTACTTCAGCAGTTATCTCTTTTGGTTACAGTGGTATCATTTCATTTATCACATTATACGCAAAGAATTTAGGTTTTGTAGATGTTGCTAGTTTCTTTTTTATCGTTTATGCAGTTTTCATTTTAGGTTCAAGACCTTTCACTGGTAAACTATTTGATCGTAAAGGAGCAAACATAATTGTTTATCCTGGGATCATCTTATTTACGATTGGCCTAGTTGTCTTGAGTTTTTCAACTGTACCAACAATCTTTTTATTTTCTGCTGCATTAATCGGTCTAGGCTATGGTTCAATCTTACCTAGTTTCCAAACATTAGCGATTAACACTGCTGCCCCTGCTAAAAAGGGAATGGCAACAGCGACATTTTTTATGTTTTTTGACACCGGTATGGGGATTGGCTCTTACGTTCTTGGAATTATATCTGCGAAAACATCTTTCCATATTATGTACGTAATAACGGCAATTGCTGTATTATCAACGACTGTCATTTACTATTTATTACATGATCGTAAACAAAGAAAAGCTTTAGATCTCGAAAAAGCAGCCGCATAAACTTAAAACCCACCAATATTTTTGGTGGGTTTTCTAAGTTTACATCGTTATTCCTTTATCTATAACAATAATTTTAACTTTTACTTTTATATTCGATTTCTGGTATGTCTCAAGCCAATGATTCTCATTTTTTTCCCAATCAGAATATTGAAATGAATGAGCAAGAATGCCAAATCCGACTGGATCAACTTTATTTTTTTGAAATGATTGGACTAAATCATTTAATTGTTTTTCTAATTTTTTTTGTATTGCATTTTTTAAAACTTTTTCTGTTGCGTTCGTCAATCCTATTGGGGATTCTGTAATCATAATCGGCATTGTCAAATTTACATTAAAACTATATCGTCCATTTGAATATTTTTTATCTATTTTCCTCTTTACATCTTTAATATAAAAACTAGTTTCTTCTTCAGTAAAAACATCATCTTGATCTCTTTTATATTTTTTAAGATCCAATGCAATAACTAATTGCCCTTCTAAATGATCTTTTAAAATTTTTAGCATTTGTGTTTCATTCATTGATAAGGTTCGATTATACATATTATTATTTGTTAATAATGTCGTTCCATTGACTACTAAATGATCACCTTGTACTGTTAGTTCAGGTGCAAAAGGTGTTATTCCCTTCTCATAATACATTTGATGAAACATTCGTATAGACGTTCTGAAAGCAACATTTCGAAAATCAGCAGTTTGTAATAATTGAGGAATATAGATTGGCAACTCTGGTTTATCCTTTGGTTTTAAATTGAAAACATCGGAAAGTGAACCATCTACAAAAATAAGATCGGCATTTAATCGAAACTTTGGATCTCGATAAAACATATCCATTATTGAAAACCAATTTTTATGTTCAAGAACCTTTGATCCTATTAAGATTGCTTGAATTTTACCACCACCAGTAACACCATTAGCTCGAGTATCAAAATAATTTCTTGATTCCTTAATAGAAAGGGTTTGTACACTAAAATGTTCAGTTTTCTCTTTTGTTTCTTCACTAAAGACCGGGCTTGCCATATATACTTCTACTTTATTTTCATCGTTTACATCGATTCCTAAAATCATCGATAATGTGACGTCTTCTATATTAATTTTCCCTCTGCAACCTGAAACGCCGATTACTAAAAAAATACTAAGCAAACATACTTGAAAATATTTCAATTGATTTTCACCTTACTTAACCTATTTTTTATTAAACCGCCGACCAATAAGAGGATTGGAATACCGATTATAATGAATGATCCAAAAATCATTATATAATGTAAATGAATAGACGTATTTGTAAACGTCGGTACTTGAATAAACGTAAGTATGAGAATTACGATAAAAAGAATTATAATGATAAATGGTTTTAGTTTAAATTTAAATACCTCTGATAATCCATTCATGCCGGCCCAAATATACGTAACCCATGTTTTCGATATAATCATTAAAAATAATGAGAATAAAATGAAATCTAATCTCTCAACATATTGGAATTCCATTATACTTAAAATATCGATTACAGGCTCAAACGTCATTTTAATTTCATAAGGACTATAAATAACAAAACAAATGATTGTTACAAAAATATATGTAAAAGTTGTTAATGCATTTCCAATAATAACGCCTTTTATTGCCTTTTCCTTCGACTTTAAATAAGGATAAAAAACTAGAATTAACTCAATGCCTAGAAATGAAGTTGTCGTTAATGGAATTGTCTTAAAAATCGGCATCCAGCCATTCTTTATAATTGGTAAAATAAAATTTAGATCGGCATCTTTAAGCGTGAAAAGTAGCATGAATAAAGTAAAAAAAGCAATTGGAAAAATTGCTTCTATATATTTCGCAATTAAATGAATTCCACCTCTTAAAAGCTGGTAAGTTGGAAAAAGAAATAACACCAATAAAACATACACTTTTGTTTCTTGAAGAATGTAGGATTGAATATATAAGATGGCTCTACATAATACAAGATACCCAGCATAAAGGAAATAGATAGCTTGTAAAAAGACTACAATTGGTCCTATTATTTTTCCTAGATAAAAAGTAAAAAAACTTACGTAATTTAAATTAGGAGCCTTATCTCTTAATTTCAAAAATAAAATGCTAATAGCAGTTGAAATCATCCCTCCAAAAAGTATTGCAATCCAACTACTTGTACCTGCTTTTTGAGCCAGTTCTCTTGGAAGTGACAACATTCCAATCCCTACTTGAATACCAAAAATCATTAAAATAAATTGAAATTGTGTAATTTTTGACTTCGTAATAACCATGAAAGAATCCCTTCTAACATTCATTCTTCATTACGTTTATTTTGTTTTTTCCAAAGATAGTTTAAAGGTACTCTTATGAATGTATCTTTAAATGCATCACGATTGATTGGGGAAAATGGTAATGTATAAGGTTTGTTATAGCTAGATAAGCTCAATCCATGGATCATGAGAACCATAGTACTAACAATCAAACCGATTAAACCAAATAATGAAGCCATAATCATAACTGGAAATCGAATGACTCGTAAACTAGATGCCATTTCATAGTTTGGAATAATAAATGATGAAATAGCAGTTAAAGCTACAACGATTACCATAATATTACTAACGATACCTGCTTGTACAGCTGCTTGACCGATTACAATCCCACCTACAATGCCAACTGTTGTACTAATAGGAGCTGGAAGTCTAATAGCTGCTTCTCTTAACATTTCTAAAGTTATCTCCATAACAATGGCTTCAAATAAAGGATCAAATGGAACCTTTGCCCTAGATTCCCCGATGGATAGAAGTAATTTTAAAGGAACGATCTCATAATTAAATGAAATAATTGCAATATAGATTCCTGGTAAAAAGATTGTTAAAAAAAATGCAACTATTCTAAGTATACGATTAAATGACGCCACCATCGATCTTGCTGCATAATCATCAATCGTTTTAAAAAATATTGCAAAATTAATCGGTAAAATAATAACTTCAGAGGATCGGTCTACGATTAAAACTACTTTTCCTTCAAGTAATGTCGTAGCCGCAACATCCGGTCTTTCAGTTGTAAAATATTGAGGAAAAGGCGAAAATGGGTTCTTTTCCATTAATTGCCCTAAATGGTTTGCATTTAAAACAGAATCAAGTTTTATCTTTGAAATATTTTGTTCTACACCAGATAGTAAATCTTCATCTACTAATCCATCGATATACGCAATTGATACTATACTTTTATTCTCATTCCCGATTTCAACTTGCTTAATTTGAAAATCTCGACTTTTAATAAATCTACGAAGTAAAGCAATATTAGCTTGATCAGTTTCAACAAAGGATATTTTTGAACCTCTTAAAGAATTATCAATACTTGGAGGCGTATACGCTCTTTGTGGTAATTTTCCAGTCGAATAAACAAATGCGACTGGATCGCTTTCTACTAGTAGAATACTTTTACCATCCAATATTGCTGTTTCAATTTCTAAGATTTGATTAGTACGAACTGTATTATTCGTTATGAATAATTCTATTTCTTCTGTATTCGAACTTATTGTATTAATAAATTGAGATATTTTTTGTTCATCGACTATACTAGACAAATAGCAAAGCACAGTCTGCTTATCTCGAATTATCAAGTCTTTTGTTACTAAATCAGAGGTAGGAAAGATTCTCTGAATAATGTTAAGGTTTTCTATTAAATTCCCTTCAGTATGAAGAACGGAAGAACGTAAATTAAATTTACTTAAACGCTTCTTTTGTTCATTAGAATAATCCACTTAATCTTCCAGCCTTTCATAAATTTCCACTTTACTATCAGCTAATTAGTTTTATCAAAAATGTCCAACTTTATACTTGAAAGGTTAATCCTAAATGGTTGGATTTAATGGATGACTTTCGTTAAAATAAACAAAAAATAGTTTTGATGGAGGAAAAATATGGCAATCTTAGCGAATGCAAAATTTACCAAATATAAAAAGTTAATAACTTCTTTATCTCCTTTACTTGAAACTAGTACATTACAAAGTGAAAAATTTCTAATAGATAAAGATGAAAAGAAAAATTTAGAAATTTATTATGCTCCTTTTGAGTACATTAATGAGCGAGCTAAAGTCATCATAGTTGGGATTACACCAGGCTTACATCAAATGAAACAATCTTATTCTACTGTGATCAGACTTAAGGATAAGGAGATGGATGACGAAGAAATTTTACATGAAGTTAAAAAGAATTCTAGCTTTGAAGGACCGATGCGAAAAAATTTAATTGCTATGTTAGATGAATTGGAATTACATCATTATCTTGGATTAAATTCAACTAGCGAACTTTTTAGTACAGCAAGTCATTTAGTACAAACGACTTCTGTCATTAAATACCCAGTTTTTTATAAAGGGAAAAACTATAATGGTTCAACCCCGAATATTTTAAGAACTGATCTACTTAAAAAGTATATTGTTAATACCTTTGCGGCGGAAATCATAAGACTAGAACACCCTCTAATTATCCCATTAGGAGTTAATGTTTCAAAAGTATTAACCTATCTAACTACAAATGATTATTTAAACTCGGATTCAATTTTATACGGATTTCCCCATACATCTGGCGGGAATGGACATCGACATAAACAATTTGCGGAAAATAAAGAAGAGATGAAAAGAAAAATTAAATTATACTTTGAGTAATGATTAAAGGAGAACCAAAATGATTTTACATATTATTGGAAACAAAGACTGGCAAAATACAAATAATTTATGTGAATATTCACCTGATAGTTTAAACAACGAGGGGTTTATCCATTGTTCTACCCTCAAGCAAACTGTTGAAATCGCCAACTTATTCTTTAAAGGTGCAACGGATTTAAAAATACTTTGTATTAATGAAGAAAAAACAAAATCAAAAATCGTCTATGAAGATACTGAAAACTTCGGGCAATTATTTCCTCATATTTATGGACCATTAAATTTAGATGCTGTTTTTAAAGTTGTTGATCTTAATTCTGACAAGAATGGGCAATTTAGATTACCTGATGAATTAGTAGGGCAAGAATAACAAAAAACTCAGTTTCACATAGGTGAACTGAGTTTTTTAATCTTCACTCATCATCACGTAACAAATCACTTAAAAACTTTTCTCTGTTTTGTAAAAAGTATTTAGTAATTTGATAATGATCCGTATTTTCATAATCAATTCTAGTAATTTCTCCATGATCAAAGCTTAGAATATCTGCATTTGGATAACCAAGAAGAATTGGAGAATGCGTAGCAATAATGAACTGTGAATTTTCATTTTCGACTAAATCATGAATTATTTTTAAAAATGATAATTGCCTAGCTGGGGACAATGCTACTTCAGGCTCATCTAACAAATAGATTGCCGTTTCATTAAATCGATTTAAAAACAGGGACAAAAACGATTCCCCATGTGATTGATTATGGAGAGACTGTCCGCCATAGCTGTCATATTTTTCATTTTCTGGATCCTCTAATTCATCTAAGTAAGTAGCAAAATAATAAAATGATTCCGCTCGTAAGAAAAATCCATTCGAAATTTTCGGCAACCAAGAAAGTCTTATGTAATTTCCAAGCTGTGACTCTGATGCAAAAACTTCATAATTATTATTACGTCCCCCACCCGCCGTATTAAAATCACATTTATCAGCAATTGCTTCCAATAATGTAGACTTTCCGGAACCATTTTCACCTACAAAAAAGGTTACATTACTTCTTAGGTTCAATTCATCAAAAGATTTAATGGAAGGAATTGAAAACGGATATTGGCTAAAGGAATTAATATCATCACGCAAAAGTGTAATTTTTTTTAAAAACATTTTCATCACCTATTAAGATTATATAGTAATTATGATCCTTATTTAAAAATTTATTAGAAAGTAGTGCAGCATATTATTTACATGATTGATTTAATCTTTAGTAGTTGGGGTATCTCAACTGTATTTTTTTATTCGAAGTTAATATGGTCAACTTTTTAATATATAATAAGCAGATTTTCTCAATTTTTTAGTTGATTCAATAAGAATAAGAATATATTTACAATTTTACCTCTAGAAAATATCTACTATCTACAATACCCAAGTCATAATACCCCAACTGGTATGGGTAATTATTAAGTTAATTTGCGATTCTTTGAAATTTAATTGCAGTTTTACTATTTTTAATTGCGATTCTCTGAATTTAATTGCACTTATGCCAATTTTAATTGCGATTCCTTGATTTTATTTGCAGTTCTCCGTTTATTTGCAGTATTTCATCTTTTATTTGCACAGAGTGGCTTTTTATTTGCGATACTCCAAGACTTATTTGCAGCTCTGACTTTATTTTTCACTGCTCATTATTTATTGCTTTTCAAATCTTTCTTGCCAGTAAAATAAAAAAGAGGGTTCTCCTAAAGACTGTTAGGATTCCCTCATTTTTTAATGAAGTTCAATGAGATTGAATCAAAATACGGCACTAAGAGCATCCTTATAAATCACAATCGCTCTTAATACGTGAAAAATAGCTACTAGAATAATAGTTACTTCATAAGCAGATACTCTCACTAAATCAAATTTTTTGCGGAGTACAAATTTCCGAAAAAGCGCTGGGAATCCTTCATTTAGTTTTAAACAAATAATATAGAATACTAGAATGACAAAGTATAGAAAGAATCCCATGTCAGCATACTTCCAGTTGACTAAATGAGCAAATAAACTGCATAACCAAATGATTAATACATTAACAATACAAGCTAGAATCCAATTGGAGAAAGAGGATGTCGTATAGATTGTTTTCATCAAGATCACTACTCCTTTAAATCATCTGTAGTCAATTTTTACGCTTGTAGTCGTTCTTTTATGCGTGTATTAAAGACTTTAAATTATGTTTTTTATATAAAGTTTTGTTGAAGTTATTCCACATAATTGTTCTGACTTTTAATTCATTTCTCATGTTAAAATGAGATTATACTTACAAGAAAAGGGATGAACTACTATAAATCTACAAGAAAAAGTAAAAAATCTGCCTTTATCCCCTGGCGTTTATTTAATGAAAGATTCAAAAGGTCAAATCCTTTATGTCGGAAAGGCAAAAAGCTTAAAAAAACGAGTTCAATCTTATTTTCAAAATTCAAAGGGACATTCACCAAAAGTGAAAAAACTGGTAACCCATTTAAAGGATTTTGACTATTTATTGACTGATACTGAATTCGATGCTTTAATGCTTGAGTGTCATTTAATTAAAGAAATTAAACCAATGTATAATCGTATGATGAAAAGTCCGCAATCTTTTATTTACTTAGTCATCAACTTAAATAAAAAAGTTCCTTCATTTGAAATTAGCTACGAGCCTATTGAAAGTGAAAATATATTAATATTTGGTCCTTTTACAAGTAGAAGTACTGTTGAAAGAGCAGTTACCGGCATCAAGGAATGCTTTAAAATTAATTGTGGCCATCTGGCAGTAAAGAATAGCGCATGTTTAAATTATTCATTAGGGACATGTAATGGAATTTGTCTAGGTGGATCAGCGCTTGAAGAGTACAATATGATCATTGATAAAGTTATTCGATTTCTTAATCGTACTGACTTGAGTCTGCTTGAGGAAATGGAAAGACTTATGTTATCAGCATCTGAACAATTTGATTTTGAGGCTGCGGCAAAATACAGGGATTGGATTGAAACGGTTAAGTCTTTAACTAATAAAGAAAAACTAATCGAATTTACTGAACAAAATCATAATATTGTTACAATTGAACAATTAGAAAACAACAAATTTAAGTATTTTCTGATTTGTCGAACACAAATATTGCATTGTGAATTGGTAGAAATTGAAGACGATTCATTAGATCGGTTGATTGAACAAATATATTCAAATTCACTTGATTACTTCAAACATAATAATAATCAATCTACTAAAGATGTAAGCCGCGATGAAATCGACGAAGCTCAAATTATTTACAGCTATTTAAATAGTAAGAATTGCAAGCATCTAATTGTTCCAAAAAGATGGCTTAGTCCTACTAGTACTAAATTAACAAAAGAACTTCGAAAAATAGTTAATTTCTTTGTATAAAAGCTCTATTAAAATAAAATGTTAATATTTTGTATGTAAAAAATGGCTGTCAATATTGACAGCCATTTTACGTTCTTATTAAACTAGCACATGCATTAATTATTTATAATCAATTCTTCATGTTTTGATTCAACTTTCTCTTTCTTTCCAACTTTAAAAATGAAGAATGAAGAAATTACTAAAACTGTAATTAAAGATGTTAAATAGAATTGTGAGCGAAGACCACTCATAAAGAACATCGAGAAATAAATTACGACCATTGCGATGATGGAAATGTAAGTTATATATGGGAAACCCCACATTTTTAATCGTAATACTTTACCTTTTTTCTCAGCTTCTCTTCTCTTTATTAAATGCGAGACTGCAATAACAATATACACTAGAAGAGCAATTGAACCTGATGCATTCAGTAGAAATGAAAAAAGTTTATCTGGTGAAATAAAGTTAAAAATTGCAGCTAGAAAGGCGAAAGCTGAACTTGCCCAGACCGCCAAATATGGTGATCCACCTTTGTTTACTTTTGTAAAAATTCTCGGAGCATTTCCTTGCTTTGCTAACGAATATAGCATGCGAGAATTCGTGTAAAGTGCTGAATTCAAACAAGAAAGTACTGAAAAAAGTACAACAATCTTCATGATTGTTGCAGCCCCAGGAATCCCTAAATTTGTAAGCAACGTTACATATGGGCTACTTAACGATTTCGCGTCATTCCAAGGCATTAATAAAACTAAAATAGTAACTGATCCAATGTAGAACAATGCTACACGCCAAACAACAGAATTAATAGCAGTAACAACAGACTTTTGAGGATCTTTTGTTTCACCAGCAGCAATCGCAGCAATTTCAGATCCAAAAAATGCAAACATAACCGTCATAAACCCACCTAATATTGCACTCACACCTTTAGGGAAAAATCCGCCATGCTGTGTCAAATTTGATAATCCCGGAGATTGAATTGTGGGAATAAATTTAAATAAAATCGCTAGACCTAATAACATAAATGCTGAAATCGCCACTACCTTTGTAATGGCAAACCAATATTCAAACTCTCCAAATGTTTTCACTGATAAAATATTGGTGAGTGTAAGAGCAAATGTAAGAATTAAAGCCCAGCCCCATAATGGAATACTTGGGAACCATGAATTCATAATATTTGCACCTGCAATCGCCTCGATTGCGATTGTAATCAACCAAAAAAACCAATACAACCATCCAATCGTGTAACCTGCCCAAGGGCCAATCGACTCTTTTGCATACGTTGAAAACGATCCACTATCTGGGTTCTCTGCAGCCATTTCTCCTAACATTCTCATAAGAAGTGCAACTAATACTCCCGCTATTACATAAGCAACAATTGCTGATGGACCTGCACTATGAATAACATTCCCGCTACCTACGAATAAACCAGCCCCAATGATTCCCCCAATTGAAATCATCTGAATATGGCGGTTCTTTAAATTTTGTTGTAAACCTTTGTTTTGATTCTCCATATTCACCCTATCCTTTTTTTGTTAATATAAAACTATTTATAAAAACCTTTTTTTAAAAGACTCGAGCATGTCCTATTAAACTCCACATTCGGAAGTTACTCTTAAAAAGTTTGAACATATGAAAACAATTGAACGTTCAGTTTCAACAAAATTTTAACAATAAACTAATACGTTTTCTAAAACGTTTTCTAAAATGGCAAGACCTTCGCTAAGCTCCTCTTCTGTTATCACTAATGGGCTTAAAAAACGAATGATATTTCCATCTAGACCTGCAGTAAGTAATAGAAGCCCAGCTTCGTTTGCTGCTTTTGCAATTTTTGTAGTAAGTTCTTTATTCGGTGTTTTTGATTTTTGATCTGTTACAATCTCTACTGCACACATTGCTCCAAGACCGCGGAATTCTCCAATGAAGTTGTACTTTTCTTGCCATTTTCTCACTTGGCTCTCAAGCACTTCTCCAATCCATTTTGCTTTTTCACATAATTGTTCTTCTTCAATAACTTCTAATACTGCTAATGCTGCTTCACAAGCAAGTGGATTTCCACAGTATGTTCCACCTAATTCACCAGGATCTGCCATATCCATTATTTCTGCCTTACCGATAACAGCACTTAGTGGCATACCACCTGCGATAGATTTAGAAGCAGTCATAAGATCAGCTGCAATATCAAAATGCTCCATCGCAAACAATTTTCCTGTTCTTGCGAAACCTGTTTGAATTTCATCAGCAACCATCAAAATACCATGTTTTGAACAAAATTCACGCACATGTTTTACAAATGATTTTGGTGGTATAACAAATCCACCTTCTCCTTGAATCGGCTCCATAACAATACACGCCACAGTCTCTGGTGCAACTGTTGCCACAAAAAATTGATCAAACTGTGCAATCACATCTGCTTCGTATTGTTCATCAGTCATGCCATCTGGCTTACGATACATATATGGATATGGTGCTTGATATACTTCTGGTGCAAATGGACCAAAACCAAGTTTATATGGTTTTACTTTACTCGTCATTGTCATCGTCATTAATGTACGGCCGTGGAATCCGCGAGTAAATGTGACAACTGCTTGGCGTTTTGTATATTTTCTTGCGATTTTCACAGCATTCTCAACTGCTTCAGCACCACTGTTTAGTAAAATTGCTTTTTTCGCAAAATTTCCTGGTGATACTTCACACAATTTTTCACAAATTTCTATGTATGACGGGTACATAATGACGTTGAAACCAGGATGAATGACCTTTTCTGCTTGTTCTTGTATAGCTGCTACTACTTTTGGATGTGAATGCCCCACGTTAATTGTTCCGATCGCCGCACCGAAGTCAATAAACTTCTTTCCTTCCAAATCGTATAGTGTCGCTCCTTTGCCTTTTACAGCGATTGCTCGATTTCCATTACTAACTCCTTTTACTACATATTTATCGCGTTTTTCTTGCCATTCTTTTGAGGTTAGTTGCTTACCCATCTTTTGATTCCTCCATTTTTATAATAATTTCTCTTTGATAGTTGCTTTTTCAAATACTGTATCTTTTTTAAATAGGGGTTAAGCATGACATTATTTATAATTACCTATACCCTCATTTCAAACTTTAGTATGAGAACCGATAAATAAGCCCAAAAACGTATACCGTCTAAAAAAACAATAAAGCTAAGCGATATACTAAAAAAATTAATATCATTTTAGTCGTTGCATGTGATTTATCCTTTATGCCATATAACCAGTTTCATTTCAGTCATCTCTTCAATTGCATATTTCAATCCTTCACGTCCTGTTCCACTTTCTTTTACGCCGCCATATGGCATTTGATCAACACGGAATGTTGGCACATCATTAATAACCACTCCACCAACATGCAATTCGTCCGCTGCTTTCAGTGCATTGGAAACATTATTTGTGTATATTCCAGCTTGCAGCCCATATCGGGAATCATTCACAGCATCGATTGCTTCGTTTACTGATGATACTTTACAAATTGAAACAATTGGAGCAAAAACTTCATTACACGATACTTTCATGTTACTCGTTACATCTAAAATAACTGTCGGTTCGAGGATATTACCTTGTGCTTTGCCACCAGATGCAATAGTCGCACCCTGTGCTTTTGCTTCTTCAATCCAGCTTAAAGCACGATCTAGATCATTCGGTGAAATAAGAGATGAAACATATGTTTCAGGATTTAGAGGGTCACCTAGTTTAAGTTTGCTAGCCGCTTCTGCAAACTGCGAAACAAACTCATCATAGATTTTTTCGTGTACATATATACGCTGTAAAGAGATGCATATTTGTCCTTGGTTAGAAAATGCACCCATTAAGCAACGATCAATAGTCTTCTTTACATCAATGCCCTCATCAATGATTAATGCCGCATTTGAACCTAGTTCAAGAGTTGTTTTCTTAAGCCCCGCCTTCGCCCGAAGTGCAATTCCAACTGAAGAGCTTCCTGTAAAAGTCACCATACTAACTTGATCACTTTCTACAATAGCATCACCTACCACTCCACCTGGTCCCGTGACAATATTTAACGCACCGTCAGGGAGACCTGCCTTTTTGAATAAGTCAGCTACATAAAATGCAGAAAGTGGCGTTTGTGAAGCTGGCTTTAATACTACGGTATTCCCTGAAGCTATAGCAGGTCCCACTTTATGTGCAACTAAATTCATGGGAAAATTAAATGGAGTAATAGCCCCAATAACACCAATTGGATTTCGGACGGTGTAGCCTATTTTTCCCACACCACTAACTGCCGCATCAAAGGGGATTGTTTCTCCATGAATTCGTTTAGCTTCTTCTGATGCAAATTTATAAGTTTCAATCGTTCTTATTACTTCTGCTTTAGCGAAGATAAGCGGTTTAGCCGATTCAAGAGCAATTACTTTCGCCGCTTCTTCTAAATTTTCTTCAAGAAGTTGCGAAACTTTCTCTAAAATGGCTGCTCGTTGATGAGCAGCCATTTTAGCCATTACTTCTTTAGCATCATAAGCTGCTTGTATTGCTTTTTGAGTTTGCTCTTTATTCGCTATTGAAATGTCTGCAATCTTTTCACTTGAATAGGGAGAAAGTAATTCTGAATAATGTTCTGTTTCCATATGTAGTCCGTTAACCCAAAGATTCTGTTTCATGTTTCCCTCCTAATTTATGAATACGTATTAATAATAAACTTCCAAATAAATAAGTGTCAAACAATTTTTACTATTTAGTATTTTGTAAATTTTACCTTCCGACTAAAAAACCTAAAAAATTTCCTAATTATCAAAGTATCATTGCAAATTATGGTGATTTCTGTAAGAATACATCCGATTGAATCCTTTTTCATCAATATATTTGGCGATTTAATCTAAATGATAATTCTGTATTCATTCTCTTTCTATGAATACGTAGTCAAAAATACACGTTAATTCTCATAAAAATCCTAATCAAATTCTTTTTTATTTGCTATAATGAGGAAAAGTCTCTTAAATCTTCCACAGTTTATTTTGTTTTTGGGAGTAAGAGGAATTCGTACATCAGCCGTATTCATTGCTTTTTTAAAATTAATTGACTATTATTTCAATTTTATATTCTATGAGCTTGGAGTGATTTATTTGGTTTCATCCCACGATGTTGCGAGGTTAGCTGGAGTCTCTCAATCTACTGTTTCTCGCGTATTAAATGGTTCTAAAAATATCAAACAATCTACAGTAGCGAAAGTAGAGAGAGCAATTAAAGAATTAAATTACCATCCTAATATGATTGCTAGAAATCTCGTGAAAAAAAAAACCAACATGATTGCGTTAATCACAGGACATAGTCACGATCCATTTTATGAAGAATCTACTCGCGGAATTGTAACTATTGCAGCAAGAAACGGATATAACGTGCTCGTTTATTTCCATAAAATAGATAACGATAAAATGCTTTACAACCAAGTTTTAAGTGCCCCAGTTGATGGAATCATAATGTCCTCTATTTTATTGAATGATTCTATTTTTCCCATCTTAGAAAGTTTGGAAGGCAAACCGTATGTGACGTTCAATCGAAAGCATTCGTGTGGAACAAACTATTTTGAGATTGATAACATAAAAGCCGGTGAACTAATTACAGATCATATGATAGAAATAGGGCATAAGAATATAGCCTATATAGGTGGATCGCTACAAGCCTCTACTTTTTATGGTCGCTTAGAAGGATTTAAAATGGAGACTAGTAGACATAAAATAGCGGTTCGCGAAGAGTGGATAAAAACAACCGATACAAGTGTAGAATCCATCGTACAAGCCTGTAAAGAGTTATTTTCAGGTATAGAATATCCAACAGCCATTGTCGCTGCCACAGATGCAATCGCTTTAACATGTATGGATTTCCTACTTAGTAAAGGATTTAAAATACCGGAAGATATCAGCATTGGTGCAATTGACAATATCGAGTTTTCTGCCCATGCATCTATTCAATTAACAACAGTGGGAACTCATTTAAGTCAATCTCTAGGAAATCTCGCTATGGAACATCTAATTAATTTAATTGAAAATAAAGAAAAACAAATTAATCCTGTATCTACTACAATTAAACCTCATTTAATTGTTAGACGTTCAACTGGAAAACCTAGAATAAAATAGATTTTAGAAGTGAAACTATTTTAACAAAAAATAGAGACGTGAATAACTCACGTCTCCAATTTTCCATCCAATTAAAGACAGTCTATCATTTGTTCAATTATCAAATGCGTTAGTTGCAATAGGGTGTTTAATCTAATTGGAACGAGCGATTAGAAGTAATACCGCACTTAAATAGGCTCGGGCATATTTTCCCCGAGCCGTTTTTTATCCTTTTACCTTCTCAAACTGATTCCAGTTAATTGATTTCTCTAATATTATTGAAAGAATTACACCCATAATCAGTCCATTTGTTAAAAATGGTTGAACAATCATTGGTAGATTTCCAAATGTTCCAGGAGCAATATTCATCAGGCTTACTCCTACTAAAACTGGGGCTGCCAGTCTAAAAATTGTATCTGATGTAAATACTTTTCCATTTGTACTACTAAATGCTGTTCCAAACAATTGAAGATATGCGACAAATAGTACTGCATTTCCAACTGTTACAGGCATAGTTGCTAAAAATGAAATTAATGGTGGAAGTACGCCAATTATTGCTAGCAGTGCTCCCCCATAGATAAATGGTTTTCTTTCATATATTTGTGTACTTTGCAAAAATCCAAGTGATGATGTAAATGGAGTGTATGGTACAATTCCAAATAATGCAGCAATAATTGTGAAGCTGCCTGTGAAAAATAGTGAAAAACGATATTGTTTTGTACTTGCTTCTTCTTTTAATAAATCAGACGCAGCTTTAATTGATGCAAATGTATTACTTAAATTCATAATTCCTGCAAAAAATGAAATCGCAATTATACCTATTTCTAAATTAGGTGCTCCTAAAGGGAATAATGAAAAATGAGCACTTGCTGCCCCTACTTCTTTTGCATCTGATCCAAATAAAATCGAGTAGAATAACCACCCTACGATAATGCCAATTAATATTGAAAAATTGCTGATAATACGAGAACCTTTTAATTTTAAAATACTTACAAATAATACGATGCATACAGAAAGTATACTGATCGATATACTGATTTCACCTTTACTCGTAATTCCAAGCATTCCTTTAAAGAATACAAATATGAGCTGAAATGAAAGTAAGAATAAATAAACTGTCATAACCATTGGGGTAAATATTTTTTGAAGAAAGGAAATCAAATTGAATGCAGATAAAAGTAATGTAACAATACCTGCTGCAATAAATCCTGTTGCCATTCCTCCTCCAATTTCTGTATAACTTAACCCAAAAGCAGAGGCTGATAATCCTAAATTCAGCATAACTCCCCATAATAAACCAGAATGCCCCTCCATGACCGGATATTTATGACCAATCCATCCTTGTAAAACAGATGCAATACCAGTAAAGATTAGTGAACTTCTAATCGTACTTTCGATAACATCTGAAGGCAAATGAATTGCAGCTCCTATTGAAATGGGGACTACAATCGTATTCGCAAAAATAAAAAATAGCCATTGAACCGATGAAAAAAGAGTAGTAGAAACCCTCGCGTTTTTCATAGTTTCCTCCTCCTCTTGCTTAAAAATTCTTTGTGTCTTTTATATAGACTGGGTCTTTAATCGCCTTTCTCCATTTTAATGAAGTTGAAAGAAAAACACCAATAATAATGAGTACTCCACCAAAAAGTTGAGATGAAGTAATATTATTTTTTAAAACAATCAAGCCAACTAGCATTGCAACAAAAGGTTCTAAGTTAAGAAACATAGCCGCTTTTGATGCTCCAACAATTTGAATTTGATGATTCCAAATTAAAGTACAAATCCCATGCATAACAATTGCTGTTACAATTAATAGGATCCAAGGCATCGCTTCCTTACTCAACTCGCCAGTTGTTTCTGATAAAAGCGCAATTGGTAATAAACCTCCAAAACCAATAAAATTCGAGTAAAGCGTAATCGTCGTGGATTCATAGTTTACCGTTAGCTTTTTAATCATAATAATTGAAATTGAAAACGTGAGCATAGTTAGAAAAATCCAAATCAAGCCAATCGTAATTTGAAGCTTTTGTCCGTTAGTAATTACAAAAAAGACACCTATAAAAGCTATAATTGAACCTAATACAAAACCTTTTGTTAGTCTTTCCTTTAAAAATATTGAAGCTAAAAAAGATGTAGTAAGAGGAGCAAGCGCAAGTATTAATGCAGAAGTTGTTGGATGGGTTGTTTCTAAAGCGGAATAAAATGACCATTGATTAATACAAGTACCAATTAACCCTAGTAAAACAATCATAAACCAATCTTTTGTCTTAATCTTTTTCCACTTTTTCTTCATTAATGCATAGAAAGCCATAAATAGTAAGATAAAGCACAATCTTAACGCTGACAATAATATTGGTGAAAACTCTTTTACTAGTATTGAACCAAAAATAAAATTACTTCCCCAACAGATTACACAAAATAGTAATAATAGGTAAGAACGAACCATTTTACAGCCTGCTTTCTCGAATTATTTTAAAGAAAACTCGTCGAATAATCTTCCTAGTTCCCAATTTATCCTTTCTTAATGTGAAAAAATGAAAAAGGAAATCTAGAAAATTCTAGAGATCCTTTATCTTCTAATATTTAGGCTTTTTCTAAGCTATGTTCCTATTTTTTTCGGACAGGATAAGGTAGTTTATAGTCAATTGTTTGGATGTTTATTTTCCTTGGGGAGGCTTTTTGGCATCCTTTTTTAACATTAGCTAAGTGGGATTAGCTAAAAACCCACTTAGCTTTTTCCTATCCGATTCTAATTGTTCTATTTATTTACGAATCAATCTTTCTTCACTTAATGAACCACTAACAATTTTCCCATTATATATAACTGCTTTACGATTTGCGCGTCTTGCAACAGCCTCGGCTGAACAGCTTGCCTCTACTAATACTAGATTTGCAGAATCTCCTATTTTGGGCCATACTTGGTTCCCATCAGTATCTAATGGAGTTTTTCCACCTGTAATATATTTTAATGTTTGTGCTAATGATACTTCATCAATCCATCTAAAGCGTTCAGCTAGTCTTCCCGCTCTTTCAAGAATATCGCCTGTTCCGAGTGGCGACCAAACATCAAAAATATTATCATTACCCACAGCTACTTCAACACCTCGTTCATTCAGTAAATCAACTGGAGGCATTTGTCTATTAATAGGTACACTTGTAACAATCGAAATTCCAGCGTCTCTAAAGCTGTTTGCCAGCTCAAACGCTTCTTCCCTTGGGATATCGCCTATCCCAAATGCATGACTGATTGCTACTCTACCTTCCCAGCCTGCTTGTTTAGTAAATTCTACTATGCGCTTCATCGTAAATGAGCCTAGATGACCTGGATCGTGTAAATGTATATCAATATCTGCATCAGCTTCAACTGCTAAATTATATAGTTGGTATAATGACTCTTCAATATTTTGGTCTACAATAGCAGGGTCAACTGAGCCAACAATTCCTGCTCCATTTCTTAAAGCTTCTCTGACATAATTGAAAGCATTTGACCTCAATAATCCATGCTGAGCAAATGCAACAACTTCGGAGCTAAGTCGATTTGAATAATTATCTAATGCTTGTTCGACTTGCTCTAAATTTCTTATTCCAACCTCTGGGTAGATATCAACATGCGTTCTCACATGTGTAGATCCTGAAGCTAAAAGGATTTCAAGTAAAGCTTCTGCCCGCTCCTTCGTACTTGATGCAATCGTCGGTAAGGCCATTTTTTCATATTCAAATCGTTCAATCACACTAGAAGTTGGAGTACAAGCTCTCCATACATCACCCATCAACGTTTTATCAAGATGTACATGCTTTTCAATAAATGAAGGTAAAACTAGTAAACCGTCTGCATCTTGAACAGCAAATTCACTAGTAATATCCGTTTCTTCTTTTGTTATTCGAGTGATCTTTCCATTTTCAATAAAAAGATGAAATAATTCAGTAGCAGTACCGACCAATTTGCCGTCTTCTTTTTCAAACCCAATTTCTAATCGAGCATTTTTTAACCAATAGCTAGATTTCATGAATTTCACCCCTTCTTTTATTCAATTGTTACTTTATTTCAAAACTGATTCGTAATTCAGTCCACCATAAACAATATTTCCATTAGCAATTACAGCAGCACGTTTTGCACGTCTTGCTACAGCCTCTGCAGAACATGATGCATCTACTAAAACCATGCTTGCTTCATCTCCTACATTTGGCCATAACTGGTTACCCTTTTCATCAAGAGTCCTTAACCCACCCGTGATAAATTGCAATGTTTGAGAAAGTCCGTATTCATCTTTCCAATTATATCTCTCAGCTAATCTGCCTGCTTTTTCTAACATATCTCCTGTTCCATGTGGAGACCAAGAATCATAGAAACCATCACAACCTAAAGCAACTTGTACTCCTTTTGAATGTAGTAAATCAACAGGAGGCATTACTCTGTTAATCGGAACAGTCGACATAATTGATACGCCTAAGCTTGCTAGTTTGCTAGCCATTTCAACTGATTCATTTTTCGGTACGTCACCTAGCGCAAATGCATGACTTACTGCTACGCGATTATACCAACCAGCTTGTTCAATAAATGAAACTAGTTTTTGTATAGTATAAAAACCAAGATGGCCTGGGTCATGAATATGAATATCTATATCAGCATCAAACTGTACTGCTAGATCAACCATTTCAAATAATGAAAGTTCAATATTTTGATCAATACCACCAGGATCTAATCCACCGACAATCGTTGCTCCCTCTCTCATCGCTGTTTTCATAAATGATTTGCTATTTGTGCGAAGTAATCCATGCTGAGGAAACGCAACAATTTCATGGGTCATTTTATCTTTATAAGTGTAAAGTGCTTTTTGAATTTCTTCTAAATTTTTCAAACCAATAAACGGATCAATATTAACATGTGTTCGAACATGGGTTGCCCCACCTTTTAATAATAGATGAAGCATTTGTTCAGCACGATGTTGACCTGTTTCTGCTAATTCAACAAGTTCGGCTGCTTCTAAATTTAATCTCTCTACTAAATTTGCAGCAGGAATACAAGCCTTCCATGGAATTCCAAGATAAGTCTTATCTAAATGATTATGCATTTCTTTAAAAGCAGGTAAAGCCAGTAAATTTTTTGCGTCCTGAACTGGTAGATCTGTTTGTAATGGAACATTAGCCAATTGTAATTGTTCAATTTTCCCATCATTAATTAGTAAATTGTAAAGAGTAGTCTCAGTACTATCAATTTTTCCATCTTCCAATACAAACCCGCTATCAAGTTTTACATTCTTAAGCCAATATGATTGATTCATCTCATCACTCTCTTTAATAAAACTTAAACTGTTGTTGATTCAAGATTTGAAATTGAACCACTTACAACATTACCTTTAAAAATAACTGCAGCTCGTTTTGCTCGTCTCGCAACTGCTTCAGCTGAGCAAGTAGCTTCTACAAGTACGATGTTTGCTTCATCTCCTACATTTGGCCATGCTTTTTCACCTTCATTATTTAAAGGAGTTACTCCGCCTGTAATAAATCCAAGACTATTAGCAAGTGTTTTTTCTTCAATGTATCTAAATCTTTCAGCAAGTCGTCCAACTTTTTCAAGATTATCTCCGATTCCAAATGGCGTCCAATGGTCAGTAATGCTGTCATTACCTAGTTCAACTTTTACACCTTTTTCACTTAGTAAAGGAATTGGAATTGTTCTAAAAATTGGAACCGTAGAAGTAATTGAAATTCCTAAATCAGCAAATCTCTCAGCAATCGCAGTAGCATCTGGAACAGAAAGATCAGCTAATCCACTTGCATGACTTACTGTAACTCTTCCTTGCCATCCAGCTTTTTCAGTTAATGTTGCTAATCTTTGCATTGTAAATAATCCAAGATGATCTGGATCATGTAAGTGAACATCGATATCAGAATTTGATTCAACTGCTATTTCCATAATCGTCTCAAGAGAACGTTCGATGTTTTCATCGATTGAAGCTGGATCAACACCACCTACTAGATTTGCTCCATATTTCATCGCTTCTCTTACTAGTTCGACAGAGTGACTTCTTAAAAGTCCGTGTTGTGGAAATGCAACAATTTCATGTGTTAATTTATCTTTATATCCTTCTAAAGCTTGCAGCGTTGCTTCTAAGTTTTTTAATCCGATAACTGGATCAATATTACAATGTGTACGAATGTGAGTCGTACCGTAACTTAATAATAGATCTAGCATCTTTTCTGCTCTTTCTTTAGCAGTTGGTAATAATTTTGGCAACAAAATTTGCTCTTCTTCAATACGTGTTTTTACACCATTTGTTGCTGGCATACACGCTTTCCATGGTCCACCATAATAAGTTTTATCAATATGAATGTGCATTTCTTTAAATGAAGGAACCATTAGAAGGCCTTGCACATCATATTGAGGCAATTGATCTGTAATTAAATCACTAACTACTTGAATAGAAGCAATTTTTCCATTTTCAATTTTAACATTGTACTTTCCAGTTGCAGTTCCGTTGATAACTTCATTGTCATTATAAGTAAAACCATTTTCCAGACTCACATTTGTTAACCAATACGATTTTGACAATATCCTCACCCTTCCATCCCACATTAAATTTTGATTCTATTTTAATTATAAGTGTGTTTGAAATATTTTGATTTTAGTATATTTACATATTTTTAAGGTATTTTTACTAATTGCCTAAGTCAATCAATGTAAAGTAAATCTTTTGAGTGTTGTTGTTAAATAAGTGTGCGTTGGTTGTTTTCCACTATAGGATGCTCGCTTTCCATGGGAGGTGAGCTCGGGCTACTCGTTCCTGCGAAATCTAAGCCTTCCTTCATGCATATCCCCTAGGAGTCGAGTAACATCCGCTCCAATCAACTTATTCATCACCGAAAAGTTTATCTTTAAGGCACTGTTATACTTACACATGAACCCTTTATGAGGATTTTATTTTCTTCTTTTTGTTGTTTTACTTACTCATGAACACCTTATGAGGAAGTTAGTTCCTTCTTTTTGCTGTTTTACTTACTCATGAAGCCTTTATGAGGAAGTTATTTTCTTCTTTTTGCTGTTTTACTTACTCATGAACCCTTTATGAGGAAGTTATTTTCATTTTTTTGTTGTTTTACTTACTCATGAACACCTTATGAGTAAGTTAGTTCCTTCTTTTTGCTGTTTTACTTCCTCATGAACTCGTTACCCTAGTACCTGTTCTAAGTAAGTTATCGTTTTACTTCTACAAGAAAGAAAGTTCACCCCTAAATCAGGATGAACCTCCACTTGCAGAAAAATCAGATTATTTAATTGTTACATCGTTAATCTCTAAATAACCTGAAGGGCTGATTGAGAAGCCTTTTACATTTTTCGAGATTGCAGCGACATTTTCTATTACTCTTACAGGAATATAAGGTGAATCATCCATTTCAATTTCTTGTGCTTTAGCGTAGATTTCTTTACGTTTTGCTTCGTCTTTTTCTTTTCTTCCAGCATTAATTAAGTCATCAACTTTTGGATTGCTATAGAAGAATGTGTTTCCGGCAGGTCCGCGCGAGTCTGAGTGGAATAGGTTGTACTGATTGTAATCAGCATCTCCTGTTGCGTTTCTCCAGCTTATAATAAACATTTCTGATTGGCCTTTATTTACTTTTTCAACAAACGAACCGTATTCCATTACTTGTACTTTTAAATTAATGCCAATTCCTTTTAATTGCGATTGAATAACTTCTGCTAAATTAACTCGTTCTTTACTATCCATCGTTAGGATCGTTGCATCAAATCCATTTGGATATCCAGCTTCTGTTAATAGTTTTTTTGCTTCTTTTAAATTGTAATTGTATGCTTTTAATTGATCATCGTATCCGAATACTTTTGAGCCCATTGCTGAATTCGCTTTTTTACCAACATTGTTAAATACACCTTTAATAATCGAATCCATTTCAACTGCATGAGCGATTGCTTTACGTACACGTACGTCATTAAACGGTTTTTTTGTTACATTAAATCCGATATATTCAGTTCCGTAACCTTCACTTCGGTATACTTCCATAGCAGAGGATGATTCAACTTGATTCATAACTGCTATTGGGAGTGGTTCTGCAATTTGGGCTTCTCCTGTTTCAATCATTGAAATTCTTGTTGAGTCTTCTGGAACAACCTTGAAATCAACCTTGTCAATCTTTGGTTTTTTCCCCCAGTAATCTTCATTTTTAACTAGTATAATATCCTGTCCTGGGGACCATGATTTAAATTTAAATGGACCTGTTCCGTTTGGTTCTTGAATAATGTTCTTACCATATTTATCAATTGTTTTAGGACTTATAATTCCACCTTCATGATTTGCTAAAATTGAAAGAAGTGGTGAGAATGGCTCGCTTAAAATAAATTGAACTGTATATTCGTCGACTACTTTAACTTCTTTTACCATTTTGAATACAACAGCTCTTGGTGAAGCAACTTTAGGATCTAATAAACGATCAAATGTTTTCTTTACAGCCTCTGCGTTAAATGGTGTACCATCGTGAAACTTTACATCATGTCGTAGTTTAAATTCCCAAGTTTTATCATTGATTTGATTCCATGACTCTGCTAGCATTGGTTGAATTTCGTTATTACTATCCCGCTGAACTAAACCTTCATAAATTTTATGATGGGTAACGCTTGCTGCATTTATTGTAGACATAAATTGCTGATCTAAATTTTCGGCATCTGATAACCGAGCAATTACTAGCGTGCTTCCTCCTTTTGAATCATTTGCTTGTCCATTTGTTTTCGTACCTGTGTCTTGATTAGATGAACATCCTGTAATTGTGACAGCAGAAAATAATACTAGAAAAAATTTACCTATTCCCGATTTTAGTTTCAATGGCACTGCCTCCCTGTTTAAAGTTTGTCTTTCAAATATTTATCTAATTATATAAAATATTCTGATAATTATTTTTGAATATCTTTACCTGTTTTTTCAGTTTCTTTACTTATTTTTTAATTATTTAACTTTGCTTCTAGTTCTTTAATTGATTCAAGTCTTTTAAAAGTTGGTGGAAATAGATCATTTTCAGGAAGTTGTTCGTAATCTCTTTCCATATATCCTCTTCTCATCTTATTAAAATACACTTGGCCTTTTTGTTTTAATACCTCTACATCAAGATTAGGAATTACTTGATCTTGCATCACAATTCTTCCATTTATAATTGATAGTTTTACATCTCTACCTGAACCACTTACAAACATTGTTCGAATTGGATCATCAATAACGCCCATATGGAATCCATCTAAATCAATTGCAATGATATCCGCTTTTGCTCCGACTGCTATTTTTCCTATATCTTCGCGATTAAGAAATGCTGCTGCTCCTAGAGTGATCGAATTGAAGAAATCAGCGTATGTAGATCCTTCAACTTCTTTTTCTACAAATCTTGAAAGCATGCTACCAGTACGTACATTTTGAAAAATATCTGGAGGGAACGTATCAGTACCTAACGCAATATTGATTCCCTCCTTCCTATATTTTGCATACGATTCAAGTCCTTCACCGTGTCTTCCTATAATAAGTGGACAATGGATAACAGTAGTATTTGTTTCTTTCAGAAGTGAAATGTCATTATCAATATTGTAATTCGCTCCACTATAGCCCGATACAAAGTGCGCGTGTGGTATTCCAGTATTTGGACCTAAGAATCCAAGATTATATAAATATTTAATTGGTGTAACTCCGTGTTCTTTTAAAATTGTTTTAAATTCAAAACTTCCTTGTGCAGCATGTAGCTTGATTGGAACGTTTAATTTGTCACTATAATATTTTGTTTTTATCAAAATTTCTTCAGTCTGTGATTCGATTCTTTCTGGAGCTAACATCCCTCTGACCAATCCATCAAATGCACCATCAAAGGTTTCAACAAACTTTACTGCTCTTTCTAATCCTTCCTCGCCCGCTTTTTCATCCCAATGAATTTTGACGTTTCCATCTGGTTCGACTACTCTAATTCCAGCTTGATAGCTTGGTCCAAGGTAAATTCTCAATCCTAGTTTTCCTGCATGATTCGCGGCAGCTTCTAACTCTTCAAAAGTTTCAGCCCAATTTTTGTAAAAAACGGATGTAATCGGCATAGCAGTAGTAATTCCATTTAAAATAAGCTGCGAATATGCATATAAAGATTTAAATGCTTCTTCCTCCTCACTCATTAGCTCATGATGCCCATTTTTTACAAACTCCTCAGACCAAAGGAGATTTTTTTGTCTATTCGATTTCGCTTCTAAATGCAAAATATCATGGTCAATGTCACCTAACGCATTTAAATCAATAAAACCAGGACTAAGGATCGCATTTCCAACGTCAATTACTTGATTTACTTCTTCCGTATAGTTTTTTCCAACAAACAAAATTGTATCTTTTTCATATACAATCTCTGCATTTTCCAATATGACATGTTCACTTCCGTCAAAACCAATTACATATCTTCCCTTTAGTTTCGTTTTCATTTTTTCTCCCTTCGAATTTGAAATTTTTTTTACTTTTCAACATATCTCATCTCGTCAACATAGGCACGAGCATGTCCCCAGAAATATTTTGTAGGCAGCATATATTTTTCTAATCCAGCGCGTTTTATCGTAGCAAAAGCTTCTTCATTTGCTTCATTTAAAACTGTGCTTTCATGTACTGTATGTACTTTTCTGCCTTCCATAATTAGTTTTCCATCAACAATCACGTGGTCTACATCATTTGCCACAGCTTGAAATACTAACCGATGAACATGCATATACTCAGGAGTTAAATGAGGTTGATGGAGATTAACTGTGATGACATCTGCTTTTTTCCCGATTTCAAGTGACCCTATTTCATCATCCCAACCTATACATTTTGCTGCATCAATTGTTACCATTTCTAAAAGTTTACCTGGTGGTAAATAGTAATAGTCTCTAAGAGCTGCTTGATGTACAAACTGTGTCTTCCTCATTGCTTGGAATAAATCAAAGCTCGTAGAAGGTGAGGTACCATCTGTAGAAATCGCAACAGTTGCTCCCATTTCAATTAATTCTGTGATCGGTGTACGTGCATTAACTTGTCCAAAACCAGGAGAAGCACTAATGTTTGTACCAGTTTCAGCTAATATTTTGGCTTCATCGAACGAAATTCCTCGACAATGCTGAAGATGAACATCCGGACCTAATAGGGCATTTTCTTTATCTTTAATTGCTAAATGAATCATTCCACCAAATGCATCTGAATGAATTCTTGTATTATATTTCCTAGCAATCTCTCTTATTTTTTTAGCTTGATAAAGATCATGTTTTGTTAACCCATATAGTCGATCTGGAGAAGTCGGGTATGAAGGATCAACAGACGTTACAATAACAAATGGTGTAATAAAAGCTCTTGTACGATCATCATTTGCATGATTCAATGCCTCAATAACTGCTTCTGCCCCTTTTAGTACCTCTTCATAAGTAACTTCTTTCTCAATTCTTTTCCCTTCAATCCATCTACTAAATGAATGTGGCCATGGTGGGTTACACGGACCTGTACAAACTACTTCACGAACTCCTACTTGGTTGTAAGCTTTTGCATGGTTTATCGCAAATATTGGATCATCAGATCTCGGCACTGATCCTAACACACTAACGCCTGTCGTAATACCCGCTTTTAATCTTTCAAGTGCCGATAGTTTTCCTTCGTAATACCAAAAATCATCCGTCACATAATGCTTATATGTATTCGTCATAATCGGCATCCAAAAATCGATATTCTCCATCGCAATTGTTTTAAACATTGAATGACCACCGTGACCATGAACATCTATTAATCCAGGTAAAATACATTGATGACTACAATCAATTACTTTTTTCGCCTCATACTTAGTTTTCAAGTTTTCGGTCAGATTAATGTCTACTATTCTCCCATTGTGTATAGCAACGGAGCCATTTTCAATAATTCTTCTTTCCGTGTCCATTGTGATAACAGTTCCATTTACTAATAACAAATCAATCATTTTTTTCCTCCTAATCTTTAGTCCGATTTTCATCAATTTGTGATATTCTCAAAAAAACAGCATAATACGATTATGCTGTCAGTTTGTAGACAAAGTTCTAAAATTTTGATATTCAGACTGATTGAAAACGCTTGTCTTTCGAGGCGCGAAGTCTGGTGAGGAGCGGAGTTACCTTAGACGGTAATGAGCACCGCAGACAGACGAAGCAACGAAGAAAGCGAGCGTTTGTCAACAGTCTGAATTACTTATTTCACTGTTACATCATCAAGCATTAAATAACTTGCTGGGTTTAACCAAAGCCCTTTAACTGATGAGCCAGTAACTGCTAAATGCTCATAGTTACGAATAGGTACATATGGTACATCTTTGTTTTCAATTTCCTGTGCTTGAGCATAAAGTTCTTTACGTTTTTCGCTATCTGCTTCTTGACGAGCTGATTCAATTAATTTATCAACTTCTGGGTTACTATAGAATGAACTATTTCCTGCTGCGCCTTGGGATTTACTATCAAATAAGTTAAATTGGTTATAGTCGCCATCACCAGTAGCATTTCCCCATCCACCAATTGCAACTTGATGTTGACCTTTTGCAATTGCATCAATATAAGCTCCGTATTCAAGTACTTGAATTTTTACATTAATACCAATACCTTTTAATTGAGATTGAATAACTTCAGCCATATTTATTCTTTCTTTACGGTCACTAGTTGTAAGTGTAAATGATAGGCCGTCTTTAATTCCTGCTTCTTTTAATAACTTTTTAGATTCATTAATATCGTAATTATAGCCTTTAATATTCGAATCATATCCAAAAACTTTTGGACTCATTGTTGAATTTGCTTTTGTTCCAACATCGTTATATACACCTTTAATAATTGAATCTACCTCAATTGCATGTGCAATCGCTTTACGGACACGAACATCATTAAATGGTTTTTTCTTTGTATTGAAGCTTAAATATTCTACAGCTAGTCCATCAGTACGGTATAAATCCATTGTGTCAGAAGCTTCAATTCGATCGATTTCTGTTACAGGCACTTGATCAGTTACATGCGCTTCACCAGTTTCAATCATTGCTAGTCTTGTCGCATCTTCAGGAACTACTTTAAAGACTACACCATCAATTTTAGGCTTATTACCCCAGTAATCTTTATTTTTTTCAATTTTAATTTCTTCCCCTGATTTCCAAGATTTAAATACATAAGGACCAGTTCCAACTGGATTTCGTCCAATTTTATCACTGTTTTCTTTAATCGATTTTGGACTAATAATATCTCCTTCATTACTCATTAAAATTGATAAAAGTGGAGCATATGGGTATTTCAAAATAAATTGAACAGTTGAATCGTCTACCACTTTAACTTCTTTTATCATTTCAAATTTACCAGCTTGTGGTGATGCAGTTTTTGGGTCAAGAACACGATCAAAATTTGTTTTAACTGCATCTGCATTAAATGGTGATCCATCCTGGAACTTAACGCCTTTGCGTAATTTGAACTCCCAAGTCACGTTATCTACTTGCTTCCATTCTGTTGCTAAAAGAGGTTTTGGCTCCATATTTTTATCTGGTTCAACTAATGTTTCATATACCTTTTCATAAACAACGTTTGCTGATGGTATATCAGTAATAAAATGTGGATCTAATGTAGTTGCATCAGATAGTCTAGCTACAACTAATGTTCCCCCTGCTTTTGCCTTTGTTCCTGTTGCACTACTGCTTGTTTGGTCTGATGTACAACCTGCAAGCGCAGTAGAAACTGTTAATAATGATGCAAATAATACTCCAGCTGTCTTTTTCTTCATTTTTTTCTTCCTCCTCTTATACTTGCCCCCATGATTCTCTTGTTCACCATTTTTCTTGAGTACGTAGGCTTATTCAAATTATAAAAAAAAATAAAATTTTATATTTTCAGAATCTTTACTCATTTTTTAATTATCTTTACTGCTTTTCCGCATTATATTTACTTCAATTCCAATTTTGAATAAATTTAAACAAAGAAAAGGGGGAAAAAAACAATGAAAACAGAGATTGTATTGAATAACAATGAAATCAAATTAGAAAAAAAAGAATCTCAAAAACTAAAAAGATGGAAAGTATTTTATAAGAAGTTTAAAAAAAATAAATTGGCACTAGTTGGCGGATATATCGTACTTTTTTATATTTTAGTAGCTTTTTTGGCACCACTCATTTCACCGAAGGATCCTTTTGCGATTGATTTAATGCACAAACTGCAAACTCCATCGCTAGAACATTGGATGGGAACAGATGATAAAGGAAGAGATATTTTAAGTAGAATCATTTATGGAAGTCGTCTTTCAATTTCTGTTGGTTTCGTATCTGTCTTATTTGGAGCAATTTTCGGAATCACTCTCGGGTTAATAGCAGGTTATTACGGAAAATGGGTAGACACGATCATTATGAGGGTTGTTGATGTTTTACTAGCATTTCCAGGTATTTTACTAGCACTTGCGATTATTAGTGCACTAGGTCCTAGTCTAATTAATGTTATGGTTGCTGTAGGTATCTTTTCAATCCCAACGTTTGCACGAATCGTTAGAGGATCTACGTTATCTGTCAGAAAACTTGAGTATATAGATGCAATTCGTGCATTAGGTGCAACTGATTCTACAATTATTTTCAAACATATTTTCCCGAATATTCTTTCACCAATAATTGTCCAAGCTACGTTAAAACTTGCTACAGCTATTCTTTCAGCTGCAGGTTTATCATATCTAGGATTAGGTGCTCAGCCTCCATCACCAGAATGGGGAGCGATGTTAAGCAGTGGTCGTGATTACTTATTTACAGCACCCCACATTGCCCTATTTCCGGGTATTGCGATTTCAACACTTGTATTAGGATTTAATATTTTCGGAGATGGACTAAGAGATGCTCTTGATCCAAGAATGAAAAAATAAGGAGGAAAGTAAATGTTTCTATTTATTGTCAGAAGAATTATACAAACTATTCCGGTTTTACTTGGTGTAAGTTTAGTCGTTTTTTTAATCATGCAGATGGTTCCTGGTGATCCAGCAACACTACTTGCTGGTGAAGGTGCTACGAAACAAACAATCGAAATGATTCGTCATCAACTTGGACTTGATCGCCCTGTCGTTATTCAGTATTTAGATTATGTATACCATGTACTACAAGGTGATTTTGGTGAATCGCTACGAAATAATCGTCCAGTATTAGATGAGATTATGATTCGATTGCCAATTACAATTGAACTTGCACTAGCTAGTATTTTCATTACAGTCGTACTTGGTATGCTAGCAGGAATTATATCAGCAACTAAACAGTACTCAGCAGCTGATATTACAATTATGATTGTCGCTTTACTAGGAATCTCTTTACCAAGTTTCTGGTTTGGTTTAATGTTGATCTACTTCTTTTCAGTTAATCTTCATATATTCCCAGTTGCTGGTTGGGGAACGTTTAAACATATGGTACTACCAGCATTAACATTAGGTGCAGGTGGTGCTGCAATCGTAGCTAGAATGACTAGGTCAAGTATGCTTGAGGTTGTTCGTCAAGACTATATGCGTACAGCAAGAGCAAAAGGATTAAAAGAGCATGTCATTATTTATAAACATGGTTTAAAGAATGCCCTTATTCCTGTTATCACTGTTGTTGGACTACAGTTTGGTGCATTACTTGGTGGTACCGTTTTAACAGAGTCAGTTTTTGCAATTAATGGACTTGGTAGATTAATTGTTGATGCAATTAGAACAAGAGATTTACCTATGGTTCAAGGTGGCGTATTAATCGCTTCGGTTATCTTTGTATTTATGAATCTAGCTGTTGATATTCTCTACCGTTACTTTAATAAACGAGTTGACTTGAATTAAGGAGGTACTACTATGAAAAAACAATTTGATGAAACAATTCTTGAGGTTAAAAATCTACAAACCTACTTTTATACAGATGAAGGAACAAGTAAAGCAGTTAATGGAATTAGCTTTACACTAAAAAAAGGTGAAACACTTGGAATAGTAGGAGAATCTGGAAGTGGTAAAAGTATTACATCATTATCCCTTTTACGATTAATCCCCTCACCTCCAGGAAAAATAGCTGGTGGAAGTATTCTTTTTAAAGGTGAAGACTTACTAGCAAAAACTGAAAAGCAAATGCGTTCCATTCGAGGTAATGAAATTTCAATGATCTTTCAAGAGCCAATGACATCTTTAAACCCAGTTTATTCAGCTGGCGAACAAATTGCAGAAGCGATTCGTCTTCACCAAAAATTAAGCAAAAAGGAAGCTTGGGATAAAGCAGTTGAAATGCTGCGACTTGTAGGAATCCCTTCTCCTGAAAAACGTGCAAAGCAAGAACCACATGAGCTTAGTGGTGGAATGAGACAAAGGGTTATGATCGCAATGGCACTTGCTTGTCATCCAGAAGTACTAATCGCAGATGAACCGACTACCGCTCTTGATGTGACAATTCAAGCTCAAATTCTGGAATTAATTAAATCACTCCAAAAAGATTTAGGTACAGCTGTCATATTAATCACGCATGATTTAGGCGTCGTTTATGAGACCTGCGATCGAGTGGCTGTCATGTACGCTGGAAGAATTGTTGAATATACATCAGCAAAAGAACTTTTTAATAGCCCTAAACACCCATACACAATCGGGTTATTAAACTCTCTTCCACGTCTTGATATGGATCAAGATGAATTAACAACAATACCTGGTACTGTACCTAGTCCATTCAATATGCCTAAAGGCTGTAGTTTTGCGCCACGCTGCGCACATGCAAAGGAAATGTGCCATCAGTCAGTGCCAGATTTACTAACTATCGACAAAAATACTGAAGTCAGCTGTTGGATGTACACATCACAATGGGAAACAGACTATACCATCAAAGAGAAAGTTGGGATTGAATAATGGCATTACAACTAGTGGATAAAAAAATACTACTTAATGTAGATCATTTAAAACAATACTTTCCAATTAAAGGTGGCATTTTAGGAAGAACGGTTAATCATGTAAAAGCTGTAGACGATATTAGCTTCAATATTTATGAGGGAGAAACTTTAAGCATAGTTGGAGAATCCGGTTGTGGTAAGTCTACTACTGGTAGAGCCATTCTAAGATTGGACGAGCCTACAAGTGGAAGCATTCATTTTAAGGAAAAAGATTTATTAAGCTTAGGAAAAAAAGAAATGCGTAAAATAAGAAAGGATCTACAAGTAATCTTCCAGGATCCGTTTGCATCACTAAACCCAAGACAAACAATTGGACAAATTTTAAGTGAAGCATTAGCCATTCAAAATGTCGTTCCAAAAGAAGAACGTAAAGCTAGAATTGAGGAATTATTAGGACATGTTGGGTTAAGACCAGAAGCAATGGAGCGATATCCTCATGAATTTAGTGGTGGTCAACGTCAGCGTGTCGGAATTGCACGGGCACTTGCAGTTGATCCAAAACTAATCATTTGTGATGAAGCAGTTTCTGCTCTAGATGTATCAATCCAAGCTCAAGTATTAAACTTATTAAAATCGTTACAGAAAAAATTCTCACTTACCTTTCTTTTTATCTCACATGATTTAGGTGTAGTAAGACATATTTCTGACCGAGTAATGGTAATGTATTTAGGAAAAATTGTTGAGATTGCCGATAAAAAATCTATATTCGAAAATCCGCAGCATCCTTATACACGTGCCCTATTATCTGCTATTCCAGTACCAAACCCGGTACATCAAAGAGAACGAATTATCTTAACAGGAGATGTACCTTCTCCAATCAATCCTCCAAGCGGCTGTCGTTTTCACACTAGATGCCCTTTCGCGATTGATATTTGTAAAACACAAGCACCTGAATTAAAAATATCTGAGCAAAATCATCAAGTTGCTTGTCACATAATTAATTAAATAGTATTCTTATAGGCATGAAGTGAAGTAAAAGAAGAGAATTGATCCTGCCATGTAGAAATCCACCTTCTTCTACTTCTATTAAATATAGTAAATGCTTATAAAATTGGATTATAAATCGAATGTTGATTATCAAGATGTTCTAAGGCTCCTATGGAAAATGCGCGAAGGCTAGAGACTCCTCTAAGTTGCTCCAATGGGATACTCAGCTTTCGTTCCATTCCATTGGAGCAACTTTAGTTGAAATCAACCATTTATAAATAAAGTTTTCAAAAAAATTAAAAATATTATTAAAAAAACTATTTGAGGTTCTTCATGCTTAGTTACGAGGGATTTACTTTACTAATTATGCTATTTATTTTAGCTCCTATTATGGGAGCTATTGCTTTATTATTTTTGTTTATCTTTGAAAAAAGAATTGACTTACTTGAAAATAAAAATAGAGAAATTCGGTTAGAACATGCATTACAAGAAGCACAATACAATAAATTAAATCAGCAAATTCAACCGCACTTTTTATTTAATACACTTAATGTCATATTAAGCTTAGCGCGTTTAAATCGAACTTCGGAATTAATCCGAGCCCTAGAAACGTTCTCTCAATTTTTAAAATTTAAATATAAATCATCAGAGCCCTTAATTCCGTTAAATCAAGAAATACAATATACTCAATATTATTTAGACATTCAAAATTTGCGATTTGGAGATCGTCTTAAAACACAGTTAGATTGTCCAAAAGATTTATATAATGCGCTAGTTCCCCCTTTTATTTTGCAAACCTTAGTAGAAAATTCATTTAAACACGGTTTAGAAAAAAAGGTTGGAGAGGCTTTACTGCATATTCGATTTTATCAAGATTCCGAGCTAGTCTGCTTAGAAGTAATTGATAATGGTTTAATGGGAATGACTAATTCTTTTTCTAATCAAGAAGGCCATGGATTAGATAATATAAAAAAGAGATTACAACTATATTTTGGTAATAGTGGACATGTACTGATTACTTCAAATGAATCAGGAACAAATGTTAAGGTTGTTTGGCCACTTATATATGAGGGTAAAAAAGGAGGGAAAATAAATTGAATGTATTATTAGTAGATGATGAACCATTAGAGCTTGAACAGATGGAATATTTGATAAAAAATAAGTTTCCATTATGGAAGTTTTTTAAAGCTGCTGATGCATGCCAAGCAATCACAATTAATCAAAATCATAAAATTAATATCGCGTTTCTAGATATCAATCTACCCGGACGTTCAGGACTAGAGTTTGGTGAAGAGCTTAGAGCACTAAATAAAGACGTAGATATTATTATGGTTACAGCATATCAAAGTTTTGATTATGCTCAACAGTCAATCCGAATCGGCGTTCTAGATTATTTAACAAAACCAATTATAGAAAGTGAATTATATAAAGTTTTATCTAAATATAGTAACGCCTACACATCAAACCAATATTCAAGTTTAATCCATCAAACTCTTTTATATATTCATGATCATTTCGCTGAAAAGCTTTCACTTTCTGACGTTGCTCGAGAAGTTCATACGAATCATACTTATTTAAGTAGAAAATTTCACGAAGAAGTCGGCGTATCGTTTTCAGAATATTTAATAGACTATAGAATACAAGCAGCCAAGCGATATTTAACAAATAATCCAAATTGGAATATATCCGATGTAGCAGAAAACTCAGGCTTTAATAGCCAGCATTACTTTAGTACTTTGTTCCGCAAAATTGAGGGCATTACTCCAAAAGAGTATCGTGAGAAAGGAAAATAAGCAGTGAATTCACGTTCATTTAGAGAATACGTACAAGGTCCTATTCAAATTGGAATGGGAATGGGAATTATTTCTCTCTTGGCACGTTGGGTAACAGGAACTACGATATTATCTTCGCCAGAATCAATGATTAAATATGGCGTATTTGGTGGAATCGGATATGCATTTTTAGGTGCGATTGCTTTATTTGTATTTAGTTGTATAGCGAAAAAGGTTCGACAAGAGTACCCAGATAGTTTAACAATTGGAGATTATTTGAAGAACAAACTACATCCGCTTGGTTATTGGATTATGATTTGTATTTTAATATTAACTAGTTTACACATATTATATATTCAGTCGATGACTGCATCTACGTTATTTCATTTTCTTTTTAATTTACCTTTGTACATAGAAATAATCATTTTTATAAGCTTTTGTGTACTTTTTGCAGGTTTTGGTGGATTAAAGATGATTCATGGATTAGCTGGATTCCAAGTCATTACAATGTTTGCAGCGGCAATTTTAATTCCGTTGTATTTTTTCGTAAAAGAGGGCGTTCAACCAGTATATGATGGGATTAAATTATACCATCCATACATGCTAGTCATTGATCATTACGATTTATGGGGTTTTTTATTTTCAGGCTTATTAGTTGGATTTGGTCAGTTTTTCTTTGACATTACATCATGGCACCGATTATTTATGATTGAATCGAAAAAACTTCCCTTAACATTCTCTATTTCCGGGTTAATTTGGTGTATTTTCCCACTTTCATTTTCATGCCTTTTTATAATTGTTATATTTACAGGTGGCTTTACAGATATTCAATCAATTTTAGTTGGTTTAGCAAATAAAATTACAACACCATTCTTTTTCATACTTTTTGTTTTATGTGCATTTAATGCGATTACTTCAACATTTGGTGCGGTTTTACATTCGCTTGCTAGTTTAATCATTATCAATATAATCGAGCCATTTCACACGATAAAAAATGATCAAAAAAAAATAAAACTTGCATATCTTCTATCCGTGGTCATTGGAGCGATCATCTTTTTCGCGACAATTATTCAATCAAAGAAAATTATTGAACTATTATTTTACTCAGGATATGTCTATTCTGCATTGTTATTTCCAATTTTAGTTATTGTCTTTAGTAAGGGTAAAGTCGGTAATTACATTCCAATTAGTATTGTAATCAGTATCATACTTTCTTATATTGTTCAGCCTAATGTTGGTGAATTTCAAAGCATTTGGTTGAGTTTATTATTTTCTATTGTGATTATTATTTTGGGTTTTACAATCCAATTTTTTAGTAAAAAAGAGTCTGTAAATATGTCATAAAGAAGAGCTAATCACTTGACTTGATTAGCTCTTTACGCTGTTGAAAAACAATCTTGTCAATTAAATTACCAAATTTTCGTAAAAGGAGTAGAGTGATGTTGATTTCCATTACAGGATGCTCGCTTTCCAT
>NZ_NUUX01000069.1 GCF_002564465.1 Bacillus sp. AFS088145 | reverse complement strand
TTGAAAAGGCGTGGCGGATCGTGACGCACGGCCGCCGCCACCGTCCCCGAATCGATACTGTTTTTCTCAAGCCATGAATACTGCAAACCGCAAACGCCTTCCCGGCACCCGGCTCGATTTCTTCGACACGCTTGCCGCCGTCGACGCGATCCAGCCCGGCGCTTACGACATGCTGCCGTACACGTCCCGCGTGCTGGCCGAAAACCTGGTGCGCCGCTGCGATCCGGTGATGCTCGTCGCGTCGCTCAAGCAGATCAT
>NZ_NUUX01000068.1 GCF_002564465.1 Bacillus sp. AFS088145 | reverse complement strand
GCGGTTTATGAAAAGATTTTTTCATAATATTTTCATATTTAAATGTTAAATTAGTGAATATCAGATTCCTGGGACATCACGATTATCAATTTAGTCCATGAGTAACGATTCAATTCGCTACTTTTGTCACAAATTCGTAATATCTTACTCGAATTAATTCAGATTTTTATGTTAATATATTGTTGAATATAATAAAAATATTCAAAAAATTTAACCCGATAGGAGTGGCATTTATGAGAAAACCTTTACGTAAATCGTTTAATCAATTAGTTCATGAGAACAAACAATCTTTATTACGAAACAAAGAGGAAATAGAAAAAATTGAAAGTAAAATTGAAAAGCGCCACGAATTATTATCTGAAAAAAACAAACTAAACAAAGCTATATCATAAATTTAAAGTAATCCTTTAGAGGGATTACTTTTTTTTGTGGTGTTCTAAAAAAGATTTAATCCTTTCCCTTGAACCAACCTATTTGTCAATGTTCAACTTCCCCATATAAGCAAACACTAGTTGTAAAAAATCACTTCTTTCTTAATATAAACGGTGCAATGTTCTTCACAAAAATTCATTAAAACGAATTGAAGTTTGACTATAAACTTCTCTCATATTTATAAGTAGCAATAATTTCTGGATCAACTAAAATAGGCGAACTCTTACAATAATATAGCCGTACTATATAGTACATTGGTCTAGAAATTGGAGGTAAAAGTATGCATCATCCATTTTGGAATTCACATCCGCTTCATCCCCAACATCCTATGAGAAACGGTGTTCAAAGTCATGTACAAACAGATCATCAATCAATCATGCAAATGTTCATGAATCTTGAAAATCAAATTACTAACCTTGTAAAAGCAATCGAAGCAAATAATGAATTACTTAGACAACTTGAACAAAAACAAAATCAAGTTGTAACAAGTGGCGGAGGATCAGTTATTGTTAGGATGTAATGACAATGGCTTGTAAACGAATAAAAGAACGATAAAGGAGGTGTCACAAAAGTTAAAGTACTTTTGAACCCCTCTTTTTTATATAACGAACACTTGAAAAAACATAAAAAACCCACAAGATTGTTCTTGTGGGCTATCAAATATAACTTCTATATTAAGAGTTAACTAATACAGCTTTAAATTCTTCTGTTAATAAAGGTAATACTTCGAATAAGTCACCAACGATTCCGTAGTCAGCTACTTTGAAGATATTAGCTTCTGGGTCTTTGTTAATTGCAACGATTACTTTAGAGTTTGACATACCAGCTAAATGTTGAATAGCTCCTGAAATACCACATGCAATATATAAATCAGGTGTTACAACTTTACCAGTTTGACCAATTTGTAAAGAGTAGTCACAATAGTTAGCATCACATGCACCACGAGAAGCACCCACAGCAGCACCTAATACTGAAGCTAATTCTTTTAATGGATTAAAGCCTTCTTCACTCTTAACTCCACGGCCACCAGCAACGACCACTTTCGCTTCTGAAAGGTCTACACCTTCACTCGCTTTACGCACAACATCTTTGACGATTGAACGTAAGTCTTTAATTTCAACTGAAACAGATGCTACATCACCAGTGCGAGTAGCATCTTTTTCTAAAGCTGAAATGTTATTTGGACGAATTGTCGCAAAAATAAATGGATCTACCATAACTTTTTTCTCGAATGCTTTACCTGAGTAAATCGGACGAGTGAAAACAATATTTCCACCAGCTACTTCGATTGCAGTAACATCTGAAATAAGACCACTTTGCATACGAGCAGCAAGTTTAGGAGATAAATCCTTACCTAATGCTGTATGACCGAATACTAGACCTTCTGGTTTTTCTTGGTCAATAACTGCTAAAAGTGCTTGAGAATATCCATCAGAAGTATATGATGCTAATTTTTCATCTTCAACAACGATTGCACGATCTGCACCATATTGAATCATTTCAGTAGCTAATGCACTAACTGATTTACCTACTAATACAGCAACTACTTCTCCGCCCTCAGCAACTGTTTTAGCCGTACTTACTGCCTCAAATGAAACATTACGTAGTGATCCTTCACGAACTTCGCCTAATACTAATACTTTACGTGACATGTTATTTCCCTCCAAAATTTTCTATTACGATACTAATCTATTATTTATGTTCTAATATTCAATAAAATTAGATTACTTTTGCTTCAGAACGTAGTAACGAAACTAATTCTTTTACTTGATCCTTTAATTCACCAGTTAAAACTTTGCCCGCTTCTTTCTTCGCAGGTAGGTAAATTTCAATTGTTTTCGTTTTTGCTTGAACTTCATCTTCTTCTAAATCTAGATCATCTAATTCTAATTCATCTAAAGGCTTTTTCTTAGCTTTCATAATACCAGGTAAAGAAGGAT
>NZ_NUUX01000067.1 GCF_002564465.1 Bacillus sp. AFS088145 | reverse complement strand
TTTCAAAGTTCATTTTGTCGCTTCATCTCTTAGCGACTTATATAATAATAACACATCCAAGCTTGTTTGGTCAACAACTTTTTTATATTATTTTATTGCCTCATTTATTCGTTTAATGTGACAACGATTAACAATATACCATTATTCTTTTATGATTGCAATAACTTTATAATAAAAAAAGATAATGTTTTTCATTATAGCTAAAGAATAGTTAACTTGGCTAAACGCTATTTACTATAATGAAAAACAATTACCCCGCTGTTACAGGTAATTCTACTACAAATAATGACCCTTTACCGATCTCACTTTTTACATATACTATTCCGTTATGCATATCAACAATTTTCTTTACAATTGATAAACCTAATCCATTTCCGCCGGTTGTTCTGTCTCTTGATTTATCTGCTTTATAAAATCTTTCAAATATATGCACTTGATCTTCTTCAGAAATACCAATTCCTGTATCTTGAATTTGTATAACTACCTTGTCATTATCTTGTGTAGCAGATATAAATATATCACCATTATTAGAAGTAAACTTTATACTGTTTGTAATTAAATTCATCCAAACCTGATTCAAAAGAACCTCGTCTCCAATAAAATCAATTTTACCAAGATCAACATGCATATTGATATTTTTTTCTAATATCTGAGGTTCGCAGCTTAACAATGAGTACATAAGTTGGCTATTTAATGAAAAACTGTTCTTTTCTATTGGCTGGTTTTGTGATTCTAGTGAAGTTAGCTTTAGTAAATTATCGCTAAGCTTCGATAATCTTGTACTTTCATACTCAATTATATTTAAATATTGCTTCCGCTCTTCTAATGGTAAACTCTCATTTTGTAATACTTTAGCAAAACCTTTAATAGATGTTAAAGGCGATTGAATTTCATGTGAAACGTTAGAAATAAACTCTTGTCGCATGTTTTCCATTTGATCTAAATTTTTTGCCATATGGTTAAAGCTATCTATTATCTGTCCTATTTCACCACCAAATGCATTCCTGAATTTTTCAAGATCGACTGATACGTTAAACTCTCCTCTTGAAATACTTCTAATTGCCTGCATTATTTCTTTTACCATTTTCATTTGCTTTGGATGATGAAACATTCTACCGAATACAGCTCCTCCGAGCATTAGTAATAGAAAAGTTAAAAAAGTATTTATGATTTGTTTCGTTATGTCTGATAAATTAGAAAGATGATGTTCATAAAAGTAAATAGTAGAATAGTGAACAATTACGCTTCCTATCGTTATTGCAGTCGTTAATAATAATATAGCTCCTATAATATCTCTAATTTTTTTTAATACTTTCATTTCAATAACTCCATTCGATACCCTAATCCCCATACAGTAGAAATTTTAAAACCAAATTCTTTCTCGGGAAATCTTTCCCTCAATCGCTTTATATGGACATCTACAGTTCTTTCATCCCCTGCATAATCAAATCCCCAAATGTTTTCAATTAATTGTTCTCTGGAATAAGTCCTACCTAAAGAGCTTGCTAAAGTATATAAAAGCTCTAACTCTTTCAATGGCATATTGATTACTTCATTGTCATTTAGAACTTTGTAATTACCGTGGTCTATTACTAAACTTCCTATTTGAACTATTTTAGAAGAAGATATTTTTGATCTTCTTAACAAAGCTTTTACTCGAACAACTAATTCGACTGGTTCAAATGGTTTTACGATATAATCGTCGGTCCCTAATTTAAACCCTCTAACTTTCTGTTCGGTTTCACCTTTTGCAGTTAACATAATTATAGGAAGATCATAATTGTTACGTATTTCTCGACAAAGCTCGAACCCATCCATTTTAGGCATCATTAAGTCTATAATTAACATATCTATTCTGTTATCTTCAAAAACACTAATTGCTTCAATTCCATTTGTAGCCTCAAAAACAGTAAAGCCCTCATCCCGAAGTAAAACATTTAATAGTTTTCTAATATGTGGATCATCGTCTACGATTAAAATACTAGCCATAAAAACACCTTCCCTCAATTTAATTACACTGCACTATTTACTCTTAGTTGTTGATCTGCAAATTCTCTATACATTAAATGGTTACTATATAATTCTTCATGTGTTCCGATACCAGTTATTTTTCCTTTATCTAAAAATACAATTTGATCCGCATCTATAACTGTGGAAAGACGATGAGCAATAATTAAAGTAGTTCTCCCTTTCATTAAATTGGAAAGTGCATTTTGAACAATTAATTCTGATCTACTATCGAGATTCGAAGTTGCTTCATCCAACATTAATAATTTAGGGTTTCTTAGTAAAGCTCTCGCAATACCTATTCGTTGTCTTTGCCCACCTGATAGTTTTATACCTCTTTCTCCAACCTCTGTATTAAAACCTTCAGGTAAATCATTAACAAATTGATCTACATATGCCATACCCGATACATAAGCCAATTCTTTATCAGATATCTCTCTTTTAATCCCATAACAAATGTTATCTCTAATTGTACCGACAATTAGTGGACTTTCTTGTGCAACATAACCTATTTGTTTTCTCCAACTCTCTAAATTGAAACTATTAATTGGATTATCTCCAATTGTTATTTCTCCATTTTTTGGAAGGTAAAGTCGTTCGATGAGTGAAAATAAAGTTGTCTTTCCACTTCCACTTGGTCCTACAATAGCCGTTACCTTACCTGGAGGGATCACAAAATTAAGATTTGTTAACATCTCTTCTTCCTTATATGCAAAATGCAACTTATTAATCTTAATTGGTAAATTCATATCAACTTCAACTTTTCCAGTTTGATAATCTTCTTCATCTAGTTCTAATATACTGATCATTCTTTCAGTAGCACCTTTTGTTTTTTGAAGCTCAGTAAAGAAATGTGTAATTTGTGTTACTGGGAAGATAATTTGAAATAAATAAAGTATATAAGCCACTAAAGCCCCTGCAGTTGTTGCACCTGATGAGACTCTGACCCCACCATAGCCAATAATAACTACTAAAATAAGCATCAATACAAAAGAAACAATTGGTCCAATGAAAGAGTGTAACTTTCCTTCCTTAATACCGAAAGATAATAAATTATTAATGCCCTTATTTCCATTAGTAATTTCAGTAGTTTCTGCATTCGAAACTTTTACTAATCTAATTTCTGAAAAAGCTTGGCTTATTAATGATGTGAATTTTGCTGTCTCATCTTGGGTTGCTTTTGATAATTTTGACATTTGTTTTCCAATGGGGATAAATATTAGTGCAATGACAGGTACAATACTAAAAGTTACTAATGTCATTCTCCAATCTAATACTAGAAGTAATATAAAAGATCCAATAATTGAAATGATTCCTGTTAAAAAGTTTGTTATGTGTTCTGTTATTAATCCCTTTAAAATAGCTGTATCATTCGTAACTCGACTAACATTATCTCCAGTCTGAGTCTCATCGAAATAAGATATTGGAAGTACAATCATTTTCTTCCACAATCGGTGTCTTACATTGGCAACAACTGTATTTCCTACGCGGCTAAGCAGATAGATAGAAGCTGCTGATGAAATAGCCTGTATAATTAGTACTGCAACAAAAACCGCTATTTGTCCGGTACTTAAGGATGCTAATGAAAAACCATCTACAAATTTCTTTGTAAGCAAAGGTAATAGTAACCCGACTAAAGTAGTGGCTACACTTAATAGTACGCCTATTGCAAACAACCATTTAGGAGGATTAGCATTTTTTATTAAAGAGATAAAATTTCTCCAGTCACTTTTTTTATTTGTATTAGTTTCCTCTTTCATATCTTTACTCCTTACACTTACTATTTTCTATCTACATTACCTTTAAAATTTACAACAAAAATATGAATAAAGAATGAACTAAATTTTTTTTCCTCTTAAAGATTATCTTTTATAACGCAAAAAAAACATCAGCCTAA
>NZ_NUUX01000066.1 GCF_002564465.1 Bacillus sp. AFS088145 | reverse complement strand
GCTCCGCACAGACTTCGTGCCTCGAAAGACAAACGTTTTCAATTAGCTTGAAAATCATATTTTTTGTACTTCATCTATGATAAGGAGCCGCCGAATTATTCGGTGGTTTTCATTTTTACTAACTAATTAATGTTACTTAAGACTAACTATGATACATGTGTTATACTATTTAGTATATTAAGATAACGAGGTGTAAATATGCTTACCAATGAACAAGTATTATCACTTTTAGGTACAATTAATGAGCCATTTTTAAATAAATCATTAGTAGAATTAGATGCTGTTAAAGAAATATCGATAAAAGAAGAGAAGAAACATGTAAGCGTTAAAATTGCATTGTTGAAAACGGGCACAGCTGAACAAATGCAAATTCAAACACAAATTGTTCAGTTATTAAAGCAGAATGGTGCTGAAACAGTTGGAATTCGATTTACTGAAATTACAGAAGAAGAAAAAGGTCAGTTTATTAAAGAAAATGATGAAAACTCAACACTTTCACTATTAGATAATAAAAAAGTACAATTTTTAGCGATCGCAAGTGGAAAAGGTGGAGTAGGAAAATCAACTGTTTCTGTAAACTTAGCTGTTGCTTTAGCAAGATTAGGTAAAAAAGTAGGTATAATTGACGCTGATATTTATGGCTTTAGTGTACCGGATATGATGGGAATTACGACAAGACCTGTGATCAGGGGTGAGCGTATCATTCCAGTCGATCGTTTTGGAGTAAAGGTTATTTCAATGGGATTCTTTGTAGAAGATAATTCACCAATTATTTGGAGAGGTCCAATGCTAGGTAAAATGCTACAACAGTTTTTCACAGAAGTGGAATGGGGAGATTTAGACTATTTATTACTAGATTTACCACCAGGTACTGGAGATGTAGCGTTAGACGTTCATAGCATGTTACCATCATGTAAAGAAATAATTGTTACAACACCACATCCTACAGCTTCAATTGTTGCAGCTAGAGCGGGAGTAATGGCATTAAAAACAAATCATGAAATTATTGGTGTTGTAGAAAATATGAGTTATTTTGAAAGTAAAAAAACTGGCGAAAAAGAGTATGTTTTTGGTAAAGGTGGAGGAGAAAGGCTTGCAAAAGAGCTTCAAACAACTCTATTAGGACAATTACCTTTACAGCAGCCTGATTGGGATGAAGAGGACTTTGCTCCTTCAATATATGATAAAGATCACCCAAATGGTAAAATCTATACGTCGATTGCTGAGCAAGTAGTCGAAAAAATCGTATTAAATAAATAATAAACAATACCCTTTTAATTTGTATGCTTGTTTTTTGTTAGCAATGGTTATACGATAACTATTGCTAATATTTAGACATGAATTCAAATTATTAGGGTATTTATATTGATTAAATAGTTAATAAAGTTTTATATGAATCGTTAATTTAAGAACAAAATCAGAAGCTTTGTGAAAACGGGGGATTAAGAAACGAATGACGAGTCGGAAATTGGTTCGATTATTTTTAACAACATTACTAGTTGGTGGAATCGCAACAATCATAACGGGTATTCTTTATGGGTATAAAGAGTATTTAGGTTATGTTCAAGATGCTAGATTTATTAAACTTCTAGTAGAAGTATCATTTTTATTTATATTAGGATTAGTCTTCAGTGCAGTAAGTCAGATGGGATTCTTTGCATATTTGACAATACATAGATTCGGATTAGGCTTATTTAAGTCATTATGGAATACAGTTCAAATTGTATTAATCATATTCGCTTTATTTGATTTAGCTTATTTTCGATTTAAAGAGTATGCGCATGGAGAAGCTTTTACTGTATATTTAATATTCCCAATAGTGCTTTTAGTAGGTAGTTTGATTGTTTCTTATATAAAAATGAAAGAAACAAACAAAGGGGCGTTTATTCCAGCTTTATTTTTTATGATTGTCGTTACAATCGTTGAATGGGTTCCTGCATTAAGACAGAATGATCTTTCGTGGTTAATTCTAATGTTAGTACCATTATTTATTTGTAATGCGTATCAGTTATTAACTCTACACAAAATACTAAAGAGCTAAGAGAAACATCTCTTAGCTTTTTTATTTTACAATTTTAATATTAGTTTTAGTATTAGATATCATTTGAGAAACAGTTATGTTTTTATATCCTTCGTCTTTTAAGTAGGACCAAATTAATGGCAATGCTTTTGGCGTTTGAAGTGCTGAATCACTTGCATGAAGCAAAATGATGTCGCCCGGATCAGTATTACTTTCTACGCTTTTAACAATTTTATTTGTTCCAGGATTTCTCCAGTCTTCAGTATTAACACTCCAATGAATCACAGAAAGATTGTTGCGTGCAGCAAGCTTTATAACTTCTTTATTATATTCACCATTTGGTGGTCTAAATAACTTAACGTCTTTTACGCCTAGACGGTTAAATACTTCTGCTGAATTATTTAAATCTCTTTGCATTTCAACTGGAGTTAGCTGGGTGTAGCTTTTATAACGATACCCAAGTGTTCCAATCTCGTGACCTTGTTTAACGATTGTTTCAACAATCTCTGGATGTCGCTCTGCCCATGATGCGGATAAGAAAAAGGTGGCATTCGTAATTTTTTGATTTCGTAATACGTCCAAAACTTTGAGTACATTTTCATCTCCCCAGCTTATATCAAAAGTAAGAGATACATTTTTTTGTGAGGCATCACCTTTGTATATTGCCATTGGCCCCTTGTTGGTTGAAAAAGTTGAAAATGTTTTAGGTGCTTGTATATAAACTAAGCAAGCTGTGAAAAATGCAATAATAGTAATTAAAGAAAATTGTTTTAATTTCCTTTTTGAAGTGATGTAAAAGTAAAAAAGCATAAAATCGCCTTCTTTCTTGTCCAAGTTCTTATATAAAGGATATGAAATTTAGTAAGCTTGTATGCTATAAAACGAAATGATTAAATGTTTTAAGTATTGGAACAATAAAATTGGGATTTTCTTAAAAGCGTATAAAGATGAAAGTGCCATGGAGTGGTGTTTATGTTTGGAGTGCTTCTAAATAGGGAGCATGTATTAGAGATCGAATCGCTCATAATACGCTCTCTATATGAATTAGATAAAGAGTTATCATCTCAAAACTTAAATGAAAGAGTAAAAAGTGAAATGGTCAAAAAGAAGAAAATCTTATATGAAGTGTATAATAGATTACCGCTATAGGAGTTTTTCACTTTAATAATGGTTTAGGGAGTAAAAAGCTTCATTGATTTCCATTTTCGCTATCACATGAGGCTTGTTCACTTAGTCCATGAAAAAGATTTAAAAAAATCAATTTTTGTGTTGACGTTATATTTCAATACGTGGTATATTATTTCTTGTCTTCAACGACAACAAAAACTGATTCAACAAATTAAAAAATAATTTTTAAAAATGTTGACAGGCTATATTGCAAAATGGTAATATTAAAAAGTCGCTTACGGGCGATGAAGTGAACTTTGAAAACTA
>NZ_NUUX01000065.1 GCF_002564465.1 Bacillus sp. AFS088145 | reverse complement strand
GTTTTTTAGTCTACATGCAAAAATTAGCATATCTGCAATTAAATCCCAAAGAATCGCAAATAAAATAAAAAATTACCTATACAGGTAATGGTATTTTGACTTAAAATCTGTGCAGTTAAGATACTTTCATATGAAAAACAATCATTTCTGCTCTCATTCCAAACTAAATGCAATAAAAAATTTCTTATTCTCTCTAAAAAAGATCGACCAAACACTCGTACATTCATAAATGGGGCGCCTAATTGTCAATTAAACCGACACATAAGACAGCCCCACAAAGTATATATTATTTTTTCACAAAACTAAGTAATAAATTTTTTTCAATAATAAATTAGTCAATTTATGCTCTAATTTGAGTGCCAACGCCTTGTCTGACTTTCTTTTCATTCATTAAATAACGTGATAATCCAACTGTTACGATTAAAGAAACCACTACCGGAATTGAACCCAACCATGTAATTGAACGGATGGACAATTGACTGACTGCAAGGCCTCCGATTGCTGCACCAAATGCAAACCCTAATTGCATCATTGACTGATTTAAACCTAATAAAACATCTGATGAATTTGGTGAAATTGTTGCTAAATTAAATTGTTGTGTTGCACCAGATGACCATCCCGAAAATGACCATAATGTAAGGATAATAATCACTGTATTGATTGAACTAGAAATGAATGATAATAATAAAATTGATAAAATATTAAGTACTAAACCTCGTTTTAAAGTAAGCGTAATTCCCCACTTATCTGCACTGAATCCCCCGAATTTAGATCCAAATAAACTAGCTATACCAAGTATTAGAAGAGTAAAACTTAATATGTGATCGCTCATCTTAGTAGTTTGAATAAGGTACGGTGATAAATAAGTAAATACGATCCCATATCCGCTCATTAAGAAAAAATTAATAGATAAAGCTAATGCAATTTTTGGTTGTTTAATTAATGAAATTTGTTGCAAAAAATGGAACTGGTTTATCACCATGTGTTTGTGGAATTGTTTTAACGATAATTGCTAAAGAAATTAAAACGAATATGGCAACCCCAAGAAAGACTAATCTCCAATCATAAGCAGCTGCTATAAATCTACCAATTGGGACCCCTATAATCAGTGAAGCAGTAAAACCCATGACAACAGTGGCAATTGAACTTGCCTTTTTATCTGCTGGAGCAATCCTTGCAGCCAAGCTAAGTACTGTTACAACAGTAACTCCAGCACTTAACGCCATTATAATGCGCGCAACCATAAACATACCGTAACCAGGTGCAATTACTGCTAATAAATTACCTAAAATAAATACGCTCAAAGAAAATAGTAGTAATTTTCGGCGTTCCATTTTGGCTAATACGGCCATTAATATCGGTGTTCCGATCGCATAGATCAATGAATACACCGTAATTAGTTGCCCTGCAGCTTCAATCGAAATACCTAATTCATTGGCCATTTTATCTAAGATTCCAGAAATAACATATTGTGAAGTTCCTACTAAAAAACTTATCATTGCTAAGATATAAATTTTCCCTTTATTTGTCATAAAATAATTCCTTTCAACATAATTATGTATTTCTATAAATACCGAAATATTAAACTTTAGAGAAGGAAGCCACTTGATTAGCTTCCTTCTTACTATCTATTCATATCAAAGTTTAGATTAGAACATTTAAATGCTTTTTAACATCATATTCTTCAATTGCTTCACCATTTTTCAAACGGTGTAAAAGATCTGGATTCGAAATTAGAGGACGCCCGAACGCAGCAACATCAATTGTTCCTTCTTTGATAGCTTTTTCTGCCATTTCAGGATTTAACGTTCCTACTCCAACAATAATTCCATCCCAGTATTTTCTAACAAGCTGATGCATCGTTTTACCATCTGCAAGTATACGTTCAAATTGCATAATCGAAGGGTGTAATAAAGTTGCACCGACTTCCTTGAATGCTTCAATAAATGTACGGATTGCATAGTCTGGATCTTCCCACATATAACCCGGAATATCAGCTTTATGTGCAGAAAAACGAATCATCGTTCTTTCAGTACCAATTGCTTCGATAACTGCTTTTATTACTTCCTTCATGAAAGTTAATCTTTGTGGAAGTTCTCCACCATATTGATCCGTACGATGATTTGTAACATCTGAATTAAATTGATCGATTAAGTATCCATGTGCAGCATGAATTTCGACTCCATCAAAACCAGCTTCAATCGCATTTTTAGCTGCTTGAGCATATTGATTGATTACTTCTTTAATATCCTCGGTAGTCATTTCTTCAGGTAGATCATATGGCTTACGAAAACGCGAGACTAATCCTTCTGCAGGAATCGCTGAAGGTGCTTGTGGTGGCATATTTCCAGCAAGCTCGTGATGAGATAATCGGCCTACGTGCCATATTTGAGAAATCATTGTGCCACCCTCTTTATGAACAGCATCAGTTACTTTTTTCCAAGCTTTAATTTGATCCTCAGAATAAATTCCAGGAATACCTGGGTAACCTTTTCCACGTGGACTAATAACTGTTCCTTCCGAAATAATCAAACCTACGCCATCTGCAGCGCGTTTACGATAATATTCAACTATATCTTCTCCAACTACACCTGTTTGATCATTTGCAAAACTTCTTGTTAATGGAGCCATTGCTGTACGACTACGTAAATTCCATGCACCTATTTTTACTGGTTCAAAAAGTTTACTTTCAAGACCATTTTCTAATTTTCCCCAACTAGTTTCATCTTTGCTTACTAAACTCATATTCAATTCCCCCTTTGATTATTCGGTATTTCTATAAATACTGAAATATAAACTAAAATTATACCGCTTTATTTTTAAAGTAAAGCGGGTGCATATTTTTCTAAAACTTCTCGTTGTAAACTATAGTATCTGAAGGTTCCCTCTTTGCGAACTGTTAGCAAGCCGCAATCAAGTAATGGTTTTAAATGATGTGTCAATGTAGAATTGGCCGATACTTTTATTTGATTTTTCATTTCTAAACAAGCTAATTCAGATTGCTTAGCAAGTACTTTAACAATTTGTAAACGAGTGGATTCTCCTAATGCTTTATAAACCTTTACTGCAATATCATCGTTCACCACTTTAACCTCCTCTCAAAGACCAGCACTTATTTCAGTATTTCTAGAAATATTGTATTTTAACTAATTTATGATGTCAAGAGACATGAATCATAAAATATAAAAAAAATTTGGTAAATTGAAGAGCAAGAATAGTTGATCTTGACTTAATTTTAGAGCGTTGATTTTCTTCAGGAATATACGTTTGCAAGTAAAACGAACATGCTTTATTCATAGATAACTTGTTGATGCACTATTCTGGAATGTATATTTTCTCTTGTATTGTATTTTTTTTGAGAAATCCAAAAACCCCACAAGGGACTTCATTACCTTGTGGGGTTTTTCACTTTCTACTTAATGAAATCAACCCGTAAAATCTAAATGAGTAGATTAAACAATGTTGGGTTATTGTTTATTTCCATGAATTGAATTTCATGAAGATTCATTCGCTCAATCAATGCTTTGTAATCGGACTTATTTGCCAATTCTATTCCAACTAGTGCTGGCCCATTGTCCTTATTGTTTTTCTTTGTGTATTCAAACCTCGTAATATCATCGTTTGGTCCTAATACTTTATCAAGAAATTCACGTAATGCGCCTGATCGTTGTGGGAAGTTGATGATGAAATAATGTTTTAGTCCTTCATGAATTAAAGACCTTTCTTTTATTTCTTGAAGTCGGTCAATATCATTATTTCCTCCAGATACGATACAAACGACATTCTTACCTTTTATTTCATCTTTAAATAATTCTAAAGCTGATACAGACATAGCTCCAGCGGGCTCTGCAATTATTGCATTTTTATTATAAAGCTCTAAAATCGTTGTACAAATCTCGCCTTCTGGAATTGCGACAACTTGGTCAAGTACATCTCTACAGATTTCATATGTTAAATAACCAACTTGGCCAACCGCTGCTCCGTCAACAAATTTCTCAATAGAAGGTAAAGTTACAACTCTACCATTTGCAATCGATTCGGCCATTGAAGCAGCACCCATTGGCTCTACTCCAATTACTTTAGTTGAAGGACTAATTCCTTTTATGTATGTTCCAACTCCAGAGCTTAATCCACCTCCGCCGATTGCTACGAATAGATAATCTACTGGACGGTCAATTTCATTTAATATTTCAACTGCAACAGTACCTTGTCCTGCAATTACATCTTGATCATCAAATGGATGAATAAATGTCATTTGATTTTCATTGCAATAAGTTTGTGCATTTTGATGAGCAATATCAAAGGTGTCACCGATTAATATAACTTCAACAAATGGGCCACCAAAGAATTTCACTTGAGATACTTTTTGATTCGGCGTTGTTGTTGGCATAAATATTTTCGCATACACCTGCAAATGATTACATGTATATGCTACACCTTGAGCATGATTGCCTGCACTTGCACATACAACCCCTTTATGTCTTTCTTCATAAGACAAGTTGCTAATTTTGTAATATGCTCCTCTAAGCTTAAATGAGCGGATTATTTGTAAATCCTCTCGCTTTAAAAATACGTTACAATCATATTTTTCACTAAGCATGGTACTAATCTGCAAAGGTGTTTTATTCGTAACTTCTTTTAACGTATTATAGGCAACTAAAATATCCTCAATCTTAACTGTACTTTTTACTTTCTCCATATAACTACCTACCCTTTGCATTTTTTTATATAAATTCCATTATAGTAAAAGTTAACTAATTAATAAACAGAAAATTCAATTTTCTAATGAAAGTTTTATGTCAATTTACATGATTGAAATAAAATGTGCCAAATATCGGTACTTTCATTCTAATTGGCAGTAATACACTAGTTATCATTTTTAGTAGGATATGCTATCATTTTCATATTAAATAAATAGATATTAGGTGATTTATAAAATGGAAAATCAATCTTTATTATTAATTGATGGCTTTAACCTATTAAGTAGAGGTTATTTTGCTACTTCATATGGTAGAAGTGATGAACAACTTTCTAAGACAAAAGATGGCGTTTATATAAATGCATTAAGGGTATTTATACCAAAGCTATTTAACTTAATTAAAGAGCATGACATTACTCATCTTGCAATTACTTGGGATGTTAAACGTGAAGAAACTGATCGTCGAAATAAATATGATTTTTATAAAGCAACTCGTGGAGAACTACCAACGCCACTTATTGAACAATTTTTCACTTTAAAAACAGCATTAGAAGAAATCGGTATTGCTCAACTTGAAATGGCACCATATGAAGCAGATGATTTAATGGGTACCTTATCAAATAATTGGTCTAATTCTGTTAAAAATAAATGCTATATTTATAGTAATGATCGAGACTTACTACAATTAATAAACGAGCATACATCTCAAATCATTGCTCAAAAAACTGGTGAAATTGTTTACTCCCTTGAGCACTTCAGTAATGATTATGGGATCCACCCGAAACAATGGGTTGATGTAAAAGCATTATTAGGTGATTCTAGTGATAATATACCTGGTTGCCCTGGAGTAGGAGAAAAATCGGCTATTCCATTAATTCAACTTTATAACTCAGTTGAAGAATTGTACGAGAATATGGAAAATCTTGATTCTAAATTTAATCGCTACAAAAAGAAATTAGAAGCTGGGAAAGACTCTACTTTTATTAGTAAAGAGCTTTCTGCCATTACAATTGATATACCACATTTTGCTGAATATACATTTGAGGATTTAAAAATTAATATTGATGAGGATAAATTATCACTTAAGCTTGAGGAATTAGAAATTCGTGTTAAGCGATAAAAATCAAATTTTATTTAGGAGAAATATAAATGTCTGAGTATTGGAATGCGTATTTTAGTTTTATAAATGATAAACCTGCAACTGTAGTATTAGATATGGCAATTACTGAAGAAGCAAACATCGAAGATTATCCAACGATTGTTTGTATAAAGCTACAAATAAAAAATCCAGACGAACGAGGTTTTCCTAGTAAACATGAATTAAATGTTTTAGAAAAAGTTAATAAGGATATTGATAAACGAATTAATCCAAAACTCTACCTTAATGTTGGAAGAGTGACGACTGATAGTTTTAGAGAACTTGTCTATTATACTTCGGAACACGATCCTAAAATGCTAATTGAAGTTGCTCATCAAATCATTGAAGCAAATGATTACGATTTTGAAATGTATGGTATGGATGAAGAGGAACTTTGGGAATATTATTTCGAATTTCTTTATCCAAACCAATACCATCTGCAGCATATAAGCAACGCTGAATTAATCGAGCAATTACAAAGATCTGGTGACAAATTAAAATTACCTCGTAAAGTCGAACATTTCATTCTATTTAATGATGAAATAAAGATAAATGGGTTTATTAGCGAAATTGCAAAAGAAGGCTTTAATTTTGAAGGAAAGTATTCAAATAATGATGAAGATTTAGATGAAGACTATGAATTTACCGTACGTATTTCTAGAATTGATTATGTTGATTTAGATAGTATAGATGAACTAACTGATTTCTTAATCGAATCTTCAGAGCATTTCGGTGGTAATTATGATGGATGGGAAACTCTTGTTATCAAAGAATAAACAATAACTTCATAATTAAATAAAAGAACACTACAGTTTTTGAATAACTAAAAAAGTAGTGTTCTTTTTAATTTGGCTCTGTTAAATTTAAATGTTGATTTTTGAACTAGAAATAGGTTTTCTAATTAGACAAGCTTAGAAACTATTATTCAATTAATGCAGTGGTTTAGTTGCTTTAGCTATTTCTTCTTAAAAAGAAAATATTGGTAATATAATAAATAATAAACCCATTAATATAAATACGCTTTTACAAACGTACCATGGTAGGAGTAAGAAAATTTGAGCAATTAAAGAAAGCCCCCCTGATTTCTTTGACTTATTGTGACTTTCTTTAGTATAGAGTTTTACTGTTACTATACTAATACTTAATCCCAAAATTTGTACAAACCAAGCCCCTGATGAAAAATATTTCTCCAATTTATTACTCCCTTGCCAATACAGTTTTACTAAAATAATATCATTCCTTATACATCTAATCTGCCATTTAGTTCCGTTAAAAAAATCGACTTTTTAGCCTAACCACTAATATAATCATAGGAAAGCATCCTATTTTTGATATTCCATTTAAGTCACCAGACATTGAATTGTTAACTGCATCATTGAGGTTTTCAACTGGATTCTTTTTAATTTTCATAGCAACCTCCAAAAATCCAGCTTGTAAATACTCTAATTACTCTTTATTTTTCTAATTCTGTTATAGAACTATCGCACGCGTTAGTTGCATAAGGATT
>NZ_NUUX01000064.1 GCF_002564465.1 Bacillus sp. AFS088145 | reverse complement strand
CTGTGAGAGTAGAACGTCGCCTGGTAACTAAAAACATCAGCTAATAGGCTGATGTTTTTTGTGTTGGAATATGAAAACGATAGATTTATTCAAAATTTTACTTATTAAATAGAAATCAAGTAAAGGAATGATCAAAAGTCAGATGACACGATTAAGTTTGTCTTGGAGGGATATGATACGATAAAGAAAATGGGAATAAAATCAACGCATTCTATCTACCGAAGTGAAACGTGTAATAAAAAATTTCATTCATATTAAAAATGTAAATGGTCTACATTCTCGAATGAAATAATGTTTAGAACGGTGGAGTAGCTACAAAGTATCTTGTAATTATTTAGCTTTTAGCTTGGTTTAGTTTGTTGATTGTCTCAGTATTAAAGATTAATTACTCACAATATTTTGTTTTTGAAATGACAGTTACTTTTTAATTATGACAAATCTAGTATTGAGAAGGTTTTTAATTGAAATAAGAAGGTGAAGCGGCAATTTTGAGTGCTTCCTTTTAATACATCTAAAAATCAACACTAACATTTAAGAGAGCTATATATAGTATCTTATAAAAGATTACAAAAATTTTATTAATTTTTTGTAAAGAAATGCTTGCAATCATTTGGACGAGATGGTATATTTGTATATGTTGTCACGACAAAACAAGTTCGAACAACAAAAAATATAAAATAAGTTGTTGACAGGTTATTCAACAAAATGTTATTATATTAAAGTCGCTTCTGAGCGACAAAGTGAACTTTGA
>NZ_NUUX01000063.1 GCF_002564465.1 Bacillus sp. AFS088145 | reverse complement strand
TCTAGTTTTCAAGGTACAAAATAAAAATGGTGGAGCCTAGCGGGATCGAACCGCTGACCTCCTGCGTGCAAGGCAGGCGCTCTCCCAGCTGAGCTAAGGCCCCGAACATAAAAAAAAGAAAGATATGGTGGGCCTAAATGGACTCGAACCATCGACCTCACGCTTATCAGGCGTGCGCTCTAACCAGCTGAGCTATAGGCCCATATCTATATATGAAGGATAATCCTTCAAAACTAAACAAAACAAT
>NZ_NUUX01000062.1 GCF_002564465.1 Bacillus sp. AFS088145 | reverse complement strand
ATTGATTTTCAGACTGATTGCAAGCGTTGTCTTTCGAGGCGCGAAGCCTGATGAGGAGCGGAGTTACCTTAAACGGTAATGAGCAACCGCAGACAGGCGAAGCAACGAAGAAAGCGAGCGTTTGTCAACAGTCTGAATCACCATTATATGGTGACTTTTATTACTTAGAATAATCCTTTACCTTTAACAGCTCACGGAAATCTTGCTGACGTAAAGCTTCGTAAATTAAAATTGCAGCTGTATTTGATAAATTTAGAGATCTAATATGGTCTGTCATTGGTATACGCAAGCAAGTTTCCATATTTTTTTCAATTAACTCTTTCGGAAGCCCTGTTGTTTCTCTACCAAATACAAAGAAAATCTCTTCATCTAAATTTGTATAGTCAAAGTTTGAATATGTTTTTTCCCCAAATTTAGTTATAAAGTAAAATTTCCCGTCTTTATACTGATCAAATAAATCGTCCAAAGAATCATGATAATGTATATCTACATGCTCCCAATAATCAAGACCAGCTCTTTTTAACATTTTATCATCAGTTGAAAAACCTAACGGACGGATTAAATGCAAACTTGTATCTGTTCCTGCACAAGTACGTGCAATATTTCCTGTATTTGCTGGAATTTGTGGTTGATATAATACAACGTGTATTCCCATCTTTTTCACCTCTATATTGTTTCAATGCTTTATATTATACCAAATTCGTAATTAATAAGGTATTATTCCATTGGAGGGTTAGAAAAGTCATCAACGAAGTGAAAAAACTTATACTTAATATTCTCCGTAAAAGCAGAAGAATCATAGTATGACCAATATCTTTTACGGCTATTTACAGTATGTGCATTCACTAACGGTTCACCATTTTCATCCTTAGCAACAACGATTGTACAATGATTCCATACTCCATCACCTTCAAAATCATATACGATAATATCCCCCAATGTAAGATCTTTTGGTGAAGGCACCTCTTCTGCTTTAATTCCAGTTTTAGGCGCAGGTAAAAATCTTCTTAATGCATGAGCAACTCTCCAGCTATAACTACTATTAGAATGATTTTTATACCACCACCCTGTCCCTGGTTTTGGCATTCCAACCATACGAATGCCTCCAGCCCTTAAACATTGAGATATAAAATTAGTACAATCATTTGCATACAATGGATATTCTTTATTATGGCCATCCCACCAGGTTTCAGCATATTTAACAGCATTAAATCGGTTATATCTGTTATTTCGATCTAAGGATTCATTTTCATCTAAATCTTCTTCTTCGAGTTCAAAATTTTCAACTTGATTATCAATCGGGAAAGCTATGTCATATAAGATTTCATCATTTTCAATCGCGATCTGTCTTTCATGTTGATCCTCTTCAAAATATAAATCGTTTTGCTTTAAAAAATATCTCGTATGGAATGTATAATTTATATATGTTACGGCCTGTTCAGTCCAAATATTGTTTACATCAAGATTTCCATATACTTTCACTAATGAAACATTACGCTTATTATATAATTCAACTTTACGCCTGATTGTCTGATATTCTTTTTCTTGAATAGGATGACTTCGATGCCCTTCACCAAAGTAAAGTTGTAATCGTTCTTTTAAATAACTCTCTAAAAGTTCACGATTAAACAAGATAATCCCCCTTTTCAACATATATTCTTATTCTATACGATGTTGAAAAATAAGAGATTATACCACTCAATATTGTTTACTTTGAAAGAACAGCTTTAATTTCATTTAATACAATCTCGTCTTGCTCTTTTTGCAAACAACTTTCAATAAAGGGTGTACTGTTCTCACCCTCAATCTCAAAAATAGCCCAAATAGCTGTACCCCTAATGACTGGTCTTGCATCTTTTTTCGCTAATTCCTTTAAATCATCTAATGCCGATTCATCTTTAAAATGTGCTAAAGCAATGATGGCATTTCGCTGAATAGGGTTCTTTCCTCTCCATGACCCAGACATTTGGCCAAACTGACTTTTAAACTCTCTGTTACTTACCTTTAATACAGTGCGTAATAAAGGTTTTACAGTTTCCGGATCAGGCTCCATCTCAGTATGATGAGTAAAATTAACCCCTTTATTTTTAGGACAAATTGTCTGACATGTATCGCAACCATATATACGATTTCCCAGCTCTTTTCGAAACTCAACAGGAATCATCTCTTTTGATTGTGTTAAAAAAGCAATACAATTTTTAGCATTTAATTGACCTGGAGAAACAATCGCACTTGTAGGACAAACATCAAGGCATTTTGTACACTCTCCACACTGTTCTTCAATAGGCGAATCTGGTTCAAAAGGTAATGATGTAATCATTTCCCCTAAATACACATATGAACCGAATTCTGGCGTAATAATTGAACAATTTTTAGCACTCCAACCTATACCAGCTCGCTCAGCCACAGCTCGATCTACTAGCTCACCAGTATCGACCATCGACTGAACCTTTGCACTTGGATAATGTAATAATATAAATGACTCAAGCTGAAGTAATTTCTTTTTTACAACTACATGGTAATCTTCCCCCCATGAGGCCCTACAAAAAATTCCTCTTGTAGACCCTTTTTTACTTTTAGGAGGATTTTTTAATTTGGATGGATATGCTAGAGCGATTGCAATAATTGAATTAGCTTCTGTCATAATTTTTGTTGCATCTACTCTTCGCTCAATATCCTTTGTCTCAAAACCCGATTGATAATTTAATTCCTGCTGCTTATATAAACGATTTTTTAACGTTAAAAATGGATCAACAGTCGTAAATCCAATCTTATCTATTCCAATTTCTTTACTATATGATATCAATTCTTTTTGAAATTCTTTTATATTCACAAGAATCACCTAACTGCCTGTTAATTTACAAATTATATTTTCTATTCTAGTCAGAAAATTATTTCTTTATCTAATTATGTCATAAAAAGCTTTAATAATAGACATTTTAATATAAAAAAACGCAATGTATCGTTCTTCGAATGAATCAATACACTGCGTTGTTATCAAGTTATAAGTGCTACTACTAATACAATTTAATAATGTATTTAGTAGGTTTTTAATGAACTTGTTATTAAATTTATCATAAATATGTCATAAATACAAGAATAAAATCAATTTTTGTCGAAAGGGTTCTAGCATGATTTATGAAAGGGTCGAGAATAGAAAATATTTATAGCAGTTAAAAAATAGCGGATGACGTGAGTAAGAAAAAGAACAATAATCATTAGAACTTTAATTATTAACTAATAGCAGAGGATAATGAAAGAATTGTAGAAATTTGAATGAAGGTATAATGAATTTTCCCATAGAATTCTTCTTAATAGGTTAAATTTAGGAGGAGAGTAACTATGACAGATCCTTTGGTGAATGAAGAAAAAAATCCTTTGGTCGAAAGTTTTGAAGGTGTCTGTAGTTTGATTGAAGAAACAAACGACAGAATTGATTTTACACAGGATACACTTAAGGAACTTGATCGATACAATAATGAGAAATTAAAAGATGCAAAACAATTTACTATTAAAGTAGCTGCTGCAAGCCTACTAATAGCAACAACAGGCTTAGTAGTTACTTTAGCAAATAAAAGAAAACCAAAACAATTTGATTGGCTTGCTACTAAGCAAAAACGTAAGTATGTAAAAATGTAACAAATAGCATTTGTGAATAGCCACATAAAAAATGCAGCGACCATTGTTATAGTCGCTGCATTTCTTTATAATGTTGTTAATATATAATGAAGACAATTATTAAATGCTGGATGAAGATGAAGAATATAAAAAGCCTATTCTTTTGCTTACCCTTTACGATCTAACAAAAAAGGATTTTGCATCTCTGCAAAATCCTCTTCCCTTAATTCAATATAGCGGTGACAGGACTTGAACCTGCACATCCGTGAAGATACCTGATTTTGAGTCAGGCGTGTCTGCCATTCCACCACACCGCCAAAAAGTTATAAAATAATTATAATATATGAAAGACAGATTGTCCATTCAAATCTGTAATTAAAAACCTCTTACAAAAGTAAGAGGTTTAATGATACCGAGGGCCGGACTCGAACCGGCACGGGGTCAACCCCCGCAGGATTTTAAGTCCTGTGTGTCTGCCATTCCACCACCCCGGCAGAAGTAAATTAAAAGGCGGTAACCGGATTTGAACCGATGATAAAGGTTTTGCAGACCTCTGCCTTACCACTTGGCTATACCGCCATATTTGGAGCGGAAGACGGGGTTCGAACCCGCGACCCCAACCTTGGCAAGGTTGTATTCTACCACTGAACTACTTCCGCATAAATGGCTGGGCTACCTGGATTCGAACCAGGGCATGACGGAATCAAAATCCGTTGCCTTACCGCTTGGCTATAGCCCATTAATTAAGAACTTTATATACTATATTCAATTTATTATAAATTATATTACTCACTCGAGTAAACGTTACAATAATTTAAATGGGGCGACCGATGGGAATCGAACCCACGAGTGTCGGAACCACAATCCGATGCGTTAACCACTTCGCCACGACCGCCATTATTGTATTATTTGGCAGGGGCAGTAGGAATCGAACCCACACCAAAGGTTTTGGAGACCTCTATTCTACCGTTAAACTATGCCCCTATAAAATGGTGGAGGGGGACGGATTCGAACCGCCGAACCCACAGGGAGCGGATTTACAGTCCGCCGCGTTTAGCCACTTCGCTACCCCTCCGGTTAAAGAGTGCCGACTAGAGGACTTGAACCCCCAACCTACTGATTACAAGTCAGTTGCTCTACCAATTGAGCTAAGTCGGCTTAATAAAAGTTATATTACTTAATTTTGTTTATTGCCATAATTAGTTCATCTCTTAGTCATCCTTGTCTCAGGAAGAATTCCAAGATGCTGCTCGACAAGTACGCTGAGGCTTTGCTACGAAGCTTATTCGTTCGTGCTCTACCAATTGAGCTAAGTCGGCTTAATAATTATATACTATATTTTTAAGATGGTGGCTCGGGACGGAATCGAACCGCCGACACGAGGATTTTCAGTCCTCTGCTCTACCGACTGAGCTACCGAGCCATCTTAAATGGCGGTCCCGACCGGGATCGAACCGGCGATCTCCTGCGTGACAGGCAGGCATGTTAACCGCTACACCACGGGACCATTTGGTTGCGGGGACAGGATTTGAACCTGCGACCTTCGGGTTATGAGCCCGACGAGCTACCAGACTGCTCCACCCCGCGATAATGTGGATTCTATATTTTATAGATCCATAAACTATATTTTAATTAGATGGTGGAGGATGACGGGCTCGAACCGCCGACCCCCTGCTTGTAAGGCAGGTGCTCTCCCAGCTGAGCTAATCCTCCGTAATAAAATGGTGACCCGTACGGGACTCGAACCCGTGTTACCGCCGTGAAAGGGCGGTGTCTTAACCGCTTGACCAACGGGCCAGTATAATAGTGCTGAAAACATGTGGCGGAGAGCAAGGGATTTGAACCCTTGAGACAGGGTTACCCGCCTACACGATTTCCAATCGTGCTCCTTCGGCCACTCGGACAGCTCTCCAAAATGGCTCCGCAGGTAGGGTTCGAACCTACGACCACTCGGTTAACAGCCGAGTGCTCTACCACTGAGCTACTGCGGAATAATCATAAACCAAGCGACGTTCTACTCTCACAGGGGGAAACCCCCAACTACCATCGACGCTGAAGAGCTTAACTGCCGTGTTCGGTATGGGAACGGGTGTGACCTCTTCGCTATCATCACTTGATTCAATTCCTTAAGGACAATAACTATTATATCAAATCTCACTCAAAAGTCAATGACTTTTTTAAAAATTTTTTATAATAATTTTTGTACC
>NZ_NUUX01000061.1 GCF_002564465.1 Bacillus sp. AFS088145 | reverse complement strand
CTTTCGGGCGCGCCATATTACGGGAAGTGGCTCAGCTTGGTAGAGCACCTGGTTTGGGACCAGGGGGTCGCAGGTTCAAATCCTGTCTTCCCGACCATTTCAATAAGGGGCCTTAGCTCAGCTGGGAGAGCGCCTGCCTTGCACGCAGGAGGTCAGCGGTTCGATCCCGCTAGGCTCCACCAAAATGATCTTTGAAAACTAAAC
>NZ_NUUX01000060.1 GCF_002564465.1 Bacillus sp. AFS088145 | reverse complement strand
CGTTAAAAAAAAGAGTAGAGTTAACTAAAAAGCCTAGTGATTACAGTTGACTGGATAAAGTCAGTATCAGTATAGACACTTTCCATATATTTTCATTCGCTGTGGTGCAGCGCTTGCGCTGCATGGGTGGCTAATTGGCAGTTTAGTTGCATAAGGGTATTGTTGTATTTGATGTAATAAATTAATATTTTTATAACGTTAGTAACTAAATAGGGGATTAAAATGAATATTACTTATAAAAACTTATTTGATGAATATGTAAAAGAACTAGATAACGCTGTTTCATATGAAGAAGATAAATTGGATTCGATTAGAGAAAAAATGTTAATTGAAGGAAAATCAGAAGTAGAAATTGAGAATTTTATAATAGGAAATTTCGTTCCTATATGCTGTTCGGGGAGAGTTATTGCTGTGTTTAGGAAATATTGGTTAAAGTGCAATGATTTAAATGTAAATTACAATAAAAATGGTTCTGACGAGTATGTTAATCCAAAGGTCTTTACTATTGACTGGCTTTCAAATGATGGAGACCCATATGAATTATTTGAATTAATTAATGGGATGCCTTACTATCCAATTGGTATAGATGAAAATGGCGATTATTGTTAATATGCTTATGTAACTAACGCAGTGCTTTATTTGAAGATCACGAGTTGCTAGCAGCTCGTTTTTTTATTCAACAAAATGGCAGGTTAGTTGCATAAAAAATGATTTGTTTTTTATAAAAAAATGACAAAATTCCCCCAAATTACAATAGGTATATACAATGTATAATGAACTTTATGGGAGTTACTGGAAGCATGAAAACAAGCTAGATTCAATTTCTAATGAAAGTGACTAAATCATGAAGATTAAATTATATAAATGGAGTGAGATTTTGTTGAAAAAAGAAGTTGTGAGTTTAATGTTAGGTTGTTTAGTGGTCGTAAGCGCAGCAGGTTGCAGTCAAACATCGGCAGCTGATGGTCCTAAGGGTGTTTCAAAGGAAATGGATGCTTTTATCACAAATTATGTTGTCGCTCAGTACAAAGGTCAATTAAACAATCCGACTGACAAAGGATTTGAGGTACACAAGATCTACGGATCGAAAAAAAAGGATGATACAACGACAGTCTATCTTCAGTATTTTTATGAAGGATTTTCCTATTCTACAAAAACAGAATTGGAAACTGCTAGTGTTGTGCCAGCATCAATTACCTTAAAAGAAAAAGGGAATTCATACGAAGTTGTTGATTACAAAGAACCTGGTGATGGTGACATGTTTGGAGATGATTTAAAAAAACTATTCCCGTCTAAGTATGTCAAAGAAACCATACACGACCAAAGTAATGCAGCAGGTTTGCAAGATGAAATGGACAAAAAAGTTAAGAATTGGGAAAAAGAAAAAAATAAATCATGACAATAACAATTTTAGAATTAGACACTATGTAACTAACGCAATGCGTTAGTTATATAACGACGTTTAGAGCAAAATAATCGGCTCCTATTTTACTATTAGACAGTATAGAGCATAAAAATATTGTATAAAAATATTGTCGAAT
>NZ_NUUX01000005.1 GCF_002564465.1 Bacillus sp. AFS088145 | reverse complement strand
CTTTTGCTTCTGGTGTTCCTGTTGCTCCGTCTGCTCCTGTTGCTCCCGCTGTCCCTGTTGCTCCTGCTGGACCTTGTGGACCTGTTGGACCTACTGGGCCTGTTGGACCTGTTGGACCTGTTGGACCTACTGGACCTGTTGCTCCTGCTGGACCTTGTGGACCTGTTGGACCTACTGGGCCTGTTGGACCTACTGGACCTGTTGGACCTGTTGGACCTACTGGGCCTGGTGGACCTGGTGGTACTGTTGGACCTGGTGGTATTGGTGCTCCAGTTGGACCTGTTGGACTAGGCGGTAATGGAAATAATGGTGAACTTGGTGGGCCTGGTGGGCCTGGTGGTATTGGCAAATAGATACACCTCCAAAAATATTTTGACGTACACTTTATCATATTTTGGTTGGACAAGTTTGTTTGGATTTTAATACTATTTCTATTAAAAAACCGCAAAAAAACTCTACTTAGTAGAGTCAATTTCTATCAACGATAGTCAATTGTGATCTAGTTTAGTAGAGTCAAATTTTTATTGCTATTTATCTTATATTTTCTATTAATTTATAGCTACTCCTGCACTAGCATATCCAGTAACAGTATTAACAAGGCTTACACCGTTTGCAGTTGCAGTATATACCATCATTAAACGAGTTTGTGCAGCAACTGGTATCGCTAAAGGTGTAGAAATACCGCTCGTAATTTGTCCTAATGTAAGCGGACCTGCTAGAGCCGGTAAAGTGACACTTGCACCTGCAACTGGAGTAAAGTTATTACTATTTACTGGTGCACTATATAATTGTGCAGTGACCACAATATTTGTTCCTAAAAGAGCCAAAGCTACTACGTTACTATAGGATGCTGAAATAGCCGTAATTGTGCCAGCTCTAGGCATTGAGAATGCAAAATCAAGTATTTCAGTTGGCAAACCAGTTCCAGTTAAATCAATCGCTGGTCCAGGAAGTAATGCAACATTTGAAATAGAACTTCCAAATCCAACAAGTCCAGCTGTTCCTGCTAATCCGCCTAAAACTGTAGACATCACAACTGGTGCACCTGATGCAAACGGAATAATTGCACCTGTACCTGCTATACCAGTCGCTCCTGCTGGACCTGTTGNNGCTCCTGGTGCGCCCGGTGTCCCTGCTGGGCCTGTTGCTCCTGCTGGGCCTGTCGCTCCTGGTGCGCCCGGTGTTCCTGCTGGGCCTGTTGCTCCTGCTGGGCCTGGTATTCCTGCTGGACCTGTTGCTCCTTGTGGACCTGGTGTTCCTTGTGGACCTGCTGGACCTGTTGGACCTGGAATTCCTGCTGGACCTGCTGAGCCTGTTGGGCCTACTGGACCTGGGATTCCTTGTGGACCTGTTGCTCCTGGTGCGCCCGGTGTTCCTGCTGGGCCTGTTGCTCCCGCTGGACCTGTTGCTCCCGCTGGGCCTGTTGCTCCTGCTGGGCCTGCTGGGCCACCTGAAGGACCTGTTGCTCCCGCTGGACCTGTTGCTCCTGTTGCTCCTGTTGCTCCTGCAGTACCCGGAGTTCCTGCTGGTCCCATTGGACCCATTGGACCCATATGACCTCTTGGACCTCTGTCTCCTTCTTCCCCTTCTTTTCCTCGTTTACCTCTTTCTCCACGAGGACCTTGTTGACCTTCAGGACCTCTTGGACCCGTTGCTCCTGTTGGACCTGTTGGACCCATTACTGGTCTTGGAAGGAATGTAGAAATTTGTTGGAATAACTCTGATTGATCTGTGCTTTGTGTAGTATCTGGTTGATTTGGTTCTTCTGATGGTTGTTGTGGTAGTGGTGGAATTGGTGGTAGTGGCAAAAAAATACACCTCTCAAAAAATTTTAATTGTACAATTTATTGTATAGAAAAAGGACAAAATGGTTCATTATTATCAAAAAAATGAGTCAAAAAACTGGTACAAATTAATCATTATTTCGAAATAATAATTCCCGTTCAAAAAATTAAATGTTTTTTACAATCCAGAATAATTGAATTTATGTTTCGCCCTAATTGGTGGAACTACAATTACAGTAATGAGCACCGGAGACTATTTAATTAACTACAGTGTGATTTTTAGAAATATGGGTATTTCACAGCTGGTGAACAATTCAAACTTAGAAATATTGGTGCTACTCCAGACCATTTAGCAAACAGTGTTGATGGTGCAATGGTAAACAGTGCTGCACTAAACATCGTTAGACTAGATATTTAGTGATTCAATAAGAGTGTGATTATTGATATTCCCTTAATTATCTGATTAAAAACCCTTCGATTGTAGACATTTAAAAGTTATACCAGTCTACTTTGAAGGGTTTTTTAATTTTTATTTTTATTATTTGAAAAGGTAATCTTACTGCATCACCTGCATCTAAATTTTGAACAGTTGTATAAAAAAATAGGCAAATCCTGGTATACCTGCACCAGTAGCGACACCAGCAAAAAAAACCAAATTCTTTAAAAAAGAACTTGGTTTTTTTCAATGCGATTATTATAATTATTTACCCACGTAATTGAGCATTATGTGTTTCTTCTACAGCTTTTAAAACTTTTGAATGAGCTTTAGTTACTTCTTCATCCGTTAAAGTACGTTCTGGATCGAAATATGTTAATGAGAAGGCAACTGATTTTTTACCAGCTTCCATCTTATCACCTTCGTATAAATCAAAGATTGTAGCATCCTTTAGAAGTCTTCCACCAGTTGAACGAATTGTAGTTAGAATATCACCAGCAAATACTTTTGAATCAACTACTAATGCCATATCTCGGTTCATTGATGGGAAACGAGGAATTGCATTGTATAAAATATCATCAAATTCAGTATTTAATAGCTTTTCAAGAGATAATTGGAATACATATGTTTCTTTAAGATCCCACTCTTTTTGAGTAACAGGATGAACTTGACCGATAAAACCAATTTCTTCTCCGTTTAATAAAATACTTGCAGTACGTCCTGGGTGTAATTCTTCTTTCTTAGCAGCAAGATAAGTTATTTTATTTGATAAACCTAATTCAGTAAATAAACCGTCTAAAATACCTTTTACAACATAGAAATCCACAGCTTTTTTCTCGCCCTGCCAAGCATGTTGTAACCATAAACCAGTTAACGCGCCAGCTAAATATTCTTCTTCATGTGGTAAATCGTTGTTTTCCTTTGTTAAGAATACAGAGCCAGTTTCAAATAGTTGAACATTTTCTTCTTTACGTGCAACATTATATGCAATAGCATCTAATAAATGTGGTACTAAACTGAAACGTAACTCACTGCGTTCTTCACTCATAGGTAATGCTAAACGTACAGGTTCTGCATCTACTGTTTCAAGTGCAAAGCGTTTTACTTTATTATTGCTTGTTAGAGAATACGTAACAGCTTCGTAAAGACCTGCATGCTGTAAATACTGACGAATTTTTCTACGTTTTGCTTGATAAGGTGTTAATTGTCCACGACTAGCTACACCTGTTGGTAAAGTAGCAGGAATATGATCATAGCCATATAGTCTTCCTACTTCTTCAACTAAATCTTCTTCTATTGAAAGATCACCACGACGACTTGGAACAGTAACAGTAAATACTTCGCCATTCCCGGTAGCTTCTAATCTTAATCGACGGAAAATATCTTTTACTGTTTCAGCATCAATTGATGTACCAAGTACACCATTAATCTTACTTACAGAAACTGATACTTTTTTAGCATCTTCAACTAAATTGTCGGCAATTACAGTACCTTCTACAATTGTTCCACCAGCTAGTTCAACCATTAACTGAGCAGCACGTTCAGAAGCAGGGAATGTACGAGAAGCATCAATACCTTTTTCAAAACGAGCACTTGAATCACTACGTAAGCCTAGGTCTTTTGAAGTTTGGCGAACACTTTGACCTCTGAAAACAGCTGATTCAATTAAAACGTCTACAGTTTCAACATCAACCTCAGTACTTTGACCGCCCATTACACCTGCAACTGCTACCGCTTCTTTCTCTGTTGCGATTACTAAATTATGTGGCTGTAATGTGCGCTCTTCACCATCAAGTGTAACAATCTTTTCGTTTTCTTTCGCAAGACGAACGATAATTTGATTACTATTTAATTTATTAAAATCAAACGCGTGTAATGGTTGACCATATTCAATTAAAATATAATTCGTAATATCAACTACATTATTAATCGGACGAATACCAGCACTCATTAAACGAGCTTGCATCCATAATGGAGAAGGACCAATTTTTACACCTTTCACTAATTTAGCACTATAGTATGGTGCATCTTCTTTTGATTCAATTGAAACTGAAACATAATCAGCAGTTGTTGCTGATTGATCGCTAATCGCTGGAAGTTTCACGTCGCGATCTAAAATTGCAGCTACCTCATAGGCAACACCAATCATATTTAAGCAATCAGCTCGGTTTGGTGTTAATCCAAGTTCTAATACTGCATCATCACGATATAGTACGTCTAATGCATCTGCTCCTACTTCAGCATCACTTGGTAAAACAAAAATGCCATTTGAGAATTCTTTTGCAACTACTTTGCCTTCAATTCCTAATTCTTGAAGAGAGCAAATCATTCCTTCAGAAACTTCTCCACGTAATTTTGCTTTTTTAATTTTGAAATTCCCCGGTAAAACAGCGCCTACCTTTGCCACGATCACTTTTTGACCCTTAGCAACATTCGGTGCGCCACAAATAATTTGTACTGGTTGCTCTTCTCCGACATCAACAGTACATTTTGATAATTTATCTGCCTCTGGATGTTGTTCACGTTCCATTACATAACCAACAACAACATTTTTAATTCCTTCTGAAAGATGATTAACACCTTCCACTTCAATACCTGCTTTTGTTATTAATTTTGCAAGCTCGTCTGGTGTAACACCACTTAAATCAACGTATTCTTGTAACCATTTTGTTGATACAAACATGTTTAGTCCCCTCCTACCTTACATTTGTTGGAATTGCTTTAAGAATCTTATATCGTTCGTATAGAAATGACGAATATCATCAATACCATATTTTAATAATGCAATACGTTCTGGACCCATACCGAAAGCAAATCCTTGAACTTCTTTTGGATTATACCCAGCCATCTCAAGTACGTTAGGATGAACCATTCCCGCACCTAAAATTTCAATCCATCCAGTGTGCTTACACATGTTACAGCCTTTTCCTCCACATTTCATACAAGAAATATCCATTTCTACTGAAGGCTCAGTGAATGGGAAGAAGCTTGGGCGTAAGCGAATTTCACGATCTTCACCAAACATCTTTTTCGCAAAAAGTTGTAAAGTTCCTTTTAAGTCACTCATTGAAATATTTTCACCAATTACAAGTCCTTCAATTTGCATAAATTGATGAGAATGTGTAGCATCATCGTCATCACGGCGATAAACTTTACCAGGACAAATTATTTTAATTGGTCCTTTTTCCGCGTTTGCTTCCATTGTTCTAGCTTGAACAGGTGAAGTATGAGTTCTCATTAATGTTTCTTCAGAAATATAAAATGAATCCTGCATATCACGAGCTGGATGACCTTTTGGTAAATTTAATGCTTCGAAATTATAATAGTCCTTTTCTACTTCTGGACCTTCTGCGATTTCATATCCCATTCCAATAAATAAATCTTCAATTTCTTGAATGACCGCTCTTAATGGATGAGCTCCACCAGCATGAACTGGTCTTCCTGGAAGTGTTACATCAATTGATTCACTTTCCAATTTTTCATTAATTGCATTTTGTTCTAATACAACTTGCTTTGCTTCAAGTTTTTCTTGGATTGCCGCACGTACTTCATTAGCAACAGCACCCATTTTTGGGCGCTCTTCAGGAGATAAATCCTTCATTGCTTTCATTGCCTCAGTAATCGGACCTTTTTTTCCTAGATAGGCAATTCTTATTTCATTTAATGCTTTTAAATCTTTTGCTTCTTCTATTTGCTTAATCGCTTCTGCTTGTAAAGAAACTAAACGCTCTTGCATGAATAATCCTCCTATTCAAATTCATAAATTTAAACATAAAAAAACCTCGCTCCCAAAAAAGGGACGAGGATTGATCGCGGTACCACCCTAATTAACAGTTAATATGTTACAGAAAACTAACTGCTCACTTCATTCATATAACGATCTACTTAGATAGACCGAGTCGCCTTTACATTCAAAAATGGTCCCGGCGCTAGCTCAAGAGGTGAATTCAATTTGGTCTACTATAAAAGTGCTTACAGTCTACGGCACCTTCTCCCTAAATAGAGATTCAAATTTACTATTCTCTGTCAAAGCTTTTTATGTATTAAATTTTCTTAATTAATTATATTGATTTTTTTCAATTAATGCAACTGCTCAACATAATTATTTACTAAATGATTTAAATCATTTTTACTGATCTAGAAAGCTCAAATGAGGCTTCTATTATTTTTCACAGACTATACATTAGAATCCCTGCAGCAATACCAACGTTTAATGATTCAGCTTTACCATAAATCGGTATATATAGATTTTCATTAGTTAATGAAAGTAATGTTGAATTCACACCTTTACCTTCATTTCCTACAATAATGGCAAAACGATTTGTAACGTTTACTTCATTAAACGGTTTTGCATTTTGAAGAGATGTTCCGTAAACAGTTATTCCTTTATCTTTCAAATTAGAAACTACTTCAACTAAATCACCACGTAATATTGGCAAATGGAATAATGATCCTTGGGTGGATCGAATTGTTTTAGCATTATATAGATCACTCGTACCAGAACCTAAAATAACCCCATCAAAACCAGCAGCATCCGCTGTTCGAATCATTGTTCCTACATTCCCTGGATCTTGAACTTCATCAATTAATAATAATTTTGACACTTTCTCAAAATCAATTCTTACAAAAGAAAATTCAATAATTGCAAAAATACCTTGAGATGTTTCTGTTTCGCTTAATTCCTTACTAACCTCTTTAGATATATACGTAATTTCAAATGACCCTGTTGAAAGATTAGAAGGCAAGTCAATATCTTCACTAATTAATAAATGAAGAATCGGTGCATCATGCTTAATTGCCTCCTCGACTAAATGAAAACCTTCTACGATATATTGTTTAGCTTTATCTCTTCCTTTTTTTGTATGTAGCTTTTTCCAAGCCTTTACAGAATTATTTTGTATGGAATCAATTTGTTTCATAAGTTTCCTTTACCTTTCATCGTATCTCATATCGTTTATCATACATAAAATCGTTTCCGTTTACAAATACTAAATAAAGCTTAATATGAAAGGAGAATCCAAATGAATTTTAATATTCGCGGAGCTGTTCTTCACAATATTTCAGGTAATAAAAGTGATCAATTAGAAGCAACAATTGTAGATGCTATTCAAAGTGGCGAAGAAAAAGTATTACCAGGTTTAGGTGTACTTCTCGAAGTTTTTTGGAATCACGCTTCAGAAAATCAAAAGCATGAACTACTTACAGTTTTAGAAGATGGAGTAAGTCAGTAATCTAATCTGTTAAAAACATAGAAAAGGACTAACTAAAGTTATTAACTTTTAGTTAGTCCTTTTATTTTGGCTATTTCGTTTTACCTTTTAAATCATCGATCGAATTAATCTTCATATATTCTGGTACGACTAAGCCTAATTTTGTCCCTTTTAAATTCGGTCCAAGATCAACTAATTGTTTTTTGTACTCATTCATGTAGTCTTGATGAGTTGTCGGAAGCCAAGCTGCGACCATTGCATCTGCACTTCCATCTGAGATACCAGCAAACATCGGTCCTGCCTCAACCTGTTTTAATGTAACGTCATAGCCTTGGTTTTCAAGTACTTTTCCAATCACATTTGTACTGGCAACTTCAGATTCCCATGAAACATAAACGATACTAATTTTTTCACCATTTCCTTTTGAAGCATCTTTCGTCCAATTATTTACTTGTTCTTGATGCTTTTTAATCCATTTCGCCGCTGCATTTTCAGGTTTCGCACCGTCTTGAATATCACTCATCACTTCTTCCATATCAGAAGGTTTCCATGAAAAGTTATCTAAAATCTTGTACGCACCAGGAGCATCTTCTTTTAATCCTTTTCTAACCACTGTATGAATTTCTTCATCTTTACCAAATGACCCTTTTGGATCTTCTAAATACTTTAATTTATATTTTGAAAACATCCAGTGGGGTGTCCATCCTGTAACGATTATAGGTTCTTTATTTTCATACGCTTTTTTCAATTCAGCAGTCATCGCAGCTGAAGATCCTTCTTTTAAAGTCCAATCCTTTAAATCGTAATCCTTCATCGCTTTTTCAGTTGCTTTCATTAACCCTGCCCCTGGGTCAATTCCGGTAATCTCAAAATTAACTTGTGCTCCTATTTTATTTGAAGCTGTTTTTTGATCCTTGCCACCTGCAAAGGCAACTGAAATAGCCGAAATACAAAAGATTAATACAGTAAATCCATAAACATATTTTTTAGCAAACTTTTTCCCATAAGCAGGTTGACGAAGATTTTGAGAAATTCGATCAAGAATAATCGCTACGATAACAATTGATATTCCTGCCTCGAATCCTTCCCCTACCTTAATCTGGGTTACAGCACGATAAACCTCTGCACCTAATCCTGGAGCACCTACTAGTGATGAAATAACTACCATCGATAATGCAAGCATAATACTTTGATTTATACCAGCTAAAATAGTAGGTGCTGCTAACGGTAGCTGTACTTTAAAGAGTCTTTGCCATGTTGTTGATCCAAAAGCATTTGATGCCTCTATTAAATCATTTGGAACCTCACGTATACCTAAATTAGTTAATCGTATTGTTGGTGGTATAGCAAAAATAACAGAAGCTAAAATACCAGGAACTACACCAATTCCGAAAAAGAGAATTGCTGGTATTAAATAAACAAATGCTGGCATTGTTTGCATAAAGTCGAGTATTGGTGTAATCACTTGTTTCACTCGATCGTTTTGTGACGTCCAAATCCCTAAAGGAATTCCAATTACAACTGTAATTACGATTGATGATAAGATCAATGCTAACGAATCAACTGTAGCATCCCAAAGTCCTAGATTATCTATTAATAACAAGCCAAGTAACGTAAACAGACCAACTGTCCACCTACTTGTATAAAAAGCAAGTAATGAAATTAATAATATTAGAATAATTGATGGGCCAAGTCCTAAAACTTTAACAAGGTTATTTAAAAGGGTTTCTGTGATGTTGGTTATTGCGCCAAATAGAGGATGGAAAGTTTTAATGATCAAATCGACAATTTTATCAATCCAATCAGCTAACGGAATTTTTGGAATACCCATATATTTAACCTCCCTTTATATTTAAATCGTCTGTTTTACCCGCTAATGCACCGATAACTGCTCCACGGATAATGACACCTTTTAATCGTTCATTTTTATCTATAACTGCTAATGGTAGTACAGAAGTTGCAAGTGCTCCAATTACATCAGTTAATAAAGTATCTTCATAAACAGACACAATTTCCTTCTGCATAGCTTCCTCTACCGATTTATTTTTAATAAGAGCATTTGAAGCATCTTCAGCAGTAATTGCTCCAAGTAGCTTTTGTCTACGATCAACCACAAATATACTTGAATATCCTTGGTCTCTCATTACTTGTAAAGCAACACGTGGTCCACGGTCAGGCGTAATTCTTTCAGCACGCTTCTGCACATGCGCCGCCGTTAATACTTTTGATAGGTCTACATCTTCTACAAATCGTTCAACATATTCATTGGCTGGATTTACCATGATCTCCTCAGGAGAACCAATTTGCATTATGTTACCATCTTTCATAAGAGCAATTCTGTCTCCAATTCGCAAGGCCTCATCAAGGTCATGTGTTATAAATATAATCGTTTTTTTCATCGTCTCTTGCAGTTCTAATAATTCGTCCTGCATATCTTTACGAATTAATGGATCGAGCGCGCTAAATGCTTCATCCATTAATAAAATATCCGTGTCACTTGTTAGTGCCCTTGCAAGACCAACACGTTGTTGCATACCACCACTTAATTGTGATGGGAACTGATGCTCATATCCTTTTAAGCCAACTATTTCTAATGACTTCAAAGCTTTTTCAGTTCTTTCTTCCTGTGAAATATTTTGTATTTCTAAACCATATTCTGTATTTTCAAGAATGGTCTTGTGCGGGAACAAAGCAAAATTTTGAAAAACCATACTAATTTTTTTACGACGAACATCTCTTAACTGCTGAGGATTCATTTTTACAATATCCTCATCGTCTATCAAGATTTGTCCAATAGTTGGTTCAATTAATCGATTGAGCATTCGAATCAAGGTAGATTTACCACTACCTGACAGTCCCATTACAACAAAAATTTCACCCGGGAATATTTCAAAGCTAGCATTATTTACCCCTATTGTTGAGTTTGTCTGCTCTAAAATTTGCTTTTTTGAATATCCCTTTTCTAGTAACTTTATGGCGTTCTTTGGAGACTTACCGAAAACCTTTGTTACGTTCTTCACTTTAACTTTTGCTTTCATTAACTCACCTCAAAACTTTATATTTATTTTGCTTCTCCATATTTTAAATAAGGATTCTCCCCATAAAAAAAATCAGCCAAGTACTAATTAAGTCTTGGCTCCTTAAGAAACTCCACTTACAAAATTGGAGTCTAAATTTTATTTATTAGCTTTAAAAAATTCCCTAAGAAACCATTTTTCAAACTCTATTTCCGAGTATCCTTATTTGAAAAGCGTGCATTCATGATAACAATAAGATATGACAAAACTATTTCAAACAAGTTATAGGAATAATACAATTTGTTTCAGTTCGATAACGTTAAGGTATGAAAAAGTGGGAAAATCAGGTTGGTTAGGTATGTAGAAGAAGCAAAAAAACCTTAATAAATGAGGTTTATTCGGAGATATGAAAATTACTTTATCAAGTAAGTTTCATGGGGATGTAAAAAAGCAAGATGTTGAGGTTTAATTACTCATAATGGGTTCATGAGGTACTATAACTACAAAATCTTGGTTTTTAGTTCCTTATAAGGGGTCACCTAAAATACAAGATGTAAGCAATTTTAATTTAAAACTACAAAAAAAATCCCTCAATAAATGAGGGATTGATTTTTCTTAGTTATATGTTATACGATCTACTGTATCGCGATCTAATCGTTTGATTACTTCTACGATTAATTTAACTGTATTTTCATAGTCATCACGATGAAGAATTCCAGAATGAGAATGAATATATCTCGTTGGAATTGTAATTGCTAATGCTGGAACGCCTTTCATAGTAATATGCATTGAACCAGCGTCAGTTCCTCCACCAGGCATGAATTCATATTGATATGGAATTCCAATTTCATCTGCTACATTTACTACAAATTCACGTAAATCTTTATGAGACACCATCGATGCATCATATAAAACGATTTGTGGGCCTTTGCCTAATTTACCTTGTGCTTCTCTTTCAGATACACCTGGCATGTCACCTGCAACACCGACATCTAATGCAAAACCGATATCTGGTTCAATTTTATACGTAGATGTTTTTGCACCACGAAGTCCTACTTCTTCTTGTACTGTTCCAACTCCAAATACGATATTCGGATGTGCTTGGCCTTGTAATTGTTCTAAAACGTCAATTGCAATAGCACAACCGATACGGTTATCCCATGCTTTTGCTAATAATAATTTTTCATTTTTCATCGTTTGGAATTCAAAATATGGAACAACTTGGTCTCCAGGACGAACCCCAAATTCTAATGCCTCTTCTTTACTTGAAGCACCGATATCAATAAACATATCCTTAATATCTACTACTTTTCTTCTTGCTTCTGCACTCATAATATGAGGCGGTTTCGAGCCAATAATACCTGTAATATTACCTTCTTTTGTTGAAATGGTAACACGCTGAGCAAGCATTACTTGGGACCACCAGCCACCAATTGTTTGAAAACGTAAAAATCCTTTATCATCAATTTGTGTAACCATAAATCCAACTTCATCAAGATGTCCAGCAACTTTAATTCTTGGACCATTTGGGTCTCCGGTTTTAACTGCTATTAAGCTTCCTAAATTATCAGTTACAACCTCATCAGCAAGTGGTGTAATATATTTTCTCATTACTTCACGTGGTTCATGTTCAAATCCAGCTACGCCGTTTGCATCTGTTAGTTCTTTTAACATTTGTAACTTTGCATCTAAAGTAGACAAACTCATCCATCCTTTTTTTAATTAAGATTATGTACATATAACATTATACAATTTGGGATTCCTTTTGACAAAATTTTTAGATAGTTCTTCAGCCCTTCGTATTAAAACATATAAATTTTATATTAATTTTCTCTAAATTATTTGTGGGGTATAATAATAAAGCTTATAAATTATTACTAGTTTTTTAAATTAACCATCTGGAGATTAATATGATAACAACTTCCGCTTTATATAAAGAAGCATTTTCCTTTATATCACAATGCTATAAGGAACTCGATAAATCCGATCAAATAGAAAAACGATTAAAAAGTATCGAAGCTGAAATACGAGATACTGGTTTTTACACTCATAATTATGAGGAATTAGAGCACGGTGCGAAAATGGCGTGGCGCAATAGTAACCGTTGTATCGGTAGACTATTTTGGGATAAGCTTCATGTTTTAGATGCTCGCCATATTAACGATGATAAAGGTATAGAGAACGAAATATTGCATCATATAAGCTATGCTACAAATTCAGGTAAGATTCTACCTACAATTACAATTTTCAAACCAAAACTAGGAACAATTAATTCTCTTAAAATCCATAATCACCAGCTGATACGATATGCCGGCTACGAAACTGAAAATGGAATAATTGGAGACCCAAAATCGATCGAGTTTACAAAGGAATGTGAGAGTCTTGGTTGGAAAGGAAATGGTACTAACTTCGATATATTGCCCATTGTTTATTCTTTAGACAATCATGAACCAGACTATTTTACGATCCCAAATGAAATCGTACTCGAAGTACCGATCGAACATCCTGAATATGATTTTTCTCCTTTAAATACTAAATGGTATGCTGTCCCGATGATATCAGATATGACTCTAGAGATTGGTGGTATATCTTATAGCGCTGCTCCATTTAATGGATGGTATATGGGAACTGAAATCGGTGCTCGAAATTTTGCTGATGAATTTCGTTTTAATCTGTTGCCTAAAGTAGCAAAAATTATCGGTCAAGATACAAAAAGAAACAGTACACTTTGGAAAGATCGTGCACTAGTTGAATTAAATATTGCCGTTTTATATTCATATAAAAAAAATGGTGTTAGTATTGTTGATCATCATTCTGCTGCACAGCAATTTCTTCAATTTGAAAAACAAGAAGAATCATGTTGCCGTGAGTTAACAGGTAATTGGAAGTGGTTAATTCCTCCTATGTCGCCTGCTACAACTCATGTATTTCATAAACGATACGATGATACAACGCTTAAGCCAAATTTCTTTCCAAGATAATCATTCTAGTTATACCCTTAATGAACTGACACTTTTGTAGTTATTTCATTAAGGTTTTTTCTATTATTTGGTACAATATTAAATAACGGCATAATTTTCTAAAAATTAAAGGAGTAATTCAATGATTTTATTTCAAAATGACAATCTTACAGTATTTCAAAGTGCATTATTTCAAACAAACTCAACAGTTGTAGCAACCGACGATTGTATTATTATTGTGGATCCAACTTGGTTACCTCATGAAATAAATGAGATAAAGGAATTTGTTGAATCAATAAAAAATGAACGACCAATTTATTTATACTTTACACATGGAGATTTTGATCACATTATAGGTTATTATGCATTTCCTAACGCTAAGACTATTGGTAGTGAAAATTTACATAACCATCCTGAAAAAGATATTAAACTATCGAAAATCCGTCAATTTTACAATGATAATTATATTAATCATGCCCAGCCAATACAATTTCCAAAAATTGATTTAATTATTAGTGAAGATGGTCAGGAAATTAAAATCGGACAGACAACATTAAGATTTTATCATTCTCCTGGGCATACGAAAGATGGGTTATTCCTTTTTATTGAAAATTTAGGAATATGGGTTACAGGGGATTATTTATCTGATTTTGAACTTCCGATTGTATTTGATAGTGTAAAAAGTTATTACAATACTTTAGATAAGGCAGAAGAACTGATTAATAAGTTTGATTTCTCATTGTTAGTTCCAGGCCACGGCCAAGTTTCATCAAATAAAGAAGAGATTGCTACTCGAATTGAGCTAGGTAGAAGTTACTTAGAAAGACTTCAAAAAGCTGTACAGAATAATAATGAGGAAGAAATAAATTTATTAGAAAAAGAGTTTTCATTTCCATCTGGTTTCACAAAATATTGTCATGAATCAAACGTTAAAAACATGAAAAAAGAATTTAGTTTCGTTTAAAAAATCTATTCAAATAAAGAAAACTTGCCGATTGGCAAGCCTTAAGGCGAAGACAGAGATTTAGTTGCACTTATACTTTATTACTAAAATTGGATACCACGTCGAATTAACTTCCTCGTTGCCAATTTATACTTTAAAGTGAAAAAAAATCCTTAACAAATGTTAAGGATTTTTTAAACGAATTATTTTAAGTTAGCTTTTGCAGCGTTTGCTAATTCAGCAAATGCTTTTTCGTCAGCAACAGCTAGGTCAGCTAACATTTTACGGTTAACTTCGATACCTGCTAATTTTAATCCGTGCATTAAACGGCTGTAAGAAAGTCCGTTCATACGAGCAGCCGCGTTGATACGAGTGATCCATAATTTACGGAAATCACGTTTCTTTTGACGACGGTCACGGTAAGCATACATTAATGATTTCATAACTTGTTGGTTTGCAACTTTGAATAATGTATGTTTAGAACCGTAATAACCTTTTGCTAATTTAATAACCTTTTTACGACGAGCGCGTGTAACTGTACCGCCTTTAACTCTTGGCATATTGTTTCCCTCCTAGATATCTATCTAATACGTTTATCGTTCTTATTTCATGTTTGTAAGCATAAAGCGGATACGTTTGAAATCGCCTTTGCTTACTAATGAAGCTTTACGTAATTTACGTTTTGCTTTTGTAGATTTGTTAGCGAATAAGTGGCTTGTGTATGCACGACCACGTTTTAATTTACCAGATCCAGTCTTTTTAAAACGTTTTGCTGAACCACGGTGAGTTTTCATTTTAGGCATATCGTGTTTCCTCCTCAAATAAATTACTTTTCGTTTTTAGGTGCTAAGACTAAGAACATACTACGACCGTCCATTTTTGGATGTGACTCAACAGTTGCGACTTCTGCACAAGCAGTTGAGAAACGATCAAGTACTCGTTGTCCAATTTCCTTATGCGTAATAGCGCGTCCTTTGAAGCGAATAGACGCTTTAACTTTATCGCCTTTTTCTAAGAACTTAATTGCATTACGAAGCTTTGTGTTAAAGTCATGTTCATCAATTGTAGGACTTAAACGAACTTCTTTCATGCTAATAATTTTTTGGTTTTTACGGCTCTCTTTGTCTTTCTTTTGTTGCTCGAAACGGAATTTTCCGTAGTCCATAATTCGACATACAGGTGGTTTTGCCGTTGGTGCTACCATCACTAGATCAAGATTAACATTCGAAGCTAACTCAAGAGCCTCTTGTTTTGTCTTGATTCCAAGTTGATCTCCGTTAGGACCAATTAATCGAACTTCACGAGCACGAATTCCATCGTTTACCATCATGTCTTTGCTAATAGTAAAACACCTCCAAGGTATTGTAAGAATAGTCTTAATTTGTATCGTTGAAGCAATCATAACCCAACAAAAAAGTGTGGGTATATAAATACACCCACACTGACAGTATCAAAGTAATTAATGATTCTGTTACCTGATAACAGCGTGTAGCGTCATCCAGGTGAGAAGCGGGTGCTTCTTCTTCAACAAATAAGTATTCTTTTCTTTCGTTACTATAACATAGCGACATGATGTTGTCAATATTCGTATGCTTTGTTCGCAACGAAATTTATTATATCAAAGAAACTTATTTATGACAATGCTTTTTTAAATTATAAATTTTCATTTCAATTTTTCCTGTGAAAACTCTTGTAATGTATGTATTAGGACTCGTTCTTGAAAGATATTTTGAAGTGTAATGATTAATGAAATATCGACTGATGAAGTGTATAAATGAATTCTTTTAGGCGCAATTGCCGTTAAGGGCAAAATTAATTCGTTATCAATATACTCTCTATTTTCCACTTGTTTGCCATATTCTTTTAATACATCTTTAGTAAGAGGTAAAAAGAGATGATCATATACGCTAAACTTCCCGTCAAAAACGATATGCACATGAGGAATTATCGCATCCGTTTTAAGTACCTGTTGCCTTAGACTCTCAATAAGATTTTGGTATTCGTTTTCTAATTTGTACTCATCTATTGCAATTTCACAAACATAGGCTAACTGCTTATAATATTCCTTTAAACGAAATGTAATAAATGAATCGAAGCTAAAATTTACTCCATCTTTTAAATACTCAGAAAGTGCATATGAAACTAGATTTTTACTTCTACGAATTTTTTTCTGGTTTGGTATGCTTCTTCTAGTTCCTCTTAATAATGATTGTGCAATAGGTATGATTTGACTTTGCTCGTCTTCCTCATAGAAAAAAGATGTATGTAAAATGGATTGAATCCACTTATCTTCTTTTTGAAGTAAAATAAATTGTACTAGTGTCGGAACTAAAATACTTTTTATTAAATCTTCAGTGTTTTGAGGAAATGTGATTAAAATTGTATTGATTTTGTGTCTTCTTAAAATGTATGGTCTCGATTGCTTTTTTAAGCGTTTTTGTAATCGTTCGTAGACATAAGCTGCGTCAATGGGTTCATTGAAAAAAATTTCAATCACCCTGTTCCCCCCTTTCTAGCACCACCTAGTCCTATATATATTAAAGAAATAATTAAAAAATGACGCAAAATCACTTAGTAATTTGTGATTTTACGCCATTTTTTGGTTTTTTTATGAATGTCTTAAATTTGAACCAGAAATTTTAACTGGTTTAGCTAAAAACTTAACACGATCTACAATACGTGCTGCTTTAACTCTTTCTTCTTCTCCACGTTGAGAATATGTTAAGTGATGCTCTAATTGGTTTAGATCAGCATTAGATGTAAAGAAGGTAGGCAATTTTTCTAGCATGCGGTATTGAAGGATTGTACCTAATATTTCATCTCTTGCCCAACTAGACATTTGCTCTGCACCAATATCATCTAACATTAGAACTTCCACTTTTTTTACAGCTTCAATTTTTTCCTCTAATGTGCCATCACTAATAGAGCTTTTTAGTTCGCGTAAAAATTCTGGTAAATAAACGAGCATTGAAGTTATTTCTTCCTCTGCTAGTTCATTTGCTATAGCCCCAAGAATAAACGTTTTTCCAACCCCAAATGGACCATGTAAATATAAACCTTGAGCCATTTTTCCTTTTTCATAGTTCATAATAAACTGTCTAGCAGCAGAAATTGCTTCAAAACGGCCAGGGTCTTCTAAAGACAAGTTTGACATAGAAGCTTGAAGAACATCCTTTGGTAAGTACATGCATTTTATCAATGATTCATGTTTTTTGCGTTTATCATTTTTCACACCATTTGGACAACGATCATATTGTACATCAATGCGTTTTCCTTGAATAATCAAATGAGGATGATAACCATGCACCATATTTTTACACTCCTTAAAAGATGGGCAATCTTCACAATTGACACTTTGTCCAATATACTCATATAGCTTAACTAGGCTACTATCAATCATTTGATCCGTAATTTCATTTTTATGCTCATTTAAAAATGAAATTATTTTTGGGTGACTACGGACTTCTTGTCGCATTTTTTGAAATGTGTCCTGGAATTGTTTATTTTTCATTAATGCACTAAATGCGTTTTGAATAGGTTCCATCAGCGTCCTCCCATTTAACGTTTCTTTTTATTTTTAAACATTTCTAGTTCTTTTTCTAATCGTTTCCGCTCTTCATCTATCAAAGAATCATTTTGGTTATTGATTGTTGCCGGTGCAGTCTGTGAATCATTCGACTCACTCGATTGGAGCCAGTCAGGTACAATCTCAGTTCGAATTGTTTTATTTCGTCTATTACTTGAGCGAGTTTTTGCAGCAGTTGCACTCTGTTTAGTTTCTTCAAACTCTTTACGGGCAAGATCCATAGCCTGTTTAACTGTTGTTACACCTTTTCTCGCCCAATGACTTGCTATCTTAATTACGTAATTTCTAGAAAGCTTTTTATCTAAACGGATCATTACATAGTCAATTAACACATTTGCGACTCCAGGTAGAAGCTTTTGGTCAATCATAATCTCTTCGATAATTTTCAAGTCAGCTTCACTTGGTTCAGCTCCACCCGATATCTCCTTAAGGTACCTGCGAGGAGATATCGTTTCGAAGCAATGAATTAATTTTTCTTCTTGAGTTGATGGCTGCTCATTGATCATTTGTCTATGCTGAATAGGTTGAACCTTTTCTACAATTGTAGGCAGAGCTTCATGATGTTGGAATTGATACCAGTCTCTTGCTTCAAGTCGAAGCGTCTCAATATTGATTTTATTATCTTCATTTAATGAGCGCATAACAATTGTTTTCATTTGAATTGGATTTATTCCATATAAAAATGCAAGTTTTAAAATTGTTTCTTTTACTTCTGTAGTAAATGCTCTTTTTGGAACAAACGAATCTGAAAGACCATCTAAAAATAAAGCATAGTCAAACTCTTCCATTTTGACAGATATTTTAATCGGCTGATTGTCTTGTAAAATTCTATGATCATTTGACGTAGAAAGATCGTTACTTTGCTGAATTTCATTTAATTGCTCAACTGTAATTGCTTGGAATACCGAATCAAATGAACGTGAAATCTCACGAAACCCTTCTTTCGAAAATGCCTGTCTACTAAAAAAGGTTTTAGTTCGTTGATATTGTGTTTTTCCAATTGTTTTAAACAGAAAGATATTTAGGATAGGGTCTTCGAAAAAAGAATGAGGATCTAGCGGAGATTGAAGCTCATATAGAAGCTTTTTTGTACTATTTTCAAATCCTTCATAAACTTTAAGTAAGCCGATTCCTTCAAGGATTAATCTTTGTTCATAAATTGATTTTAAATTACTTTTCATTCCAAGCATTAAAGAGTGATGTGTTAATGTATTAGGATTAAGGTCCGTTTGTTCACATTCACTCCAAAGTGTCATATATAAACTTAAAGCTTGACTACCAATTATTGGTTGATACAACATCGTCAATACTTGCCTATGAAAATTATGTAAATACCCAGCTGCCATTACAGTATAAGGATCCGCAGGTAGAACATCCATCCAATGTTGCTTATCAATAGACATTCAAACATTCCTTTCTTGAATCAAAAGAGCGAAGTATTATTCGTCTTTACCTCGCTCTTTGTTAATTAAATCTTTTAATTCATCAATGAATACATTAATATCTTTAAATTGACGATAAACTGATGCAAATCGTACGTATGCAACTTCATCAACTTTAGATAAATGCTCCATGACCATTTCACCTAGAACTTCACTTGGAACTTCTGAAGTGCCACTATTTTTTAGTTCTTTTTCAATGCTATGAATAATATCTTCTAGCTGAGATAAAGAGACAGGGCGTTTTTCACACGCTTTGATTAGTCCTCTTAACATCTTATCTTTACTAAATTCTTCACGAGCTCCCTCTTTTTTTACAACTAAAATAGGATTATCTTCTACTCGCTCAAAAGTTGTAAAACGATGCTGACATTCTTCACATTCACGTCTTCTTCTAATTGAACGACCTTCATCTACTGGTCTACTATCAAGTACTCTTGTCCCATTAAAGTTACACGTTGGACATCTCATCGTTATAGTTCAACTCCAAACACTTAATTGTTTAAACGTATTATTATAACTCTATACTATAACAAATTCAAAATAAACTAAAGTTTATTTCTTAAATGTCACAAAGCCTACTTTCGTCTTAATCAACGAAATTTCATTATTTTATGTTAATGGAAATATTTTTCTCTATGTAAAGCTAGTTCATTCTCAAAATAGAGTATTGGAAACTAGACTGTTTAAATCATCTGTTTCCGCTCCATATGTAGCCTAAATGAGGCATTATGCTATTCTCTTTAAATCAAAAAACAAAAAAGAGAGATGAAAAATCACCTCTCTCCATTCTTTTTAGTTACCATTTACAACTTTTACATTATCAACTTGAATGGGACCCATTCCTCTTGGTAACTCAACGTTTTCGCGAGTATCAGCTTCTAAAGCTTCAGCGATAAAGTTTGCAGCTACATTCGGATCAATTCTATCACCGCAAGTGTAAACATCGATACTTGCATAACCATGCTCAGGAAAACTGTGAATAGTTAAGTGTGATTCTGAAATGATTACGACACCACTAACGCCATGAGGAGCGAACTTGTGAAAAGCAACTTCACGAACTTCTGCACCAGAGCGTAACGCAGCATCAACAAAAGTTTCCTCAATAAATTTCATATCATTTAATTTTTCTGTATTACAACCCCATAATTCTGAAATGACGTGACGACCCATAGTATCCATATTCATTTCCCCCTTAAAATAATTTGTCATGACTTCTATTGCGAAAGTATGATCAACTACCACGGGGGAAAGTTAGTCCAAAGAGGTCCTAACCCTTTAAGTAATTAGTTATACTTTTAGAAGTTCACGAAAGTTAGTATACTTTTTTTAAATTTGAATTGCAAGATAAATTTTATTTTTTTGTTATTTATTAAATTAATTGTGAAGAAATTGCGTCAGGCAGATCTGAAAACGCTGGAATGACAAAAAAAGCAAGTTAAACAGAAGCCATGCTTTTTAGAGGATTTTTAACTTTTTCTGGTCTAAAAAATTTTTTCTAATCCTAGTTCAACGTTCTTCTTTCATAGATATTAAGTCATACTCCACCCTTTTATGTAGTCATAAATTCATATTATTACTAAATATGTCATACAACTTCAAAAAGACTAACCAGATAAACTAGTTAGCCTTTTGTATTCGTTTACAATTTTTTATAAGTACAATATTTTAATGATTAAACAGTTTCAAGCTTTTTTATTTTAGATGCAACGATTGACACTAAATCAACTACGCGTCTTGAGTAGCCCCACTCATTATCATACCAAGCTAATACTTTAACTTTTGTACCATCGATTACCATTGTAGAAAGAGAATCGATAATTGCAGAGTGTGTATTTGTATTAAAATCAATTGATACTAATGGTTCGTTACAATATTCAATGATTCCGTGCATTGAACCTTTAGTAGCTGTTTCAAATACTTCATTAATTTCTTCAACAGTTACTTCTCTCTTTAAGTCAACAACTAAGTCAACAAGTGATACGTTTGGAGTAGGAACACGTAAAGCCATACCATGTAACTTGCCATTTAAATGTGGAAGTACTTTAGATAATGCTTTTGCTGCACCTGTAGTTGTTGGAATAATTGATTGACTGCAAGCACGTGCACGACGTAAATCTTTATGTGGATTATCAATATTTTTTTGATCATTTGTAAATGAATGAACAGTTGTCATTAATCCATTAACAATACCAAATTGCTCATCTAATACTTTTACAACTGGCGCTAAACAGTTAGTTGTACAAGATGCGTTTGAAATAATATGATGATTTTCTAGGTCTAATTTATCATCATTTACGCCAATTACTACTGTGATATCTTCATTTTTACCTGGTGCTGTTAAAATGACTTTTTGAGCTCCAGCAGTAATGTGCATTTTTGCTTTTTCAGCGTCATTAAATTTCCCTGTTGCTTCAATTACTATATCAACATTAAGCTCGTTCCATGGAAGTAACTCAGGATTTCTTTCACTAATTAATTCCACACGCTTACCATCAACGATTAAATGATCTGCATTTGCAATTACTTCACCATCAAACTTGCCATGAACTGTATCATATTTAATTAAATGCGCTAAAGTTTCAGAAGGATAACTTGCATTAATTGCAACGATATTATAATCTCCACTTTTAATTGCTTGACGGAAAACCATGCGTCCAATTCGACCAAATCCATTTATTGCTACATTTACCATAAGTAAACCCCCAATTAAGTTATACTGTTTATTATATCCCTGCAATTAGTATAACACATAAGTTGGATTTTGGTTAAACTATTTACATTATTTTATGAAATAATTTTATTTAATAGGTCTTTAACTTGTCTTTTTGTATCCTCAAAGCTACCATTGTTATTTATTACATAGTCAGCACGTGCTGCTTTTTCTTTAACTGGTATTTGAGATGCAATACGTAAAAGTGCATCCTCTTTCGATAAACCATTACGATTCATTAAACGCTTTAGTTGATTTTCTTCCGACACTGTCACTACGATTACTTTTTCCACCAATTCAATTGAGTTACCCTCATATAAAAGAGGAATATCTAAAATAACAAGTGGTTCACCTTGTTTTATGTATCGATCAGCTTGTTCTTTCATTTCACGTCTGACTTCCGGATGTACTATTTCATTCAGTTGTAAGCGCTTTTCTTTACTATTAAAAATAATACTTCCGAGAAATGGTCGATTAATTTCACCAGAATCTAAAAGAATCTCACTTCCGAAAGCCTCAACAATTTTTTTATATGCAGGTTGTCCCATTTCAACCACTTCTTTTGCAATTACGTCTGCATCAACAATTGGAACATTTAATTCCTTTAAGAAATTGGAAACTGTACTTTTTCCACTTGCAATGCTACCAGTTAGTCCAAAAATTTTACCCATCTTTTATTCTCCTAACACTAGATAAAGAGGACCAAATGGAATAAATCCATTCGGATACACTCTTTCATAATTTTTATTACATCTTCATTAATCCAATTAATATTAAAAAAACACCTGGTAAAAAAGTTAACTTTTGAAGCCACAATGTTTTCGATAACACATTTCCTAATTTCATACCAAATAATAAGAATAAAGCACTTGCAGTAGATGTTACGATTGCCGTCAATAGTGGAGAAAATCCAAGTAATGATGCACCTATACCAGCCCCGAAGGCATCAAGTGAAAGTGCAAACCCAAGTAACATCGCTTCCAATCCATTAATACTACCTGAACGATCTATGTCTGCAGTTGTAGGCTTCTTTAAAATTTTTACGACTACACCTAGAATTTCAAATTCCCAGTCAATCCCTTTATCTTCAATCTCATTCTTTTCTTCTATATTTGATCCTTTATTTGATCGGTAAAATTGAAAAAGTACCCATAAACCTATACATACAAGTACAAATCCTCCGATTCTTTTTGCTATTATTGGTGAAAAAAAGTCTGTAATTGCATGCCCAATCCCCATGGATGTCATTAATATGATCCCTGAACAAGATGCAATTGTAATGATTGATTTTAAAGGAATTTTTACTTTTCGAAGTCCATAAGTAAAACCAACACTGCAACTATCTAAGCTTAGTGCGCATGCTAGTAGTATTAATGATAGCATATTTACCATAAAAATAGGCTCCTCTCTTTCGTACTCTTGATATAGTATGAAAGAAAGGAACCTTATGTTAATTTTTTTTAGGCTGACAGACCGGGCAAAAAGAAGTACCTCTACCGCCAACTTTTATTTTTTCTATTGGTTGGCCGCAATTATGACACTCTAAACCCTTTCTGCCATATACTTTAATGATATCTTGAAAAGTTCCTATTTGACCTTGTGAATTTACATAAGAACGAATTGTGCTTCCACCTAAATCCACAGCCTCTTGTAAAGTTGCTGTAATGGATTCTGCAAGTATTTTTATTTGTTTAGGCTTTAATGATGATGCAGGTGTTTCCGGATGAATCTTGGCCCTAAACAAAACCTCATCAACATAAATATTGCCTAAACCGACTACTAATTCCTGATCTAATAAAACGACTTTAATTTTTCGGTTTGTATTTTCAAGCTTTTTTCTTAAATAATCAGCAGTAAATTCATCGGAAAATGGCTCTGGACCTAATTTAGCAAGTGGTGGTCCCTCATTCTCTTCACCTTTATTAAATAAATGCATTGTGCCAAATTTACGAACATCTTGATACCGAAGTTCTGTTCCATCTTCAAATAGGAATCGAACATGAGTATGAGGTGCGACAGGTTCTTCCGCTGGGAACACTCGAAATTTCCCTTCCATTCTTAAATGCGAAACAAGTGTAAAATCACTTAATTGAAATAGTAGAAACTTACCTCGACGATTTATATTTTCTACTGTTTGACCTTTTAGTAAAATCTGAAACTCATCTACTTCATTAGGTTTCTTTATTATTTTTCCCCATGAAACGATTACTGTTGAGATTGTTTTCCCAACTATTAAATCCAGTAAAGTTCGTCTGACCGTTTCAACTTCTGGTAATTCAGGCATACAAAGTCATCCTATCTATTTATTTTGCTTCAAACCAAGAATCTCCAAAATTATAATCAACCTTTAATGGCACTACTAGCTCGACAGCATGTTCCATTACTTCTGGTACGATTTTTTCTAATATTGCTAATTCTTCTTTTGGAGCCTCTAATATTAATTCATCATGTACTTGTAAAATTAATTTTGCCTGAAGTTTTTCTGCTTTAAGACGCTCATCTAATAAAATCATAGCCTTTTTAATGATATCTGCAGCACTACCTTGGATTGGGGTATTCATCGCTGTTCTTTCAGCAAATCCACGAACATTAAAATTTGAGCTTGAAATTTCAGGAATATAACGACGTCTATTTAAGATTGTACTTACAAATCCATCTAGTTTTGCCTTTTGAACAATATCTGACATATAATCTTTTACTTTTGGAAAACTAGCAAAGTACTTTTCAATAAATATAGCTGCTTCTTTTCTTGTAATACCTAATCCTTGTGATAATCCATAATCACTAATTCCATATACAATCCCAAAGTTAACAGCTTTTGCTTGTCTTCTCATATTACTTGTTACCTCATCAGCACTAACATGGAAAACATCCATTGCGGTCTTTGTATGAACATCAAAGTCATTTTTAAATGCATCCATTAAATTATCGTCTTGTGCTATATGAGCCAATACCCTTAATTCAATTTGAGAATAATCGGCAGCAAAGATCAGCCAGTCTTTTTTAGATGCGACAAAAGCTTTTCTAATTTTTCTACCTTCTTCTAAACGAATAGGAATGTTTTGCAGGTTAGGATCAATTGAGCTTAAACGACCAGTCTGTGCCAATACTTGATTAAATCGTGTATGAACCTTGGAATCTGATTCATTTATCACTTTTAATAAACCTTCTACATAAGTAGAATTTAATTTCCCAACTTGACGATAGTGAAGAATTAATCGAATGATTTCATGTTCTGCCTCTAATTTTTCAAGTACATCAGCAGATGTCGAATAACCAGTTTTTGTTTTTTTACCAGATGGTAAATTTAACTTTTCAAATAATATAACACCTAATTGCTTTGGTGAATTAATATTGAATTTTTCACCGGCTAACTCATAAATAGACTCTTCAAGCTCTTTTAACGTATTAGCTAGTTCTGAACCCATCGTACGAAGAGTCTCTTCTCTAACTGTTACTCCTTCAAATTCCATATCACCTAAAATAAACGTTAATGGTAATTCTAATTCTGTTAGCAGTTCAAATTGACTATTTTTTCGCAATGATTCTTCTAAAGTTTCTTTTAATTTGCCAATAGCAATTGTTTTACGAACAATATATTCTGATAAAACTTCATCTGATGGCTTAGTTTGCTTTGCACCCTTACCATAAATCGTTTCTGCAGTTTGAATTGAAAAATCTATTTTACCATTTACAATATCAGCAAATTCTTTATTAGACTGAGCAGGGTCATATATATATGAAGCAAGTAATGGGTCGAAATTAACACCTTTTAAATTAATCCCTCTCCACTTTAGTGCAACATAAGCACCTTTTGCATCATATACATTTTTATTAACACGCTCATCCTCGAGCCATTTTTTAAATAAATCCGACTCTAACCCTACAGCTGTTGGAATAAAGAAATGACCTTTTTCATTTGAAAGACCAAATCCTTGAATTTCTTCTGTATGATAATTTTCTCCGATCATTTCAACGATTAAGCTTGAATGATTAGCTAGATGTTTCTCTTCAATTGAATCTAGTACTTCATAGTTAATCTCTTCTAGTTCTTCAATCGATTCTTTGATATCCAATTTAGCTAACAATGATGTAAATCCAAGAGATTTGAAAAATTCCGCTACTTTATTCGTATCAGCTTCCGGAAGCGTTGTGTCATTTACAGTTAATTCAATTGGTGAGTTTTTATTAATTGTCGCTAATTGTTTACTCATTAAGGCTTGATCTTTATTTTCACTTAAATTTTGAAGAAGCTTTGCTCCACTTACTTCCTCTATATTTTCATAAAGACCTTCTACTGTTTGAAACTGTTTTAAAAGTTTAATTGCAGTCTTTTCCCCAATACCTGGTACACCAGGAATATTATCAGATTTATCACCCATTAATCCTTTCATATCAATAATTTGATCAGGTGTAATCTCATACTTTTCATGAATTGCTGCAGGAGTATATTCTTCAACCTCAGTAATACCCTTTTTAGTCATACTTACTGTAATACGATCATCGACTAGCTGTAATAAATCTCGATCACCTGAGATAACCTTTACTTCATATTCATCTTTAGAAGCTTGACCTGCAAGTGTACCAATAATGTCGTCCGCTTCATAATTCTCTAATTCATAACGTGCAATTCCGTATGTATCTAATAGCTGGCGAACAAGCGGAAACTGTTCACTTAACTCTGGTGGAGTCTTTTGTCTTCCACCTTTATATTCTTTAAATGTACTATGTCTAAATGTTGTTTTCCCAGCATCAAATGCAACAAGCATATGAGTCGGTTTTTCATCTTCAAGAATTTTCAGTAACATCATAGTAAATCCATAAATTGCATTCGTATGTACACCTTTATCATTACTCAAAAGTGGCAATGCAAAGAAAGCTCTATAGGCAATACTATTCCCATCAATTAAAACCAATTTCTTCTTCAAAATAGATCCCCTTCCTATTACAAATCTCACTATCTTTTTATGTATAATTTTTATTTCATACTTTATCTTTTCAAGAAATTAATCATTTCCTCATTTCCTTGCTCTTAACATTTTAACACGAACTATTCATAAAAGAAAAAGAGGCCGTCTTTGATTCAGGCATTTTAAAAGTTTTTATTCACTTGAGATTAAAGTTGAATAATTATGACTTTTAAGAATGAATCGTAAGACTACCTCTGTAATTAATTTAAGTCGATTTCTCGCTCAAAAATTAGTTCAACACATGAACCTTCTATTGCTTGCTGATTGTTTACAACCTGATGAAGGCGCCAGCCACTTTTAGCATAGTTCCCAACTACATCATAATAATGACGATTTGATGTTTTCGTGTTAACTTTTACAAATTCGTATTCGTACATCTGTATCCACCCTCCGATGTATGATTCAACACTCATAATTTCCCCAAAAAATATAAAAGTAATATGATCAAATAAAGAAAACTCGTCGACTGACAAGCCTTTTAGGCAGAGGCGTAGTTGCACTTATACTTTATTCCTAAAATTGGTGATTACTCGCTGCCAATTTATACGATCTTAAAGTGCAATAAAAAAGGTATCCACTAGTATGGACACCTTAATGAAAAAATAAAACAGTTTTAAATATAAAAAATCCCGGAAGTATAACTACTCCCGGTTTAAGACAACTCCTTGGATGAAGGGGTTTTCATCATAACTATAACAACTTTTTATTAATTATTAATAAATACAGTGTAAAAACAATGTAAATGTCACATCGAAATATTTTTATTTAATGTTACAATGAATGATGTCCCATGGCCTAGTTTACTTTCAACTTCGATTTTGCCTTTATGAGCTTCGACAAGATGCTTTACGATCGCAAGGCCTAGGCCTGTCCCTCCAGAGTTCCTACTTCTTGCTTTATCTACTCTATAAAAACGTTCGAAAATACGAGATATGTCTTCTTTTCCAATTCCAACTCCTGTGTCATTGACCCTTAAAACAATATGATCATTTGTCTCAGAAGCAGTAATAAATACTTTACCACCAGCTGGAGTATAGTGAATTGCGTTATCAACTAAATTAATAATTACTTGTTTTAATCTTAACGCATCAGCATATACAACTAACGGACTATTTAAGTATAATTTGAAGTCTATATTCTTCTCTTCTGCTTTTTGATTAAGCATTTGCTCAACATCTTCAATAACTTGTTTTGCGGATACTTCTGCAAGATCTAATTTAAAATTCTGTTGCTCAATTTTTGAAAGGTCTAACAAATCTTGAATAAGTGTCTGCATACGATCACTTTCCGTTAAAATAATCGATAAGAAGTTTTTACATAACTCATCATTTTCCATTGCTCCATCTAGTAGAGTTTCAGTAAAACCTTTAATAGATGTAATTGGCGTTTTAAGCTCGTGAGATACATTTGCAAAAAAATCTTTTCGAACTTGCTCTAATTTCTTTAATTCACTTATGTCATGGAAAACAAGAACGATTCCTTTCCACTCGTGATTTATCCCAATAATTGGTGCACCATATATTTCAAAATGTTTTCTTTCAATTGATAATGGCAGAATGATTTGCTTTCTAACTTTTATTTCTTTTAGAAAAATTTCTTCCACAATTTCAATAACTTCTTTATGCTTAAATGCGTCATAATAAAGCTCGCCCAGTATATTTCTGGAGTCAATTTTGAACGTTTCTCGATATGTTTTATTAATAAGGTTTACATGACCTCTACTATTAATTAAAACAACTCCGCTACCAATATTATGGATCAATGTGTTTAAACGATCTTGCTGCATTTCTTGTTGACTAGTCATTTCTTGTAGATTTTTTGCAAGTACATTCATTGCTTGACTTAGCATTGTTGTCGATTCATTACTTTCAGCTAATGTTCTAGCTTTATAATTACCTTTGGATAATTCAATTGCAACTTGTGTAATATCTTCAATTGGTTTTGAAAATTGATGCGAGTAACGGATCAGTAAAATTATGATGGCAAATAAAACAAAACCTAATAATGAAAATAATAACATCCAAATACTTCTGTAAACTTCTTTGATTGACTTAGTTGAATAATCAACAATCAAAAATTGCTTATTACCATGTTTATCTGTTATTTTCTTGCCGTAATATTTAGCTGCAGAATCTTTTTCGATAAATTTAGCTGCATTCTCTACTTTATCAAGTCGTTCTAAATAATCTTTTAAATTCTTTGATGATATATTCAATTCCACATTCTCATTGCTAGATTTAGCAATAAGATTATAATGATCATCAAATAAAATAATATCGATATTTAAGTCCTTAGATATCTTTTTTAACGTTTGATTAGATATATTCTTTGTTAATGGTGTATTCGACTCCATTATTGAAGCAATTAAGTTAGTCTCTTTCTCAATTCTTTGATCATAGTTTGTCAGATAAAAGGATTTAAATATTTGCCCTAGTACGATTCCTAATATAACAAGAATAACGATTATTATTGCAGAGAATCCATAGAGCAATTTTCGATTTAGATTACTCATTTAATCTTGGTTCCTCTAATTTATACCCTAATCCACGAATTGTTTTTATATAAACTGGTTTTTTCGAGTCTAGTTCAATTTTTTCTCTTAAATGGCTGATATGAACATCGACAATTCTAGTGTCTCCAGCAAAATCATAATTCCAAACGGCACTTAATAATTGATCTCGAGTTAATACTCTACCTTTATTTTTCGTTAAATATAATAATAACTCAAATTCCTTAGGTGTTAACTCCAGTTTTTCACCTTGGAAATATGCTTCATAGTACTCAGGTAGGATTTTTAAATCAGCTATTATTACAGTATCAGCGTCGTCGTTTGACTGTACTGGTGTCTCAGTAATTTTAGATCTTCTTAAAATAGCTTTAACTCTAGCTACGACTTCTCTTGGGCTAAATGGTTTTGTCATGTAATCATCAGCACCAAGTTCAAGTCCTAACACTTTATCAAACTCATCATCTTTTGCTGTAACCATTAAAATAGGCGTAGTATTTCTTTGAAGTCTTAATTCTTTACAAACTTCCATACCATCTTTTTTAGGTAGCATTAGATCTAGAACAATTAATTCCGGTTTTTCCTCTACAGCCTTTTGTAAACCTTCTTCCCCATCAGTAGCTGTAACAACTTGAAAGCCTGCCTGTTCTAAGTTAAATTTGATTAAAGTTAAGATATGCTCTTCATCGTCAACTACAAGAATTTTATTGTTCATTTCATATTCCTCCAGGTCATTGTTAAACCCTCATCCATTTTGATCCTATTTATTTATCTATATCTACTTTTTAATCATACTAAAAATTCTATCAGACGTAAAACGTAAAAAGCAGGGATGGAAAGTTCCTACAAAAGCAAAACAACAAAAAAAGAATGTCAGTAGACATTCTTTAAGTTAAAAATTTTCATATAGAAGAGCATTTGATTGGTTTACGGTTGGTGGAATTACTGTCAGTTTTCCATTAGCAATTTCAGTTTGCGTTTTATTTAAAACGCTTACATTAATACATACTTCATTTAAATCTAAGTTAATTTCAACTACTTCAAAATGAATTGAAATTGTTTCATTGTGATAAATATGTTGATCGAATTGTAGTTCTTTTTTAATTATATGACTTCCAGGGCCAGGTAAATGTTTTGTAACTGCTGCAGAAACTAACCCGCTTATAATAAAACTTGGAACAATCGGTTTATTATATTTTGTTTGCGAAGCATAGTTGTATTGAGTATATAATGGGTTTGTATCGCCTGTTAAAGCCAGGTATAAGTAAATATGTTTTTCATCAATATGTTCTGTTACAATTAACTTTTCACCAATTGAAATGTCTTCAAGTTTTCGTCCGATTTTTGCTTTTTTAGTTAACATATTAAACCCCCTGTTTATCTTAATATTTTAAAAATTCGATAAACAACAGCAAATTTCCTTCTTAATCGGCAAAATTTTTATAAAAAACTTATAAAAAATTTTAATATTCGTCTATTCATATTTTCCCCCTTATGGAAGATAAAATTCTATCTTTCTCCTCTATAAGTAATTTAAATACTCCGATTAGATACTACCTTTTAAATCTGTTTACCTTGCATGAAAATCATATGGTTTGTTGCATAAAAAATTTGTACATACTTATATCGTGAAACATCATTCGGATGCATAAGTTTTTGGTATAATTTAGTAGATAAGATGCTTAAATTGAAGTTTGGCTAAGTGAAAAGGAGAGATGGACATGTCTTATACAGTTGATTTTAAAAATGTGTCTACGGTTGGTTTAGAGTCTTCCCCAGTAGTAGATGCACTTGCTGGTTTACGCGCTAATGAAGCTCGTTATTTTATGAACAAGTACAAACATGAATTTACAGTTGTGCCTGCCAGTGAAAGTCAGGAGACACTTGATTATGTTAACCGAATTTTGAAAGAAGAACGTGATATCGTATTCGCTGCTAAACCTTTAGAAACTTCTCGTTTTCAAGTGGAAAATATTAAATTTACCTACGTCTTTTATGAGGATGGACTTTCGGTAAATGTTATGTATACGGTTGATGATCCTAAAAAGCGTGCTGTTGGTTTTAAACTTTCTGACGGAATGGAAATTCCAATGGAGTTAGTAGAGAAGTTTAAGTTTGCTAGGCAGAAGTCTAAACTAGCTGGAACGATTCGTGGCTCGTATTTTGTTATTAAAGGTGAATATTAAAGTAGGCTAAAAATCAAAGACCCACAAGGTAATTAGAAATTATCTTGTGGGTCTTCTTTTTAAGCTAAAACGTTCATAACGTTTTTGACAGCTACAACTGAACGATCTAACGCTGTTTTTTCTTCAGCGGTTAAATCTAATTCGATAATTTGTTCAATACCGTTTCCGCCAATAATTGTAGGAACTCCTAAGTAAATACCGCTATACCCATATTCGCCTTCTAAATAAGCGATTGTAGGTAACACGCGACGTTGATCCTTAAGTATAGCTTCAACCATTTCTACTAAAGATGCAGCAGGTGCATAATAAGCACTTCCGTTACCTAGTAGATTAACGATTTCTCCGCCACCCTTACGAGTACGTTCAACAATAGCATCTAAACGATCTTTTGGAATTAATTTTTCTAATGGAATACCACCTGCATATGAATAACGCACTAATGGTACCATATCGTCTCCATGACCACCTAAAACAAATCCAGAAATATCTTTAACGGATAAATTTAATTCTTGAGCTACAAACGTTCTAAAACGAGCTGTGTCAAGAACTCCGGATTGTCCTATAACGCGGTGTTTAGGAAAACCAGCTTCTTTGTATACTGTATAAGTCATTGCATCAACCGGATTAGTTAAAACAACGATAGTACAGTTAGGAGAGTATTTTACGATTTCACGAGTAACTGCTTTCATGATGTTTGAGTTAGTTGATACTAGATCATCACGGCTCATACCCGGTTTACGAGCGATACCTGCTGTGATGACTACTACATCTGAATCAGCTGTGTCAGCATAATCACTAGTACCAATAATGTTAGCATCAAATCCTTGAACTGGACTTGCTTCAAGCATATCTAAGGCTTTGCCCTTAGTAGGGTTCTCTAGTTGTGGAATATCCACTATTACTACATCCCCTAATTCTTTTTGTGCAAGCAAGAAAGCTGTTGTAGCACCAGTAAATCCAGCACCTACTACGGAAATTTTACGTCTACGAATTGACATACAAATACCTCCCTTTTGTTTACAAACACAATTTAATTATACAAGAACTGATTCCATATTTGAAATTAATTCGTTTGCAAATTCAGAACATTTCACTTCAGTAGCCCCATCCATTAGACGAGCAAAGTCATAAGTAACAACTTTTGAAGCGATTGTTTTTTCCATTGACTTAAGAATCATAGAAGCTGCTTCACTCCAACCCATATGCTCAAGCATTAATACTCCAGAAAGAATAACTGAAGATGGGTTTACTTTATCTAATCCAGCGTATTTAGGTGCTGTACCATGAGTAGCTTCAAAAATAGCATGTCCAGTTTCGTAGTTGATATTTGCTCCAGGAGCGATACCAATTCCACCAACTTGAGCAGCAAGTGCATCAGAAATATAGTCACCATTTAAGTTCATTGTAGCTACTACATCGAACTCACGTGGTCTAGTTAAAATTTGTTGTAAGAAGATATCAGCAATGCTGTCTTTTACTAGGATTTTGCCAGCTTTTTCAGCTTCATCCATTGCTTTGTTAGCAGCATCTTTACCGCTTGTTTCTACGATGCGATCGTATTCTGCCCATGTAAATACTTTATCGCCGAATTCTTGCTCAGCAACTTCATAACCCCAGTTCTTAAATGCACCTTCAGTAAATTTCATGATGTTACCTTTATGAACTAAAGTTAAAGATTTACGGTTTTCTTGAATTGCATAATTAATTGCTGCACGTACAAGACGTTTTGTACCTTCTTCAGAAACTGGTTTAATACCGATACCAGATGTTTCTGGGAAACGGATTTTATTAACACCCATTTCTTTTTGTAAGAATTCGATAACTTTTTGAACTGCTTCAGAACCTTTTTCATATTCAATACCTGCATAGATATCTTCAGTATTTTCACGGAAAATTACCATGTCTGTATCTTCTGGACGTTTAACTGGTGAAGGTACACCTTCAAAGTAACGTACAGGACGTAAGCACACAAATAAATCTAATTCTTGACGTAGAGCAACGTTTAAAGAACGAATACCACCACCAACTGGAGTTGTTAAAGGTCCTTTAATTGCGATCATGTACTCTTCTATTAAGTTTAAAGTTTCTTGTGGTAACCATTCACCAGTAACATTAAATGCTTTTTCACCAGCAAGAACTTCTTTCCATTCAATTTTACGATTACCATTATATGCTTTTTCTACAGCTGCATCTAAAACACGTGAAGATGCTGCCCAAATATCTGGGCCTGTCCCGTCGCCTTCAATAAAAGGAATAATTGGATTGTTTGGCACGTTTAATTGGCCGTCTACTAATGTAATTTTTTCAGCTTGCATTACATGCTCCCCCTTGTATAAATAAATTAAATTCATTAAAATACATGCTTTTGAGAGGAAGATTCCTCTTCCTCTCTTTACTATACCACTATTATTCGAATATTAAATACTATTTTAAGTATTCAATTACTTCTTTATGCACGCTCTTCAATTGGAATGTAAGAGTTTTTCTCTGGTCCTGTATAATCTGCACGCGGACGAATAATACGATTATTTTCATATTGTTCTAAAATGTGAGCAGTCCAGCCAGACATACGGCTAATAGCAAAGATTGGAGTGAATAAATCATGTTCAATTCCTAAGCTGTGATAAACAGATGCAGAGTAGAAATCAACATTTGGTGGAATATTCTTTTGAGTTGTAACAAGTTCTTCAATTTTTTCAGACATTGTGTACCATTTTATCTCTCCAGTAATTGCACCTAATTGACGAGACATTTCTTTTAAATGTTTCGCACGTGGGTCCCCACCACGGTATACGCGATGTCCGAATCCCATAATTTTAGCTTTAGCATCCATTTTCTCTTGAACGTAAGATTCAACATTTTCAATCTCACCGATTTCAGCTAACATTTTCATAACGCTTTCATTTGCTCCGCCGTGTAATGGACCTTTTAAAGCTCCAATTGCAGCTGTAATACCTGAATAAATATCAGATAATGTCGCTACGCAAACGCGTGCAGTAAATGTTGAAGCATTTAATTCATGATCAGCATGTAGTACTAAAGCCTTATTAATTGCTTCTTCTGCAATATCATTAGGTTTATCGCCTGTCAGCATGTATAAGAAGTTAGCCGCGAATGATAAATCTTTATTAGGAGCGACTGGTTCAAGCCCCTGACGAATTCGAGAAAACGCTGCCACAAATGTTGAAATTTTAGCTTGAAGTTGGATTGCTTTAAGATAATTTGAATCTGAGTCCATTGCTTCAGCATTTTTATCATACAATGCAAGCATTGAAATAACTGTACGTAATACAGTCATAGGATGTACATTTTTTAAATTAGTTGATTTTAAGTAAGTAATAACTTCTTCTGGTAATTCAGCATTATCTGCTAATTGAGAAGAAAGTTTTTTAAGCTGATCCTTATTTGGTAACTTGCGATGCCATAATAAATATACTACTTCTTCAAAACTTGCATATTCTGCTAATTCATCAATACCGATACCTACATACGTTAATGTATCATCAATAATAGAACTAATAGAAGTCGTAGCTGCTACAACACCCTCTAAACCACTTTTAACTGTCATATTCCCCTCTCTCCTTTACGCAAAAATTTCCCTAGTATTAATACATATATATACTGGTATAACTCTTTTAAATTACCGAGTATACATAGAAAGGAACCCTACTATCATTTATTATAAACAATAATCTGACTTTTGTGAATGAAAACAATTTACTAAAATATAATTATTATGCAATTACTTAATTAATTCTACAATCCAAATGAATAGATATGCGATTCCAGCTCCAATTAAAGGCCCTACTGCAACCCCTTTAAATACCGCTACAGACAGTACAGTACCTAGTACTAATGCTGCTGTTATTTGTGGACTAGTAGCTAATAATTGTACTCCACCTTTTGCCAAAAGAGCCACGGCGATACCAGAGAGTAGTGCGATCCAGGCAACAGGGGTTTTTAATGCATCAATCAAATTTTTAAAACCGATTTCACCGGTCGCGATTGGTACTAATACAGCAATCGTAATGATTGTTACACCTAAATTAATACCTTTTGATTGCATATAAGGAAATACTCGAACTCCTAGAGGAGTATATTTTAGTACTAACAATACTATAATTGAAATAATTAAAGAGTTATTTTTAGCAATTGCACCAATTAATAATAAAACTAAGAGAAAAATTGTCGATTCACTCATTTGTTAGTATCCCCTTAATGTATAATTTATTAATAAATACTATCAAACTTTACTATTATAAAAAAATAATTCTTGATAAAATAAGACAAGAGGACTCATTTCACTTTGGAAGGAGGTAAAAGTTTGAATAGAACTTTAGTTTTTCAGATCATTCGGTTTTTATTTGTAATCGCATGTACTATTCTAGGTCTTTACGTGGCACTATTCATCTCAAAACTTACATACCCTTTCATCATTGCTTTAATCATCGCATACCTTTTAAATCCACTAGTAAATTTATTAAACGAAAAAGCCAGAATACCAAGAGGAATAGCAGCATTTTTATCAATTATTTTACTTTTAGCTGTTCTAGCAGGATTATTTACATTACTAATTACGGAAATCATTTCAGGTTCAACCTATTTAATTCAAGTTGTTCCAGAAAGCTTTGAACGATTAATTTATTTCGTTGAAAATATTGTTACTGATAAGGTGATTCCTTTATATGACTTAATTATGAGCAAGTATAGTCAACTCGGTGCTGGTCAACAACAAACGATTCGCACAAATATACAATCGATTGGCGATTCTGCAATTAATCTAGGGAAAGAAGCATTAAACGGAATTATTGTAGGAATTAAACTAGTAATTGCTTTATTACCAAATACTGCTACTTTAATATTCGTTTCTTTATTAGCAACATTCTTTATTAGTAAAGATTGGTACAAAATAAAAAATTTATTCGCAAAATACACCCCAGATCGAATTCAACATTACAGCAAAACCATTTTTATTGATTTACGAAAAGCTTTATTTGGTTTTATTAAAGCACATATCACTCTTATTTCTATGACAACAGTGCTAGTCTTAATCGGATTATTAATATTAAGAATTCCTTTTGCAATCACTATAGCTATTCTAATCGGTTTCATCGACTTACTTCCATACTTAGGAACTGGCTTAATTTTCGTACCATGGATCTTATATACATTTTTGTCTAGCGATTATAAATTAACGATTGGTTTAGCAATTTTATATGGTGTTGTAATTGTCCAACGACAACTTGCAGAGCCAAAAGTTCTATCTTCAAATATCGGATTACAACCGCTTCCTACTTTAATCTCGTTATTTGTTGGTTTCAAATTTTTTGGTCTACTAGGATTGATTGCTGGTCCAGTAACTTTAGTAATTTTATCAACTTTGTATCGAGCAAGAGTCTTCCATGAAATTTGGTATTATATTAGAGGTTCGAATTAAACTCAAAATAAAAACGAGAAAGCTATCTGCTTTCTCGTTTTTACGTTGTTGAAAAAAACTTGTCAATTTATTATCAAATTTTTGTAAAAGGAGTAGAGTGATGTTGATTTCCATTACAGGATGCTCGCTTTCCATGGGGCGAGACCTGANNGAGCCTCCTCGGCGCGCCTGCGGGGTCTCAGCCTTCCCGCTTATCCCATAGGAGTCGAGCATCCTTTCGTTCCAATCAACTTATTCATCAAAAAAATGGTTATACTAAAAATCAAATTTAAATATCCTTTACTTAGAGTAGCGTAATAGCTTGTTAATCAATTAGTAGGTCAATTAGTACCGAACATAACTTATTTGAACCTGTTTTTCTAACAATTTGCCTTTAAATATTTTTTACTTTTCAAGAATAAACAATTACTAGAATTTGTTGATATTATAAAACTGCATAAACCTATTAACATTTAAAATCATAAATAGATCATCAAAAAATGAATTATATTATCAATAAAATTCACTTAAAAAACGTTTAACCATTTTATATTTCAACACGCTGAAAAACGAGAAAGCTAACTGCTTTCTCGTTTTTTGTCTCTTATAAAAAAATATTTTGCATTTTTAATGTTTATTTCTTTATAAATCCAGTCCAAACAACATTACCTTTTAGCCTTTTCATGACAAAATAAATAAGTTGTTGAACAAATTTGATTCGAATTGGTTTAATTAGTAACACGATTGCCAGTAAGTCGGTAATTGGTCCTGGAATAAAAAACAGGAGGCCAATTAGGAAAAATGATAATCCCTCTATCATGATTAAATCTGGCATTTTGCCTGCCCGAAGCTGTTCTCCGGCTTGTTGTTTAACTGTAACCCATACGGTTCTCATGATATATATACCAATCAAAAGCGTACCGATTAGCCAAAGAAATACTGATAAGGAACCAATTACTCTACCAAGTAATGTTAAACAGATTAAATCAATCAATGGGATTAACAATAGCCAACCAACAAGTTTTTTCATGATAGTCTCACCTCTTGCTTAGAATTAAAAATATCTCTTATTAATCTTATTCATGTCAAAAAATAAAGAGAAGGAAACTTTGTCCTTCTCTTTATTATATCTTAAAATATGCTTTTATGTCCTGTACTAACTATTCCTCTAGAAGCATCTACTGTAACAGCTTGACCGTTTACTAAGATGTTCGTTGCATTTTCAACTCCAACAATTACTGGAATTCCTAAGCTAACACCTACTACTGCAGCATGGCTAGTTAATCCACCTTCTTCAGTAATAATAGCAGCTGCTCTTTCAATCGCTGGCATCATGTCTCGATCTGTACTATTTGTTACAAGAATACTTCCTGGAGTAACTTTCGATACAGCTTCTTCACCTGTTTTTGCGATGACAACTTTTCCTGCAGCAGTTTTGCGACCAATACCTTGCCCTTGAGCAATCACGTCACCTACTACATGGATTTTCATCATATTTGTCATACCTGTTTCACCGACTGGTAGTCCAGCAGTAATAATGACCGTATCACCATTTGAAACAAATTTAGCGTCTTGAGCCGCTTCCATAGCATGTTGTAACATTTCATCAGTTGAGTTTGCTCTTTCTCTATACTCAGTTTGAACACCCCAAACTAAAGTTAGGCGGCGACAAATACGAATATCAGATGTAATAGCTAAAATAGGAGCTTTTGGACGATATTTTGAAATCATTTTCGCAGTATGTCCACTCTCAGTAGGAGCAATAATTGCGGCTACTTTTAAGTTTAAAGCCGTTGCTGCAACCGATTGACCAATTGCGTCTGTAATCGTTCCTTTATTTTCTCTTTGACGCTTTTTAAATAATTCTTCGTATTGTAAGCTTTTTTCAATTCGAAGCGCAATTGAGTTCATCATTGAAACAGATTCGACTGGATATGTGCCTGCAGCAGTTTCTCCTGATAACATAATTGCATCAGTTCCATCTAGAATGGCATTTGCAACGTCACTTGCCTCTGCTCGTGTAGGTCGAGGATTACGTTGCATAGAATCTAACATTTGAGTAGCAGTAATTACTGGCTTACCTAAATTATTACATTTTTTAATTAATAGTTTTTGAACGATTGGTACCTCTTCTGGTGGAATTTCTACACCCATATCACCACGTGCAACCATTAAACCATCTGAAACCTCAAGAATTTCATCGATATTATCGATCCCTTCTTGATTTTCGATCTTCGGTATAATTTGAATATACTCAGCGCCATGTTTACCTAAAAGCTCACGAATTTCTAATACATCAGAAGCTTTACGAACGAATGATGCAGCAATAAAATCAACTTTTTGCTCAATACCAAATTCGATATCGCTTATATCTTTTTCTGTAATACCAGGTAAATTTACACGTACATTTGGTACGTTTACACCTTTTTTATTCTTTACTAAACCGCTGTTTAACACTTTAGTACGAATATCATTTCCTTCAATACCGATTACTTCTAATCCTATTAAACCATCATCGATAAGAATTTTAGAACCAACATGTACGTCGTCAATTAATCCTTCGTAAGATACTGCAAATTTTTCTGCTGTACCTACTACTGGTTCCGTAGTAATAATAACTTCATTTCCAGTTTTTAATTCTGCTTGGCCATCTTCAAAATCTAAAGTACGAATTTCTGGACCTTTTGTATCTAAAAGAATCGCTACAGTTCTGCCAGTTTTTTTTGAAGCCTCGCGGATACTTGTAATTCTTGCAGCATGCTCTTCATGAGAACCATGCGAGAAGTTTAAACGTGCTACGTTCATTCCTGCATTAATTAACTCTACTAATTTTTCTACCGATTCACTAGCAGGACCAATCGTACAAACTATTTTTGTTTTACGCATTTTTTACCCTCCAAATTTATATAAAACTCTATACTATTACGAAATTTATGAAATCGATTGCCCAATTAAATCTATCTAATTAAATTGAAAGTTCTTGAGATAATTGATACATATCTCGATCAAGTTCATGCTTTTTAGATAGTGCTTCAATAATGTCATGGTCAACTAACTTATTATTTTGGATTCCAACACAACGTCCACCTTTGCCCTCCATAAGTAGTTCAACCGCTCTCGCTCCTAGACGACTTGCTAAAACTCGATCAGCAGCACTTGGTGAACCACCACGTTGAACATGGCCTAAAACTGTTACACGCGTGTCAAAGTTAGTTCGATCTTGTATTACTTTTCCAATCTCAATTGCACTTCCGACGCCTTCAGCAACTACAATGATACTATGTTTTTTACCACGCTCACTACCACGGTTTAATTTACTAATAATATCATCCATATCATAGTCACATTCAGGTATTAAAATCGTTTCTGCTCCATCAGCTAACCCTGCCCATAAAGCAATATCACCTGCATTACGACCCATAACTTCAATTACATATGTACGCTCATGTGATGTCGCTGTATCACGAATTTTATCAATCGCATCAATAACAGTATTTAATGCTGTATCGAATCCAATTGTAAAATCTGTACCTGGAATATCATTATCAATTGTACCTGGAACACCAACGCAAGGATAACCATGTTCAGTCAGCTTCTTTGCACCTTGATATGAGCCATCTCCACCAATAACGACTAACCCTTCAATTCCAAACTTTTTAAGCTGTTCGATCCCTTTCATTTGTCCTTCTAAAGTTTTAAATTCTGGACAACGTGCACTAAGTAGTTTTGTCCCACCACGATGAATAATATCACCAACAGAACCCAACTCAAGCTTCTCAATATTTCCATTAATAAGACCAGAATAACCTTGGTATACACCATAAACTTCTAGACCATGGAAAATCGCTTTCCTTACAACTGCACGTACAGCAGCGTTCATTCCTGGAGAGTCTCCTCCACTAGTTAATACGCCAATTCTTTTCATTATGTATTCACCTCAATGATTTTACCTTATGCATTTATTCATTTTAATAAAGTACCATGTAATGCCTTTTTAAACAATAGAAATAATGTGAACTTTTTCATAAACTTTTTTTAATGAATAAAACACTTTTAAAAAGTATGACGACTCTTTATGCATATTGCTATTTTTTACTAAATTTATAAAAAAAATACAAAAAGAGCATGCTAACATATTGTTTCACACACTCTAGAAGTTAAACTAAATATTATTGGTTAAAAGAAATTTTCCCTAACTTTGCGTGTTTTTCATATCGTTGTTGAACTAGCTCTTCTTTATCCATAGTTACCAGTGACTTTAATGTTTCGTATAAGTACTTGTCGATATATTTAGCCTGTTGTTCAACATCATTTTGTGCTCCACCTTTTACTTCAGGAATAATTTGGTCAACTACACCTAATTCTAATAAGTCTGGAGCCGTAATTTTCATTGTTTCAGCTGCTCTACGTGCTTGTGAAGAATCTTTCCATAATAATGCTGCTGCACCTTCTGGTGAAATAACAGAGTAAGTTGAGTTTTCTAACATCAGTAACTTATTACCAATTCCTAATGCTAACGCTCCACCACTACCACCTTCGCCAATTACAATACAAATAGTAGGTACTTTTAAGCCTGCCATTTCAAAAATATTTCGGGCAATTGCTTCACTTTGTCCACGCTCTTCAGCTGCCTTACCAGGATATGCACCTTTTGTATCGATAAACGCGATAATTGGTCTGTTAAATTTTTCTGCTTGCTTCATTAAACGAAGTGCTTTTCGGTAACCTTCTGGATGTGGCATACCGAAATTACGTCTAATATTTTCTTTTGTATCTTTACCACGTTGATGTCCAACGACAGTAACTGGTAATCCACGGTAAGATGCGATACCTGATACGATTGCAGCATCGTCTCCAAATAATCGATCACCATGACACTCAAAGAAATCTGTAAATAATCTATTAACATAATCTAAAGTAGTTGGTCGTTCTGGATGTCTAGCAACTTGTACACGATCCCAAACTCCCATGTTACCGTATATTTCATTTTCTAAGGTTTTTAAACGTTCTTCTAAACGTCTGATTTCTTCAGAAAAATCAACATCATGTTGACTTGTATAAACCTTAAGTTCGTCTATTTTCGTCTTTAGTTCATGAATCGGTTTTTCGAATTCTAACATAACCACTATTGCAAGACACCCCCTTGATGTAAATTAAGGATTGTAAATAATTTTGAACGTAATTCTAATCGTGAAATAACTGCATCAAGTTGACCATGATTCAAAAGGAATTCTGCAGTTTGGAAGTCTTCAGGTAGTTCTTCACGGATCGTTTGCTCAATAATACGTCTACCAGCAAAACCAATTAATGCTCCAGGCTCAGCAAAGTTAAAATCGCCTAAAGATGCAAAACTAGCAGATACTCCACCTGTAGTTGGATTTGTCATAATTGAAATTGCTAAATAACCTAGTTCGCTATGCTTTTTAAGCGCAGCACTAGTTTTTGCCATTTGCATTAAACTTAAAATACCTTCCTGCATACGAGCTCCGCCAGATGCAGTAAAAATAATAAATGGTGAACCGTCAGATGAAGCTCGCTCAACTGCACGAGTTATTTTCTCTCCGACAACAGATCCCATGCTTCCCATTCGGAATCTTGCATCCATAACTGCAATTACAACAGGAATACCGTCGATTTTTCCTTTTCCTGTAACAATAGCCTCGTTAAGCTCTGTTTTTTTACGATCCCCTTCAAGCTTTTCTATGTAATCAGGGAAGTGTAAAGGATTTGCAGAAACCATATTTTGATCAAACTCTTCAAAAGTATCTTCATCAATTAAGCTTTCGATTCTTTCGAATGCTGTCATTTGATGGTGATATCCACAACTATTACAAACTTTTAGGTTTTTTATTAATTCTTTTGTAATACTAATTTTTTTACATTTAGGACATTTTGTCATAACACCGTCAGGTAAATCTTGTCTCATTACTTCTGAAGGTATAGATGCATATTTTTTCTTTTTGGAAAATAAGTCTTTTATTTGCAACCTAATTCCTCCTAACTTTTTTAGTACTAAATACTAATAGGATACTATAAATGTTATACACTTTTTGTTAACATTTGTCGATAAAATTCAGCTAAATTTCGTCATTTCAACCATTTAACCAACTTGAAATTTGTAGAAAATCTTAAAAAATTAATTTAGTCATTTTTTATGAAATTCCTTTAATTTCCAACAATCTCTGCGCTTTTTTACCACATCTAAGTATTATATCAGATAAAAAAGGATAGTACTACATTACTTAATTTTAGTATTGTAATACTATCCCCATTAATATTGATATCTGGTAATAAAACTATTTAATTAGAGCTAGTTTTTTTGTTTTTTCTTCGATTTCTTTCGGGTCAACATTCAGTCTCGCAACCCCTGTTTCCATTGCAGCTTTTGCCACACTAGCAGCTACTTTTGGAGCCACTCGAGGATCAAATGGTGCTGGAATAATAAAATCTGGAGATAAATCAGCTTCACTTACTAAGCTTGCAATTGCATTTACTGCAGCAATTTTCATCTCTTCATTAATATGAGTAGCACGAACATCTAATGCACCACGGAAAATTCCTGGGAATGCAAGAACGTTATTTACTTGGTTAGGATAATCACTTCGACCAGTACCAATTACTAAAGCTCCTGCTTCTTTTGCATCTTCAGGCATAATTTCCGGATCAGGATTAGCCATTGCAAAAATAATAGGATTTTCATTCATTGAACGAACCATTTCTTGAGTTACTGCTCCTTTTACAGAAACCCCAATAAATACGTCTGCCCCTTCAAGTACTTCTTTAAGGCTACCTTGTATTTTATCTTTATTTGTATATTTTGCAACTTCATTTTTTACACTATTCATACCATTTGGACGACCTTCGTAAATCGCACCTTTTGTATCACACATAATAATTTGGCGAACACCAAAACGATACAATAATTTTAATATAGCAATACCTGCAGCTCCTGCACCATTTAGAACCACTTTAATATCTGCCATATTTTTATTCACTATTTTTAAAGCATTTACTAAACCTGCAAGTGTAACGATAGCCGTTCCATGTTGATCATCATGAAATATCGGTATATTTGTTTCACGCTTTAAGCGTTCTTCTATTATAAAGCAGTTTGGAGCTGCAATATCCTCTAGATTTATTCCACCAAATGTAGGTTCTAACAATTTTACTGTTTGAATGATTTGCTCTACATCTTGCGTATTTAAGCAGATTGGAAATGCATCAACACCAGCAAAGCTTTTAAATAAAGCAGCTTTACCTTCCATTACAGGTAATGCAGCCTCTGGTCCAATATTACCTAATCCTAGAACGGCAGATCCATCCGAAACTACACCAACCATATTACCTTTCATTGTGTATTCATACACTCTGCTTTTTTCTTCGTAAATTTCTTTACACGGCTCGGCAACACCTGGTGAGTACGCTAAACTTAGTTCTTTAGCATTTGTAACTGGCACCTTAGAAACTGTTTCTAATTTACCTTGATGTACTCTATGCATATGTAATGCTTCTTCACTTAATAATGACAAACTATTCACTCTCCCTAATGTTGACGAGTTGACTTTTCAACTGTATATTTCTTAGTGATTTTCTCTTTAAAAGGTAAAATTTTCTTTTTGTATGATATCACATGTATGTTAATAATAAATAGTTTAGAGAAGAATGTCTATTTCTTTAATACAACATTTGCATCTCCTACAATATTTCTTAACATCGAAAGACAATTCACAGAAGGATTCACATAATAGTGTTCAGATAATTGAACAGCTTTTTTATCTTCTTCATAGTAAAGCACAACTTTCGCATGCCCTTTAAACTTAGAGAGCGTTTGCTGTATTGTGTAGGAAATATTTTTATTAGTATGTCCCGTAATTTTAATAAATAAAGTATACTTCTTTTGATCGTTTGTTTCTTCCATTTCTTCGATTGTAAGGACTTCATTTATTATTAATTGTTTTCTTTCATCCCGTTCATCAACTTTTGCTTTAACTACAACTACTTCTTTTTCTTTTAATTTATGACGGTTTTTTTCAAAAGTAGTCGGAAATATAACAGCATCAATTGAAGTACTTAAATCTTCAACTTGTAAAAAAGCCATATGCTGTTGTTTTTTTGTTTTTGTAATCCTTAAATCCTTAATATAGACAAACAGTAGATGCTCTGTATCTTTCTTCATCATAATTGATGAAATAGTCCCGGCATCACTTTCATTTAGTAACTTCTCGTATTGACTAATCGGATGGCCTGATAAATAAGTACCTAAAGCCTGTTTTTCAAGTTCAAGCTTAATTGAGATTTTCATTGGCTCAACTTTAATAATTTCTGGTTTAGGCACAAAATCTTCATCAAGAAATAAATCAAATTGATCTTCATTTTCAGGTCTTACTATATCCACGTAATCAAAAATCATATCAATATTTGCTAATAGTGTTGCACGGTCGAGCTCAAACTCATCAAAGCATCCCGAAAAAATTAAATTTTCTATACTTTTTCGGTTTAATGCTTTTGGTGAAATTTTAATGCACACCTCAAAAAAATCTTTATATGGCCGCTTTTGTAGAATTTCTCTTACAGCTGCCATTCCTATATTTTTAATAGCTAATAAGCTATATCGAATTCCATTTCCTTCAACTATAAATGCATATTGACTTTTATTTATTGAAGGTGGATAGATTGGGATCCCTTTCAATTTTGCTTCCCCAATATAATTCGATACTTTCTCTTCACTTCCTATAAAACTCGATAAAAGTGCTGCATAAAATTCTAGAGGAAAATTTGCCTTTAAATAGGCTAGTTGATACGCTATCATACTATACGCAACAGCATGACTCCTATTAAATCCATAGTTAGCAAATTGGACAATTAAATCGTATACTTCATTTGCAACTTGTTCATCATAACCTTTAGCTATTGCACCTTCTACAAAATGAATTCTTTCTTCGTCTAAAACTTCCTTCTTCTTTTTACTTACAGCTCTTCGAAGTAAATCTGCTTCACTTAAAGTAAACCCTGAAAGAGTTGAAGCAATTTGCATGATTTGCTCTTGATATATAATTACTCCATGTGTTGGTTTTAATATTTTTTCTAAAACTGGATGAGGGTACGTAACCCTTTCCAATCCATGTTTATATTGAATAAATCTAGGGATTTGCTCCATTGGACCCGGACGATATAACGCGTTTACCGCCACTATATCTTCAAACTGATTAGGCTGTAATTGCTGTAGTACCCTCCTCATCCCTGATGATTCTAGCTGAAATACGCCTGAGGTATCTCCTTTACTCAGAATTTCAAATGTTTTTAGATCTTTTAACGGAATTTCTTCCAAATTAATTACTTCGCCTTTTGCTTCATAAATTAATCGACAGACCTCTTCTAATAAACTTAAGTTACGTAGGCCAAGGAAGTCCATCTTTACTAATCCAAGCTCTTCAAGTATTTCTGCAGGATATTGTGTTAAAAACACTCCATGATTCCCCTCTTGTAACGGGACAACATTTGTTAACGGAAGTTCAGAAATAATAACACCTGCTGCATGAATGCTTGTATGGCGAGGTAATCCTTCAACTTGGCAAGCTACCTCAAATATCCGTTTATGAATACCAGAATGTTCAACATGACTTTTAAATGCTTTTGATTGCTCATAGACATCTTTTAATGAATTTCCTAGCGATGATGGAATTAGCTTCGAGTACCGATCTATTTCAGTTGGTGAAAGTCCCATTACCCTAGCAATATCTCGAATGGCTGCTTTTGCTCCTAATGTTCCGAATGTAATAATTTGGGCAACATGCACATCACCATATTTTGAAGCGACATAATCAATCATTTCATCTCGTCGATGATCTGGAAAGTCAATATCAATATCTGGCATTGTAATTCTTTCTTCATTTAAAAAACGTTCAAATAGTAAATTATAATGTATTGGGTCTACATTCGTAATTTTTAATACGTAAGCCACTAAAGATCCCGCGGCGGAACCACGTCCTGGTCCAACAAATATCCCTTGTTCAAGTGCATATTTAATAAAGTCCCAAACAATGAGGAAGTAATCATTAAATCCCATCTTATTGATTGTATTTAATTCAAATTCTAATCTTTGTTTAAGTTCATCATTTATTTCCCCGTAACGCTCAATCATGCCATTTTCACAAACCATTTTTAAATATTCCACTGTTGAATATTCATCAGGTACTGGATACTTAGGCAATAAGGGCTGATGAAAAGGAATCGTTACATTACATATATCTGAAATATGTATAGTATTTTGAAATGCTTCTTCTTCGTCAGAAAACAACTTCAATAATTCGGCTTTTGATTTATAATAATATTCGTTCGAATGTAATCTTGGTCTTGATTCGTCCGATAACTTAGTACCATTTTTAACTGAAAATAATGCATCTTGAATAAGTGCATCCTCTTTTTCAATATATCGAACGTCATTTGTAACAACTAGACTGATGTTTGTTTCTTTTTGTACTTGTTTAATTAATGGATATAGCAAACGATCTTCAGGTAAACCGTGATCTTGAATACTAACAAAAAAGTGATCAAAAATTGATTGATACTCTTTTAATTGAACAATAGCTCTGTCGATTTCTCCATTCAATAGTAAGTTTTCAATTTCTCCCTCGATTCCTGGCGTAATTGCAATTATGCCGTTACTATATGCCGTTAACCACTTTTTAGGAATTCCTTCTGGTGATTTTGTCCCTATTGTACTTGTAAGTTTTAAAAGGTTTTGGTAACCAGCCAAATCTTTCGCTAGTAAAATCATCGGATAAGACTGATGTTCATCCATTAAAATTGAGATTTTCACCCCAATAATTGGCTTGATCCCTGCTTTTTTACACGCATGATAAAAAGGAATTACCCCGTACATGACATTTTCATCTGCAATAGCAAGCGCAGGATGTCCTTCTCTAACAGCAGCATTAATTAATTCATCTATTTTACATGCGCTTTGCAATAAACTATAAGAACTTTGAACTTGCAAATGAACAAAACTCATCTACATTCCTCCTTACCATCTTTTCAATATAATCTATTCTATCACAAAATACGAACTTACATTCTATTTTCGTTCGTGAAAATTAAAACAAATCTTTTATTTTAAACTTACTTCAATACTCATCATACACCTAACACTTTGTCCATATATATTAATTGAGGGAGTGAGGACAATTGGAGCTTAAGTTGCCATTTATACCAGCATTAATTTCAATGTATTTTATTTCACTAGGAATTATAATAGGTGGATCGATCATTGGTTCAATCGGATACTATGTCATTGGACAGCCGCCACTTAGCAGCATGTATGATTTATCAATGAAGTTACGAATTTGGGCAATTGTTGGGGCGATTGGTGGAACATTTGATACATTCTATAGTTTTGAAAAAGGATTATTCGAAGGAGAAACAATCGAATTCATTAAGCAAATTTTCATGATTATAGCTGCCATGGGAGGAACTCATACAGGTACAATCATTATGCAATGGTTTACAGGAGAACATGTTTAATGAAAGCTCCTCCAGAACAACTCTCCCACGCTTGGGCAAAATTTTTTGTAGGCATTTTTTTCGGGTTTATTATTAGTTGGCTTGTCTTTATTTATTTTTACGGTGTGACAGAAGAAGAGCAAGTAAAACAAATATCTGAATTAAAAATGCTCAATAAAGAATATTTAAGAGATAAAAATATATTTTTTGAAAATATGGAACGAATGAACAAGGAAAAAAAACGAAATTTAACAGTTCAAGAAATCAAAGTGACAATATTAAATTACAAACAATACAATTTAAATGAATTTACTAATCATCAACTTATAGATGATGTAAAGGATGACCTAAGTAATTTACTGACTCAAGATATAAAAAGCGTTTCCCAAAATCGGGAATTATTAAGACGTGCAGTCGAAAATAAAGTTTATATTAAAGATGATCGGCGATTTAAACTTGAAATAGATACAATCTACTTTGATACCGTATTAGAGATCACATTAAAAATAAAAAGCACAAAATAAATGAGAGGCTAGCATTCGATTAGCCTCTCAAATTTATTTTTAGAACTTTATTTTTCTTCCCTACAAACTTTTTTTAATTCTTCGACTACTTTTTCTGCTTCTTCCCATGAGAAGACTTTCGCCCCAGATGCAAGCGGATGTCCACCACCGTTAAACATAGCAGCTACTCCATTTATAACTGGTCCTTTTGAACGTAGACGTACTCGAATTAAATCCTCTTCTTCTAAAAAGATAACCCAAGCTTTTACCCCTTTTATATGCCCAAGTGAACTTACAGCCAATGAAGCTTGTTCAGAGTTTACATTGTATTCATCCATTAGAGCCTTTGTCATGTTTATATGACCGACTCCCTCTTCGGTTAGTTTAAAATTTTGAAGAACATATCCATTTAAATGAGCCATCTCAATTGATGTTTCATACATATTGTCATATATTTCATTAATCGAAAAATCCTTTTTTATCAAATTACTAGCTGCATGAAAAGTTCTTTCTGTTGTACTTGGAAATAAGAATCTTCCTGTATCTCCAATAATACCTGCATATATTAGTCTCGCAGCTGTGTCAGTTACGACTAATTGTTCATTACTACTCTCTGCCAGTTCAAAAATTAACTCACTCGTTGAACTTGCAGTAGTATCTACATGCATAATGTCACCGTATGGATCTACGTTCGGATGATGGTCAATTTTAATTAGTTTCTTTCCAGTTGAATATCTCGCATCATCTACTCGTTCAGTATTGGCTGTGTCACAAACAATGACAAGCGCTTCCTTATATATTTCATCTGCAATTTCATCCATTTTATATAAATACTCTAGAGATTGTGGCAAATGTCCTACTACATATACTTTTTTTGCAGGATAACTTGCTTTAATCATCTCTGCTAAACCGCACTGTGAACCAATTGCATCTGGATCTGGGCGAACATGACGATGAATTATTATCGTATCAAACGAATGTATATCTTTTAAAATTTTTTCCTTCAACATTAAACTCTCCTTTATATGAAAACTTTTGAAATATAGTTTCTATGACTGTAAAATAGAATTATGTATTAGTCATTGAAAGGTGGAAGCTAAGTGAATAGCATTGCAACAATCGTAATTATATCTTTTCTATTCTTCTTATTTTACGTTACCAAATTTTTCTTTACAAGCGAACTATTAACAAAAAAAATTGCAGGATCACGTGCAAGATTAACTTTTGGATTATTCTTATTGCTTTACGGTATAAATCAAATTGTAGCAAAGCTTGAATTAATAACAATTTGTGTCGGTATTATTTTCATTCTATTTGGTGCGGCAAATCTATATCGTGGATACTTACAGAATAAGCATTATAAAGCAATTGAAAATAAACAAACTGTTTAATCTTATAGTAATCTAGAAAGTGAGAAAACTTACATGATGACTGAAGAACTATTTTCATCAAAATTTGATGAACTAGTAGAATTATCACATTCTAGTATTAAACTTCAAAAACTACTTACTTTTGCAGAAGAATTAGAGAATCAAGAGGAATGGGGATATCTATATTACGTTAAGATGGAATTAGCAGAAACTGCTTTTTCTATTGGTGAAATAGACTTATTTATTGATACCTTTTTGTGGTGCATAGATTTATATGATCAAAACGAAGAACGTATCGAGCAAGAGCAAATCCTATGGCTGTACAAGTGGTTCCTAGAAATAATACCTCAGTCCCTGAGATTCTCGTTAGAAGAAATTCACCATTATTTTGAGGATTTTAAGAATCGTTTAGTGATTGCTAACTATTCTTTAAGACCTTATTTTCAAGCTCTATTTATAATGAACTTATATTTAAATCAAATTGATTACGCAAAACAAAACTATCAACTATATAAAAAATCTCCAAGGGATCATTTAAGTAATTGTGAAAAATGTGAAATGTATGGTGAAATGATTTATTTACTAAAAATTGATCATCTTCAAGAAGCGTTAAATTTGCAAAATAAAATAATGAATAGCTCAGTTGATTGTGACGAAGCGATTCACAAATCCTACTCAAAATTACTGCTTCCTTTATTAGAAGAAAGCAAAATAGATGAAGCATTAATTATTCAACAAAAAGCTTATTTTGTAACATACAATCGCACAAAATACATTCCTGAACTAAGTGAGCAAATGATTTTTTTAACTTTTTGTGATCCTGACAGAGCAATTGAATTGTTCTATAAACATGTTGATTTATGTGATAATCTTTCGAATCTATCATATAAATTCGAGTTTTGGCTAGCAGCATTATTTATGGCGAAAAAATTGAAAATAAATGAAGATGAATTTATTTATGACTTAGAGAAATTAGAGAAAATTGTATATGACTTAGCAAAAGATTTTGATACTAGAAACGAAAATAATGAATTTGTTAAACGAGTTCATAAACTGCTTTCAAATTAAAAATACGGGATGATTTTTCCATAAACTTCAAAGGCGGGAATTTGTTTTCCCGCTTTTTTATATTTAATTAAAAAAATAATGGAAGCCCCAATAAGGCTTCCAATTAACGATCTAATAACTGCATCATCATCAATGCTTTACCTACTAAAATTCCTTGTTGAAATACTTCAACATCAACTTTTCCAAACTTACGACCTAATTCTAAAACTTTTGGTTTAATTTCAATTACATCATCAATTTGAACTGGTTGTACGAAGTAAATTGTAATATTTTCTACGATTAAATCCCCTTTTTTCATATCACGAACTGCTCGTTTACCTGCCTCAGTTACAATCGTCGTAAATACGCCATGTGAAAGAGTACCAATTACATTCGTCATTTGAGGAGTTACATTACATCTAATCGTAAAGTCATCATTTTTTTGATCTTTATTATTATGAAATTGACTAGTAACTATATCATCAATTGTTTCTCCCACTTGTGGTTGTCGTTGCAATTGCTGTAATGCTTCAAGTACATCTTGACGACTAATAATACCGATTAAGTAATTCGTTGTATTTACAACTGGTAGCAACTCTATGCCTTCCCAAACCATCATTCTAGCAGCTGCCGCAACCGACATTTTTTCATTTACACTTATTGGTTGTCTAGTCATTACTTTATCAATTCTCTGAGTACGTTGTTCATGTATAATATCCTTTGAAGTTACAATTCCAATTAGCTTCCCTCGATCATCAATTACAGGATATCTTCCATGACCTGTCTCTCTGTTATGTTCATACCACTTTTCAACTTCATCAAATGGAGATAGTGTAGCTGTTTTTTCAGTTGGAATGAGTATATCCTCAACTAGTACTATATCTTTCTTAATTAACTGATCATAAATTGCTCTATTAATTAACGTCGCAACAGTAAACGTATCATAACTAGAAGAAATAATCGGCATTTTCATTTCATCCGCAAGACGTTTTACACTTTCATCTGTATCAAATCCACCTGTTACTAAAACCGCTGATCCTTCTTTTAATGCTAATTCATGCGCTTTCACTCGGTTTCCGACGATTAATAAATTATTTGCACTAATATATCTCATCATCGCATCAAGCTGCATTGCACCAATAACAAACTTATTAAGTGTTTTATGTAATCCTTCTTTACCACCTAAAACTTGTCCATCAACAATATTAACAACTTCGGCAAAAGTTAATTTTTCAATATTTTCTTTTCTTTTCGTTTCAATACGAATCGTACCTACACGTTCAATGGTACTAACAAATCCTTTGTTTTCCGCATCTTTAATTGCTCTATATGCAGTACCTTCACTTACACTTAAATCTTTCGCAATTTGTCTTACTGATATTTTATGACCGACCGGTAGTTGTTCAATATGTTCTAGTATTTGATCGTGCTTTGTAGTCAATTACCTCACCAAGCTTTCAATGGTTGTATTAATATTTTTATTAACTATTATATAACAATTCATACCATGAAAAAAAGCACGTTTCAACGTGCTTCTAATACTGTACTAATATTTTTTTCGATGGCCTATACTACACTAGTGAAATTGTTGTATTTGGCTCATGAATGAAACCATTATTCTTTGGTAATTTTGCAAGGAACTCATTTGGGTCTACTTGGATTGGTGGAAATGTATTATAATGCATCGGAATTACTTGCTGTGCGTTAATCCATTCAGAAGCAATTACTGCATCGTCGATTCCCATTGTAAAATGATTACCAATTGGTAAATATGCTATATCGATAGTTTCATACTCACCTAATGTTTTCATACCTCTATATAATGCCGTATCACCAGCATGATAAATTGTTTTACCAGCTATTTTTAATAAAACGCCTGATGGTGGTCCTACATTAATTATTTGTTTATTTTCTTCATCAACAATACTTGAACCATGGATTGCTTCTACTAATTTTAATTTACCAAATGAAAACTCTTTTTCTCCCCCGATATGCATAGGGACAACTTTGACACCTTGCCACGAAATCCAAGTTGCTAATTCCACAGGAGCAATAACAGTTGCATCATTTCGTTTTGCTAGTTCAACTGTGTCACCTAAATGATCGCCATGACCATGTGTTACATAAATATAATTCACTTTAATATTTTCTACTTTCACATTAGTATGTGGATTACCGTTAATAAACGGGTCAATAATAATTGAATCTTGACCGTGTTCTACTAAAATAACACTGTGCCCAAAATATGTAATTTTCAAATGAAGTCGCTCCTTTATTATAAAATTAGTCTCTACCACATTTTAACAGATTATTTTCTATTACAAAAATAAGAAATAAGTTAACTATTTTACGTAATTCGATAAAAAATGATAAAATAAGAGTGTTATATACTGTAAAGGCTTTTTTGTTTATTGCAGTAATTTGTTTTTTAAGAAAGGATGTTACAAATGGAACACCGTATACAAAATCTATCAACTTGGTTAAAAGAGCAAGATATTCAACTAGGATTTATTACATCTACTGAGAACGTATTTTATTTAACTAATTTCCATTGTAATCCACATGAGCGTCTTTTAGCTTGTCTTGTATTTCCAAATGATGAGCCAATACTTGTATGTCCACAAATGGAAGTTGGACATGTACAAAATGCTGGCTGGAAATATGACGTAATAGGCTTTAATGATAGTCAAGATCCTTGGGCAATGATACAAGAATCATTAGCAAAACGTAATATTACAGTTAATCGTATGGCGATCGAAAAAGAACATCTTCTTGTTGGCCGCTATGAAAGATTAGTACAACTTTTCCCTGGCGTACAATTCCTTGCAGCTGAGGAAAAATTACATGACTTACGTTTAATTAAAGATAGTGAAGAAATTCGTCGTATGCAGGTTGCTGCTGAAGCTGCTGACATGGCTTGCCAAATTATTGTTGATCGTATTGCTGAAGGCAAAACAGAAATGGATTTAATTGCTGAAATGGAATACGAAATGAAGAAAAAAGGTATTTCTAAAACTTCATTTAGCACTTTAATTTTAACTGGTGCAAACTCAGCGTTACCACACGGAAATCCAGGTACAAACCCAATTAAAAAAGGTGATTTCGTACTTATGGACTTAGGTTTTATCGTTGATGGATATTGCTCAGATATTACTCGTACAGTAATGTTTGGTCAACCAAATGAGCAACAACGAGAAATTTATGAAACCGTTTTAAAAGGTCAACTTGCTGCAATCGAAGTGAGTAAACCAGGAGAGGTATTAGGAAATGTTGATCGCGCTGCTCGTCAAATTATTACAGACGCTGGGTATGGCGAATATTTCGTTCACCGTATTGGTCACGGTTTAGGTATTGGTATCCACGATTACCCATCAGTAAATGATTCAAATACTGGTATTATTAAAACTGGCATGTCATATACAATTGAGCCAGGAATCTATGTACCAAATGTTGGTGGAGTTCGTATTGAAGATGATATCGTTATTACAGAAACAGGTGCAATGACATTAACGAAGTTCCCTAAAGAATTAATCATCCTATAATATGAATCAAGACGGATTAATAAATATTCGACAAGTACTTCCGTCAGACATCCCTATTATGCATAAATGGGAATGTGATAATGAGATTGGTAAGCTTGTAGGAATAGAAAAACCACGTTCTTTAGATGAAATGGTACAAGGCTATGAAAAATATTTTGACGGACTTAAACCTAATCTCCACTTGTTCGCAATCGAATACAATGGTATTTGTGTAGGAAGAATTGAATTAGGAAATCTTGATCAAGAGAATAATCATGCTGCTTTTGGAATCGTAATTGGAGAACAATCAATGCAAAATAAAGGAATTGGTTCATTTGCATTAAACTATCTACTAAATTATGCTTTTAATGAATTAAAACTCATAAAAATATATGGTGAAGTATACGAATATAATATCGCTTCACAAAATTTCCTTACAAAATTAGGCTTTCATTTAGATGGTATATTGCGCAAGCATGAGTTTTTCAAAGGCGCTCATCGTGATATGTATCAATATAGCATGTTGAAAGAAGAATATAATTTGAGTCAGGAATAAAGAAAAAGAATCCCTTTCTTCAGATGAAGATTGGGATTCTTTATTGTATAGACAAAATTCTAAAACTTGATTTTCAGACTGATTGCAAGCGCTTGTCTTCTTTCGGGACGCGAAGCCTGGTGAAAAGCGGAGTTACCTTTTGACGGTAATGAGCAAAGCGTTGGCAGGTGAAGCAACGAAGAAAGCGAGCCTTTGTCAACAGTCTTAAAAAAACCTTTTGAAGGATTGTATGTTGTAACGGAACACCACCCATTGATACATTTCGTTCAATTAGATGATATTATTTACCATTTATGATAAAAAGTCTATTTCCTCTGTAATCAACTGTTTTACCTTGGCTTTCTAATTCAGCCTTCACAGCCTTCGCATATTCATTTAGATTTAAATAACGCTCATCTAAATCTATTGTAATCTTTTGATTACGATAACCCATTAGCCAGTTAAACCCGAAAATACCTGTAATCAGAAAAATAAGGATAATAATAAATTTCAATACTTTCACTCCTTTTTACATAAAATGGAAATTATGATATAATTTCACTATAAAAATAAAGTGAATGATATTAGAATTGATTAAAATAAAATCCCTTTACCGATTTTGATAAAGGGATTTTACTATTTATTAGTTTGTAGAAACAGATGTACCTTGCAATAAAGTAGTTGCTTCTTTGTATTCTAAGCCGTGAGCTTCCGCTACTGCTTCGTAAGTTACATATCCATCAAGTGTATTAATACCTTTGAATAATGCAGAGTTATCTAAGCAAGCTTTTTGATAACCTTTGTTAGCAATTTGAACTGCATAAGGTACTGTAACATTTGTTAATGCCATTGTAGAAGTACGAGGTACTGCACCAGGCATGTTTGCTACAGCGTAGTGTACTACTCCATGCTTCTCATATGTTGGGAAATCATGAGTTGTAATACGATCTGTTGTTTCGAAAATACCACCTTGGTCAATTGCAATATCAACTACAACTGAACCTGGTTCCATTGATTCGATCATTTCTTTTGTTACAAGTTTTGGCGCTTTTGCACCTGGAATTAATACTGCACCGATTACAAGATCAGATTCTTTAACCGCTTCAGCAATATTGTAAGGGTTTGACATTAAAGTCGTAATTTGATGACCAAAAATATCATCTAATTGACGTAAACGATCTGGATTTAAGTCAATCATCGTTACATGAGCACCAAGACCAACAGCTACTTTAGCAGCATTTGTTCCTGCTACACCTCCACCAATGATTGTAACTTTTCCACGACGTACTCCTGGTACTCCACCTAATAAAATACCTTTTCCGCCTTTATTTTTCTCAAGGAATTGAGCACCGATTTGAGCTGACATACGTCCTGCTACTTCACTCATCGGAGTTAATAACGGTAATGTATTACCAACTTGTACAGTTTCGTAAGCAATTCCTACTACTTTATTATCAATTAAAGCCTTAGTTAATTCAGGCTCTGGAGCTAAATGTAAGTATGTGAATAAAATTAATCCTTCACGGAAATATCCATATTCGCTTGGAATTGGTTCTTTAACTTTCATAACCATTTCATTATTCCAAGCCTCTTCAGCTGTTTCAACAATTGTTGCGCCAGCATTTACGTATTCTTCATTAGTAAATCCTGAACCAAGTCCAGCATTTGTTTCAATGTAAACTGAATGTCCATGTCCAACTAAGTTCATTACTCCAGCTGGTGTCATTGCTACACGATTTTCGTTGTTTTTTATTTCTTTTGGTACCCCAATACGCATGTTATTTCCCCCTGAAATCTATTTAATTCGTGCCTCTTAGGATGAGCTTTATTTATTAAAAAATAATACATTTTTATATTAACACAAAACATATAGTGCAGAAAATGAAAACGCTTAATTTCGTTTAATAAATATTAATTCAGAATCTTTTTTACTATAATTTATGCTTTAAAAATGGAATTGTCCCACGAATTCTCATGATAATGGAATATGTCTGTATTTATTAATGACATCCAAGCCACCAGTGACTTCAAATATATCACCTGTTATAAAATCAGACTCTTCCTTACACAAAAATTGCACCATTCTTGCTATATCTTCTCCAGTTCCAGATCTTCCAACTGGTGCAAGACCTTTTCCATCCTTACTTGCATCAGTTTGATTTGCTTCTTTCATATCACCAAAAATATCTCCAGGACAAATCATATTAGATGTTATACCGTTTTCAGCTTCTTCATAGGCTATTGTTTTTGTTAATGAAACTAGCCCTACTTTAGCAGCGCTGAATGCAGAACGATAAATCCATCCCGAAGCCGAATTGGCACCTTGAAATCCATAATTTATGATACGCCCATATTTTTGATTCCTCATAATTGGAATAACTTTCTTTAAAAGATAAAACACGCTGTGCAAATTTCCATACAACAAGTATTCCCACTCTTCATCAGTGTAGTCAGCCAGTTTTTTACGGTTAAATAAATACGGACCAGCATTATTGATAAGACAATCAACCCTACCGAATTTCTCCATTGTTTTTGAGACAATCTCACTAATAAATTGTTTATCGCAAATATCACCTTTTACAAAAAGAATCCGGTCCAAATAATCCTTCCAATCTTCTTTTCGCTCTTTGATAGCTTGTTCATCAGAAAAGTACGTAACAGTTACTGAATAACCATCTTTTAAAAATGCTTCAGTTACTTTCTTCCCTAACCCCTTCGATCCTGCCGTAATGACAGCATGCCTCATAAAACTCTTCCTTTCGAGTCTAAATAATTTTATATATTTTTGAAAATCATCTAGATAAATCAATCAATTGTATGTATTTGTAAAATCTATTCTCATTAACCTTTTTAATGTGTTATTTAAGCATAAAGCCAGTCCATTAAAAATTATGTCATTATCTTATACATATATCTTTAATATAGTAAGATTATTTTATTAAAAGATAACTATGTTTTCTATTATTATGAATTATTTTCCTTTTATTTTAATAATTTTTATTTTTAGATTTTAGGCTATTTACAAACAATTTTCATTTCATAAATCTAGAATTTTAAAAATCAATATGTTTCACAAATTTTTTTCAATGTATAATATAGTCATGAGGGGGAGTAAAAAATGTTACAAGATTATTTTTTATACGATGAACGATTAGGTATTTTTCTACCAAGCCTAAAGCTGGATTGGGAAGATTACTCTCGCGATCAACAACTGATGATTATTACTGAATGGGAATATATCCGTGGTGAAATACCTGATCAAATTAAGCGTTTAGAGTTTTCGATTAATCATAAACAAGAACAATTAAATCACGAATCTGATTTTGCTTTGAGCTGTAAATTAAATTCTGATATTGCAGAATTAGCATCAATTATTAACGATCTTTGGATTTGGTTTAGAAGTAACCAACAAATGTCGAATGATACAAAAATACATGGTTAAAAAGCTAACAATAAATTTGTTAGCTTTTTTCTGTATCCCTATTATTATGTTTATTCATTTTCGCGCTTTTGAATTTGTAAAAGCGTGTCTCCGATTGTTTTCAGTTCCTCTTTTAGTCTGATGGTTTCATTCGCAACTTTATCGGAAGATGCTTCTTTAATTTGCTTGTTTAGTTGGTCAATCACTTTTCGTAACTTTCCAACGGATTGTTCTAGTTGAAAACTTGATGTAGGCTTCATAATTGTCTCCTTGAATGGTTTTCTATTAGCATACCATATACTCGTTTACAACCAAACGGGTATTGGATGGGCTAAGAGTAAATTGTCTAATGGAGGTTCAAGTCCGTTTCCACTCATTCCACATTAAAAAAGCTAACAGATAATTTGTTAGCTTCTCAAATTGCGATTTAATTTGTTGGCTCCTGGTTTATCCGTTCCGATAATATACGATATTGATAAAATTTCTTTGTATATTCTAATATGTTTTTTGTAAATGATTCATTCCATTTTGCCCCAACAGTAACTCCTAATAAAGGAATACCACCTAAAACCTTATTCCGTAATGAATGGATCATTAATAACTTGCACATTTGTAATATGACTGTATAATAGACCCCTTCTCCATTAAATTCATTTTCCCAAGTTGCAAATACGTCAGAATCCTCATGCTTTAAAATATCGTTCATTAAATTACTCCAAACAACGTATTTTTCGGTTGATGGGAGGATTGCACCTTGTAATACTTTTAAGCTACATTCCATCTCTTTTGGAATACTTACATCATATCCATAACAAAGAGCTATTTCTTGTACCGTTTTAAGATTAATAAATAATAAAGCCGGTAAATCACCAAATAAAGCAAGCTTCGTACTAGTTCCACTTATTCCACCTTGAACACTTGAGACTATTAATGCTTTCGATATTTCTTGTTCAGCTAAAAAATTCAATTGTCTTAATGGTAGCTTTCTTAAATCACTTATTGTGATAACATCACTTTTTAAAATTTGAGCTCGATTAAGAATATCTAATTTCTTTTCTTGAAACTGTTTTGTTGTTTGTATTAATGATTGAGTGTGGAAAAAAGCAGTTGAAAAAAATTCATTAAAAGTATTCGAATAGCTCTGAGGTATTTTTTGGAGGAGAAAATTAGAAGCATTTTGATACATAAGTTCAAGTTTATTTAAATTTCGCTGTTGTTGTTTCTTTTCAATCAAATCGTTCAGTTCAAGCCATAGATTATACTCTTTCATTTGATCCATACTATCACCTCGAATATAAAAAAACGTAGAGCCAAAAAGTGATCTCAATTTAAGAATATGAGGTCATCTATTTTTGTATGCTCTACGTTTATGTTTACTAAAAAATTATTTCATTCCAACTCGTACTACATCTCTTGCGATTACAACTTCTTCATTAGTTGGAATTACGATTACTTTAACTGGAGAGTGATCAAAGCTAATGAAAGCTTCTTTTCCTCTAAAGTTATTTTTACTTGGGTCAAAATAAACCCCCATAAATTCAAGACCTTCTAGAACGGCTTGACGAATTTCTGGACCATTTTCTCCAATACCAGCAGTGAAAATAATCGCATCTACGCCTTTCATACGAGCAGCGTAAGAACCTAAATATTTGTGGATACGTTCAATGAATACACTTTGAGCGATTTTAGCTCGTTTATTACCTTCTTCAGCTGCAGTCTCAATATCACGTAAGTCACTTGAGAATCCAGAGATACCAAGCATACCACTTTGTTTATTTAATACATCAAGTACTTCCTCAGCTGTTTTACCCGTTTTTTCCATAATAAATGGGATTAAAGCTGGGTCTAAGTTACCAGAACGAGTTCCCATTGTTACACCTGCAAGTGGAGTGAATCCCATTGAAGTGTCAATTGATTTTCCACCATCAACTGCAGCAATACTTGCACCATTTCCTAAATGACATGAAATAAGTCTTAATTCTTCAAGTGGCTTACCAATTAATTCAGCAGCTCTTTCTGTTACATACTTATGTGATGTACCGTGGAATCCATATTTACGAATACCAAATTGTTTATAGTACTCATAAGGTAAGCTATATAAGTAAGACTCTTCAGGCATTGTTTGATGGAATGCAGTATCAAATACAGCTACTGCAGGAATATTTGGTAATAATTCTTTGAATGCACGAATACCAACTAGGTTAGCTGGGTTATGAAGCGGAGCTAAATCAGAAAGTTCATCAATTTGTTGCTCAACTTCTTCAGTAATTAAAGCAGAATCTGTAAATAGTTCTCCACCGTGAACTACACGATGTCCAACTCCATGAATTTCATCGAATGAAGTAATAATTCCTAAACCTGTTAGCTTTTCAAGAAGCATTTTTACTGCAACAGAATGATCAGCAATATCAGTTACTTCTTTAATTTTTTCCCCGTTTACAGAAATTACAAAAACGCTATCCTTTAAACCGATACGCTCTACCAAACCAATTGTAAGTACTTTTTCACTAGGCATTTCAATTAATTGAAATTTTAATGACGATGAACCTGCATTAATAGCAAGAATATTTGCCATGTTTTTACATCTCCTTTAAACATGAAACTGTTATATTTTTTTAGCTGAAATTATTATAACACAAATTAGTTTACGTGTTTAAAAGTTCAATTATTGTAAATTTTCTTTAAACCATTCATTCATTTGAAGCATAATATCTTCAACTGCTTTTATATTCGATAACTTAGGAAAATCAACTAATAAAGCCTGTTTTGGCTTCTTCATATTTTCTGCATTTTTGCGGATTATTAATATACTTTTTTGATGTTTTTCGTCCTTAAAGGCAGATACTGGCAACTGTATCAATCCTTGAATAACACCTGTTTCATTAATATAGCTTTGTAATTGAGTAGATTGCTCTGAAGTAAATAGGTGATTTGGAACTAGCGAAATGAAAAATCCTCCAGATTTTAAGTAGTTCATACTTTGCTCAATAAATAAATGATGAGCATAAGACATGCCTTCTTTTGCTTGTAAAGTAAACTCTTTTGTACGTTCAGCATTTGGATAAAAACCAATTGGTAGATCACAAACAACAAGATCAACCGGATCTACAAATAATGGCGCTAAACTGTCTTGATTAAATAGTTCTATTTCATGTCCTAGTAAGTTGCCTATAACAAATGCGATTCTAACAAGAACGTCGTCTACATCTATTCCAACAGAATCAGTAAATTTATCCTTTGAAGAATTTAAAATTGTTAATAAAAGATTTCCAGTACCAATTGCCGGATCTAAGATAGTTAAATTTTGTTTCCCCTCAGTAAGTTTTCCAACTAAATAAGTAATAATAAAAGCAATACCATCTGGAGTCATTTCATGATTTGTTTGTACACCTTGCTTCATACCTTTTAATATCGCTAATTGAAATGCTCTACGGATACTCTCATTATCTTTTGAAGTTGATGTAAATTGTTGAATTGTATTCATAAGCTTATCTTTTTGTGAACCATTAATTTCTTCTTGCAAAACTTCCCCTTCAAAGAAATTTTCACCCGTTTCAATTAATGCCTCTAAATAAGAAATTTCTAAATTATCTTTTAAACATTCTGTCGATTCATCTATGTAATTAAATAAAAATTCCACTGAATTCTCTTTTACCATTTTTCTTTCCTCACTTTCATAATAGAACAGTCATTGTGTTTCATTATACGTATGGCTCTTAAACGTGTCCACTTTAATAATTTTCTTCTATTAGAAAGTATTTGGTTTTTTTAATCAATTTTAATCCAGTACTGTTAATTTAATTTTAAATGATGAATGTTTACTTTTATTTAATACAATTTGAACTTTTTATGTAGTTTTTTTGTATTGCACTGGAATTAATGTCACTATGATATAACGAACAGTAACTTTTTCATGGAGCAATAATGAAAAGCATAAAAAAAGACCTCTTATATAGAGGACCTCGTTAACTAATTTTCACTTTCTTTTCTATCGGCTTCATAAATCGAGTTATATAGTTCAAAGATTTAGTTCCATGAACTAGGTGATATATGCTTGTGATAACCGAAAGTAATGTATATGGTTTGTATGCTAAGTACTTTGATTCCCATTTATTCGCAAATTTACTTTTAAAAGTTAATAATCCTTTAAAGTTATAAATTGAGTTACCATATTTAAAGATCATTTTTGCAGATTTTTCGATGATTGATGATTTTGAATCTTGGCCAACATTTGCTAAAGGTGCCATTCCAAGGCTACAGCTTTTAAATCCATTTTCTTTTGCCCAAAACATAATGGAAACAAAAAGCATATCCATCGTTCCATATGGTAATTCTTTTAAATATCTCATTAAATCGATTGTTATATTTTGTCCTTGAATCGGTAATGTCGCAAAAGCAATAACTTGACCATTTTTATCCCTTAAGATTCCTATCGGAAAATTTGAAACATAATCAAAATGAAATGAACCAACTGAAAAGGATAGCTCTTCTCTTCCGTTTAACCATACATCTGAGACCCCTTTTAGCTCTTGAAGTAGACCTATAGAATGGCCAGGCATTGACACTTCAAATTGATATCCTTGTCGAATGAATTTGTTCCTTTTGGTTCTTAGTTTTGCTCCTTTTTTACCTGCAATTTCGAAATCCTCTAATTCAACTATTGCTTCTTCACCTAATTTTAACAATCGATAGCCAGCTTTTTCATACAACTTTTTTGAGTTATCATCTATTTGATAAAAACACGGAATACATTTTATACTCCTTGAATAATTTTCAAACTCCTTTATTTTTTCAAAAGAAATCTCACCAATTGGATCACATAGAACAACTAATTTATTACCTTGTTTACGGTAAACAAATGTAGATTTTTGATCTTCTGAAAGAAATACTTTTTTATCTCCAAGTAATCCTAAATGTGTTAATGAAGTTCCACCATATGTTTGAATAAGTTGTTGAATAATCTCAATTGTAGTTTTATGATTTGATTCTTTTAAAATTTGTTTCATAATACCCCCAAATAAAGAGTCAATTTTCTTTACAATTTCTATTTTACAAAAAATAATTCCTTGTGGATATCCATACATTATTTTTTTTTAATAATGTATTATTTGGTAATATTTAACCCCTCATGTATAATTCAATTTATTAAATATATTGGATGTGAGAACAAATGAATAAGAAGATTGGTTTTATAGGTTGCGGTAAAATGGCCCAAGCTATGATTGGTGGGTTAATTGAATCGAATGTAATTGAAAAGCATCAAATTTATGTAAGTGCAAGGTCTAATGAAACACTTGTAAAAGTAAAAGATTTATATAATGTTCACACATTAAATAGTAATATCGATTTAGCAATGCAGGTTGATTATTTGTTTTTAGCAGTTAAACCTGATTTATATCCAACTATTATTGAAGAAATTAAAGAAGTTGTTTCAAGTAATACTGTGATCATTACGATTGCCGCTGGAATTACTCTTGAAGGTGTTGAGAAATCTTTCGGTAAAGAGGTTAAAATCGTTAGAACGATGCCAAATACTCCTTCCTTAGTTAGAGAAGGCATGAGTGCACTTTGTCATAATCATGTAGTGAGCAACGAAGAGTTAAGTGAAGTAATGGAAATTTTCAATAGCTTCGGAAAATGCGAATTAGTAAATGAAAAATTAATGGATGCGATTCCTGCAGTTAGTGGTTCTTCTCCAGCTTATGTTTACTTAATGATCGAAGCTTTAGCAGACGGAGCTGTATTACAAGGTATAACGCGTGACCAGGCATATAAGTTAGCAGCCCAAGCAGTTTTAGGTGCAGCAAAGATGGTACTTGAAACGGAATTACATCCTGGGGAATTAAAGGACCAAGTTTGCACACCAGGTGGTGCTACAATTGAAGCAATTGCTGAATTAGAAAAACAAGGCTTCCGCTCATCTATTATCTCGGCTATGGAACGTTGTACTGAGAAATCAGTTTCTTTAGGTAAATAATCTTGACAACAGTCTGATATTTACACACTTAGGCATTCATATTTGTGAATGCCTTTTTAATGCAAAAAAAACTGCCGAGATCTACTCGACAGCCCTTTTACCTCTTAATAGAGTTATTGTTATTATTTTGCAGCTTTTACAGCTTCGATTGCTGCTTCATAGTTTGGATGAGTTGTGCCTTCAGCTACATACTCAACGTAAGTAACAACATCCTTTGAATCGACTACGAATACTGCACGAGCTAATAAACGTAATTCTTGCATTAAAACACCAAATGCTTCACCAAAAGATGCATCACGGTGATCAGAGTAAGTATGTACATTTTCTAAACCACTAGCAGCACACCATCTTTTTTGTGCGAATGGTAAGTCCATTGAAATTGTTAAAACTTCAACGTTTTCTACGTTTGATAATTCTTCGTTAAAACGACGAGTTTGTGCATCACAAATTCCAGTATCTACAGAAGGTACTGCGCTAATTAAGCGTACTTTATTAGCTGAAGCCTCTAAAGTTACAGGGCTTAAATCGTTTGCTAATACAGTAAAGCTTGGAGCTTTTTCTCCTACTTTTACTTCTTGTCCAATAAGAGTTACTGGATTGTTTTTAAATGTTACAGATGCCATGATATTTCCTCCCAAAATTACAAAATGTTCACAACATTTATCTTACTGGAAGGAAACCTTGAATGCAATTAACTTTACTTAAATTTTATATTTAATCTAAATCTGAATCAAAATCGTCCACATGTTTATCTGAATCATCTTTTTTCTTCATATATTTTTTTACTTTTTCTAACGCTTGTGGCGTTAAATCCATTAGCTTTTCGATTAAATGTGTATTTTGATCTAGATGAAGTAGTTTAACACCATCTTTACCTACAATTAAAAAGGCAATCGGAGTGATTGAAGCACCTCCACCTGTACCTCCTCCAAATGGATGTGGACTTCTTACTTCAGCTTCTTTAACACCATCTACTAAATGGTAATTTCGGAATTCACTTCCACCAGCTGCAAAGCCAACCCCTACTTTTGATACGGTTAAGATTAAGCTTCCATCTGGTGTTGAAATTGGATCACCAATAATTGTATTTACATTAATCATTGCTGATAAATTTTCCATTGCCGCGTGCATTAAGTCTCCAATAGGATGTTGACTCATTGATAATCACCTCTAATTAGTTTCGATTGGATGTGTTGCTTTAAAGTCTTTTCTAGTTTTTAAATATGCTTTAAGTAATAATAATCCCGCAAAGACTGCCTTTCGTACCGAAAATGAAAACCGTATCTTACCAGTAGTTTCCATTACGGATGTATAATAGTTGGGCGTGATATCGATCGTTGGCGGATGATGTAATATCGTAAATTTCTTTAATAAGTTTTCAAAAATTCCGATCGCACTATAAGCTGTCCCAATTGATATCCCTGTTAAAGCAGAATTTCCGACACCAAAATGAATATGATAAGTTAAATTGTAAATTTGTACAGTGTTTAAAAATTTTGTAATGATAGTATGTCCGTTGGAGTATAAATTTATGAAAAAATCAATTTGTTGTAGGACAGACAAATCCCTTTTTTTCTCTAAATCTGATACGTCCTCCTTTACCTCTTTCGGTTTCTTTAAAGGAATCGTAAAGGCGAAATGCAATAGGTTGTTCAAGATAGACAGTTTAATATTCATAAATCGTTCTTCATTTGTATAAACGGATAAAATATTGACTTTCATATTTATAAAAAGGACGAAAATGATTAAGAGTAAAACTACGATTGCAATAAAAATTAGAATTGAGTATATGTAAAGCAAAAAACCACCCTTTTTTGTATCAGTATAGGCAAACCAACTTCTGGATAAACAAAAAGAATGGTAAAATTACATACCATTCTTTTTGTGTAGTAAAATATTAGATTTTTGATGAACTTCGTTGATAAATACTAGTTGTTGTTGGTAACAAACAATTTCTAGGACACTCTTGCTTGTCCTTAACTTACCTATTTCTTTTATAGACAATATTTCCTCGGCAAATAGTTTCACTACATTTAACATACAGTAGATTATCTTTTTCTAACTCAAATGGATTTTCATCAAATAAAATAAAATCAGCAGAATATCCTTCTTTTATGAGACCTCTTTTATCTTCTTGACGAATTGACGTCGCACTATCAATCGTATAAAGTTTAATTGCTTCATATAGGCTAATTGCTTCCTGTATATTATATGCGATCCCGTCCTTTGCTTTTCGGGTAACCGCTGTATATATACCTTGCCACGGATTAATTGTATCAATTGGTGTATCTGAACCATTTGCTATAGAGATTGATTCTTTTAGCAGTGTTTTAATTAAATATGCATATTCATTTCGGCTTTGACCAATACGTTCTACTAGCCATGGGTAATCAGCATATATAAATGAGGTTTGTACATCTACAACGATGTTTAGTTCTTTCATTTCCTCAATTAATTTTGGAGATAAAAGTGCACAATGTATAAATCGATCAGGTAGCTGAGTTTGATTTGGATATTTTTTAACAACATCAACGGCTTGCTTAACAGCTAGATCTCCAATCATATGAAATGCTATTGGCAATTCATTTTCACGCGCTTTTTTTGTAATTACTTCTAATTTTTCTGGAGAAGTCACTTGTAATCCTGTTATGCTTTGATCGTCGTCATAAGGTTTTTCTAATAGTGCAGTGCGACCACCAAATGAACCATCAATAAATGCTTTTACGCCTCCAAATGATACATTCTTATTACCTTTATGTAATCTTCCTTTGACTTCATCCAAAGTCGTATGATGAATTAAAACATGAGTATGAAATGGTACTTCATTTAACAATCGCTCATATAAATCTATCACTAGGTTTGCGTTTCCATAATAGGATAAATCCTCTGTTACTGCTCCAACAATACCGTATTGATAACAATCTTTAATAGCGGAAATAATTGCTTTTGACAAGTACTGATCGTCAGGTGCCGGCATCGCTTTAATGATTAAATTGACAGCTTCATCATACAATAATCCGTTTAAACGACCATCCTCAAAGCAGCCAATTTGCCCTCCTTCGATTTGCATCTGTTCATTTATTGCTGCATGACTAAGTGCAAGAGAATTTACAAAGTAGACATGTCTACAAGTCCTTTTTAGTACAATTGGATTTGTGCTTGATAAACTATTTAAATCGTCAATACTGAATTCTTCTTTTGATTCCCATTCGTTTTCATTCCATCCTTCCCCAACAATCCACTCATTTGGATGCGCGTCTTTTACAACTTTTTTCATTCGTTCAAGCATCTCTTCATATGATTGACACTTTGACAAGTCTACACGATTCATCGCTTCACCATGACCAATTAAATGCAAATGACTATCAATAAAACCTGGAAAACCGATTTTTCCGTTACAATTAATTTTCTCAAATTGTTCACCGTCTAAAAAAGAAAGCAAAGCTTCATATGTTCCTGTTTTCAAAATTTGTTCATCTTCAGTAATGATTGAGTCTACCGTTTCCCCTTCACTTACCATTGTATAAAATAAACCATTATGCCAAAGCTTCTTCATTTCCATTCCACCATCCGTTCATTAAATTTAAGCTATTTCTTGCAAGATAAATTGTCTTAAAATCAAAAAAAGAGGGAATTTTCCCTCATTTTAACATAAATATTTAATTCGATTCACGTAATTGTTCCTTCGCACGTAATTCTACTCGGCGAATTTTACCAGAAGTTGTTTTTGGTAGCTCTTGGACAAATTCAATTATACGTGGATATTTATATGGAGCAGTAATTTTTTTCACGTGTTCTTGTAGTTCAGATACTAAGTCATCTTGATTTGTAGCATTTTCCGTCAAAACAACAAATGCTTTAACAACATTACCACGTAATGGATCCGGACTAGCAACAACTGCACATTCTTTTACAAGCTTATGTTGTACTAACGCATCTTCTATTTCAAAAGGACCAATTGTATAACCAGAACTAATAATTATGTCGTCACTACGTCCATCAAACCAATAGTAGCCATCTTCATCTTTTTTAGCTCGGTCACCCGTTAAATAGTACTCACCTTTTCTTTGTGCTTTTGTACGTTCCATATCATTATAATAATGTTTAAACAATGCTGGAGAGCTTAAATGTACTGCGATATGCCCTACTTCATTAACCCCGATTGGATTTCCTTCATCATCAACGATTTCAACTAAGTTTCCTGGTGTTGGAATACCCATTGAACCTACTTTTGCCTTAATATCCTTCATCGTTCCGATTAATAATGTATTTTCAGTTTGTCCATAACCATCTCTTACATCAACATTGAAATGCTTTTTGAATGTACGGATTACTTCTTGATTTAAAGGCTCTCCTGCTGACACAGCACTTCTTAGTGTAGGTAATTGATATTGATCTAGATTTTCAACCTTTGCCATAAATCGGTATTCGGTTGGCGTACTACAAAATACTGATATATTTTGCTCCTTAAGTAATGTTAGGAAAGTATCTGCATCAAATTTCCCTTCATAAAAGAACCCTGTTGCCCCACTACCCAATGTCGCTAAAAATGGACTCCAAATCCACTTTTGCCATCCTGGACCTGCAGTAGCCCATACAGTATCATCTTCTGTCACATCCAGCCAATTCGAAGCAACTGTACGAATATGTGCATAGCCCCAACTGTGAGTGTGTACAACACCTTTAGGATTGCCAGTCGTTCCTGACGTATATGAAATAAACGCTAAGTCATCACTTTTCGTTTCCACAGTTAATACATGTGCTCCACTAATTGCTTGGTCATTTAATGAAGTCCACACGTTTTGTTGATTATGAATAGTAAATAATTTATATTTACCAGTTTTAGCAATATCGCTAAACGTACCTATATATTCATCATGCGATACAATCGCTTTTACTTCACTATGTTCAAGACGATATTGAATATCCTTAACCTTCAACATTTCAGATCCTGGGATTACAACACATCCAATTTTTAAAATAGCTAAATAAACTACATAAGTCTCAATACATCTTGGCATCATGACAAAAAGTTTGTCCCCTTTTTCGATGCCACTATTTTTAAATGTAAAAGCATATTGGTGAACTTTATTATAAAGTTCCTTATATGTTAATTGATGGGATTCTCCATTTAGGTCTACCCACTTTAACGCCACTTTATCAGTTGAAGCAAATTTTTCAATTTCCCAAACTAGATTATATACTTTTGGAGCGATTAGACTTGTACTGTTCATCTTAGTTAGTCCCCCTTTTGATCATTACTAAAATTATATTTTGAATTTTGCAAAATAGAATAATAATGGTTTCGTTAATTGTATAGTCAATTCCTGCTATTTTTCGACTATTTTTCAGAAAATTTAAACAAAAACTCACAAAAAATAAACTACCTAAAAAAGATAGTTTATTTAATCAAAATAGGGAGTACTAAACTCCTCGTCGCGTACCTTTACTTTAAATCAATCACTTTCAACTGTAATACTGTATGTACAAGTAAATGTTTCACTTGGATTTAGCATTTGAATACCAAGTCTATTTTTCATTTCTTTTACCGGGCCGATTTCATCTGCAATTCCATACCATGGTTCAATACATAAAAAAGGTGCTGTTTGTGTAGTCCATATTCCAACGTATGGAAACCCTTCGAAATGAACTTTGATCGTATTACTATGATTTTTCGAACGAATTGTCAGCACGTTTTTATTAAGTTTTTCAAAAATTAATGCATCATCCTTAAATAATTCACGAGTTAATGGTAAGTTTTTAATATTTTGACCGATTAGTTCTCTTTTACCACTACGATATGGTCCTTCTAATTTAATTGTTTCTAATCTTTCTTCCTCTTCAAACTGTAAGTAATAATCCTCAAAAATTTCATCTTCCTTCAGAGGTATGTTAAACGCTGGATGAGCCCCTATTGAAAATGGCATTGATTTCTGATCATTATTCTTTACAACATATTTAATAAAAACAGTATTGTTCTTAATCTTATAATTAATAGTTAATGAAAATTGAAATGGATATTTTAAAAGCGTTTGTTCACTACTGATTAACTCATAGTTGATAAAGTCTTCTTTCATTTCAGTTAATTGAAAATCCATATCTCTTGCAAAACCATGTTGAGAAAGCTCATAGACTTTATTATCCACTTTATATTGATTATCAATTAATTTACCAACATTCGGAAATAAAACAGGTGCATGTCTCCCCCAATAAGCTGGGTCAGCATTCCATAAATAATTTATATTATCTTTTTTTGTATAGATACCCGTCAACTCTGCTCCCTGTGATTTAGTTGTAATTTTAATAAATTCATTTTCAATATATGACATGAACAGGTCTCTCCTTTAATTTATTCCCTTTATTATAACAAAATTATTCTAAAATATTAAATCAACAAAAAGAAAAGGTAGAGCAAATAGAAAAGAGGTAGGTTTTACCCTACCTCTTAATCCATAATTATTTAAATGTTATTATCTAGAATATCCACCAAGGCTTTGTTCAGCCATTTGTACTAAACGTTTTGTGATTTCACCACCAACAGAACCATTAGCACGTGAAGTTGAATCTGGACCAAGGTTTACACCAAATTCTGTAGCGATTTCATACTTCATTTGGTTTAAAGCAGACTCAGCACCATCAACTAATAATTGATTGCTACCTGAATTATTTCTATTTGACATGTGTTGTCACCTCCTTGTGAGTATAGAGTGTGATAAAACACATATCTTCATTCATATTTTTACTGGTAATTTTTAGTAATTTTATAAAAGTGCGTCGATATCGATTTCTTCTTCTTTTTTTGACGATTGATTTCGAATCATTTCGTTCTCAAAAATGATTGATTCTCTATTAACCACAGCTTCATTTATTAGTTCTGTAAAGTCGAAATGACTCTCGTAACGAGCCACTTTATCACGTTTTGGTTTTGTAGCTGGATTCGCTGGAGTAAAAATTGTACAGCAATCCTCATAAGGTCTAATACTGATATCATACGTATCAATTTTTTTAGCAATATCCATGATTTCTAATTTATCCATAGCTAATAGTGGTCTTAAAACTGGATAATTAGTTACTTCATTGATTGTATGCATACTTTCCAATGTTTGGCTTGCCACTTGACCTAAACTTTCACCAGTTGCTAAAGCAAGTGCTTTTCGATCAACTGAAACTTGCTCAGCAATTCTAAGCATAACGCGTCTCATGATTGTCATTGTGTAGCTTGCAGGCATTTCTTTATGAATTGCTTTTTGAATTTCAGTAAATGGTATAACATGTAAAGTCACTCGTCTACAATATCTAGTTAGTTTACTTGCTAAATCAATTACTTTTTGTTTTGCACGATCACTCGTAAAAGGAGGACTTTCAAAATGAATCGCTTCTATTGACACGCCTCGTTTTAACAACATGTACGCTGCTACTGGACTATCGATTCCTCCAGATAGTAATAACATTACTTTTCCGCCAACTCCAACTGGATAGCCACCTGCACCGTATTCTTCTCCACAAGTAATATAAGTAGCATCATCACGCACTTCTACTCGAACTGCTACATCTGGCTGATGAACATCTACAGTTAAGTGTTCTGTATTTTGAAGAATATACCCACCTAGCTCGCGATTTAACTGCGGCGTGTTTAATGGGAATTGTTTATAACTACGTTGTACGTTTACTTTAAACGTTTTAACACTATCACCAAGCTCGTTAATAGCTTCAAGAGCACCTTTTTTAATTGCATCTAATTCAGTATCAACTTTTCTAGCATAACTAAACGTATGAATTCCGAAAACTTCTTTTAGGTTGGCAGCAACCTTCTCATGGTCTTCACCATTTAATTTTATATACATACGATCACGCGTTGCAGTGATTTTAATTTTTTCAAAAGCTTTTAATCGATTTCGAACATTTTCTCTTAATATACTTGTAAATCGACCTCGATTTTTTCCTTTTGTAGTCATTTCTCCATAACGAATTAAAATATATTCTACATTCATGCTGTTACCCCATTACTTTATATAAATTTTTAATTACTTCTTTAATTATTTTGTTAAACTGCTCAACTTCACTCATAGTATTTTCATAAGAAAGACTTATTCTGACAGCACTACTTGCTACTTTTTCGCTCTTACCCATACTTTGTAATACACGGCTTATCTCAAAAGTTTTAGAAGAACATGCTGATTTTGTAGAAATAAAAACATTTTCTTCAGATAGAGCATGGACAATTACCTCAGGCTTTAATCCTACAAATGAAATATTTATTATATGAGGAGCAAAATCTGATTGTGGTGAGTTCAACACAGTGAAGTCCATCATTTCTAAATGTTGAATGAGTTCATTTCTCATGTTGTATAGGTGATCATTCATTGTTTTTTGTTTTTCTAGCGTGATTCTTAACGCTTTTGCCATCGAAACAATTCCTGCTAGATTTTCCGTACCTGAGCGAATCTCTCTTTCCTGTGAACCACCTGTCATTAAAGATGATAATGTTACACCTTCTCTAATATATAAAATTCCAGTTCCTTTTACACTATGAAATTTATGACCAGAAATAGATAATAAATCGATCGCAGCTTGTTTAATATTCAATGGTACTTTCCCTACCCCTTGAACAGCGTCAACATGGAAAAATACTTTTGGATAATCCGTTAATAATCGACCAATTTCGGTTATCGGTTGAATTGCTCCTGTTTCATTATTTACATGAATGACAGAAACTAATATCGTATCATCTCTTAATGCATTTTTTAATTGGTCAACAGAAATAAACCCATCCTCGTTTGGGGATAAGTAGGTTACTTCAAATCCGAGATCCTCTAATTGTTTATAAGCTTCATAAATTGACGGATGTTCAATTTCAGTCGTAATTAAATGCTTCCCTCTTGAACGATGCATCATGGCAGTTCCTTTTATTGCTAAATTATTCCCCTCTGTTCCACCTGATGTAAAGATGATCTCTGATGGTTGAACTGATAAAAGCTCTGCAATTTGGTTTCTAGCTTTTGAGAGTAATTGCTCTGAGCGTCCACCTAGCTTATGAATTGAAGAGGGATTTCCAAAAAACTGGTCCGAAACAGTAATATATGTGTCTAATACCTCTTTATAAGGTTTAGTAGTCGCGCTATTATCAAAATAAATCATATTTTTTACGTACCTCCATATTGCTTGAGTCCATTTTTCATTATATCTGAAAACAGACGAAACCCCTAAGATTTACATCTATAGGGGTAGTGTGTACTTTTGTTCATTTAGTATTTCTTGTAATTTATCGATTGCACCAGGTTCAATTTTTTCAATTGAAACGGCAGCTTCTTCTAGAGCTTCGTTATATTGAAATTCTCTAAATAATTGCTCTGCCTTGTCCATTGACGTTGCCATTTGTACATTATTACTTCTATAGCGATTTCCATATTGTATCACTTTTTCTACGAAATATCCTTGTTCAATCATATATTTCGTATTATTATAGCAATCATTTACAACTGTTGCTGCTTTTTCTAGTAAAAATGATACATGCGTCATTTTTAATGGCTTTTTCTCTAATTCCAAATAAACAATTTGCATATTTTCTTGAGCATCTTGTATTTGTTTCATAGAAGAAACTGGCATACCAGGTAAATTAGAAATTTGAACAAGACGTTTGACCTCTAACATTAATCGTTTCATTTCAATTAATTGATCACGAGCTTGTAATTCATCTTTTCGAAGTGCTTTTAGCATTTCAACATACATCAAATGAGATTCTTTAACATCTTCCATTTGCTTTTTTAGTAAATCTAATTCTTCTCTTATTACAGAAAAAGCAAGGTCTTGTTCTGCTACACGAATCTGCAATAATTCAAAGCGTTTTGTAATGATACTTACTTGCTTTTCAACCATTTTTTGAGCTTGAGTATCTTCATCACTTAATTCATAAATTTGCTGAACTAATTGAGTTTCTTCTTTTGTTTTTAAATTATCTTCACGAATCCTTTGAATTTCTTCTTGGGAAGTCCATATTTCTTTTTCTACTACAAATTTACTCTCTACTTCTTTTTCTAATAAATCATAGATTGAATCGACTTTTGCTTTCACAAATTCAAGCTTGTCATTGGCTTCTGTGATTTCTAGTTTCTTAATTAATTCGACACAGTCGATACATATTTTAGAACAATCGATTGTTTCATTTTCTAATGCTTCAAAATCAAGCGCATATCCTTCTGCTTTCATTTGCTTTAAACCATCAGTTAAATTATGTATTTGAGAGGGCATTGTAGTAGAAGATTCAATATATATATCCGGTATGATTTGCATATTTGTTTTCAGTATATGTACTTGATCAGCAATTTCCTTTACTAAGCCTCTTGCTTCTAAATAGTTTCCTTTTTCAGTTGTTTCATTAAATAATTGGATTTGTTGCTTAATATCATCCATTTTTTGTTCCAACTGAGTTTCAGAAATTGAATATAGATGACGATGAGTTAATAAAAGCTTTCTTTGCTCAAGATACTCTTGGTTTAACATTTCAATATCCGAATTATTTTGTTCTTCACTACCTACTAGGTCACTTACCTCATTTAGAATTTTTTCGATGCTTGATTCTGCTTCAGTTAGGCTTTCCTCAATTTCACTAATCCCTGCTTTAGCTTTCATGAAATGATATTTATTGATTGCCTCATCTATTACTGAGATGGAATCAGTTACTTTCGGTAAAAAAGTTGTAACTAGTTCATCCCAATCGGTTCTCCATTTATCAAAAAGCTCTTCCGTTTGGCCGGTCATATTTAAGGCCTTTAGCTTTGAAAGTTCATCCGTAACAGGCTTACTCATTAACTGCATTCTCCACGCTTCAAGTTCATCGAGTTTTTTGAATAAACGTTGTCGAATTGTTAAGGCTACAATCATTAATGCGATAACAATAGCTATTACGACTAAAATTACATAGAATGTCATTGTCATTTTCCCTGATGTACCTCCTTTTACTGCTATCTGAATCTATTTATTTGTACGTTATTTTTTGAAATAATAAATCGCTCTTTATTTAGGTCATAGTTAATAATAACATGATAAAGTTGATTTTTGGCTTAATTTTTTCAATTTTTTCATATTTTTATCAAACTATAATAAATACTGTAAAAGCTTGTAGAAATTTCAGATTTTCAAACAACGAAAAACGCCTTTTCATTGTGATTTTCACAATGAAAAAGGCGAACTTTTAGGATGAAAGTTCTACTCGACTAACTAGTCTCTCATCCATATCGAATAGTGATTCGATCCACTTCTCTACATACTCTTTATATCTTTCAAAAAAATACTTATCATTTTGCTGTATATACAATACTTCATTTAAATAGCCTGGAAATAAGTACGGTGTTGAAAGGAAGGATTTTAATTGGACGAAAAAGACTGAAAATGGCATTGTTAGTTTCGCATTAGACACACGAATAGCATCATAAATTTGAGTAAAAGTATAACGTTCTCTTGCTAAATAGGTCATCATAATTTCACGAATAAAGACAGAGTCGATTGTCAGCTCTCTGTAAAAAATCGAAGCATATTCCTTTTTTAAAAAGTAATAATTAAGTACTTCACCAACAAGGTTCATTAAAATTAAATTTGCATTTTTATCATACAATGGCAAACAGTGTTTATCTAAAATTTCAACGTATCCTTCTAAAAAATCTACTATGATATGTTCAAGTAAACCTTGTTTACCTTTAAAATAATATGAAATCGTCGCAATATTTACATTTGCTTTTTTAGAAATATCCCTTACTGAAGTACCATGGTATCCATTAATTTTAAATAACGTAAGCGCTGTCTCGATGACTTTCTTCTTTGTTGCAAGTTTATCTTGCTCCATACTCGTCACCCTCTTTTACAACATCAATTCTTTTATTAATTAGCGAAATACTGATAATTCCCTCTACAAATCGGTCGACAAAATTACCAGTATTCTTTCGAAATATGCTATGATATTTCACATGAAATAGGGAAAGGGGTCTACAAATGTTTCAAAAAGTCGAATATTCAGGTACAAAAGAACAACAATATAATACTTTAACAGCTCAAGTTAAAGCTTTAATAGATGGTGAACATAACCTAATTGCTAATTTAGCAAATACATCTGCCTTATTAAATCAGTTTTTACACCAAATAAATTGGGTTGGATTTTATTTAAAAGATGGAGATCGCAATGAATTAGTTTTAGGCCCATTTGTAGGTCTTCCTGCGTGTGTGCGTATACCATACGGTAAGGGAGTTTGCGGTACATCTGCTCAAACAAAAACAGTTCAAAGAATCGATAATGTTCACGACTTCCCTGGCCACATCGCTTGTGATGCTGCATCAAATTCAGAAATCGTTATTCCTTTAATGCATAACGATGAAGTAATTGGAGTATTAGATATCGATAGTCCGGAATTCAATCGTTTTGATGAAACGGATCAAAAATACCTTCAAGCAATCGTAAATTTAATTGAAGAAACAATTAGATAAGAAAATTTGATTTCAAAAGGAATCCTTTATTAGATTTCTTTTTTCTTCTTTTTATAAAAACTAAAAACAGAACTGCCCTTGACTATTTTATACTATCTGGTTATAATATTTTTTGTGTAAAATAACGCAGCGTTGTAAGCACAGGCTTGATATTTATTTTGTTCCTCTACTATTTAAGAGGTGTCATCGCGTAACTCTGGCTGCTGGAGCGAGGATACATGAAAGCAAAATAAACAAACTGGGGCTACACGAACGTTTTTATTTTACTCCAAAATAAAAACTAAAAGGAGGAGACAATCAATGTCTCGTTATACAGGATCTACTTGGAAATTATCTCGCCGTTTAGGCATTTCATTAAGCGGAACAGGTAAAGAATTAGAAAAACGCCCTTACGCACCAGGTCAACACGGACCTAACCAACGTAAAAAATTATCAGAATACGGTTTACAATTACAAGAGAAGCAAAAGCTTCGTCACATGTTTGGTGTTAATGAGCGCCAATTCCGTCGCACTTTTGATATCGCTGGTAAATTAGCTGGTAAACACGGTGAAAACTTCATGATCTTATTAGAAACTCGTTTAGACAACGTAGTTTACCGTATGGGTCTTGCTCGTACTCGTCGTGCTGCTCGTCAATTAGTTAACCACGGTCACATCTTAGTTGATGGCAAACGTGTAGACATCCCATCTTTCCGTGTGAAAATTGGCCAAACTATCAGCTTACGTGAAAAATCACAAAACTTAGCTGTAGTTAAAGAAGCTGTTGAAGTTAACAACTTTGTACCTGAGTACATCACTTTCAACGCTGACAAATTAGAAGGTACTTTCAACCGCTTACCAGAGCGTTCTGAATTACCAGCTGAAATCAACGAAGCTCTTATCGTTGAATTCTACAACCGTTAATCAAAATGCTATGTAAATAGCATTATAAAATCCCTAGAAACGTTGATATATCAACATTTCTAGGGATTTTTTTATATTTATATTCTGACAACAAAAGTCAACTAACCACCACAAATTGGGGGAGTTTTTTGGGGGATATTTTATTGTATAATTAGTGGACAGACACTTTTAAAACTATATAATCCGATTCTATTCGAATGAAAAAAGGACCATTCCAGCACTATTACTGGAAAGGTCCTTTTTACTTGGAGTTTTAATGAATCATATTCAAAAAGCACTGTAACAACACATTAATAATAAACAAAATAGACTGTCCTTATTTGAAATATCTTATTTCAAATAAGGACTAACACTTAACTCTACTAATATAGTAAAGTTATCAATGGATAATATATCCAATAAAACTCTAGGAAACATCGGCTAAATTGTTTTTAATGTAGTTTTATTTATTCAATTTTTTTTAGTATAATAGGCTTTTGTCTTTACAAAGCGTTGAAGAAAATTAAATTAAAACTACATCCCCTATCTATCTTCGGAATGTTCCATTTTTAAAACAAAAAGACTTTTTTTAGACACACTCAAATCTCAAAATTTATTATATACTTACTTTGTGAATATATTTACATACTATAAATTCGGAGGTTTGATATGAAGAAAGCTTTAGTCGTTATTCTTTCTCTAGTATTAGCTTTTACATTTACATATCCATTTTTATCCAAAAAGACCGAGAATGTTGTAGCTGAAGAAATTAAAAATTTTACAGTAGAGGAACAAGTTTCGAATGCTCCTTCTACTGAACTTTTGACAGATTTAGATTCACTAAAAGAAGTTAATGAGGAATTAGCAAAGAAAAATACTTTTGAAATAGGTCAGAATGTTGTAGTTTCAAAAGATGAACCTGGAGTTGAAATAGGGGTTAATGAAATTGGGGACTTACAAATAGATGTGTCAAACGAAGATGTTTTAAACGACCTCCAGAAGTCAGGTGTCATTAATCCATTAGATGATGAAAATATTCTTGGATACACTGTAGTTATAAAAGAGGACCAAATTGACAGTTATCTCAACAAGGAAGTTGCAACTCCAATTAAAGCTAGATGGGGTAACGGGTTATATGTGAAAAAAGGAAATACTACCTATGGGAATGGTGAAGTTATTCGTATGAGTTCTTATAAAGGTAAATGTACCGCAACAATGTCTATCACTGAATCAAGACAGATAGAAGTTTCTGGTACAGCAGGTTTACCTATTAAAGCAATAGCTGGGGAATTAGGAATTAGGTATTACTTATAAAAGCAGCTATACTATTTCTGACTCCTACGAAGTAAGTGTTCCAGCCGTAAAACTTATCGTATCACAGCAAAAGATTACTTAACGATATATAATTTTGAAGTATGGAATGATCCGTGGATTGGAACTGACAAAAAAGAATCCGACGGTAAATATAAAAGACCTGTCGGAATTGCTTTTACATATGCAGTGATTAAATAGTTCAAACATAGTTAACTTTCTGGTTTTAGATAAAAATTTGAACCAAAAAAGGAATCATAAATAATATGATACCTATACCTAGATTAACTTAATAATACATACGCCATAAACTCCCTACCAGACTTGATAGGGAGTTTGTTTATTCTTCTTCATTTTTTGATAAGCTTAAATAAAAAAAAGCCCTCGACATTACTCGAAGGGCTACTTATGCGGAAATGAGAGGTGTATTAAAATAAGCTTTTATATTATTTTAATTTCACTACCGCTAAGTCATGCTGCATTGCATTATTACCTTCTTGTGGATCAAATGCAATATCACTAAGTCCAAATACATTTACTACAACATCACGATCTTTCGGGTGAAGAATTCTTACTTCATAAGCAAATAAAGTAGCTGGAAGTTGGAAAGATCTAAATGTTCTATATTGATTTGGTGGAATTGTTACTGTAGATGGGTCAACCATAGGAAGAATCACCGGAAAACCACTTGACCAGTCAAACATTAAAACACTCACAGAACGAGAGTCATCCGGGTCAACATTAAGAGCTTCAACTGTTAAAAACTGAGTACTAGAATGTCTTCTTAATACTCCAGTAGATAAAAATTTTGCCATCAATGTCACTCCTTTCATATTATTTGGACAAGCAAGTCCATATAATATAAAATGTTTCATTTAGAAAAATGAAATGGACATTGGTACAAATTAAATAATAGTTTTAACAAAAATGATAGATTGCCTATGATTATTACATTTGTTTATAGTAAATAGCTTTTAAAATAGATAAACATTCTCTAAAGTATGCTGTCGGTATGATTACTTTTGGTGTTTTTGCAGGAAGACCGACTACATTTAACCCTTGTTTTTTAGCCAATTTTAAAGATCTAAATAAATGATAATCATTTGAAACAACGACTCCTTGAGCTTGATCGTTTTGAATGAGTTTTTTGGAGAATTTCATATTCTCGTATGTATTAGTTGATAAATCTTCTTTAACGATTCTATTCTCTTCAATTCCTAATTTGATTAATTCAACCCTCATGCATTCAGCTTCTGATATCAATTCATCATGACCTTTTCCACCTGAAACAATAATTTTTGCACTTTTATTTTCCTTAGCATATTTCGCTGCTGTTTCAATTCGATAGCGTAAAGCTCTAGTGGGCTTATCCTTTTTCAAACCAGCACCTAATACAATAACATAATCCGCATTTTTAGGTACTTTATGCTGATATTGTAAAATGCTATTTACACCGATAAAAACGATGCAGAAGACATAACTTAATATCCCAATGATAACTGTATATGTAATAATTTTAAAAAAGCTCATTACCTTTATCCCCTTAAATAAAATGACTTTAACTTTTATTTTATCGAATAATAAAGTGGATTTCACTAAATTTCGGAATATTCCACAAATATTTAACGTTATTCCTCATAAAAATTTTGACTTGTCTTTTACAGTGAAATAAAAAATCCCCTATACGAAAAGAAACTAATATCCTTTCTTTCCGTATAAGGGATTCATTCAAAATTATTTATTCAATTATCTAGGATACTTATCGCCCATAGGATTATGTTGATCCTTCGAAAGTCTCTTTTGATGTGCTTTCGTTTTCGCATCTACATGATTTGCATCACTAGGACGATTTTTCTTTGAACCACCTGCTGCATGACTCATTTTTTTCCCTCCATTAACCAGTTCGTACAAAAACTAGTTTACGTAGAAACAATTTGTTTATGCGACATTTCTTGAACTTTCACTTTTATTTTCAACTTCTATTCCTTTACCGAATAAAGCGGCTATCATACTGAATAGAGGTGTAATAAATAGTACGAATGAAAACGGTAAGTAATCAATAACAGGTACTCCTAATGTTGAAGCAAAAAATGCTCCACTTACACTCCAAGGAACGATTGGATTAAAAAGTGTTCCGCCATCTTCTAATGCACGTGATAAGTTTTTAAGTGGAATATTTTTTTTGATATATACATCCTTTAATAATTGCCCAGGAAGTAGAATTGATAAGTATTGTTCACCTGTTAAAAGATTTACACTCATTGCAGATAATGTGCTTGCAATAACAATATTCCCTTTACGTTTTAAATTAGATAATGATTGTATTAAAGTCTCGAATACACGTAGCTCTTGTAATAATCCGCCTAGAGCAAGTGCAATAAATATTAATGACACAGACCACATCATCGATTGTAATCCTCCACGGTTAACAATCGAATTAAGCATTTCATTTCCTGTATCCGTTTGGAATCCATTTTGTAATGTTGTAAACACTTTTGCAAGCGTAATATCCTTTTGAATAAAAAATGCTAAAACTAATGAACTAACAATACCAGCAGACATTGTTGGTAAAGTTGAAAAACCTCTAAATGCCATAATAAAAACAATTAAACATGGGATTAATAATAACGGATTCACTTCAAAGCTAGATGAAATTGCTTTTTTCATTTCTGTAACTTGCGCCATATCTGTATTGCCATGACCCATACCGATGATTAAGAATAAAATAACTGTAACAATTAATGCTGGAATTGTTGTATATGCCATGTGTCGAATATGTTCATTAACCTTTATTCCTAAAATACTTGGAACGAAATTCGTTGTATCTGAGATTGGTGACATTTTATCACCAAAACACGCTCCACTAATAATCGCACCTGCTGCAATTGCTGGTGGAATCCCCATAATATGAGCGATTCCCATTAACGCTACACCAACTGTAGCAATTGTCGTAAAAGTACTACCTGTAAAACTAGCAACGATGATCGTAATAAAAATTGCACTGATTGCAAACCATTTAGCTGAAAGAACAGAAATTCCGTAAAATAATAAAGTTGGTACTGTACCACTTAGCATCCAAGAACCAATTAATAAACCAATCATCATTAAGATTAATGTAGGTGACAATCCATTTTGAATACCCTTTTTCATCCCATTTTCAATCTGTTCCCATTTAAATCCTTTAAATAATCCAAACACAGCTAAACAAACAACACATAAAAGAAGCGGAATTTGTGGATCTGATTTTAATATAACTAGACAACTAGACATAATGGCTGCAAACAGTACGATTAACGCACCTAATTCTATATTTTTCATTTTATACACTCTCCCTTATTTATACATCCATATATACGTGTTCACGAAACTTTACGAACCCAAGTTTCTCATAAAAGCTTCTTGCATTTTTATTGTCGATCCAGTAATCTAGCTCAATTCTAAAAAGATTATTCTCACTAGCAAATGAAGCAATTTTATGGATTAAGAATGAACCGTATCCCTTATTTCTTTTTTCTTCATTTATACTTATCTGATGAACATACCCTAATCGGAAAGCCTTTTTTATCGGTCCTTCAGGAATATGTTTTATTTCAATCCAAGCATATCCGACTAATTCTTCGACATCTTTAACAACGAAAAAATGATGCTCTGGTTTATCAACTACACTCTTGAAAAACTCAGTTATTTCAGCCAGATTATGAATTTTAAAAAACTCTGGAAATAAATCAGCATGTAGGTTTTGAACACCTTCATTAAGTTTTGCCAATATTCGGCAATCTTTCGTTGCAAATATCTCCATAATTTTCACCCTTTCAAAAAAAGCCAATAAAAAATCGAGGCCCCCCTATAAAATATAGGGACGACCTCGATCGCGTTACCACCCTAGTTATAAGAAATAAATACTTATATAAGAAAAATTCCTTATCACTCGAATCTGTAACGTAGACTTACGTTCTTCCCTTCATTAGATCCACTAACTACGAAAAGAAAACTCCCGAAATGTAATTCATTTGATTGCATAGACGAGTTTTCACCAACCACTCGCTCTCTGAACTACTACCAATCAAACTACTGCTTTTTCGTTCACTGTTTGTTCGATATTATAATGTAACCAAGTGGTATTTCTTCTTACCACGACGGATAATAATAAATTGCTCTTCAATTGCATCTTGTTTAGTTAACACAGTTGCAACGTCTTGTATACGATCTCCATTTACATAAACCGCACCGTTTTGTACATCTTCACGTGCTTGACGTTTTGATGGAGAAATTTTTGCTTCAACTAGTAAGTCTACTAATCCTTTTTCTGCTTCACTTAAATTGAATGAAGGCACGTCTTTAAAACCTTGTTTGATTTCAGCAGCCGTTAATTCTTTTACAGATCCACTAAATAGTGCTTCTGTAATTTTAATTGCTTGATCAAGAGCTTCTTCACCGTGAACTAGTTTTGTTACTTCAGCAGCTAATGCTTTTTGAGCAATACGTTGTTCTGGTGCTTCATTAAATTGTTTCTCAAGCTCTAAAATTTCCTCTTTAGTTAAGAAAGTAAAGTATTTCAAGTATTTAACTACATCACGGTCATCTGTATTAATCCAGAATTGGTAGAATTCGTATGGAGTTGTTTTTTCAGGGTCTAACCAAACTGCTCCGCCTTCTGTTTTACCAAATTTAGAACCATCAGCTTTTGTTACTAAAGGTACTGTAAGACCAAAAGCTTTAGAATCTTCTTCTGTCTTACGGATTAATTCCATACCAGCTGTAATATTACCCCATTGGTCACTACCACCAATTTGTAATTTACAGTTATGGTCTTGGTATAATTTTAAGAAATCATATGATTGTAAAATCATGTAACTGAATTCAGTAAATGAAATACCTGCTTCTAATCGAGATGCAACTGAATCTTTAGCAAGCATGTAGTTTAATCCGAAGTTTTTACCGATGTCACGTAAGAATGTAATAACATCTAATTCGCCTGTCCAATCAAAGTTATTAACTACTTTAGCAGCATTTTCACCTTCGAAGTTTAAAAATGGTAATAATTGTGTACGAATTCGTTCACTGAACATTTTTACTGTTTCAGTAGTATTTAACGTACGTTCTGCCTTCTTACCACTTGGGTCACCGATCATTCCAGTTGCTCCACCTACTAAACCAATTGGTTTATGTCCTGCAACTTGAAATCTCTTTAACATTAACACTGGTAATAAGTGACCAATGTGTAAGCTATCACCAGTTGGGTCAAAACCACAATATAATGAAACAGATTCTTCGCTTAATAATTTTTGTAGACCTTCTTCATCTGTCATTTGATTAATTAATCCACGAAATTCTAAATCTTGTAAGATATTTTCCATTTTTAGCCCACCCCTTCTATGCTCTATACGTCGTTTAAACAAAATAAAAAGTCCCTACTGATAAACAGTAGGGACGAATAATTATAATCGCGGTACCACCCTAGTTGTAGCTAATAAATCTAGCTACCTCTCATACAATTAACGGTTGTTAACCGTTCTAATCCTAATTTGCATTAAACAAATTTCGAAAAAGAATGCTCCAGGGTGTAATTCATGTCAATGTCTGTGCTAATTCTCACCGACCATTAGCTCTCTGATCCAATACCATTCACACTACTAAGCCTTTCAACGCTCACTATTAAAATGTTATGAAACATTTATATCACAAATAAAACGTTTAAGTCAAATAGATAATTAAATTTTTATTAATTTTATTTAAATTGTCATTCAATATTTGAATAAAAATGCTTTCTATCAAATAATATGGTTAAATATTAATACTAACATCTTTAAAAATACATATTTTGGAAATGGAGTGTTTTTTCTTGAAGAATAAAGGAATATGGATTGCTTTAATTATTGTAGTCGTTCTAATTTTTATGGGTGTAGGAAGCTATAATAGCTTTGTGACTCAGGAAGAAAATGTAACAAATAAAATGTCACAAGTTGATAACCAACTAAAACGTCGTTCAGATTTAATACCAAACTTAGTAAATACAGTAAAAGGATATGCTACACAAGAGAAAGATGTGATTGCTTCAGTAACAGATGCACGCGCAAAATTAGCTGGTGCTCAAACGACTGCTGATAAAAGTAAAGCTGATGCAGAGTTGTCTGGAGCATTAAGTCGTCTATTAGTAGTAGTAGAAAACTATCCTGATTTAAAATCAAATCAAAATTTCCAAGCATTAATGGATAGCCTTGAAGGAACTGAAAATCGACTAGCTATTGCTCGTAAAGATTATAATGATGCAGTAACTGTATACAACCAAAAAATCAAAAAATTCCCGGGTGTACTAGTAGCTGGACCTTTTGGATTCGAGAAGAAGGATTACTTTGAAGTATCTGAAAAAGATAAAGCTACACCTGAGGTTGACTTTAGTGGCGATGGTAATAAATGAGAAAATTTCTCTCATCAATATTCCTAATAGGATTTCTTTTTTCATTTGCTACAGGAGCAAATGCTGAAATTAAAGTACCTTCTCAAGTAGGAGACATTTATGTACAAGATTATGCAAATGTTCTTAACAGAGAAGATACACAAACTCTAATTCAATTAGGGAAAAAGTTAGAGGACACTACCTCTGCTCAACTTGCGGTATTAACAATCCCAAGTCTGGAAGGAAATGATATTAAAGAATATGCTAATACAGCATTTCGAAAATATGGTTTAGGTAATAAAGAGAAAAATAATGGTGTACTTTTGTTATATGCTAAAAAAGATAGACAAATAAGAATCGAAGTAGGATATGGTTTAGAAGGAGTTGTAACAGATATTAGATCTGGTAACATTCTGGATCAGAGTGCTATTCCATATTTGAAAAAAGGTGAAGAATCCCTTGCAATAACAAACACATATAAATCACTATATAATGTTATTTTAAATGGATCTGAACAAACTGGTCATTCTAAGACAAGTAATTTATGGGCAACTTTAAAAGTATTCATTATCATTGCGATTGTAATCGCAATTATCATCATTGATATGATGTTCTTTAATGGTGTACTTACTTATTTCATTTTGAATTTATTACCTGCACTATTAAACTCATCAGGTAGCGGTGGCCCAAGAGGCGGTGGCGGAGGAAGCTCCGGCGGTGGTGGCTCCGATCGAAAATTTTAGAACAACAAAAAACCATTGGATCTTTTCCCAATGGTTTTTTGTTATTAATCTTCCATCGTTGATAAATCACCAGTTGGAAGGTCTAACTCCCATGCTTTTAATACTCTTCGCATAATTTTTCCGCTTCGAGTTTTTGGTAATTTATCACGGAATTCGATTTGTCTAGGAGCTGCATGAGCTGCTAGTCCTAATTTTACAAAGTTACGTATTTCTTCTTTCAATTCATCTGAAGCAACATAACCATCTCTTAGCGCAACAAATGCCTTAATAATCTCACCTCTTACAGGATCTGGTATACCAATTACACCAGCTTCTGCAATTGCAGGATGCTCGACAAGCTTACTTTCTACTTCAAATGGACCTACTCTCTCACCAGAAGTCATAATTACATCGTCTACTCGACCTTGGAACCAGAAATATCCATCCTCATCCATATAAGCTGAATCACCTGAAACATACCACTCATCATTTAAGAAATATGATTGGAATTTTGGTTCATTATTCCAAATTGTGTTCATCATCGATGGCCAACCCTTTTTAATTGCTAGATTTCCCATCGTATATGGAGCAACTTCATTACCGTTATTATCAACAATTGCTGCCTCGATTCCAGGGAATGGTTTACCCATTGAACCTGGGCGAATTGGCATACATGGATAGTTACAAATTAATGAAGCTCCAGTTTCTGTCATCCACCAATTATCATGGATTCGTAAATTAAATACTTTTGCTCCCCAACGAACTACCTCTGGATTTAAAGGCTCTCCAACACTTAAAATATGTCGAAGTGAACTTAAATCATACTTCTTAATAATGTCTTCCCCTGAACCCATTAGCATACGGAATGCTGTCGGAGCACTATACCAAACCGTTACGCCAAATTCTTGAATTGTTTCATACCAAGCATCAGGACTGAAACGACCTCCTAATATCACGTTAGAAGCACCATTTAACCAAGGTCCAAAAATACCGTAAGAAGTTCCAGTTACCCAACCTGGATCTGCTGTACACCAATATACATCATCTTTTTGAAGATCCGTCACCCATTTACCAGTTTGATAGTGTTGAATCATCGCTTGTTGAACATGAAGAACACCTTTTGGTTTTCCTGTTGACCCTGAAGTATAATGTAAAATTAAACCATCATGACGATTTAACCATGTAATCTCAAAATCTGTTTTCGCCTCTTTATAACGAGCTTTAAAATCTACAAATTTACCGCCTTCCTCAACATCATCACCTATAAGGAAGATTGTTTTTAACGCAGGTAGATCATTAACTGGAACACGTGATAATAATGCTGGCGTTGTGACTAATACCTTTGCCTCACTATCCTCTAAACGATCCTTAACAGCGCCTTCCATAAATGCCTCGAATAAAGGACCAACAATAGCACCTAATTTTAAAGCTCCTAAAAGTGCAAAATACAATTCTGGTTGACGAGGCATGAAAATAAATACTCGATCACCTTTTTCAACATCGCCGAATTGTTTTAAAACATTTGCAGCCTTATTTGAATTAATTTTCATTTCTTCAAATGTATATTTTTCATTTCGCTTATCATCTTTGTAATACAAAGCAACTTTATCTTTTCGATCAGAATTTGCATGACGATCGATAGCTTCAAAAGCTACATTATACTTTTGTGTTGTATACCAAGAAAACTCTTTTTCTACATCTTCCCACTTAAAATTTTTATAAGTTTCCTCATAGTTTTTTAAATTAAATTGTCCATTTTTTACCGGAAGCGCTTCCACCTTCATATAAATCCCTCCTTGATATTCTCTACTATCATTATACAATGATAAGATTTAATTTTCAGTATTTTTAATAAATTAACCATTTATATGTATTAGACACATACTGTTTTTTTTCCTGTATGTCTTTCCTGCATTTTTTAGTATGATTATTAAAAAGGTGTTTTCTAAGGGGAGTGAGAAATATTGGATCACCCAAAAAAATATTTTTCAAAAACAATCCAAACTGTGCATGGTGAATTAATTATAGAGGGACCAGTCGAATCTGCCTTACTTGAAACATATCATTTTCATGAAAATTTAACATCTTTTAGACAACCAGCACAGCAACATAAAGCAATTGTTGAAATTGCTAGTCTACCTGAAGCTAGAATTATTATTGCTAGACTTGATCAAACAATAGTAGGTTACGTAACTTATTTATATCCAGACCCACTTGAAAGATGGTCAAAAACAACTCTAGAAAATTTAATCGAGCTTGGAGCAATTGAGGTAATACCTGAATTCCGTGGTTTTTCAGTTGCTAAAAATATGTTAATTCTCTCAATGTTAGATGATGCAATGGAAGACTATATTATTATCACAACAGAGTATTATTGGCATTGGGATTTAAAAGGTACTGGTTTAAATGTATGGGAATATCGAAAAATGATGGAAAAAATGATGAATGCCGGTGGACTCATCCAATTTGCAACTGATGATCCTGAAATCTGTTCCCATCCAGCAAACTGTTTAATGGTAAGAATGGGAAAACGAGTAACAACTGAAGAAATTCAAGCATTTGACGCACTACGCTTTTTACAAAGATATATGTACTAATTGAACTTTAATCTCGAAAGGTAGGATTCAAAATAATGCTTATTCAAGATATTATGCGCAGTTCAAACATTACTTTTAAAAAAGAAAATACAATCGGTGAAGCAGTAACTATTTTTCGAACTGGTGATGTACGACATATTCCAATCATTAATGAAGATGATCAAGTGGTTGGAATCATTTCTGATCGAGATGTACGCGATGCTTTACCTTCAACACTTTTTCCACAAGCATTTTCATCTGTACTTGAGGTTCCTGTTGAAAAAATTATGACTACTAATGTCATTACTTGCAGTCCAATTGACTTTGTTGAAGAAGTAGCAACTTATTTCTATCAATATAAAATAGGCTGTTTACCTGTTGTTTCTAGCGGAAAATTAATAGGACTTGTGACCGAAATTGATGTATTACACACTCTAGTAACGTTAACAGGAGCCTATCAACCTAGCTCCCAAATAGAAATCTTAGTCCATGATCATCCAGGCATTTTAAGTGACGTTGTTAACGTATTTTCAAAAGAAAACATTAATATTGTAAGTGTCCTTGTTTACCCTGCAAAAGAAGTGGATCATAAGGTTCTTGTATTTAGAATTCAAACGATGAATCCACTTTCAATCATTCAAACTTTAAAAACTGAAGGATATAAAATTCTTTGGCCAAATGAAGCGAGTGAATTATGATGAAAAAGGATGCATACTTAGTATATAGCGAAGAATACCATGCCTATCAATTCAACGAAAAACACCCATTTAATCCGATTCGCTCTCAATTAGTTTATGAACTATTAAAATCTAGTAATCTATTAAATGATGCTGATATTATTCCACCAAGATTAGCAACAGATGACGAGCTGCTCCTTTTTCATGATTTACAATTTATCGAACAAGTAAAAAAAGCAAGCCGCGAACCAGTTAGTGCAAATATCGCTGAACAATTTGGACTTGGAACTGATGATACACCCATTTTTAAAAATATGCACGAGGCCAGTTCTTTAATTGTTGGTGGCACCTTAACGGCAGTAGATGCTGTTCTAGATGGAAAATCCAATCATGCTTTTAATTTAGGTGGTGGACTACATCACGGTTTTAAACGAAAAGCCTCTGGTTTTTGTGTTTATAATGACTGTGCAATCGCCATAAAATATATTCAACAGAAATATGGTTTAAAGGTGTTATATGTAGATACGGACGCACACCATGGCGACGGAGTTCAGTGGGCATTTTATGATGACCCAACTGTTTGTACACTCTCAATCCATGAAACTGGTAGATACCTATTTCCCGGTACAGGTGCGGTAACCGAAAGAGGACAAGGTAAAGGTTTCGGATACTCATTTAACATTCCAATAGATGCATTCACCGAGGATGAATCATTTCTATTAAGCTATAAAAAAGCAATAAACGATATAGCCCAATACTTCAAACCAGATGTAATTCTCACCCAAAATGGCTCAGATTCGCATTGTTACGATCCATTAACTCATCTTTGTACGACAATGAAAACATTCGAGGAAATCCCAAAAATCGCACACGAAATCGCTCACAAATATTGCGATGGCAAATGGATTGCTGTTGCTGGTGGAGGATACGATTACTGGAGAGTAGTACCAAGAGCTTGGTCACAAGTATGGCTAGCTATGACAAATCAACAACCAACTTCTAACTTAATACCGGACAACTGGCTAGAAAAATGGCAGAAAATTGCTAATGTTAAGTTACCTACAACCTGGACAGACAATCCATCTATCGTAAAGCCTATTCCAAGAAAAAAGGAAATAGAGGAATACAACGAGCAAGTCTTATACCGGTCACTTGAGCCATTGCACATTCAGCAAAAAAAGCCTTTTATTTAAATACTACACGCCGTCTGAGGGGTATTCTCGACGGCTTTTTTAATTTGGGTAGACTTTTGATCATGAAATAGTAGAATCCAATTCAAATTTGGTTCGTTTTTAGATAGATTTAGAGCAAACTTGCTAGTTTCCCTTAAAAAAAGAGCTGCTATTGAAGAAAATTAGCTCTATATACCCACCCAGTATAGGTAATATATTATTTTATTTGCGATTCTGATCGTTTTAAGATTTACCAATTTTAATTGCATTACTCAGATTTTAATTGCATTTTTACCAATTTTAATTGCGATTCTCCTCTTATTTGCACTTATTTAAACTTTATTTGCGGTTCTCCAATGTTTATTTGCACCCCTTCGTTTATTCAACGACACCCTCTTTTTATTTGAACCAATTAAGACCATTAACGGACCTCCCAAGTTTATTTGCACCTATTGAGTACTTAATTGTGGTCCACCCAAATTTACTTTCACCAATAAGTTCCCCATAAAAACAAAAAAGCCTAGAATTACTAAAATTCTAAGCTACTTTTCATCATTTACTTTGTTGATTGTCTAATTTGAAGATGATGCGGAAGAATGACTGTATGATCTTCCACTGTCTCTTTATTCATATACTTCGTTAATAATCTCATTGCAACTGCACCAATATCATACATTGGTTGAGCAACAGATGATAATTTTGGACGCACCATTAATGCCAATCTTGTATTATCAAACCCAAAAACCTCAAGATTATTCGGTACTAATATTCCGTGGTCTTGAGCACTGTGGATAACGCCAATCGCCATTTCATCAGATGCTACGAAAATCGCGGTCGGAATAATATTACGCTCATGGAAAGCTTCAAAAGCTTCACTTCCTGATTCATACGTATTATCACCATAAGTTACTAACTCTTCATCGAATTCGATTCCATTTTCTTGTAAAGCACGTTTATATCCTTCTAACTTACTTAATCCGATAATATTCGTTTCAGTAGGTCCGTTTACGAATGCTACCTTTTGGTGACCTTTTTTAATTAAATAATCTACTGCATCAAATGCCGCCTGAGCATAGTCGATATTTACAGAAGGGATTTTATTAGCTTCATCATATGTAGTCGCTAATACGATTGGAACGCCAGCCTTTTCGTACTCTTCTTGATGAATATCCGTAATTGTTCCACCAATAAATAAAATTCCGTCAACCTGTTTTGCTAACATATTATTTATTAATGTTATTTCTTTCTCAACATTCTCATCTGAGTTACTTAAGATAATATTGTATTTATACATTGTTGCAATATCTTCAATACCACGTGCTAGTTCTGCATAAAAAGTATTTGAAATATCTGGAATTATTACACCAACTGTAGTTGTTTTTTTACTTGCTAGTCCTCTTGCTACTGCATTTGGTCTATATCCTAAACGGCTGATCGCTTCGTTTACTTTTTTTCGTGTAGTAGGTTTAACATTTGGATTACCATTAACTACTCGTGAAACTGTAGCCATGGAAACGTTTGCCTCACGTGCTACATCATAAATCGTAACCGTCATATTCATCACTCCTCTATTTTATTCTATCTATTATGTAGTTTGTTTTTTATTTAGGTAAAATAGTCATAAAACGTAATATTCCACAAAAATAGTGCTTCATTCTATCTTATAGTGAAACGAATATTCGTTCAATACACCTATTAGAAAAAAATGTAAATTATTCGTAGTTTATCACTATATATTGCTAATTTAAAACAAACGTTCACAAATTATTCAAAAAGCGCCAACTGATTTTGTTCAGCCAGCGCTTTTATGTTGATTATCGATTTATAAAAGAATTAACTTCAGACATAAATTGGTCAAATTGATCAAAATTCATTTGCTGAGATGAGTCACTTAAAGCAGTTGCAGGATCTGGATGAACCTCTGCCATAATACCATCAGCTCCAATTGCTAGTCCCGCTTTTGCTGCAGGTATTAGTAAGTCTCTTCTACCTGTCGAATGTGTAACATCTACTAATACTGGTAAATGTGTTTCTTGTTTTAAAATTGGAACAGCTGTTATATCTAATGTATTTCTCGTAGCTTTTTCATAAGTTCTTATACCACGTTCACATAAAATAATTTCTTGATTGCCTTCTGACATGATGTATTCAGCTGCATAAATGAATTCTTCGATTGTCGCTGATAAACCTCGTTTTAATAAAATTGGTTTATTAACAGAACCTGCTGCTTTTAGTAATTCAAAGTTCTGCATATTTCTTGCGCCGATTTGAATGATATCAACATAATCTAATGCCATTTCGATATGTTCTGGGCTTACTATTTCACTAATAATTGCCAACCCATGGTTTTGGCCAACTTCTTTTAAAATCTTTAAGCCCTCTTCACCTAGTCCTTGGAAGTCATAAGGCGAAGTACGTGGTTTAAATGCACCACCACGCATAATTTTTATTCCTTGTTCCTTTAATACTTTCGCTACTGAATCAACTTGTTCATAGCTCTCGACTGCACATGGACCAGCAATAATAATTGGGCTTCCATCACCAATATTAACACCATTTACATTTACGATTGTGTTTTCTGATTTTCTTTTTCTTGAAACAAGGAGAACTTTTTTATCGTCTTCTTCTTGAAGCTCTAGGCTACTTTTAAAAATTTCTTTAAAAATATGTTGGAGGGTAGCCGTACTAAAAGGACCTTCATTGATTTCGGCAATATGATCTAGCATCTTACGTTCCCTCACTGGGTCATAGCGTTTAACACCTTGATCAATTTTTGCTATTCCAATTTTCTTTGCGATTTCGCCTCTTCTATTTAATAACTCAAATATTTGATGATTAATCTCGTCTATTTCAATTCTAAGTTGTTCTAAATCATTTTTAGTCAAATTTAAATCCTCCTTGCAAATACCAATATCTCATTTGTTATTATGACACTTTATTGAAAGCTAATCAAAACATGAGCATTATTTTAAAAAAATGTTTTTTTGTGAATATTTTGTATTCTCATTGGGAATAGTTGCGAGACCAAATAAAAAGAAGAGNNCTCTTCTTTTTATTTGGTCTTAAGTAGTAGTACGTCCTTTTTCTATTTCTAATACTCTTTCTAACCATTCATTGATTAGCGAGTTGAAGAGATTCACTTGTTCTATTTGAAGATTATGGCCAGCTTTGTCTAAAATTGCAAATGTTGCTCTTGGAAATTTTTCAAGAATAGTAAATGCGTCTTTAAACCCTACGACCGAGTCTTGTAATCCTAATAAAAATAAACTTGGTTCATTAAACTTAATTTTATCTATTTCAAATGAAAATCCGTAGTTATTCCTAATCTTAGATAAAAATTCCTGATCGGCGATTGAACATCCGCTAACAATTTCATCTTTATAGCGAACCCAAGTTTTCTCATCTAGAATTACGTTATTTGAACGAAAATCAGTTTTTTCAAGTTCGTTTAATTTTTATCTTCAACTATTATGGTATGGCTTGGTAACGACCTTTTGTCAAATTCTGGAATAATCATTGGGCAAATTAATGCAATGCCTTTGACTTTTTCAGGTCTATTAGCAATTATTCCTCTTGCTAAATATCCCCCGTAAGATTCTCCGGCTAATAAAAATGATTGATTCGGTATGATCATATCAATAAATTTTAAGACGATATTCAGCATATCATCTGTCGTATTAATGTTTGTTCCGCCCTTAGTTTTACCCATACCTGGAAGGTCAAAGTAAATCCTTTTATAACCGTTTTTCTTAGTAAAAATCGGTTCCATGCAACCTTGCATTAACCTGGAGTCTGGAGTAAACCCATGAATCATAACGATTGGTTTTCCTTCTCCAATTATTTCATAGTTTATGTCAATATTATCTAAAGTACAAAAAGGCATTTCATTAACCTCCAATTTTCAAATCTATTCATTTTAATAAATTGAAGTGATATTAATATTATGAGGCAAAACAGCATGGACACCCTTAATATGGTTAACAATTTGAGTTATTCTCAAATCAACACAAACACTAGCTAAAGCAACCGCTTCTGTTTTTTCAATAGCATATAACTCTTGAATTAATTCGACCATGCCATTTAATGCTGTTTTAGTTGCTTTATTTAAGTCTTCATCAAAGCCAAAAGTAAGCCACCCTACCGGCGTGTTAGCTCGTGGCATATTAATCTGCATGTCTTCTCTTACTGTAAGAGTTAGATTCACTTTATCAAATGGAGATTCAATCGCTTGACCAGATACTTCCCCATCTCCTTGTGCAGCGTGTCCATCACCCGCAGAAAAAAGTGCTCCTTCAACGGCTATAGGTAAATACAAAGTACTACCTTCTACCAACTCTTTACAGTCGATATTTCCCCCACAATATCTCGGTGGTATGGTCGAATGTACACCTGATTCAGAAGGCGCTGTACCTAGAACTCCTAAAAATGGTACTAATGGTACCGAAACTTCCTTATCTCTAATTTTAGTCTTCGCCGTATTGTTTTCTTCATTGATTAACCAATTTAATGTCACTTCTAGTTCTTCTGAAATACCTAATGCGTTATTTTGCCAATTCTTTTTACCACCTGCACAATTCCAGCCGTACCAGCCAGCTTTTAATTCGTTTATTTTAACTTCAAGTGTCATACCCGGTTTAGCACCTTCTACAAAAAATGGACCAATCATAGGATGACCCCATTCTTCTTCCTTTTCCCTTGACTCGAATCTTACTCTTTCTCCATTTTGATTCGAATAACCCCATCCGATATCAATCGTATCAAATTCAATCGAATCACCAGAACGAATGATTTGAATTGGTTCATATTCATTACTAAAAGATGCATGCAAATGCTGATCTGATGTCTTAAATTTAAATGTTTCTGGCATATTTACTCCTTCTTTCAACGCTCGATTTTAATATGTAAAAATAATTTAACTATAAATAATTTCTGCACGTAACTTCATTTCCCTTGTTTTAATTATAAATTCTCATTACTTTTTTCCTATAAATCTTATGATTTTCTCCATCAATTTGAATTGGATAAGACTTTCGGTGTATTGTATAGATGAGATTTCCAAATTTAGGGATTTCTAATTTCATTATACTGGAGGAGTAATAATGGCAATTACTTTTAAACAAATGGTTGCAGAAGCACGTGACAATGTACAAGGAATCAGTTCAGCAGATGCTCGTGAAAAAATTAAATCAAATCCTGAAACATTAGTAATTGATGTTCAAGACGCAGCTGATGCAGGTGCATGTGGATTAATACCAAGCAGTTTGAATATCTCACTTGGAATGCTACCAATCCGTGCTGATTTAGAATTACCTGAACATTTACGCGAGCCTAAATTAGCAGATCGAAATCGCCCTGTTCTCGTTACATGTGGCGCAGGTGGTCAAGCATCTTTAGGAGCATATTTACTTAAAAAAATGGGATTCACTGATGTTGCATATATCGATGGTGGTACTGCTGCGTGGAAAGCTGCTGGTTTTGACGTAGAATAAAAAAACTGCACCTTAAGTTACGATTTAAGGTGCAGTTTTTTTATTTTTTTAATAAAGCATTTTCAATTGAATCTTTCTTAATTGAAAAATGAGAAGTATTATAAACTGCTTCTCCATTTTCAAAAATAAATAATTGAGGAGATTCATGTTTTATTGCCGTTTTCTCAGCAATATAGTTAGACAATTCTCTGTCATCTTGGACTTGTAGGAAATACAATGGTACATTCTCATATGCAGATGCAAATGCTAAAAATTCAGTATAAGCTGCATGACTAATTGGGCATGTTGTACTATGCTTTAAAAACACAAATTTCTCTTCGTTGTTAATTAGTTCATCAAACTGTTGAATCGTTGATATTCGATTTACCATTTCTCTTTTTTCCCTCACGCTTAGTTTTGTACTTTTCCCATAAATCCATTGCTGTATTTCCCCAATTTACTAATTGGGACATTTTTTCAGTACTAACTTTTACAGTATTCGATACATTATTAGCAGTATCTCGTACTTTTTCATTCATTTCTGAGATTGTAACTCCGACTTCTTCGACTGATTTAGCTAATACATCAAGGGATTTTGCTCGTTCACGCATATCTTTCGTAAGTTCATTCGAATTATTCACAAAAATTTTAGCCTCATTTGCTAAATGATTCGAAGTATGTACTAATTGAACGGCTTCAACACAAACATTATGTAAATCTTTTTGTGTTTCAGCAATAGTAGACTCTACACCTCTAAATACCCTTTCTAGTCGGAATAAAGTACGACTAATAAATACTACTAAGATCACAAATGCAATTGCTGCGATTAATGCACTAATAGAAATTAAATCCATTCGAAAAAACCCCTTTCCTTCATAGCCTTCCACAAATTTAATCACTTATTTCGTATTATACTACAAATTTTACCAAACACTAAACTAGTCGTAAAACAAGTTTTCAAATTCTTTAGTAAAAAAAGAATACTTTAGTAAACAAAACTGACTAAATAGTTTACAATAGGTATATAGTTATAATTATTGGAGGGAATTTTCAATGAAAGATCCACGTATTTCAAAATTAGCTAAAAACTTAATCAATTACTCAGTAAAATTACAACCAGGAGAAAAAATCTTAATTGAAAACTTTAAGCTAGAAACTGAATTAGTTACAGCTTTAGTTAAAGAAGCATATGCTGCTGGTGGTTTTCCTTTCGTATCAATCAAGGATCATAAAGTAGATCGCGCATTATTAATGGGTGCTACTGAAGAACACTTTAATAAAGTAGCAGAATACGAAGCAAATGTAATGAAAGATATGGACGCTTATATCGGTTTACGTTCAGGTGTTAATATTAATGAACTTTCTGATGTACCAGACGAAAAAACTAAAATCCATGGTAAAACTGTAGGCCAAAAAGTACATAGAGCAATTCGTGTTCCAAATACTAAATGGGTTGTACTACGTTACCCAACTGATTCAATGGCTCAATCAGCAAAAATGAGCACTGAAGCATTTGAAGATTTCTATTTTAATGTATGTAATTTAGATTACGGTAAAATGGACAAAGCAATGGATGCTCTTGTTGAATTAATGAACCGTACTGATAAAGTTCAAATTAAAGGACCTGGAACTGATCTTACATTCTCAATTAAAGATATCCCAGCTATTAAATGTGCTGGTGAAATGAATATTCCAGATGGTGAAGTATTTACAGCACCTGTTCGTAATTCAGTAAATGGTACACTTTCTTATAACACGCCATCTCCTAACAATGGATTTACTTTTGAAAATGTTCAACTTAAATTCAAAGAAGGTAAAATTGTTGAAGCAACTGCTAACGACACTGAGCGTATCAATAAAATCTTTGATACAGATGAAGGTGCACGCTTTATCGGTGAATTCGCAATTGGTGTAAATCCATACATCTTACACCCAATGGGAGACATCTTATTCGATGAAAAAATCGATGGAAGTTTCCACTTTACTCCAGGTCAAGCTTATGATGAAGCATACAACGGTAACAACTCAAATATCCACTGGGATATGGTTTGTATCCAACGTCCTGAATACGGTGGAGGAGAAATCTATTTTGATGACGTTTTAATCCGTAAAGATGGTCTTTTCGTAATCGAAGAATTAAAAGGATTAAACCCTGAAAACTTAAAATAATCTTTTAAAAATGAGAACACATAATAAGCTATGTGTTCTTTTTTGTATCGATTGATTTGAAATATATCTTGCCTCTGATGACTCTTCTTATGTAACAGGCCAAGTACTTCATGTAAATGGAGGTATTATGACTGAAACTTGAAAAATGAGAAGACAAGGAATAATACTCTTACAAAAATAAAAGACTGGGAGATTCCCAGTCTTCGTTTTTATGCAGCCTTTTTCCCGTTAGTCAATCTCTCAACTAACATGCTTACAGATAAATCACCTGTTGCATTTAACATTGTTGCAGGCGGATCAATTAACGTACTAATTGCCGCAAGAATTGGTAAAGATTCTACTGGTAAACCAAACAGAGAAAGAATTAACATTTCCCCAATCATTCCACCATTCGGAATTGCTCCCATTACCATACCCACTAGTAATGCAATACCGATTGTTACAAGATAAATATTCAAACCAGAGAAATTCATTCCAAATACACCAAAGGCAAAAGCAATTTTTACGACTCCACCCATAACAGATCCATCTTTGTGTAATGCACTAGCTAAAGGAATAACAGTCTCTCTAATATTTTTAGATACGCCCATTTGTTCAGCTGATTCAAAATTTGTTGGAATTGTTGCTGCACTACTACAAGTTCCTAAAGATGTTAACGTTGAAGGTAATACATTTTTCCAATAAATTCTAAATCCATAACTACCTCCGGCCATATAAGCAATAATACTATAAACAATAAAATAAAATAGAATAGCAGTTACATAATATAAAACAAAAACTCGCTCATATGAACCTAGTAATTCCTTTCCGTATGTTGGAACAAGATAAGCAAAATAAGCTCCAAGTCCCACAGGTGCAAGATACATAATATAGTTAACCATATTCATAATTACTACATTAGCACTTGATAATAATTTTTTAACAATGTCTGCTTTATCGCCAGCTTTATTCGTTGCTAAACCAACTAATACAGCAAATACAATAATTGCTAACATATTGCTTCTTGAGAACAAGCCTGAGAAATCATTCACCGTAAATGTATTTACAATTTGCTCCGCTACTGATACTTTATCAGTTGCATCTGGCTTAACAATTGGGATATGAACCCCATGTGCAGGTGGATAAACTTTCATAACAACAAGCATTATGATTGCTGCAGTAATACCTGTAAATAAAAATACCCCTGACATATTTCGCATAATCTTACCGAATTTTTCTCCTCCACCATTTGCAAAGCTTGAAGCTACAGAGAAAAACACAAGCGGTACAACTACTACGAATAATAAGTTTAAAAAGAAATCCCCTATTGGTTTAAGGGCTATTCCTACGCTTTCGTTAGTGTAACCGATGACTGAACCTATGATGATACTACTTAGTAAAATCAAAGGGAAAGCGTAATTTCTAAATGAAAATTTCATAAGCTTCCTCCTAATATAATTGCTATTTGTAGTATACCGAAAATTTAATAGTTTGTACTGCTAATTTTTAATAAAACCTACATATTTCTACATAAACATACAAAAAAGAACACTTTGTATGATCTACAAGTGTTCTAATTTTATTAAAATTATGAAATACTTCCTATTCCTTTGCCCGTATTCCAATGCTTTAATCCTACTTATTTCTGATCTTATTATCTTAAGACTTCATCAAAAGCAGCTGAAACTTTTTCAAACTCTTCTTCTGTTTCTATATCGTAAAACTCGCCATCTTCTTCGACTCTTAGGAAGAAAACATCAATATCCTCTTCACTTTCTTTTTCTACTTCTTCAAGTAAACCTACTGCTATATATTCATGACCTTCAATCGTAATTGAGCCTAGTACTTCGTAATCTTGCTCGTCTCCTTCATCATAGCTAAGTGTTAGAATTTCGCCTACTTCAATCTTTTCCATAAATATTGACCTCACTTATTTCAAATTATTCATTTTGCATAAAGAAAAACCTTTATGTTCCTTTAGTGTAACAGAATGGTGCAAAACATTAAATTGTAAATACACTTAAAGCTTTTCTAAATCGTTCTACTTTTAAACCATCTTTTTATAAAGAATCAATTTTAGTAAAAAAATATATTTTTAAAAATTTACATGAATATTTTTACCAACGCTGTAATAAGATTTAGAACAACCAATTCTTAAGTTTCTTTCAAGTTTATTAAGTTGGACAAGCCTACGTCTTCAAATAGTAGATATTTTCTATATTTAGGGAGGATTACAGAATGTCAAAATTAATAACGAGTCAAGAACAAATTAGTAGAAAAACTGTCAAATTCAAATCATTCTTTCAACGTTTTACTAAAAACCATTTAATTGATGAAACGCCATCACAACTTTTACATAATGAGTTAAGAAGCTTACAAAAACTTTTAGAGCTAAAAGAAATTAATTTTATTTATGCAGATCCCGAATACATAGATGTGGCTATAATGGAATTAGAAGCTATACGTACAAAATACAGTATTACAGTTAGACAATTAAAAGAAATACAGTCTGCTAGTGTTGTATGAAAAAAAGAGATAAATAGCATATTAGCTATTTATCTCTTTTTCTATATTTTTACCCTTGCTGATTAAGAACTGACCTCATACTTCGTTTCGTAAGTCTTAACTTTTTTAAATACATTGATGAAAATCGTTAAGCATGGAAGAAGCCATAAGAATATTGCATAAGGTAAATACTCATGTAACTTCATATTAATGACTGTACTACTCATGATTGCAAGAACATTCCAAGGGATCATCGCTGGAAATAATAAAGTTGTATCCGCCATTAACCGAGCCAATTCTTCTTTGTTATATTTATTTGACCAATGCGCTAAAAAAGATCGTCCTGTTAAAATAATAGGCATCGTTTGGTTACCTGCTATTACGCATATAACAGCTGTTGCACCAATTGTTTTTAGAGAATCGGATAACATTGAAGTTGAGGTTTGAAGCCATTTATCTAGCATAGGCTGAATGATATTAAGCTCCTCTAACAATGCATTATAAATTCCTGCTACAGCAATAAACAATAACAAGCTATACATATGACTTAGCCCTCCACCAAGTCCATTAATTCCGTGCCAAAAAGAATTCACAATTTTACTAAAAGAAATTCCATTAAACAAAGCTATTAAACTTCCAGAAAAAATACTAATGACATACGAGTAAATAATGTTAATTCGAAATAAAACAAGTACAACTAATAAAATCGGTGGAATAAATTGAATGAATGAAATATCCTTATTGCTCACGATTTCATGATGTGTCTGGGTAATTCCTTGCGCAAACTGTAAATCCATTACGCTAAAAAATATGATTGTTACGATTACAGCAGTAATGGATGTAAAAAGCATCGCTTTACCTTGTTTTTTAACAGTTGTTTCAAGAATATTAGCTAAAAGTTGATGTGCGCTTGAAAAAGGTGACGTTCGATCACCAACAAATGCACCCGAAATAACCGCTCCCGCCGATATTTCCACAGGTATATGCAGTAGTATGGCACTACTAATAAGAGGAACTCCTAAAGCACTTAATGTTCCAATCGACGAACCCAAAATCATTGAAAAAATCATCGTCGTTAGAAAACAAAACACAAAAAAATGATGTGGATTTATTGCCTGTAAAGTAATCGAAACCATCGATGTTATCGTTCCTGATAAATACCAAGATGGAAGTAAAAAGCTAATTAAAAATAAGATAAAGAGAACAATTTTAACTTTTCCCATCCCTTGATAGCTTAACTTCATAATATTTCTAACTGCATATCCTCTTTTTAAACTTAATACGATTAAAAAAATTAATCCTGGTAAAATTCCAAATACGAGAGAGATATGTAATATGACGGAACTAATAATTCCAGTCAAAGTTACTAATATTAGGAAACTTGCCTGTTTAACTGAAAATTGATTCTCCATCCTTCTCCTTCTTTCAAACAGATTTACTACACTAAAATTGATTAAATAACATTCATTAATTATATTAGCTTTCAAGTAATAATACACTTATATTTCAATTAAAAAGCACTACTTCATTTTGAGAAGTAATGCTACTTAATGTTCTTAAATTTAAGATGGCTAATTCTTTTGACATATCAATTTCATATTCTCTGGTGGCGCAATTCCGATAAAGTACTGCATTTAAATCCTCCTTTAATGATCTTAAGAGAATTATTTCTTAATATAGGTCAATTCAACTTATACATCCTTAACTAAAATGTAAATCCGTTCCATATTGAACTAATTTTAATTTTCGTGCAACTGCCTGCGATGCATAATTATCCCAAGAAGTACTATACAAAGCAGTTAGCCCTTGGCCTTGGATGTCCGCAGCCCATGCATTTGAAACGATTAATCCATACTCTTTTCCACGAAAGTCCTCGAGTGTATATACGCTTGCTTCAGCAGCTTCGGCTGATTGTCTGGCACTACAGCAAATCGATACGGCTATGTCATTTTCAATAATTGCATAACATGGTTCTTTCATTTCTAGCTCCTCATATGTATAAGGAAAGTTCGGTAATAAATATTGTTTATTTGCCTGGGTAATTTTAATTGCTTTCGATGATGCCTTGCCAACTGTTTGAAATACATATGCCGGCCCCATCCATAAACTGTCTATCTGATGATTTCCACTTAAAATCTGCATGATATTTACTATTGGTATACTAGAGTTTGTATCTAAGGCTTTCTCTAATTCAGTTAGTTCCTCTTTTTTGAGACAATCTAAAAACCTTTTCACATTTCCCATTTTGGTGCTTCCTATATAAAATCTTGGTGCTTTTGTATATGGTGGTTCATTTATCTGTGTTATTTTTCCAACTTCATCGTGTTTAAATAATACGTTAATATGCATTTCCATAAGTTCTAGCTCTGATTTCAATAGGACTCCCCCTAGCTTCAAACTAGATAATTTACATACTTCAAATTTCTTTTTACTTTATCTTTTAATTTTTACAAATGTTCCTTTTTCAGACTTTTCAATTGCGATCTTATTCATTTTAGCAATTTTGTCTGATAAAAGAGATGATTGTTGGATAGTTTTTCCGTCTAATGATACAGACACATCGATAATCCTTCTTTTACCTTTTCGATGAATATCATAATCCTGATCATTTTCTTCGAGCTCAACTTTTGCATTTAAACAGTTTATTAATTCTAGAATTTCTTTATCATTGCTTTCTTGAATTAATGTCATTAACTGCATATCGTCCAATAATAAATCGTTTAAATTGATCATTTCATTTTGTAATGCCAGTTTAATAATCTTTGCAAGTGAATCATATGAATAAATGCTAATCGGATCTAAAAAATAATCAATCGCAAGTTGATAATAAATCACTGTAAACCACTCCGCCATTTCAATAGAGTTTACACAGATTTCTCCATCTACAATAACTAATGAATTTAAAAATGCTTCAATTTCTTTTTTTGGTGTTCCAAAATATGTATGCATATCTCTTAATGTATAGTCTATTCGATCTGCACATAACTTCGGAAGCTCTTTTTCAAGTAGTTCCCAATTGTCTATTTCAAAAATTTCATTACTATCTATTTGATATTTTTCAAGTATTGAAGGAATCTCCGAATCTAAAATTACTTTTTCAAAGATTGTTTCATGATAATTTTCTTCACTATTATCAAAAACAAAATCAATAATATGAGAAAATGCCGTGTGAGAAACATCATGTAATAAACCAGCTATTTGTTCCCTTACAGAACCACCTAACTTTTTAATTAACAACATAACGCCAATAGAATGGTCATATCGATTTCCATTAAAATGATGATCCACTAAAAATGTAGCACCAGCTTGATGGATTTTTTTTAACCGTTGTATAGGTTTTGTATTTATTAATTCAACAAGTACTTGATCAATATTGTATTGTCCATATAGTTCATCGCTCAAAAACATACCGTACTCCTTTTCATTTTATATTTGATATTCCATCTCCTTAACATAAACCGCATTTCCAGTAATTTCTATATCATAAGTCGAATTTACTTTTTTAACATTTACTTTTACACGTCCGTCTTTCTGAATTTCCGTACCTTGTTCAACAACTAATTCAATTACATCATTAGCATCATTATCAATATATTTAGCATAATAAGCTCCCATAACCCCAGAAGCAGTCCCTGTAACCGGATCTTCAATCGTTCCTGAAAATGCAGAAGAAAAATGACGAGCATGAAAATCTGCATTTGAATCGTATGTTTCTAAACAAAATGGATGAACGGACGCTTTTGGAATTTCTTTCAATATACTAGGAAAAAGTAGATTATTAGGATTCATATTCTCAAATGAAGATAATTTTTTTATCGGTAAAAGTAAATTCCAGGCACCTGTACTTCCATACAGAGTCGGTAGACTTTTATCGATTTCCTCCATACTAAGACCAATTGAGGACGCTACATCATCAATCGAGCCTTTAAACTCTACAAATTCTGGTGTTTTTTGTTTCATCGTTATGGAGATCTCATTATTTGAATTATGAATCTTGATTGGCAAAATCCCAGCCTTTGTTTCGATCGTTAACTCACTTTTAAACTCAATGATCCCTCTAGTGACCAAAGCATATATGACTGCCATTGTCCCGTGACCACATAAATCCATTTCATGCCCTGGTGTAAAATAACGAATTTTATAATCAGCAACTTTCGAATTTAATAGAAATGAAGTTTCATTAAATCCCACTTGTTTCGCAATATCCTGCATTTCATAATCAGTCAAAGAATCGCAATCTAAAACGACTCCAGCTGGATTTCCTTTATTGGGCTCTTTACTAAAAGCATCGTAATGGTATACGATAATATTCTTCATTTTCTCACCTCATTTATCTATTCTAATTTTTATGAGATTACTAGAATAGTGCTTATATTCAATTATTTTATAATATACATTATTAAGCCAGTTAAATAAAACGTTTACATTTTCTATTTGATTTTACATTTTCCAATATTTTTAATTTTAAAGTTTGATAAAATAATAATAATCATTTAAATTTTGGAGGAAAATATGTCATTATTCATAACAGCTTTCGGAGGAAAACTTATACTATGCTTAGCCTTTACCTTTATCTGCTTCTTAATTGCATGGCCAGTCGGATTATATTTTCGATACAAGGATACACAGAAAATGAAAGAAGTATTGCGCGACCAGCCAATCAATCGACGCAATTACTGGCTTAAACAATTCTTAAAATTAAGTATATCAATTATAGTTTTATATTTTATATCATTTTTAATTGCACTTTATTTTGATATGCCATTTTCATCTACTGCACCATTTGTTGGTCTATTTGCTCTATTACTCATGCTTTATATTAAATTTGCTCCACGTACAACTGGTGAGGCAACACCTGATATTAATGGATGGCATACAACATCTGTAATCATCGATCCTGATGAATATTTCACTTCAACAGGAGCAACTATTATTTTTGGATCTTTTATCTTTACAGCCTTTGAATTTATCAGCGTTCTATATTAAAATCTTTAGCAATTATTTTATATTTTTCCATAAGAAAAGCATTAAAGATCATACTGATTTTTAATGCTTTATTTTATTAATTTTTCGATTGGTTAGTTAACTGTTCTAATTCTTCCTCTATTCTACCTACATCAATTCTTTCAAAAAGAGGCTTTACTTCGTTAATTTTTACTAAAAACGGAGAAATTTCCTTCCATTCAAAGTTTGGTAAATTGAGCATTTCTTTTATTTCATTACTCGAAAAAGGTAGGAATGGATGTAAGATTTGCGCCAGGTTGGCAATAGCATATACACAACTCACCATCGTGTTATGACACTCAATCAAGTTCTCCTTAACTTGTTTCCAAGGCGCAGCTTCATCAAAATATTTATTTGCAGATCGGATAAATTCAAATACTTCCTCTATGGCCTTTTTGAAATTAGCCGATTCAATCTGTGAACCAACAGCGTTATAAAGCCCTTTAATTTCAAATCTAATCGATTGTTCAATTTCCCCTTCTGGGACTACCGCATTATAGTATTTTTCAAGAAACTTTAATGTGCGGTTTACAAAATTCCCATATGCGCCTAATAGTTCACTATTATGACTATAAATAAATTCCCTCCAAGAAAAATCAGTGTCTCTATTTTCTGGAGCATTTATAGTTAAAAAATATCGGATTGAATCTGGATGATATTTTTCGATTAAATATGGTACCCATACTGCCCAGTTTTTACTAGTGGACAGTTTTTTCTTCTCAAGCGTCAAATATTCATTTGAAACAATATGAGTTGGAAGAGTCTCTTTTTTTAAACCAATTAAAATAGATGGCCAAATAATTGAATGGAACGGTATATTGTCTTTACCATGAATATAATATGATGTTGTTTCTTTTTTCCAAAAGTTAGTGTCATCTTGATTCGTGCTAAGTGCCCATTGTTTACTTGCTGAATAATAACCAGATACTGCTTCGATCCAAACATAAATTTTCTTCTTTTCATACCCTTTGACTGGTACGCTTACTCCATTTGGCAAATCCCTTGATACTGCTCGGTCATGAAGCCCTTCATTTAAATATCGTTCTGTTAATTGGATAGCATTCGAACGCCAGCATCCACTCATTTTTGCAAAATCAACATATTCCTTTAGCTACTCTTGTAACTTGCTTAATGAAAAATAAAAGTGCTCTGTTTTTTTTACAGATGGAGGATTTCCACATAACTTACATGTTTTATTTAATAAATCTAAAGGGTCTAAAATAGCAGAGCAATAATCACACTGATCTCCACGCGCATGTTGACCACAATTTGGACAATTTCCTTCTACATAACGATCTGGTAGGAATTGTTCAAATTCTTCACAAAAGCATTGTTCAATTTCTTTTTTATAAATTAACCCATTTTGTAATAAAGTTAAGAAAATCTCTTGTACAGTATGATGATGATACTCGGCGTCTGTCCTTGAATAATAATCATAGGTGAATCCTAATTTCTTAAAGTTATCCTCAAATTCATGGTGGTAACGATCTGCAATTTCTTTATAAGTTACATTTTCTTGTTTTGCTTTAATAGCAATAGGTGTTCCATTACAGTCACTTCCTGAAACATATAATACATTTTCTTTTTTTAAACGAAAATATCGAGCTAGAATATCACCTGGCAGTAAAGCTGCAATATGCCCCAAATGTAATGAACCATTTGCATAAGGCCAAGCTCCTCCAATAAAAATATTCATTCCAATTCCTCCTAATTTATTAAATGCAAAAAACCTCGCCCCTATCTATAAAAGATAAGGACGAGGTTTAATATCCACGTGGTACCACCTTAGTTCACAAAGTATTTGCATACATTTGTCTTTGCAAGTACGAAAAGCATAAAAATGCTTATATACTGTGACTTTGGTAACAAGTGCCAACTCTTGTCGTAGCCTACTAATATGAAATATACGTTCAGTACGAAGCTCCGAGGCCATTGTTCAAATAAGTATTCATGCTTCTTTTCAGCTACCGAAGCTCTCTATAAAAAATAACATTATTCTACTTTTCCTCTTCATTGCTTTTATTCAAATGTTAAAAAGATTTTATAAAAAAGATATTGAAAAGTCAAACTATTTCAAAACGATTTAAGATTTTTATATAGTATGAGATACAAAATAAAAGTTGATTCAATTATTTGTCGAAAATAAAAATGATTAAGAGTGAAGGGATTCTCAGGAAAAAAGTTAAATATATTCAATTATCAAAGCTTTAGGAGGAGAAGAAATGTCAAATTGGAAGACTGCATTATTTGAGTTACAAAAAACAGATATGTCTTTTTCAACTTTTAATGAAGTAAGAGCTGAAAACTTAGACTTTAATAATGTAAGCTTGGCGAATTCGAAATTTACAAATGCAAACATGAGAAATCTCGAATTAAATGACGTGAATTTATTTGGAACTCGAATTTCAGATGTTAATTTATCTAATACAAAAATAACAAATGGTAATTTAAGAGACTTAGTAATTGATCATGTTCATTTAGCTGGTACAATCTTCCGTAATATTGTCATTCCAGAAGATGACTCTAGTTCTATTAAATTTGAGAATTGCAATTTAACAAATAGTCAGTTCACGGACTGTGATTTAAGTCATGTCGAAATTAATAATTGCAATTTATCAGGATTGAAAATTAATGGCTTTTTAATTGAAGATTTGTTAAAGAGTTATAGTCAGAGAAAATAATTTCTACATAAAAAGGATGCCCTTTTCTATATACTCATGCGTAACCTATCCATTAAAACGCGCAGTAAAAAAAGAATCTATAATCAGATTCTTTTTTCTTGTCTATATTGGTAACTTCCGTTGTTCTTAATGGTCGTCCAGTATAACATTCCTATTTCTATTGCCTGTTAACTGTGCTTCGAACGCGTCAATTATATGCAAAAATCGATCTGCTTCTCTAAATACATGGTCAGCTAGCAGTGGGTGAATGATACTTTTAATTCTACAAGCTTCTATTAGGTCGCGAGCTGTTTTCTTAAAATCTCTAAGTGATTTTACCGATACTCGGTTTTCATCAAGGAATTGATCAAGTATCGGTATTGTTTCCGATTGTGGTCTCATTGATTCTAAATCTACTGCTTGATATAAAAGTTGATCAAAATCATGGCTAAATTCCCTCGCTTGATCTACTAGTTTTCTTTCTGACGGATCTAATAAATGTCCGATAAATTTTGCATGGTCTGCCATAATTCTTAAAAAGAAAACATTTTCCTGGATAATTGCAGCAGGTAGCGGTTGGAGTTGACCATTATTTAATTCAGTCAAGCGATTTGCAAAATAAGCTGCTTCCCTACTTGTATGGTCAACTAATAAAGGAAAGTTATTGCCCGTTATTTTACAAGTAAGGAGTAAATTAAGGATTTTCCGCTTATATGCCCAAATCATGGAAGCTGCTTGATGAACCTCATTATTAAACTGTTTAATTTGCTGAGGATCCGTTTGAAGCGAAAATGATTGGGCTTTATTTCCTATTGCTTCAAAAACTTGATAAAATTGATCTGCTTCTTGAATTAACTCAGTATCATCACAATTAAAGCCTAATTTAAGAAAGAGTGAATGCTCTTTCATGATCCTTGACCAAAACTGAATCTCATCTAAAGAACGTGCTATAAATGCATCCGACAATCGGTCCCCTCCTAACATCATTCATTTCACTTTCTAATATATTGATTGAAAATATGAATTATTACAGATACATCTTTATTAAGTAGATTAGCTATTAGTCTACAAAAATTTAAAATTAGTTTATAAAAAAAGCATTACTTCAATTGAAGTAATGCTAAATTATTTATTTAATAATAGATTATGATTTCAAAACATCGTGATCAACATATCGTTTCCCATCTAATTGACTAATAACATTAATCGCAACTTTTGCTCCATCACCTGCTGTAATAATCGTATGCACACTTGTTCCTGCAACAGTTCCCGCTGCCCATACTCCTTCAACATTTGTTTTACCAGTCGAATCTACATCAAGTACGGTCTTTATGCGAGGTTCTGTTCCGGCCTTTGTTTTTAGTCCCACATTTTCAGCTAAATCCACACTTAAGCCTGTAGCTAAAATCACTTGATTTGCCTCATAAGTTGCTGTTTCAGTTTCAATATTGAAGCCATTTTCTGTACTCACTATGTTACCTACAGTACCTTGGATAATTTCAGCTCCAAATTTTCTAACTTGATTTTTTCCTGTTTCTATTAAATCCGGGCCTGTAATTTCTGAAACCCCATAATGATTTTCAATCCATGCTTTTTTCGTAATACTCTTGTCGTTGTCTAAAACTAACGTTTTTTTACCAGCTTTTGCTGCAAATAAAGCAGCACTTGCTCCTGCCGGTCCGGCGCCGATAATTACGATATCATACATTATTAAAATCGCTCCTTTTTACATATAAGATTGATTTAAGTACTGTCATTATTATTCTGTCGTCGCCTTATTAATCCCTGCATATATTGATCGTAAATTAATTAAATCCCGGGAAACTTGAAAGATCAGAATAATTAATCCATAAAAGTACAAACGCAATAATACCTAATAACAATATTGTAAAAGTTTGTTTAAACGAATCCTTAACACGGATATGTGAAATTATTCCACCGATTGCCACAACTCCTAGTAATAAACCACCCGCTGGAACCCAACTTTCTTCCCAAAATCCAATAATCAGTGAAGCCGCTCCAACTAATTCTACTAATCCAGTAATTACTCTGAACCATTGTGCTAATTTCAAGTGGTTAAAACTTTCAACACTCGTTTTTGAACCAAAAAGTTTACCTAACCCAGCAATTAAAAACATAAGAGCTAATAAAATTTGCAAGATAATTGATAAAATATCCATTTTTTTATCACCCCTTTACTAATATATATGCAATTGAAAAAAGCACATATTACTACAAAAGTAACTATTCAATTTAAAATTTTGATTAGAATGCAATATAATTTCTTTATCCTTCATTTTTATAAAAGCAATTTAAAAAACAGAATTTAGACAAAATAAAAAAGCAGTATCACCTGCTATATTATTTAGTACTTTTAATTCCTTATCAAGCTAGTATACTAAGTTTAATCCTTAAAAAAAAATCAATTCGATTCATAACATCTTCAATTGTAAATTGCTTTAAATAATCTAAAGCATGGCGCTCCGCTTCAAATAGTATTCTTTCTATTTCTAAATCTAGCTGTTCTGCAGCTTCACCACAGTCAACTGACATTTCTTGTTCTATGGGACCCTTATTAACAGCAGTATAGATTTCACCTATGGTAATTGAATCAATCGCCTTTTTTAAAATATAACCACCTTCACGTCCACCTTTGGATTCTACAATACCCGCTGAGGATAAAGATTGCATTACTCTTCGCATGAATGTCGCATGAGAATCCACTTGCTCTGCAATCATTGCGCTTGATAACATTCCACCACTATTTGCCAACCAAACTATTGCATGAACTGCTATTTTAAAACGAGGTGGACCAATATTGACACCTCTGTTTGCACTACTCATTGCTTTTCACTCCTAAAATTACTTGGTTGATTACTTATTAAGCAAATGATAGATCATTAAATTTTCATAGGCAATAGAATGGTTTGATGAAAGTTATTAACAATTTTCACCAAAAATTATCTAAGTGTTTACTAATAAATCGTAAATCTATTTTTTATTAAAGACCAAAATGTTGCTTTGCTAATTCCTTATATCTCATCTCATCAATATCCTCTTTTGTGACTACACCATTAATCCATTGTGTAAAAGAAGTAATCGTTAAAGTTTTATTTCCTTCATTTGTCAGTTGAGTCATTAAAGGGTTTTTATTAAATGGAGATTCCACGTGGTCAGCAATAATTGTTTGAATTTCATTAAATTCGGACACATTCGAAATCACATCGCGTGAATCAAATGCATATCCAATTCTCCAATTGGGATCTTTATGTTTTAGTTTTAACAGCAATACATAATCCCCGAATTCTGTGTCTTCTTTTTTAATTCGAAACTCACCATTACTAGAAGTAATCATCTCACCGGTAAGGGGAACTGCTTTTAAAGGAAGATTCGCTCCAAATCCCGTATCAATTAAGTAGGTTTGTTCATTTTGTGTTAATAGGATTGTGACATGTGTTCTTCCAAAAGTAGGATATTTTTGAGCTATATTGTCATAAACAACCCCTCTTGCTAACCTCACGTTAAACCCATTTTCAAGAAGAAATAAATACAGTAATGAATTCAATTCATAACAGAGACCACCTTCATTTTTTACTAATAATTTACTAATTAAATTTTCTCGGGTGATCTCATTCGTTTTATTTTCTATAATACAAAGATTTTCAAAAGGTATATTTTTGGCAGTTTTTTCAAGAACGTCATTTAAATTATTAAAGTTAATCAATTCAGTATCTCGTAATCCGATTCTTTTTCGAAACAATAAATTAAGCTCGCTCATTAACGATTCCTCCTGTCTCATCAACTTTTAATTAATCATACCATTTAAGTCTAAAAGCTAAAAAAAATAAGCTGCAAAAGCAACTTCATGTCGTCAAAAATTTAGTTTTTTTCTTATAATCTTTTTTCAAAATAATATTGATTATACCCTTTTGGATGATTCTCAATTACTCCAAATACTTTAAAACCATGCTTCTTATAAAATTTTGGAGCTTGAAAACTAAAAGTATCTACTTTAATAAGGCGACATCCATTTTCGATTGCAAATTCTTCCATTTGATTCATTAGCTGACTACCAAAACTTTCATGTCTATATTCATCTGACACCCATAAGAAGTCGATAGATAAATGGTGCCAATACATCCTTCCTGTAATTCCACCTACTATTTCCTCTTGATCATTTCTAACGACAAAGCTTATATTTTCAGACGGTGCTTTCCTCTCTTCAGGAAGGTTTTTAGCATTAAATTCAATTACTTTTTTTCTAATAAAATCACTATCTTCTTGTACCCATTGTTTTACTATTTTCATTTTTTTCTCCTACTATTAAATTCGACTTATAGTAATTTCTTAATTAATAGTACATTCTCTAAATAACGCAATTTTCCTTTTAAAATCATTCTTAAACAAAAATCTAACTGAATAAGTTATAAATAAAAAAACCTTCAATAATAAGAAGGTTTTAATCTAATTATTATGGTATAATCTTCCAAAAGGAGTGAAATTAATATGCATAACATGTTTTTTCCTTTATTTTCAATCATACCGATTTTGTTTTACATAGCACCTTTTGTCTTTATGATTTGGTTTCTTTTAAAATTCCTAAAAATTCAACAGGAGAAAAATCAAATTCTTAAAAGTATTTCAAATAAACTAGATCACTTAAATAACAATCATTCAGAAACCTGAAAGAGCGTATGCCTCTTTCTTTTTTTTATTTTTTAGAGACTGGTATCCAAATTTCGCTCTTAAAAGTTGGTGATGTGATGTCTTTCTGTTCATTCCATAAAATTTCGGGACCTTCTACTTGATGGTAAATAGAAGATGGAAACCATTCAGAATAAATTCGTCCCCACACTTCTTGCAATGCATCTGGAAATTTTCCAATTGCTTCGAAAACTGCCCATGTAGATGCAGGAACTTCAAGCTGAGTTAACTCATTAGGACAGTCATTTGTAGTGGCAACACCAATATAATGATCAAGCTCTCCTTTTTCTTCCATTCTATCTTCAGAAAAATTTGTTGAAGCACTTATTATGCCGTTGGGTTCAACATTGGAGAGTTCTTTTAGTTTCGTTATTTTTTCCATCGTTAAAGTTTTCCACATGGATGCAATTTCCGGATTCACTCCATTAAAAATAATCGGAACTCTCTTTTTGATCCCTACGATTCGAAATGCTTCTTTTTCTTCAATACGATAGTTCATTTCATTTCCCCCTTTAATTGATAATTGGAAGGTCATTCGTGGAAATGCTTTTAGCGAATTACCGTTATTTCTAGCTTCTGACGGAGTAATTCCATGTAAGTTTTGAAAGGCTCGCGTAAAGGAATCCGGAGAATTGTATCCGTAATTTAAAGCAATATCAATTATTTTCTTGTTATGATCTTTAAGTTCAAATGCAGAAGCGGTAAGACGGCGGCGACGTATATACTCTGAAAGAGAAATTCCAGCAAGAAACGAAAACATTCTTTTAAAGTGATACTCAGAACAAAAAGCCCGTCTAGAAAGTTCTTTATAGTCAATCTCACTTGTCAGATTTTCTTCAATATATACTAGAGCATCATTCATATTCTTTAACAAATCCATTTTATAACCTCCTTCATCAATAGAATAACAGGTACGAAATTAATCAATCCGACATTTCTTGCTAAGTTATGTAGGGTACTATTATTAAAGGGAGCCACATTAAGTAGCTCCCAAAAATTATAACTTTTTACATCGATAATTTAAAATCTTCTTTTACATTCAATTTCTTATTCACTTTAACATAAACCAAAATTGCATTAAGTAGCAATAATGCACTTGTAACAAAAAATACGTATTTCACACCTAAATATGCTCCAATTTGCCCACCTAAAATGGAACCGACAAATACGCCTAAATATCCAGCTGACATATTAAATCCAAATACTCGACCGGTAATGGCATCAGGTGTAATTCGTTTAACTAATGTATTAATAGACGGAGTTAAGCCCGCCGTTGCCAAACCTAAAATAAATCGTAGTCCCATCAATTCCCAAGCGTTTTTTACAAATGCTTGGGGTATAACCATTAGACCTGAAACAATCAGTGCAACGAATATAACTTTATGTGGACCAATTCGATCTGAAATCTTACCTAATCTCGGAGCAGCAATAATACTTGCCAAGCCTGATGCTGAAAATGCCATACCCGCTAGCAATGCTACATGTGTAGAATGAGCAGATAGCTGAGAAATGTAGACAGTAATGACTGGTTCTATCGAATAAAGCGCTATTGTTAAAACAAAAAAAGTAATGAACATTGTGATCATTAAGCTTTTATCCGGAATAATACTCCATATTTCCTTAAACTTAAGCACTTTTTTATCTTGGCGAGTAAATGATTCTTTTACAAATAATGCTGTTGTAACAAACGCAACCATCATGAGTGCACCTGTTAAAAAAAACACATTTTGTAAGCCTACAGTCTCTCCAATATAACCTCCAATCATAGGACCAAGTAATGAACCTGCTATACTTGCAGTTGAAAGTGTACCTAATGCCGATCCCGCATGCTCTTTATCTGTTTGCGTTGCGATTAGAGTTGTACAAGCTGTACCGTAACCGGTAATGACACCTTGTAAAAGTCTTAAACCAATTAAAACATAGACATTATGTGCGAAACCCATACAAAAAATAATAATCGACATACCAAGACTTGCTCTTAGCAGCATTGGTTTTCGTCCAAACTTATCCGCTGCCAAACCCCAAATAGGAGAAAAAATGGCTGAAATAATAAAAGTTACTCCAAAAGCAATCCCTGAAAATTGACTAATTAATGCAGAATTATGAACACCAAGTTTATCAATATATAGGGGTAATACCGGACCAAGTTGGCTCATCCCAATGCTCGTTACAAACATTCCAAACCAACAAACAATCAAATTTCTTTTCCACAATAACAAGATTTCCCCCTCCTTTTTGATAAAAATTAAAATCAATATAAAAAAGTCCCGAGAATGAGACAAATAAAAAATAACAATAAGTTTTAATATACAAATAACACTAAACTATATTTTATAGTTTGTAAATTATATTTTATAGTTTGTAAATTATATTTTATAGTTTACTAATTATCATCAGAAGTGTTAAACTATTTTCAGTAATATAGTCTCTCTTTAAAAATACTTTGTATTTAGGTATTGTATCTTTAAGGACATAAGTTGATTGGTAGTGGAAATCAGCCTAATATTCTTTAAAAAACAACTTACCTAAACATGAGACGGGAGCAAAAAAATGGTTCAAAAAAGAAATTTAACAAAAGAAAAAATTATTGAAGTGGCTTTTTCATTGGCTAATGAAATCGGACTTAATCAAGTAACCTTTCCAAAAATTGCAGAGAAACTAGATATTAAATATCCATCTTTATATAACCATTTTGCGAATATGGACGATTTAAAATTGAAAATGACGATTTCACTTTTAAATAAATTAAATTCTACTTTAATGCAACGATTAGTCGGTAAAAGTGGTGAACAAGCGATTAGAGAAATTGCTTATGTATACCGTGATTTTGCATTTGATAATAGAACTGGTTATGGACTTTTTATGAATATCCCGAGTACAGAAAATGATGATGTTAAACGACTTGCTAGGGAAACTACTGGAATTATTCATCAAATTCTAAAGTTTTATATTACGGACCCTACTTTATTAATTCATCAAGGCCGTGCATTAAGAAGCATTTTACACGGATTTGTCTCTATGAATTTCCTTGGATATTTCCAACATCCAGTAAATGTAGATGACAGCTTTGACGTTATGATTGATGACTTTATTTCTTCTGTTTCAAAAACGCAAAAGTAAAATAAGTTTTTAGCAAAAAAAATAATGTGAACACTAAACTAGGCAACTTTCCTTAGATGTCTAGTTTAGTGCTCACATAAAACAAAGGGAGGTGTGGTAAAGGCAATAAAAGCTTTTACCATTTAAATGAAAATAGCTAAAGGTATTGAAACAATTGAATTAGAAATGAACTTTACAGGACAGGTAAATATTATTAACCCAACATTACTTTGGGATGAACAAGAAGTGATCTTAGTAGATACAGGAATGCCAGGGCAAACTGGGGAAATTCGTGAAGCGATAGAAAAAGCCGGATTAGAATTTAACAAGCTGTCTAAAATCATTCTTACACATCAAGACATTGATCATATTGGGAGCCTTGCTGAGCTTTTAAAAACTGCTCATCAAGAAATTAAAGTGCTTGCACATAAAGAAGACAAGCCATATATTGAAGGCGATAAAGCTTTAATTAAAGTAAATCCAGAACGAATCGCAAAAATGATTGAATCTGTTCCTGAAGAAATAGGAAAAAAAATAAAAGCAATCTATGATACACCACTTAATGCTAAAGTTAATACAACTTTATCTGACGAAGAAGTTTTACCATATGCTGGTGGAATCACTGTGATCTTTACACCTGGACATACTCCTGGTCACATTTGTTTATATCATCAACAAAGCAAAACATTAATTGCAGGTGATGCTGTTGTCGCAGCTGATGGCGTAATTATGGGGCCAAATCCAAATGCTACACCTGATATGGAAACAGCGCTATTGTCCATTAAAAAATTAACAAAATATGATATTGAAACAATCATTTGTTACCATGGCGGAGTTGTAAATGAAAATGTAAATGAACAGCTTTTAGCATTGGCTAACAATCAATAATTTATCGATATAAGTTTGGGCACCAAATGAGGTGCCCTTTATTTTTTGTTTAATGAATTTGTTTTTTTCCTGTTGTAAATGAACATAAAATTAATACAATCAACATTCCTAAGCATACAAAAATACTTAACCTGTTCTGTTCACTGAATGCAAATGCTACACAGCTCACACCTAATGCAATTACTGTAAAGGTTGTTACGTACGGAAATCCCCATACTTTATAGTGTGGCATCTTAGTATAAGTTTTGCGAAGCTTCAATTGTGCTAAACAAATACTGATCCATACTAATGATACTGTAAATCCAGGAATCGCCATTAAATAACCGAATACTCGATCAGGTGAAAAATATGCTACAAAAGTGCCCCCAATTAAAATAATTGCACTTACAATCACCGTATAAACTGGTACACCATTTTTAGAAATTTTTGCAAAAACCTTTGGCGCTTCACCTTCAGTTGCTAATGAATACATCATTCGTGTACAACCATAAATTCCTGAATTTGCAGCAGATAAAACCGCCGTAATGAGAACAAAGTTCATAATATGAGCTGCACCTTGGAAACCTACTGTTGATAAAACTTGAACAAATGGACTTTCTTGATTACCAATTTCATTCCATGGAATTAATCCGCAAATAATCAGAATTGGAAGCGTGTAGAATAAAACAATTCTCCAAATAACCCCTTTTATAACTTTTGGTATTACTTTTTCTGCGTCTTTTGTTTCTGTTAAAGTCAATCCAATTAGTTCTGAACCACCGTAAGAAAAAATGACTATTAATAAAGCAGAAAATACTCCTGACCAGCCATGTGGGAAAAATCCTTTATGCTGAACATAATTTTGTACATAACCGCTATGATCACTTGGAATAATTCCAAATAAAATTCCAGCGCCTAACGCAATAAATAAAACAATCATTGTAATTTTAATTCCTGCAAACCAAAATTCTATTTCACCATATCGTTTCACATTCATAAAATTAACAGCCACAATAAAAATTGCACTAATAAAACTTAAAGACCATAACGACAGTGAAGGAAACCAATATTGTAGAAAGCTACCAGCTGCGATTACTTCAATAACACAAACAACTAACCACATAAAACAGTACAACCAACCAATTACGAAAGAAACTCTTGTACCAAACGCTTTACGAATAAATCCTTTCATATTCAAACCTGGAAACGCAATAGCCATTTCCGCAATCGCACTCATCACAACAAGAAGCAATAATCCAGCAAACAAATATGAAAAAATAACTGCGGGTCCTGCAATCGATACAGTTTCTGATGTTCCTTTAAAAATACCAGTGCCAATTGCTCCACCGAGTGCCATGAAACGAATATGTCTTGGTAGTAAATTTTTTTGTAATTCCATTTTCTATCTCCTCTTTCTAGCTTGTGATTTTATAAAAAAAAATCGCCCCTGCCACTAACGACAGGGACGATTTTCACCGTGGTACCACCCTAATTGCAGAATTAAATCTGCCACTTGTTTTATTTAACGATCGATGACCGTCTTATTCAAAGTAAATGTCGACCTTTACTTCGAAAAAGATGCTCCAGGATCGTAATTCATGCTTGTTTTTGTACTGATTCACACCATCCATCAGCTCTCTTAAACAGTGAAACAAACATTACTGTATTCCCTTCATTGCATATTCTATATTCAGTTTTAAACTAATAAAAAAGTCCCTACTGATTGTATCAGTAGGGACGAATTATTCGCGGTACCACCCTAGTTGCAGAAATATTCTGCCTCTTAAAAATTTGATAACGATCAAATTTGACCGTTTTTCCCTCAGTAAAGATTAAACTTTACTTCGAAAAAAATAGCTCCAGGACCGAAATTCATCCTTATCTTTGTACTGATTTCCACCAACCATCAGCTCTCTATTACATTGAGATAAGTACTACTTATATTCCCTTCATTGCTTAAAACTATATTAATCTAACATTAGTAGCTTGTTTCTTTTTTTAATATGTTTTGTATTATAGGGGTTATTTCATAATTCTGTCAACATCTTTTTATTTCATTTTGTTCAACCACTATACAAAATGCTAGTTTAAATAGTTTGTAAGCTATAAAATTAATATAATATAATTAAGAAAAATGGAGGGAATAAAATCATGCTAAACATACGAAATGTAAGATTGGAAGATTTAACTGAACTGGTAGAAATTGAGCATCTTTGTTTTTCAAAAGAAGAGGCAGCAACAAAACAGGCATTCGAAAAACGCATTAAATTAATTCCCGATAGTTTTTTTGTAGCTGAGGAAAATGGTAAATTAGTTGGTTTAGTAAACGGTCCTGTTATAAATGAGACTTTCATTACAGATGATTTATTTAGCGAAATTAAAAAAAATCCATCTACTGGTGGTCATCAAAGTATCTTAGGGATAGCAGTTGCTCCACAAAACCAAAATAAAGGGATCGCATCAATATTGCTTTCTCATATCGAAAAAGTTTCAAAAGAAAATAAACGTGATTCAATAACTCTTACATGTAAAGAAAACTTAATTCAATTTTACGAAAACCATGGCTACATCAATAACGGTATTTCTAGCTCAACACATGGTGGAGTAAAATGGTATAACATGATAAAAAAACTGTAATAAGGCGATAGCTTTATTACAGTTTTTTTTGCTATTTATATAAGACTTTATGATTCAATTTTATACCACTCCAATACTTCAGAAAGCTTTTCCCTTATACTTTGGATTAGCACGGTCGGTTCCTTCACAGACGCATCTTTTCCGATTGCAATGAATATTTGGACTAAAAATGGTATTTCAGTTTGTGTAATCCAATCTTCAATCCACCCAGTTCCGTCCTCCCTGGTTTGTACTTTAAACCTCGGATCAATTACCGTTTCACATCTTTGTACCCCTTCCCTACTAAGATCCACCACCAATTTTTTATCACTTGATTACAAAGATTACTCTTACGGTTCAACAGAAGGATTAAAACAATTCGCTAACGTAATTTTCACAGGCTTCCCAGATAGCCATTACACGATTAAAGAAATTGTCTCCCAAGGAGAAACTGTTATCTCAAGACTGGAATTCACAGGAACAAACCCTGGATTTTTTAGAGGAAATGCCCCAACCGGAAATTCGGTAAAAGTATCTTTATTTAGAGAATTCAAAGTAGAAAATAGTAAAATTTTATCTCATCGTGGATTATTTGATACAACAACTCTTATGAGTCAATTAGGACCAAAATAACAAAAAAACTACCAACTATTCTTATTGAATAATTGGTAGTTTTTTTGTGTTTTATTAAATAATAAAATTTAATTTTATTACAATTTAGCTAATACTTGATTTACATTTTCCCATTCATAAATTAGTAAATTCAATTCAGTTCCTGAGAATGTAATCTTATCTGTTTTCAATAACTCAGCACCATAATATTCATAGAAAAAGCGCGTTTTATTGTCTTCTAAAACCTCGACGAACACCCGATTATACCCCCATTTTTGAAACTGAAGGAATAATTGTTTCATTAATTGCTTTCCTACTCCTTTACCTTGATATTCCTCAAGAAGATAAATAGATGTTAAGTCACCAGAGTGATCGACTTGATTCCTCTCTCTTTTTCCACAATCTGCAAAACCTATAATTTCCCCGTCATCATTTTCAGCTACAACTACATAATCCCCCTCTTTTGAAAGATTATGATTCCACAATTTTTCTCTTTGTTCCTATGACAACTTCTCTAAAAACTCGTTAGGAACTATATTTCGATAAGTAGTTTTCCAACTATCAACATGAACTTTAGCAATGCCTTTCGCATCTGACATTGTAGCTTTCCTAATAATCAAATCTTCCACCTCGCACCACTCTTTTTAAAAATATATATACCTTCATAGTGATGAAAAGTCCTTCAATTTTTCTTGATTTTTCCTTGTAGTGACGTAAAAAGTAGTAATCTCCTAATTAAACTAACTAAACTAGCTACTTATAAGAGCATTTCAAAGATTTAATTGTGATTTTGCTTTTTTTAATTGCGATTACTCTTTTTTATTTACATTTCCCTGTTTTTAACAAAAAAAAAGCACCTCAACAGATGCTCTTACTATCTTTTCCGATTATACTTCTCAAAAGTAATCGTATGAACCTCATATTTTTTTCCATTCCAATCATAAAAAAGCTTCAAATTTCCAATTGCTCCTCCACCGTCGGTTGAAATCATTACGACAGCATCGGCAACTAGTTTTTTCTTTTCAACCATATAGTCCACTGGTACATGGGTATATACACTATCGTCAGAAGACGTATCTTTAAACCCTAACGATTTCAAATTAACTTTATAAGTTTTTTGTTTTGTTGTTATGGTTACAATATCCCCTTTTTTCTCCATTTCTACAAGACGTTTAACGGCGTCAGGCACCGATTCAATTGGAACTTCCTTATATTCATGGCTTTGGTCATCGTTAGTACTAATTTGCAATAAATGAATCGGATCATTAAAATTATCCAATACGATAATAACTTCATTTTGTTTATCTTTATTTAAATCTTCACTAAACATTTTCGTACCATACTTCCCACTTTTCCATGTTGGGAAGTGATATAAAAAACCTTCATTTCCAATTTGAACATCAAAATTCCGGTATTCTTTCTGATCAATTCGGTCAGCGATTAAATAGATATTTTCCTGCCATACATCACTTGGAATGCCATTCATAACCACTCGTTCAGCTTGTCGCGCACTTACGGAAGAACAAGTAAAAAATGTAAAAGTACTGATTATAACAACGATTAAACGTCGGTTCATAAAAACACCACCTTTACCATTAAGTTGTCCTAATATGGAAAAGATAACCTCAAGCTAAAGGATTTGCCTATTCACCTTCTCTACAAAAAAAGAGAGCTGCAAAAGGCAACTCCCTGTAACTTAAGAATTTATTCCTGCAGTCTGTCCCTGCTCCTGCAATATTTCTCCCTTAATTCTTCTTTCTAATGCAGGAGTAATTCGTACAAATATAAGAATACCGATTACACCTAAACTTGTTAAAAAGAAAGATGTCGCGAAATTCGATAAGTATGCACTTAGAGAAACGGTTATCGAGCAGATAAACATCGCTAAATTAAATGTTAAACCTGCAACCGCCATATAGGAACTCCTTGTTTCGTCAGCTGGCAAGTTAGCCATATAGTTTTGTTGAACCGGTACTCTTAATACTTCCGCAACTGTTGCGATGAACATTGCTATAAATAATAGCCAAATAGAGTTACTATATGAAATCACTGCATATCCACCAACAAATGCAATACAACTCCATATTAACGTTTTCCGATCATCCAATTTTCCTACTATTTTAGAAGCGAAAAGTGCCATTACAACTACTAGTATCGTATTTTCTGTACGTAGGAAACCATTCATCTCGATTCCACCAAATGTCCAGTTCAATAAATGTTGTGTGTGGAAATCATTCGCTAATCGAATACTTATATAATTTGTTAATTGGAATTCCATTGAAAGTACTAGCAAACCTGCCAGTACATAAAGAATAAAGAGCTTATCTTGAAAAACGTCACGATAATTTGAAATCATTTTTTGAGCATGATGAGCAATCGTCTTTGTTTCCGTCTTTTCAGTAACTAAGCTTTCTTCAACAAAGAACGTAATTAAGACCCATGTAACAAGTGACGCAACTGACAGTGCTAATAATAATTCAAATAAATATGATTTAAATAAAAATCCTCCAAGCATACCACCAATCGCAATTGATAAATTGTTCGACCAGTACATGATTGAATACATAAGCTTTCGTTCCTCTGGCTTACTCACATCTATTAACATTGCTTGATTTGCAGGCCCTGCTAGTCCCCAACAAATACTATTTAAAGTCATCATAAAGAATGTAATAAGAGGTGATGAAAACCAAGGTGAATTACAAAGCATCATCGTAATAAACGCGAGTAACCGAATTGTTTCGGCAAACACTATCGTCTTTTTTCGGCCAAACTGATCCGAAAAATAACCACCAAAAAAGTTCATAATAATGCCGACAAATACATTTACAAGCAAAAGTAATCCTGCTTGTTTTACCCCAAAATGCTTAGATAAATAAATCGCCATAAATGGAAAAATCATGCTTCCAATTGACGAACTTAAGAACGATTCAAGTAATCGAATTTTAATATTTTTGTGAAACTTTAGTATCCCCACGCTCTTTCTACCTCTCTTTATCTATTAAATCCCCTTCGTTTTAAACTAGTACCAGATAAACCCATTATTTGCATGAAAATTCCCCCTTTTTAAACTTTTCACTTAATTAGCATAGCAGTTATTTCCGATTATGCCAATATGCAACCCTAATACTTTTTCCCTATATAAATGAGAAAAATTGGAATGTCTAAAGCAAACCAATTTGACTTGTTTTAAAAAACTGTATGAGTATTGTTTGTAATGCTCCTAGTTCATATAAAATAATAGCCTCACTATTTTCACCACATTCTTTACCTTAGTGCCTTCGAAGTAAAATAGTAAGATTCCTGATTCTTTTACATACTGCACAACAAAATTTCGTATCTAATTTAAATATAAATTTTAGTAAAAAATAACTAAATTTACTTATGGTGAATACTACTTATTGAAATAAAACTCTAATTAGACTATTATCTAATTAGATAAGTATAAAAGTAGGTGTATATTAAGTGCAATTAAGTAAAATTGTAGATTTCCATAAAGCTTTAGGTGATCTTACTCGTGTACGCATTATTGCTTTACTTCAGCAAGGTCATTTAAGTGGGCAAGAAATTGCTAATAAATTAAGTCTTAAACCCCCAACAATTACCCATCATATGTCAAAGCTTAGAGAGGTTGGTCTGATTAAAGAACGCCGAGATAAAAATACAATCTATTTCTCTCTAAATACTAAAATTTTAGAAATGAATGCGAAAGCAATTTTTACAGTAGGAACAGGAGGAGATTCCAATATGGAAATGTCAGTTACTGAAAGTGAACGTTCAAGCATTATCAATAATTTCTTTACCAAGGAAGGCAAACTTAAAAATTATCCTGCTCAACGAAAGAAAAAGCTTGTCGTTTTAGCGCATATGATTAAAGGCTTAGAATTTGGTAGAGTTTATCAAGAAAAAGAAATCAATGAATATTTGAAGGAATTTCATGAAGATTACGCTACATTGAGACGAGAGCTCATTATGTGTCAATATATGTATCGCGAAAATAATCAGTATGAATTAAATCCAGTTGAATTATGGTGGTTAAAATAACTGGGTAAAAGTATAATAAAATCTATGAACAGAACCTAAAAAAAGAAAAAGAGATACTTTAAACTATCTCTTTTTCTAAATGATTATTTACTTGGATTTGTAGAAATATATTTCTTAACTACTTCCATTACATACCCCTGACAAGCATCAGCTGTAGTTGAATCATATTTACCGCCATTTGTTTTATTGTTTGATAATACGCGAATTCCTAAGAAAGCTACATTATATGCTTGAGAGATTTGAGCCGCAGCAGCGCCTTCCATTTCTTCTACTGAAGTTCCATATTTAGTATGGAACCATTTAATGCGATCAACCTCATTGTTCCAAACGTCTGCAGATCCGATTGTACCTTCTACAACCTTACCTTTAGTGTATTTGTTTTTCACAGCATTTGCAGCTGCTAATAAATCTTTATTACCTTCGTAAAAACGTGGTTTTTCAGCATTTGGATCTTCACCTGCACTACCTTCTGAAGCCATTAAGTCCATTGGTTTCCACTCCGTTGCATCAATACCTTGGTTTTCGTCCTTCGTTTCTGTTTTTAAAGAACCAATATTAGTTGTATTTTTACCTAATACGATATCAAAAACATTTAAATTTGCATCATGACCACCAGATGTACCTTGGTTAATAATTGCGATTGGTTTATATTTTTCAATTGCAATCGCTGTAGCAGCAGCAGTGTTTTCCATACCTTTACCTGTTTTTGCTACAATAACTGGATAATTATCTAAAGTACCTTTGTAAAATACAAAACTACCTGATTTTTCAATTTTTACATTTTTTAGCTGACTTGCAAACTTTTCAGCCTCAATTGGCATTGGTCCCTCAATAATAATTGGTTTAAGATGTTTTGTTTTTGCTTCTGCAGTGTTCGATTTAAAGTTATAACCTACAGATACAGAGATTAATAGTGCCGAAATGATTCCTAATAAACCGTATTTTTTTAACAATGTTTTTTCCCCCTTGATGATGATCACACTCGATGTTTTAGTCAAAAAAAACGGTCTAGAAAAAGTAGAACAATCTCTACCTTCTAGACCTACGAAAGATAAAGTATAGATCAGCAATAAATGCCAACCATCATGATTGGTTACAAAAAATGAAACCAAGTATACTTTAACCCGTAGTCTAGTTCTTTCATTGGGAACCAGGTAGAAACGCTCAGACCATATTACTAAGCATATACGAGTAATGTTATGAATGATTACACTGCTAATATATCAAACTCGAAATATATTTTCAATGCAAAACATGAACTTTTTTAAAAAAATAAATAATAACGTTCGTATTTTAAGGAAAATTACAGGTTCATTTTGTGAAAATAGTAAAAAAACAATAGATTTATTATCTTTTTCTAAAATAACCGAAATAAAATTTCATTTTTTTAGAATTCAAATTTTATTGGTCTTAAAAATAATTCCTCTAAAGTGTCTTTCGCATTTTTATGTTCATAAATAATTTCAAACAATGCGTTACAAATCGGTAGTTCAACATCATACTGATCAGAAAGTTCCTTTAAAGCCTTAATTGTAGAAACCCCTTCCGCTAATTTATCAAACGGTTTTCCTTCAACAAATGCCTGTCCAAACTTTCGATTATGACTATGCATTGAAAAGAGTGTTGCCTCATAGTCTCCTAAATGACTTAAACCGTAAATTGTTAAATCATTTCCCCCCATGGCTCTTATTAAACGAGAAATTTCTCTAGTACCTCTAGCCATTAATGATCCTTTTAAACTACTATAATTCAATCCATCTAGCATTCCTGCAGCTATTCCCATAACATTTTTGGTTGCAGCTCCAATTTCATTACCAATTAAATCTTGGCCGTAATAAAATCGGATTAACTCGCTGTTAAATGCTTTAGCAATCTGTTTTGTCACTTCAATATTCTCCGAACCAATAACCATACAATTTGGTATATTTCTTACAAAGTCCTGCACATGACCAGGTCCTACCCAAACTGCTACATTACTAATTTTACCAACTTCTTCACGAAAGACTTGTGTCAGCCTTTTTCCATTAGTAGATTCTATGCCTTTCATACAAAGAATAAAAGTTTTACCTTGTATTTCTTTATATTGACTTAAGCGGTTTGCAAATGTTCTTAGCTCTTGGGCACTAATTGATATAATAATGACTTCTGCAAATGACAATGCACCTTCTAAAGAGCTCGTTAACTCAATTCCATCTGGTAGGCTTAAATAGTCATTTTTTCTTGTCTGATTTAAGCCAATAAAATTTTTAGAGTTTTCTCTTCCCCATAGAATGACATTATGGCTAACTCGATTAGCGTACCAAGCTAAAAAAGTTCCCCATCTACCGCAACCTAAGACAGAAACATTCATACATTACTCTTCCTTCCAAAAATTTTTTATCGAGTAACTGGACTAAACAAAAAAACAAACAAGAAGTCTAATTGTGAACCTATTAGACTTCTTCGGATTGCTGAAAAATTAGTTTGTCACTTAGTCTCTTTATTAATCGGTTGTTACTGGAGCCTGTTAAGAGGAACTTATTTTCATTTTCTTGATTTTTTACTTCCTCATGAGGAACCTTTTTGCTTCTTTTTGCTCTTTTACTTCCTCATGAACCTCTCATGAGGAACCTTACACTATCTTTTTGCCTTTTTACTTCCCCATGAACCTCTCATGAGGAAGCATTTTGCTTCTTTTTGCTGTTTTACTTCCCCATGAACCTCTTATGAGGAACCTTACACCATCTTTTTGCTGTTTTACTTACTCATGAGCCCCTCATGAGGAACCTTACACCATCTTTTTGCTGTTTTACTTCCTCATGAACCCCTCAAGAGGAACCTTTTTGCTTCTTTTTGCTGTTTTACAAAGTCCAATTAATAAGTAACCCTGCATGAGTTAATCCACCACCAAAACCATACAGTAAAACCTTGTCTCCATATTTAAGTTTTCCTTCTTTTACTCCCTTAACTAAAGATAATGGAATCGTGGCTGATGATGTATTTCCGCACTCTACTAAGCTATTTAATGTTTTATCAATTGGAAATTCACTTCTTTCACAGATTGATTCAATCATTCTTAAATTTGCACTATGTGGAACAAACCAATCGACTTCATTTAATAAAGTGGATCCATTGTTTAGTACAGCTTGCATTCCTTTTGGTACTGTCGTAACTGCCCATTTGTATACCTCGCGTCCATTTTGAATGATATGATTGTTTTTAATTATCTCTTCTCCAAACATTTGATTTGATAAATTTGAACAATATAAATGTTTGCCTTTTTCTCCTTCTGATCCTAAGTAAGAGGAAATGAAGCTAGGTTGTTCTTCATCATACTCTACTAATGCTGCACCAGCGCCATCACCAAATAGAATGCAAGTTGTGCGATCTTCATAATCGGTTATTTTAGATAAAGTTTCTGCCCCAACTACTAAAACTTTTCGATTTAATCCGGATGTAATTAATCCGTTTGCCATATACAATCCGTAAGTAAAACCTGCGCAAGCAGCATTTAAATCAATTGCCCCAGCACTTTTTATCCCAAGCTTTGCTTGAATAATTGAAGCAACACTTGGCGTTTTGAAGTCTGGCGTTAAAGTACATACGATAACCATATCAACATCTTCAACAGACTTATTGTATTTTTCCATCAAGTCTTTTATTGCTTTAAAGCTTAAGTCACTTGTGTATTCATTTTCATTAGCAATTCTTCTCTTTTTTATGCCAGTTCGCTTTACAATCCATTCATCATTTGTTTCAACTATTTTTTCTAAATCCTTATTTGTTAATACTTTTTCTGGTACATATGAACCTATTGCAGTGATACGTGCTTTTGAATTATGCATTATGGTCACCTCAGTCATATTTTTTAACATCTTTCCAATATTATATCACCAGATATTAATACTAGGTACTAATTTTATTTTAAAATTTTTTCAGTCTTTTAATTTAGGGGAGATTAGTTGGGGGATTAAACTAAATAAAGTTGCTACAACAGCAACTTTACGTAAAAAATATTACAATTCTAATGTCATAAAAACACTATTAGGGTCATCTTTATAATCAGCAAAAGGTTTACAATACTTAAATCCAAAGAGTTCATATAGTTTTTTTGCTGGATCGAAAGCCTGCATTGAACCTGTTTCCAAACTTATTCTCTTGTAGCCTCTACTTTTCGCTTCTTCGATGATGTGTTGGAGCATGCGCCTTGCTACTCCTTTTCTTAAATGGGCCGAAGAAGTTCTCATTGATTTTACTTCCCCATGTAATGGGTCAAGTTCTTTTAGAGCTCCACATCCAACTAATTCATTTTGTTCCCATACACTCCAAAACGTAATTTCTGGTTTCTTTAATCCTTCAAGATTTAAAGCATGTATGCTTTCAAGTGGAGAATGCTGTGTCATACCTTGTAGATGCTCGCTAATTAACATAGCAACTTCAGTTCCAGTTAAATCATCAACCTTAATTTCCACGAAATGACCACCTCATTCCTCTTATTTATGATTGCTATTATTATACTAAATTTTGATAAACTTCTAGCTAGATTTTTAGTCAAAAAAAATTAGTTGATAAAATCTTAAATAAAATAGAATTTTATGGAAAAAATAAACATCTAGAAGAAAAATTAGTAGTCAAAAGAAGGAATTCAAATGAATCGTAAATTAAATATAAGTGGTTTTCAATTCTTTTGTATGATTTTTATGTTTGGGGTCAGTGCTTCTCCACCAGTCGAAATATTTGCTAAAGCTAAACAAGATGGATGGATTAGTTTATTAATAGGACTCATTGCAGCTTGTTTAATCTTTGCAGTGTATATTAAGTTATATTCATTATTTCCTGATCTCCCCTTTACAAAATATATTCAAATTATTTTAGGAAAATATGTAGGAAAAATACTAGCATTAATATATGTCTTATATTTTCTGTATATTGCTGCACGAGCTTTACGTGATTTTGAGGATTTATTAACAATCACTTTATATAATGCTTCTTCTTTAATTTCAATTGGATTAATCATGATGCTATTAACCATGTATGCAATTTCTAAAGGACTAGAAACATTCGCTCGTTCATGTGAATTTATATTTATCGTGATCATGTTTCTTGTTTTCTTATTTATAGGATTTGAAATCATTTCAAAATTAATAAAAATCGATAATTTAAGACCCGTTTTAGAAAACGGATGGAAACCAGTATTTAAAGCTTCTCCTATTTCTTTAACAATACCTTTTGGTGAGGTTCTAACATTTACAATGATTATGCCGCATTTAAATAAACAAGATTTAGCAATAAAGGTAGGAATACCGGCCTTATTATTTTCGGGACTTATCTTAACCTTATTTGCAGTTTTAAATACTGCTATTTTAGGTCCTTCCGTTATTGAAAGAACAACCTATCCACTTCTAACATCAGTTAGTTATATTAATATTGCGGATTTCATCCAAAGATTGGATACTTTCATTGTTGTAATTGCAGTATGCAATGCCTTTGTAAAAATTACAATTTACTTTTATTGCGCGGTATCCGGGGCTGCAGATTTATTTAATGTAAAGAAAACCGATCAGCTAGTTTATCCTATTGGCGTTATTACCGTTATTACTTCCTTATGGATGGCTTCTAGTTTTCTTGAACACCATTTAGAGGGAATTCATTTAGTGCCGTATTTACTTCACATTCCACTTCAAATCATTATTCCGATCAGTTTATTACTAATTCTTCTGTTCCAAGGGAAACTAAAAAATAATAAAGACGACTTAAATTACAATTAACGGTTAAAAAGGCATAACAAAAAGGCTTCAGTTTCCACTGAGCCTTTTTGTTTATTATATTTTCAAATGTTAGATTACTGAACAACCGTTATAGTTTTAGGCGTTGATGTTACTTTAAAGCCGTCTTTTGTAACGCCATCTACAGTAACTGTATATGTGCCATTTGGTAGATCTTTATCTGGTGCCCATGGTGTCCTAAATGTATGCTCATTTTCGAATGTCGCTGAATCGACAAGTTTTCCACTAGCATCTTTAATATTAATCGTCCAGTCTATTCTATTATAACCGAGAACAGAAATTTTAGCTGGGTTAGATTGGTTTACACCAGTAGATGGAGAAATGCCCCAAGTTGTCATTATCATACTTTGTTTATTATAACTTTGATCTCCCCATGTTGTCCAAGCCATGTTTCCTGCATAATCAATAGATCTAAATACCATACCTTTTGGTTCTGAATTAACTGTCAAAGTCGTTTCGCCAGGTCTTAGTTCATAAAATGCTCCATTTACATAAATATCGGCAAAGTTAAAGTCGGTTGCATTATCTGTCGCATCAAATGTAATGACATATTTACCGTCTTTTGGAGTTACCTTAATATTAGAAATTTTTGGTGCAACTGAATCAACGATCATTGGCATTTTAACAGTTTGTGGTCTAGCGTTTGGATAGGCTAAAGTTGTTTTAATTACATAATAGTAAGTACCATCAGGAACAAAATTACCTGATAAGTCTTTCATATCCCATTGATATAAATTATAACCATAATCTTGATTAAACATTATGTTTTTATTAAATTTCCAAGGTTCTCCAGTTCCAGTATACTCACTATAGTCACCTAGATATCTGAGTTGTTTGCCCGTAGAATCCTCAATAGAGATCTCAGCTTTATCTAAATTACGTAAAACGCTCATTCCACCAAAAATTCCATTATCTATATAGTTTGGCGAGAAAGCAATATGATTTAAATCAAAGCCTTTTCCATTATATCCTAATGGCGCTCCCCCCTCTGTACTATCATTCCAAAGTGCTGTACGACCTGCAAAGGAATCTTTTTCCCAAGCTGGAGCATCGATGTTTCGTGGCTCATCCCATTTTCCATAGAAGCCCATATAAGGCATAGTTATCGTTACAGCTTTATCTTGGTCTTTTGCTACTGGTACAAGACGAACATAGCCTTCAACAAAAATATTTTTCTTTAATGAATCTGGTAATGATACATTAACCGTTAACATTTTTGATTGACCTGGTTTGATTTTCAATGTAGATCCTATTTTATCTGTTACGATATTATCATTTACAGTGACTGTTGCTCCCTTAATTTGTTCACTTGATAAGGTTAAATAATCTTTTGAATCTAATTGTCCATCATGGTCTAAATCAAATTGCTTTGTTACTGTCTTATCTCTTAATAAATCAACATATACATTGTATTCAATATCATCACTATTATTTTTCCCTTTAGGTGCATTAAAAGCATCCACGTTTAATTTAAAGCTTGTATTTTGTCCGATTTCCTTTAATGCTACCGAACCAGCCTGTTCTAAAGGAGCGTTTCGATTTGTCACAATAACTGGTGTATTAATCGCATTTTGAATTTGCATTAAACCTGAACCTTGAATACGTGGTGAATATGGAACTTCACTATTTGTTCTTGGATCCATCACGATTTTAGATGTATTCATTAATGCAACTTTTGCTTTTAAAACTGTATCTTCTGAGTGTTTTAATCCTTTTTCATAAAGTGATTGTAATACTAATGTTGAACCACCTGCAACATGTGGTGTAGCCATTGATGTACCACTCATTACTTGATACTTATTTCCAGGAATTGTTGAATAAATGTTTCCACCCGGAGCCGAAATTTCTGGTTTAAAGTCTAATGTAGGTGTCGTACCCATTGATGAGAAATAAGACATCGTGTCTTTATCTGGATTATCTACCCAATAATCGCCGATATTTTTCATACTTAAATATTGCCCAGTAGGCATTTTACTCATTTTATCTAATAATGCCTGACCAATCGATTTACTTGTTGAAGCAGTTGGTGTTGCAGATGGAGTTACTGGTAGAGTTGCATAATCAGGCCAGTTTGAAGGTGGTATCATAATGATAGCTTTTGCTCCTGCTGCCTTTGCAGTAAATTGTATAGATGAAACTGTACTATATGAATTTAAAAGTTTAACTACGGCAATGTAATTCGTTTTTCCTTTTGGATAATCAGTCGCTTTTTTTCCTTCATTTACATATACCAAATCATAATTTGTATTCGGTAATAGATTATTAGATACGTTAAATGCTTGTCCATATTGAGTATGGTCCTTGAAAGGAACCGCTAGACTTCCATCTGAAATTGCATTCATATGAATTTTAGTATTTTCATAGGAAGCAACTGATAATGCAAATGGACTTACTCCTGGTGAACCAACCGTTCCAATATCAGGATTTTCCGCATATGGTTGTAATGTTGAAGGAACTAGTAAGGCCTTTGAACTGTATGCTGAATTTCCAGCAGCGACTACAACAAGGGTACCTTTTTCAGTCGCATTTCTGATTGCTTTTTGGATTGGATCATAATTTTCGTCTACTCTTCCTGCATCTGTACCTAAGCTCATGTTAATTACATCTGCGCCCATTGTAACAGCATGCTCGATTCCTGCGATAATATCATCCTCTGAAGCTCCGGGATTACCGTTATCAGAAAATACCTTTTCCGCTAGTAGTTGAACTCCAGGTGCAATACCAGCTACTCCGCCATTCGCATCATCACCATTTGCTCCAATCGTTCCAGAAACGTGCGTACCATGGATGCTACCTTTTGGTCCAGGAATGACATCCGTATCATTGTCTGCCCAGTCATATCCAGATGGTACTTTATCTGAATACCAAGTTTCATTTACAGCTGTTGTTCCTGCAAACTGGTCAAATTTATCCTTTGTCCATTTTTCTTTCGCTTTAGCTGCATCTGATAGTGTCATATCTTTGTGAGTCCAATCAATACCAGAATCTACAACCCCAACTAATAAGCCTTCCCCTTTATAACCATATTGCTCCCACACCTTTTGAGCTTGTACTAATTCTTTACTTGCTGCCATCGTTTCGTGGAATGTTCTAGCAACTGCAACATGCTTTACGCCAGGAATCGACTGGATATCTTTTAAATTTTTATATTCTGTTTCAATACTGAATCCATTAAAACCTTCAAAGTAACGGTGTCTCACTTTAAAAGCTGCTTGTGATTTAGCATTTTTTTCTTTTGAAATTTCATCAATTACATTGTCTTGCTTTTCTTTAAACATTACTTTTTTATGCTCAGGTGTCGCTTGCTCACTAACCGCTGGCTCATCTACTTCAACGATTAAATGAACTTTCTCATCTGGTTTGAACGTTGTTGTAGCTTCTTGGCTGTTGCCTTCTTTATACATTGAGTTTTCTTGAGATAAATCTAACCTATTCTTATTAAATAAAGATGCTACTTGTTCTAAGCTTCCATCAGTTGAATCAGTTTGAGGTGTAACGTTATCGTTGTCTGCAAAAGCCAATGATGTAAAAAGTAATGATACTAAAGCGGCAGTAGACATAACTTTAAACGCTTTAAAATTTCCGTTTTTCATAACAACTCTCCTATATACATATATTCTTATTTTGTATTTAATTACATCCACTTTGAATCTAAAGAGATTAATAGTTAAAAATCGAATAAAGTTTTACTATTCACCTACTTACGTGGCTATTAATTAATACATTAAAATTTTACATCTCATGCCAATGGAGGGGTATTGGGGGAAATCAACCTAGTTCACTAACAAACTTTTTAATCAAATTCGCGCGCAAAAATGTAAAATACATACAAAAATATGTAAATCGCGGTAAAAATATGTTATATCATGGAAAAAATTATATTTTTTTGTCGGATTTTTTATTTTTCGGATAGAATTATTAAGTTGAAAATTGGGAAAAATCAGATACTATAACTGTTTTTTTAGCTAAAATTCTATTACCTTGACGAAAAAACAGGATAAATGACCTATCATAAAGTGAGATAAATATCTAAAAATTATGAATTTTATTAATAGTTTTATGTTTCAACAGGAACCTATAATACTTTAAAGCAGGCATACTTCAGCTTTTAAATCTTTCCAAAATAAAAAAGAGCCACATTGAAGTGAACCCAAAAAGTTAGACAAATTGTTTTATGCTACTAATGAGGATTAGACTCTGTATTGAACAGAAGACGATCCTTTTAGTTTTTATCTTAAAGATATTATTGTTAGTTGTGTCTAACAATTGAGCATTTCAAAGATGACTCCTTTTCCTTAACAAACTTACGCTTAAATTAAAAACTATATTTTTCCTAAAGAAAATCCTTCAAACAGCTGTCCGCCAAAAGGTTGCAAAACTCCATCAACTAATTTGATTATTCTATTCTTTTCACCAGTCTTATAAAACGAATCAAAAGCCTCTACAAAACAGTTTGTGAAATCCTCGTTATATTCTTTTAACGAGCGAACAAGCCACTTTGAAGAACCAATCCATTTACCATTTGTTCTTAAAACGAATTCACTTACTAGTTCTGCTAGCGTATTAGCTATAAATAATTCTTCCGCTCTATTTGAGGAACCTATAAAATCATTTAGTGTATCCGTAATAAAATATCGCTTTACTTTAATTATTTCCTCTGACCATTTTTCTGGTCCCTTATCTAAAATATCATTTGCTTCTTTTTTAATATCCTCAATTATTCCTTCATCCCTTAAAATGATTCCTTCAGAAACCATTCGTGGAAGCGAAGGTCTAGCCCTCTCATAATCACTTTTAAAATATTGTTTATAAGATGTTAAATTGTGTACAAAGACTTCTATATCCCAACCGAATTCTTTTAATGACTCTCTATATGAAGAGCTAAAGCTTTTATCTAATATAACAATATCAAGATCAGATGTTTCTGTTGCTTCGCTGCGGACTACGCTACCTGCTAGTAATGCTCCCTGACACTTTGGAAAGTACTGTTTAATAAAGTGTTGTGCTGCTTCAATTGGGTTTAGCTTATTTAAATGCTTCATTTTCGTATCCTCTTTCCTAAGAAAACCTTTTAATTAAAGAATACAAAAGTTTCCAAGTAGAAAATAGTCTTCTATTAAATTTATAAATTTGGATAAGATATTTTATATTTTTTTGACACCTCAATCAACTTCTGAAGTTTTTCATCTGATGGAGGACCTATCGGTTTATTGAATCCTTTATTAAATGGAACAGATAGTTCTTTTACAAATTGGTCAAAACCTGAAGGATAAGCAGTAACAATGAATTGAGTATTTTCAGAGCGCACTTTAAACGTATGAGGAATTCCCCGGGGTGCAAATACATAATCCCCAGCCTTAGCTAAAATTGTATGATCCCCAATAAAAAAAGTAATTTCTCCCACTAATACATAAAACGTTTCATCTTCTAATTCATGTACGTGAAGAGGGGGTCCACCATCTTTTTTACCGTTGCAATGCAAGACACAAAAAACCCCATTTGTATCTTCCCCACTTACTAATATAGAAGTAAAATCATTTAAAAAGAAGTAAGTATTCTCTTCTGTAATACCTCGGTGCATAAAGTCGGCTATACTCTTTTGTTCGAAAGTCATTTTAACCCTCCCCATCTGATATTTACATTATTTTAAGCTTAAACTTAAGCGTACTAGTTAATGCTATTCATAGAAAATTAGCTTATTCGTTCTAAATAATTTAAATGTATCTATTAAAATATCTGAAGTAAAACAAATTAGGTTCCTCAATGCACAAAAAAAGGCTAGCACCGCTAACCTTTTTCATTGATCATTTATTTAATTATTAGGATACAGAATTTCATCAACTATTCCATATTCTTTCGCTTCTTCTGCACTCATAAAATAATCTCGATCTGTATCCTTTGCTACTTTCTCGACTGACTGTCCTGTTCGGTCAGAAATTATTTGATTAATATGCTCACGTAATTTTAAGATTCGGCGAGCAGATATTTCGATTTCTGTTGCCTGGCCTCTTGCTCCTCCTAACGGTTGATGAATCATGATTTCACTGTTCGGAAGTGCAAAACGTTTCCCTTTTGTTCCCGCTAGCAAAAGCATCGCACCAAAAGACGCTGCCATTCCTGTACAAATTGTTCTAACATCTGGCTTTATATATTGCATCGTATCATAAATCGCAAATCCTGCTGAAGTTGACCCACCAGGGCTATTTATATAAAGTGAGATTTCTTTATCAGGTGCATCTGCAGCTAAAAATAATAATTGTGCAACTACACTATTTGCTACATGATCATTTATCTCATCACCGATAATAATAATTCGATCTTTTAATAAACGGGAATAAATATCATATGAACGTTCACCACGATTAGATTGTTCAATTACATAAGGAACTGTCGTCATTTAAAAATCCTCCTTAAAAGCGTTAATTGGCTATGCAGCCATGCAGAGAGTGCTTGAAGGAGTTTGTTTACGGAACGATTGGAAATTACCGAATAGCATTTTAGGACTTTCAATAATACGATCAAAGGAAGGGATCGCTTGAATTAAGACTGTAGGGTCTTGGACTTCTAAAGCTAAATGAAAAATTTCTTCAAGCTTCATGCGTTCTTCCTCATTCCAAAAATATTCAACAGAAAGGGATTCTTCCTCTTTGTTCGTTTTATCTAGACGCTTTTTCGCTCGATGCAGACTAGATTTTATGGCTATTTCAGTCGTTCCTAAAATGTCTGCTATTTCTTTGGATTTATATTGAAATGCTTCTTTTAGAAAAAAGATAACTGCTTGTTTTGGAGTAAAATGTTTAAGTAAGAGCTCTACGCTATTCATTTTATGATCAATCGAATGACTAACTGCATATTTAGAAAGTTCAAAATCAGGAGTTATCGTTTCTTCTTTTCTTTTTCGTAAAGTATCAATCCAATGGTTGTAAGCTATTTTATTTAATAAAGCCGAATTCATTTTTTCTTTATTATAATATTTTACTGCTTTAAAAAATGCTTCCTGTGCAATATCGTCACCATCCCATTCATTTTGGGCTAGAAACCGACAATAGCGTTGCAATTTAGGATAGTACTTCTGCCAATAAAATTCATCTGTTGCTTCATCCTGTTCTTCCTTTTCTGTGCTGTGAAGACTAAACTTACTAGACATTTATGTTCACTCCTTTATTAACACTCTCTAACCTATAAACGGAATAGAAGTATAAAAAGATACGGGGGAAAAAAGTTTTTTTATTTAATTTATGTAACTAAACTAAAAACTCTTCTATAATTATCGCTTGTTTTCTACTTTTAATGCATTTTAACATACTTAAGCTAAAAACCGATCAATACAAATAAAGCGTGAACAAATTTATCCAAGCTATCCTAATGTACGTATTAACTTGTTAAGTTCGTTTTTCTGCAAATTTTAGTAGTATCCGATAAATTAATATTTTCGATTAATTTACGCCACTTACTTCTTTTACTACCCCGATTACTGAAATAACAGTACCAATTGCTTGGATCCAACTTCCTGTTGCAACCAATGATTCGGATTCTGAGACCATTGTTTTTTTTAGATATTCCTCATAATAACTAAGCTTCTTTTCATCCCCTTTTATATCATATAATGCTTCGGACCACCCTATTGCCTGTAACGAGTTTCCGATAAATGATGTTAGGCTCCCTACAATATTTTCGGCCTGGCCCGGGAAAGGCGTAAGGTCAATTACGTCTCCAATATTAACTCCTTGCCCCAAAGCTTGTAACAAGTTTCCTACAATGAATAATTTATAGGATGCTTCTTTTGGAATGTCAAAAACCAGTCCTGAAGTAACAGTAATATTTCCGCTTGCTCCTATTAATTTTCCGACTGGTCTGAGTACAGTACCCTCAACATCCGCATCAATTCCATTTCCTGTAGCCTGTAAAATATTCCCAATTATAGATAGGTCATCACGAACACTACTTTTTATATAGTTGGATGGCGTGGAGCCAATTGCAGCTGCGATTGTTCCAATCGATACAATCACAGAGCCCACTAATGCTTTAGACTCGTCTCCCATTTCAACCACCATCCTGCTAAAAGTAACCTTTATCGTAGTATTATGAATGAGAGTCCCATTATGTGCCTATTTTAAAGTAACAGTTTCTTCTAAGCTCCCCTTTTTTAATTGTGATTTAAAAATAATCGTGTGTTTTCAAACCTCAGCCTACACATATTTTGGTTAAAAAACTTTAACATTTTTAATCGAATCATTAAGAAATAATTGATTTTGACAAAATTTCCCCAAATCAAGGATCCAACAAATAATGATTTTTCAACAAATTCTAACAGGTTCCCTAAAAATAATTGTCTTGGAATATTTAAAGAAGTTCGAAAATTGTCTATTTTTTTTTTTCAGTCATGAAATTCACACATTAAAAACATGGAATTTCCCCAATTTACTTAAAATTTCGCTGGATATATATTAAATATTGTATTTATTTATCACTCAATGTAAGAGTTAGTTTAATATTTCCAAACATTCATCCTTTAAAACTTACTATTCTCTTAAAAGCGTGTTTAAGAAATACAATTATTGACAAATTATCATAATGAACAGGAGCGATTTAATGAAAAACAGTAAATTGAAAGCGTTTAAAGTAATGACTACTACAGCTCTAACAACTTTGATTTTTTCATCCTACACTGCTCTCGCGTACAACAATGAAACTACTTCTACATCTCAACCAATCGACAATCAAGAACCGCAAATACTCAATCAAACTCAAAATGAAAAAGAAAACTTGTACACTGATGCCAAAAAATCTGAAAAAGCTTATAAACCAACTGATAAGGTCCGTTTTATTGTAGAAGTTGATCAACCATCTACTACTGAAATTACTCCAACAAATAAAAAATCATTATACAAAGAAAAACAAGATCAAGTTATGGATGAAATTCAAAAGAAAAATAAATCAAATACAAATTCACCAAAGCTAAAACAACGCTTTTATGAAGGATTTAATGGATTTAGTGTTGAGACAGAATATCAGAACTTGAATGAGATTGAGAAAACTCCAGGTGTTACTAGCGTTCATGTTGCTAGAACATACCATGAAACGATGGCAGCAAGTAAAGAATTAGTACAAGCTCAAAAGGTTTGGAATCAATATGGATATCAAGGTGAAGGCCTACTTGTAGCGATTATCGATTCAGGTATTGACTACACCCATAAAGATATGACGATCACAGAAAAAGGCAAACAAAAAGAAAAATTAACGAAAAGTGGAATTCAAAGTAAATTAGATGCTACTGCTGTAGGTGACGTTTGGTACACAGATAAAGTACCTACTGGTTATGACTGGGCTGATCATGATACAGATGTAATTCCTAGAGGCGACGGAAGTCCACACGGTACACATGTTTCAGGTATCGTCGGTGCAAATGGTGATGACTCAACTGGTGGCGTTCAAGGTATAGCTCCAGGTACACAATTATTGGCAGAAAAAGTGTTTTCAGATAATGACGAATCAGCATATGAGGATGATATTATTGCTGGTATTGAACATGCTGTAACAATGGGTGCAGATGTAATCAATATGAGTTTAGGCGTCGATTCAGGTGATGTTAGTGAAGTGGATGACCCTATTCAAAAAGCGATCCGAGTTGCAACAGAACAGGGAAGTCTTGTAGTTGTTGCGGCAGGTAATTCTGCATACAGTACAAAACATAATCTTCTTTTCCCTTCAGCAATGCAACCATACGCAGATAATCCTGATATTGGAACAGTAAGTGCACCTGGGGTAAGTCCATTCGCTTTATCGGTTGCATCCTATGAAAATACTAAAATGCATTTAAATACATTAGGTGATGCAACTGGGTTTAAACTACCTTTCCAAGATCAAACAATGTTTGCTCCTAGTGTTAATTTTAAGCTTTCTAAAAACTTAATACCAGGTCAAGAGTATGAGTTGGTATATGCAGGCGAAGGTTCGAAAGCTACTGATTTTACTAATAAAGACTTAGCTGGAAAAATAGTCGTAGTAAAAATGAAAAATCAATATACATCATATTCTTTCGCTCAATTTAATGCAGCAAAATATAAAGCAAAAGCAATCATTGTTATTCCGCCAGATGTTTTGAATGATTATTCGTACTTAAGCTTTAGTCCATATACAATTCCAGCTGCTACAACTGGTAAAGCAGTCGGACAAGAGTTAATTAACAAATTAACAAGTGGACAAATTGTTAAAATGAAATTAGCAGGCGATACTTGGGTAGATAATGTTAACAAAAACAAAATGTCTAGCTTTTCATCTTACGGGTCTCCTTCAACATTAGATTTTAAACCAGAAATTTCTGCTCCTGGAGGAAATATTTATTCCACTGTGCCAGGTAATGATTATGAAGTGATGAGTGGTACATCGATGGCAACGCCGCATGTTGTAGGTGGTTCAGCGTTAGTATTACAATCGCTTTATGAGAAGGGACTAAAACACTCAGAGGACACAGCTCTTAAAGCTAAGCTTGCTTTAATGAATACATCTAATATTGTAATGGATCCTAGAACAAATGGAGAAGTTCCATATTCTCCACGTTTACAAGGCTCAGGTTTAATGCAAATTCAAAATGCAATAAACACTCCTGTCGTTGTCACAAATAGAAACGCTCCTTTAGAGCAAGCTGGAGCAGTCGCGTTAAAAGAAATCGGTAAAAATACTAGTTTTAAATTAAATGTAGAAGCATTTGATCAACCAAAAGGTAAAAATAATAGTGCTGATATCGAATACAATGTTTATGTAGATTTACTTAAAGATAAAACTGAAACAAAACAGTTTGATTTAGATAATGATGGAACGATGGATTCAAAAGATTATTTAACACTGACTAGTGAACGTATAGAAGGTGCTTTAATCACAGTAAATGATAATAAAGTAACAGATAAAACTGGCTCATTATTAAAAATTAAACCTGGTCAAACAAAAATGTTGACTGTAAATGTTTCATTACCTGATTCATTAAAGAATGATAGTTTTGTAGAAGGATTTGTAAGACTAGTTCCTGTGGACGAAGATAAAGCAGTTCCTATATCAGTTCCATATATGGGCTTTTATGGTAAATGGGATGAACCAAGAAATATTGATGCCCCAGCATGGGATAAAGATGCATTTTTAGGCTATACAGCACTATGGGATGAATATTCTGGAAGTGCACCAAAGGGGTATGATGGTAAAACTGGAACTTTCAATTTAAATAAAATTGCCATCTCTCCAAACTATCATTTACATGGTATATATGCTGGATTTACAGCATTACGAAATTTACAAAAAACTGAGATGTATATTGAAGACCCATCAGGAAAAATGATCAAATATTTAGGTGACTTCAGTGAATACACAGGACAACCATGGAAATTCAGAAAAAATATTATGTCATATGGCGATTATTATTACACTGATAGCTACTATTGGAATATGACTGATGATTCAGGAAATATCGTACCTGATGGAACTTACCAATATGTAATCAGAACAACTCTTGACTATCCAGGTGCAAGACCACAAGAAGTTAAAATGCCTGTAAAAGTCGATTCAACATTACCTAAAGTTACTGATATTAAAGTAACACCAACTAATGGTAAATATGAAATTTCATGGAAAGGTACAGATAACGAGAACGGAAGTGGATATGTCGCTTCATCGGTTTGGGTTGATGGAAATTATTATTTCCCAGGTTCCGCGCAAACATTGCTTGTAAATACGGAGCCAAAAAGTATTGTAGTAATCGGAGCAGACAATGCTTTTAATCATTCATATACAGTTTGGGGAGATCAAAGCTCAAAATATATGAGTGAGTGGATGGTTCTATCAAATACAAGTGTATACCCTACTACTAATCTAAACAAAAATAGAGTAGCAGATGTTGATTTCTTTGCACAAAACAGAAGCGACTGGACATTTAATGTAAAAGATGCAAATGGTAAAATCGTCGATACTTTTGCAATTAAAAATGAAAAAGAAGTCCATACAACGTGGGTACCAAAGTCTGACCTTCCGAATGGCACTTACTATATCTCTGCTGACGTAGTTACGAAGGATGGATTTAAAATTACCTCTACACCTAGTAAAGTAACTGTAGTACAATAATAAAAAAAGCTATCATTCCTGTTTTTAGGGATTGATAGCTTTTTTTATTATTATAAACCCACTCGTACTATGGGCTTAACTCTATTTCCGAAAGTAAAAACCTCAATCCAACTTAGACTCATAGCGGATTGAGGTTTTTACTTTAATAGATTATATTAAGGTTTTACAACTGTCATATATCGTACTTTTGCATTAATTTTAAGTCCTGTTTCGTCTTCCATCTCACATGTCACTTTGTATTTTCCTGCAGGCATATCAGCTGTTGGTGCCCATACTCTATAAGCATTTTCTGTGTTTTTTTCTGTCCAAGTATCGACCACTTTTCCATTAGGATCTTCAATCGTAAATTTCCAGTTTAATTTTTTCACTCCGACTCCTAAAATATGACCCGGTTCCTCTGGTGTTATTGGTCTAGCCCATACATCCAACACTGAAAGGAATAATTCTTCTTGTAACATTGGGCTTTCGCCGTATATTTCATCACGAACGTTACCTGCCCAGTCAAATAACATAAAGTTAATACTTTTCGGCTCACTATTTACGATTAGAGACGTTTGTGTTGGGGATATATTTTTATAAATACCGTCGATATAAGCATAAGATTTCGTTAAGCCGCTTCCCCCTTCATTATCCTTCATGTCCCAAGTAATCTGATATTTATTGTCTGGTGTTTTGTTGACTTGAATATTTTCTGCTTTTGGTGCTACTGAATCTACATAGATTGGCATTTTCATCTTTTGTGGTCGTGCCCCATCATAAGCTAATGTACTCTCTATAACAAATTGATACTTTCCATCTGGTGCATATTTTCCGTCTTCGGTTTTCAAATCCCATCCATATCCTGGATACCAGAAGTCACCATTTGCCATTATATTTTTTCTAAAATGATATGGTACTTCCGTTCCTTCACTGTAATTACCAAGGTCTCGAACTTGCTTACCTGCTACATCCTCAACATACATATGCACTTGTTTTAAATTACGTAGCGCGGTAAAAATCGAGTAAACACCTTGATTTGCAGCAAATGGAGAGTCGGCCATTCTTTCTTCCTTGAAAGTTTTGGTCGCTTTATCATAACCAATTGGTATATCTGTTGGCCTTCCTAGCCAGTTCTTCTCACCCCAGTAAGGGAATAGAGCTGTTTCCCGTAAAAATGCATTTTTGTCCCATGCCGGAGCGTCAATATTTCTTGGTTCGTCCCACTTCCCGTAAAAGCCCATGTATGGAACTGATATAGGAACTGCTTTATCTTTATCCACTGGAACTAGGCGAACAAAGCCTTCTACGAAACTATCATTCTTTATAGAATCAGGTAAAGAAACATTTACAGTTAGCATTTTTGTTTGACCAGGTTTAATTTTTAGTAATGATCCAGTTTTATCGGTTACTTTATTATCATTAACTGTAATTGTTGCTCCATCTATTCGTTCACTAGTTAATGTTAAGTAATCTCTTAAATCCATCGTACCGTCTTTGTCAAAATCACCTTGCTTTGTTTCGGTTTTATCTTTAAGTAAATCTACATAAACATTGTATTCGATATCGGCACTATTATTTTTATCTTTAGGTGCATCAAAGGCTTCAACGTTTAATTTAAAACTTGTATTTTTGCCAATTTCTTTTAATGCTACAGCACCAGCTTGTTCTAAAGGAGTGTCTTTTCTTGAGACAACGACAGGCGTATTAATCGCATTTTTAATTTGCATGAAACCAGATCCTTGTACTCGTGGAGAATAAGGAACTTCTCCATTTGTTCTTGGATCCATTAATATATTCGACGTATTCATTAACGCTAACTTCGCTTTTAAAGCTGCACTTTCTGAATGCGTTAGTCCTTTTTTATAAAGAGACTGTAAAACAAGAGCCGCACCACCTGCAACGTGAGGTGAGGCCATGGATGTACCACTGTATGTATCATATTTGTTATTAACAACAGTAGAATAAATCTTTCCACCTGGAGCACTGATTTCAGGCTTAAAATCAAGGGTATGTGGTGCTCCAATTGAAGAGAACTCAGACATTTTCCCCTTATTTTTATTATCAATCCATGTTCCCTTACCTACTCGTGCCGTAATCTTTTCACCCGATTTCAAGCGATCGATTAAACCTTTACCATCTGCAATCCCTATACTTAAACCTGGCATGTAGTAACCCGAATTAAGACTTAATGAAGCATAATCACCTTGTGTTGCTAGAGGAACTACAATAAGTCCTTTTGCTCCCCTCTGTACAGCAGGGGATTGTATATAGGCTTCACTTCCAATATATTGTTGTTCAGCTACTACTATTTTACCTGTTACGTCTTTTCCAGTGTAATCCTGAGTATCCCCTTTACCTACATACACTAACTCCGCTTCTTGATTCTGAGGAAATACATCAGCCATTTGAGCACCTGAAATACGTTTATAAATTAGTGATTTTCCATTCGACAAATTAAGTGTATCCATATGGACTTGATCGCCTTCATAAGAAGCAACTTGCAAAGCAAAAGGACTTGAACCTGGTGCACCTACTACTCCAATATCTGGATCTTGAGCATAAGGAAGAGAATTATATTTAACAGTACCACTCTTCGAACTGTAGTATGCGTTTCCAGCAGCTGCTACTACTAATACCCCTTTCTCTGTGGCATTATGAATTGCTTTTTGGATTGGATCGTCTTCAGTCACAAACGAGCCGTCAGTGCCTAGGCTTAAGTTGATAACATCGGCATTCATTTCGACTGCATGATTGATTCCTGCTACGATATCATCCGCATATGCCCCCACAGAAGAATAATCAGAAAAGACTTTTTCTGCTAGTATTTGCACGTCTGGTGCAATTCCTTTTACTCCGTCTGTTTCATCAGCACCATTTGCTCCAATCGTTCCTGTTACATGCATACCATGTGAGCTGGCATAAGGGAAAACATCTTGATCATCGTCAGCCCAATCGTAGCCAGTTGGTACTTTATCTGAATACCAGCGTTCATTTACGGCTGTTTCATCAAATTTGGCTTGTATATTAGTAGAGTTATATTTTGCTTTCTCTTTTCCATGGTCAGATAGAGTTAGATCTTGGTGTTTATAGTCGACCCCTGAATCTACAACTGCAACTAGCATACCTTCACCGTGGTAACCTAAATCTTCCCATACCTTTTGGGCTTGTACCATAGATGCACCTGGATTTGCTGCTGGTTGATAGACTTGCGCAATTTGGACACTAGCTACTCCTGGTAATTTTTCAATTTCTTTAATATTTTTATATTCTGTATCCATACTAAATCCGTTAATACCTGTCACAAAGTGATGACGCTCTTTAATTTTCATATTTTTCGTTTTCTTCATCTCTTGAATCAATAATTGCTGAGATTGCTTTAATTTTTCCTTCTCCGTTTCATTTCCTTTGCCACTTTGTACAGGTTCTCCTGTCATTTCAACAATCACTCGTACTGAATCGTTAGGTGAATATTGGTAATGATCTTGCTTTTGGACTTGCTGTTCTGATACGTTCTCCTGATTAGTTGGTAGATCTTTAGCTGCGATAATTTGATTTTCTGGCTGATTCGAATTGCTATTTGTTTCCGCTAACACTGTGAATGATGAAAAAAGTAAGGATGTTACAGCCGCAGTAGACATTACTTTAAAAGCCTTAAAATTTCGCTTGCTCATTAACATTGCTCCTTTTTTTCCGTTTTAAATTTTATATTTATTTTGCTACTTTTATAAAATTAGTAAATTAATAAAATGACAGATTACTAATCATTCCTAGTAAAAAATAAATACAATATGAATTTTACATACTCCACTTTCCACAGTAAATTGGGGGAATGAAGCATAGTTCGATAGAATTATAAGTTGGCAATTTCGGTTAAAAAGATTGTCTAATAAACGACTTTTAAATAGAATTTAGGGTCTTTACCTCGAAAAATGTTAATAACTACTTTAAAAGGATAATTTATTAGTGGAGTACTTATAAAGATTTGGGGTAATAAACCAGTATTGTTAATAGTTTCTAAAAGCACTAATAAAATTTAGTTAGTAATTAATTAAAATGTATATAAAGAACTACTTAGAAAATGGTATTTTTGACAGTAATTCATTATGTAGAAATAGAGGATCTCTTGTTTAAATTTCATTACGCCTTCCTTCGGTGGAATAAAGTAGATTGCCTCTTAGATATGATCAGTTATAAAAAAATCGGTAACAACATGTTGTTGTCACCGATTTTACGATAATCCTATTATTCAATTACTCTAAACCCAGGTCAGTTAAAACATCATCTAAAGTTTCACCTTTATATTTCTTAACTGCATTTGGTGCATTGTCGTTCCATGGATTTTGCATAGAGTAGTTATCAATTACATACTGCATATCTTGCTCATCTACTACACCATCATAGTTGATATCTGCGTCACGCTTATTTGTGCCCCAATATGTTTGGATGTATAGAGCATCTTTCACGTCGATTACATTATCTTTATTTACATCTCCACCAGGGATATAATCATAATCAACTGGTTTAGATCCTGCAGTAACTTTACCGTCTTCTTTAATGCCAACTGTAAAGTCTTTCTTGAATGTGAAATGCCCTGGAACGTCAATTGATAATGTAAATGGCTTATCTGTGATCGGTAATCTAGTCGTAAAGCCGTTTGGAGCACTTGAGCTATATCCTAGAGGATCAGATACTCCATATTCTTTACCATTAGAATCTTTTACACTAATTTTTGTTCCAGCTTTGTTAAAGTCAATCTTTTTCGCAACAATTACTCCAGCCGTACCAATTCCTGTAACTAATCCTTCTGGCTGAACTGAACTCCTCATTAGGGAATAAGTAGGAGTAATATAGAAATAAGGTTGGATACCCTGTGTTGTTACCTTACTATCATCCACATTCGTATAAATAGCACTAAAGAAAGTAGATGACCCAGTTGAATCTTCAAATGTCATTGGACCTTTGTAGTATTGGTCTTTTGCTTTAAACGTCAAGTCTACTAAAGAAGTATCTCCAGTAATTCCTGTAGTCGCAAGGTCACCAAGTGCTGTTGCTGTGATCGTCATTTTATTGTAAGTACTGTTAAAAGAAGTAGTTGTATATTGAACATCTAGTTTTCCACTATATGTTCCATGCGGCTTAACACTTACAGTATCTAAGAACTGGACTGGATATAAGAATGAGTATTCAGCTTTTTTCACTTTAGTTCCTACATTTTTTGATGAGAACGTTACTGTTGTTGTATCTCCCATGTTGATTCTCTGTTTATCCGAAACTGCTGTAGAATAAGCAGTGCCTTTTTTCACAAAATAAACGTCTCTAAAACTTCCATAATTTTCAACAGTTGATTTATTTCGGTCATAAAAATCATAATGTGTAATTGGCAATGATACTGGACCAGCTGTAGCCAATGGTATTGAACTATTGAAGTTTCCATTTTGGTCTACTGGGATGTTAATTTCAGCAGAATTATTTGGATTATAATAATACATTTTATTCTCGCCTTGTGAAGCAGTAATTCCTGCAGCTTGCATTTCAGCTATGTCTTTATCAAATGCCGCACCTGTTACCGTAACAGTTTTATCAGTTGCATTAGCTGTTTCAACGATTTGTCCTGCTTCATAGTTCATCGTAACCTTTGGCTCTTTCTCACCATAATAAACAGGTGCATCACTAGTGAAGGTTTCACCATTATCATTTGTACCTACTAATCTAATTTTCCATAATCCTGGGTCAACTTCCTTATAATCAAATGCAATTGGGTTATCAGGATCTCCAGTTAATGGATAATATTGACCATTGTTCAATACACCTTGGAAATAATAGTCAATATTTTCTTGAGCGCCCATTCCATCAGCTGAACCAAGGTAACCAATCTCTTCGTTTGTTTTTGGATCTACTAGGAAGAAATCAAAGTTACGCATATGGGAGTTTAGCTTAAAGTTAACTCCAATCGACCATCTTGTTGCATTACTACCTGCTTCATATGGTAGGGTAAATGCTTCTGGAGCTCCTTTAACATAATCAATTCCTTCTTTTACTGTATGAATAGCAAATGGAATTTTATATGTTTCATCAGGATTCTTTTGATTCGTGTATACTACATAGCCTTCATATGTTCCAAGTTTAGCAGTTTTAGGAACATTAATTGTAGCATCCATATTCGCACTGCTGTAACGTTTCACTTTACCCGTTGATTTAACGTCTAATGTAACGCCGTTAGCAGCAGCGTCTTGGTCTGCTCTAGAGTCATTTGTAAATCTTCCATCCAATGTTTGGAATTGGACTTTTACATCAAACGTTTTATCTTCAGAACTTTTATTAAATAAAGTCATTGAACGTTGATCTGCTAAATCCTTTCCATCAGTAGACTGTTCACCAAAACTTAATGCACCAGTAATGTTTTTAATCGTTTTGATTCCTTTACTGGCAAGTGTAATCGTACCTTCTGAATTACCATTACCGTTATACGTCTTCGTTTTGTCTTTCACTTGAATTTCCATTTGAGAATGCACAGCTTTGTATGGATTAACAAGGCCAGCACCAACTTCATATACACTATATTTATCATTTAAAGGATCAGCTGTATTCATAAGTGATGCTTTAATATCTGCTGGCGTCATATCTGGATGAGCTTGTTTTAACAATGCTGCTACCCCAGAAACATTCGGTGTAGCCATTGATGTACCTGATAAGCGCTCATAAGCATTTTGATAATCTGTTAATGCATTCCCATTATCGTCCTTATGCATATATGCAGGTACTGTTGAGAATACAGAGACACCTGGTGCTGTTACTTCTGGTTTTATATCATATAGCACACGTGATGGACCACGAGAACTAAAGTCTGCTAATTTATTACCTTGTGTGACAGTTTGACTCATATTACCGAATGTAAAGTCAATCGAATTTCCTTTCATAGCTTCAGTTAGAAGTAGTTTACTTGTTATAGCTGTACCTTGTTGGTTGTTTATTAAAAACGTTGGAATATATCCGTATGTGTTACCTAAAAATACATCTTGTAATGTATCTCCAGGCGTATTGATTAAAAATACCGCCTTTGCTCCGTGTTTTTTAGCTGTATTGACGATATCAGCTATGCCTAGGTTACCACGTTGTGCGATAACAATTTTTCCATTTACATCAATCGGTATCGTATAACCACCATCCGCATCACGTTTATAATAAGCAGTATCTGCACCAGATCCTACGTTTACCACTTTCAATGTTTGACCTTGAAAATCCGCTATATTATCAGAATCTCCTTGGGCAGCTAGCTTTAGATCAGTTGGTGAATCACCAGTTGATAAATGAGCTGATGCTGTATATTGTGGAATCGTAACAGACGTATCACTTGCTCCAACTGTGATTGCTAAAGGTGCATTTCCTGGAGAACCTAATGTATACATTTTATTACCAGAATTTCCTGCTGCAACTACCGCTGTTACACCTGAAAGTACAGCATTATTTACCGCAATTGCCGTAGGATATAATGGATCATTGTAGTTTGCTCCAAGTGACATACTGATGATATCCATACCGTCTGATACTGCTTTGTCAATACCAGCTAAAATTGCTGAAGTTTGCCCAGATCCATATCGACCTAAAACACGATAAGCATAAATGTCAGCATCTGGGGCAACACCCGTAACCGCATAGTCCGCATTATTTTTACCTTGTCCCGCAATAATCCCAGCTACATGTGTTCCATGCTCAGTATAAAAAGCTTCACCACCACTTGTTTCAGGTAGTCCAGATTTCTTCCAATCAGCATATGTTGTTTCCATTGGATCATTGTCATTATCAACGAAGTCATAGCCGCCTTTAAATGCACCTTTTAAATCCGGGTGATTGTAATCAATTCCCGTATCAAGAATACCAATTTTCACGCCCTTACCTGTATAACCTTCTTCATGAAGTTTTTCAACGCCAGGGAAAGTTACCATATTATGAGTTGGTCTTTGTTGCCCAGACGCTTGTTCTTTAACAGTTGGATCATCTAACTGAACTTGTAAATCACTCCATACTGCTTGAACGGCATTCGATTTAAGTAATGATTTTACTTTATTAGCAGGGAGTGTCATTGAAACCCCATTAAATACTTTTTTGTATGAACGTTTAATTTTGTATGGATTTTTCTTCTCTTTTAGTTCTTTACTGAAGATCGTTTTTAGATCTTGACCAAACGTTTCGTGTGAAGCATCTACTTTTGCTTGTGCATCTGATTCAGAAAGATTTGAACCTGCTGTCTCAGCTACCATTACCGCTGTTTGTGCAGGCTTGTCCTTAAATTCAACAATAACTGAAGTTTGTGCATCACTTGTTAAATCTAAATCTGGAGATACTTGAAGTCCTTCTTTGTCACTAACTTTTAATTGTTTAATTGCCTCACGTTGAGCTGGTGTAAGAGCTGATAAAACTTGCTCCACTTTTGAAACTGGTTGTGCATGAACATTGTGTGTAATAGACATTGGATTAAATACGCTTGCTACAAGACCTGTTGTAAGTGCCACAGTTGTAACATTTTTTTTGATTTTTTTCATCTTTCCCCCATCTTCCTCTCTCTCTTGATAGTCTCATTATATTGAGATTTGACAGAATTTTAGATTTCATAAATTTTATCAAATTACATTTTTTTATAATTCGAACATTTCCAACAAAAAAAGGACAAGAAAGCAGAATGAATATCTGCAATCCTATCCTTTTTTATAACAAATGAACATTACGATAATAGAAATTGAAGATGGTTCTTCAAACAAAAAGCACGAATGATAAATTATTAAGCGTTTGTGGCTTATTTCATTTATTTTAACTAATCTTTTTAATGACCTTTTCAACCCGATTTCTTTTCGTCTCTTTTTCAATCTCATTCAACCTAGAAGTAAGTGTCTCAACAAATAAATTTTTATTTTCTTCATTTGATACTTATTTAAGTCCTATCTTTTTTCTTTACCAAATACATAATTTTCCTTAGAGAAACCATCCTATTGTCAGGAGGTGGTTTTATGTCTGAACCATTACAACCAGGGAATAAAAAACTTCCTGATTTTAATGAATTAAACGATCGGATTATTGCTGAACATGGTACAACGGGACCGTCATTAGTGATTAAAACAAATTTGGATCCTAAAGATTCTACTGTTGATAATCCTTATTATCGTAACGAAACGCATACACCTAAAAAACCATTTAAAAATTATTTCGAAGAGTAATAGAAAAATGAGCCAGGTTTGCACCGGCTCATTTTTTTTACCCAAATCGTCGATTGAATGATTTTAATGCAAACGTACATACTAAGAAAAATATGGCAATTTCTTAAAAGGAAATGTTTATACTTTTCAATGTACTAGGAGGAATACGATTTTGAGTCCAACAAAAAGTATGCTATCGGTCTTTGCCTTAGGTGGAATTAATGAAATTGGAAAAAATATGTATGCTATTCAATACTTAAAAGAAATTATTCTAATAGACTGCGGTTCTAAGTTTCCAGACGAGAGTTTATTAGGTGTTGATTTAATCATTCCTGATATAACTTATCTATTGGAGAATCTAGAAAAGATTAAAGGATTATTTGTTACGCACGGTCATGAAGATCATATTGGTGGAATCCCTTATCTATTGAAGCAATTGAATATTCCAGTCTATGCAACGAGATTAACGCTTGGATTAATTGAGCTTAAATTAAAAGAGCATGGTCTCTTAGGTGAAACTGAACTCATTTTAATAGATTCTGATTCAGTTATTAAATTTGAACATTTTTCGATCTCATTTTTTAAAACAAATCATAGTATTCCTGATTGCTTAGGCATCGTATTTGAAACGCCTGAAGGAACTGTTGTGCATACAGGGGATTTTAAATTTGATTTAACTCCTGTTAACAATCAATATCCAGATATTCATAAAATGGCAGAAATAGGTAGTAAAGGAGTTTTATTACTTTTATCAGAGAGCACAAATGCTGAACGGCCAGGTTCAACACCATCCGAACGGATTGTTGGTGAGCATATAGTAGATGCTTTTATGAAGGCAAAACAAAGAGTCATTATTTCAACATTTGCTTCTAATGTACACCGGGTGCAACAAATAGTTGATGCATCGATTATCACAAATCGGAAATTAGCTCTACTAGGTAGAAGCATGGTGAATGTTGTTCAAGTTGCGATGGAGCAAGGATACTTATCAATCCCAGAAGGTATGTTAATTGATAAAGATGAAATTAATAATTTTGCGCCAGAAGAAATTACAATTTTATGTACAGGTAGTCAAGGTGAACCCCTTGCAGCACTTGCTCGACTAGCTAGCTCAAGCTTTAGAGGCGTTGACATTTATCCCGGTGATACTGTTATTTTAGCTGCTTCACCAATTCCCGGTAATGAGCGCGGCGTTTCTCGAATTATCGATAATTTTTACAATCTCGGTGCAAATGTTATTTATGGTTCAGGAAGCTCGACTGGAATGCATGTTTCTGGTCATGCTTATCAAGAGGAGCTTAAGCTTATGCTTACATTAATGAAGCCAAAATATTTTATTCCAATTCATGGTGAGTACAGAATGCTTCACCATCATCGTTCACTTGCTGAATCTGTTGGTGTCAAACGAAATAATATTTTTATCATTAAAAACGGTGATGTTGTCGATATTCTACAATCAGAAGCAATTCAAAGCCGAAGAATTCCAGCTGGAAATATTTATGTTGATGGAATGGGTATAGGAGATGTCGGTAACATTGTCCTTAGAGATCGAAAACAACTTGCTGAAGATGGTATGCTTGTAATCGTCATCACCATTAATAAAATGGAAAGAAAAATTATCTCAGGTCCTGATACCATTTCAAGAGGATTTGTCTATGCGCGTGATTCAGAAAGTTTATTGAAAGAAGTAAATCAAATCGTCACATCATCCATAAACGAATTACTTGATGAGAACAAACTCCAATGGGGAGTTATGAAGCAAAATATTAAAAGGTCTCTTGGACAATTTTTATTTACGAAAACAAAGAGAAAACCGATGATTTTACCAATAATCATTGAAATATAGAATTTAAAAAAACTCCCTTACAATATAATTAGGGAGTTTTTACTTTGATTCGTTTTCTTTAATTTTTGAAATTAAGTCAATTAAAGAAATGTTTTCTTGATCAAAATAACCATTCATTGGACAAGAACTATTTTCTAACCGATTTAGTACAAACGGGATTGTAAAAGTTTCGATTTTTAATTCATCATTTACCTCATCCCAAAAAAGAGGCGTTGCAACAGTTGGTTTTTCCTTTCCCCTTGTAGAGTATGGGGAAATAATGGTTTTTCCTTTTGCGTGCTGTACATAATCAATATAAAGACGATTCCCTCGATTTTTTTTAAATCTTTCAATCGTAAAATCATCTGGAAATTTTTCAATTAAATAATGTGCAATAAAAGATGTAAATACTCTTGTTTCATCATAGGTAAGAGAATTTTCTTTAATCGGAATATGAATTTGAATTCCTTTACTTCCAGATACCTTTGGATAGCTTTTTATTTGAAAAGAATCAAAGATTAATTTCATTTCCAATGCAGCTTTTATTGCTAAAGGAAATGCATCTATATTAGGTGGATCTAAATCGAATACGATTTCAATCGGGTTATTGGCTTTATATGTTTGAAAAGGTATATGGTATTCGATTGCTAATTGATTTCCTAACCATAGCAATGTTGATACATCATTACAGATTATAAAATTATTTCCCTCATGTTCTTCGGTTTTAATAAAACTCGGAGCATAGTCTGGACGGTTTTTTTGAAAAAAAGATTCACCGTCTATTCCATTCGGAAAACGAATCGTTGTTAATAAACGATTTTTTAGAAATGGAAGCATATATGTGGATATTTGAGCTAAATACGAAACAAAGCTCTCTTTATTTATATATGGATCCTTCCATATTACTTTTTCAGGACTGGTAAGTGTTAATTCTTCCTCCAAATTAAGATTACCCAATAGTAATCCATCCCAAGTACATTCATTCCATGCATGCTTTAATTGAAAGGATATAAATTTTGTATTTGTTAATTGGTTGTTTTCTATACTTTGAAACTCAAGTTCAATACAAATCCCAGGCTCAACAAATTTTATATTACCATTTTTGCTTTTTTTATTTGCTTCAATTGCTTTAATCAATATACCCTTCTCTTCCTCGCTAAGTCCATTTGAGAAGGACCCTATTTGCAAAATATCATTTTCTTTTTTAAGTCCCACTAAAAAGGTTTCCTCTTTTATATTGAAACCTAAAATAAAAAAAATGCCTGTATAAATTTTATTACGTTTTTGAAAAAAGTAATGATTCATATCTTACTTCCCCTAATCTGTAAGAGTACATTCTTTAGGATCTTTTTCGATAAAAGCTTGAATACTTGGTTGTCTTAATGAATGACCTTCAGTCCATTCAATGAATTGAACTTTAACAGTTAACAATGGTTGAATCCATTGAATTTCCTTTACTCTTTTTGGTTGGCTACTGAATGGATTGTTTTCTATTTTTATTTTATTAATGACTGTAGTAAGGTCTTTCCATTCTGATTTCGTTAATTTCCCTGTTCCAACATGCCCAATAAACACGAGTTGGTTATCTTCGTTATAAAGTCCTACTAAAATAGAATTTACAATTCCAGAGCGATACGTTACCCCACCGATTACAGCAATAACGTCCTTATAATTTTTTACTTTTTGCCACGCATTGTGCTTTCCATTGATCAAGTATTTACTATTTATATTTTTACATACGATACCTTCTAAATTATGTTGTTTCGCAACTTCAAATAAGGCAACTCCATCAGTATTATTTGGAACTAACTGAATTTGCTTATTAGGATGGACCGCTTCAGATAGTAAATTTTGTCTCTCTTGGAGAGATAATTGCGTAACCCATTCTCCATTGTAAAAAAGAATATCAAAAATCATATAGAAAATAGGTACAGCTTCTATAGCTGAATCAATTCGATCCATGCGTCTAATTCCATCCCTCCGCATGACCTCATGAAACGATGGATTGCCATTTTGATCGAGAGCGATGACCTCCCCGTCTAAAATGATTGATTTAGCAGTCGAATAGGATTTTATATCTGTTAGCTCTGGAAAAATATTTGTACGATCATTTAATTTTCGGTTAAATAATTTAACTTCTTTCCCATCAAAATAGGTTAGGATTCTAGTACCGTCCCATTTTATTTGCGAAATCCACTCAGGACCAATTGGTACAATATCTGAAGAAATAGGCTCAAAAGGAAAAATTGGATTTAGCTCCATTTCTACCTCCTATTTAACTCGTTGCTTTTTTAGGTGCTCTTGTTTTAGGCTTTTTCGGAGGTGTTGCTTGTCCTTTTGTTCGATCGATACTCGCTTGTAATGCAGACATTAAATCAACAACATTTTTTTGTTCTGCCGGTTTCTCCTGCCCTGTCGCGATATAATCATTTTTATTAACTTTTTCCGAAATTAATTGCTCTAAAGCTGTTCGATATGTATCGGTATAGTTTTCTGGATTAAACGTTGTCGTTAATTGTTCAACTAGCATCATACCAGCCTGTAATTCACGCTCTGCCAATCCAGCCTTTTCAGGAACACCACCTGGCAGATTTTCAATTGCTCTAATCTCATCTGGAAAATGTAATGTTTCAAGAATAATCGAATTTTTATATGGGCGAATAGCAGCTAAACGCTGTTTGCTACGAATTGTAATTTTTGCAAGACCGATTTTCTTACTTTTCTTCAAAATTTCCGAAAGTAAAGCATATGCCTTTGTTCCACCAGAATCCGGACCAATATAATAGGTTCGATCAAAATACACTGGATCAATTTCTGAAAGTTTGACAAAATCAATGATTGATACAGTTTTTAGTTCAAATTCTTCTTTTAATTTATTCATTTCCTCTTCTGTTATTTCCACAACTCTACCATTTGGAGTTTCAAATACTTTAATAATTTCTTCGGGAGTAACTTCATCGTCACAACTGGCCACCTTTTTATAAGAGATCGGTGTTTTACAATCTTTATGATATTGACGAAACTTTATATCCTTATCCTCAACTGCTGAAAACAACTTTACTGGAATTGTAACTAATCCCATACTGATTGTACCTTTCCAAACTGTATGCATATCTTCACTACCTTTTTTTATTTTTATGATTAGCTTTTGTTAAATGAATGGGTTTAATTCAATTTGCTTTTTATCTCCATCAGAATAAAAAACACTTATAAAAGAAGACTAAAAAAGTTAATCCGCATATAAGTCTTAAATGGAGGATATTATGAATAACTCAAACGATCTACAAAAAATGAATAAGGAATTTCATTATATGCCTATTACATCTATATCGAGTGGGAATGGGTTTGAATTAGCGAATGATTTATACTATGAAACAAATCAAATTGTGAATTTTTGCCTTTACGGTAATCCTAATTTATCAAGTGAGTGGGTATTAATTGATGCCGGTATGCCAAAGTCATTTGATAATATTTTGGATTCCGCTGAAACACGATTCGGTGTAAAACACAAATTAAAAGCAATCATACTTACCCATGGACATTTTGATCATGTTGGGGCAATTATTGATTTAATAAAGGAATACAATGTACCTGTTTATGCTCACGAAAAGGAGTTACCATATTTAACTGGGGAAAAAAATTATCTAGAACCAGATGGAACAGTTGAAGGTGGACTTCTTGCAAAGTTATCTCCATTGTTTCCAAACGAAGGAATTAATTTAGGAGAATTTATCCATGTTCTCCCTACAAACGGTTCTGTACCTGAAATGCCAAATTGGCAATGGATTCACACACCGGGTCATTCACCTGGACATATTTCACTTTTTAGAGATGATGATCAATTACTGATTGCTGGAGACGCCTTTGTTAATGTTAAACAAGATGCTATTTACAATGTTCTAATTCAACAAAGAGAAATAAATGGTCCACCTAGATATTTGACGACAGATTGGGAGGGAGCATTGAATTCTGTAAAAAAACTGCAGGCTCTACACCCTAAAAGAGCAATAACAGGTCACGGCTTTCCATTGTTAGAAGACGATTTAAGTGAACAATTAGACTACTTAGTTAAAAACTTCAACACAATCGCCAAACCTGATTATGGACGGTATGTTTAAAATTTAGCGCTACTTAGTTGGCAAGAATTATAGGTAAAATTAAAACTCCCTACTTTTGTAAGGAGTTTTAAAATTTAATTATTTAAATCATATAAACCTGGGCAATGTTCATTCGGCATATCAGGAAATTTTGGAACTGGAAAACCTTTCGGAGTTTCAGTTACGTTTTCTACTCGATGTTTTACCTGTAAATATTTCTTCTCATATTGATTAATTCTTCTTTGTAATAATTTATAATACCCCAAAACTTTAGATTTGTTTTAAGATTTAGCGGTTTCTGTATCTTGGTTAGGCTTAATATATTTGATGGACAAAATAAGTCCTAGCACTCCTAAGATTATGGAAAAATACATCATATAATTATCTGGTTTATTCATCAAATAGGCAAAAACAGGAGGTCCCGCAGCTACTCCTACAAATCGTAAAGAACTATAAAGAGAAGTAATAGTCCCTCTTTGTTCCTTCTCAATCCCCTCTGTTATTAATGCATCTAAGCTTGGTAACGACATTCCGATTCCAATCCCACTAATCAATAAACTCGTGATAATCATATAAATATCTTTATTGATAATCGGTATGACAAAAGCAATACTTATTAAGATAAATCCGATCACAATGCATTTTTTCATTGCACCTTTTTGATTACCAATTTTTTTACCTGTCTTATAAGAAGTGTAGGATAAAGCAGCGAGTGGGATCGCTAACACACAACCTTTCCATATTCCAATTATGTGATAACGCTTTTCTAATATTTTTGATAAATAAAAAAGCATACCAAATAAAATGAACATGATAATGGCACCTAATATAAATATGGTATAAAGCCATTTGCCATTATTTCGAAATATTTTTCGAATTGATCTAATAAACATTTTAAACTTTTTTTTTCTTTTATCTTTTCTTTTTGCCCTCATAGGCTGTTTTGGAGGTTTTACAAAAATTAAAATTAAAATAATTGATAGTAAGCAAAGAAACGGTATTGATAAAAATGGTAAATACCAAACAACCGCTGCTAATACTGAACCAAGTATGGGACTTAGTACTTTTCCAAATGTATTCGATGTCTCAACTAAGCCTAATCCTTTACTAACTTCATTTTCATCCTTAAACATATCTCCCACACACGGAATAACAACAGGCATTGCCCCAGCAGAACCAATCCCCTGAATGATTCTGCCAACAATTAACCACGCGTAAGGATATTCTAATTTCCAACAAACAAAGCCGGCTAATGCTCCTCCAATTCCCGCAATAATTAAACTTGGAATGATTACTTTTTTCCTTCCAAATAAATCCGACAAATAACCAGCTATAGGGATTAGAATGATTGCAAAAACTGAATAAACAGTAATAATCATTGAAACTTTAAGGCCAGATATATTTAATTGTTTTTCTAATTGTGGAAGTACGGGAATCAACATTGAATTACCTAAAGTCATTACAAGAGGTACTGTAGATAGCGCCCATAAACTCCGCGTTTGTTTTTTATCCATATAACCTCCGTGTTTTGTGTAACTAAAAACAATCACAATCCTTATATTTCCCAAGTAAGGTTCTTGGTTGAATTGTAATTTTTACTAATTATGATTTGACAGGTAAAATTAAGGGCAAAATGAAAAATATACCATTTCGAAAGGAGGAGTCTTTATGACTACTCTAGAGAATTCAACTAATTATTCTCATTTAAATTTATGGTCTGGAATTTTATTTGGCCTTGGATTGGTGGCATTTTTTGACGAAGCAGTTTTTCATCAACTTCTTCATTGGCATCATTTTTACGATAAGTCTACAACAAGTTTGGGGCTTATATCTGATGGTCTTTTTCATGCCTTTAGTTGGTTCGCAACGATTGGCTCCTTATTTATGTTTGCGAATATAAGGAGAAAAAAGTCACTCTATATTAAAAGATGGATCGGCGGAGTTTTACTCGGAGCAGGTTTGTTTCAACTTTATGACGGAACAGTTCAGCATAAATGGATGAAGCTTCATCAAATTAGATATAACGTCGATATTATGCCCTATGATTTAACTTGGAATATTACTGCTTCTATTATGATATTGATCGGTTGCATTCTAATTCTTAAAACTCGAAATAAAGGTGGTCAATTTGAGGGATAATTTTTCAAATTACTTCAATTCGTTTGATCTATTCATTATTTTATTCATTTTACTTTTTATTGTTGGATATTTGGTTGCTGCGAAAAAACATAAAAAAAAGCCCTGGCCAAAATTACGTTCTATATTATGGGTAACTGGTTTTGTTTGTATATTAGTTTCGGTTATTGGACCAATTGCAAAACTAAGTCACCATCTTTTTGTTTTCCATATGATTATGCATTTGTTACTAGGAATGCTCGCTCCATTTTTTATCGCTTTATCTAGACCGATTACTTTATTATTAACATCATTAAAAACTCAACATGCAAGGCGTGTGACACGTCTTTTAAGAAGTGCTACTGTTCGACTATTAACTCATCCAATTAGTGCATTGCTATTAAATATCGGAGGACTTTGGGTATTGTATACCTCCACAGTGTTTAACTTAATTCATGAGAGTACCTTTTGGTTAAATTTTGTACATATTCATTTGTTTTTTTCGGGATATTTATTTACAATCTCAATCATTGCTATTGAACCGTTCTCTCATAAATTCAGCTATTTGTTTCGCTCATCAATTATGATCCTTGCATTAGCAGGTCATGATATTTTATCGAAGTTTCTTTTTTCAAATCCATTAAACAGTTTCGGTTTTAGTGATGTTCAATATGGTGCGGTCTTAATGTATTATGGAGGGGACTTTGTTGATTTGTTATTGATTACCGCGCTTTGTTATTTCTGGTATCATTCAGCAAATTCGAATAAAACAAGAGCTTTTATTTAATGGACTTTTTTGCCACATATATTCCTTCTAAAGATGCACAAAATATTATTGCATAAAGAAGGAGGGTTAAAGATGAATAAAATTTGTCTTACATTATGCACTGTTTCATTATCATTTATCATTTCAGCCAATGTTCATGCTGCTTCACCTGGACCTGACGCTACACAATTAGAACCAAACTATGATCATAATGGTAAACATATCAAAAGAGATTTTAACAATAATTTTAATGATCCAAACCACGTTGTAAATGACACGAAAAATACGGTTAAAGAAGGGTATTATGATACAAAAAACACGGTTAAAGAAGGATATTATAATACTAAAAATAATATAAAAAATACAACAAACGACATGTTAAATAACAATAACAATGGAGTAAATAATCCAGTAAATAATGATGGCAACTATTATCGACGAAATGTAAGTGTAACGCCTACACCTGTTACTAACACATTAAATACAACTGACAATAACGATAATAATCATTTCAATTATGGATGGCTTGGGCTTCTTGGATTATTAGGGTTCGCGGGTCTTCGAAAAAAGGAAAGAGTCGAATAAAAATAATAACCTTATTGGGGCTTTCCCCAATAAGGTTTTATTTATGGACTATGTTTTTATTATGAATTACCTCTTTATAAAAATTGATTTTTTGCTCTAACATTTTATTCGTTTCTTCTAATGTTTTAAGCTGATGTTCAATCGACTGTTTATGCTCAACTAATAGATCCAACCTAGCCAAAGATGTGTGCTCACCTTCTGTATATAAATGTGCATACTCTTTAATCTTATTAACTGGCATTTGCGTTTCTTTTAGCTTCAGGACAAATCTTAACCACTGAATATGTGATTCAGAATACAGTCTTTCACCATTTTCATTTCGATCAGGGAGTATGATCTGTTCCTTTTCATAATAACGTAATGTATGTGTGCTTATTCCTAACATCTGAGCGACTTCACCAATTGAATACATAAGTACCTCCAGTTTGAGTGAAAAATAAAAACAGTTTGACTTAGAGTTTACTCTAACCAGTATAATGAATCCGTAACGGATACACAATTAATTTAAAGTTTTAGTATAAACCAAATTATTAGGAGGAATTTAGATGAAAAAATATACTGTCATTACAGGTGCTAGTTCAGGAATTGGTTATGAATCAGCTCTTGCGTTTGCTGCACGTGGAAAAAGCCTAATCATTGTTGCTCGTAGAACGGAAGAACTTGAAAAATTAAAATCAGAAATCGCTAAATTGAATTCAGATCTTGATGTGATCATAAAAACGGCTGATTTATCTGTTATAAAAAATGCTTATAATTTATATGAAGGACTGAAAGAATATGAGATTGAAACTTGGATTAATAATGCAGGTTTTGGTAATTTCGCTTCTGTTGGTGAACAAAATTTAGAAAAAATTGAAAGTATGCTCAATTTGAATATTGAAGCTTTAACGATTTTAACTTCACTATATGTACGTGATTATTCAACAGTCGAAGGTACACAAGTTATCAATGTTTCATCTGGTGGAGGGTATACAATTATTGGTAATGCCATCACATATTGTGCGACTAAATTCTATGTAAGTGCCTTTACAGAAGGGCTGGCTCATGAATTAAAAGAAAAAGGTGCAAAAATGCAAGCTAAAGTATTAGCACCAGCTGCAACTGAAACAGAATTTGCAAAAGTATCCTATGATTTAGAAGAAAACATTAAATTTGAAGGTGTTCTACCTAAATATCATACTGCAAAAGAAATGGCCGGTTTCATGCTGGAGCTTTATGACAGTGAAAAAGTGGTAGGAAAAGTCGATGGAATTACTTATGAATTCCAATTATTAGATCCACTTTACCCTTATGCTACAAGATTAGAAAGGCAGGATTAAGGATAAGAAGAGTCTTTTAGAACCTTCTCCAACCTTAACTCTGCATCCTAATTTTAATTTTCTAAAACTAAATTTAAATGTGGATATTTAGTAGCCCTATATTCAGAAGGGCTACTTTTTATATATTTTTTAAATATACGACTAAAGTAATTCGAATCTTGAAAACCAATTCGTGTCGCAATTTCTTGCATGGTTAAATCAGTCATTTCTAAATAAAACATTGATTTTTCAATCCTTATTCTATTTAGAAAATCGATCACACTTGTGCCAATTTCTTTTTTGAATAGGTGACTGAAATGATATTTACTTACGCAACAATATTGAGCAATTTCTTCCAGTGTTATACTAATTTGATGATTTTCTCGTATATACTTAGTTGCTTTACGAATAACAGGATTCATCTGATTATTAAATGCATTGGCTATTTGAATCGTTAGCCAGTAAGCATATTCGCAAACCTTTTTTACAAATTTATCATAGCGAATAATATGATATAATTCCTGGATCATTTGAGCATTTTTTGACATGATTAGTGTTGCATTCACGCCTGACTCAACTACAACCCTAGAGATTAACATAATTAAATCGACTACTTCAGTCTTAAATACGTCTTCATTTAATCGGCATGCATTAGCTACCTTATCAAGGAAACTTTTTAATTGCTTGACTACACCTTCTTCATCACCAATTCGAACAAGTGCTAATAATTCAATACGGTCTTCGGTTGATAATGCTCTTAGTGTATTTTCTTCCACTGGTTTAATACCACTATGAAATATCAGTTTGTTCCCTTGAAAAAAACGACCTGACATTGACTTTCTAGCCTCTTCAAAAGAGTGATATAACAAATAAGGATCACTATATTTTTTACCTATTCCAATTGAAACTGAAATCTGAACCTTATCCAATGAATTTTGAATTTCTTCTGCCATTCTATAAATCTTTTTATTGAACTCGATTTCACTATCTACATCATCTAGTTCAATTAGAAGAGCAAGCACACCTTCTTCTACCCAGTTCCACAAATAAGAAACTCCGATCGTCTGATCAATTTGGTTGATTAGTTCATGCCCAATTTCTTGTTTCCACTGCTTTGGGTTTTCTTCTGCTAAATCAGGATAGCGATCAATCGAAATCACCATTACAATATTTGGATAAGTATTAATACCACATCTTTTTTGAACTTCATCAAAAGTTCCTATATGGACGAGCGTACCAGAAAGTAACAAATTTGAAAAAGCTGATTGAGTAGCATCTCGATTCATCTTAATTTCTCCTTTTTAGCTTATGATTTTTCTTAGTTGAACGTTTGGTAGTAAGTATCAAAATGATTGAACAATAAAAAAAGAAGCTGTCCTACTCTTAGAGTATAACTGCTCCATTAAAAATTTCATAATTCCATGACCCCTATTTTCTCTTCAACAAGTTCAACAATATCTCCATCATGAATTTGATTACGGATTGTTTCAATATCATGATAAAAATAGCGATCCTCTTCAACTGCTGGAACTTGATTTCTAATTAACTGATATACACTTGCCGTTACCGGTGACGGTTTTAGTGAATCATGGAATTCTAGTGCTTGAGTGGCAACCATTAGTTCGATTGCTAAAATATGTTCAAGTTTTTTTGAAATCTGATAGGCCTTCCTAGCAGCGAAATAAGCAAAGCTAACAACATCCTCTTGATTTGCACATGTTGATGTATTATCAATCGTTGCTGGATGGGATAGTACTCTTATTTCATTAAGTAATCCAGCTGCTGTATATTGCGGAATCATATATCCATTGTTTAACCCAGGATTTACAACTAAGAAATTAGGAAGTTCACTTACATGGTAATTCACTAATCGATCGATGCGACGCTCTGCAATCTTGGCTAAATTCGCCATACCAATACAAATAGTATCCGCATAAATTCCAACAAATGAAGCATCAAAATTTCCACCCATTAATGCTGTGCCATCTTCTTCCTCTGGCCAAATAATCGGATTATCACTTGAAGACTTCATTTCATTTTTAATATTTTCCAATGCATTTTTAAATACTTTTTTTACTGCACCATGTACTTGTGGTATACATCTTAAACTAAGTGCATCCTGTAAGCGATAGTTTTTATACTTCTCTACTATCTCACTTCCATCTAAAATCTTGGAAACAATTATAGCTGTATTCATTTGTTCTTCATGTTTTTTTACTGAGTGTAGACGTTGATCTAAAGCTTTTATCGTGCCTTTAAGCGCTTCTAATGACATGGCACCAGTGACATCTGCCGTTTTTACAGCTTGAATAGCATTATATATCGAGAGTATAGCGAATGCTGTTACTGAAGTAGTACCATTTAATAGTGCTATTCCTTCTTTACATTCAAATGTGACTGGTTTTAAACCTGCACGCTCCAATGCTTCATGCCCATTTAGAAGCTTGCCTTTGTACCAAGCTTTTCCTTCACCCATTAAAACCAGGGCCATATGCGCTTCGGGAGATAAATATGCTACCGATCCCTCACCAGGAACAAATGGTAAAATATCGTTGTTAAGAAGAGCAGCAATTAGCTCTAACACTTCAAATCTAACTCCTGAATAGCCTTGCCCTATATTATTTAGGATCATTAATTGGATAGCTCTTACTACTTCTTTCTCAAGAGGCTCACCTACAGAAACAGCATGAGAACGGACAATATTTCTCTGAAGAGCCTGAGCATCCTCCTTTGAAATAACTTCTGTTACATTGCTTCCAAAGCCCGTGGTTACGCCATAGACTGCTCTTTCTTCTTCAAGAAATTTTTCGATTAAATTTCTTGAAGTATTTATTCTTAGAAAGTAGTTTTCTGTAAACGATACTTTTGCACCATAACATGCTACAGCAATCACTTCATAAATCGACAACTCGCTATCTCCAAGAATAACCTCTTTAATATTTTTTGGATGAATAAAAACGTTGTTGGTCATATAAAACACCTCTTACTTTGAATATCTTAAGTTTAGTGACTTGAAACTGATTGTTTATTCGGCTCAATTACATCCCCTTCAAGCAATGGATTACTAGCTTCATTTAATGAAAGTGATTTTGTTTCCGGAGCCCAGGCGATTGAAACAATTGTACCAATGAATAGAATAATAGACATTCCGATCATAGAAGGTGCCATCCCCATTGAACTAACACTTATCGGTAAAAGGAATGTACCAACAGCTGAGCCAATTCGGCTAACTGCTGTTGTCAATCCAACTCCAGTTCCACGTATCTCGGTAGGAAATAGTTCAGCAGGATACACTAATGTTAAATTAGAAGCTGCTGACATTACAAATGTAAAAATTGCAAACACAATAATTGCGATTGTATGTAGACCTTGTGGTAAGACTGTTAATGCGAATAATGAAATCGTTAAAATAATAAATGTATTAATTGTAAACCCTCTACGAGTTAATTTTTCAGTACACCATACACCAGCTAACGCTCCTACTAGAAGGAACAAGTTTAGAACCATGTCTACACCAAATGTTTCTTCAAACCCCAATTTAGTTAAAATAGTTGGTAGGAATGTATAGATGGCGAAATACGGAACTACCTGACACATATAAAAAAGTGATCCAAATGTAGTACGTTTCCAAAGCTGCTTATTGAATAAATCTGTAACCTTGTATGCATGTTTAGAATTAGCATCCACTGATTCATCCATTACAGCATTTTCACCAATATACTTTCTTACAATAGCACGTGCTTCTTCAACACGGCCCATCTTTAATAACCAACGTGGAGACTCTGGAGTTCCGAAACGTAAAAGCAAGACAATTAGACCAGGAACTGCTGCACTCACTAACATCCAACGCCATGCATCTGGACCTGTTTTTTCTAAATAATAACCAACTAGATTTGAAGCTACATATCCAACTGTCCATAAAACGTTTAATGATGATAATAACATACCTCTATACTTTCTAGGTGCAAACTCCGCAAGTAAAGTAGATCCTACAGCATAATCTCCTCCTAGTGCAATACCGATTAAAATCCTTAATGCAAAAAGCGTATATGGATCGTGAACAAAAAACTGTAAAGCAGATGCGATTGTAATAATAACAAAGTTTGCTAAATAGATTTTCTGCCTACCAATGCGATCTGATAATCCGCCAAGAAACAAACTACCGAAAAAAAGTCCGATTAATGCGGAACTACCGATTAATCCTTCCCATACAGAATTTAATTTCATTTGAGGACCTAGTAGCGAAAGTGCCATACCTATAATTCCTAAAGCATAGCCATCCGAAAAATTCGATCCAAAAGTAAGTCCAGTAATACGAATATGAAATTTATTAAGCGGTGCATCATCCATCATAAATTTTTTTTCCTTCAAAAGAATACCCCCTTTTTTTACTTTTCAGATATAAAAATTGTAAAAAATAGTAAGTAATCAAATAACTACTTACTTAACCTGTTTCTAAAGCGCTTCCAAAATTTTCAGTATTTTTAATAAATTATAAATATTACTCCTTAAATTATCTCTAGATAAAGTTTCGGATTACTAGCACAATATTGCTAAAATATTAAGTGTAGGGGATGCAGGAATTATGAGAATTATGGTTGAAAAGAATTTAAAAAAGAGATAGCATATTAGCTATCTCTCAGAAATCGATCATAATCAATCTAACAAAATCAACATCGAGAAGGACGAACACAAAGTGAACTTCATTTTAACGTTGAACTTTGGTGATAGATTTGCGAACCATTTTTTGAAGATTAATTTAGAAGTTTTAATTAATTTTCATTAGATTTGACTGTAACTCAATCTATTTTCTGTTATTCCTTTTATTTTTTGAACAATTCACACCGTTTCTACATGATTCGGTCGACTTAATTGCAGTTTTCATAATTTTATTTGCAGATTTGACTTTTTTATTTGTAGATTTGCCTGATTTATTTGCAGTTTGAGCTTTTTTATTTGCACCTACTCTGATTTATTTGCAGTTTGAACATTTTTATTTGCACAATCTCAAATTTATTTGCAGTTTGAACATTTTTATTTGCACTTCCTCAAATTAAAATCTCTTGCTTAAAAATCGGTTTAATGAAAACATACTCAAATCAAAAGCAGTTTTCTGGTTTGTTACTAGGTCAGCAATAATCTCGCCTACAACGCTTGCAAACTTAAATCCATGGCCTGAGAAACCTGTGGCAATGATTAAATTATTGTATTCTGGATGCTGGTCAATAATGAAGTGCTCGTCCGGAGTCATTGTATATAAGCATGTTTTCCCTTTTACTAATCTACCATTTGCAAGTGGCATATATTTACTTAAGAAATTTCTCAGATCCGTTTCATCTTCAATAAATTCTCCAAATTCTCGATTAAATTGATCAGGGTCTACAATTTGCCCTCCATCATGTCGACCAATTTTTAGTCCGCTATTATGAATACTTGGAAAGCCGTAATAATGACGATCAATTAGATTGATCGTAAATGCTGGTAGTGAACTAGAATCATATAGTTGATGATCACATTCAAACCAAGCAACTGTTTTACGGGTAGGTTTTACAGGTATATGAATACCTGTCTTTTCAAGAATTTTGCCAGACCATGCGCCTGCACATACTACAAGTTTATCCGCTGTGTAAACAGCATTCTCTGTAAGCACTTGCATCTTATTTGTACCTACCTCAATATCCACAACAGGTGTGTTTGTTTGAAGACTATTTCCTTTCTCGATATATAGTTCTTTATACGCCCGAACACATTCCTCGCTAAAAAGAATTCCGGAAGACGTTTCTAAACAACCTATAAATCCTTTAGGTAAACGTAAACCGGGCCATCTTTCATTGATCTCATTACTATCCATTATTTCAAGCGGCAACGAAAATTCTTTTGCACTATTTATTACTTCATTCGTAAAAGTCGAGCCAGGTGCACCAGCACATAAAACGCCTGTTCTCGAGAATAATTGTTTTCCAGACAATTGTTCTAACTCTTCCCATAATTTTTGTGCCCTTAATGCTAAAGGTACGTATTCTCTACTTTCTCCATATGCATGACGAATGATTCTAGTATCGCCGTGATGGCTTCCAAAGCTATGTGGTGGATCAAAAGAATCTATTAATAATATTTTCTGATTCCCTTTTGATAAATAGTATCCTGCTGCCATTCCCATAGAGCCCGCTCCAACAATAATTACATCATAGTGATTATTCAATCATTTCACTCCTTACCCTGTTCATTCGTATGACATATTCTTTTTGTCTTTACAATTTACCTTCTTATATAAGCATTTTTTGTATAACAAGCTTTTTCAAAATAACAAAAAACCCGTTTATGATCATTCATAAACGGGTTCAATAGTTTTTATAGTTTTTCGTATGCTGCTTGGTATTTTTGAATATCACCAGCACCCATAAAAATTAATACGCTATTTTTATGGATTTGTAAATTGCTGATATTGTCATCAGTCAATAGTTCAGCACCTGCAATTTTACAAGAAAGGTCTTCAATTGTTAAAGTACCTTTATCTTCTCGTGCAGAACCAAAAATATCACATAAGTAAACTTTATCTGCTTTTTCTAATGTACCAGCAAATTCGTCTAAAAATTTACTTGTGCGTGTAAATGTATGCGGTTGGAACACTGCTACGATTTCACGGTCAGGATATTTTTGACGTGCTGCTTGAATCGTCGCTTGGATCTCAGTTGGATGATGAGCATAATCATCAATTAACATTTGATCTCCGAAGCGTTTTTCACTGAAACGACGCTTTACGCCACCATATGTTAATAATCTAGCTTTAATAATATTAACATCGATTTCTTCATAATGACAAAGCGCAATTACTGCTAAAGCATTTAAAATACTATGATCACCATATCCTGTAATATCAAAAGTAGCGTAATACGTATTACGGACAAATACATCAAATGTCGTACCATTTGTATGTTTTTCGATATTACGAGCTTGGAAATCATTGTCCTCGTTAAATCCATAATACATTACAGGTACTTTTGCATAAATTCGTTGAAGATGTTCGTCATCTCCACATGCAATAATACCTTTCTTTACTTGATCCGCCATTTGTTGGAAAGCATCGAATACATCATCTACACTCTTATAATAATCCGGATGATCAAAATCAATATTAGTCATGATGCAATAGTCTGGAAAGTATGAAAGGAAATGACGACGGTATTCACAAGCTTCAAATACAAAATACTCGCTGTCCTTTTCACCTTTACCAGTACCATCTCCAATTAGAAAAGAAGTTGGACGCGCACCAGAAACTACATGGGCTAATAAACCTGTCGTAGAGGTTTTACCATGTGCTCCAGTAATTGCAACGCTAGTAAATTTATTCATATATTCCCCTAGGAATTTATGATAGCGTGCCATCGGAATTCCTTTTTCAATAGCAGCTGCAATTTCTTCATGAGTATCAGGAAATGCATTACCTGCTATAACGAATTGGCCTTCTTTTATATTTGCTTTATCAAATGGTAAAATCGTAATATTTTTTTTTCGTAATTCATTTTCAGTGAAAAAGTGCTTTTCATAATCTGATCCCTGAACGGTCAAACCAGAATCATGTAAAATTTGTGCCAAAGCACTCATTCCAGTACCTTTAATCCCTACAAAATGGTAAACTGTCATATTAAAAGAACCTCCAAAATCGATCACTAATACAACGGCCTATCTCTTAGACAGTATATGTGTGAATAAAAGAAATGGCATCAATATTTTATAAATTTGATGCATTGTTACTTTGCCGAGTCTAGTTATTTTTCAAATGATAACTAACTTAAATTTTTACGCAATTAGTATTATATCACTTTAACTCCCATAGGACTATTTATTTTAAGTCGCACTATGAGGTAATAGATGGAAAAGTAAATACTTTAAGTCATCTGCTTATTTTAAAATACTATCAATCTCAAATTGATTTTTTGTCCCTTTATAGTCTAGGGCTCATTTCTACTCTTTCTAATCGATGATTTTCACGAAGCTTTCTTCCAGCTTTCGCTTGTTGCACACCATTTAACTCGACATTATCACCTGTAAAACCTACATTAACTTTTAATAAACTTCCGCCTACACCATATAAATCTACTGGTACACCTTGTTTCTCAAAAGCTAAGATTCTTTCTACAGTAAATCCACCGCTTACTACAATTTGCACATGCTGATACCCTTCTTGATCTAGTGCATTTCGTAAAGCAAAAATTAATGGAGGATTTACACCCCTAGGGTCAAAACTTCCTAATAATTCTGGATTACCAATAAAATACTGATCAATCATTGTTTTCGATGTATCTACACGTACAGCCTTTAGTTTACTACCATATTCTCGTGCAACCTTTAAAGCATCATTTATGACATCATTATTATAATCTACTAAGACAATTAAATCATCTTGTGGATAAACTTCTGTGTATGCACGCGCAGCTTCCACAACATCCCCATTATACATTTGAATTAGTGCATGAGGCATTGTCCCCATACCTTCATTGCCCCACCACTCATTCATTGCATGAGTTGCTTGTGCAGTTGCACCACCAATAAATGCAGCATAACCATCACCTGCTTGAGTCGTGAAATGATCATCACGATCTCCCATGAAAATAACAGGCTTTTTAATGCCTGCGGATTTTGCAGAATGTTTTACATTGTATACATTTGTAGCAACAGAAGTACGTCTAGCTAAAATCCCATCAATAATTCCCTCTAAATAGCCAAAATCAGCATATTTACCTTTAATTGTTAAGACAGTTTCAAATGGTTCAATCATATCTCCATCCTTTAATGAATGAACAATAAGATTTTCTGGATGATCTGCAAAAGTTTGTAAAATCGCAATGGCTTCATCCGTGCCACATAATACTGCACTTTCTCTTTGGAAAAATTGCATTGTTACTTCAGTATCTGGCTTCTTTTTTCGAATGATTTCTCTAGTTTTCAAAAAATATACAGCTGAAAACCAGCCTTCTCCGATTCTCTCATCAAATTTAAATGTTTGGTTCGTTAATCGGCTTATTTTACCTTTTAATTTTAAATCTAATTCTTTTTCCATGAATCTTCACCTGCTGAAAAGTATCGTTCTTTTTTTTCTAGTATGGGTTAAAAAAACTTTAACATTCGTTACTTAATTTTTATCGAATTTTTAATTTATCACTCAGAACGAAACTCCTCTAATGATGTAATCAGTACATCACGAGGTTTGCTTCCATTTTGATTTGATACAATGCCATGATCAAACATTAGGTCAATTAATCTAGCTGCTCGATTGTATCCAATTCGAAAACGTCTTTGTAACATTGAAACAGAAGCACCTTTTTGATCAATGACAAACTCCACTGCTTCTTCAAAAAGCTCATCATCAACATCCTGTGCATCTGCTTTTGCTACAAGTTCCTCTTGGTTAAATAAGTAATTCGGTTTTTGTTGGTCTTTAACAATCTCTACAACATGTTCGATTTCATCATCTGAAACATAAACGCCTTGTAATCGAATTGCTTGAGATTTTCCATTATCTAAGAATAACATATCTCCTCGTCCAAGTAACTTTTCAGCTCCGCCAATATCTATAATTGTTCTAGAATCTACTTGTGAAGATACTGTAAACGCAATACGAGTCGGTATATTTGATTTAATAATACCGGTAATGACATCAACTGAAGGTCTTTGAGTTGCAACTAATAAATGGATTCCACATGCTCTTGCTTTTTGGGCAATACGACAAATATAAGTTTCTACATCCCCTGGAGATACCATCATTAAATCCGCTAATTCATCAATAATAATGACTAAGTATGGTAACTCATCATTATAAGCACCTTTTTTCTTCGCTAAATCATTGAATCGCTTAATATCTCTTGCCCCAGCATGAGCAAATAAATCATAACGTCGATCCATCTCTTCACATGCCCACTTTAAAGCAGCAGTCGCGGCTCTAGCGTCAGTTATGACTGGCGAAATAAGATGTGGAATGTGATTATACGGTGCAAGCTCAACCATTTTAGGATCGATTAAAATTAACTTCACTTCATGAGGTTTCGCTTTATATAAAATGCTAACTAAAATTGAATTAATACACACACTCTTTCCAGATCCTGTTGCCCCGGCAATTAAGCCGTGTGGCATTTTTGAAATATCTGCATAGACAGGATCTCCACCTATATCAAGTCCAAGAGCAACAGTCAAAGGTGACTCACTTTGCAAAAATTTATCCTGGTTAACTAATTCTCTTAAGTAAACAGGCTTACTTTCTTTATTTGGTACTTCTATGCCTATTGCACTTCGACCAGGAATCGGAGCTTCAATACGAATATCTCTAGCTGCTAAGCTCAATTTAATATCGTCTTGTAAGTTCGTTATTTTATTTACTTTCACGCCAGGGTCGGGCTGAACTTCGAAACGAGTTACTGTTGGACCTTGAGTTGCAGCAATTACTTTAGCTCCTACATTAAAATTATGTAATGTTTCTTGTAGTAGTTGCTTTTGATCTTCAACCCAATCCCCATCATTAAATTGTTCAATTGGGGGTTCAACTAATAAATCTAATTCTGGTAATTCATAAAGTACTGGTGGTTGTTCATCTAAACTTTGAGGTTCCTCAATCTGAACACTCTCTTTAGTTAAGCTCGTTTCTGTTTTACTTTCTTCAGTTTCAAGGACTGGTTGATCTTGAATTCCTTCAGGAGTAAATTCATGAGTGATTGCTTCACTAACACTTGGTTGAATTTTCTCTAATGATAAAATTTCACTTTGTTCAGATAAACTAGCATTCTCAATCATCTGTTTATTTTGTTTTGTCTCAACTTCTTCTGTTTCAAGAACTGGTTGATATTGAATTTCTTTAGTAGTAAATTCATGAGTGATTGCTTCACTTGCAATTGGTTGAACTTTCTCTGAAGATAAAATTTCACTTTGTTCAGATAAACTAGCATTCTCGATCAACTGTTCATTTTGTTTTATCTCAACTTCTTCATTTACCTTTTCTACTGTTGCAGCAGATTCATTTTGTAATTCACGAAGTTGTCTCATTATATTTGCTTTTCTTGAAGCCTCTACATCACTTCGAAGCATCATTACATTAAAAGGAAAATGGCGTTTTTTCTGACGTTTCTCGATTAGTTTAGGTTCAGATTCTTCTTTATTAGCTTCATTTTCAGTCTTTATCTGTTCATTAGAATTGGTAACAGCATGTTGATTTATTTCAACGGTTTCTTCTACTTTTGCTTCTACAATTGAATTTTCATGCTGTACCGCTTCTTCCTTAATCTCTTTTAGATTCACATCTGACTCGTCTGTTAATTCCGACTTAACATCATTCTCTTCATTATTTTGAACGAGATCAATACCTTTGTCTCCGTTTTCATCAAATTGGACCAAAGTATCAACTTTGTGATCATTCGACTCATGAATAGATACTTCAGGCTGTGCTTCTTCAATCTCAACTTCAGCCTCTACTTCGATTTTAAGGGTTTCGAGTTGTACTTCATCTTTCACTTCTACTTCTGTTTCGATTTGATGTACAACTTCATCCGCCTCTTCCACCTTAGCTTCTAATTGAAGAACTTCAACTTCTAAATCTTCATTTTTCACTTCAGCTTCAATTTCTGGAGTTTCAAGTTGTACTTCTTCCTCTTTCACTTCCATTGATGTTTCAATTTGATGTGCATCATCCTGTACAACTTCATTCGTTTCTTCAACCTCAGTTTCTAATTGAAGAACGTCAGCTTCAATCTCTGGAGTTTCAAGTTGTACTTCTTCCTCTTTAAACGGAGTTTGTATTTCATTTTGATGTACTTCAGCATGTAAATCTTCTTTTTCAACTTGATTAGCTGAAGTTTGAAGTTCTTCTTTTTCTACTAGATTAAACACATCAATTTTTTCTTGATTTTGATTGCCGAAACTTCCTTTTTCGAAAATATTGCTTTCAACTTTTTCAAACGAATTTTCAAGTACATTAGAAGATTCAACTCTCATTTCTTCTATAGTTGAAGAAAGATTATAATCAGTTGCATTTTCATCTTTTATCGGAGGCTTTTGATATCCATAAATTGGTGAAATATATTCACTTGGTCGAAATGGTGTTTTTCTTTTTGGACGAAATACAATATCGACCTTTTCTTCTTTTTCTACTTTTGCTGGTTCTTCTTCACTTTTTGAGACCTGATTTTTTTCAAGTCGACTAGATAAATTACTTTTATCGAATTGATTACTTTGAAAAGTATTTTTTACAAAGGTATTACTCTGGTTATATGTAGGTTTATATTCTTTATTTAAATTGTTAGGTGACTTTTCCCAAAAATCATCACTTTTTTCTTGTTTAAAAACTGGTTCAATTTTTGTTTCCTTTATCGGCATCGGTGATGGTAATTCTTCATCTAATTCAATTGGAAATCTAAATTTTGGACGCTCATGTAAAGCGTTTCTCTTTTTTTCGATAGAGTGTGATTGATATACTTTCTCCTCAACAGGCTTTTCTTCATACCCTTCTTCAAACTCTTCTTCAATCTCATTAAGGCTATTCGCCTTAAAAAGGCTTTTTAACCAATTTTTCATTTTTCTCACTCTCTCTATTTCTTTTCATACCTTTTATTTTACCATGTGACATAATGACAAAAAACACATTATTATTACAAATTGCGCTAGTTCAATCATATTTCCATATCAAATATATAATTTAATCAAATTATTATTAAAATAATAATTCTTTTATTGAAAACATAAAAAATACTAGACCAATTAATGGCCTAGCATTTATACGAAGATATATTTTATTTAGTTAAAAAAAGCTTTTCCAACTTCAGCATCAGCTTCAAGAACTAAGATTCCTTTTTCTTGTGGAGCGTCCGGTAAATCAAGTTCACGTGCAGAGCAAATCATACCGAATGAATCCACTCCACGTAAATTAGCATCCTTAATGACTAAGCCTGATGGCATTACTGCACCAACTTTTGCAACAACAACCTTTTGTCCTTGTTCAACATTCGGAGCACCACAAACAATTTGTAATGTATCTGTTCCAACGTCAACTTTGCAAATATTTAATTTATCAGCATTTGGATGTTTTTCTTTTTCAATTACATATCCGATAACAAATTTAGGTGAAAGGTCTAATACTAATGTATCTTCAAATCCTTCTTTTGTTAGTAATTCATTAACCGTATTAACAATATGTTCAGTAATCGTAACGATACCATTTTCTTGAACATCTAGATTAGTAGATGCCTCAAACACATTAATAGCAACCGTTTCATTCGTAACTGCACTATATACGCGTGCTATATTCCCTTTTCGTTCAACTTTACGATCTTCTGATGGAATTTGTTTTAATGTAATTAATAGCGTATCGCCGATTCCTTCTTTGTTATAAAAAATATTCACTGATTTCTTCCTCTCTATTGCTTCTTATGTTTCCCTAGAATAAATACTGGCATTAGCTTTTCATTTTCGTAAGCAAATGACAATGATGTAATTGGTATTTTCCCACTAGCAAAGAAACTCATATTCATTTGCGCCATTATATCATAACCTATGTTATTTCGAATGTCAGCAAGGATTAGTACATCTCCATGAGGAATTCCTACTAATAATTCACCTTTTACTTTTGATTGAATTTCTTTTATAAATGTACTGTTTAGTACTCTACTCGCATCGTATCCATCATTTGTACGTACAAAATAAAAAGTATTATCTGCAACAATATCTTCTTTTACTTGAACGGGCATTTTTCTTAAATTAAATAAAGCAATAGAATGGAGCTGCTCCTTTGTATAACCTGACTTTACTAATAAATTTTCATCGATTAGTTGATACGTTTTTTCAGAATCAATAGCGTAGTAAATTCTAGTTTCTGCAGTATGCTCATCAGTTACAAATAAATTTCCTTCTTCCTTATCTGTCGGAAACGATGTAGCTCGAATAACTGGTCGAATTTGTTCTTCAAGAAATACAGTTTCAGAGTGCATAGCAGAAAGTGCTTCTTTTACATAATAAATTAATTCATTAAAAGCCGCTTCACCTTCTGCTTCATACTTTGCTACTGCACTATTTAAAGAGACACTCATCCCTTTATTACTTTCAATCCCCTCAATTCGAAGGTCTTCTTTTTCACGATCATAAATAAAACGCCAATCTTCATTTCCAAGGCGGTTTTCTATCATTTTTTTTATGTCTAGTGTTGTTTTTTTAACCAATTGTTTTACCTACCTTATTAGCCTCTTAATCCTTCAAGAAACTCTTCTACTTGTTCTTTTGTTTTACGATCCTTATTTACATAACGACCAATTTCTTCACCATTATTAAACGCTACAAAGCTCGGTATTCCAAAAATATCTAGATTTTGGCATACCTCAATAAATTGGTCACGATCTACGTAATAAAACGTAAAATCCTTATTTTCATCAATTATTTCTTGAAAGAACATATCTAAAAATCTGCAATCCGGACACCAATTTGCTGAAAATTGGAAAACCACTTTTTCTCCTTGTTTCGCTTGTTCGAATTGTTCTACTGATGTAATTTTTTCCATTCTTTTTCCCTCGCTTAATTCATTTTCTTTTATTTTATCTTATTTTTATCGATATGCAAAAAGGACGACTCTCAATTGTTATCTTCTTTTCGTTTCTTGAATTCGTATTGTCCGAATAGTAATTCACAAATATGTTCAAAGATCTCTGTCCTAGTAATTCGGCCATTCGTAAATACCCCTACTGCCCCTTCTTTACTACGTATATCTTTTTCATTCGTATATCGTTCCATTAATACAGCAAGCTCAGTTCCATTTCTTAGCTCATTAATAAATTCGCTAGGTAATAAAATTTTTGCTCCGCTTGCTAGTATTACCTCGTTTTCATACACAAGTGCTCCCCAGTTACAAAGAAAAAGTCGATCGTTTTCTATAATGACCCCACCTTCTAATCCAATACCGATTTCCGACTCACCTGCGACTCTAGCATTATGCGCTCTATTTATAGCACCATGCATAGTTTCTTGATCCGTCAAAGGTTGATTCGAAACATTTGATGGAACATTTAGTCCCTCAACTTTATACTGATTAAAAACTTTTTTAACAGCTCCTACTTTTGTGGGATTTAAAGAACCAATAATTATTTTCATTGTCTTAACTCCATTCACCGCTCTTATGCTTTTTAGTTAAAAATTTAATTTTAATTTTAATATACAATAAAAAAGACACTTTCAAAATGAAAGCATCTTTAGAATCTATTGAATCATTCAATTATTACCTCATTTTGGGCAAAAATTTTTCTACTATGATAACATAGAAACATTACAACCCTTCCAAAACTTTATCTATTGGCTACAAAAGTATCAATATATCGATAAATAGCATGGGCAACGCCATTTTCATCATTATTTAGAGTAGACGTTGTACAAATTGATTTAATATCTTCTTTTGCATTCCCCATTGCAACACTATATCCGACTTTTTCAAGCATCGAGATATCATTATTACTGTCGCCAATAGCCATGGACTGTTCTAAAGAGCCACTCATTAAAAAAACTAACTTTTCTAATGCTAATCCTTTTGATGCAGAGCGATTCGTAATCTCAATATTATGCTCCGCTGATGAAACAACCATCAACTCAATACACTTATTAAATTGATTTCTAGCTTCTTCTAATTTTTTCATATCAAACGTACATACTAAAATATTATTAACTTCTTCATTTCGTTGTATGATTTCTTGACAATGATCAACTAATACATACCCAAACTGATCGAATTGTCTTTCCGCAACATTAACTAATTCTTTCATTTCTTCATCTAACTCAACTCTTTTAAGGCTATTAATCTCATTTTGAAAAATTTCTCTTCTTTCTTTAAGAGCATAAATGCTTTTATCTGTAAAAACTTCAAAATAATAATTTCGGTCATCAAGCCACCTTAATATCTGTTCAACATTCGTTTTTGAGATTGTAATTGATGAGATACATTCTCCGTATTTTGAATGGATTGTTGCCCCATTTGTTCCGATCACATATGGCGATATCCTGAATCTTTCACAAATTATTTTGGCATCAAAATGAGCTCGACCAGTTGAAATAACGATTTCAATTCCATTTTCCCCTGCAAATTTAATTGCATTAATATTTTCTTCACTAATTTCATTCTCATTATTTAATAATGTTCCATCTAAATCTATTGCAATGAAACTCATTGATTATATCCCCTTTAATTTATTATGTTTTTCATCTAGTTTTATAGTGTTCAGTAATCGGTCATCACCAAAATGGCAAGCTTAAGAAGGACAATAACGATTCATTAATTACGTTATTGTCTACTTAACAAAAATGAAATTATAGAATATAGTCCATCGTTTTTAATTTACTTGAATCCATTCGATTTCTTCTAATATTGAATGCTCTTTCCATTCTTCTGGAAATGAATGGTCACATATTATTGCATCAACATTTTCAAGAGAACAAACTTTACAAAATGTATCTACACCAATTTTCGAGTAATCTGTTAATAAAATCACTTGCTTCGACACTTCCACCATTTTTCGAGAAACTAAAGTTTCATGGAAATGATAGTTGCTAACTCCATTTTGAGCTGAGACACCACCCGCTGAAATAAATGCCTTATCAACATTAAATTGACTTAGTAATTGTTCTGTTATACTCCCACTTATTGACTGTTGCTTTGGATCAACTATTCCACCTAGTAATAATATTTGTCCGGTAAACTTATTTTGATTTAATGATTCTGTTAACAGGGAAGATACAGGTAATGAATTAGTCAATATAGTAATGTCTTTTTTATTTTCAATACACTGAGCAAATTCAAGCATTGTTGTGCCTACATCAATTGCAATGACATCTCCATTGGAAATTTGGTTCATGGCCTTTTTACCAATTTTTACTTTTGCTTCCTGATTCATAGTCGTACGCTGCATAAAAGGAGGTTCCTCATTTTGGTAAACTGTTTTAATTGCTCCACCATACACCTTTTTTAAAAGACCTTTTTCCTCTAATATCATTAAATCTCGACGAATGGTTTCTTCTGATACATTAAATTGTTCAACTAAATCGATAACTTTAACTTTTCCTTTTTTATTAAGTTCTTTTAAAATCTCGTTTTTTCTTTCCTCAGGTAAAACAGACATTTTAATCCTCCAGAAACTTTAAAAATTTATAAGATAACGCATTCTTTCTTAGGTACAATAATGTTCACATGTTCTCCTTGCTGGAACATTTCACCTCGGTGGTTAAGGTTGTCTACAAGAAATGCAGATTCTTCGGTTTCAACTTCGTACCTTAAAACATTACCAGTCATAGTAACATCAGAAATAATCCCCTTTATTCCCCAGTTTTGTTGTAAATCCATACTGTCATTTCCTACAGCTACTAATTTTAATACTTCAGGTCGAATTGCTATATCATTTCCAATTAATTCATTACTACGTACAAGTCTATGGAAAGCTTCCATCCCATAAACATTATAATTTCCGATGAATTTTGCTACGAATTTATTTACTGGTGTTGTATAGATCTCGGAAGGTGTACCTTCTTGTACTACATTTCCATTATTCATAACAAAAATTCGATCCGACATTGTCATTGCTTCTTCTTGATCATGTGTAACAAAAATAGTCGTAATATCTAGTTCTTGCTGTATTCTTTTTAATTCTTTTTGTAAGCTTTTTCGAATTTTTGCATCTAATGCACTTAACGGTTCATCTAATAATAGTACTTTTGGTTCCATGACAAGCGCTCGAGCTAAAGCAACTCTTTGTTGTTGCCCTCCTGATAATTGGTGGGGATATGATTCTTCTTTACCTATTAAATCAACGATTTCAATCATCTTTTTTACTCTTACATGTATGTTTTTAGCTTTTTTCATTTTTAGACCATATGCAATATTTTCAAATACTGTCATATTTGGAAAAAGTGCATATGACTGAAATACCATACCTACCTCGCGTTGGCGCGGAGATAAATTAGTTATGTTCTTCCCATCTATTAATATATTTCCTATATCGACGTCTTCAAGTCCAGCGATAGAACGTAATAAAGTACTTTTCCCGCATCCACTTTGACCTAAAAGCGTAACGAATTCTCCTTTATTTAATGTTAAGGAAATATTATTTAAGACGACTTGATTTTGATATTTTTTAGTCACTTGATCAATATTTACGTAGCTCATTTAACTTCACCTTCTATTGCAGTATTTTTTAAATGACCTTGTTTTTTTAAAATAGACCCCCTTTTATTTATCACATCAGGATTTTTTTTAGTTTTAAACGTGAGTTTTAAGACTGTTCCAGTTAAAAGTAAAATCACCAAATAATAAGTAATAACTATGGCACTTGTTAAATGACCACTACTATTTAGTTTATCGGCAAGATAGATTTGAAGGGTTTCAAATCTTCCACCTACTAGTAAATTTGCAAATGCAAACTCACTAAATAAAAGAGCTACGGACAATAAACTTGATACTAATATTCCAGATAAAATATTTGGAAGCACAACCGTTCTAAACGCTTGAAATTTAGTTGCACCAAGTAATTCAGCTGCATCTACAAGTTGAATGGCATTTATTGTTCTAAGACTATTACGAATACCTTGATACATAAAAGGTAGAATGGTTATAAAGTAAGCTCCAACTAGTATCCATGGAGTACCAGCAATTTGAAATGGTCCATTAGAATATAGCTTAATTAGCCCAACTGCTCCTACAATAGGTGGGATACCATACGGAAGCATCGCAATTGCTTGGAGAATTCCTTCAAATTTATTAAAATATACAGTTATAATAAAGATTGTTGGAATCATGATTGAAACACTCAAAAAGACAGTTATGATAATTAAAAATAATGTTCGTTGAAAAGCCTCAAAAAATCGTCCATCTTGAAATAATTCAATATACCAATTTAATGTATAACTCTCAGGTAAGATTGAATGATCCCATTTATTTGCAATTGAAAATAAAAATGTACCGACTAGTGGAATTAATAAATAGATTACAAGTAATCCAATTATTAATTTAAAAAATGTTTGTAATTTCATCGTAAATCCCTCCTAATGCGGCGCATCATTCTTTCATTAATCCACATCGCTCCAATCATGGTCGTTGCTAAAAGGACTCCTAGTGCGCTACCTAATTGTGGTTTTAATGTAACGTCACTTGAGACTAACGAGGCTATTTGTAATGACAATAAATTATAATTGCTACCAACTAATGCGTAGGCTGTTGCATAAGCCCCCATAGCGTTAGCAAATAAAATACTAAATGTGCCTACTATACTTGGTAATAGTACTGGAATTCCAATTCTTAGCCAAAATGATATTGTTGATCCTCCTAATAATGCAGAAGCTTCTTTCCATTGTTGCTTTATTCCTTGAAAAGAAGGGTATATCAACAAAATTGCTAATGGAATCTGAAAATAAATATAGACAAGGATCAGTCCGGTCCAAGAATATAAATTAAAATCCGCAAATATATTCCAACCGAGTTTTGCAAAAAGCAAAGTAAATAACCCATTGTTTCCAAGTAAAATAATATATGAAAAAGAAAGTGGGATTCCTTCAAAATTTGAAGTCACATTAGCAATCATTAATAGACGATTTTGTATTTTACGTGAAAACTTTGTAAAGGAATAAGCTGTGACAACGGCTATTATTATAGATATAACTGCCGAAACAATAGAAATAACAATACTATTTTTAATAGCTTGTAAGTAAAACTTACTTTTAAAAATAGTTATATATTGATTCATAGTTAAATGAATTCCATCATCTGCGTAAAAACTATTCTTAATCATTGCAATCATTGGCCCTAATTCAAAACCTATTACAAACAATACAAATGGTAATAAAAGAGCTAATAAGTAAATCTTATGTTTTTTTATTTTTTGCAAAGCTTCTCGCTCCCTAAATTCTTTATACATTAGAGAATTGGTAAAATTTTCACTAAACCAATTCCCCTTCCATAAAAATCTTCATATCATTAAAACATCAATTAATTTCTTTATATCCGGGTAACTGATATGAAATCATCTTATTTGATGGCTCTATTTTTAAGAGCTTACAAACAAGTGGAGCAAAAGCCAACTGAGGGATCACTTCGTTATACACACCAGGCTCAACTTTTGGACTGATGATAAACAGTGGTACATCTCGTTCGCCCGGTGTTATTCCTCCATGATTACCAGTTTCGCTCATCCCATGATCAGAAGTAATTAAAATGTGATAACCTTCTGACATCCAAATTGGAAGTAGTTGAGCTAACAAACTGCCTACTTTTAAAATTTGTTCACGATATTCTTTCGATTCTGAACCAAATAGTTCTCCTTTAACGTCTACGCCTAAAGGGTGAATGTATAAAAAGTGTGGATCATATTTTCTACGTAAAGCTTCTGCATCCATAAACACGTGACTGTCTGGATAGTCATCATCCCAATAGAATTTTCCGTATTGAATCGCTTTAGATAGATCATCTTGTTCTCGATCTTCAATAAAATTAAATGGTGCTCGATTATATAGTTCGCTTACCCAGTAATAAGAAACCGCTCCATTTCTAAAACCATTTTCCTTTGTAAGATGAAAAATACTTTTTTCATTCGATAAACGAACTGCTTGATTAGATGTAATTCCATTTACAGATGAAGGTGTTCCAGTTAATAACACTTCATATAGTGGGCGAGAAAGACTCGGAAGCTCCGATTTCATCTTGTATAGTGCTGCTTGATTTAATTCCACTAAATGCTGTACATATCCAAGCGCTTCGCATGCTTTGTCATATCTCATTCCATCAACAACGATAGCTATAACTTTATTTGACATTTACTAACACCTCTTCTTGCCAGATTTGAGGTAAAGTTTTTGCAGTTTCTTCCCAAGCCTTAAAATCTCTAATTGGCTTTGCATTTTTGTATTGCTCTTTTGGAATCATTTTTTCAGCTACATCCTTTGGAAGTACAACATTACGAATTGGTCGAGCAAATCCTTTTGCTAAGTTTATTTGTCCTTCATCGCTTAAAATATATTCCCTTGTAGCCATAGCAGCATAAGGGTGTTTAGCATATTTATTGATAATAGTTGAGTATCCACTAACAACTGATCCATCACTAGGGATAGATACATCAAATTGACTACGCTTAATTGCTTCAGCATAACCAAGCGCATTAAAGTCCCAAACAAGTGCTACTTCAACCTCTCCTTTTTCAATGTTTGCTGGTTTAGCATCTGTTAAGCTTAATCTCCCTTGCTTAGCAATCTTTTTAAAAAAGTCGATCCCTGGTTGGATATTTGTTTCATCTCCACCGTATGCAATAGCTGCAGCAAGTACGGCCATTTGGTTTTGTGTACCACGTTGAACATCTCCAACTGTTACTTTATAATTTCCCTTTAAAATATCGTCCCAAGATTTAGGAGGTGTTTTTACTAGTTCTTTATTTGTCAGAAAAGAAATAGTTCCTTGGTATCCGACTACCCAGTCACCATTGTCATCCTTTGCCCAATCAGGAATCTCGTTCCAGTAAGATGTTTTGTATGGAATAGTTAACTTCTTTTGTTCAGCGAGTGGACCAAAAGACATACCAACATCCCCAATATCTGCAGTAGCATTCTCTTTTTCAGAATCCATTTTTGCAATCTCTTCCGCACTAGACAAATCTGTGTCAGTATGTTTCAAATTATACTTTTCATTAACTTCATTCCAAGTTTCAACCCAGTTAGCCCATGAATCGGGCATACCTACACTATTTATTTCACCTTCTTTTTTTGCTTTCACTTCAATTTCTTTAAGAGTTAATGAATTTGGATTTAATACAGATTCACTTTTCGATTCCACGGCTTTTCCACATGCTGTTAGTCCTAGAACTGTCATACCCATAACGACAACTTGAAATGCCTTGTAACTTTTCTTCTTAAATTCAGTTTTCATTTTAGATCTCCTCACATTAATGTGGTTTGTTTAATGTTTGTTACTGATTATTACGGTTTTATCATAAAACAACATCGTAAAACCCACATTAACTGCATGTTAAGAATTTATTAATAACATTAATTTAAAGAAGAGTTAAAGTTCTAGGATCAAAATGAATAGGGATAGGATAGAGAAGGCATGGGAAGGTTTTTCAATAAAAAAAGAAGCCTCTTTTTTAGGCTTCTTTTTTACTTTCTTAATAATTACGTAATGTTTCAACAGTCGTTTTATCAGTCGCTTTAACTAGCTTAACAAGTAATTCCTTTGCAGCTAAATAATCATCAACATGAATAATTGATGCCGCAGTGTGAATATAACGAGAGCATATACCAATTACAGCAGATGGTACGCCATCGTTTGAAACATGTACTCGTCCAGCATCTGTTCCACCTTGTGAAACAAAATATTGGTAAGGAATTTTATTCGTTTCTGCAGTATCTAAAATAAATTCACGGATTCCTTTATGAGTAACCATCGTGCGGTCTAAAATTCGTAATAAAACACCTTTACCTAATTGACCGAACTCGGATTTAGATCCTGACATATCATTAGCTGGGCTTGCATCTAATGCGTAAAAGATATCCGGTTTAATCATATTTGCAGCTGTTTGTGCCCCTCTTAGTCCAACTTCTTCTTGTACAGTAGCACCTGAATATAAAATATTTGGTAATGTTTCGTTTTGAACTTCTTTTAATAATTCAATCGCAAGTCCACAACCGTAACGGTTATCCCAAGCTTTTGCCATGATTTTTTTCTCATTAGCCATAGGAGTGAACGGACATACTGGTACAATTTGTTGACCAGGACGAATGCCAATATTTAGTGCATCTTCTTTGTTATCTGCACCAATATCGATTAGCATATTTTTCATATCCATTGGTCTAGCTCTTAATTCGTCGCTTAATAAATGTGGTGGAATTGAACCAATCACACCAATAACTGGTCCTTGATCTGTCATTACTTGAACTCTTTGAGCAAGCAATACTTGGTTCCACCAGCCACCTAGTGGTTGAAATCTTATCATCCCGTTTTCTGTAATTTGAGTAACCATGAAACCAACTTCATCCATATGACCTGCCACCATTACAGTAGGTCCATCTTCAGTTCCACGTTTAACTCCAAAAATACTTCCTAAACGATCTTGCACAATCTCATTTGTATATTTTTCAAGTTCTTTTCTCATGAAGTGACGAACTTCATGCTCAAATCCTGGTGCACCTTGTAATTCTGTTAAAAATTTAAAAAGCTGTAAAGTGTCTTGATTCATCATTAAAGTTCCTCTCTGTACAAATCATATCTTCTTTTTTTATTTTATCTAAAAATAACACATAATACCAATGCTAACCGTTGAAATGTTGCCCCGGTTTGACTAAGATAAGTAGTAGAATATTTTTTCAAGCGCATAATACATAAATAGAGGTGGTACAAATGAAACTTAAACGCGTCCTGATTGGCTTAGGTTTAGGTGTTGCTGGTGGACTATATTTACAAAAAAAATTATCTTCACAATATATTCCAGCAGAAAAAGCATTAAAAACAATTAAACCAGTATTTCTTTCATATGGTAATGTAACTGGAACTTGGATTCATTCAGAACCAAAGTGGGCAGATTTACCTGATTATGAAGGTGATGTTTATGAAGGTGGTTTTACAGTAGTAGAATCAGATAATGATACTACAAACTATTCATTCATCATTAATGCTGTAAATGGTGAGCTAATTTCTGCTCAAATTGTTTAACAACAATAGCCAAATTATTTGGAGCGTTCGATCGACTGTAATACTTGTCCTTCAGCGCTCCATTTTATTGCTCTAAATACATCGTCATGATAGAACGTAAACCAAGATTTTTTTTGCAAACCAAAATTAACCCATTTTTCTTTTGCATAAATAGATGTCATTGGGTAATCATCATATGCCATAACCCATAATGGTGACTGATGTGCATGTGTAGGCATTAAATCCCCCATATGCAATAATAGCTCATCTTCAGTTTCAATTTTTATAATACTGTGCCCATCGCTATGTCCACCTGTATGAATAATTGTTATTTCATCTGTTAAAGAATATTCTTTTTCAAATGCAATTACTTGGTCCTGAATTGCTTCCCAGTTTTCTTTCCAATATGTATTACTTGAACGAATATTCGGATTTCTCATTTCATCCCATTCAATTTGAGATGTAATAATTTTTGCATTCGAAAATACAGGTTTGAATTCACCATTTTCTAATTTAGTTAATCCACTTGCATGATCAAAATGCAAATGTGTCATAATGACATAATCAATATCATCTAGTTTTAATCCGTGCTTCGCTAATGATTCTTCTAACGCTGAATCCTCGGTAACGCCAAAATTTCTTTTCTGCTTCTCATTTAATTTATTAACACCGATGCCACTATCAATGATCATGTTTAAACCATTTGTTTGAATAAATACCGGGTCAGTACGTAAAGGAATTTGGTTTTTCTCATTAACAATATATTTTTTTGACCAAAGCGCCTTTGGAACAACTCCAAACATTGCTCCACCATCTAAATGGGTATTTCCTCCAGTAAGCCACTGAATTGTACAAGTTCCAATTTTTAACTGTTCCATACTTATCCCCCTTTTTTTTTACTAGACTTAAATAATTATACCACTTTTACGAATTTACTGAATATTTTAAGAGCAGGAATAGGCAAAAGAAAGGGAACAGTAGTGAATATGAATTGAAAATTCGTTTTAGATTGCCTAAAAATAAACAATCATATTAAAATTTCGTGTGTTGTAGCAAAATAAAAAAGACTACCATGAAAATATATCACGATAGTCTTTTGATTAGATTAGTTTCTATAAGCAGCTTCAACTCGGTAAATACGGTTACCTTTTGAAGAAAACTTTTCTTCGTATTCAGTCATAATATTTCCTTCAAAATCACTATTATGAAGATCTAAGCTTAAGAAATGCATAGTCATTCCGTAGTTCGCCATACTCATGATTGAAAACTCGAATAAATCTTGATTATCTGTTTTAAAATGAATTTCCCCATCATTTTTCAAGATTTGTTGATACATATTTAAAAATGTTTTATATGTTAACCGACGTTTTTCATGTCGAACCTTTGGCCATGGATCAGAAAAGTTTAAATATACTCGATCTATTTCTCCGTCTTCAAAGAAATCCGTTAATTTTTGAGCATCTACATTTAACAGCTTTAAGTTTGGAACTTCAGCTTCAATTAATTTATCTAATGCATCAGAAACTACACTTGTATATTTCTCAATGCCAATATAGTTAATATGAGGATTGGCCCTAGCCATACCGACCATAAAACGACCTCTACCCGTACCGACTTCGATATGAATTGGTTGATCATTTTGGAAAACTTCTTTCCATTTCCCTTTTTGCTCTGACGGATTTGGAATTACATAATGAGCATTTTGTTTAACTTGATCTGCCGCACCTGGCTTATGTCTTAATCTCATAAGATTTTACTCCCTCTCGATTTTGCAATTTATATTTACTCAAAGAAAAAACCAAGCACGATGGCACTCGGTTATTCACGTATAGTATAAAATCATTTCTTGTAACACAAACTATTTCAAGTGTACTTAATAAAAAAAGGATGTGAATTTATGCCTTTAAATCATGAACATCAATTAACAATTTTACGAGATATACTAATGAATCACCAATCTGACTGTTGTGGAACTGTATCAGAATGTGAGCAATTAGAAAGACTTGTTCAATCCTTATTAACGAATGACAAAATAACAGATGATGTAAAAAGCATGTTAAATGACGTTTATTATTATAGTCAGTCTGGAAAGTATTCTTCTGATTTAGATCAGCACATTACAAACCACCAAAATCAACTCTCTCAATGGGTGACTGATTTCAATACTTATTCTTAATCTATATGACAATTTCCGAGGAAATTTTTATTTAATCTAATATCTTCTCTAGCAGGCTCTTCATTTTTTGAGTCTGCTTTTCATTTTCACGAAGAGTATACCATTTAATCCAAATGATTGTTTGAGCGACTACATACCAAGTCATTCGATTTAATAGTTCTTCAGTTAATTTTATTCCATAACTTCGAAGCCATTTGTCCCAATCGTTCTGTTCTACATAGGTGAATAAAAACATGCCCAAATCAAATGCTTTATCAGCAATGATTGCTTCATCCCAATCGATTAAATATAAATTATTTGCCTCAGTAAGTAACCAATTATGATGATTTAAATCACTATGACAAACGACTAAATCGTCTGAATCAAAAGATGGCATATTTTCCTCTAGGTATTCGATGCCTTTTACAATGATCTGGCTTTGTGTAAATTCTTCAGTAAGATTGCCTACAATTGTTTGCAGTAATTCCTGAGGTTCTAAAGGATTAATCCCTAGCTTCGTTAACATATACAACAATTCTTTGGAGGAATGGATACGATATAAAAATTGCGCAACCCCTTTCGCAGAGAGCTCATAAGGTTCTAAACTACGTGCGATCACCCACTCTTGTGCAGTAAGTACATCACCATTTTCTAGTCTTCTAGTCCAAACTAATTTTGGAACAAAGCCTGCTGCTGATAAAACTGCTAAAAAAGGAGAAGAATTTCGTTTTAGAAATAATCTCTTATCATTATTTTCTGCTATATACGCTTCACCAGTAAATCCACCGGCTGGCGAGATTGTCCATTCTTTTCCGAGTATTTCTTTTATAAGATTATCCATTGTTCTTCCGTTCCTTGTTGTTATATATGTTTGTATTTAAAATATTTTATTACAAAAAGAAAGATAGCCTATTACAATCAGCTGTAATAAGCCATCTTTTACAAGTTTACATCGTTTAATTAGAATCTGCAAGTAGTTGCTAGTATTTTACTAATACAACCGTCGAAAGTGATGACATTGGTAATTTATTACAATCCACTTTCATCCCTTTATTAACATAATGATTATGACCATCCCATATAAATTCCCAATTGTCTTCTTCATTTCCTAAATCAATATAAATATCAGTTAGACCATTATGAAATAACACCATTATTTCTTTAACTTGGTCGATTTCTTCTAGTCCGCTAATTCGGTACCCAATCAGATCTCGATGAATATTGACTGGCGTTACATACTTTTCTATTTCTTCTTTTAAAGAAAAACGGAAACTATTAAAGCGCTTTCGAATTGCTATAAATTCTTTAACAATTTCAATCGATGACGCTTCACGTTCTGCTCTTGCCCAATCAATACTATTTATTGTGTCGCCTGAATTATAACTGTTTTCGATTCCCTTTTTTGTTCGAAAAAACTCTTGGCCACTATGCAGAAACGGAACACCAAACGAAAATAATACAATACTTGTTCCAAGTAAATGCCTTTTCTTTAGAATTTCCTCATTCTCTTTCTGATTGGAAAGCTTTAATCTGTCCCACATAGTGTGATTATCATGTGATTCAACATAATTTATCGATTGATATGGCTCTTTAAATAAATTTACTTGTTTATTAATCCCAACGCTACCTAAAAGTAAATCGGACAAGTAATCATTATGAATATTATTGCCTTGTATAAACCCTATTTCTTGAAATGAAAAAGTACTTCCTTTTATTCCATCGCGAAATTTATCATTAAAAAACCCAACCATTGATAGTTGATGACTTTGGTTTATTGTTGCTTTTCGAGAAGATGGATTTAATGATGTATTTAAATCCCAACCTTCTCCAAAAATGATTATTTCTGGTTTTAAGATTGTCAGTTCAGTTACAATTTCATTCATTGTATCCGTATCCAATATTCCCATTAAATCAAACCTAAACCCATCGATGTCATATTCTTTAGTCCAATATTTTATTGATTGTAGAATAAATCGTCTAGCCATCAATCTTTCAGATGCAAAGTCATTCCCTACTCCTGTTCCATTCGATGGTAAACCACGTTCATCTTGTCTGAAATAATATCCTGGTACAATTTTTTCGAATTGGCTAGTTTGTAATTCAAAAACATGATTGTAAACAACATCCATAATAATCCGTAAACCATGTTCATGATAAACTGAAATAAGTTTCTTTAATTCATTTATTCTTTCCATTGGTTCATTTGGTTTTAAACTATAACTACCTTCTGGTGCATTGAAATTCAATGGATTGTAGCCCCAATTATAGCTCTGGAACGGGTTATTTTCATCTATTCCTTCAAAATCAAAAAATGGTAATAATTCAATATGTGTAACTCCTAGCTTGCATATATAATCCAAACCTGTTGAAAAATCATTGTACATCGTATCTTTTTCATGAAATCCTTGAAATGACCCCTTTTTTTGAATCCCACTTAGTGGATGGGAAGTAAAATCTCGAATACTGGCTTCATAAATAATACAATCCGTATACTTACTTGGTGGTGTACTATTTACCTTACTAACTTTGCTACTCTTCGATAAATCAATTACTACACTATGTTTACCATTTACAGTAACTGCTTTTGCATAAGGATCGACAGCTTCTCGCCAAATCAAATTCACACATACTAAAAAATTATAAACTAAACCGTCACAATCACGGTCGATTACTGCTTTCCATGTCCCTTTTTCTTCTCGTTCCATAGATATTTCAGTAAACTTTTCTTCTTCACCGTATTCTTGATAAATTCTTAACTTAACCTTAGAAGCAGTCGGTGCCCATAATTTAAATTGTGTAGATTTACTTGTGTAAACCGCACCTAAATCCTCTCCATCATAGGCATATTTTTCATCAAAGTCCTTCGAACGAATAACTCCACCTACTTGTAAATCTGTTCGAATACCAAATTCATCTTCAATCTCATACTTTTTTTCTAACAACAGGACTTCAGTAGTCAAAACAGTATATTTAAAAAATCTATCAAACTCTATTCGAGATACGACAGGAAGCCTAGTTTTCCGACCATCCTCTTCAATTAGTTCAAAATATGACTGCACTGTATGTTTGTTCGATTTGGGAATAATCATTGTTATTTCTTGAAATCCATCTATATAAGCTTCAAAAGCCCTTTTAATATGAAACAACGCTATTCACCATCCAGACTATAAATTTAAAACTTTTACATAAAAACTACGCATTTTCGTAATTTATTGAATCGATATGATTAGTATATTCACAAAGAGTTAAAATGGATTCAAAACAAAAATGTTGCTACCATTCCGCTTTCATGCTTCTTCAGAAAGTATTCGTTAGTTTCTTCAATTATTTCTTATATTTCATCAATTTGTTCAAGATTTCCAATAATATTTTTTACTTTAATGTAATGGATTCAGCAATATGGTAACTTGGTTTTTTAGAAGGTTGAATCTTATATAAAATGACTTCATTCACTTTGAAATTTAGAGGCTCTTCTTCCCAATTAAGGGGGATTTCAAATTCTTTATCGAACCTATCATTATATTTCTTTGCGATTGTAATATGCGGATTATATGGTCGTTTATCAATTGAAAAACCGCTTTCTTCACATATCTTACTAATTCTATTTTGTAACTTCATTAATTCAACACTATTCTCTAAACCAAACCACCATACACGTGGCTGTACTGTACTCCCAAAAATACCTAACTGGCGAATCGACAAATCAAAACTTTTAAAATCCTTAAGCTCTATTTGTAGTTGATCCATAAGCTCTACACTTTTTGTATATGTAACTGGACCTAAAAATGATAAAGTAATATGAAAATCATCTTTAAAAGTCCATTTCTTTAAAGGCAATTTTGTATACCATCTTTTGGAATAATCATCTAATATTTCTTTTATTTGTAATGGCAAAGGAACAGCAAGAAAATAATGTTCACTCAAATTACGCAATCTCCTTTTTATCTTTTATGTTAGAATCCTTTTTTAAGTATTGCATGATTCCAACTGCAACTATACTAAGAGAACCAAATAAAATATAAATTGCTTTAATTGAAAATGCCTCTGATATAAATCCACTTATGAAAGTACAGAACCATTCTCCCATTCCTAAGCCTAGACCTGAATAAATTGTAACAGCCGTTGCTTTTAAAGAATCCGGTGCTTGATCTCTTACAAACTGGAGAGCTGCTGGAATAAATAATCCAACCGATAGTCCTTGTGTAAGACAAGATAAAAAAAGAATCGAAATCGGAGGATTTGTAAAATAAAAATACCATCTTAAAGCCGATACTAAAGCGGTTGCAATTAATATATTATATATCCCAAAACGATTAATTAATCTCTTAGCTACTTGCAAAAATGGTGCTTCACTACCTGCGGAAATTAGAAACGCAATACCAACACCTGTTAATGTTCCACCTAAAGATTGAATATATAAACCGAAGTAAGTATTATTTGCACTAATTGGTCCAAAAACTAAAAAGGCACAAATTAAAAATAATAAAAATCTTTTATTAGATAGCAAAATCGGGATTCCTTTTAGGATTGGCTCCCTTTTGCTAATTGTCGTAGCGTTAGGAATAAAAATTGAAATACATAAGCCGACTAGAATACAAAAAGCAAATACGAAAAATATAATGACTAAACCGAAAACTTCAGCTAATCTTCCCGAAACTAATACAGCAAATGCAAAACCAATTGAGCCATATAATCGAATAGCTCCGTAATTCCCACCGATTTTTTGGACATAATTCAGTGCAATACTATCTGAAAGAGGAATTAAAGCACTTTGTGTCATCGATAACATGATGACAACAAATAAAAGCATGCCATACGAAGTGATTGTAGAATAGAAAAGTGCAATTACAATTGTGGAGATTTGCGCTATAAGCAACATTTTTTTAGGATTAAGCGTCATGTCGCTAACCATTCCCCATAGAGGCTGTGAAAAAATAGCAACAATTGGCGTTAATGACATTAATATTCCAATTTCTGAAGTTGATAAATCCAACACATTTTTAAAGTAAGAAGAAAGTAAAGGTCCTAGCGATCCTATTGCAAAAAATAAACAAAAATAATAGCCCTTAAAAATAAGTAAGATGCTATTTTTACGTGCTTGTAATGTGTTCAAAATTATTCTCAACTCCTAAAAAATACATAAAAAAGGGGAGGAAATTCTCTCCCCTTACTGACGAAAAACGCTCGCTTTAACCTTATTGTCTCAAAAAGTCGAGTCGTTTAATCAGTCTAAAACTATATTACTTAACTAATTCAGCAATCGACTGTGCATAAATTGCAATTGCTTTTAATAAATCATCAATTTCAGCATATTCGTCTTTTTGGTGAGCTACTTCTGGTTTCCCTAAGAATAATGGTCCAAAAGCTACACCTGCACTTAATGAACGAGCGTATGTGCCACCACCGATTGTTAACAATGTTGCTTCCTCACCCGTTTGCTCTTCATATACTTTTTGTAAAGTTTGAATTAATGGGTGATCTTGTGGAACATGGTGAGGCTTAGAATTTTTAATTTCATTATATTCAAAGCTATATTTACTTCCACGGTCAGTAAGTGTTGAAATAACAAAGTCAATATCAGTTGTCACTGGATAACGTAAAGTTAAGCCGAATGAACCACCATTATTTTCTTCGTATTGCATAATTCCTAAATTAATTGTTAAATCTCCAGTAATATCATCATTAAACGCAACGCCCAAGTTTTTACCACGAGAGTCACCTTTGAAGTTTTCAACGATAAATTTTAAGAATCGATCTGCATTAACATTAAATTCAGATTGATTTAAGAAGCTTGCTAATGCAATTCCTGCATTCTTACCTTTATCAGGTTCCATTCCATGTACAGAAACACCTTCTACTTCTAAAACTTGGTGTCCATTTTCTTCAGTAACTTGAGCTTTACAACCTAATTCACTAATATGTTTTGTAAATGCTTCTTGATCAAATTTTGGTCCTGTAACAATCGCTTTTGCATAATCAGGTACCATATTTACTCTTCTACCTGAAGAGAATGAAACTAATTTATATTCACTCTCGTTATCTTCATTTAACTGCATTTGTTTGAAATTAATATCTAATATTCCCTTTTCAGCGTAAATAATCGGGAAATCTGCATCAGGTGCAAAGCCCATTGTTGGCATTTCTTCTTTTTCAAAGTAGTGATCAACACAACGCCATTGGCTTTCTTCATCTGTTCCAAGAATCATACGTACACGTTTATTAATTGGTAAACCTAATTCTTTAACAATCTTCATTGCATAATAAGCTGCCATTGTAGGACCCTTATCATCAATTGCACCTCGTGCATAAATATTTCCATCTTTAATAATTGCATCAAATGGATCATGAGACCAGCCATCACCAGCAGGTACAACATCTAAGTGACAAAGAATTCCTACTAGTTCTTCGCCGCTTCCCATTTCTAAGTGGCCAGCATATCCATCAACATTTTTTGGAATAAACCCGTCTTTTTCACCTAAATTTAACATGTATGTAAGTGCTTCATTAATACCTTTACCCATTGGTGCTTCTTTTGAAATTGTCGCTTCATCATAAACGCTTTCAATATTAAGAAGTTCAATCGTTTGCTTTAAATAATCTTCTTTACGTTTTAAAACTTCTTCCATCCAATTAATTTGTGTCATAGAAATACCTCCTTTAATATAAATAGTTTATCACCTTTTAAAATTTAAACATAATTTATTCATAAATGGAACGAAAAAAGAAGGAATATGACACTCTTTGTAGAATATATTACCTTAAACTTGCAAAATGATTACGTTTGCGCAAATTTTCATTAAATTTTTGTATTTTTTTCATAAATTTCGTTATGAAACTACTGAAAAAGAGTAAAATGAAAATATAAGCTTAACTAGTAAAATACTTAACTAACCTGTTATGAAACAATGCGGTAGGTAAAGGAGTGGTTTTTTGAATTCTGGAACTTCTCGAATGCTGACTCGAATTAAAGCCATTTACATGTATATTAGTGAAAATGGCACCGTTTCTACAAAAGACCTAGTGGAGGAGTTTGGTATTACACCTAGAACAATCCAACGAGATTTAAACATTTTAGAGTTTAATAATCTAGTTTATAGTCCAAGTAGGGGTAAATGGGCCGTAACAGGGAAAAAAGTAAAAGCTTCTTCGTAAAAAAAGAAAAACAAAAACCTATGATTGTCTTGTCTGACTTCTAATCAAGGGTTTTTGTTTTTCTTTTGGCTCTCTATTAAGAATATATTAGTGATATCCGATTAAACTTTATGTTTACATTTTGATTCATCTTAACCTATTTATAAGTAACACTTTATTTCTCTTCGTTAACCGACTTTAATTGGTCAATCTCTTCATCAGTCAATTCTCGATATTCACCTAACTCTAAATCTTTATCTAACTTTAAAGGACCCATCTCAAGTCTTTTTAAGTAAGTAACTTTCTTTTCTACTGCTTCAAACATTCTTTTAACTTGATGGAATTTACCTTCCATAATAACTAATTCGATTTCAGATTCTTCTCCGGATTTAAGAATTGTTAAATAACCAGGTTTTGTTAAATAACCATCCTCTAGTGTTACACCTTTTTCAAATGCTTTAATGTCAGCTTCAGTTACTACTCCCTCAATCGTTGCATAATACTTCTTTGGTACGTGTTTTTTAGGAGAAAGTAATTGATGTGCTAAATGACCATCATTCGTTATTAATAACAATCCTTCAGTATCTTTATCTAAACGTCCAACTGGAAATGGCTCGAAAATGATATCTTCATATTCTAATAATCCGATTACAGTTTCATGCTCAGAATCTTCTGTAGCAGATATAACACCTGGTGGTTTGTTCATCATTAAATAAACAAACTCTTTATACTCTACTACCTCACCATTTACCGTAACAACTTGCTGTTCAATATCAACATGCTCTTTTGGGCTTTTTACAATATTATCTCCAACTTTTACAACACCTTGTTTTAGTAGAGACTTTACTTCTTTCCTACTGCCATATCCCATATTGGCTAAAATTTTATCAATTCTCATTAATTTGCACCTTTTCTTTCTAAATAAAAGTTTAAGAAAACTCGCCGAATAGCGAGCTTTTTTAGCGAAGTCAGAGGCGTAGTTGCATTTATACTACGTCGTTTTTCTTCTCCGCTGTCAATTTATACACTCTTAATGTGTAAAAAAGGTGAACCACTACAAAAGAAGGTTCACCTTATATTTTTATCCTCTTTTTCCAAACTTAAAACGATTCTTTAAACGAGCTCCTAAAATAATTTCAAATAAGTTTAATTTGTATGCAACACCTAAATAAACAATAGCCCCTACAATTGCTCCAATGATGACAAGGAACATTGAAATCATTCGACCATCTTTATAAGTCCACCAGAATCCTAATAAGTATTCTACAGCATAAACCGCGCCAGCCATTAAGCCAGATAAGATAATCATAAAGATGATCCTTCTAAACACTTTATTGAAAGAGAACTGCGCATTTTTACGAATATAATAGAAATTGTATACGATCGAAAATAAATAGCCTAATGCGGTTGCTGATACCGCGCCATATGTTTTAAATAAATGAATTAGTGGTACATTTAATACAATTTTTAATATTACTCCGCCTATTAAACCAATAATCGCATATTTTTGTTTATCTAAACCTTGTAAAATGGCTACATTTACTGTGAAAAGTGAATACAATAAAGCTACTGGAGCATAAAAACCTAGTATACTTCCACCAAGTGTACTTTTTTGATAAAAAGCACTATAAATCGGTTCAGCCAAAACTGATATACCCACTACAGCAGGAAGTGTTAGGAAAAATACAACCTGGTAGGTTTGGGTAATTTGACTTTGTAGCTTTTTATGATTTTTATTTACGAATGCTTCAGTTATAGCGGGAACTAGTGTTAAACCAAATGCCGTTGCTAATGAAACTGGAATCATTACTAGCTTGTGACTTGTGTATGAAAACATTACATAAGTATTCTCTGCAATATCTTTTAATCCAATTGCTTCCATTGCTCTATTGTAAGTAAACTGATCCACTAATTGATATAACGGAATAGCAAGTCCAACAAACACATATGGAATTGAATAAGAGAATAATTCTTTGAACATTTCTAATTTAGTAGGATAGATTAATCCTTTTGATTTTGGAAGAAGTTCATCTAAATGAACTTTACGCTTTTTCCAATACCATAGTAAGTTTAAAATACCACCTACAGCACCAATTGTAGCTGCAAACGTCGATAACCCTACTGCTTGAGTAATTGTTCCACCCATAACTTTTAGAATGATATAACTTCCAACTAATGTAAATACAATACGTACAATTTGTTCAATTAGCTGAGAAACAGTAGTTGGACCTGTTGATTGATGCCCTTGAAAAAAACCTCTATACAAACTTTGAGAAGGTACTAATATTAATGCAGTACTCACTATTCTCATAACTGAAACTACATCTTCTACACTATTACCTTTTGTATCCTTTGGAATCATAAGAGGTGCGATATAAGGTGCAATGATATATAACGTTAAAAACGAAAAAATACCTGTACATATTAGGAGTAGCTGACTTGCATGAAAAAGCCTCCTACTTGTTTCATATTCTTCAATCGCATTGTACTTCGAAACGAACTTTGCTACAGCTAACGGAACACCTGCGGTAGCTATACTGATAAACAAAGTATATGGAACATAACCATAATTATATAATGCAGACCCTTTTGAACCAACTAACGCATAAAAAGGGAATGTATAAATCATTCCTAGAAATTTTATTAAAAACGTACCAGCAGTTAATATGAAGGTACCTCGTAGCAATTTTGAATCTGACATAAACTGCCTCCTACCAATTCTCGATCAAACTAACTAATCTATCTTACCATATCATATAAAAAGAAAAAATTAAAAAATGATAAGAAGTTGGAGCTTACTTGAAATAATGGTAAACTTACTAAAAGAAATTTGTAACGAAAGTAGTGAAATAATGGTTTATGACGTGATTGTAATTGGTGGCGGAACTTCTGGTCTGATGGCTGCAATTAGCGCTGCTGAAAACAAAGCTAAAGTACTTTTACTTGAAAAAGGAACTAAATTAGGACAAAAACTCCTTATATCAGGTGGTGGTCGTTGTAACGTAACAAATCGCTTACCTATAGAGGAAGTTATTAAACATATACCTGGAAATGGCCGGTTTTTATATAGCGCATTCTCTCTATATAATAACGAGGATATCATACAGTTTTTCGAAAACATGGGAGTCGCATTAAAAGAAGAGGATCACGGGAGAATGTTTCCTGTTTCAAATGATTCAAAATCAGTATTAAATGCATTAATGCAAAAACTAAAAAAACATCATGTAGATATTCACACCAATAGAACCGTTAAAGACGTATTATATGAAGATGGTAAAGTAGTAGGAATCTTATTGGATGATCGAACAGTCATTCACTCAAAAAGTGTTGTCCTTGCGGTAGGTGGTAAATCAGTTCCACACACAGGTTCGACAGGTGATGGATATGCTTGGGCAAAAAAAGCTGGTCATACAATAACTGAACTCTTTCCTACAGAAGTGCCTATTACTTCAAGTGAAGATTTTATTCAAAGTAAAACATTACAAGGCCTTGCTTTAAGAAACATAGAATTAAGTGTATTAAATCCAAAAGGCAAAAAAGTGATAGCCCATAAAATGGACATGCTCTTTACTCATTTTGGAATTTCGGGCCCTGCCGCACTACGTTGTAGCCAATTTGTATATAAAGTACAACAAAAGTTTAAAACCAAAAATGTATCAATGGCGATTGATTGTTTCCCAGAGCAAAATGAGGAATCACTATTTCAAGACGTAAACAGTATTCTAAAAGAAGATCCTAAAAAAGCGATTAAGAACGTTCTTAAAGGTTATGTACCTGAAAGATATTTACTATTTCTGCTTTCAAAATGTGGAATTGATGAGGCAACTCCTTGTAATGAAATTGCTACCATGAAATTAAGAGAGCTTATCCAATTATTTAAGGGCTTTTCATTTGTAGTAAACGGAACTCTTTCAATTGAAAAAGCATTCGTGACAGGCGGTGGTGTCTCAACAAAGGAAGTTCATCCAAAAGAAATGTCATCTAAAATCATGAATGGTCTTTATTTTTGCGGAGAAATATTAGATATTCACGGTTACACTGGTGGCTATAACATAACCGCTGCTTTGGTAACTGGTAGATTAGCAGGAGCATCAGCTGCGGAATACTCTCAAACGAATTTTTAAGAAATAAACAAAGGACCGAACGAATACATTTTTTCGCTAGGTCCTATAATCTTTACATATAGAAAAGCATAAGGATTGATTCTTAAGAAACTTTATAAAAGTTAAACTGTTATTCCCCAAGCTTTTTGCCATAGTTGTATTCGAAAAACAATCAAACTGATTTTCTAGAAACTTATGCTTTTCAATTATTATATTTTTCTTTGGCACAAATCCACCGTCCCTAATTTAAGGTCAAAGGCGAGCGTTCGATTGTTCGTGTTGCAAGTTCACTAATAAATAGAATCTCCCGTCCTCTTCAACATACCCATCTGCCAATTGGAAAGATTGTTTTAAGTCTTTAAAGAAAAACTTTCCAATTAAATACTTTGAAGAATACAACTCCATATGCCCATCTTTAAATTTACCAATTATTTTATCGGTAATATCAATTTTTAATGTTTTAGGCAAATCAACCCCCTCCTTTCTAACAAGCAAAGACCTCAATGAAAAAATATATGAGGTTCTACTTTAATATATGTCACAACTCCATGGTTAATATTCCTTATACCAAAAAACATTAGCCTAATTTAAACCAAATAAATAAAAAAATCCAACAAAACGTTGGATTTCAGTAGGTAGACAAAATATCGATACAAATAAATTTTTTATTTGATCTCGCCTTCCCAGGCCATCATTCCGCCTTCCATGTTGATCGCCTTATAGCCTAGATCATTTAAATACTCACAAACATTCTCACTACGAACGCCTGCCTTACAAATAAAAATATATTCAAATTCTTTATTAAAAACATCTAATTTGCTAGGAATTTGCCCCATTGGAATATGAACTGCTTCCGGAATTTTCCCATACTCAACCTCATAATCCTCTCGTACATCTACTAAAAATAGCGTTTCTCCTGATTCTAAACGCTCTTTAACTTCATTTGCAGAAATCGTATTCATCATTGCTCATCCTTTCTTTATAGCAACATCTTAACAACTAATTATTTTCTATGCAAAAAGTAAGTTTAATTCTTTCCACCTTAAGGGGGAGGATGAGTTAGTAAATAAGCAAATTGATGAAATATACTAACTCAGGAAAGGTTCATGAGTTAGTGGAAAAGCAAAATCTCGAAATTTACTTACCCATAAAAGGGACTTGGGTAGTAAAAAAGCAATAAACAAAGAAAAAACCTCAAAAGAGGTTTTTTCGAATTAACTATTTAGTTAGCAACGATATTTACTAATTTACCTGGTACAGCAATGATTTTTCGAACTGTTTTACCTTCAACTTGTTCCTTAACTGCATCGTCTGATAATGCAATTTGCTCCATTTGCTCACGAGAAGCATCTTTTGCAACAAATAATTTCGCTTTTACTTTACCATTAATTTGTACTACGATTTCAATTTCGTCTTCTACAAGTTTAGCTTCATCGTATGCTGGCCATGTAGCATATGCAATTGAATCACTATGCCCAAGTTTACTCCAAAGTTCTTCACCAATATGTGGAGCTACTGGTGCTAATAGTTTTGCAAAACCTTCAACCATTTCTTTTGGTAATTTGTCAGCTTTATATGCTTCATTAATAAACACCATCATTTGAGAAATCGCAGTGTTAAAGCGTAAACCTTCAAAGTCCTCTGTTACTTTCTTTACTGTTTGGTGATATGTTTTTTCAAGACTGCTAGAAGTAAGACCTTCAACAATTTTATCTGAAAGTTCTTCGTTATCAGTGATAAATAAACGCCATACTCGGTCTAAGAAGCGACGGGAACCATCTAATCCATTTTCTGACCAAGCGATTGATGCATCTAATGGACCCATGAACATTTCATATAAACGTAATGTATCAGCACCATGGCTAGCAACGATATCATCAGGATTTACAACGTTTCCTTTAGACTTAGACATTTTTTCATTATTTTCCCCTAAGATCATTCCTTGGTTGAATAGCTTTTGGAATGGCTCTTTTGTAGGAACTACACCTAAATCATAAAGGAATTTATGCCAGAAACGAGCGTATAGTAAGTGAAGAACTGCATGCTCTGCTCCTCCAATGTATACATCAACTGGTAACCAATGCTTTAGTAATTCAGAATCTGCGATTGCTTCGCTATTATTTGGATCAATATAACGTAAGTAATACCAACAGCTTCCACCCCATTGTGGCATTGTATTTGTTTCACGTCTTCCTTTTTTACCTGTTACTGGATCAACTACATTAACCCAATCAGCAATATTCGCTAATGGTGACTCTCCAGTTCCACTTGGGCGAATATCTTCTGCTTTTGGAAGAATTAATGGTAATTCCTCATCAGGAACAACTGTCATCGTACCATCTTCCCAGAAAATTACTGGAATTGGTTCTCCCCAATATCTTTGACGAGAGAATAACCAATCGCGTAGACGATACGTAACTTTTTTCTCACCAGCTTTTGAAGATTCTAACCATTCGATCATTTTTCCAAGTGCTTCTTCTTTATTTAAACCGTTTAAGAAATCAGAGTTAACATGTTTGCCATCTCCAGCGTAAGCCTCTTTTTGAACGTCTCCACCTTCAACAACTTCAACAATCGGTAATTTAAATTTAACTGCAAATTCGTGATCGCGCTCATCATGTGCAGGTACTGCCATAACTGCACCTGTTCCATAGCTTGCAAGTACATAATCAGCAATCCAAATTGGAAGCTTTTCGTTATTTACAGGATTTATTGCATATGCACCTGTGAATACACCAGATTTATCCTTCGCTAAATCAGTTCGCTCTAGATCACTTTTCGATTTAACTGAATCAATGTATGCTTCGACAGCAGCTTTTTGATCAGCTGTTGTAATTTTATTAACTAAATCATGTTCTGGAGCTAATACAACATAAGTTGCACCGAATAATGTATCTGGACGTGTTGTAAATACCGTTACTTTTTCATCGAATCCATCAACATTAAAGTAAACTTCTGCACCTTCCGAACGGCCAATCCAGTTACGTTGCATTTCTTTTAAACTTTCAGGCCAATCTAATTCTTCTAGATCTTCTAATAATCGATCAGCATAAGCTGTGATTTTTAAGATCCATTGCTTCATTGGACGACGTTCAACCGGATGTCCTCCGCGCTCACTTTTCCCATCGATTACTTCTTCATTAGCTAAAACTGTACCAAGAGCTGGACACCAGTTAACTGGAACTTCATCTACATAAGCTAATCCTTTTTCAACCATTCTTAGGAAAATCCATTGAGTCCATTTGTAATAATTAGGATCAGTTGTATTTACTTCACGATCCCAATCATAAGAGAATCCTAGTGCCTGAATTTGATTACGGAAAGTATTAATATTTTTTTCAGTAAACTCGGCTGGATCATTACCTGTATCTAATGCATATTGTTCTGCTGGTAGACCAAATGCATCCCAACCCATTGGATGAAGTACATTATAGCCTTGCATTCTTTTCATTCTTGATAGGATATCAGTAGCTGTGTACCCTTCTGGATGACCTACATGTAATCCCGCTCCAGATGGATAAGGGAACATATCAAGTGCATAAAATTTCGGCTTGCTTGTATCGTCAGTTGTTTTAAACGTTTTATTTTCTAACCAATACTTCTGCCATTTCTGTTCAATAGTACGATGATTAAAACTCATATTATTGCCTCCTTTTTTCATATATAAATGGCTCGGCTGTGGTACTAGCGGTCTACAAATAAAAAAATCCTCCCATCCCAAAAGGGACGAGAGGATTTCCCGCGGTACCACCCAAATTAATGTAAAAATACATTCACTTGTTTCCGTAACGTGGAACACGACATTTATTACTTGGTAAAAACCGTTCACAAATGTGGCTTATGGGCGAGTTCATGAATAGAATGGATTGACTTTCACCAACCGTCAACTCTCTAAACCTCTTCATATTCACTACTATTCCCAATCATTGCCGATCATTTAGATTGAATTTATACCATTTTATTATAACCAAAGAAAAAGGTCAATTATACATCGCCTATTTTTAAGAAGCAAAAGTTTGATTTTCAGCTTTTACTACTTTTTTTGCTAATCTTTCATAAAGCACAGAGAAGACCATGCTTATTACTAAAAAGACAACTAAAATGATAAATAATACCCTCATATTAAAAGTATCAACAAGAGCTCCTCCAATAACAGGTCCAAGCATTCTTCCAACCGTCGCTGCACTGTTGACAATCCCTTGATACATTCCTATACGATCTTTTGGAGCAAGCATATTTGCAATAGTTGGTACTGCGGGCCATACGAACATTTCTCCAATCGTTAAAATGATCATACCCGTCATAAACATTGAGAAATGATCGGCAGTGCTCACAAGAATAGTCGAAGCGATAAAGAATCCAATTCCAAACAACATTTGCTTTCTCATACTTAACTCATATTTACGAATTGCAGTTGATACGATTGGTTGAGCTAAGACAATAAGCGCACCATTTACAGTCCATAACAGACTATATTTTTTTAATCCAATGTGTAGATTTTGCATTTCTGAAGCAATCGTAGTTTGCCATTGAACATAAACTAACCAACATAAAACATACGCAACACAAACAATCATCAGAGCCTTCAATGAAGGAGTAAATGAAAATTTTTGTTTCTCTGCTTTATCAACATGAGTTTCTTTTAATTGCTTAGGTTCACCAATATCTCTAAATCCAAATAAAGCTACTAAGAAGAAAATAATATATAATAGCAAATTAGCTGAGAAAATATAATTAATATTAGCGGCCGCAACAACTCCACCTAAAGCCGTACCAATCGCGACACCAAGATTTTGAGCTACATAAATTGCATTAAAAGCTTTACGTCCACCCTCTGGCCATGCCGCTCCAACCATCGCATACATTGAAGGAAATACAATACCAACACCAAATCCTAATATTACGAAGAAACAACTGTAATATGTCCAAGAATGATTAATAACCAAACCTAATATCGACAAAAACGTAATATTAATACCAGTAAGGATTGACCTATATCCCCCAAATTTATCAAAAAGCCAGCCCCCTAGCATATTACCAAATACACCAGCCAATGAATTAAACATTAAAATAAGCCCCGCAACAGACAAGGACTTTCCTAAATATATATGGATGTATACTGTATTGAATGGCCATAAAAAAGAATTACCTGTTACATTTAAAATCATACCGATTAACAAAAACCATAGTTTTTTTGGCATCCCGTACTCCCCTCAAAGCTGTCCCTTTTTATCTATTTTTATCTCGTTAACTCATTAATTGTAGAGGAGAATCTTCCTAGTTTCAAGAGGCACACATTAAGTGTCGGTAGATAAGAAGGACAAAAAACCTAGAAAGTATTAGAAAAGCACCATATAAACCCTAAAATTACCAAATGAAAAGAAAAAAGGAAGGCATATACCTTCCTCTTCTTTTACTACCTTACCCCTGCTTTGATCTCTGTGGTTGACCTTTTTTAGAGTTATTCATTTTGACTTGATCCACTGCTGAAAGTTCACCTGAGAATTCTGTTTTTGTTTTATTCTTTGTTGTTTGTTCAGGATTATTACTTTTTGATTTCTTTTTAACCATTTTTGGTTTCCTCCCAAGGATTGCATATTCTTCAACGTATTCTTGCATTATCAAATCTCCTTTAGTGCGGAGTAATAATCATTTGATGTTGTAGCTGTGTTAATTGTCTACGTAAACGATTAAATTCATCTCTATTTTCTAAATTTGCAAGGTTTTCAACTTTTTCTAACTGCATAATTGCTTGCTCAAGCCCTGCCTGTGCTTCAGAATACTCGATTCCGTTAAAATGCTCTTGTTGCATGCCAATTTCTAATTGTTGCACTGCATAATCATAGGCTTGTTTCGCTTGTTGTACTTGTTCTTGTCCGAAATTGCGATCTGTTATTCCCAAGAAAATACCTCCTTTGAGACTTTAATGAAGTATCCGATATGTAGGTTACCTCAAGGATAGTATTTCCGAACCTTTCAATCAGAGTACAATTATTTCTTTACAAATAAGAAAGGTTTTTCCATTTGGTTTTCTTTTTAGAGCATGATAAAATCGATAATATTGACTTAAATTAAGGGAGGGATGAGGAATGACAAAAAACAATCCTTTTCCATATACAATAGATCATAAAAGATATCATTCGTGGAATTATCACTTAAGACAACATTTTGGCGAAAAAGTTTTTAAAGTTTCAATTGACGCCGGATTTGATTGTCCAAATAGGGATGGTACAGTTGCGTTTGGAGGTTGTACTTTTTGTAGCGCATCTGGTTCGGGCGACTTTGCAGGAGATCGAGCTGAAGATGTTGTAACTCAATTTCATAAAATAAAAGATAAAATGCATGAGAAATGGCAAAACGGAAAATACTTAGGCTATTTCCAAGCTTACACAAATACTCATGCACCAGTAGAAGTATTAAAACAAAAGTTCGAACCAATTTTAGAGCAAGAAGGCGTTGTAGGTTTATCAATCGCAACAAGACCGGATTGTTTACCAGATGATGTTGTTGAATATCTTGCAGATTTAAATAAACGAACTTATTTATGGGTTGAATTAGGATTACAAACTGTTCACGAAAAAACTGCAAATATTATTAATCGCGCACATGATTATAAAACCTATGTAGAAGGCGTAGAAAAATTAAGAAAGCACAATATCCGTATTTGTTCACATATTATTAACGGGTTACCTCTTGAAACCCCAGAAATGATGATGGAAACTGCGATGGAAGTTGCTAAACTTGATATCCAAGGAATTAAAATTCACTTACTTCACCTATTAAAAGGTACTGCAATGATGAAGCAATACGAAAAAGGACTAGTTGAATTCATGGATTTTGACGCTTATATTAACTTAGTCGTTGATCAGCTTGAAATCATTCCAAGTGATGTAATCGTACATCGAATTACTGGAGACGGTCCACCTGACTTATTAATCGGACCAATGTGGAGCTTGAAAAAATGGGAAGTACTAAATGCAATTGATCGTGAGTTTGAACGTAGAAATAGCTGGCAAGGTAAATACGCAAATAATCGAGTACAATTAACATGATTCTAGATCGTATTTTACCGTACGCTAGAAAGCTTCTCCAATCAACTGTTAAAGAAGGCGATATTACCATTGATGCCACAATGGGTAATGGTCATGATACAGTATTTTTAGCAAAATTGGTTGGTGAAACTGGACATGTATACGGATTTGATATCCAAGAACTAGCTATTCAAAAGACGATTGAAAGAATAAACAATGAAAATTTAAGCAATCAAGTTACACTATTGCAAAGAAGTCATGCAGAAGTAAAAAAAGTAATCCCAGCTTCATTACACAAGAAATTAAAAGGTGCAATTTTTAATCTTGGTTATTTACCTGGTAGTGATAAATCAGTTGTAACAGTCCCCGAGTCAACCATTTCTGCAATAGAACAAATACTAGAAATGATGGCTCCAGAAGGGATTATCGTAGTTGTAATTTATCATGGTCATGAAGGCGGAGAAATTGAAAAAGATGCATTAATGAACTTTGCCCAAAACATCCCTCAAGACTTGGCACATGTATTAACTTATCGATTTATTAATCAAGCAAATAATCCTCCTTTTATATTAGCAATTGAAAAAAGGGCTTAAGAAAAAACTGTCTAATTTTAGACAGTTTTTTTCATGCTGTTGAAAACCAACCTTGTCAATTAAATTACCAAATTATCGTAAAAGGAGTTTAGTGATGTTGATTTCCACTACGGGGTGCTCGCTTTCCATGGGGCGAGACCTGAGCCTCCTCGGCGAGCCTGCGGGGTCTCAGCCTNNCCTTCGTTCCAATCAACTTAATCATAAAAAAAAGTATGCAATAAATCCTAATCAAATAGCCTTTACTTAGAGTAACCTAACAGTTGTTTATTAATCAGTTATTAGGTCAATTAAGATTGAAAATTAATTAATTAATTAATTAATTAATATGTCTTCTGAAAAAAGACCATTACTAGTGAAATTGGAAACATAAAATTGCTTTAACATATTAACATTTAAATCCATTAATAGATCATCCCAAAAATGATAATTTCATCATTAATAAATGTTCATTTAATGTCCGTTTTCCCTAAGTAAGACAGTTTTTTTCAGAGGATGCTTGTATTAGGTAACTGGAAAAGTAATTTTTTGATTAAAATTTACTTTTCCAGAAAAATCAAATCCCATATAAACTCTATTTCAACTGTCTGGATTTGACTACTAACAGTTTTAACTTTGCTCCCGAGTATTTAACATTACAAATATATCAATTTAATTTTGACATAAAACCAAAGCAAACCTTAAAAATTCATTAAAAATTCATTAATGGTAAATTTTTCTTGGAAAATTGGTAAAGATAAAAAAATCAAAAAAAGAAAGAAGGTTTTCAAAATGAAAAAAGCTATTTTTGCAGGTGCAGTAGTTAGTCTTTTTACACTTAGTACAATCACAGTAAATGCCGAAAACATCGCGGCAGCAAATTATTATGTCCATCCACATCATGATCATGATGCAACAACAGATGAAGGTGAGCATCATAGACATCATCATCACCATAACAAAAAAGCAAATAAAATGTTAGAAAACCACAAAAAAGAAGTTGTTAAGTATATTTCTAATTACTTAAACCAACCTGAAGCTAATATTAATAAAGCTGTTGAGCAACATAAAATGGAAATGAAGAAATTAATATTTATTGCAGTTGTATCAAAACTTTCAAATAAACCTTTGGAAAATATCATCGCTCAAAAAGGTAAAACAAATTCATTTAAAGAAATATTAGATAATAATAATATTAAACGTGAGCAATTTTTTGAAGAAATGAAAAGAGTTCATCGAGATATATTTACTCAAATTGAACCAACTAAAAATTAAATTAAACAGAGCGCCCTTTAAGCCATTGGACTTATTGGGCCTCTTTTTTTGTTTAAATTACTTGTAGTCTAATGAAGTTTAGTAAACAGACGATCCGGTTTTTTATTAAGAACATATCCCCTTTGGATAAAACACAAAATTTATCGATCTAGTAACTTTATCAATCTATAAAAATTTACAAAAAATTTTTAATAATATCTAATTACGGCGTATTCATGGAATCAATTGAATATTATGTAAAGATATAACCAATTTAATTGATTTGTTCATACAAACCAATTCGTAGTTGATTGAGATAAACCAACTCTAGGGGCGTGAAGAGTTGACTACAAACCTAAACAATTTGAATAAAATATTTCGTAAAGTTTTTCAGTTCATTTTACGAAATTCGAATTGGATCTTATTATTAATTGGACTAATTGCGTTCATCAATTACTGGTCAGTTTTTTACCTTGTTTCATTATATCGAGGATTTCATACAGAATCTTCACAAGTCAATCAGATGACCCTTTGGGTAATTTATGGGTATTTTTATGGTTTCTTCGGGAGTATGATTTTAATTTATGTACACTCTTTTGTACTTAAATATATGTTGTTTTTTCGGAAAATAAAAGGTGCCATTTCGTTTATACTCCTTCATTTTGCTTATTTTATTTCGCTTTTTTTGTTAATTCTACTAAACTAAATTTCTATTTATTTTGTCCATTTTATCTATTAAACTTGTTTTCTTATTCAATTTTAGTTTATACTTAGATTAAATTTAATGCATTGTTCGGAGGAGCCTGTCACGATAGGGATAAGTATGTAATCTACTTACCCAATCGTGGCAGGTTCTTTTTTTATGCGTTCAGACGGGAGATGAATTTATGCTTTATGTGCAACTTGCGATTATATTGATTGCCTCTAAAGTTTTTGGGGATTTAAGTACAAAGCTTGGTCAGCCTGCAGTTTTAGGAAAGCTATTAATAGGGATCATACTAGGGCCTGCTGTTCTTGGAATCATTACCGAAACAGAAACATTACATGAAATGAGCGAAATTGGCGTCATTTTACTTATGTTTATTGCAGGTTTAGAAACTGATCTTAATGAATTTAAACGAACTGGGAAAGCTTCTTCTTATGTTGGGTTACTCGGAATATTATTCCCATTATTCTCAGGTTATCTTTATGGTATCTCCATAAACTTAAGTCAATTTGAAGCTATTTTTTTAGGGCTGATTCTTTCTGCAACTAGCGTAAGTATTTCAGTGGCTACTTTAAAAGAAATGGGTAAACTTAAAACAAAAGATGGAGCAACAATTTTAGGAGCTGCCGTAATTGATGATATTGTTGTCATTATAGCTCTAGCCTTTGTTATGAGTTTCAGTGGTAGCGCCGTTAGTTTACCAATTCTTTTATTTAAAAAGTTTATATTTTTTACATTTGCCATATTAATCGGTTGGAAGATTGTACCTTGGTTTCTAAAAAAGTTTATAAAACTAAACGTTTCAGAAACATTAATCTCTGCTGCTTTAATAGTTTGCTTCTTATTCTCAGCCTTTGCAGACCAAACAGGTATTGCTGCAATAATCGGCGCTTATATCGCAGGAATTTCGATATCCGTTACTAAGTTTAAACAAGAGGTTTTTGAAAAAGTCGAAACGATTGCTTACTCTGTATTTGTACCTGTGTTTTTCACTTTAATAGGTGTATCAGTTCAATTTACTGGGTTAAGTCATTCGATTCCGACTATTATTATGATAAGTATTATTGCCATTCTAACGAAACTAATTGGTGGAGCATTAGGAGCAAAACTGGCGGGATTTCCAACTAAAAATTCACTCGGAATTGGTTCAGCAATGGTATCACGCGGGGAAGTTGCATTGATTATGGCATCAACAGGTTTAGCAAATAATCTTTTAAATAAGGAAATGTTTGCGATCCTTGTTATAGTAGTACTAATCACAACGATCGTAACTCCACCACTAATGAAATTATTTTTCTTTGAAAAAAGTGAATCTTTAAATGCAAATATGTAAAGACAAAAAAGGATAGTTTTATTAACTATCCTTTTTTGCTACTGAAAAACACTTATGGAATGTTTACCTTCTTATTCTTTTTTAAACTGATTCCCTGACCCTTCTATTACTCGCCTTTAACTCTTTTAATTTAAAATATAACTTAGCATTTCCATAGAAAAAGAATGATGTTAAGCCACCGTTCTTAACAATCCCTCTTCTAATTCTTTTCATCTCGTCTGGTCCTGCCATTTTTTTATCAGCCAAATAAATGCCTAGTAATCCTTGGCAGATCATTCGATGAAAACGATAGTCTTTTAAATCTTTTAAGGCTTGATCACTTTTAGTTGAAAAATACTCAATCCTATTTAACATGACATCTTTAGACGGGTAATAACTGCAGAAATTTAAATCTCCGCCTTCTTCGTCTTCCTTTTGATCAATTACATAATCTAGTAGTATATGAAGTCCTTGTACATAAGGGAAATAACTCTTATAGACTTGTTCAAATAATTTTTCAGAAATCACTTCGTTAAATGAATAAGAAACTAAACAAAAAATTCCAAGTGTTGAACCTGCGCACGCAGAGAATTCATACCATTCTAAGTCAGAAAGTTCTGGTTGATATTTTTCAAACCAATTTGTTAATCTAGGCACTCGTTCTTCTTTTTTTACATGCTTATGTATTTGTAACTTACAATAATAATCAGCAAGTTGAACTAAGTACTCTTTAATTCCCTCATAATGCTTCGATTGATTTAAACTACTATGACACTTTGAAACTAGTGCATGTAAATATCCACCATCGTCTTGTTCTTCTCGGAAGCGATAATACATTTGATCGGATTTTTGACATTTTACCGCATCAATCATTGACTCATGGAGTGCTTCAAAATCAACTGGATCAAGCGAAGTACTACGATCGCATAAATTATCTAAGTAATCACTAATTGTTTGATATGCAACGATAAACTCGATTACTGGTTTTAAATTTTTTTCAGAAAGTAATGCTAAAATTGCACCACCTTCACAATGGAATGTTTTTGTATCGATACTCATTAATGCTTGTTTTCTAAGTTCTGGATCTGGGATTGTCGTTGCAAAATTTCTCCAATAGTTTAATTCCTGATGCACTAAAGGAAAAACAGCTTTATAAACTTTTGGCATTAATTGGATCGGATTTTTAGGTAGTGACATTTTTTCACTCCTCCCTATTTTTCATTAATTACATATTGTTAAAATAAGTTATACTCATATTGAAGTAAATATTATGGAGGTGAACTACGTTGCCTTGTTGTTTAGACAATTTCAACTAAACAATCATCGTATTTTTTTATATGCTTGGCAACAGTATAGTATGATATTACCATACAAAGGTAAACAACCCAAAATCGAACCATCAGCTTTTATCGCTTCAACTGCAACTGTTACCGGTTCTGTCACAATTGGAGCAAATAGTAGTGTATTTTTTGGTGCAGTAATCCGTGGCGACGTTAATGATACAATCATTGGAAATGATGTAAATGTTCAAGATTTATCTGTTCTTCACCAAAGCCCAAAATGCCCTCTAATTCTAGAAGATGGCGTAACAATTGGACATAGTGTTATTTTACATAGTTGTACAGTTAAAAAGAATGCATTAGTTGGGATGGGATCAATCGTTTTAGACGGTGCCGAAATCGGTGCAGGTGCAATGATTGGTGCAGGTAGCTTAGTTCCAGGCGGAAAAGTAATACCTCCTAACACATTAGCATTTGGTAGACCTGCAAAAGTAGTACGTGAATTAACAGAGGAAGACATCATTGATATGGACCGAATTCGTAGAGAATATATTGAAAAAGGACAATTCTATAAAAAAGTACAAGAAGAAAATCTGTCAAAATAATTAAAGTTTGTATTTGAGAATTTTTCAATTAAACAATCGTTACTTTTTCCACACTGAGAAGGAATTCATGCCTTCTCTTTTTATTTTCCTGAAACTTGTTTCCTTTTGGTCTATTCTGAATCTATTTTAAGGTTATTTCTTTAATTTTAGTGCTTATTGCTCAATCTTATTTAGGATTAGCTGTCTTATTTGCAGTTTGAGGGATTTTATTTGTAGAAATGACTTTTTTGATTGCAGTCCACTAATTTAATTTTCAGTTCTAGCTTTTTTATTTGCAGCTTCAAGAATTTTTTTTGCAGTTTTATCTTTTTTAATTGCACTTTCCATTATTTTAATTGCACTTATCTCGATTTTATTTGCACTCTCAGACAGATGTGACTGTCCCAGCATACCTTAATCATCCCCGCTCCAATCCGTTTAATAAAAATTTACATATCTAAATTATTCATTTACAAAAGTTTCTATTTAAATCCATAAACCCTTTTTATAATGAAGTTACAAATATTCAGCATAATGGAGGATGAAAAATGAGCGCTATTCTTCAAAGGATACACACATATGAATGTCAACTGTTTTATCGCGTTAATTCATTGTTCCAGAAGCGTTACCTGAATTTTTTCTTTCGTAATATTACACATCTTGGCGGAGCTACTTTTACAATTGCATCAGCATTAATTTTATTACTTTATTCCAAAGGTGAATTACATGAAGCATCAATCTTATGTTGTTGTACCCTTTCTCTTAGCCATATTCCTGTTCATTTTCTTAAACGTTTTTATCCACGTAAAAGACCTTATCTTAAACTAGAAGGTACTTTTGTGCTAAAAAATCCTTTAAAAGATCATTCCTTCCCTTCTGGTCATACAACGGCAATTATTTCTGTTGCACTTCCTATAATGATTTATTTACCATTTACGTCATTTATTTTACTTCCTTTAGTTTTGTGTGTCTCTTTCTCTCGAATTTATCTTGGCTTACATTATCCAACAGATGTGTTTTTCGGAATATTACTTGGTGTATCTACTACATTTATTTCACAATTTTTTATCTATCATTTGTAAGGAGGAGAAGTTATGAGAGTAGCTATTTTTACAGACACATATATTCCTCAAGTAAATGGTGTTGCCAAAACTTTAAATCGATTTACAAATTACTTAAAAGATCATGGCCATTCATATCATGTGTTTGCTCCTGAGGACTACGGTTTATCATCAACGCAAGATGTAACAAGATTAAAATCTGTACCATTTAAAATTTATCCTGAATGTAAAATTTCATTTCCAAACCTTTCTAAAATGAAAAAGACGCTTAAAGAATTTAATCCGGATATTATCCATATCGCAACGCCATTTACGATTGGATTAAGTGGCCTCCATATTGCTAAAAAAATGAAAGTCCCTTTGGTTGCTTCATACCACACAAATTTTGACCATTATCTTCAGTACTATAACTTAACATTCTTAGAAAATATTTTATGGAAGTATTTAGATTGGTTTCATAAACCGACTCAAAAAATATTTGTTCCTTCGAAGGATACATTCAATCATTTAGAGACAAAAGGTTTTAATAATCTCTCTATTTGGACCCATGGCGTTGACTGTTCGATCTTTCGTCCAACTTTGAATCATAATGAAATAAAACAAAAATATAATATTACGTCTAAATATACGGTTTGTTTTGTCGGAAGAATTGCACCTGAAAAGGATTTAGAAACCTTATCGAAAATAATAAACTACACTAAGCAACGTTTTAACAAAAATTTAACTTGGTTAATCGTTGGAGATGGCCCAAAAAAAGAAGAAATGATCAAGAAAACTGGTACTGATCAAATTATTTATACAGGCTACCTTCAAAAAAAGGAATTAGTTGAAATTTATGGTGTGTCTGATTTAATGGTCTTTCCTTCTGATACTGAAACATTTGGAAATGTAGTACTCGAAGCAATGGCGTGTGGAACACCAGTGATTGGTGCAAATGCAGGTGGAGTTAAAAATATAATTAGAGATTATTCAACTGGTGTCCTTTGTGAGCCACAAAATACATCTTCTTTTTGCCAAGCAATTGAGGATTGCTTACATGGAAGCGAGATGTTGAAGCATATGTCAAAAAAAGCAAGAGATTATGCATTAACACAGGATTGGAATAGTATCTTTAATCAATTAGTACTGGAATTTGAACTAATCTTTACACCACAACCACCAATCCTACTATCTAAGAAGGCTTAAGCATTTTCAGGCTTTTTATTTTCTGAATATTTTAAATAAAACAATAAAAAACATTATCGATCAGTAACTCCTCAATCATCAACTTATGTGAATAATGAATAATTCAAAAACAAACAATATATATTGAGTAGTTACACTAGCGACTATTATACAGTCGCTTTTACTTTTCGTACGTACTTTTTTACTTTGTAAAATTAGGAGGACAATAGATGAATATTTCATCGTCAAATAATTTTCAACTTTATGGTTTTAATAACTTAACAAAATCACTAAGTTTTAATATGTATGATATTTGCTTTACCAAAACGAAAGAAGAACGTGAAGCATATATTCAGTACATCGATGAACAATATAACGCTGACCGTTTAACAAAAATTTTAACTGAAGTTACACATATAATTGGAGCTCACATTTTAAATGTTGCAAAACAAGATTATGATCCTCAAGGAGCAAGTGTTACGATTCTCGTTTCAGAAGGTCCGGTTGATAATCCTTCATCTGAAACTTTTTCCGAATCACCTGGCCCATTACCGGAGCTAGTAGTAGCAGCTTTAGATAAAAGTCATATTACTGTTCATACTTACCCAGAATATCATCCGGATGATGGAATTAGTACGTTTAGAGCAGATATTGATGTATCTACTTGTGGAGAAATTTCTCCTTTAAAAGCCTTAAACTATTTAATTCACCAATTTGATGCCGATATTATGACAATTGATTATCGTGTTCGAGGATTTACTCGTGATGTTAGTGGTTATAAATTATTTATTGATCATGATATAAACTCAATCCAAAATTACATTCCTCAAAAAATAAAGGACATGTATCAAATGATTGATGTGAATGTGTTCCAAGAAAATATTTTCCATACGAAATGCAAGTTGAAACAATTTAATTTAGATAATTATCTTTTTGGTTACACAAAAGAAAAATTAGACGCGGATGAAATTTCACAAATAGAAGAAAAAGTGAAGTATGAGATGGATGAAATCTTTTACGGTAAAAATTTATGGAATGGTCCTGATGTGGAGGATATTGATGGATGATGGATCACAGTAAAACACCGCTTTTAACTGAATTAGTTCGTTATGCTAAGGAAGATATTACAAGCTTTGATGTTCCCGGGCATAAAAGAGGTAATTCACTCGAGGAATTAAGAGAGCTTTGGAGTGATATGGCTCTTAAGATGGATGTCAATTCTTCAAAGCGTGTTGATAACTTATCGCATCCAACAGGTGTAATCCAAGAAGCCGAAACTTTATTAGCAGATGCCTTTCATTCAGATAACGCTTATATGTTAGTAAATGGTTCGACTTCTGGGGTTCAATATATGATTATGAGTGCCCTTGAACATGGTGATAAAATTCTCCTACCAAGGAATGTACACAAATCCGCAATAAATGCTTTAATCTTAGCGGGTGCTAAACCAGTATTTATTGAACCAGAAATCGATTATGAGTATGGAATTGTAAATGGCGTTTCAGTAAAGTCTGTTCTTCATGCTTTAGATTTAAATTCGGATGTTAAAGCCATTCTTATTATCAATCCAACTTATTTTGGAGCAACTTCAGATTTAAAACAAATTATCGACATTGGTCATTCCAGAGGGATTCCAGTTTTAGTAGACCAAGCCCATGGTGCTCACTTTTCGTTTCACCCTGATTTACCAAGTAACGCTGCCCTTCTTGGTGCTGACCTTGTTACCCTTAGTTTGCATAAAACTGGTGGTGCTTTAACACAAGCATCAGTTCTACTACATAATGATGGGATCATTACTAAAAATAGGGTTCGATCCACAATTAATTTATTTCAAACAACATCTGCTTCCTATTTACTTATGTGTTCAATCGATGTTGCAAGAAAGAAATTAGTTTTAGAAGGTCATGAACGTTTTGAAAAATTATTCAATTTAACAAGAAAAGCTAAAGAAGAAATTAACTCCATAAAAGGATTAAAATGTATTACGCAAGATTCATATCGAAATGGAGTTGGAGTATTCGATTACGATGAGTTAAAACTCGTTGTTAAAGTTTCAGATTTAGGAATGTCTGGTTTTAAAGTATATGACATGCTTGCAGAAGAATATAAAATTCAAATCGAACTTGCCGAACCTAATGTCATTTTAGCAATTATCTCGCTAGGCGATAATGAAGACACCATCCAAACCTTAATTGATGCATTAAGAGACATTAGTGACCGATATTACGGTAAACTTCCAAAACTTGAAACAGATATAAGTGTTGCATTAAAAAATCCTAAAATGGTCATGACTCCTAGAGAAGCGTACTATCATCCAAAACGAATTATTTCAATTCATGATGCTAGTGGATTAATTAGTGGTGAATCAATTATGATTTACCCTCCTGGTATCCCTCTTTGTATACCTGGTGAACTAATTTCAACTGAATTGATTCAGCATTATCTTTATTTAAAATCAGAAGGAACGATCACAATCAACGATGATGATGATCCTTATATAATAAAGGTCGTCGATCGAAGTTTGGAGGAAAATTTAATGGATTTATGGTATACAGAAAATCACCAAGAAGATACGAAGTTCTCCATAAAGGTTCAAGAACATATTCATTCCGAAAAAAGTGAATTTCAACAAATCGATTTCTTTAGAAGTGAAACATTTGGAACATTCTTTACTCTAGATGGTTATATGATGGTGACTGAAAAGGATGAATTTATCTACCATGATATGATTACGCATGTATCAATGGCTGTAAATCCAAACATTAAAAAAGTACTAATTATCGGTGGGGGCGACGGTGGTACTGCTCGTGAAGTACTACGTTACCCAGGTGTGGAAGTTGTTGATATGGTAGAAATTGATGAGAGAGTAGTAAGGCTATGCCAACAATACTTACCTTTAACAGCCTCAAAATTAGATCAAGATAATCGATTAACCTTATATTTCGAAGATGGCCTAAAGTTCGTACAAGAAGCTGATGAAGGTTATTACGATTTGATTTTGGTAGATTCAACTGATCCTATTGGTCCTGGTGAAGGGCTCTTTACAGTTGCTTTCTATAACAATTGCAAACGGGTATTAAGTGAAGAAGGTATTCTAATTAACCAGCATGAAAGTCCATATTACGCTAGTTACGCGCACGAAATGAAACGTGCACATTCCAAAATTAAAGAATCATTTCCAATTTCAAAAGTCTATCAATTCCATATGCCAACTTATCCATCTGGTCATTGGTTATTTGGATTTGCTTCAAAAAAATACGACCCAATTAAAGACATTAAAGCTGATGAATGGAATAAGCTAGGGATTGAAACAAAATATTATAATACAGATCTACATGTTGGGTGCTTTATGCTTCCTACTTATGTAAAAAAACAATTAGATAATGAAGAGTAAGTTTAAAAACCAGCAAAATGCTGGTTTTTATTTTGAAATGCCAATTAAAAAAGCTACCCCTAAAGTACTTACACTTTAGAGGCAGCTACATTTAATTATAGTACTTCATTATCCTTCGTTCCATTTAAAGTGAAACTTGCTGTAATGTTAGCGTTTAAAGAATGAGCTACTGAGCAATATTTATCCTTTGATAATTTGATCGCTTTTCGAACTTTTTCTGTATCTAACTCTCCACCTAATATATAATGCAAGTGAATGTCAGTAAATCGCTTAGGATGCTCTTCAGCTCGTTCACCATTCACTTCAATTTCGAATGAAGTTAATTTTAATCTCATTTTTTCTAGGATTAATACGATATCAATCGCTGTACATCCTGCGACTGCTGTTATTAATAGTTCAACTGGTGTAGGTGCACTATTGTCTCCACCTAAAGACTCGGCAGTATCCATTTTTATCTCATGGCCAGATGGTGCAATTCCTGAAAAGGCTAACTTGCCATCCCATTTAATACTTGTTTTCATTACCTATTTCCCCTCCAATAATTAGATCATTTCATCTACTATTTTTTCATTTCTACTACTAAATAATGTGAAAAATCTTTTGATTTTATTTTAATATCTTCTTCAATTATTTTTGCAGCATCACTAGCTTCCATTAATTCTCCATTCACAATGGCATTTCCTTCTAATAAGACTAAATACGCTTGGCGATCCTTTTTCATTTCAAAAGTAATTTCTTCATTTTCATTTAATGCAAGCGAGTAAATATTTGCATCTTGGTGAATTTTAATCGGGGCACTCCCTTCAACAGGAGATACCATATGATACCATTTTCCTTCTCTTTTTTCCCAATCTGATAGTAAGTCACCGTAATTTGGAGTATGACCTGCTTTGTCAGGAATAATCCATAATTGAATTAATCTTAATAAATCCTTGCCCATATTGTGTTCACTGTGATACACACCCGTTCCAGCACTCATGTACTGAATATCACCACGTCCAATTTCATGTTTATTCCCCATACTATCAGCGTGAGTTAAATGCCCATTAATGACATATGTTATGATTTCCATATCACTATGTGGATGAGTACCAAATCCTCTGTGTGCTTTAATTAAATCATCATTTAATACTCTTAAAACACCAAAGTTCATATTACTTGGATCATAATAATTTGCAAATGAAAAATGATGAATTGTTTTTAACCAACCGTGATCAGCGTGACCTAATTGTTTACTATTGATTGTTTCGAACATAGTATATCGCTCCTTTTGGTTTTATCTTTAATTCGAGATATTTTATTAAAGTATAAATCATCTAGATATCGTATAAATCTTATCTGTTTAATATGTTTAATACGATGCTTCCAATATCAATTTACCGAGCTCTTAACTATATTGTATCAAAAAATATCTTTAATTCAAGATATTTATCGTAGAAAGTTTATTTAAACTTTCTATCCAACAACTAAATATAAAAATCCATATGTGGCTTTATTTGCTTATAATATTCAATCCGATCTCGCAGGGTACCAGTATGAAATTCGAATTTATGTCCATCTGGATCAGTAAAATAAATTGAATTTTTATCTCGTTTATCTCTTTCACGACCATTCAATATATTTACCTTAAGTTGAACTAATTTATCATACATTTTTTCAAAGGAGTCTTCGTCTATTGTAAAAGCCATATGAGTATATGAATGATGAATTTCATTTCTAGGAATAGCTTTCTCTTCATTTAATGCAAGCCATATTCCATTCAAGTCAAAATAGGCTGTTGTTCTACCTTTCACTAAGAGAGTTGCATCAAATACGTTTCTATAGAAATCGATCGCTAGATCAAGATTAGATACTGAAAACAACAAATGATTGATTCCTTTAATCTCCATTTTTGCTCCCTCATTTCAAGCTAATGATTCTTATTTTACTAAATCCTCCATTCAAACCATTTCCCATGACCTTCTGTTTCACCAATTACTTCTTCATACTTTATCCGATCAATATAATAGTCAAGATGTAGCATTCGATCCCAAATATTGTTATATAGATGAAACACATCTCTATTTTCACCAATACCTTCAATAGTTTTTAGTAAACTTTGTTTTCCCTCAACTGGGATTTGATTTGCGACATGTGTATGAAAAATACATAGAATGGAATCATTTGATAGTTTTTTAACGACTTCTGGTAGTATTTTAATCCCGTCTGCTTCTATTAAATTGATTTCATTTTCCTTCATACTTATAACGGCTTTTTCAAATAATTCTCTTCGTTCAAAATGCTCCGGCCAAATTAAAGCTTTTAGCCACAAATAGTCTTCTTTATTTGATAAATCATTTACGTGTAAATCTATTCCATATCGATCAACAACTGGAGGAACTTTATCTAATAATGGGAGATTAATTAGGCCTTTATCTTTTACCTCCGAATTGATCAGAACATCCGATTTTATATTCCCATAAATAGTTTCGCTTGTGCTATAAGAATACTTATATTGATCCCATAATAGTTGAAGTCCAGCACTAGTTCCAATTTCTATTAACGAGATTGGTTTATTAACCTTTTGATAAATGTAAGAAATGCATGGATAAAGATATGCACAACGTCTCACTTCATTTGTTTGGACAATTTTCGTATGAATAAGCTGAATAATTTCGTTTCTAAATTTTTTACAAAAATCCTGAAAATATGGATAGGAATCTTCTACTTTCTTTGGTGTTTCTACTAGGCTTGGATAGAACTCTTTTAACGGATGATGATTACCATTCAATAATAGATAATGAATCGAACCTAATAATAAATTGGGAATAGGCTGACCATCAAGCGCAAAAGTACATAAATCATGAATCTCTTCGTCTTCTGCAATTTTTAATGATAAATATTCATATAATCTACTAGAATTTCCACATTCATTTTTTGCAAATTGCTTAAAACGTTGCTTCAGCTGAATATTCATATTAATCACCCTTAATATTTTTATTTTTCAAACTTCTATTTACAAAATTTTACCATTAGTTATAATTTCTTTATTGTACTACCTACTCTGTGAATCTTAAATAAAAACTTTGGGGTGATTAATTGATGTCCAGACCAAATTCAAACGAATATAATCCACACTTTAAAGGTTATATTGAGCTAGTTCCTGAAGGTGACTTACAAGCTATTTTAAGGAAACAATTAGAAGAATCAATAACCTTTTTTAAAGCAATCTCGAAAGAAAAATCTGAATATCGATACGCGGAAGGAAAATGGAGTATTAAGGAAGTCCTTGGACATTTAGTAGATACTGAAAGAATAATGTGTTATCGTCTTTTGGCAATTGCAAGAGGGGATCACAATCCATTGCCATCTTTTGATGAGAATGCCTATAATGAAAATGCAAATTTTAACCGACTTGAGCTAGAACAAATTATGAATGAATATCAAACTGTTCGTCAAGCGACTTTATCTATGCTAGAAAACTTATCTAATGAAACATTAGAAAATGAGGGAAATGTTCTAAATCACCCAACGACACCTCGTGCTATTGCTTATATTATTGCAGGCCATGAGTTACATCATTTAAAAATCATCAATGAACGATACTTTTAAATTAGAAAGAGCAGGACAATCCTTTTCCTGCTCTTCTTTGTTTACTTCTTTTAAGCAAATCTACTTTGTAATCGATTTACTTCTGCAATTACTTTTTCTTCATCAATTGTTAAACTAATACGGTCTTTTACGATTGCTTTCCCATCAATGAAAACATCACATACATCGCTACCACGTGCAGCGTATAGTAAGTGTGAATATGCATTACTTAATGGTTGTAAATGCTCTTTATCATATGGATAAATTGTAATAAAGTCTGCCTTTTTATTGGCTTCAAGTGAGCCAGTATGTCCCATTCCTATAACTTCTGCGCCACCTCGAGTAGCCAAAGTTAATGCAGTTTGTGCTGAGAATTTCGTAGCATCTTTATACATTCCTTTTTGTAGCAGTGCAGCTATTCTCACTTCTTCAAACATGTCAAGATTGTTATTAGATGCTGTGCTATCTGTTGCGATACCAACTTTTACTCCAGCGTCTAATAAACTAACCACATCAGCAACACCAGAACCTAACTTCAAATTACTAATTGGATTATGAGCAACTCGTACATCATATTCCTTTAGGATCGCTCTTTCTTCATCATTTAGAACTACACCGTGAGCCATTACTGTCGGCTGATTAAATACACCTAATCGGCGAAGATGTTCTACAGGTCGGTTTAAATAACGCGTTTCAATATCTTGAATTTCATAATCTGTTTCAGATACATGAATGTGCATCATTAAATCATTTTCTTTTGCGATACGTGCACTTTCAATTAGAGCTTCTGGTGTACATGCATATGGACTATGAGGTGCAACCATCGTTGTTAGACGGCCATCAGCAAACCTTTTGTAGTCTTTTGAAAATTGCTCAGCACCTTTAAGATTCAATCTTTGCTCTTCTTCTGTTCCAAAGCTAAATATTGAATATGAAAATGCTCCTCTAATTCCAGTTTCACCAATTGTCTCCATGACAACATTTGGATCGATTCCATTAGGGTTAAACATATCTGAGAATGCTGTAGTTCCCGACTTAACCATTTCTAAAATACCAAGCTGTGCACTGACAGAAGCAATTTCCGTTGTATATTGTCTTTCGATTGGCCATATTTTAGTTTCTAACCAAGGCTTTAGCAGCATGTCATCTCCAATACCACGTAAAAGCGTCATAAGAATATGAGAATGTGTATTTACAAGTCCTGGCATTACCCATTTCCCTTGAAGATTCATTACTTGATCCGCATCCTTTATTAACTCTTCAGAATGATTTCCGACATAAGTAATAAATTGATCTTGAACGATCATCATACCATTATCGAAAATTTGATTCTCCTGATCCATTGTAAAAAAAGTAGCATTTATATAGACTGTTTTCATTATTTTTTCCTCCCTAGTCACTTTCATAATTGTGTGATAAAGAAAACTCGTTGATTGACGAGCCTTTCGGCGAAGACAGAGACGTAGTTGCACTTATACTTTATACCTAAAATTGGCTACTACGTCGCGTAACCATCTGCGTTGCCAATTTATACTCACTTAAAGTGAAATAAAAAAAATCCTGATTACGAAGAAGAATGTAAATAAAATTACATTCTTTTTCGTAATCAGGATTTTACGGTTCCTGGTAGAGACCCTCATACCATATCAATGAGGTTATACATTTTTGTATGTTGTTATATTAAAACATAATATACGATTAGTAAGTAATGTTCAAGGATTTCTATAATTTAACAAAAGCTAAACGGGATTCCTCTCTTTCAATATACTCTTTATTCTAATTTCCCAAGTATTCTTATGATCTTATGCATTGAGTAGTCTAAATCAAGCAAGTCTTCCTCATCAAGTTGTCTAATCCGTTCACAAAAAATATGATAAAAATCTTCCCATCGTTTTGTGACAACTTTTTTACCTTTTTCAGTAAGTATAATTTTTACACTTCGTTTATCATTCGGATCTTGAATCTTAGATACATATTCTTTTTCTTCTAATTTCATAATTAATGGAGTCATTTGCTGTTTAGAAATGCTTATATTTTGAGCTAGCTCTGTAATTGAAATTCCATCTACTGTTTGAAACAATTCTTCTAGTATATGATTTTGTAAATGAGTTAGCTCGGACTGCCTATTCTTTAAAGAATTTTTAGAGCCCGGCTTGTTGAACTTATTAAAAACTAGAGGAAGTAGTTGGATGAACTTCTCTGCGATTTGATTTGGATTTGAATTCATTTTATTACAAACCTTTCTAGGAAAAAATTTCTAAATTGACATATAGTAAATAAAAGTTTATTATTTATTCGAGATATAATTCAATAATATCATAATCATATAAGTTAATCCAACTTAACAAGTAAATAAGTGTTTACTATTCAACTAAAGGAGTGGTGTAGATGAATTCAACTGGATTAACTTTTGGTATCTATCCCCTTAGCGTAGCTGGTACACCCATAGGATTAACTACTGGTCCTGATGATAATTATGAAAAAATAGCCTCTGCACTTAAAGAGCTAAAGGGCAATACTAATCAGCTTTTACCAAGAATGTATGCTGTCTATATGGGACCTGAAACAGAAGAAAAAGTATTTAACGCTCTAAATCGATATAAAAACGCAGGTTTATTAGGTGATTTAACAATTGGCTGCCTCATGGATCCAAGCTTATCATTGGATTATTGGTTAAATTTTGTTCGTAAAGTAATTAAAGAGTATGGCACCTTCCTTGATTCAATCCAAATCACGAATGAGCCTAATTTATCGTTTATGGATGGTTCCAAACCATATGTATTTGAAGCACTTGTACAAGGCGTTCTAACTGTAAAAGAAGAAATTGAAAATAGCAATTTACCGATTAAAGTTGGATTTGGCTCGGTTCCTGAGGGAGAAAAGACAGTGCCACGTTTTTGGGAAAATTTAATGAAAATTGGTGGAGACGAATTAATTCACTCAATTGATTATGTAGGTCATAATTTTTATGTGGATGTATTTGAGGAACCATTAAAAATTGAGGAAGTTGCTGTATCTGTAGAAAACATACTACGTAAATTTCGAGAAACATTGGATAGTAATGGTTTCCCGTCTACTCTTCCAATCCACATAACAGAGAATGGATGGCCTACTGGCAAAAATCCATTTATACAATTCGAAAGGTCATATGAGCAACAATCAATCGTACTTGAGGTAATTATTCGAACAGTCTATTCACTGCGCCAGGAGTTAAATATTACTCATTATGAATTTTTCGGTTTAAGGGATGCTGATAGTTCAAAAGACGACCTATTTCATCAATTTGGTATTATGAAGGATGATTATACGATTAAGCCTGCTTATCTCACCTTTAAAAAATTAATAAATGAATTAAGTGAGTAAAACCAATTACTTCTATAAATTTGAATGAAGTTAGTCAATTCGTTAAGACTAAAACAACGAGAGTTTCATTGACTTTCTACTATATATATGGAGGTAATAAAATTGAGCAAAAAAAATAACCCCATCAGAAACGAAGAGCAAATGAAAATACAAGCAGACCTTAATAATCTCGATCCAGGTCATTCCGTGGATGAGCACCGTAAAATTGAAACAGCCAATATAATGTTAGCTGGAGAAGAAATCAGACAGCAAAATGAAAATCTATAAAAGAAATCCCTCAAAAGGTCATTTTGAGGGATTTCTTTGTGTAGATAAAAAGTTCGCTTATATTTCGAGACAACTATAAAAAATAATAAGCACCGCACATACAGGCTAAGCAACAAAGAAAGCGAGCGTTTGTCAAAAGTCTGAAATCCCTCGAATGTTAATAACGACATTCCCCTTCTTATGCCCTTTTTCTACGTATCGATGTGCTTCTACAATTTGATCAAGCGGGTAATGTCGATCAATAACAGCTTTTAACTTATCCGCTTCAATAAGTGCTTTTATATAGTTTAAATCTTCATTGTTCATATTTGCTACACCTAGTATGGCTTTTTTATTACTAATCAAATTACTCCATATAGCCTGAAAATAAACTGAAAGCTTCCATACCGCACTTAACAAATAGACGCCATCTTTGTTAAGCAATCTTTTACAATTAGAAAAGGAACTTTTACCTACCGTATCAAAAATAATATCAAAAGTTTTCTTACTCTTAGCCAGATCTTCATTTGTATAATCGATTACTTCATTTGCGCCTAAAACCCTTACCAATTCTAAATTTGATGTACTACATAATGCGGTAACTTCTGTACCAAAATATTTAGCTAGCTGAATTGCATATGTTCCAACACTTCCTGAAGCGCCATAAATAAGTACTTTTTGTCCATTTTGAATAATACTTCTCCTTAGAAAGTGTAATGCAGTAAGCGCCCCAACTGGTACAGCTGCAGCTTGCTCAAATGACATATTTATTGGTTTTTTAGCTAGAACACCTTCCTGATGTAAAGAAATATATTCTGCATTAGCTCCAAAAGTAAATCCACTATATCCAAAAACTTGATCACCTGTTTTAAAATTTCTTACGTTTTTGCCAACCGTGACTATTTCTCCTGCAAGCTCACAACCTGGTATTTGATTTTTCGGCTTAGTTAGGCCAAACATAAGGCGTGAAAGAAGCCAATACATATAAGGAAAATCGGAGCTTCGAAGTTTTACATCTCCTGCGGTTACAGTTGTTGCGTGTATTTTTATTAATACCTCATCATCTTTTATTTTTGGTTTTGCAACTTCTGTTATTTGAAGAACTTCTGGTGGACCATATTTTGTACATATAATCGCTTTCATAGGTTCCTCCATTACAAACTTTAATTTAGTCATTTAAACCTATGAAAAATGATTTTTAAGTATACCTATATGTAGAATAAAACAGTATGATTCTTACTAAACAAAAAAGACTGAATATAGCATATGCCATATTCAGCCTTAATCATTTTATTATAGACCTGCTTCAGTTTTTAAAACTTCTGCTTTATCAGTACGCTCCCAAGGAAGATCGATATCTGTACGGCCAAAGTGACCATAAGCAGCAGTTTGTTTGTAAATTGGACGACGTAGGTCAAGCATTTTAATAATTCCAGCTGGACGTAGGTCGAAGTTATTGCGAATTACTTCAACTAATTTTTCTTCTGAAACTTTACCTGTACCAAAAGTATCAATAGCGATTGAAACTGGTTTAGCTACACCAATTGCATATGCTAATTGAACTTCAGCTTTATCAGCTAAGCCAGCAGCTACGATGTTTTTCGCAACGTAACGTGCAGCGTAAGCAGCAGAACGGTCAACTTTAGTTGCATCTTTACCAGAGAATGCGCCACCACCGTGACGAGCATATCCACCGTAAGTATCAACAATAATTTTACGACCTGTTAAACCAGCATCCCCTTGAGGTCCACCGATTACGAAACGACCTGTTGGGTTGATAAAGAATTTTGTGTTTTCATCAATTAACTCAGCTGGTACAACTGGTTTAATTACAAGTTCTTTAATATCATTTTCAATTTGAGCTTGAGTAGCCTCTGGACCATGTTGCGTTGATACAACAATTGCATCAATACGAACTGGTTTGTTGTTTTCATCATACTCAACTGTTACTTGAGTTTTACCGTCTGGACGTAAGTAAGAAACTGTTTCATTTTTTCTAACTTCAGTTAAACGGCGAGCAATTTTGTGAGATAATGAAATTGGAAGTGGCATTAATTCAGGTGTTTCATTAACAGCAAAACCGAACATTAAACCTTGGTCTCCTGCACCGATTGCTTCAATTTCTTCATCTGACATGCTACCTTCACGAGCTTCTAACGCTTGGTCTACACCTAGAGCGATATCTGCTGATTGCTCATCGATAGAAGTTAAAACTGCACATGTATCTGCATCAAATCCGTATTTTGCACGGTCATAACCGATTTCACGGATTGTTTCGCGAACGATTTTTGGGATATCTACATAAGTAGAAGTTGTAATTTCACCTGCAACAAGTACTAAACCTGTTGTAACTGAAGTTTCCGCTGCTACACGAGCATTTGGATCATTTGCTAAAATTGCATCAAGAATAGAATCTGAAATTTGGTCACAGATTTTATCTGGATGTCCTTCTGTAACTGATTCTGAAGTAAATAAACGACGTTGTGACATTGAGTCCCCTCCTAAATTGAATTGACGGATCTCTTTTTTCTCAACATAAGAATAAAAAGTTTGTTCCTATTCCTATGTTTCCCATTTAAGATAAAGATAACTCAGTGTAAATTACGAAATTGCCACTGTATTTAAGTTTTGAGCAAAAAAAAAGCCTTCCTCTTATCAAATATTACCTGAGGAAAGGGTTCTTGGTATTTGCCTTTCGCTCTTATCGTCCAAGACATAAAAAAGTCTTGCATCAGGTTCAGCACCTTTCACTAAAAGTGAGGTTGCTGGGCTTCGTAGGGCCTGTATCCCTCCACCTACTCGGGATAAGAGAGTATCCGTATGAAAAGTATCATATTAAAATTTCACTTTCTTGTCAACAATTTTCATCATAACTTAGACATAATTCTACAATAACTTTATCTCTACATTCATTTCTATTTAATGGGAAATTACTAATTACTATACTTACATTTAAATAACTTACTTCATTTAATAAGTAAATTTTACTCAAATTTATTTTTTAATCAAATTCATAACACATTTTGCCAACTAATAGTATACACTATTAAAATAAATGTGTTATACTATTTATCGAGATACCTACATGGCAGACAAATATATTTAAAGGATGGTATTAGTATATGAAGACAGTTGATGTAAACTTTGAATTAAACGAATTACTTACTAGTAATCAAGTGTATAACCAACTAAGCGTTTCTGAGTTAGTTGAAAAAGTCCTAACAAGACAAGAAGGAATTTTAACGTCAACAGGAGCAGTTAGCGTTTCAACAGGCAAATATACTGGACGTTCACCTAAAGATAAATTTATTGTTCAAGAGGCATCTGTTGAAAATTTAATCGATTGGGGTTCAGTAAATCAACCAATCTCTGCTGGCGTATTCGAAAAATTATATAGCAAAGTACTTAACTACTTAAAAGATCGTAACGAATTATTCTTATTTAAAGGATTTGCTGGTGCTGACACGGAGTATCGTTTACCTATCCAAGTAATTAACGAATTTGCATGGCACAACTTATTTGCTCATCAATTATTTATTCGCCCAACGGAGCAAGAGCTTCAAACTCATGAAGCAGAATTTACAATTGTTTCTGCTCCGACATTTAAAGCAGACCCTGTAGTTGATGGAACAAATTCAGAGGCATTTGTTATTGTATCATTTGAAAAGAAAATTATCTTAATTGGTGGTACGGAATATGCTGGAGAAATGAAAAAATCTATTTTCTCAATCATGAATTTCCTATTACCACAAAATAATGTTTTACCAATGCACTGTTCTGCTAACGTTGGTAGCGAAGGCGATGTAGCATTATTCTTCGGACTTTCAGGAACTGGTAAAACAACATTATCTGCAGATGCAGACCGTAAGTTAATCGGTGATGACGAGCACGGCTGGTCAGATAATGGTGTATTCAATATTGAAGGCGGTTGCTACGCTAAATGTATCAATTTAACATTTGAAAAAGAGCCACAAATTTTCTCTGCAATTAAATTTGGTACAGTGTTAGAAAATGTTGTTGTTAAATCTGATAGCCGTTTAGCTGACTATGATGATACAACTTTAACAGAAAATACTCGTGCTGCATACCCAATGCAAGCAATTCAAAATATCATTGAGCCAAGTGTTGCTGGACATCCGCATGCAATTATCTTTTTAACTGCTGATGCATTTGGAGTATTACCTCCAATCAGTAAACTAACAAAAGAGCAAGCAATGTACCACTTCTTAAGCGGATTTACTAGTAAATTAGCTGGTACTGAGCGTGGTGTTACTTCTCCACAAGTAACATTCTCTACATGTTTCGGATCACCATTCTTACCGCTTCCAGCTGTAGAATATGCAAAAATGCTTGGTGAAAAAATTGAAAAACATAATGTAAATGTATTCTTAGTAAACACTGGTTGGACTGGTGGAGAATACGGCGTTGGTAAACGTATGAATCTTTCTTACACAAGATCAATGGTTCACGCTGCACTTGAAGGTGATTTAAACAACATCGAAACTACACAAGATGAGTTTTTCGGTTTAGCAATTCCAACTCATGTACCTGGTGTACCTGATAGCGTATTAGTTCCTTCAACAACTTGGGAAGACAAATCAGCATATGATCAAAAAGCTCTTGAATTAGTAACTAAATTCAAAGAAAACTTCAAAAAATTTGAAGGCTTTGATGCTAAATTAGCTGAACTTGGTGGACCTTTAAAATAATCTAATAAAGTAAAATGTAAGGCTGTCCAATAAGTCGGGATTTATGACTTTTTGGCAGCCTTTTTTTTATTTAACAACCTCCAGATAACTCATAAAAAGGAAATTCTTTACATTTAAAGAATAAAATTAAAATAACATTAAAATTAACTGAACATCATTAATACTCACCAGTTATTAATCGAATTAAATGGAGGATAAATATGAGATCCATAAAAATATTAACTTTGATTTTTTCATTTACTGCAATTTTATTAACTACCTTTTTTTTATTTAATACTGGTACCTTGTCTAAAAAATTAGATAAAAATAAGAATGACTCACTCTATTTAAAAGAAAGTGAGCCAAGTATTGAATCATTATCCAAAAGATATTATGAGTCCAAAGATTCGGTGGATAATCAATTACTTTATGGAGTTGAATATTATTTGGTCGTATCAGTACCAGATCGTTATAAAAACGATATAAAAAATGCTCGAATTGAAATCCTACTACCTAAAAAAGTACAATCAATATTTGGAATCAATATTGAAGAAATAAATCATAATGAAGTATACGAAATCATAAATGGAAGAGCGGTTTTTAATCTCTCTAGTTCTATTGGTACTTCAAATATGACTATAGATCAAAAAAATTATATTAAAAATCATACTGATCTCTACACTATAAAAATTTATTCTAATATAAATAAATTAATAAAAAGCGATGTTATAAAAGTACAAAATTTTAATAAGAATTGAAAAATCGCATTAAAAAATGAGCCAATCTTCGGCTCATTTTTTATTTTTTTAATTTTATTATGATCTTATTTTTCAGCTGGTCTATTCCCCATAGAAATAGAGATACGATTCCAACTGTTAATTTGATTGATCATGAATACAAGGTTTACATATTCTTCTTCGCTAAAGTGTTTACTTACACGATTATATAGTTCTTCAGATACACCTTTATTCGAAATTTGTGTAATATGCTCAGTTAACTCCAAAGCTACTTTTTCTGCATCTGTGTAAAAATCGCAATCTCTCCATGCACTAATACAGTATAAACGTTGTTCCGTTTCTCCTATTCCTCTCGCTTCAGAGGTATGCATGTCAAGGCAAAATGCACAACCATTTATTTGTGAAGCACGAATTTTTATAAGTTCACGAAGTTTATGGTCTATACCAGTTGATTTAATAAACTTTTCCATTTCCATCATTATTTTAAGAGCTTCTGGTGCTAATTTTGAATAATTAATTTGTATTTCCATTTTAATTCCCCCTAAAAAAGTTAATTCTAAAAATAATTAAATTAAATATAGTTTTTGGAAATATTTATAATAACGACAACATTAATCGCCGATTTATATTATCTATATTAAAACGTTTATTCCTTTATGTCAAACACCTTTTAAGTTTGAATTGCTCCTAAAAGTAAATGTTTGACAAAGAAATAAAACATTTCTAAGATTAATTAAAAATAATCTCATTTATGAAGAAGGTGTTTTCATGCAGTATAGCGTTGGAGTTGAGTATGCACTTCACTGTCTTGTTTATTTAATTGACACTCCTGAAGATTCTCCGATTGGAATAAAAGACCTATCCTTCTTTCAAGGTGTTTCAGATACATATCTTTCAAAGATTTTTAGTAAGTTGTCTAAAGCTGGTATTGTAAGTTCCGTTCCAGGAGTTAAAGGTGGCTTTAAACTAGCTAAATCTCCAGAAGAAATTTCTTTTTGGGATGTAATTGAAGCAATTGAAGGCTCTAAGCCAATATTTCAATGTAAAAATATTAAAGATAACGGATATCTTATTAGAGAAAAAGGTTGTACTCCAAGTGCCACCTGCACGATTAATTTAGTCATGCTCTCTGCCGAAGAAAAAATGCATGAGTATTTACGCAGTAAAACACTGTCATGGTTAAACAAAGAATTAGAAAGTGTTTTACCTAACGAAATACGTGAAGATACTCGAAAATATTTTTCAAAGAGTAGATAAAAAACCTCTCTAATTTCCTAAAAAGGAAGTAAGAGAGGTTTTTTCTTTGTTCAACCACCTAAAGATTACAGATAAGGAACCGAGCTATTTTAGTAGAGTCAGTACTCCGCATTCACCCATTTTCTCCTATTGCATAGGCTAATTGTATATTTTCAATTAGGAGGGATTAAATGAAAATCAAATGGCTCGTTATTTTGTTTTTATTAGTTGCTTCTATTTTAGGTGCATGTTCGAAAGATAAACCTAAAGATGGTACCACAAAGGTGAGAGTTGCAGAAGTGACGCATTCCTTATTTTATGCACCTCAATATGTGGCCATTAGTGAAGGAATTTTCAAAAAGCATGGATTGGATGTTGAGATCACAACTACTGCTGGTGGAGATAAAACTATGACTGCTGTATTGTCAAACGGTGCAGATATAGGATTAGTTGGGCCTGAAACAACAATATATGTATACGCTCAAGGTGCAAATGACCCAGTAAAAAGCTTTGCCCAATTGACTCAAACTGATGGAACATTTCTAGTAGCTAGAAATCAAACTGTACCATTTAATTGGGACCAACTAAGAGGCAAAACATTTTTAGGTCAAAGAAAAGGTGGAATGCCACAAATGGTTGGCGAATATGTCCTAAGTAAACATGGGATCGATCCACATAAAGATTTGAACCTCATTCAGAATATTGACTTCGCAAATATCGCGAATGCATATGCTTCAGGTACTGGAGAGTATGTTCAATTGTTTGAACCTACAGCAAGTATTATGGAAAAAGAAGGAAGAGGTAAAATCGTTGCTTCATTCGGCTTGGAGTCTGGAAAAGTTCCTTACACTGCTTTTATAGCAAAAGAAAGTTATTTGAAGAAGAATGCGAAAACAGCTCAAAAGTTTACAGATGCAATTTATGAAGCTGAACAATGGGTTGATACTCATTCTGCAGAAGAGATTGCAAAAAGTGTTGCACCATTCTTTAAAGATACACCTTTAGACATTTCAATAAAAGTTATTGATCGCTATAAGTCTCAAAATTCTTATTCAACAAATCCAATATTAGAAGAAGATGAGTGGAATAATCTTCAAAAGATTATGAAGAACTCTGGTGTATTACCAAAAGAAGTTCCACACTCAGTTTTAGTTGATACAAAATTTGCCGAAAAATCTACGGAGAAGTAGTATGTTAACAAAATGAGTTATCTAACCGTTAATGATATTTCTCATATATTTTTATCGAAGGAAAAAGCAATTAAAATATTGGATGGCTTAACGTTTGAAGTTGAAAAAGGTGAATTTGTATCTGTTTTAGGTCCAAGTGGCTGTGGAAAAAGCACACTTTTATCGATCATTTCTTCATTGCTTACACCATATGACGGTTCAGTAAAGTTTAAAGGTAAGCCTTATGATATAAAATCGGGAGAAATTGGTTACATGCTTCAGCATGACTATTTATTCCCTTGGAAAACAATTAAAGAAAATATATTTCTAGGTCTACAGATTCTAGATAAGGATACCGTAGAAAATAAAAATCGAACGCTAGAATTGCTAAATGAAGTTGGATTAAAAGATTATGAAAATGCGTACCCAAGAGAATTATCCGGTGGGATGAGACAACGCGTTGCATTAGTGAGAACTCTTTCTACAAGCCCTTCAATTGTATTATTAGATGAACCTTTCTCCGCTCTAGACTATCAAAATAAAGTAAAGCTTGAAGAATTAGTTTTCAACTTATTTAAGAAGTTAAATACTACTGCTATCTTAGTGACTCACGATATTGAAGAAGCAGTAGCCATGTGTGATCGAGTTATTACGCTAACAAATGCTCCTACAAAAATATCAAAAATTTTCAATTTACCAGAAGAATTACGTATTCGCTCCCCTTTTGAAACACGACACCAATCACTCTTTTCTTCTTATGTTTCTGCGATTTGGAAGGAGTTGGAGAGACGTGGATAAAGTAAATGACGAACTAAAATCCTATCACGCCAGTATCGTCAAAAAAAATCGCCGTAAAAAGCTACTCATATTTTTCTTCCAACTATTAATTATTATTATCTTTTTTATAGCTTGGGAGCTTTTAAGTCATCGAAAAATAATTGATCCATTATTGTTTAGTTCACCTACTAAAATTTACGATTTACTCAGTGCAAAATTGGGAGATGGCTCTATTTATCATGATGCTTTGACTACAATCACTGAAACACTCGTTGGATTTATTTTAGGAACAATTATCGGTGTCATTCTGGCAATCATTCTTTGGTGGTATCCATTTGCCTCAAAGGTACTTGATCCATTCTTAGTAGTCTTTAATGCCATGCCAAAAGTCGCGCTTGGTCCAATCATCATTGTAATTTTCGGTCCTTCATATTCATCCATAATTGCAATGGGGATCATAATAAGCTTTGTCATAACAGCGCTGGTTATTTATCAAGCCTTCTTACAGGTAGATGAAAATTACGTAAAAGTCATTAAGAGTTTTGGAGCTACTAAAACTCAAATCTTTAAAAATGTCATCTTTCCTGCTAGTATACCTACCGTCATTTCAACATTAAAAGTAAATGTCGGATTAGCATGGGTAGGAGTGATTGTCGGAGAGTTCTTAGTTTCAAAAAGCGGACTTGGCTATTTAATCGTTTATGGCTTCCAAGTATTTAATTTCACTCTTGTTCTAATGAGTGTATTGATCATAAGTGTATGTGCTGCTTTGATGTATATTATTGTTGAATATATTGAGCGAAAAGCAATAAAGAAATAATTTGGAGTAATAGTGTTAAAGCTCACTTGATATAGTGAGCTTTCTCTTTGTTGAAAAACAACTTTTCAATTAATTATCAAATTTTCGTAAAAGGAGTAGAGTGATGTTGATTTCCATTACAGGATGCTCGCTTTCCAT
>NZ_NUUX01000059.1 GCF_002564465.1 Bacillus sp. AFS088145 | reverse complement strand
ATACAGATAGGTAAGGGTTTGAAGTTATCGCTCCCTTTTCCCCCTGTTCACACCGTACGTGCGACTTTCACCGCATACGGCGTTCCAACTACTCCAATTTATTCTTTTCTATGTATTAAGCAGACGAGTGCTTTTCTTCCAATTTTAGATTGTTTGATTCTGACACATTAATCGTAACGAATTTACTTTTTCCATTTGCTTACGAGTAAGTTTTAAGGATTTCAAAAGAGTTTCTATTTTAGCTTTATCCTTTAGATGAAGCAGTTTATGTATAGCTTTATCTAAAATAATAAGATTTGAATAGCTATCATCATTTGAAAGATGATAAGGATTAATGTGATGACAATGCCATTCATTTATCCCTAACTCTGCCCCTAGTACGGCACATTTGCCGTATTGGGCAATAAATTTACTGATTCGATTGTCATTGTATTCAATTGATCGATTTGGAATGTAGTTTCTCATGATGTAAGTAAGTATATTTCTATCGATAGCTTTTAAGCTATTATGTATTTTCGCTCTACCTTCGGCAGTGAAGTTACATATGGTTTGTGTAAAACAGTGTGGTAATTTCCACCGTTGGGCATGGATAGGGACAAATACCATTTGCTGTATCTTATATAATTTACTTTCATAACCCTTGTATCTTTTCTGTAAAGTCTTGGTCATATCATGAAAATTTGCCTCTGTTCTAATATTCTTTAGTTGATTGTATAACGTTTTGCGTAGATGATAGTTTAACTTATTTAGATTAATAGTAATTTGAGAGGCAACAGAATAATAGTTTTGGATTCCCATTACCACTGTATTAAAATTCCAGACAGTCTGAGTGCTAGGTTTTTTCTTAACCAATTTTATAGCTTCCTTTATCTTTTGGAAGGCGTTGGCTTTTGCCTTCTTCGACATATCGGACCTTGCTACATACGTTTTTCCTTTTCTTACGGCTTTTACCGAGAAGCCAAGAAACTCGGAAGAGTTCTTCTTTAAGTTGATAATTTTAGATTTTTCTTCACTAGTTTCAAGGTGTAGTCTGTTTTTTAGGAAGTCTTTCAATGCGTAATTCATTTTTATTGCCTGTGACCTTGTCTTACACATTATCTTGAAATCGTCCGCGTAGCGAACGATAAAGCACTCTTTCAAAGTTGTTTTCTTTAGAGAAGTATACTTATTACCAACTCTTGAATAAGTATGGTTGCTATTAAATGTTTCCCATTGGTTACTAATCCACCAGTCCAACTCATTTAATACAATGTTGGATAGTAAAGGAGATAAAATTCCTCCTTGTGGAGTACCTTTGGTAGGAATGCCTACACCTTCTATTTCTGCTTTCAAAAGTTTAGATATAATAGAAAGAAGTGTTTTATCCTTTATACCTAGCGACCACATTTGCTTTAGTAATTTACTATGATTAACGTTATCAAAGAATCCTTTTATATCAACATCCAAACAATGATGAAGTCCAACACGATTAATAAGAAACTCAAATCTAGCTTTGGCATGGTGTGTGCTACGATTCGGTCTGAATCCATAACTATGTTTATGGAATTTTGCTTCACATATTGGCTCTAAAATTTGAAGTATACATTGTTGAAAGATTCGATCCCAAATTGTTGGAATCCCCAATGGTCTGGTTTTTCCTTTTCCTTTCGGAATAAGGACACGCCTTACTGTTTGAGGCTCGTAACCCATGAACATTGTTTGAATCTTTTCTATTACTTCTGTAACTGATAGATGTATAATATCATCAATCGTTAATTTATCTGTTCCCGCAGTTTTGCTACCTGAATTTCTTTTAATATTTCGGTAGGCAAGTCGTATATTATCTTCAGAACGCATTAATTCTGTTAAATCATAGAAGTTATGACCACTGACACTTTGGGCATAAAGTATGTCAAAACAAGTTTGCATACTGTAATATTCACTGTGTCTCAGTTTCTTCCGTTTCAATAAGTCGGTTTCTCCTTTCGAAGTTAAACCTCTTTTAGTCTCACAAGAACCTTATTAACCGATAAAGAACTGCCTTACATGGTTGAATAAATCTTTATTAGTCTAGTGGCTATCCCTCCATGTGGATTAAACATTTCATTGGTACTGTGCCACCACTTTCACTGATATAAAGACAAGTTATGCAGTAACTAGTATCATTAATGCTTTCCTAGTCAACGCTTCTTCGGGAGTAAGCCCTCCACGTTATCAGCTTACAATGTTGAATTATATCTATTACAGAATGAACTTAGGTGCTTCCTCTAAGCCTGTTAGCATTCATACGCCTGTAACGTATCATGGATTTTCATATTAGTTAGTCTTACTCATCCACATCTAACCTCACAATTTAGTGATATACACATTTCTATGTATCGCAGTTATAGACCCGTACATTCAGAAGTTCGTCAGCTTAACCTTTTTTGGTAGGTTTATTTGCATACTCACCATATTCATTCAACTCAAGCATCATGAATTACACCACTCCATCGAGTAGGCTTTCGTCAGCCTCACTGGTACGGTAATTTCTCACACCTTTTCGCCGAGCTTATAACACGATCATTCTTACTTAATCCAGTGCTATTCGACTAAGAGAGAACCCTTCAAGGCGTTACCCAATCATTTGATTCTTCGATATAATCCTTCAATTCCGAAAGGAACTGTCTAGACTTTACTAGAGTAATGTGACCATTCTCCATTTAAACTAGAAACATTTCGCACAACTA
>NZ_NUUX01000058.1 GCF_002564465.1 Bacillus sp. AFS088145 | reverse complement strand
CTTATTGAACTAAAGACTGCGTTAGTTGTAGATCAGCTTCCAACTCGTTCTTTTATTGTAGTAAATGCAGTATTGTTAAGGAAGGAGTTTCGGTAACTCTATATTTGTTGTAGAAATGTTATTTTTTTATTGATGAGGTGAAAATATGTGGACACCATACGAAGAAAGAAGCGGGCACCCTCAGGATTTCAATGTTCATTATAGATTTTATTCACATGAAGAAGGTGGAAAACAGAATTTGCCCACACAGGGTTATAGGTGTGATTTTGCATATCAAGAAGACGATATTAATGAAACGGGTATATATATGATATATCCTGAATTTGAGGATAATGATGGAAATGTATTATTAGATTACAAAATTTCAGTTAACCAAACGGGTACAGCAAGGATGTGGATTTTATCGCCTGAAATGAGGGAAGAAATTCATAAACATAAGATTAAGATTGGAACCAAAGGTTATTTTATGGAAGGGTCAAGTAAAGTGGGTGAAGTTGAGGTAATTAGAATAGTTGGATTGTTATCAAATCAATAAACCTTTCATTTCTTATGCAACTAACGCATGCAATAGTTATATAGGAACAATGGTTGTTTAAGAGAGAAATACGAAATAAGGGGACAGTCATAGAATGTGTGTAGATCTAAGTAAAGATACTGCTAAAATAATTGTTGAGATGGTCGATTCAGGATTAATTTGTTACAAACACTACTATTTATGGTGTGATTCAATTATTGAGTCTTTAGAAAATCCACCTGTTTGGATTTTAGAATTATCGGTAACTAAAAACTCAGTGAGTGCACGGGAGATCATTTCTGAATATGCTTATTCTGATTTAGAAACATTAAGCCCTGACTATTATATAAAATATAATAATTTCCATTTAGCATGTCTTTATTTAAGATATAAAAACAATGAAATTTCTTGGTATACATTTTTATTAAAATCAGGTTACTATTCTGACTGTTGTTTTAATTGTAAGATTGATTGTACGTTATTTTATGAAATGTTAAACATATATGAAAATAGCATGCAATCAGTTGATTTAAGAAATGAACAATTGAATGAAATAGAAAAAATATTAAGTGATGAAATTAATGAATTAATGGAGATATATAAAGTTTTCCAAAGCTATTATTCAAAGTATATAAACCATTGATTAAATGAATCTTATACAACTAAAGCATGCATTAGTTGCACAAGGACTTAAAAATAAAATGTAGAATTATACTATTACTAAATGGATTTTATTCATTGCTTTAAGGGGGCAACTATGAATATAAGATTGTTATCAATAATTGTTCCTTTATCACTACTTTTAGTAACAACCATTGATTTTTCAATGGACTATGCAAACTATAGAGATGCGATAAATTCAACTTATATTACAGGAAATGAGATGCACATCATTAAAACACATATGTATAGCAGTGTAAACAGCCATATTAAGATCGGAGTTTTTATTATCGGGTTTGAATGCCTGTTATTAATAGCTTTTGCAATAAAAAAAACAAAGTACGCCAACTTTCTCTAAAATAAACTAGTTTTGTATTCGTGGAAGTTTTTAGTTCTTTTAATACAACTAACGCATGCGTTAGTTGCATTAGGATCAAAAAAATAGCCTGTATCTATGATTACTCTGTAATCAGAGATACAGGCTTTATATTTGGATAACTTGTAACCTCTATATATGTTTTAGATATTCCAACTCTTTTTCCGAATAGATTAAGCTGATTGAGATTGTTTACTATTCACTTTTCGTTTAGTTAAGTAACGAGCAGCTAAATATGTACCCACTACATAAATAACAGCAATAACTTGTAAAGATAATGTCTCAACAGTTGGGAATATACAGAACCAAACTCCCATCCAATCGGGAAAATGAACGTTTATTGTAGTTGTACCGATCCATCCTGCTAGTTGCATTTCCTGAACTGTTTCTCCTACCATAACAGCTAATACAACAACTAAAAGTGCACCTGTAAATACCAACATTTTTTTATATGGCAAACGTTTATGTGCTAAGAAAGTAAGAACACCCACTATCAGAGTTAATGATAATCCAATCAATGCCCCTTGTAAGATTACGTCGTTTCCTAATTTCATACGTAGATTTTGAAGAAATAATACTACTTCAAATCCTTCACGATATACTGATGTAAGACCAAGTAAAAATAAAGACCAAAATGTATTTTTTGCAACACTTTCAACTGTATTTGTTGTTATTTTTTGTTTTTTTCAATTATGTAGGTTAATCCAACCTGTCCAGTAAAGCTTATGAAAGAACCAGTTCATAATAATACATAAAACAACGACAGCCAAAATTCCTGTTGCAGCTTGAATATGAAGCTCTGAAGCACTAACAGAAGAAATAATTGCTACAACAATAAACCATGTAACAATTGTAGCTAAGAAAGATACTCCTGCTCCCGCGGAAATTGGTTTCCAATAATTATCTTGCTTCTCTTTTACTAAACCAGAAATAATCGCTGATAATACTAAAACAGCTTCTAATCCTTCACGAAAAATAAGGATAGCTGTGTTAATTACAGCAGCACCTGGAGATAAATTTTTAGCAGTTGGATCTGGATTTCCATGAAAATTCACCCCTTGCCATACTATTACGCTTACTAACACTATTAAAGAGATTGATATAAGAATAGTTTTTATATTTAAAATTTTCTTTAACACATTAATTCCCCCCAGTTTCACACAATAATAATGATAATCATTATCGACATTAGAAGTGTATTTTACCCTCTTATATTTGTCAATAAACATAATGAAATTATAATTTTTCAGATTAAATTTTAACTAAATTTTAATGTCTTCAGCAACTTATATAGCAAGCGAACCTAATTTCACTTTTATTAATTTATGTTTTTTTAAGGAATTACTCCTACATCAAATGGATTAAGCACAAAAGGAACGGGAGACTGAAAGACCTCTTTAAATGCTAATCGAACGATCGCATGCGTTGAATAAGGATCAAAAAAGATTGCATGAATCTTTTCTATTTTTTATTTTAGTTCCCGATTCTATTTATTTCTTTATTACTGTTAAAATATCAAATTGACAATGATTATCAATTTCAACAAAATGTATATGTCCTTAATCATTGGATGTAATTTTCTATTAAAACAACAGAAACAAGAATTAACTGGGGGAAATAGCTTAAATGTTTAGTAAAGATTTGTATAAATTTTTTAAGAAGATTCATATTATTCTTGGTTTAAGTACATCACTTTTATTAACAGGGGTAAGCATCATTGGATTTATTGTAAGACATCCAAGTTTTTTTGGAATTGATAAAAAAGTATCAAGTCTTAATTCTGGTGTATTTATTTTTGGTAATACAACATTAGATCTATGTATTTTATTAGATCTTTTGGCATTTAGTTTACTCATCTTAACGATTAGTGGTTTTATCATTTGGTATTATCCAAAAACAGTAAAAAAAACAAAGAAAAAATTACAAAAGCTTGCCTCATAAATTAAATAAATTTCACAATTAACGCATGCGTTGTTGAAAAACAAATAAAGGATGGTCATTATTCGATCATCCTCTATTTCGCAATTCCTTGTTCAACTAATTCATGCGTTAGTTGCATGACATGAGTTGCTTTGACAGCTCTATTTTAGTTTACTTGAAGAAGGAATATCATTAGAATAGATTGAAAGAAAATATATAAATGAGGTAAGAAAATGTTTGTTTTTAAGTATAAAAGGTTAATGGAGGATTTTATAAATGAGGTAATTACAGTAGAGGATTTCGAACGTGATTATCTAAAGATATTTAAAAATGAAACAGAAAGAATGGGCAGCACACTATTTGGAATATTAAATGGAGTTTTTGAAGCAGTTGATTGTTATTGGCACGAATGTTTTCCTGGACAAGAAACTGCCTTTGAAATATCTGAACAACAACTAAAAAAAGAAATAAGTGAAGCACTGGTAAAATTAAATAGCTTATTGAATAACACTCAAATTCTATTCAACTAACGCATGCTTTAGTTGAACAAGGTCTTATTGATTTTACGACGAATATTAGTTATGTAAGAGTATATAATTGATGACAACAGGGTGGTAATTATGAAACAAAAAACTAATTACACAGCATTTTATCTTCTATTAGCATCAATTATTGTTGGTGCACAATATAGAGAACATTTTAAAGGAATTCCAGAAATAATATCATTTGTAAGTTTTACTTTAATTTATTTTTATATCTTTTTTCTAAATCGCAAGACTTTAAAACTGTTAATTTTGTGTGTTGTTTCATACATAACTTTTGCTACTAATTATACATTTTTCCATTTTTGAGTTTCAAACCCTTAAGTAACTAAAGCAGGCGTTAGTTGCATATCAAAGCTGCTTAATTGCAGCTTTTTTATTTGTAAATGACAGAATAGTTAAAGGAAGTGTTGGTAATTCCAAAATGTGGTAAAGTTAATTTGTTCATTTGATTTAGAATTTACTAATATTAAAGGAGATAGATTATGCAAAATAAAGGACAATTAGAAGTAATTAACCTGCAAAAATTGACTCAGGATCAAATGGAATATACAAATTTCATCGTAAGTGAAGTAAATGACCACGCACTAAGAATAGCTGTAATAAATGGTGATTTTCACTGGCATAAACACGAGGATTGCGATGAATTATTTTATGTATTAGAAGGCGAACTTTTTATTGACTTAGAAAACGATGAAACCATCTCTTTAAAACCAGGAGAAATCTTTACGATTCCAGCTAACACAATGCATCGAACTCGTTCAAATGAACGTACAGTTAACATTTGTTTTGAAAAGATAAGTAATGATATAAAAGGTACAAAAACAATAGATTGATATCCAACTAATGGATTTTTTTTGTTTTAGTAATTATAAAGTAAAGTTATACCAACAACATTAAAAAGTATTTATTTAATGAGGTGGAATCATTGATTTTAGTTAGTTCTTGTTTAGCTGGTTTAGAGGTAAGATACAACGGTTCCCATAGTTTAGATAATAGGATTCAAAAATTGTTACAAGAAAATAGAGCTATTACTGTATGTCCTGAATTACTTGGAGGTTTTTTAACACCAAGAGAGCCTGCAGAAATAGTAGGTGGTTACGGAGAAGATGTTCTTGATGGGAAAGCAAAAGTAGTTGAGAAATCGGGTAGAGACGTAACAGAACTTTACATAAAAGGGGCTTACCATACACTAAGGAAAGCTCAAGAAGTTAATGCAACTATAATTGTTCTTAAGGAGTACAGTCCATCCTGTGGAAGTGCCATGATCTATAATGGTGAATTTAAAGCTAAGAAAGTTGTTGGAAATGGTGTCACAACAGCATTACTTAAAAGAAACGGTTTAAGAGTAATTTCAGAGGAAAAACTTACCGATATTCTTGATGAAATAATATAATTCTTAACCAACTAACGCATGCGATACTTCAATAGAAGATCGCATTTTCTTATTCAACATAATGGCAGTTTAGTTGAATAATTATTTGGAATTTTATGGTAAAATATATGTGTTAAGGGTAAATGTTAGGAGATTCTATGAAGAAAAAAATGATTTTCGTTTTTATTTTTTTAATTGCATTTGGCTTGATTGTTAATTCGTATAGGTTCTTTGAAGACGGTCCATTCTATACAAAATTTGTAAAATCCACAGACCTTTCAAATGAAATCTTCGATAAAGTAGAGCTACACGATAATATTAATACTTCAGCTTACACAAAACGCTTTGGCAAACCGTTGGAAAAAGATGATAATGATGCCTACGATTACTACTTTTGGAAAAATGGATTAACAACTGCTTCCATCATCAATGGGGAAAACAAAGGAGAAATCGTCAGACTAGCCATCGGTAATATCAATGACAGTGAAAAACAGTCTGACCTTAAAACCAGTAAGGGAATCGGATTAGGCGATTCAAAAGAAAAGATCATTTCGTTATATGGACCAAATTATTTTAAATATGTCGAGCAAGGGTGCGATACCATCGGATATGTTGATAAAAAGAACAAGAAGATACTTGAATTTTGGTTGGCGGATAAAGTCGTTGAAATTCGTTTAGATGATCTGAATATGGATTAAGTTAAAAAAGCATTAAAAAGACTGTTTGGTGAATACAGTCTTCTTTAGTACGCAAAATTCAACATTTTAGTTTAACAGAGTCAACTTATTAAAAATATTCTTATGTAACTAACGCATTGCATTAGTTGAAGATCAAGAGCTGCTATATGCGGCTTTTTTTATTAAAGTAAATGGCAGGTTAGTTTAAGAAAGTTATAAACGAGGGGTGGAAGCATATGTTTAAAAATAAGGAAGACAGAATGTGGGTTTATTTGGCTGTACCAACGTTTATTATAGGAATCATCATTATATATTATAGTGAACGAAATTATTATCAGTGGATTCTTTATTGTGCGTTTTTGGCTATCTTTTATATATGGCATTTTTTCTACAGGAGAAAACGAAAGAAAGAAGAAAAAAAATCTTCTTAAACTAACGGGTGCAATAGTTGAACAACCTAAAAGCTACTTCGGTAGCTTTTTCTTATTAAAGTAAATGGCAGTTTAGTT
>NZ_NUUX01000057.1 GCF_002564465.1 Bacillus sp. AFS088145 | reverse complement strand
ACATTTACATTTACATGGATTACTATTACATTTGTGACATTTACATTTACACGGATTACAATAACATCGTTGACATATCGGTAGCGATATAATACTAGGAATCTTTCGTTGTTGTGACATATTTTACACCTCTCCTATATAATATATGTTCACATTATTTTATTAATATAGGACAAAGTGGTTCTTATAGTTTAGAAAAATAAGCAATATAACTATAAAGTTGGATTAATCTACAATTCATACATAAATTAAAACTTTAAAAATCTAATAATATAAGTAATCTTTTTGAGGCAATAAACAGATACTAAATTTCATTTACAACTCTTTTGTTCTTATGCAACTAAACTGCCATTTCGTATTATATGGTTAGCCAGAATTTTCTGGTTGACCTATTTTTTATAGGTTATATGATTACAGTAGCCAGGGTAGAACGTAACTGCCAGTGGGACCATGATCCCGTCCGCTAAACTGTTCTCCCTCTACTTATAGAAACATGTTTGAGTCTGGTTGGGACTTGATCCCGAATAACAAGCGAAGCTATGAAACTATAAGAAGAGCTAGAGGTTACTGGTAAAAAAAGAGTTAAGGAGAGATGTAAATGAATCCAGTAGTTGGTCTGGATGTTTCAAAAGGAGAAAGTTAAGTACAAGCCTTTTTAAATAAGAGTATTCCTTACGGAAAAAGCTTCAAAATTTATCACACAAGCGAAGGCTTAAATTTCTTTCTACAATTTTTAAAGGATTTAGAAAACAAGACATTAGTTAAACCTACTATCATTCTAGAAGCCACAGGACATTATCAAGCACCTGTCATTCAATTCTTAGAGAAATACAATTACTTGTATATTATGATTAATCCTTTAGTATCCCATCAGTCTAAAAAAACAAGCTTAAGAAAAGTAAAAACTGATGCCATGGATGCCTATAATCTTTGTAAAATGTTTTATAAAGAAGAGTTAGAGCCCTATAAAAAGCGAGGAATTAATCTCTTAAACCTACGCCATTTAACGAGACAACATGAGGCGATAACTGGTATGTATATCCAAGCAAAGCTACAATTTCACACCATGTTAGATCAAGTATTTCCTGAATATAGACGCGTATTTGGTGATTTATTTTCTAAAGTATCTTTAAATCTATTAAATGAATTTCCCACTTCTGAAAAAGTTTTAAAAGAATGTGAAGTAAATTTAGCTGAGAAGATCCGTTCACTATGTAAAACACGTTCTTACCAATGGGCATTAAAAAAAGCAGCTAAATTGAAAGAAGCTGCCATGAATAATCCGTTTGATAAAATTATTTACCAAAGTCATTTAATCAGTCTAAATATGTTTATTCAAATGCTTCTTCAATATCAAGAGCACCTATCTATCTTAGAGGAACAAATAGCTACTCTCACTAAAGATATCGAAGAATATAAGATAATCCAGTCTATTCCAGGTATCGGAGAAAAAATCGGTGCAACGATACTCTCTGAAATTGGTGAAATAGAACGGTTTAATCATCCAAAAAATTAGTAGCCTTCGCTGGAGTTGATCCTAGTGTATTTCAGTCTGGTAAGTTCAATGCCACAATAAATCGTATTACCAAAAGAGGTTCAACTAGGCTCCGTCACGTTCTATATATGGCAGTCCTTTGTGGATTTAGGAGTTCCAGAAATAAACGATTAAAAGAATTTTATGATAGAAAACGTGGAGAAGGTAAACCCGCAAAAGTCGCAATAATTGCTTGTGTAAATAAATTATTACATTGGATATATACTCTGTTAAAAAGGAAAGAAACATTCCTTGATTTAAATTAAATACCAAAATTATGAAGTAATAACAAAACCTTCCAATAAGGTAATGGAAGGCTATTTGGCATGTCTATTTTTAGTATAACATGTGTTTTATAAGATTTTTATTGAAAAATATTGACAACTATTAGCTGGTTTAGTTAAACAAAAAAGAGTCACCGAAGTAACTCTGGTTCTAAAATTAATGCATGCGTTAGTTCAACAAGACAAAAACCGAAAATATGCATTACTTCTTCTGTTATGATAGAGTATCATAGCTACTTTTCTAGAAAATGAAAAAAAGACCTTCAATATCGAATAAACCCCTTTTCCTCGATAAATAAGCCTTTTTTTGCTCGTACTTCATGTCGATTATCAAAAGTAATATTTTTTTTATTACTTTAAGTCACGTATGTAATCTAGTTTTGCATATAATAATAAACATCCCTCTTTGAACATACCCGGAGAGGTGAAGAGGGATGTTTCCTGTAATACGAGATCCGCCAGGTATTACAGGATTCTATAGAATATGTGAAATAAGTAAAAAAATACACTCATTTCGAAAAGATAATTATTCTTAAACTTGGGGGAATTAATATCTACGCAATTTAGTTTTTTTCTTAAAAACGTACTTTTGTTCGTTCAATACGATTAATTATTTCAACTATCCTCATAATAGTTCTTTTACTATGTAATTTATTAGCCTATTCAACCCTTGTAATGGAGTGTTGTTGTGGTATTTTATTTATTGATATGTATGAACGGATTACATCAGAATTATTCGTGACTCTATAGTATGTTGATATATGTTATTTGGTTTGGGCATAAACTTGGGGGAATTTAACTCAATCGTTTTTAAAAAGCGTACTTTTGTTCGTTCAATATGATTAAATTGTATCTCTAACATTCCACTAATGAACTTTTTTCAAGGTTGATTCTGAAAGAGAGAAAAAGGATATTTAACTTTACTTATTGAACTAATGCTCTATAAGAATACCTTACCTTTATTAAAACCTTATCGAAACTTAACTTCATAAACTTTAACCTCTACCTGCAAAAAAAGCGATCTTTGTAATTGAAGAATCGCTTTTTTTCAAGACAATTTAACAGCCTGTTCAGAGAAAAACGAACCTATGTCGCAGTAGGAGGTGGGTTTATATTTAAAGCCACAATTTTGCAAGTTGAAATTGCAAATCTAACGGTTGTAGTTGGACTTATTGGTAAAGTACTTAACACTATACCAAGACCTGTTTGCTCCACGTTAAAGCCTGCTGCAATAGAACCATTACCAGCTAAAAGATTCACTGTAGAACCGATCAGTGTATCTAGCAATTCTCTAATTGGTCTTTCACGACATTCACATTCGCACCCAGAATCAACAGGTGGCAACAAGTTGATAGTAGGTCCTGGTGGTAAAAATCCCACCCCTGTTACATCAGAAACTATCCTGCCATTATGTTGAATAAAAAAACGAGCTCCTAGCAACTCGTGATATTCAACTAAAGAATGCGTTTGTTCTTAATCGTGTACATTATCAAAGTATCTTATAACGTTTAAAGCTTTTAAATATGCCTGGAATTCATAGTTATGTATGTCATGTTTATCTTCATCTATTGCATGTCCCTCAAGAATAATCATAATATAATGAAATACCACAGATGGAACATATCCAGTAACTACTGAATAAGCATCATCCATTGGATACTGTAAATCTTTAGATTGTAAAAATATTAATACTGTTTTTATATCATCATACTCTTTTTGCTTGTCCGCATCACTTAGATCATCATCATTTAGGATATTATTAAATATCATTTCAGTAAGCTCTTTTTCATCGTCCATTTGTAACTTTGTAACAATATCCCCTGTAATTCTATAACCTGCACAAATATCATCAAAATAAATATGAGAATCATTCTTCAATTCCTGATAATCCATTTTATCTATATTCACAGCTTGGAATTTTTGTTTCAAAATAGAGTTTATTTCGTTTAATGAATGTTTTCTAATGCTTAAATTAGAACATTGATATTTTTTATATAAATCTTCAATCATTATTCTGGCTCCTTTAAACTTTTGTTTTAAAGTAAATTATACAGTTCATAACGACATCTGTAATTTGGGTGATTTTTGGCTTTTTTCAAAAAAATTTTAGATAATCCTTATGAAACTAAACTGCCATTTTGTTCAATAAAAAAAAGCCGCATATTAGCAGCTCGCGTTATACAACTAGTGCGTTTCGATAGTTGAATAAGAATTCATTAATTAATATTAAGAAACTGTTTAGTTTCAAGAGTAGTTTGAAATAAGAGTTCAGGTTTTTCTTTAAATAATTTTTGTAAATCTAATATACTATTTATTTTCAGTATGTAATGTTTAATATGTTTATCAAGTTGTTCTATTAATTGTTTTTTTCCACATTTTGAATGTCGATAAGATCAGTTAACTTTCTATTAATTTTAAATTCGAAACGAAGCCGAATATTCCCGTCGGTGTATTTAGGCATTTCTTTAATGTTCAAATCTTTAATTACATAGCCTAAATTAAGATAATATCCGTTTAGATAACTAGATTTTTGTAAACCAAATACAGTGATAATTTCTTCATTAACAAAGCAGTAATTACCTCTTCTTTTTTTTAATCCTTTAGATAGAAAAACTTCATCTACAGATTCACCTAAGTAACTCTTGTTCATCAACTAAAGCATGAGTTAGTTTAATATGGTACTGTTGTTTTATATTTCACTCTCCATTCTCCTTTTTTACTATCTCTAACCAGAATTCAACAATAACCATCTATCTTTGTATCTGGTTCCCAACCACTACCGTCAGAAATGGCTTTAAAGTTAAAAAATACCACAATGACATTTTCTTCTTTTACATCAGTTATCCAACTCCCATCAGCAGAATGCTTATAATCTTCTAGCATTCCATTGGATTCTTTTTCTGAATACCATATGTCTGTAATTCTGCTTCCTCCAATATCGAATCCTGATTTCAATGTATTTACAGCTGCATTTATTTCTCCCCTAGTGAACCTTTTAGATTGTCCTATTCTTACCTTTACAGTGTCAGCATTCGTTTGATACTGATAAATAAAAATTGAGATTCCAACTACTAGTAATAGTAAAAGAGAGAGAAAAAGTTTCTTATTTTTCACGATGTGTATCCCAGTCTTTATTTTTTGTTTTTTTGAACTTCCAGTAACTTGCACACAATTATTATACATTGTATATCCACTACTTTTATTTGGGGTAATTTCACATTTTTTCATATAAAATCAGACAAACCTTATTCAACTGATCTGCTATTTAGTTAAACAAAAAAAGAGTCACCGAAGTAACTCTTGATCTTCAACTAATGCACTGCCTTAATTGCATAAATTCAATTGACCAGGTTAAATACTATATGATGTTTTTCTTATATCCAAAATTTCAGCTTTCGAACAATTAAAATGAAATCCATTGTCTTCATAGTCAATCACTTCAAGCTTTACGTTCTCCCATCACCGTTCGTTAGTATTTCTTATATCTAATGAAATTTGGTGATAGGTTCCATAAGATTCAAATTGGATTTTTTGTGGATCATGAAATCTAACCATAATTTTATATCTTAAATCATTGCTTTCAATTACAAATTCAATATCAAGTACAGCCTTCTTTTCAAAATTTTCTTCAAATATTTTCAAATGAACGTCAGTAATTAATCTAACATCCATGAAAGAAAAATCGCTTAACGTTCTTTTTACAAGATCTATTTTCAAATTCATAGTTCCACCTCAAATGGTACAAAGATTAAGTTACTAACGCACTGTGTTAGTTATATAAGGAAATTTAATTTTCTATTTTAATAATCAAATAGTATTGACTAAATATAAAATGTAAGAATCACATGCAATAATAAAAAGTACCAGCACTAACATCAAATAAAATATATTTGAGGTGATTTTATTTTTCTTATTTAACATTTTTAATTTAAGTAAAATTATTAAACACAAAATAATACTTACCCCAAGAATTGAATTTAGGAGCAAAATTATTCTCCTCTCATATTAAATTTGATTATTAAATATATTCAATTAAAAGGTCGCGTTTCCTTTGACTAAGAACTAAATTACTATTTACTCTAAAAATCCTCAAAATAAAAAAGAGGAATTTTCCTCTTCTTTTTAATTTCACACCAAAAAATTATATTGTTTTCATCACATCAATTACTTTATCAATATCATTTTTCGTTATCCAGTAATGTGTAGCAAAACGCATCATGCCGTCTTCTTCTGGCGCAAAAGTGATAATTCCGTTCTTTTTAAAAATTTGTTCAATTTCTTCGGGACTTCTTCTCATATCAGTCATTTGGAAGAATACTAAATTGATATGAAGTTGAGTTGTGTCAACATTAATTCCTGGGATTTCACTTAGTCTATTAGCTAAATATTGAGCATTTTCATGATCTTCATGTAATCGTTTCGTCATTTTTTCTAATGCGATTATACCTGCAGCTGCTAAAAATCCAGATTGTCTCCAGCCTCCACCTAGTAATTTACGTTTCTTTTTCGCTTTTTCAATAAATTCTTTACTTCCAGCAAGTATTGAACCTACGGGAGCACAAAGGCCTTTTGATAAACAAAACATTATCGAATCACTATATTGAGATAATTCTTCAACATCCGTTTTTAAATAAGTAGCAGCGTTAAATATTCTTGCGCCATCTAAATGAACAGGAATATTTGCATCCTTTGCTATGCTATAAACTTGCTTCATATAGTCGATATCAACTACAGATCCATTTGAATAGGCATTTTCTAAACAGATTAATGAAGTTTCTGGGAAATGGATGTCATCAGGTCGGATAGAATGTTTAATTCGGTTAATATCTATCTTGCCGTGAATTGTTTGTAATGTTCTTAAGTGAACTCCCGCAATAATTGAAGCAGCGCCTACTTCATGTTCAAATATATGACAATCCTCCCCAAGAATGACTTCAGTACCACGATCACAATGTGTAAACAAAGCAAGCTGGTTACCAAATGTTCCACTTGGTACAAATAATGCTGCTTCTTTCCCAACCATGGAAGCAGCTAGAACTTCTAATTTTTGTACAGTTGGATCATCCCCATAAACATCATCGCCAACTTCGGCTAAAAACATGGCTTGTCTCATTTCATCTGTAGGATTTGTTACAGTGTCACTTCTTAAATCGATAAACTTCATTTTCATTCTCCTTTTCACCATTTTCAGAATTATCTAAACTAGTTGAATAGAAGCATCGAGATTTGATTTCTAATACAAGTACCCATCTCATTGTCGGAAATTGGAGGATAAATTTAGTCATTAAATGAGTTGTTTTTTTCAAATTCCTTTAAACCTATAAGCAAAAGCTTCTCAGTAATATCCTCAATTCCAGTATGATGATCTAGTGCAATTTGTTTAATTTTTTCTTTTATTGAATCTTTCACAAAAATAGTTAGTTGTTCTTGATTACTTGTAAATACAATAAAACCTGGTCTAGTAGAAAGCTTACCATCAATTAAACAGTTTTGTAAAATTTCAAAATCTTGTTCAATTTGTGAATCAAGATATGGTAGTTTAATTGGTTTTATTTCGACCTTAATTGAGTTATTCATTATATAAAGATTCATATTTTGATGTCCAATGTGTTTATAAAATGAATCGATAATGCCAAAAATCGGGGCACTAATTGACTGAGGTATTGGAAATTGAAATGAAATCATGCCTCTTTTCGTACTATGACTGGCTTTTTTCATTTCATAAGCTTTTCTAAAACCACGGCTTGTAAGTTCTTCTTTGTTTAAAAGTTCTCCCATATTCGTTTTTGCTACGATTTCAGTGGTCTCATTAAGCTCGATGATTCGTGCTTTTTCGTTCGAGTTTGGAATTTCATATAGTCCGAATAAGTAAAATTCTAAGTCTTTTGTAAAAAAAGATTTTTTTCTCGATGCATTTTTTTGTGAGAATTTTAGATTTTCAATTTCTTCTTCTGGAATAAATACAGTTAGTCTACCTTTAAAATTTACTTTACTTGCGTTAATTTTCCCAGCTTTTATATATTGATGGATTGTTGCTTTCGATACTCCTAATAAATTAGCTGTTTCAAGAACAGTTAGTCCTACCGGTTTTTCCGTTTGGGACTTTAACTGATTAAGATCCTCTAGGTAAAACCTCATTGTTCCATCTATTTGCCAATCCTCATAAACTAGATTCAGTTTCCCAGCCTTTACATAATTGTAAATCGTTTGTTTCGATACCCCTAACAGTTCTACAGCCTCATTTGTTGTAACAATCTCTTTCATTTTTTGATCTTGTTCTAACATTTGAATTCTTCCTTTTCATTGTTTTATAGATTTATTATATCATAATTATTTCCAACAAATTGTTAAAAAGCAATTAAACAGATACAATTAAATTTATTTATTTATAAATAATTAATTATACGCAATTTGTTTTAAGTAGAATAATAGTGTATTTTTCTACCTTAATCATTTAATGCATTTAAATATTGATAAACTATTGAAGTTAATTATTTAAATGGAAAAAATATTCCAATTAATACTATAAATAGCATGATTTATGTATAATAGATTATGAGGTGAGTCATATGTTAGTAAAACCAAGCCTACTTATTACAAATTCAGTGCATTTACCAACTACGAATTTAAATGAATCCAACATAATTGAGTATTTAATAGATGAAACATACTTCCCTATTCTTCTACAAACAAAGTTTGAAAATGAAAAAAATCATCGTATGATCTATGAAGGTTTTTCTGATTTAGATATGATCTACTACTTTGTCCATCAAAGAAAAGATATTCAAAAGTCGAAACAACGAAAAGATAGTACAAAGATGGAATATATACGAGAGTTAATGCAGTTTTTTCGATACTTGATGAAGAGTGAAGAATTTTTGCGTCAGGATGTAGAATCTTATATAGAGACTTCATTTTTCAAAAATTTAAAACAAAGACATATCGATTCATATCAACAATGGCTATCTACTTATCAATACGGTTCGAACAAGCAACAATATCGTGTTACAACTCTTTCAAGAAAACTTGTTATATTAAAAAGTTTTTTTAAGTTTTTATTTGATAGTCATTATGTTCAAGTACCTTTATATACACGAATATTGAATGCAAAAATTACAAAAGATGATTTACCAAATCGTGATTTAGAAGAAAGTGAAGTTAAAGCGTTACTGAATTTTTATAGTGGAAATATTTTAAAAACGACTATAATCAAATTATTAGCTACAACTGGCATGCGAATTAGGGAACTAGCAGAGGCAAATTGGGGTAAAGTTACAAAGGATTCAAACGGTTATTGGCTCGAAATTGTTGGAAAAGGAAATAAAAAGCGTGAAGTTAAATTATTAAATCATGTATTTGTAGATTTATGTAAACTAAGGAGTAGACGTGGTCTATCAAATCTCATTTCAAAAACAGATTCAAGTCCATTCTTTCCAAATAAACGCAATCAACATTATTCGTTTAAATATTTATCAAAATATGTAATTGAAATGATAAAAGATTCTGAGTTGCCTTTTGTAAAAGAACATAATCGAACGAACAATATTAGTCCTCACTTCTTCCGACATCATTATGCATGTCGTTCAATTGAGAAAGGTGCAAGCATTTATCAAGTTAGTCGAAGTTTAGGTCACGAAAGCATTCAAACGACTGAACTTTATTTAGCAAAAATGATGAATCGAACTCAAAATGCTAGTAATGTTTGGGATGATGAAAATTATTAACAAGAAAAACCCCATTTTTAAAAAAAGGGGTTTTTTATAATTTTCGTTTGTTTACATAATATTATTATATTAACTTAAATCAAACGATTTGGAAAATAGAAAAATATAAATTAGTGTCTAAAAAACGGAACTTTATAGCTTTACTAACACCTCTGTTCCATCTTTTAATTTCGTATCAACAAGGATTAGTCCACTGTTTTTTGAGAGTCCCTGTAGTAACGGCTTCAAATCCTTTCGATCAATTTCAGGGAAATTGAATTTAGTACCATTTTTTTTAATGGCTTTATTTATTAAACGATTAAGCAATTTTGATGTGATGATCAAAATTGCTAAATTTAAAATTGCATAAGGAACAGGAATGGAGTATCGCTTTCCTTCTATTTTTACCTTGACCTTTATCATAATCTACTCAATCACAACAAAAACTTTATCACCGTTTGATGAAGTAATGTCAACGATTTGTCCGACCATTTCGTTTTCGATTGCTTCGATTAGCAGATCAACGTTAATATCTTTTACATATTTTTCTGCCTCAGGAATTTTTTCAGCAATATTTGTACCTACTTTTAAAACAGCCTTCACAAGATTAATCGGTACATTAACATTAACATTATCTCCTACTTCAGAGTTGACCCTAATCTTTAATATTTTATTTCCATACGCTTCTTTTTTTAAAGATACGCGTTCCGGCTGATCTTTATCTTGTAAAATATTAATTAATTCACTTGCCTTATCTTTATCAATCTTTCCTTCTTCCATCAACGTTAAGATTCTTGAAATCTCGTCTTTCATTATAAGTCCCCCTCTTTTAATAATTGAATGGCTTTCTCGGCAGTAATTTCGCCTTTTTCCAATAGTGTTACAATTTTTGATTTATCTATTTCTGGTTTCTTTTGAGTGGAATATCCAAGAGTAGAGATAATTTCATCTAATTTTCCTCTGACGGTCGGATAAGAAATTCCTAGTTCCTTTTCAACCTCTTTGATATTTCCACGACATTTAAGAAAAATCTCAATAAAATGAAGTTGTTCTTGGCCTAGAGCCGCTAATTTTGATACTTCAAATTCATTTTCAATCGTTGTCTGACAATGATTACAATGTAGTTTAGTAATTTTAAGTGCCTTGCTGCAAACAGGACAATTTGTGAGTAAAGGATACGACATACTGTTCTCCTTTCTTTTATTTAATCATATCATACACTATATATTTAATTTTTTAAACAAAAATTAAAAATTATTTATAAAAATTTATCTTTTAATTAAATTATTAAATATTTATATTAAA
>NZ_NUUX01000056.1 GCF_002564465.1 Bacillus sp. AFS088145 | reverse complement strand
ATTCGACAATATTTTTATACCATATTTTTATGCTCTATACTGTCAAATAGTAAAATAGGACCCGATTATTTTGCTCTAAACGTCGTTATATAACTAACGCACCCGTAAGTTATATAAGCAACCTCGATAAGTTAAAAAAACAAACACTTTCTACCTAAGGAAAGGTTTGTTAGATAAGACTAATTATTTTAATTTAAGTACTATTTTTCCTTTTGCTCTTCCCGCCTCTGCATACTCCAATGCTTTTTGGGCATCTTCGAAAATAAAAACTTTATCAAGTGTAGGCTTAATCACTTCTGACTCTAACATTTTTGTTAAAATTTTCAACTGCTCTCCACTATGCTTCATAAAAAGAAACGTGTATTGGACATTATGTTTTTTTTCTAGCTTCGTAAGTTTATAACTTGCAATTGAAAATAAGGTTTTTTTAAATGAGCTAAATCCATTTTCTTTAGCAAAGCGACCATTCGGGATTCCAGATATAGAAACAATCTTTCCTCCTTTTTTTAATGTTACAAATGATCTCTCTAACGTCGCTCCCCCAATGGTATCAAGAACTGCGTTGTAGTCACGAATCGAATGTTCGAACTTTTCTGTCTTGTAATTAATAACTTCGTCAGCGCCAAGAGATTTTACTAAATCACTACCATCACTAGCTGTAGTTGCGACAAAAGCACCCATATGTTTTGCAAGTTGGATAGCAAATGTTCCTACTCCCCCTGATCCTGCATGTATTAATATTTTATGTCCTTTTTCAATTCGCAGAATATCATGTAAAGCTTGGTAGGATGTCAATCCGACTAGAGGGATGGAGGCGGCTTCTTCAAAACTTAAATTTTTAGGTTTTAATGTAATATCTTCTTGGTTAACAGAGAGATATTCAGTAAAAGTTCCCATTTTATTTGCTCTAGGTCGACCATATACCTCATCACCGACTTTAAACTTCGTGACACTAGTACCTACTTCAACAATTTTTCCAGAAAAATCATTTCCTAAAATTAACGGCATCTTGTATTTCAATAATAATTTTAATTCACCTTTTCGAATTTTTGTATCAAGAGGATTTATACTTGCCGCATATATCTCAACTAAGACCTCGTCATTATTTATTTTGGGCATAGGGAAGTCTAAAAAATTTGGTTTTTTACCGTAGTTTTCAATTGCTAAAGCTTTCATTATAATCCTCCACATTTTTATTTACGCACATGTATCTTTTCATAACGAACATAAGAAAAAAGATTATGAATATCCCTAGATGGGATATTCATATTAAATAAACTATTTTAAGAAAGGATAATCTGTATAACCTTCTTTTCCTCCTGCATAAAGCGTGTTTTTATCAGGTTCGTTTAGGGGAGCACCTGATTGAATTCGTTCTACAAAGTCTGGATTAGCTAGTACCCAAGTACCTACTGTGACAACATCCGCATGATTATTATCTACATCAGACGAAAGTTGATCTAGAGGACGACCTGGACGGTTAACAAGAAGTGATTGATCCCAAAGTTGACGCACATCTTTTAGGAATTGCTCGTTTCCAAAGTGCATTAAATGTAGATATGCAAGGTTAAGCTTATTTAATTCACTTATTAAATAGCGATACATCTCAAGGCTATTTTCCCCCTCATCAATGCCTTGCAGTGTTCCTTGAGGAGAAAAACGGATGCCTGTTCTTTCTGCTCCTATTTCATCAACAACTGCTTTAGCTACTTCAATAGCGAATCGAGAACGACCCTCAATCGTACCACCGTATGCATCTTGACGATGATTGGAGTTTTCACTAAGGAATTGTTGGATCAGATAACCATTCGCTCCATGAATTTCAACTCCGTCTGCACCAGCTTCAATTGCTGAACGTGCTGCTAAACGAAACTCATTGATAACATCTTTTATCTCAAGCTCACTCAATTCTCTTGGTGTTGGAATTTCTTTCATTCCTTCTGCCGTGAAAATTTCTACACCAGGTGCGATAGCTGACGGTGCAACTGCTTGGCGGTGGTGAGGTGTGTTATCAGGGTGTGATACACGTCCCACATGCATAAGCTGAACAAAAATATGACCGCCTTCACTATGAACTTTAGAAGTTACTTTTTTCCACCCTTTAATATGATTTTCTGTATAAATACCAGGTGTATTAGTGTAACCTTGCCCATCATCTGAAGGTTGGGTTCCTTCGCTTATAATTAAACCGACTGAAGCACGCTGACCATAGTACTCTGCTACTAAATCGCTCGGTGTACCATCTGGTAAAGCTCTACTTCTAGTCATCGGAGCCATACCTATACGATTTTTTAAGTCAATGTTTCCGATACGAACTTTTTCAAATAATCTGCTCATATGAATACTCCTTTTTAATAAGAATTAGCATCAAGAAATGAATTTACGTGTTCTGCAAATAGTTCTGGAAATTGAAACAGATGCCCGTGACCAGAATCAGGATATATAATCAGCTGTGCTTTGGGTAATTTCTCTGTTAAGATATAACTGTTTTTAGTCGGTACCATCACATCATTAACACCATTAGTAACAAGTACAGGGTGTTTGATGTTTTGTAACCATTCATAATCATGATTAGATTTTTGTTTAGCCCATTTTGCAATGGCTTGTAATTGTGCCTCTTTTACTTGTTCTGAACTGTTTACTTTTTTCTGATTAAAAATTCTTTGTAGTGAAGCCATTCCTGCAGATTTACTTGTTTCGGTTTGTTCGTAGAAAAAGAACATAAAATCATTTATTCCATCTTCTTCCGTTCCGCCGTGACGATTCATTCTTTCAAAAATCTCTGGATTTGGATTAATACCAGATTCAGGTGAAGTACCTGCCATAATAATTTTTCTTACTAAATCTCCTTCTTGTAAAGCTAGCTCTTGTGCAACCATGCCACCAATGGAAAAACCAAGAATGTCAACTTGTTCTAATCCAAGAGTTTTTATAAATGTTGCTGTATCTTTTGCCATATCAGCAATTGTAGTAGGCGTTAGTCCATCGGTCTCACCAACCCCTTTATTGTCAAATAAGATTACTGGGCGTGTATTTGCAATAGGTACAAGCATGTTTGGATCCCAGTTTTCCATCGTTCCTCTAAAGTGAACAAGAAATACTACTGGTATACCATCTTGTGTACCAAATTTTCTATATGCGTAACGAGTTCCATCTGCTTCAATAAATTCTGATTCTGTTGGTATTTTAAATTTTGTCATTTTTGTGTTCCTCCTTAGAAATTAAAAAACGATTTTATAAGTATGCATTATGATGGTTTGTTTCATGCTTATTTTAGAATGAGCGTTCTAAAAAGGGTAAAAAAAGAAAGCTAGTCCAACACTGAAAGTGCTAGAGTGATGATGCCTTCTAATTCTTTTTTATTGTAATTAGTTTTTATTAGTACTCTTATACCTACCAAATTGTTGTGTAAGAAACGAGATGTGTTGTCAGAATCGATTTCTTTTGATAGCTCTCCACTAGTTTGGCCCTGTTTTATAAGGTTATTAAACATATCTTCAGTACGGTTAAACATTTTTGTAACTATGCGTCCAATTTCTTTGTCCAACAAAGATAATTCAATGGCTGCATTTACTGATAGACAACCTTTTGGGTATTGTTCAATGGAATTCAGTATGAAAATAAAAACATCACGTATCGCCTGTTTAATGGATGAAGTGCTGCTAATTATGCTTTCCATCTCATTGACGATGAGCTCTTCATAGTGATTAAGCGAAGCTAAAAACAGTGAACGCTTGTCACCAAATGTGTCATATATACTCCCGCGGTGTATCCCCATATGATCCACCAAATCTTGCATGGATGTTTTTTCATAACCCTGTTCCCAGAAAAGCTCCATTGCTTTTCTTAATACTGCTTTTTCATCAAACTCTTTACTTCTAGCCATTTTATTTCTCCTTAAAAAAATACATGAACCAATACTAACAAAAACAAACGTCATAATCTATTATAGAATGAACGTTCTAAAATAAACACATGAATTTCAAACCATGATTAAATAATACCCTTTTTAGAACGATTAGTAAAGAATTATAACTAACCAATAATTTCCAACGCATTTGCTACATATTGATACAGATAGGTAAG
>NZ_NUUX01000055.1 GCF_002564465.1 Bacillus sp. AFS088145 | reverse complement strand
GTTTTTTAGTCTACATGCATATCTGCAATTAAATTCAGGCAATCTGCAAATAAAGGGCACCATACAAGAAGAAATAGAGGTTCATAAGTAAGTAAAAAAGAGAATCTGAAACATTCATACGCAAAAGAGGTTCGTGTGTAAAAAAAAGAAAATTATGACTTCCATACATTATATTTCAATAGAAAAAGGGTGCTCCAATAAGCACCCTTTCCTCTTACTTAATTTGTAAAACAATTTTAACTGCTTCGGCTACTGAAGGAACGTTATACGAAGCATATTTCTTAACTTCATCGTCAGCATTTTCCATTGCAAAGCTATTAGGAGTCAGTTCAAACATTGAGATATCATTATATGCATCACCGATACAAGCAATTTCATCAGGGGTAATTCCTAATTTTTCGATTAGTATTTGAATTGCTGAACCCTTACTTACATTAACTGGAACGATATCTAAACAATTTTTAGCAGAAATAAAAGAAGTTACAAATTCAGGCAGTTCTTTTTGTAATTCTTTTTGTAACTCAAGTAAGTCTTCATCTTCACCTAAAACTACATATTTTTTTGGGGTAATTGATTTACCTAAATCGGTTTTTAGAGTTTTTAATTCAACTGCATTCATGCTAGAGTTCTTTTCAATTTCTCTAACTAAATCCGTTTTCTCTTCGATATAGTATGTTGAATGATCAGCTACATAGATTAAAAATTTATCATTTGAAATCATTTCGTAAACTTTATCAATTACATTTGGATGGAATGTTGCATCTAACAATGCTTCGCCATCATTTGAATAAATATAAGTTCCATTCATACTAATCCGGTGAAAATTACCTTCTAAGCTTTCCATAATTTTTACGATTTCATAATCTAAACGTCCGGAAGCAAAACATAATAAAACACCACGATCTAAAAGGGTTTTTAATGCTTTTACGTCATGTTCAAATAGTTGACCTTGGTGAAACATCGTCCCATCCAGGTCACTAACAAATAACTTAATCATTTTTCTTAACACCTACTCAATTTATATTTATACTTCTATATTCTATCCTACTATAATAGATTATCAAAAAAATATGATTAATTTATGAATCTTAAACTGTGTTTTAACTTTTTCAGAAAAATTATGTTATGATATAAAAGCGATTTTTTAAACTTGGGGGTGATAAAAAAAATGTCCGAGATGTCAGTATGTTATACAATCAAAAAAGTTCTTAATAATAATGTTTTAATTGCGAAAAATCCCGATCATACCGAAGTAGTTTTGCTAGGTAAAGGCATCGGTTTTAATAAAACTAGAGGAGATTTAATTTCCGAAGGTGTAGTAGAAAAAATGTTTATTTTAAAAGATGAACAAAAACAAAAACAATATAAATCATTAATCAACTTTATGGATGAAAAATTAATGGGTACGCTGCAGCAGGCGATTTATTTAATTTCTGAAAGAACAGGATGTACTTTAAATGAGCAAATTCATATTGGGTTAACAGACCACTTAATATTTGCGATTAAACGTATTAGAGAAGGCTATAATGTTGATAATCCTTTCTTACAAGAAACGAAAGCAATGTATCCGGAGTATTTTAAAATTGCACAAGAAGTTATTGATTTGATAAATAAAGAAATAGATATAAATTTACCGATCGAAGAAGTGGGGTTCGTAACTCTTCATATTGTTAGTAATTTATCGATGGAAGTTGTATCGGATGTAAATAAGTTCTCCCAGATCATTAAAGATTTAGTCATCTATATAGAAGAATATTTACAAATTGAAATTGATAAAGAAAGTATTCATTATTCAAGATTAGTTCGTCATTTACGGTTTTTAATTGACCGTATATTTCATGGTAGTTCATCTGAAGAGTCACCAGCTTTGGGCATAATCTTAAAAAAAGAATACCCTGTATGTTATGATTTAGCATGGAAAATTTTAAAGTCAATCCAAGCTTCATTAAATAAAAAAGCTAGTGAAGCTGAAGTAATATACTTAACCTTACATTTAGAACGACTTGTTCAGAGTAAGATTAATAAATAATTTAAGAAGCCTAAATAGAGATTTGGCGATTTTTTAACATAGTAAATAAATAATTTTAAAAAATAGGTAATTTGTCTTGAAATATTTAAATTCTATAGATATAATGAAAGCGAAATCATTTAAAAACATAATTGAATATTGTACACATTATACGTGTTACTGATTCGATCAGGCATGAGTTGAAAAAATGTGAATTATTATACTTGGGTAGGGGAAACTATATCCAGGATTCAATAATCTCATTTTTTCTGCTCATGCCTTTTTTGTTTAGATAAAAGGAGGAAGACAATGTTTAAGAAAATCTTTGGAGTTTTACAAAAAGTTGGTAAAGCGCTTATGCTTCCAGTTGCAATTTTACCAGCTGCTGGATTGTTACTTGCATTCGGTAATGCATTTCAAAATCCACAAACATTAAAGTACTTACCGTTTCTTGACGCGCACTGGTTCCAATTAGTCGCAAAAGTTATGGAACAATCAGGTGACATCATTTTTAGTAATCTGTCATTATTATTTGCAGTAGGTGTTGCCGTTGGTTTAGCAGGAGGAGAAGGTGTTGCAGGCTTAGCAGCGATCGTTGGATTCCTGATTATGAATAAAACAATGAGTGTGTTCAAAGATGTTGGACAATATGTTGTTTTAGATAAAACATTAAATATTGCTAAATTTGATGATCCATCATTTGCGTATGTATTAGGAATTCCTACATTACAAACAGGTGTTTTTGGTGGGATTATCGTAGGTATTTTAGCTGCATGGGCTTACAATAAATATTATGAAATTGATTTGCCATCATACTTAGGTTTCTTTGCAGGTAAGCGATTTGTACCAATTGCTACAGCAGCGTTTTCAGTATTACTTGGTATTTTAATGTGCTTTATTTGGCCGCCAATTCAGCACGGTTTAAACACATTTTCACATAATATGATTGATGCGAACTTAACATTGTCAGCATTCATCTTTGGTGTTATTGAGCGTTCATTAATTCCATTTGGTTTACATCATATTTTCTATGCACCTTTCTGGTTTGAGTTTGGTTCATATACTGATAAAACGGGTATGGTTGTACACGGAGATCAAAAAATCTTCTTTGCTCAATTAAAAGACGGAGTAAAATTAACTGCTGGTACATTCATGGTAGGTAAATTCCCATTCATGATGTTTGGTTTACCAGCTGCTGCATTAGCTATGTATCATGAAGCAAAACCTGAAAATAAAAAAATCGCTGGTGGTATTTTAGCATCAGCAGCTTTAACTTCATTCTTAACTGGTATTACAGAGCCAATTGAATTCTCATTCTTATTTGTTGCTCCAGTACTATTTGGAATTCATGCAATCTTTGCTGGTTTATCATTTATGATCATGCAATTATTAAATGTTAAAATTGGTATGACTTTCTCAGGCGGTCTAATCGACTACTTATTATTCGGGGTTCTACCGAATAGAACTGGCTGGTGGTGGGTAATCATCGTCGGTTTAGTATTAGCAGTCATATACTACTTCGGTTTCCGATTTGCAATTAGAAAATGGGATTTAAAAACTCCAGGACGTGAAGATACAATTGCTGAAGATACTAAAAGCAATACTCCAGCTAATGAATTACCATATGAAATTTTACAAGCTTTAGGTGGAAAAAGTAATATTTCTTCATTAGATGCATGTATCACACGATTACGAGTACAAGTGAATTCAAAAGATGAAGTAAATAAAGATCGTTTAAAAGCATTAGGTGCCGCTGGAGTTCTTGAAGTTGGAAATAATATTCAAGCAATTTTTGGACCTAAATCAGATACATTAAAATCACAAATTAAAGACATTATGACTGGAAAAACTCCAGTTGTTAGTCAAGAAGCACATAAAGAAACAGCTTCGGCAGTAGATACTACTATTGAAGAAGCGATTATTAATCCAATTGAAGGGGAAATAATCTCAATTACAGAAGTACCAGATCAGGTATTTTCTGGAAAAATGATGGGTGATGGATTTGCGATTATTCCTTCAGAAGGTACAGTTGTATCTCCAGTAGATGGCGAAATCGTAAATGTATTCCCAACTAAACATGCGATTGGTATTTTATCAAATGGTGGAAAAGAAATTTTAATCCATATTGGTATTGATACTGTAAAACTAAATGGTGAAGGCTTTGAAGTACTGGTATCACAAGGTGAGAAAGTAACAAAAGGTCAACAATTAGTTAAAATTGATTTACACTTTATTCGTGAAAATGCACCTTCTACAATTACACCTGTTGTATTTACAAACTTAGCTGAAGGACAACAAGTTGTAATTGAAAAACCAGGTAAGCAATCAAAAGGTGAAGTAGGCATCATTAAGATTAAATAAATCTAATTAAATAGACGAAAAATGTTTGATTTTATAAGGGGTAGTATAGTTGACACTATGCACCCCTTTTAATAGAATATTTATAGTAGGCCAAACGTCTATACCAAAAATGTAGATTTAATCACAAAGGAGATAAATTATTATGGAAAAAACTTTTAAAGTAACAGCTGATTCTGGAATCCACGCTCGTCCAGCAACATTATTAGTAAATGTAGCAGGTAAATTTAATTCTGATATCAATCTTGAGTATAATGGTAAAACAGTTAACTTAAAATCAATCATGGGTGTAATGTCTTTAGGAATTCAACAAGGAACTGAGATCAAAATTAGCGCTAACGGTGAAGATGCAGAACAAGCTATCGCTGCAATCGATGAAACAATGAAAAAAGAAGGTTTAGGCGAATAATGTCTTTACATATTAAAGGTATTGCCGCTTCTAGTGGAATTGCAATTGCAAAAGCATTTCGCTTAGAAAATCCTGAATTAAACATTGTTAAAAAACAAATTTCAGATATTGATGCTGAAATTGCTAAACTTGACAATGCAATTCAAGTTTCTAACACTGAATTAGAAAAAATTCGTGATCACGCGAATGCTGAACTTGGTGAAGACAAAGCTGCAATCTTTTCTGCACACATCTTAGTTTTAAATGATCCAGAGCTAGTTAACCCAGTTAAAGATAAAATTAAGTCTGAAAGTGTCAACGCTGATTTTGCTATGAATGAAGTTGCTTCAATGTTCGTTCAAATGTTTGAAAGCATGGATAATGAATATATGAAGGAACGTGCTGCAGATATCCGCGATGTTACGAAACGTGTAATGGCGCATCTTTTAGGCGTTACCATTTCTAACCCTGCAAATATTACTGAAGAAGTCATTATTATTGCAGAAGATTTAACACCATCTGATACAGCACAATTAAACCGTAAATATGCTTTAGGTTTTACAACTGATATTGGTGGTCGTACATCTCACTCAGCGATTATGGCTCGTTCTCTTGAAATTCCTGCTGTTGTAGGGACAAAAGAAGTAACAAGTAAAATCGAAAATGGCGTAATGGTCATTGTTGATGGATTAGATGGTCATGTAATTGTAGATCCTTCTAATGAAGAATTAGAAGAGTACAAAGCTAAAAAAGAAAAATTCGAGCTTCAAAAAGTTGAATGGGCTAAGTTGAAAAATGAGCCAACTGTAACAAAAGATGGACATCATGTTGAGTTAGTAGCTAACATTGGTACACCAAATGATGTAGAAGGCGTTATTAATAATGGTGGTGAAGGTGTTGGCCTTTACCGTACTGAGTTCCTATATATGGGACGCGATAACTTCCCATCAGAAGAAGAGCAGTTTGAATCATACAAATCAGTTCTTGAAAGTATGGGTGATAAACCGGTAGTAGTAAGAACACTAGATATCGGTGGAGATAAAGAATTATCTTATTTACACTTACCAAAAGAAATGAACCCATTCTTAGGATACAGAGCGATTCGTTTATGTTTAGATCAGAAGGAAATATTCCGTACACAATTACGTGCATTACTTCGTGCTAGTGTATATGGTAATTTAAAAATTATGTTCCCTATGATTGCAACTTTAGATGAGTTTAGAGCTGCAAAGGCTGTTTTATTAGAAGAAAAAGAACAGTTATTAAAAGAAAATGTTCAAGTCTCAGACAATATCGAAATTGGTATGATGGTAGAAATCCCTGCTTCTGCTGTTCTAGCAGATGTATTCGCTAAGGAAGTTGATTTCTTTAGTATCGGGACAAACGATTTAATCCAATATACAATGGCTGCAGATCGAATGAATGAACAGGTTTCATATTTATACCAACCATATAACCCATCTATTTTAAGATTAGTTAAAATGGTAATCGATGCTGCAAACAAAGAAGGTAAATGGGCTGGAATGTGTGGAGAGATGGCTGGAGATGCATTAGCTATTCCTTTACTTGTTGGATTAGGCTTACATGAATTCTCTATGAGTGCTACTTCAATCTTACCTGCTCGTAGTCAAATGGCTAAACTTTCTAAAGCTGAAATGGAGATATTAGCTGAAAAAGCTTTATCTATGTCTACTGCTGAAGAAGTTGTTAACTTAGTAAATAGCATCTAATTTAAAACAACAGGGGAACCTGTTGTTTTATTTTTAAGATTAAACCGATTAAAAAAATTCCTACTGTTGACAAATTCGCTTCTTTAATTTAGTGTATGTTTAAATTATTAAACGAATAAGATTATTTTTGGATAATAAAAGTAGGTGGCAGATTTGAGTAAAGAGGCAATAGAAGTATTTAGAGAATGTATTCCCTTATTCCAAGCGTTAAGCGATCCTTATAGACAGGATATCATTTTAATGTTATCAGAAGGTGAAGCGCTAACTGTTAATGAAATTACGGAAAAAACTTTATTATCTAGGCCGGCTATATCACATCATTTAAAAATATTGCGTGATAATCAATTAGTACAAATTGAGCAAAAAGGCACCCATAGATATTATTCATTAGCAATTGATTCTTCTCTAGAATTACTTAAGAAATTAATCATTACTGTTGAACAACATTGTTAATGAATCGTAATGACATAAAAGGGACTCCGACTTTTGTCAGAATCCCTTTTACTTTTCATTTATGATTAAATCCAAATAGACATTTCTTTTGCAGAAAAACGTGTTGTATGATGTCCTGGTACTTTTTCTTTACCAATGGCAATCAGCATCGTTGGAATATAGCGATCATCAGTTAAGAAAGTTTCTTTAAACGCTTGTTCGTTAAATCCTCCGATTGCACAAGTGTTCCAACCTTTTGCAGAAGCAGCCATTATTAATTGCATGCCAGCTAGAGAAGAATTCAAGATACCTTGTTCACGATTACGTTGCTCGGTTGCATAAGCACCTTCAACGTTGGCTTTTAATTTGTCTTTTGCTTCTTGGGTCATAAAACCAGCTTCCACTGCAGGTCCGAAAACTAAGTCAACATTTTTTGCTGATTGTGTATCGGCTAATACAGCAATCACACATGAAGCATCTTTAATTTGAGCTTGGTTATAAGCAACAGGTAATAATTTACCTTGCGCGTTTTCACCATGGAATACAACGAATTTCCAATGTTGTAAATTCCAAGCAGATGGTGCAGTCATTGCAGCATCAAGAAGTTCAGTAATTTCGCTGCTACTGATTTCAGTAGAAGAATCGAATACTCGAGTAGAGTTTCGTTCTTTAATCATTTCAAAAAATTGTTCATTTTTCATAAGAAAATACCTCCAAAAATTAGGTGCATTAAATACATTTTTATGTACTTTTTTAATATAGATAGTTCCATTATTAGAGTCAACAAATTAGTGTTGAAATAACCTAAATTTAATTTGAAATAAGGTTAAGTTCGCTTATTTTTTTATAAGAATAGCTCAGGCTTTTTTATTAATATTTTTTATGTTAGTTTAGATATGGATATAAAAAGAGGAGTGTGTAATATGGAAGCAATTAATTTAAAAGATTTACAAGTTGGATTTATCGGAATTGGCGTTATGGGTAAAAGTATGGCAAAGCATTTAATCAATGCAGGTGCAAAATTACATATTTATAACCGTACAAAAGAAAAAGCAAATGAGTTAATTGATTTAGGTTCTACTTGGTATGATACACCTAAAGAATTAGCACCAAATTGTCAGGTTATTTGTACGATGGTCGGCTATCCAAGTGACTTAGAGGAAGTATACTTTGGTGATAATGGGATCATCCAATCGGCTTCAAAAGGGACAACATTTATCGATTTTACAACTTCGACACCAACTTTAGCTAAAAAAATTGATGAGTTAACAAAATCAGTAGGTATGTCATCATTAGATGCACCTGTGTCAGGTGGAGATTTAGGGGCAAGAGAAGCTAGATTAGCAATTATGGTTGGTGGAGAAGTAGAAACTTTTCATAAAATGTCCACATTATTTGATGTTTTAGGAAAAAATATTGCGTATCATGGAAATGCTGGTAGTGGACAACATGTAAAAATGTGTAATCAGATTGCAATAGCATCTGGTATGTTAGGAGTTTGTGAAGCTCTTGCATATGCTTCTGCAGCAGGATTAGATGGTGAAAAAGTATTAGGAAGTATTTCTACTGGTGCAGCAGGTAGTTGGTCATTATCCAATTTAGCACCTCGTGTTTTAAAGAGCGATTTCGAGCCGGGATTCTATATTAAACATTTTATAAAAGATATGGGAATCGCAATTGAAGAAGCTGGGAAGATGGAATTAAATCTACCAGGACTTTTACTTGCAAAAAAATGCTACGATGAACTGTCTAAAAATGGTTTAGATGAAAAAGGAACGCAAGCACTTTATACTTTATACGATCCGTCTCACCACATTCAATAATTTAATGAATAGAGGTTAACAAGTGCAAAATTTTCAACTTGCAAAGTTTTATCAACGATTAAGTGCGTTTTTATTCGATACGTTTATCGTTTCAGTAGCTTATGGGATCATTATCGCTATTATTACGATGAATCCTGAGAAGATATTAAGTCGTTTTAATTCTACATCAGGAAATTCAACGGTCGATTTAATCGTTATTTCAATTATTATGATCATATTATTTGTAGTTGTTCCACAATTTAATAAAGGGATGACATTTGGTCAAAGATTTTTAGCTATTAAAATGATAAAAGATAACTATGAAGAAACGACAATGATACTATTTTTCATACGTTTTATCTTTATAGCAGGAATTTCAGTTCTATTTTTAGGTGTACCATTAATCGTTAATGTTTATTTAATGTTATTTCGAAAAGACCATAAAACAATTCAAGACTTGTTATTTAAAACAAGAGTAATACAAGCTAGATAAAAAAGCAGGGGAGGTTCAATAAATCCACCCCTGCTTTTTTAATTTAATTTCTAAGACTAGTTACAAACTCTTCTAATCGATCACATGCAATTTCCAGTTCTTTCATTGAATAAGCATATGACAATCGAATATAGGAATCTCCATATTCAGAAAAAGCTTCTCCTGGAATAACCGCAAGATGATGTTTTTCTACTAGATTTAGTGCGAACTCCATGGAAGGCATATTGAATTCTTTAATTGATGGGAATAAATAAAATGCACCTTCTGGCTTAATACAAGGTAGACCCATCTTTTCTAATCGGTCAATCATATAATTACGTCTTATTTTATATTCCTTTGCCATTTCTATTGGAGAATCAATGCAATCAGTTAATGCTGTAATTGCTGCATATTGAGATATTGATGTAGCACATGATACGTTATACTGATGCACTTTTAAGATTTCCTGAGCTAAATAAGCAGGCGCATAGATAAAACCAATTCTCCAACCGGTCATAGAATGTGATTTGCTAAGACCGTTTATGACAATTGTCTTTTCTCTCATTCCAGGGTAACTAGCAATAGAAGTATGAGTCGTATCATATGTCAGCTCACTATATATTTCATCTGATAAAATGAATACGTCTTTCTGAGATAAGTAGTTAGCTAAATTCTCAAGTTCCTCTTTCGTTAATGTGACGCCTGTTGGGTTATTTGGATAAGGTAAAACAATACAACGTGTTTTTTCAGTGATGTGTTCTCCCAATAATTCAGGTGTAATTTTAAAACCACTATTAGATGTATCTACAAAAACTGGTTTTGCACCACATGTTAGAATAATTGGTGCATAGCCAGGGTAGATTGGTGCAGGAAGAATAACCTCACATTCATCGTTAAGGATTGTTCTGAATGTAACATCGAGTGCTTGACTAGCCCCTACTGTAACGATTACTTCGTTCGTTGGATCATATGATAAAGAATATTTTTTCTTTAAAAAGTTAGAAGCAGCATTTCTAAGTGCAGGCAGGCCTGCATTTGGAGTATAGACTGTTTGATTTTGATTAATTGCATGTATAGCAGCTTCTTTAATAGGTGTTGGAGTTGGAAAATCAGGTTGACCCAATGTTAATGCAATGACATTGTCATATTTTTCAATTTTTTGGGCAAATTTTCTAATACCGGAGATTTGAATTTCTTTTACACTTTCGTTTATATATCTGTTCATTTTAAATCCCTCTACTTATTATTTTTATCTTAAAATTAAACTTTTTAATCGAACTATTCAATGAAATTTTCTTCATTTTACCATATAATAAAAAAAGTATTTAGTAGTGAAATAATTTGATTGCCTAAAGAAGGTGAGTAAAAACTTGTTACAAGTAATAGGAATAACTAAAAATAAAGAAATCGATCGTAATATAACAATTGCAGATGCAAAATCAACTAATTACTTATGGTATTGGGTAGATATTGATGAACCGACCGAAGATGAGATTCAACTTTTATCAACCGAATTTAATTTTCATCCTTTAGCGATTGAAGATTGTTTGGAATATGTACAACGACCTAAACTTGACTACTATGAAGGATATCATTTTTTAATATTGCACGAATTAAATAAAAAAGACTTAGAGGAGACGGAACTAGATATTTTTGTAAGTGATCATTATGTTATCACATTTCATATCCATAAAAGTCCGACAGTACAACTAGTTTTAGATAATATAATGTCAGATCGTCGAGCTTCAAAAAGTCCACTTCATTTAACACATCGAATTATTGATGAGCTTGTTGATAGTTATTTTCCACTAATTTATCGTTTGGAGGATGAACTATCAGACCTAGAAATTGATCCATTAAAGAAACAAGTAAATAATGCTGTAGAAAGATTATATGATATTAAATCTGATTTATCGAAATTAAGAAGGACGATTTTACCAACTCGTGATTTATTATATCGAATCCTTAATTCGAATCGATTTAAAGATATATCTGAACATCGAATTTATTTTGAAGATATACACGATCATTTAATGAAGCTTTCGGATATGATTGAGACGAATCGAGATTTAGCTTCCGATATTCGAGAAAGCTATTTTTCATTAAGCTCAGAAAAAATGAATAATATTATGAAAACATTAACAATCATATCATCTTTCTTTTTACCACTAACGTTTATCGTAGGTTTATATGGAATGAATTTCCATTATATGCCAGAATTAACATGGAAATATGGATACTTATTTATTTTAATTTTAATGGGATTTGTTACGATCCTTATGTACATATTTTTTAAAAGAAAAGGTTGGTTTTAAGTCGTTAAGCACTTAAGCTTGACGACTTTTCTTATATTTTAGAATACTTTGTAATAATGTGACGTTCTATGTAGAAATGTTTTTTTCGAATTTTTTGTATTAATAATTAGAAGTTTAAATAACTATGTTATAATTTGTTGAAAGAAGGGGTGGAGGAAACTTTAATGCTGCAATTAAAAGATTTATTAATTCAATTTGCAATCATAATCATTCCGGTCTTTTTATACGAAATGTTCTGGCTTAGTAGATACCACAATACAAGCCCGAAACAAAATAGAATATTAGTTGGATTGCTAACTTTTTTTAATATTTTTATTTGCTTGCTTTACCCAATTCACATTAGTGAAAGCATGGCTATTACTTTTAGTATATTATTAATCTATTCATCTATTTTATATGGTGGAAGATTGATCGGAACGATTATTATTTTAACGAAAGCAGTTTTTGTGTATTTGCTATATGGTTTAGCATCCTTGAAATCTTTTCCGTTTGAAGTGATTTCGTGTGTCTTACCATTTATTGTTTCACCACATTGGGTTAGTTTTTCTAAACGAAAGAAATTTGCTTTAAGTATATTAATGCCGATTTTATTTTCGTTCAGTATGGTCTGTTTGCTTTATTATGAAGCAACGGTAAATGGTATAAAAGAGTACCAATCAGATCAAACAATTTTTTCGGCGTGCATATTTTTTACTATATTAACAATTACAATGCTGTTTCATGTTTATTTAAGAGAGTTTTTATTTGAAAATGCTGAAATTCGTGTTCAAATGCAGAAATCAGAGAAATTAAATATGGTGAGTGAACTTGCGGCGAGTGTAGCTCATGAAGTTAGAAATCCATTAACGGTTGTAAGGGGTTTCATTCAGTTGATTGAGAATCAAGAAAGTGGAACGAATCGAGAATATATGAAACTTGTATTAGCTGAACTAGATCGAGCTGAAAATATTATTTCGGATTATTTAAACTTAGCTAGACCTCAAATTGAAGAAAAGAAAATAATCAATATGACAGAACAATTGAATGAAGTAACAACATTAATGTCAAGTTACGCCTCACTGCAGGGGGCTTTCTTACAAGTAAATGTAAATGAGGATATGTATACTGTCGGAGATCGAGCTAAGCTTAAACAGGCAATCATTAATGTTCTAAAAAATGGTGTTGAAGCTATAAAGGACACGAAAGGCTATATTAAAATTGAAGCAAATATTGAGAAAGAAAGAGATCGAGAGTTCATACGAATTGTTGTTAAAGATAATGGAGTAGGTATGTCGAAAGCACAATTGGACCGTTTAGGACAACCTTTTTATTCTTTAAAAGAAAAAGGAACAGGTCTAGGATTAATGGTTACTTTTAGTATTATCGAAGCTCATAAGGGAACGATTGAGTATTTAAGTGAAGAAGGCAAAGGGACTGAAGTACATATTGTCTTACCAGCTTATCATCAAGAACAGAGTGAAGAGGTATAATGAAAGAAGAGAAGGGAAAATTCCCTTCTCTTTTCAAACTAAAAATCTTTAAATTCATAATATAGTAAAAGTGCTAAATAATAAGCAAATTATTTTACTGACTTAGGTTTAAAAAAGAGTGATTTTATTGCATTTTTCCAGTCTCTTTCCTTTGAAGCAGCTACCATCTTCTTTGTTTCCTGTAATTCTCTAATCATCCTCATTAATTGGGCATCTCGACCAGATTCTTTTGATTTAATTTCTTCAAACATTTGCTCTAATTTTTCATCTTTTTCTTCAATTACTGTTGCTAAACCTTGAAGCTCTTCACTTTTTTCTTCAACTGAATATAATATTTTTTCTAACTTTTGATCCTTCTCCAAGTTCTGTTTGATTAATGTTTGATTTTGAGTTAGGATTTGTTCATTTTGATATGCTAGATTCGTAATTTGGGACATAAACTCTTCAAACATAATTTGATTAGAATTTGTCGGTACAAAAGTAGTAACATTCTCTTTCGAAACGATCGGTTCCGTTACTACGTTTGATCCATTTAACTTTGAAAGAACTACTTCATCAGGTAGTTTTTTATTTTCCTCAAGTACTTGTTCAACAGTCATTTCTTCAAAACGATATTCTTGGACTACTTCATCCTCAGAATTTGGATCTGTTTGTTTTGATAAAGCATCAGATACTACAACATGCTCTTCTTTTCGTAAAGGATGTTCTATTACGAATTCTTCAAGTATTTCTAATTGTGATACGGAGTCTGCAAACGTCTCATTATCTTGTGAAAAAGAATGCTCCATTCCGCATTCATCAATTGTTTCTAGTTGTGAAAGTGATTCTTCTAAATGCTTTGTATCTTGTGAAGTTATTTGACTGTTCTCTACTACTTCGATTGGTTCTAATTGGGATACAGAAGCTTCTTCTTGTAAAAGTGAATGATGGATTAATTCCGAATCAATTGTTTCAAATTTGGAATCTGCTTCTTCAACAATATCCTTCTTTTTTATTTCGATTAATTCCATTTCATTCTTCTTGTCAAAATTTTTATGTATGTTATTTTCTAGAGGAATATTCGGGGTGTTATTTGTAACGATTTCAGTATTTTTTTCGGTAATTTCATTCTCAATTGAAGTTGTTTCGATTACATGAGCTTCAGATTGACTTTGAACTGACTGGTTATTTAATGCATATTCAACTGATTGTAAAAGATTTTCATTCTTTTGGTACTCTTTAATTATCATTTGAAATAATTCGAAATCGTTTTGATTATAGATCCTAGTATCTTGGTTCTTTGTAAAATGATATTCTTTCTTTTCTAGTTCCTTACTAATCTCTCTTACACGAGATTTACCTATTTTTAATTTCTTTGAAATGTCTTTACTTGTAAAAATTACTGACATTTGATATCCTCCTGAAAAATATGTGTTTTTAGAACATTCAATACAAAGTTAAATTTTTCCTACCTAATCTACTTAAAAAAATTCTACAATGTATAACAAAGTCCATATGATTACTGAAATTAAAATCAATATATGAAGAAAAATAGTGAAAAATAGAAAATATTACTTAAAAAGTAGCATAAATTCGACTAAAAAATAGAGAGTGACTCAATGTGTAATCACTCTCAAACCAAATCTTTAAATTTGTAATCTAATCTATCAAAAAGTAGACATAAAGTAATCTATTGATCCGAATTTGTCTGTTTATTTGTTTTTTCTAATCCTGCTTCTTGAAGTACCGCCTTTTGAGCTTGTCCTTTTTTACCTAAATAATTATGCTTAGCACCGAAGTATAAAATAAAAAGGAATGAAATTATATTAATTACAGCATCAATTTGTTCATTATTTAGGAATTTAAACCCAAAAGAATTTAGTAACAATTGAAGTGCAAATAAGAACCCAGCAACATAACGAATAATATCTTGTAAGTTATTATTACCGAACATATCAATCACCCCCTATTCATAAAGTATGCTTGTCTCAAGTAATAGGTGAGACAAATCTACTAAAATATGAGAGGGAAATAATGATTTTCCGTACATTCAAATAAAAAAAGGGAAGGATTGAAAACCCTTTAATTTAAAAGGTCTTTAAATCTTCCCATTTAATCTATATTAATGTTATTTTAGTAAGAATTGTTTCAACTTATTTCTCTTGCTTACCTTTATTTTTACGAATTGGTTCACTCGGAAAAGTAAATGTAGAGTTATTTAGAAATGAAGAAGCTCTTAAAAATTGCCCTGGGGTATTTCTTCGGTAGTTAGATCCGTTGTTAAATCCGTTTTTGAAATGGTTTTCAGATTTAACGTTTTGAATACCTAAGAAATGATGAAGTATTTTTTTGGCATAGCTTAATGACATGGATACTTTTGGGTTACGATGAGTATTTTCTAATATTCCTAAATGCGGGAGAAGTTTAAAGTCTTCTTTTAAAGGTGGTATATGAAAGAAAAAATCTCCACAAGCTATCAACACATCAGATTGTTGTTTACTTGACTTGGGATTATTTGAAAAATGCAATCCAACTTTTTTAGCAATTCCTTTATCAATAAGCTTTAATATAGCTTGTCTTTTTAGTGAATATAGTTCACTTGGTTCAAGTGCTGTTTTAGCATGTTTATTTACAACAAATATTGCCTGAAAAATTTCTTCATTTGTAAAATTTAGTTTATTCAGGCTAGGTTCTTTCGATTTCATGCTTTTTGGTTACCTCCGAAAAATAATAGATATGAGTATATTATATCTTTAGTTTAAATTTTTTCAAATCAAATCTGGAGAAGTGGTTATATAATAAAAAGCTAATCGAAATAATATTCATTAATGCGACTAGCTTTTTTATTTAATTAGTATGGATAGGGTCCTATATTACCTGGAGAATTTAATCCCGCATTACTAGGTAAAAAAGCACCAGGATTTACAGGTGGGTAAGGTTGTTGGTATCCAGGGTACCCACCACCAAAACCACCACCAAAACCACCACCAAAACCACCACCGTACGGAGGATATGGTGGATATGGTCCGTATGGCGGATAATATGGTGGTCTAAACGCAAGTGCACCTAACGCGAATCCGCCTGCTAATCCCGCTAATCCTCCTATTATTGGCAAAAATGGGAAAAAAGGAAGAAAGCGTTGTTCGTTATGATCAAAGTAGTAGGATGGAGCATGATCTTCTCTATAATAATGATTTATATTAGGGTGATATTGATAATTCATTTATTTAACCTCCTCTCTTGTCTTTAATGTTAGTGTATGGTGTACTAAAATAATTGAGCAAGTACCCATAAAAATAGGTAAACAACCTAGTATGGGTGAGAAATGTGAGGAATTTTAATTCTTAATCATTTTTACTTTTTGATTTGACCTGTAATTTTAATTGATACTATTTCAGGTGGTGTAAATAGGCGAATTGGTAGTTTAGTTGTTCCAATTCCATTTGAAACGACTAAATGACTATTATATTTACTTGATAGGGTATAAACACCTCGGTTGTATTTCTTTGCATATGGAGGCATTATAAAGGATTTATAAAAAGGTAAATAGATTTGTCCGCCATGGCTATGGCCAGAGAGCTGAAGGTTTATCGGATAGTTTTTCGTCAAATCAGCAATGTCAGGTTCATGTGCTAGAACAACTGTATAACTATTTTTTTGAATTCGTTCTAAAATGTCATTATATTGTTTGTTTCCTAGCATATAATCATCGAGACCGATAAATGAAACTTTTTGTTTTTGAACGTAATAAGTTTTTTCTTCGTTTTTTAATAATATAAAATTGCTTTCGGTTAACAGCTCTTCGTATTGTTCAGTAAAATAACCTCCATGATCATGGTTACCGTATATTGCAAGCTTTCCTATTTTTGGATTAAGTTCTTTTAAAAGCCGAATAACTTCATTCTTGTAAGAAAACTTTCGTATATCACTAACCAAATCCCCAGTAAATAGAATAAAATCAGGCTTAATTTGGTTTAAATTTTTTACAACCTTTTTAAATCGCTCTATATCTTTTTTATTATTAAAGTGAGTATCAGAGATTTGTATTAATTTAATAGTAGTATTCGAATTTAACCGATTGTCTGAAAATGTTAAATGCTTAGTTCGAATTGATGTTGGCTCAACATAGACTGAATAATAGATTGTACAAATTAATAGTAAAAAAAATGAAGTAAGTTTTATTTTCAATTGTCCCCCGACCTTTTTAAAGAAATAAATACTGCATACTATATTAAATAGTTTAATTGTTAAAAATATTCTCAAAATAACCAAATGTTGTTAAACTAAAGAAACAAAGGGAGTGAAACGAGTGAAGGATAAGGTTGTGATCGTTACTGGTGGCTCTAGTGGTATGGGAAAAGCAATGGCTATGCGTTTTGCAAAGGATGGTGCAAAAGTGGTCATTGCCGGAAGAGATTTAGAAAAATTAAATAATGTAAAAGAAGAAATTGAACAATTTGATGGTCAAGTATTACCTATAGCTATGGATGTTCGGGACCCTGAATTAATTAAAAATATGGTAAATGAAGTTGATCAAACATTTGGAAGGATAGACTTCTTAGTAAATAATGCGGCTGGTAATTTTATTTGTGCTGCAGAGGATTTGTCTGTAAACGGTTGGAATACGGTTATAAATATAGTTTTAAATGGCACCTTTTATTGTAGTTCAGAAGTAGGACGGTATATGATACAACATAAAATTAAAGGTGCGATTACAAATATAATTGCTACATATGCTTGGGATGCGGGTCCTGGAGTCATTCATTCTGCATCAGCTAAAGCTGGTGTTCTTGCTATGACAAGAACTTTAGCAGTTGAGTGGGGTAGGAAATATGGAATTAGAGTCAATGCGATTGCTCCTGGACCTATTGAGCGTACAGGTGAAGCGGCTAAACTATGGCTTTCTGAGGAGTTAGATAACCGCACAATACAAAGTGTACCACTAGGCAGATTAGGTACTCCAGAAGAATTAGCGGGACTTTGTGCGTATTTATTTTCAAATGAGGCTGGTTATATTAATGGTTCTTGTTTTACAATGGATGGAGGACAGTCCTTACATCAATACCCATTCTAGAAGGAGGTTCAAAATGGATCCTTTAGACGTAATAAGTAACTTAGATAAAGTCGTACCATATTTTCAACCAATATATGGAGCCGATACACAAAATTGTGTAGGAGTAGAGGTTGTTGGTAGACTAAAACTTGAAAATTTACACAGCCTTGAATTCTTCTTTGCAAATGATTTGGTGCCAGATGACTACTTATTAGAGGTTGACAATCATATATTAATTCAAGCTCTCGATGAAGTTGTACAATCTAAATTCGATGGTGGTATTTTTATTAATCGTCACCCTTCAGCGCTTCTTTCAGATGACCCAGAAAATCTTTTATCGATTTTCCAATCATATGAAGAAAAGGGGATACAACTAAATAAAATTGTCATTATTCTTCAACATCAACTTTTTTATGGTTTTGAGAAAGAACTAAAAAATTTAATTACATATTATCAAACTTATGGTATTAAATTTGCGATTAATAGCGTAAATGAGAAGTTAATTAACTTAGAAAAACTTCGGTTTTTGTCTCCTGATATCATTAAAATCGATTTTAAAATGGTTCAACAACTTCATACATCATCATTTCAAGATTTATTAAATTCCGTAATTTATGTAGCAAGAAAAGTAGGGGCATCGATGTATTACGATGGAATAATCGATTCAATTCAATTAAGAAATGCATGGAAGAATGGTGGAAGATTCTATCAAGGTGCATACTTGTTTACACCACAACCATCAATTAGTCAGTTAAATCATGAATGTGAGCCACTAAAGAATGATATCTTAAAATATATTCGAGGCGAAAAGAACAAATTAATTGCGCTTAGAGATATGACTAATTTAATACAACAAAAAGTCGAATCGACAATTAATAAATTTAAATTAGGAGCGGATTTAAATTCATTTTTAATGAATATATCAAGTGAATTAAATTCCTTTTGTTTTAGGATGTATATTTGTGATGAGGATGGTTTTCAGCAATCAGCTAACTTGTTTAAAATTAGTGGTGATCAGTGGGAGCTGCAAGAAAAGTATAAAGGTAGAAACTGGAGCTGGAGGCCGTATTTTTTAGAAACCGTTTTGAAAATGCAATCAAATGATCAGGGTCAATTATCAGATATGTACAGAGATATTGAAACCGGTGAAAAGATTCGAACGTTTTCTTATCCAATGAATAATGGAAGCTATTTATATATTGATTTAAGTTATGATTTTTTATTTAAACATAATGAGTTACTTTTTTAATGACTCTCTATAAGATTTAATCAGAAAATGACTGTCGTTTTGAAAAAGGCAGTCATTTTTTTGCAGTTAAAAAAAATTGTAATTAAATAAATAATGTCATGATTTTACTTTTAGAATGCTCGCTTTTTATTGGAGTGGAAGACCCTGAGCCTTCCCGCATTTCCAACAATTAATAATTTTATTTAAAACAAGAAAAGACAAGTACGATTGGTATTCTTTGTCTTCTCAAAAACTCTTCTTCGCTTTTAAAATGTATTTGTTTTGGAGTACCTTCCTGTAATTGATCAATCATGAATCCAGTTTTTCTTAAAAGATTAAAATATTGTTCAATTGTTCGATGGTATTTGACTACTACTTTATTCATCCATGGTTCTTTTCTTTCACCAGTTCGAAAGTAATCGTCTACAATCCAATTTTCGCGTCGATCGCCTGAGAGTTTGCTTAAAAAGGAGGCAGTAGTTAATGGATGTTGAACACTAAAAATAAAATGGCCGTTTTCTTTTAAGCTGTTAAATATTTTTTGAAATACTAGCTCAATGTTTGAAATATAGTGTAGTGCAAATCTAGAAGTGACAAGTTCAAATGAATTCGTAGGAAAATGATAATCCTCGATTGAAGTATGATGGACTGTACCTACTGTATCCTTTAAATTGGTCAATGCTGCTTTAATCATGTGCTCTGATCCCTCGATACCTGTATAGGTTTTAGCTCCTAGTAGTAGAAGTTCATTACCGAAGGATGCGTCACCACAACCTAAATCTAATATGTTTTTTCGATGAACATTCCCAATTAGTTCATTGATGATTGGTCCTTCGATTGCATTGTTAGGACTATCTTCTCTATTCTTTCGTCGAATGTATTCTGAAAAAAAATCATCTTGATTGTAAACCGTTGAACCACGATACTCCATCATAACACTCCCTAAACGTTCAAAAAATTTTAAAAAAATGGAAAGTTGTCACAAATTATCTAACTTTAACATTAAATTTGATCTAGATAAAGGGAGAAATTACCCAGAAAAAATTTTGATTTGGAGCATAGAGTTTTAGTTGATCTTAATCAAAAATCGACGAATACATATATAAAAGCCTATTTTAATTAAAAGTAGTGTTTTTCTCTGTCAACTAATGTAAAAAAGATAAGAACGATTCGTGTAGTAAATTTCAATATAATAATGATACGATTAGTAAAAGTTTAGCCCGAGGAGGATTTTATTTGAGAGGACTTATTTCGAAAGTTCTTTTTGCATCGTCCGTCATGTTTTTTGTTTTTCATTTTATCGGAGTTGGGTAATGATAAACTATTTTGGGACAAGTCCTTGAAACAATCTTAAAAACAAATGTAGTATAGATTGAAAAAAAACACCTAAATGAATGTTCATTTAGGTATTTTTAATTTGAAAAGGGAGAAAATTGATAATAGATTAACGTTTTTGTAATGCGGCTTCAATTTGCTCCATCTGAACGCCTCTAATTACCTCATCATCAATTATTAAAGTAGGTGTTGAGTATGAATCTAACTCAAACATCATTCTTCTTTTTGCACTTTCATCTTGTGATACGTTATATTCAACATAAGAAGCATTTATTTCTTTTAAATAATTTTTCAAAAATTCACAAGGAGGGCATCCATCTTGTGTGAATAATTCGATCTTCATAAAACGACATCCTTTTTTATTTTTTCTTAAAGCAATTGTATAAAACTATTATGACATAGAAAAATATAGGATATAAAGAAATTTGTTTTTTAGTTGAAACGACTATTTTTCTTGAATTTATCTTGAAATACAAGTATTCTTATTAATGGACACTTACATAGCTGAAATCTATCAGAAGTTTTTTGGATAGAAATTGTAAGAAAGTAAAACCTATATTTAGGGAATGACACATGGTAGAAAGGAGTTCTAATATGTCTTTATTATTAGGAATTTTAGAACGCTTAGAAAGTTTAAAACAACAAGCTACGAACGGTGAGGTTGCTCAAAGATATTTTGAAGTTAACGGTGAAAGAAAGTGTAGCGTAAAGTATTCTGAGAAAAATGAAACTTTTGAATTAGAAGTATTTCAACAAGGTGAAAAACCACAAACATTCCCATTCGATAATATCGATATGGTAGCAATTGAAATATACGAAATTATTTCATAAGAAAAGAAAAAACAAGCTTAGCTTGTTTTTTCTTTTTTTTTTAATATTTTATTACAAAATAGTAAGGGCGTGCTAATCCCAATTCTTAATGAATACATTATTATGTATTGTTATGAAAAGGGAGGTCATATACGTGAATAAAGATCAGTATCGATTTTACAATGTAAGTGAAAGAAATATGAGTTTTGATCAAGTAGTTGATCGGCTATATCACTTTGTAAAAAGTGATCCTAATAAACAATATCGACTTTCCATTGGAACAGATTCTCAGGTTCATAGTAATGGAACTAAGTTTATTACAGCACTTCACTTGCATAGAGTAGGTAATGGAGCTTGGGGATGTTTACATACTTGTTGGCATCACAAGAAAATCCGAAATTTAAAAGAGAAAATATTTCTAGAAACGATGTATAGTCAGGAAATAGCTTTTTTATTATCACCTTTTCATTTAGAAAAAATATTTAGTCCTCTTCATGAAAATGCTAATTCGAATAATTTTAGTTTTGAAATTCATCTAGATATTGGTACGATGGGACTAACGAAAGAATTTATACAAGAAATGACATCTAAAGTAAGTGCAATGGGCATCATTCCTAAGATTAAACCTGATTCTTATACAGCATTTAGTTATGCAAATAAATTTACAAAATAAGAAGTTTAAACTAAATAAACATTGATTAAAATGAGGATTAGGAGGGATGATGGATGCTAAGTGAACAAAATTTCACAGAAGATGAATTGTCTTTATTGGTCGACACAGTGATGAAACAAAATTATGCAATTGAACTCATTTCATCACAGATAACTGATATAGAAAATGGTTTAATGGATGCAGGCGAGGATCAATACGAAAGATTATTACATTTTTATCAAAAATTAAGGGATTTAGGGCTATGAAGACAAATATAGATGAACGTTTAGATAATAAATTATTTATCTAAACGTTTTTTTGTTTTTTGAATAGTTATAGTTAAATAAGTAAATTTTTAAGAAAAGTTAAATTGGAAAGGGGTTACAAATCTGATAATATAGGGATGGGGACATAGTCCTTAATCGAATAAAATGATGTATAGAATTTTTTCTATACAGATGATTAGCAAAGTTGTATGTGTATTTATTTGATGTTTATTTATGAATAGATAATTTCAATTTCTACCATTTTTAAATACTTTTGCTTTTCTATTGGGGGACGATGTTTTTGATTAGTATTGATGGTTCACAATTTTTTGAACATAAAGTAGAGGAAGTCATTATTTCAAGTGAAAAAGTAGCTCATGTACAAATTGGTAATAGTTTGGAACATGCATTATTAGTACTTACAAAATCTGGATATTCTTCAATTCCAGTGTTAAATCCAAAGTTTCAGTTGCTAGGTTTAATTAGTACATCTATGATATTAGATGGAATACTTGGATTAGAAAGAATTGAATTTGAACGCTTAAGTAATATGAAAGTTGAAGAGGTAATGGGAACTGAAATCCCATTATTAAAAACGACAGATACACTTGCTAAAGGGCTTGAATCTGTAGTTGATCATCCTTTTGTATGTGTGGTTGATGCTAATAATACGTTTGAAGGTATATTAACTCGTAGAGCGATTTTAAAACAATTGAATAAAAATGTAAGAAGATATAATAAGCATTAACGATAAAAAAGTAAGTCATCATCAAATTGACTTACTTTTTTAGTGTTGAAGAGTCTGATCCAATTAAGTTTAAAGGCAAGGGGGGATTATGTGCAAATTGATGATATACGTTTAATAATTACTTTGTCTGAAGAGAAGAATATGAGGAAGGCAGCTGAGAGGTTGTTTGTTTCTCAACCAGCTTTAAGTCAAAGGCTACAAAATTTAGAGAAGCAGATTGGTAGTGAATTGTTTATTCGTTCTCAAAAAGGATTGATTATTACAGCCTCTGGTGAAATCATATTAAACTACGCGAAAAAGATGGAAGAAACGTATCAAACAATGTTAGAGCAGTTACAAATTTTAAAATCCGATATTTCAGGTACTTTAAAGATTGCCGTTTCATCTGTTGTTGCGCAATACTGGTTACCACCAGTTTTAAAAAAATATGTATCAAGCTATCCAGAAGTACAAGTTTCACTTTTTACCGGTTGGAGTAGTGAAATAACAAATCGCTTATATGAAAATGAAGTTCATCTAGCAATAGTACGAGGAAACCAAAATTGGTTTGGGGAGAAGGAATTACTTTTTTCGGATGAATTATTATTAGTTGATACAAAAAAACATAGTCTTGAGGAATATAAAACGATACAAAGACCATTTATTCAGTTTAAAAGTAATTCAAATTATTATCAGCTGATCCAGTCATGGTGGTATGAGCATTTTAATTCATTACCAAAACATGAAATTGTAGTCGATCAAATTGAAACATGTAAGCAATTTGTATTAAATGGTCTAGGCTTTGCGATCTTACCTTCCTCTGTATTACATGATGTTAGTGATGAAAATATTATTAAAACACCTTTAATTACAAAAGAACAATCAGGGTTATATCGCGATACATACTTACTTTATAATCGAGATGCGATGAAATTAAAACAAGTAAAAGGATTTATAGAATCAATTCGAAAAAAAAATAAAGATTAAACGACAAAATGTTGCTAGTTACTTACTAGATTTGATAGAGTATTCTTATTGATAATAATAAAGGGGGCAATTCATTATGAAATTAATGGACGCAAATGAAATTATTGCATTTATTGCAAATAGCACAAAAAAAACACCTGTAAAGGTTTATGTTAAAGGTCAATTAGACAAGCTTACTATTTCTGAATCAGTTCAATCATTTATTTCTCAAAATTCTGGCGTTTTATTTGGTGAGTGGGATGATGTTAAAGTAATCCTTGAAGAGCAAAAAGAATACATAGAAGATTATGTAGTAGAATCAGATCGTCGTAATTCAGCGATTCCACTTTTAGATGCTAAAGGTATTAAAGCTCGTATCGAGCCAGGTGCTTTTATTCGTGATCAAGTTACGATTGGTGACAATGCAGTTATTATGATGGGTGCTGTAATTAACATCGGTGCTGTAATTGGAGAAGGTACAATGATCGATATGAACGCGGTACTTGGTGGACGTGCTACAACAGGTAAAAACTGTCACGTTGGTGCTGGCGCTGTTTTAGCTGGCGTAATCGAGCCACCATCAGCAAATCCAGTTATTCTTGAAGATAATGTACTAATTGGTGCTAATGCAGTAGTTTTAGAAGGTATTAAAGTAGGTGAAGGCGCAGTAGTAGCTGCAGGTGCAATTGTTACTGAAGACGTTGCTCCTTTCACTGTGGTTGCAGGTGTTCCTGCTAGAAAAATCAAAGATATCGATGATAAAACAATTTCAAAAACTGAAATTATTCAGGCTTTAAGACAACTAAATCAATAATAACAAGAAGTAAGCGTAGAATTTATTTTTCTACGCTTACTTTATAGACATTATACTAAAATAAAATTTCAGAACTGATTACAAGCGATTGTCTTTTGAGGCGCGAAGCCTGATAAGGAGTGGAGTTACTTTAGACGGTAATGAGCACCGCAGGCAGACGAATCAACGAAGAAAGCGCTCGTTTGGTGAGCAGTCTGAAGCGTAGAATTTATATTTCTACGCTTTTTTTGGAGGAGTTAAAATGGATTCATTTATTAAAATTAGACGGGATTTACATTTAATCCCTGAACTTGGATTTCAAGAATTCAAAACACAAGCGTATTTACTAGATTATTTATCTAGTTTAGATCAAGAAAGAATGATAATTGATACATGGAGAACGGGTATTTTCGTTCGAGTAAAAGGGTTAAAATCTACTAGAACGATTGGTTACCGTACAGACATCGATGGATTACCAATGAAAGAAAACACAGGATTAGAGTTTTCATCGATTCATGAAGGTAATATGCATGCCTGTGGTCATGATGTACATATGAGTATTGCACTTGGTGTTCTAACTAACCTTGTTAATGAGCCAATAAATGACGATGTCGTATTTATTTTTCAACCTGCAGAAGAAGGTCCTGGGGGAGCGGAACCTTTACTTAAAAGTGAAGAATTTAAACTATTTAAACCGGATGTAATTTATGGTTTACATATAGCTCCTGAATATCCTGTTGGTACAATTGCAACGAAACCTGGTATGTTATTTGCTCATACATCGGAGCTTTTTATTGATTTTCATGGCTTAAGCGGCCATGCAGCTTTCCCTCATTTAACGAATGATATGATCGTTGCATCAAGTCATTTTATCACTCAAGTACAATCGGTTATATCAAGAAATGTTAATCCGTTAGACAGTGCTGTCATTACGATTGGAAAGATAACTGGTGGTACAGTTCAAAATGTTATTGCAGATCATGTTCGAATAGAAGGTACGATGCGAGCATTAAGTGAGGAAGCGATGCTGAAATTAAAAAATAGAATTGAGAGTCTTGTGAATGGATTTCAAGAGAGTTTTCAGTGTAAAATAGAAGTAGATTTTGGAAGTAATTACTATGGAGTAATAAACGATGAATCGTTGACGAATGAATTCTTTAATTTTGCGAAACAATATGATGGTATTAAGGCCGCCCGTTGCAATGTTGCAATGACAGGTGAAGATTTTGGTTATATGACAAAAGAAATTCCAGGCCTAATGTTTTGGATTGGCGTAAATTCTGAATTCGGACTCCATAACCAAAAATTAAACCCAGATGAAAAAGTGATTCCTTTAATGATTCGATTTATTTCGGACTTTATGAAACAATCACAATGAAAATGATTTCTAGTTAATAATAATTATAAATTAATATTGACTTTAAATAAGTAGTTTACTATAATATCACTTGTATGATAAATAGTTACATAAATATTGGAGGTAATAACGATGGCAGAACGTTTAGTAGGAAAACAAGCACCACGCTTTGAAATGGAAGCAGTTTTAGCAAATAAAGAATTTGGTAAAGTAAGCTTAGAAGAAAACATGAAAAACGATAAATGGACAGTATTATACTTCTATCCAATGGACTTCACTTTTGTTTGTCCAACTGAAATCATAGCAATCTCTGATCGTTACGACGAGTTTGAAGATCTTGATGCAGAAGTTGTAGGTGTTTCTACAGATACAATTCACACTCACTTAGCATGGATCAACACTGATCGTAAAGATAATGGCTTAGGACAATTAAAATATGCATTAGGTGCAGATACAAACCACGCTATTTCTCGTGACTATGGCGTATTAATTGAAGAAGAAGGTATTGCATTACGTGGATTATTCATCATCAGCCCAGAGGGTGAATTAATGTACCAAGTAGTACACCACAACAACATCGGTCGTGAAGTTGATGAAGTTTTACGTGTACTTCAAGCTTTACAAACTGGTGGACTTTGCCCAGCTAACTGGAAACCAGGTCAAGCAACTCTATAATTCAAAGTAATTAAGAATTAATGTCAAAGGTCTAACTTATAGTTAGGCCTTTTTAAACACAATAACGAAAAGTGGAAGGCGTTTGCTAAAGACCCGACAAGCATAAGGCAATGACCGAGAAAAGTTGGTTTTTACTTTTATCGGTCATTGACTTATGACCTCGAGGGTCTAACGCCTGTAACTAGACAAAACGAAAAGTGGAAGGCGTTTGGTTTAACGCCTGTAACATTACAAACACTAAAGTAGAACAAAGCTCACTTTAAAGCTAATGAAACAAGTAGGAGGACTATAAAATGAGACTTCGCTCACCAATGCCTGAATTAGATGGGGCAACAACAGTATTAAATGGAGAAATTCAAAAAGAAAACCTAATCGGTGACAAACCAACATTAATTCATTTTTGGTCTGTTAGTTGCCATTTATGTAAAGTAGCAATGCCAAACATTAATGCTTTTAGAGATGAATATAAAGATCGATTAAATGTAGTAAGTGTTCATATGCCAAGATCTGAAGATGATTTAGATATTGAGAAAATTAAAGAAGTCGCACAAGAACACGGAATTACACAAACAATTTTAGTTGATAACCAACATACAATTACAGATGCATTTGAAAATAAATATGTACCTTCATATTATGTATTTGATAAAACAGGTGTATTACGCCACTTCCAAGCTGGAGAAGGCGGAATGCCAATGTTAGAAAAGCGTGTTAATCGAGTATTAGATGAAGCGGCAAAAGTAGAATAATTTTTAGATTCAACAATCTTGAGGGGAGACTTTTTTTAAGTCTCTTTTTGTATTTCTGTAATCTTTATCTTGAAACTAGTAGAAAGTGTATTTTATAGGTATAATTAAAGTAAACTAATCTTTAGTTTAAGGAATTATTCTGTAGGAGGAAAAAAGTTTGGAGATTCAAACAATCGCAATCTTTATCTTATGGTTGTTTTTATATGCCTACATGATTATTGCTTCAATTGATTTTGGTGCAGGTTTTTATGCGTTTTATGCGATTACAACTAAAGAAGAACCAAAATTAATTGGCTTAATAAATCGACATCTTTCATCTATTTGGGAACTTGCTACATTATTTTTCATTTTCTTCTTTGTAGGTGTAGTTGGTATATTCCCAAGGGTAGCATATTATTATGGTGTTCCCCTATTAGTTCCTGGTAGTGTAGCAATGATTTTTTTAGCAATTAGGGGATCGTTTTATACTTTTCAGCAATATGGAGGAAATAGGAGTAAGTTCTTTTTAATTTTGTATGGTGCGACAAGTCTATTAATACCTGTTACATTATCTACTGTTTTAACAATATCTGAAGGTGGATTTATTATCGAGAATGGAACAGATATACGATTTTATCCATTTAAATTAATTACGAATTCTTATTCTCTATCCGTTATGCTTTTGGCTGTATGTTCAGTATTATTTATTAGTGCAATGTTTTTAATTTATTCTGCAAAACTAATCAATGATTCGGAGTCCGAAATTAAATTAAGAAAGTATGTACTAGTCTGGTCATTGCCAACTATTATTTCGAGTATCATCGTATTTTTATCAATGAAATTACATAATAAAGTTCATTTTGATCGAATGCATAATGTATGGGAATTCTTTCTTATCTCTTTGATTTGCTTTTGTATAGCAATTTATTTTGTTATAAAAAGAAAAAGATATGGTTTAGCGTTTATATTAGTATTATTGCAATATTTCTTCGCATTTTTTGGGTATGGAATAAGTCATCTACCATTTATCTTATATCCTTATTTAAGAATCGAAACAAGTTTTGCTAAAAGTAGTTTAGCAATCGTACTAATTATTCTGTTTGTTGTATTTTTTATCTTATTTACAGTGTATTTTATATTTTTAGTTCTTAATAAACCTTTTTTTATGAAAGTGTTTTTAAAAAGTAATGAAAAAAATGACTTTCAAGATTAATAAAAAGATAAAAACTTATTATTAGGGAAAACCACGAATTTATGAATTCTGTGGTTTTTTATTATTTATAGGCTCTCTTAAAGCAGATTGGTGATTTTCTTATGCAACAAAATGGCAGTTTAGT
>NZ_NUUX01000054.1 GCF_002564465.1 Bacillus sp. AFS088145 | reverse complement strand
ATGGAAAGCGAGCATCCTGTAGTGGAAATCAACATCACTCTACTCTTTTACGAAAATTTGGTTATTAATTGAAAAGTTGTTTTTCAACTACGTGAAAGCTTGTTTTTACAAGCTTTTTTTTATTGTTTATTAATTAAACAAGAGAATTACTCACAAACTATTTCTAACTGTAATGGAAAATCAATTATTCTACTTTATTTGAGTAAAATAGATAGTTTTAAAAATATTTTTAAAAAAATTTATTTTTTTTGCAGGGTTTTTAAATTTGTCTTCGTCTAAAGTTATGGAAGAGGAAAAGAGGTGATGCAATGGAGTCGGATGAACAATTAGTAAGGAATATAGTAAAGGGGAATCATCAACTATTTAAGGAATTAATAGTAAGATACCAATCAAAAGTATTTGCAGTAGCATTGAAAGTTTCAAATAACCAAAAGGATGCTGAAGATATTTCTCAAGAAGTCTTTCTCCAATTGTATCGTTCTCTCGAAAACTTTAACGGAGAATCTAGTTTGGCCACATGGATTTATCGAATTACAATGAATAAAGCAATTGATTTTAAAAGAAAACAAGTGAAACAACAGGAAAATGAAACTAATGATTTACTATCTACTTTACCAGAAGAGAATTTATTATCACCTGAAGAAGCTTTAATAAAAACGATTGATAAAGAACTTATTCATTCATATTTAATAGAATTGCCACAGGCATATAGCGATGTATTGAAATTATATTATTTTGAAGAACTTACCTATGGGGAAATAGCTTTGAAATTAAATGTAGCCGTTAAAACCGTAGAATCACGTTTATATCGAGCCAAACGATTAATTAAAGACAAGCATAAAGGAGGGATCATTTGAAACATTTAACTTCTGACCAACTATTATCGTATCAACAAAAGAAGCTTTCAAATAAAGAATCTCTTTTGCTTGAACAGCACTTAAACGAATGTATCTCATGCCAGGCGGAACTTGAACTTTTAAATGAATTAGACATGGAATGGATGAATCCACCTGAATTCCATTTTTCAGATGAGCTAGTGAACGAAATAATGATACAAACTGAATCAATACAGATTACGGAAAAAACGAATGAAGAGAAATCTAAAACGAATTCAAAAAAAGTTCGTTTAATCCATTTAGTATTGGCTGCTGTAGCAACATTTTTATTCTTCCAATTTCAATTAACTGAAAGGATTACAAATTCCAATCGTCACGTTGTACAAACGATAGATCAGACGTCTTCGTTAATTGAAAAAAGTGAAGAAATTAAATTATCAATTCCAATTCCAAAAATTTTGAAAGGAAATAAAAAATAATGGAGGTACAAACTTTGAAAAAACGTAAAAAATTAGTTTATTTATTTTCGATCTTACCTGGTCTTGGCCATTTTTATTTAGGATTAATGAGTCGAGGATTGCAGTTTATGCTGTTATTTTTCGGTACAGTATTTTTAACACATTTAATTTCAAGCTTCGGATTTTTTATACCAGTCATCGTATTTTATAGCTACTTTGATGCACTTCAATATCATAGTAAATATCGTGAGGACATTGAATTAGTAGATGAGCCAATCGTAAATCATCAATTTAAATTTAATAAGTTTTTAATTGGTTGGATATTAATCGGTTTTGGTTGCTTATCTTTATTAGAGAACGCTTCTGATTATATTTCTAGACATTACAACATCTTTATTGACTATAATTTAGTACAAAATTTACTAATCAGTATTGTTTTTGTTGGACTCGGTATTAAATTATTAACTGGAAAGTCGAAAAAAGAAGTATGAGGAATTGGAAGGTTGGCACTATAACAGCGGGAATTATTTTAATCGCAATTGGATTACTATGGTTTCTACAAAATTTTATTTCAATTCCTTATTCAAAGCTTCTAATTAATGCATGGCCAGTTGCTTGTATTTTATTAGGAATTGAAATATTACTTTTCCATTTAATAAGAAAAGAAGACTCACTTCGTTTTCATGGATTTAGTATTTTTTTACTTATCTTAATGATGGGTGTTTCATTAGTATTTAGTATTGGTCACCTGTTTATCAAAGAAATTGGTTATACATTTAAATCAAAAAATATTGAAATAAATGATTCGAAAACGATCACTTCATCTATTAATGAAGTTATTATTAAAGCTAATAATAGTGAAATCAGTGTAAATGGAACTGATTCTAGTGCGGTAAACGTAAATGGTAATATAAGAGTTCCGGATCGTGATAAAAAAGACAGTGAGAAAGTATCTGATTATTATTTCGTAAAAACAGTTGGTGATAAAATGATTATCGAGATTCGTAATGATGACAATCAGATTTTTCAATTTGATAATGATAGATCCCAGTTAAATATTGATTTACCTAAAAGCATTTTAACGAATATAAACGTAAAAAATGGCTCTGTAAATTTATCAAATAAAGACAATAAAACAGTAATAAATTCAAATGATGGTCAAATCAATATTGAGAATATAACTGGAAACTTAGTTGCAAAAACTAGAAATGGTTCGATCAGCTTAACGAATTCAAATTTGAAAAGTGATAGTGAAATTGCAACGAATGACGGAGAAATTACAATCAAAAATATTTCTGGTTATTTAAATTCCACTACAAGAGATGGTAGCATAACGATTGAACATGCAAATATAGAAGGAACAAGTGAAATTACGACATATGATGGAGAAATTAACTTAAGTGATTATAAAGGAAAAATTAACGCAAAAACAAATAATGGTGCAATAAATGTTGAGGATGCGTTATTAAATGGTAATAGTAAAATTTCTTCAGATGATGGTGAAATTCAAATCGACCTTCTAAAAGATAACAATCTAACGATCAATGCGGAAACAAATGATGGTAGTTTTAGTGGTAATATTGGATGGAAAATGAAAAATAAAGATGAAAATCATACAAATAAGGCGATGGTTGGAAGTGGCGAACATCAACTTTATGTAAAAACGAGAAATGGATCCATTTACGTAAATAAAGATTAGAAGATTAAGAGCCCCAAGCATAGCATGGGGCTTTTTAATCAAAAAAAACCTTTAAATACATTTTGTATCAAAGGTTGTATCCAGCTAAGGTAAGTGTACAGATTTTATATGTCCCAGTTTTAGATAAACATTTTGTCCACTCGCAACGGAAAGTTCGATTTGATTATTATCTACTTTATTTAAAAGCCCAATCTTCATTGGATCTGTTCCACCATCAAAAATAACAAGTTTTCCAACTTCTTTTCGAAGCTGAATTTCTAAAGACCTGTGTAAAGGAGTAGTAGGTGGATGTACTGCTAGTGTTTCATTTGTTAAATTATATGGCACCACTCTATGGTTATATGGTGTGATCCATTTTAAATGAGATAAAGAAATATACATTGTATGAAATACAGGTGAGTAAAATACAAGATAATCATTTAATACGTTCATAATATAACCATGAAAAGTTATATTACCAGTTACATAGATTTCTGAAAATATTCCTTTAGCGTTCAGTAAAATTTTCCGATAAGAAATTGTCTCCATTTCCTGTGTAATGGATGGTTCATTAGGGTTATTTATTTTTTCTTTCAAATCATTATTTTGATATACCATATGGATATGCATCCAAGGGATATAATAATATTTTATGCCGTTAAAAAGCACTAAAATATCTTGTCCTAAATCAGTAAGAATTCCTTCAAATACGACATCTCCGGATAATCTTACAGAGACTTGTTCTCCAAGCAATGTCGATACATCACTCACGTAGATCTCCTCCTAAAGGGTAATTAGTTTAATGAGCAAAAAATAGTTGTATCCAATAAAATAATAGAATTAATGAAATAATTGTTGTTAACGGGATCACAATTATTGTCACGCTTAAATAATCTTTCCATTTTACTTTAATTTTATTTTCCTTTAAAATGTGCATCCAAATTAATGATGCTAATGTTCCAATTGGTAATAATAGCGAGCCTATATCACTACCAACTATATTAGCAAGATAGATTGCTTTTAATGTCACTGGATCTAGTCCCATTTCAGTTAGGCTGATTGTACCGATCATTAGGGCAGGATGATTGTTAAATAGATTTGACAATACACTTACTAATCCACCCATTGCCAAGGTGGCATTGAAAAGTCCTTGATTAACGATTGGTTCAATTTCTTTTACAATAAAATCAGTTAGACCTGCATTGTGAAGTCCGTAAATAATTACATACATTGAGAATGCAAATAAAAGAATTTGCCATGGTGTCTTTTTTAAGATATCTACAGGGTTTGTTCTTAAATGGTACCATCTCCATATAAGCAAAATGAGAGAACCAAGTACTGCAACAATTTCGATTGGAATTGAAATAAACGATGCAACAAACAGTAAACATCTCATTACAAATACGAAAGTTAATATTTTAAGCATAAACTTTGTTCTTTTTCTTTTTGTTTCAACAGAGATTTTACTCTTTAAAGGATGAAAATTTTTAATAAAAAAGGATTCTTCAATATCATTTGTTGAAGCGGGTAACACTTCTGGAAATTTACTTTTTAAAACGAAATACATCATAATCGACATAAATAATAAGCCTAACATTGTAGGTACAAACATCATTAAGGGTTGCATATAAAGTGGCATGTGTACGATTTTTAAACCTATTAAATTTACGATATTACTTACGCCTATTGGAGCACTTGAAGCAGTCGCAATTAATGCACCAGATAATAGGTAGGGGATTTGTTGATGTGGTTTTAAGCGTAGATTTTTTAATAAAATTATTAGTATAGGTGTTGTAATTAGGATGCTACCATCATTATTAAAAAGTAACGTCATTAAAAAACATAGTAATTGAATGTACCAATATAATCGATAACTAGAACCTTTGGCCAATGTAACTAATCGAGCAGCTGACCAATGAAAGAACCCGAAGCTTTCTAAAATAACAGCCATAACAATTGTTGCTATAATTGTAATTGAAGCTCCACCGATTTTCGTTATAATGTCATATAAATCGTGTCGACTAACAATTCCAGTTACTAGAATGATTATAGCTCCAATTGAAGCAGGCCATGCTTCATGAATTCCTTTTGGTCTCCAGAATATGACAGCCATTGTCATAATGAAAACAAATGCAGTCATTGCAATTTCAAAATTCATTTTTATTCACCTTTCTCTAATCGGTAGCATTTTTTTGTGTCCTACTTGTCCGATTAATATACTAATATTCAATTTTACTAATCATGTACTTAGTCAGTTGACCATTTTTTTTAGTTTGTATATTTGTCCACATAGTTGAAATGTCCCGAAATGACATCATCCTATAGGTACACATGCCCCAAAAATATGGATTTTCCCAAAAAAAAAGGTCAGCTGCTATGCTGACCTAAATTATTTCGAAATATCATTATGAAAATTTCTTCCCATTTATATAATAACAATCCTCTTGATATGTAATAAAAGCAATTTCAAATTCAGGAATATTCAAAGTGTTAATATGTTTTTCGATTGTAGAAGCGAAACGATCTCTAGTTTCACCTCCACGTTCAAACCACTTGACTTCAATGAATGGAAAGCTTTCTACAATTTTACCATTAAAAATTGAAGTTGAATGGATACAATCAATCGTAAAATTATCAGTTCCACATTCACAAACCACTGCGAGTTCTTCGATTAAGGACTCACTAATTTTGCAAATATCATCAGTTGAAATCCCTTTAATTAATAATTGAGGCATAAATGTCCCACCTTTTTTCTTCTCATTATAACTTAAAAATAAAATAAGTTTAATTTTTTCTAAATAGGGTTTTACTAAGTTTACATTGAATATATTTAATTGGCTTTGTGTAAAAAACAAAGATAAAAAAATGTGAAAAGGTGAAATAGATGAAAACAATCGTTATCTGTCACGGAATGAGCTCTGGGGGCTGGGCATGGAAAGAGGTAAAAATATTATTAGAAAAAGAGGGTCATACAGTATATACACCTACAATGACTGGTTGCGGGGAAAGGTTTCATTTAGCGAATAAAGAAGTAGATTTAAACACTGCAATAAATGATATTGTTAATGTGATTAATTATGAAAATTTACATAATATTGTTCTAATTGGACATAGCTATGGTGGTGCAGTAGCATCAGGAGTAGTTGATCGAATTCCAGAATTAATTGATGAAGTTATCTATTTAGATGCGATGTTATTAAATGATGGTGAGGCAGTTGTTAATTTGTTTCCAGATGAAATAGTAAATTTTCTTCAAGGTTTGATTGATACAAAAGGTGAGGGGTGGAAAGTTCCAGTAGTAGATGAAGATAGATATGATCATCGTCTAACCGACCATCCTCACAAATGTTTTAAAACACCGCTTAGTCTTAAAAATAAGGAATTAAACAATATTAGAACTTCCTATATTAATTGTACAGAAAAAGAACAAAATCCATTATACTATGGAATTTTTCGATCTGTAGAGCGTGCAAAGGAAAGAGGGATGACAATTCATAATTTGAAAGCAGGACATATTCCTAATATTGAAAATCCAACTTTGATTGCACAATTCTTACTGAATATATTGTCTTGATCATTTGGTATTTAGAATATCTCGGTAGATGATAAAAAAACCATTAATTGGTATTGATAATCATTTTCAACTGTGATAATCTAAGATTAATAAAAGAAGTTTAAGAAATAAGCCATTGTTTTTCTTAGTTCTTCGTTTGTATACACATTAAAAAGTAAAATGTGGAATGCGACCATAGAACCCCCAAAAACCCTAAAGAAGAGAAGAACGCGCTAGGACAGTAGTTTTTCTCTTCTCCAAATTAATAACCCTGTTTTTTGACGCAGATTATTCTGCGTTATTTTTTTTGTGTGAAAATACAGATTATTTTGTGAAATCCCATGAAAATTATTATACTAATTTACTAATATGTAAGGTTCCAAATGTGAACAAAAAGTTAATCAAAATCTAATATTTGTCTAAAATGTGAACGTTGTGAATAAGTGAGCAAACGTGTTAAATCATTGATATATATAGGTTTTTTAGAAAATACCATATTTTCAAATATGTCTAAAATGTGAACACTATTTTTTTCCTTCCAAAATGGAAATTAATTGTTTGTTTTTTTAATTAAAGTATCTTACTATAACTGTGGACATTGTTTGTCATTTTAGTGACAATTTATAAAAATACTTATCTAAGAAATAATTCAAAAAAACTATTTTGAACTTTTTACTTACGTTATAGGAAGGAAGAGCGAAATGAAAAAATTTCTAATGGGCATGATGATTATGCTGGTTGCATTAGTAATGGGTGCTTGTGATAAGATTGCAGTTCTTAATCCAAAGGGTCCAGTTGCTAAAACGCAAGCCGATACGATTATCTTCTCGATGTTGATGATGTTAGGAGTTTTACTAGTAGTTTACATTCTTTATATTGTTATTCTATATAAATATCGTGCTAGTAAACTTCCAAAAGATTACGAACCTCCTCATGAAGAGGGAAGTAAAACACTAGAAATTATTTGGACTGTTATCCCAATAATTATTGTTGCAGTTTTATCAGTAGTAACTGTTAAAACAACAAATGCAGTTGAAAGTGTACCAAAAGGTCATGAAAATGATAAACCACTTGTTATTTATGCAAGTTCTTCAAACTGGAAATGGCATTTCTCTTATCCTGAACAAGGAATTGAAACTGTTAACTATGTAAATATTCCAACGAATAGAAATGTAGAATTCAGACTTTATTCATTCGGTCCTATTACAAGTTTTTGGATTCCTCAATTAGGTGGACAAAAATATGCAATGAGTAACATGGTAACAAAATTAAATTTTGTTGCCTCAAATGAAGGTTCTTATATTGGTAAGAACAGTAACTTCAATGGTAAAGGCTTTGCTGGAATGGAATTTGAAGTACTAGCAATGGATACTAAGGATTTTAACGGCTGGGTGAAAGACGTTAAAGAAACAGCTCCTGCTTTAACAGAAACAGAGTTTAATAAATTACTAAAAATTGAGCATTTAGGTAGAAAGACTTATACTTCAACTCATTTAGGATTTAGCCCGGCTCCAGAAGGTAAAAATGCAGGACATCAACATGGTTCTATGAAGGATTCATCTGATCACCATGACATGGATAATATGGAGGGGATGAAATAATGGGTTATAAATGGGATCACTTTTTTGTAACAGGTGAACCAATGATCTATGGCGCAATGGTGAGTATCGTTGTTGTAACACTTGCTATTGTAATTGGTTTAACCAAATTTAAAAAATGGGGTTATTTATGGAAAGAATGGTTAACAACTGTTGACCATAAACGTATCGGTGTAATGTATATTCTGTGTGCATTATTAATGCTATTCCGTGGTGGAGTAGATGCATTACTAATGAGAGCACAGTTAGCAGGACCAGATTTAAAAATATTAGATGCACAACATTATAATGAAATTTTTACAACTCACGGCTTAATTATGATTCTGTTCATGGCGATGCCATTCATTATTGGATTAATGAACATCGTTATTCCTTTACAAATCGGAGCTCGTGACGTAGCATTCCCTTACTTAAATGCAGTTAGTTTTTGGTTATTCTTTGCAGGTGCAATGCTTCTAAACTTAAGCTTTGTTATCGGTGGATCACCTGATGCTGGTTGGACAGCTTACTTCCCACTAGCTAGTAAGCAATTCAGCCCAGGAGTTGGGAATAACTATTATGCAATCTCGCTTCAAATTGCTGGTCTAGGTACATTAATGACTGGTATTAACTTTATCGTTACAATTTTAAAAATGCGTGCTCCAGGCTTAAAATTAATGAAATTGCCAATGTTTACATGGAGTATCTTAATTACAAACGTTATTATCGTATTCGCATTCCCAGTATTAACAGTAGCTTTAGCATTAATGATGTTTGATCGTGAGTTTGGTACTCAATTCTTTACGATGGCACATGGTAATGATATGCTTTGGGCGAACTTATTCTGGATTTGGGGACATCCTGAAGTTTACATCGTTATTCTTCCGGCATTCGGTATATATAGTGAAATTATAGCTACTTTCTCAAGAAAGAATTTATACGGATATAAGAGCATGGTTGTCAGTATGATCGCCATTTCTGCTCTAAGCTTCCTTGTTTGGGTTCACCATTTCTATACAATGGGTCAAGGCTCTGTTGTAAATGGCTTCTTTAGTATTACAACAATGGCAATAAGTATACCAACCGGTGTTAAAATATTTAACTGGCTGTTTACATTAAGAAAAGGTAAGATCGAATTTACCGTTCCAATGATGTACTCACTAGCATTTATCCCGATCTTTACAATCGGTGGGGTTACAGGTGTAATGCTAGCTATGGCAAGTGCTGACTACCAATATCATAATACGATGTTCTTAGTTGCTCACTTCCATTATGTATTAATTCCAGGTACTGTTTTTGCTGTAATCGCAGGATTCTACTATTGGTTCCCTAAAGTATTTGGTTTCAAATTAGATGAAAAAATTGGTAAGATTACGTTCTGGACAATTATCGTTAGCTTTAACGTAACATTCTTCCCATTATTCTTATTAGGATTAAAAGGTATGACTCGCCGTACTTATACTTATAGTGCAGAGTCAGGTTTCGGACCATTAAATATGATTGCTACAATTGGAGCTGTAGGGTTAGCAATCGGATTCATGTTACTTGTATACAATATTTATTACAGTGTACGTTACGCACCAAGAGAAACAACTGGTGATCCATGGAATGCAAGAACATTAGAGTGGGCTACAAGCAGTCCAATTGCTCCTTATAATTTCGCAGTTATTCCAAAAGTTGATTCTTTAGATCCATTCTGGAAAGCTAAAAAAGAAGGTAAATCTTTACATGAAGGCGAGATTACAGATATTCATATGCCAAGTAATAGTGGTATACCATTCATATTAGGTGCAGCATTTATGGCATTTGGTTTCTTCTTAATATTTGAATGGTGGGTTCCAATGATTGTATTTGCGGTCCCTGTCGCACTATGCTTAATTGCACGTTCTTTCCAACGAGATCATGGCTACCATATTCATAAAGAAGAAATTATTGAAACAGAGAAAAAATTACGAGGTGATCACTATGAGCAGCAGGCCTCTGTATAGTCTAGGTGAAGAAAGTTCTAATAAGATTTTAGGCTTCTGGATATTTTTAGGAGCTGAGATTGCCTTATTCGGAACATTGTTCGCAGTTTACTTCACTTTAGCGAATAACACTGGTTCAGCACCTACTCAAAAAGAATTATTTGAGATGAAAGGTGTAATGATAGAAACATTTGCCCTATTAACAAGTAGTTTTACGATTGGTTTAGTCGTGAACGCAATTAAATTAAATCACAAAAAAGCTTTTATAAGCTTCCTAGTTTTAACACTAGCTTTAGGAGCAGTCTTCCTAGGAGTAGAGATTACAGAGTTCTTTACTTATGTTCATGAAGGAGCAACAATCCAAAGTAGTGGAGCATTATCTGCATTATTCGTATTATTAGGTACTCACGGTGCCCACGTATCATTTGGTATGTTATGGGGTATTGCAATCTTAATTCAAGTTTCTCGTGAGGGAATTACAGAAACTACAGCAAACAAAACATTTATTTATTCATTATACTGGCACTTCTTAGACGTAGTATGGATCTTTATCTTTAGTTTTGTTTACGTGAAAGGACTGATTGGATGAGCGCATTATTCCCTAAGCATCAAGTGGTTGGCTTCATCCAATCACTTGTTCTAACAATCATAGCTTTAAGTGTTTACTATTTAAATTTACCATTTAATGTATCATTTATTATTTTAATTGTAACTGCATTATTACAAGGTGGTCTTCAGTTAATTGTTTTCATGCATATGAATGAAAATGAAAACAAAGGCGTATTGTATATCAATTTAGGCTACGCAGTATTTATTGCAGTAGCAATTGTTTTCGGTACTCTTTGGACATTAGTTTGGGGTATGTAATAGTTAAAAGCTCTTCGATATTCGAAGAGCTTTTTAATATGTAGAAAAACAATCTTGTCAATTAATTATCAAATTTTCGTAAAGGAGTAGAGTGATGTTGATTTCCATTNNCTCGCTTTCCATGGGGCGAGATTCTTTAGCCTTCCCGCTTATCCCATAGGAGTCGAGCATCCCTCCATTCCAATCAACTTATTCTTAAAAAATAGACTGTATTAAATCCTAATCAAATAGCCTTTACAGAGAGAAACCTAACAGTTATTTATTAATCAGTTTGTTGGTCAATTAATATCGAACATTAATTAAACTAATCAATTGAATTTGTATTTCTAAAAGTTAGCTCATAATTTTTTAACTTCTGAAAAACATTTCTATGTTATTGTAATCATAAATTGCTCAAACACATTAACATTTAAAACCATTAATTATCATCCAAAAAATGATAATTTCATCATTAAAAATGTTCATTTAATGTCCGTTTTCCCTATTGACCATTTTATATTTCAACACTTTGAAAAGCTCTTTTAAATTCGAAGAGCTTTTTTTTCTTTGTTAAAGGTAGTTTTTTGATTTTCTTACACAACTTAATGCAAGATCGTTTAATTAAGTAAAATAAAAAAGAGGTAAATCAATTAGATAGCAGGTCGATTTGTATTAAATGTAGAAGTAAGTAATTGAAAATATTCGAAGTTATACTTATGAACGTTTACATAAAAGCAATGAGGGATAATGTTTGAAATGCGATTGAATTAACAATTAGTTGATGCCACTATTTGAACTATAGTTGGACAAAGTATTTCGCTAAAAAAGTTAATGTCATCAATTGTTCACAATGTTATGAATAATATCTTATTTGCGATAGTTATTTCTATTAATATATGTAATAGTTTAATATAATGATTGCATAATAATTAATCATATCTTGTTTGAAAAGTATTACAAGATACATAATTATTTGGGTATTTATTTACTTTTAAGGAGGAAAAAAGTATGGAAATGAATGATAATTCAAACATTGCAAAGTGCCCGTTTAATCACGGGAGCACTACTACTCCGAAATCAGGTGGTACAGTAAATAAAGACTGGTGGCCAAACCAGTTAAATTTGAACATTCTACATCAGAATGATAGAAAATCTAACCCTATGGATGAAGAATTTAATTATGTAGAAGCATTTAACAAGTTAGACTATCAAGCGCTTAAGCAGGATCTTCACACTCTTATGACAGATAGTCAAGATTGGTGGCCTGCTGATTATGGACATTATGGTCCATTCTTTATACGTATGGCTTGGCACTCAGCAGGTACATATCGTACAGGTGATGGCCGTGGTGGAGGAGGAACAGGTACACAGCGTTTTGCTCCACTAAATAGTTGGCCTGATAACGGAAATCTTGATAAAGCCCGTCGATTGCTTTGGCCGATTAAGCAAAAGTATGGTAATAAGATTTCTTGGGCTGATTTATTTATACTAACAGGTAATGTTGCTATTGAATCAATGGGCGGTAAAACATTTGGTTTTGGAGGAGGACGCGAAGACGTTTGGCATCCAGAAGAAGACGTCTATTGGGGTACTGAAACCGAATGGCTAGGGGATAAGCGTTACACGGGTGATCGTGACCTTGAGAATCCACTGGCTGCTGTTCAAATGGGCCTTATCTATGTTAACCCAGAAGGTCCAAACGGTAATCCAGATCCTATTGCGAGTGGCCGTGACATACGCGAAACCTTTGCACGTATGGGAATGAATGATGAAGAAACAGTTGCTCTAATCGCAGGAGGACATACATTTGGTAAAGCTCACGGTGCAGGAGATGCTGCTCACGTTGGTCCAGAACCAGAAGCAGCTCCGATTCATACCCAAGGACTAGGTTGGCTAAGCACTCATGGCTCTGGTAAAGGTCGTGACACGATTACTAGCGGTATTGAAGGTGCTTGGACTGCAAACCCAACAAAGTGGGATACTGGTTACTTTGATCTTTTGTTTGGATATCAATGGTGGCTTACAAAGAGCCCTGCAGGTGCGTTTCAGTGGCTTGCAGTAAATCCTGAGGAGAAGGATCTTGCTCCAGATGCAGAAGATCCAACTGTTCGTGTTCCTACCATGATGACTACTGCTGATATGGCATTGCGCTTTGATCCAGAATATGAAATGATATCTCGTCGTTTCCATGAAAATCCAGAAGATTTTGCTGATGTATTTGCTCGTGCGTGGTTTAAACTAACGCACAGAGATATGGGTCCACGTTCAAGATATCTAGGTCCAGAAGTCCCAGAAGAAGTTCTAATTTGGCAAGATCCTATACCTGCTTGTGAATATGAAATAACTGATGCAGAGGTTGAAAAGATCAAATTAATGATCCTAGATACAGAACTTACAATTAGCGAGCTAGTAAATACAGCTTGGGCTTCAGCAAGTACTTTCCGTGGCTCAGATATGCGTGGCGGTGCTAATGGAGCTCGAATTCGACTACAACCACAGAAGGATTGGGAAGTAAATCAGCCTGACCAACTTGCAAAGGTACTGAATGTATTAGAGAGCGTTCAAAACCACCTACATAAAAAAATCAGCATGGCCGACTTGATTGTACTTGGTGGTAGTGCCGCAGTAGAAAAAGCTGCACAAAATGCAGGTTTTGATGTGAAAGTTCCTTTTACTCCAGGACGTGGAGATGCAATACAAAAGCAAACAGATATAGAAAGTTTTGCAGTGCTAGAGCCGATCGCTGATGGTTTCCGAAACTATCAAAAGAAACAATATAGTGTAAATTCAGCAGAGCTATTAGTAGATAAGGCACAACTATTAGGCCTTACTGCACCAGAAATGACTGCACTTATTGGCGGCATGCGCGTACTAGGTACAAACTATAATGGCACACAACACGGAGTATTTACTGACCGAGTTGGCACACTTACTAATGACTTCTTTGTAAACTTGCTAGACATGGGAATTGCGTGGACACCTGTAGACGGAGACGTATTTGAAGGACGTGATCGTAAGTCAGGTGAGAAAGTACGTACTGCAACTAGTGTTGATTTAGTGTTTGGTTCAAATTCAGTGTTACGTGCGATAGTAGAAGTATATGCTCAAGACGATAACAAAGAGAAGTTTGTGCGTGATTTTATCGCTGCATGGGTTAAAGTCATGAATGCAGATCGCTTCGACCTTGAATGAGAAAACATTGATTTTGAAAAAACTAAACTTAATAATATAATTTAAAGAAAAATCCTTCCTGAACAATCAGGGAGGATTTTTCTTGGTAAAGGATGAAATTGTTACTTGCAATCATTCTGAAAACCTAATGTACAGTGTCTACATACAAATGGGCGACATATAGACAGCCTTTTTTGGTTGTAAATTAAGATTTAAAAGAGCTTTTAGGAAAATACTTTCTTACTTAAGCTGATTTTTTACGATCATTTGGTAGCATAAAAGCTACTAAACCTAATAGCGGTAAGAAGCTACATAAATTCATTACGAATTTTAGGCTAGTTGCATCGGCAATTACACCTAATAATACTGCTCCTAAAGCACCCATTCCAAATGCTAAACCAACTATTAATCCACTTACTAAACCAACTTTTCCAGGAACGAGTTCTTGAGCGTAAACAACAATTACACTAAAAGAACTTGAACTAATGATCCCAATTAAAAATAATATTGGAATAACTGCCAGTAAAGAGATATGAGGTAATAATAATGCTAATGGAAATGTACCAACTAATGAAAATAAAATCATATTCCGTTTTCCGAATCGATCAGCTAGTGTTCCACCTATGAAAGTACCTATTACGCCTGCAATCATAAAGATAAATAAATATAATTGTGTACTTTTAATCGATAAACCATAACTTTTAATTAAGTAAAACTGATAATAATTTCCTATGCCTGCTGAGTACCACGAACGGGCAAATGTAATAAATACTAGCAGGATAATAGCAAATTTTACAGCTGATGTAATTTTGATATTTTCACCAGAAGACTGATCTTTACCTTTTAATTTAAACGGGTTTTCTTTCAGTTTATTTCGATACCATGTGGATACGTAAATTAATACACAAATGCCAATGGCAGCTAGGAACGTAAACCATGCAGCACCTTTTTGTCCAAGTGGAACGAAAATTAGTGCTGTAAAGATTGGAGCCAGTGAGTTCCCCGTATTTCCGCCTACCTGGTAGATAGCTTGCGAGAGTCCTCTTTTTGAACCAGACGCTAAAAAGGCTACTTTTGAGCCCTCTGGGTGGAAGATAGCAGAACCTATACCAATAAATAGCACTGATAATAATACAATAAATAAATTAGGAGCAAATGCTAAACAAAGCATTCCGAATAAACTAGATGCCATTCCTATAGGTAGTAGAAATGGTGACGGCTTCCGATCGGAAAAAATCCCAAAAACGGGTTGCATTACAGAGGAAGTCATATTTAGCGCAAAGGCTATGAATCCAATTTCTGTATAAGTTAAATTCATGGTCTTTTCTAAAATTGGAAATATGGCTGGTACAACTGCTTGCATAGAATCATTTAATAAATGGCCAAAACTGATTGCAAATAAAATTTGATACATCGTTGACTGATTAATAACCTTTGTATTAACTGCTGGTTGCATAATAACCTCCTTTCTTATTGACATATCTATCATAATCCAATCTTCGGAAAATTTACACAATTTCGCCTTATACACTTTTCATTAAACTTTATGCTCATTTATAATAGAAGAAATCATAATTTTATCTAATAAGCTGCTATGCAAAGTAAATTTTTAAAGATGATAATTTGTAATCAGTAGGGAGTGTAGAATGGACAACTATTCAGCAGAGTTAATGAGATTTTTTAAAGAACACAAAAATAATAAAAATAGGCCCACAATGGAAGCGTATATGAAAAATAGATTTACATTTTTAGGTATTAAAGCACCAGAACGAAATGAACTGCTGAAACAGTTTCGAATGAGTAATGGTGAACCACCAAATTTAGAATCAATAATTGATATTTGGAACATAGAGGAAAGAGAATTTCAATATATTGCATTAACATGTTTAGATCGTCAGTATAAAAAAGCAGAGCTCGAACGGATTAAATTATATGAACAACTAGTAGTTGAAAAGTCTTGGTGGGATACCGTTGATACTATTGCTGGACGATTAATTAGTAATCATTTTTTAATCTATCCAGAATTGATTAATGAGTACGCTAATAGGTGGATGTCTTCAGATAATATGTGGCTGAATAGAGTAGCATTATTATTTCAAATGAAGTTTAAGGAGAATACGGATCAGGAGCGTTTATTTCATTATTGCCGCCTACTCCAAGAAAGCAAAGAATTTTTCATTCAAAAAGCAATAGGTTGGGCATTGAGAGAGTATTCCTATATCAATCCTAAAGAGGTTGAATTATTTATCAAACAAACTAATTTATCACCTTTAAGCAAAAGAGAGGGATTAAAATATATTGATAAATTAAAGGATTAGATATGTCGATTTTCCGGGAAATAACCGATATATTTTATTTTAAGTGAAAAATACTACTAATTTAAGTTAGTTGAGACATTAGTTTGAAAAGGTTATAATAGGTGCATTATTGTTTTTTCAAACCACTCCTCTTTTATCAATTCGTGTTATTTAAATTTGAGTTATGTAACCTGTACGAAATAACTAAATGAAAAAAGTTCAAAGGAGATTTAGTGTTCATGAAATCTACTTTTAATAATATTATAAAATTATGTCTTAGTATAAGCTTTATTAGTAGCTTCTTTATTCAAAAAACTGTACACGCAGACGAAATAAACTTATTTAGTGATAAGGCAATTTCAATATTGGCTGATAGTGGGGAAGTAATTTATAGTAAGAACGCAAATAAAGTTGATTTCCCAGCTAGCACAACTAAAATAATGACCGCAATGGTAATGATGGATCATTTAAAAGAGAATGATAAAATTCAAATGACAAAAAGAAGCATCCAAGAAGAAAAAAGTAATTCCCAAATTCTTTTTTCTGAAGGAGAAGTTTTAGATCGAAATACAGCATTAAAAACAATGATGATTTTAAGTGCCAATGATTTAGCATATGCTATTGGTGAACGAGTTGGCGGAAATATGGACAACTTTGTAAAAATGATGAATGAAAAAGCTAAAAAGATAGGCGCAAATCACACAAATTTCATGAATCCAAATGGTCTTCACAATGTAAATCATTATACAACTGCACATGATTTAGCTTTAATTACAAAGGAAGCCTTAAAATACCCATTAATAATTAAAGCAATGGGTACAAAAGACGCTCGTATTAGTACATCTAAGCAAAAGAATATATATATTTTTAATCGAGGAAAAATGTTTAAAAACCCTTACTTTTATGCGGGGAAAACTGGATATACAGATTCTGCTAGGAATACTTTAATTGAAATAGATAAAAAAGACGGCCAAATGATTATTAATATTTTATTACGTTCATCAAAACCGCAATATCTACAAGATATTAAGTTATTAGATTCCTATGCATTTTCAAGAATCCATAAAAAAACGCTTATAAAACAAAGTGATTGGCAGCGAGAATTAAAAATTAGAAATGATCTAATTCAAACAAAAATACCAAACGATTTATCCTTTTTGACTGCACTAGGGGCGAATACAAATTACGATATTAAAATAAAACCTTTAAATGCAATAGATAAGTCATACAAGGAAAATGGAATTTCAAAAAATCAAAAAATTGGTAAGGTTGAAGTATGGACGAATAACGAAGAACTGTTCAGTACTGAGTTATTAGCTGCTAAATCATATGACCGACCGACCATCCTTTCTATGAATACATTTATCATTGCAGGATCGGTAATTTTACTTTTGGTGTTAATATTTTTTATTAAAAAACCAAAAAGGAAAAGAGAATATATGTAAATAAAAAAGGCGAATCGTATTTTTTACGTTTCGCCTTTTTATCATTAAAGTAAGATTAATTTTAGAATTTGATAGAAAATTGCAGCCACTGTTGCTGAAATTGGGATTGTAATAACCCAAGTAATTAACATACGTTTCGCAGTACCCCAGTTTACATCTTTAACACGTTGAGCAGAACCTACCCCCATAATAGAAGATGAAATTACGTGAGTTGTACTTACTGGTAAATGTAAAGCAGTAAATGTGAAAATAATAGCTGCTGAAGATAAGTCAGCTGCTGCACCATTAATCGGGCGAATTTTCATGATTTTACCACCAACAGTTTTAATAATTTTCCATCCACCAACTGAAGTACCAATAGCCATTGCCATAGCACAACCGATACGTACCCATAAAGGAACGTCTGCACCTGCTGGTTCAATTTTAGCGGCAATTAAAGCGATCATGATAATTCCCATTGCTTTTTGTGCATCATTTGTACCGTGGGTAAATGACTGTAAAGAAGCAGTGAAAATTTGAACTAGTCTAAAGCCTTTATTAGTTTTAGCTAGGTTAGAACGTCTAAAAATAGTTGCTAAAATTGTCATAACAATAAAACCAAGTGTAATTGCAATGACAGGGGAAATTAATAAAGCTTCGATAATTTTAACAAAACCGTCCGCCTCTAAAACGCCAATTCCTTTTGCTGATACAGCGGCACCGGCTATTGCACCAATGATTGCATGAGAAGAACTACTTGGAATACCAAAATACCACGTTAATAAGTTCCAAAATATACCGCCTAATAAAGCAGCGATTACGACAACTAGTCCATTTGAACCTTCAATTGTAATCGGATCAACGATACCAGTCGTAATCGTTTTGGCAACTCCTGTAAATGTGATTGCACCAATGAAATTCATTAGAGCTGCTATTAAAATAGCTGTACGTGGTTTCAAAGCCTTTGTTGAAACGGACGTTGCAATTGCATTTGCAGTATCATGAAATCCATTAATAAAATCAAACAAAAATGCAAAAATCACGATTAATATCGTAAGTAAAAATAAATGCTCCATTTTATGACTCCTTACGCATTTCGCATGATAATTTGCTCAAGTGTGTTTGCTACATCCTGCGCACTATCAGCTACAGATTCTAGATTTTCGTAGATTTCTTTATACTGAATAATTTTAATAGGATCTTTTTCATTCATAAATAATTGTTTAATTGATGTACGTAATAGCTCATCACATTGAGACTCATAATCCTTAATTTTGATTGCATGAACTCGGATTTCTAATAATTTTTTATTTGAAAGTAATTTAACTGCAAGTAAAATTTCTTCAACAGCTTTTTGAAGAATATCAACGAATTTAACCATATATTCATCAGCAGATGTGATTGAATACATCTCAAATCGAGCTGAACAATGTTCAAATCCATCTAATACATCATCCATTTTCATTGCAAGTTGTAAAATATCTTCTCGCTCAATTGGAGTAATAAAGGTTTTGTTTAACTCAACGATTAAAGAGTGAATAAACTTATCACCTTTTGTTTCATATTCTTTCATTTCTTCTTGAAACTTCTTTAAGTCGCTTGCATTTTTTATTTTAAATTCAACGTAATACTTTGATGAAACGTGCAAGTTTTCAGCTATACCTAAAAGCTTTTCAAAGAATACATCCTTTTTTTGTCCAAAAAACATTATGATTCCTCCAACTAAAACATATAATTTATTATCACCTTCACATTTGTCAGTTAATTTTAAATGTCAGAAACTATGTAAAAATGTCGAAAAAAGTAAAGGTCACGTTAATAATAATAATTGGTTTTTGAAATTAATCAATTAAAAACGTTTAATTAATTTACAAATTTACAATTTCTTTACATTCCCTTAACAAAGTTAATATTTCGATTCCTACACTAGTTAATATAAATAATAGTATTCACAGAATTATTGACTTTATGTGAGATTTTAATTTAGCATTAGATTATACGTTTAAACTATTGGACTAAAAAAGGATGTGATGATTTTGGAAAGTACATATAAAGCATCTGAAATTACACAATTAGTAACTAAGCAAAAAGCATTTTTTCAAACTGGTTCAACTAAAACCTCAAATTTTCGAATTGAACAATTAAAAAAATTATATAAATCAATCGTAGAGAATGAGGAAGAAATAAAAATAGCCTTAAAAAAGGATTTAAATAAGTCAGATTTTGAAGCCTATATGACTGAAATTGGATTTACTTTAAAAGAAATATCTGAAGCAATCAAACAGATTAAGAAATGGATGAAACCTAAAAAAGTTAAAACTCCGATTACGCATATTGGTACAAAAGGTTATATTTACAGAGAACCGTATGGAGTAACATTAATTATCTCGCCTTGGAATTATCCTTTTCAATTAACGATGGCTCCATTAATTGGTGCAATAATTGGGGGAAATACTGCTATTATTAAACCATCGGAATTAACGCCAAATACATCAATCATTATTAATAAAATAATTAATGAGAATTTTGAAAAAGAATATATTTCAGTAGTTGATGGTGGAATTGAAGAAAGTACGATATTACTACAACAAAAATTTGATTTTATCTTTTTTACTGGCAGTGTTCAAGTTGGAAAAATTGTGATGGAAGCTGCAAGTAAAAATTTAACACCATTAATACTTGAATTAGGCGGGAAAAGTCCAACAATTGTACATAGCGATTCGAATATCCAACTAGCTGCGAAAAGAATTGTTTGGGGGAAATTTACAAATGCAGGACAGACTTGTATTGCTCCAGATTATCTTTATGTCCACACATCAGTAAAAAAGGATTTTATTGATGCATTAAAGAATGAAATTGTTCAGTTTTATAGTGATAAGCCATTGTTAAATAATGATTATACAAAGATTATCAGTGATCGCCATTTTAATCGTTTAGTTGGCTTTTTGAATAATGGTGAAATCCTACATGGAGGGGAATTTGATCAATCATCTCATAAAATCGAACCAACTTTAATTTCAGATCTATCTTGGGATTCACCAATTATGTCTGAAGAAATATTCGGTCCCATTTTACCAATTCTTTCCTATGAAAATATAGATGAAGTAATCAGTGAAATAAATCAACACCCTAAGCCATTAGCACTATACATCTTTACAGAAAGTAAACAGATCGCTAATAAAGTAATTGAAAGAGTTCCATTTGGTGGTGGTTGTGTAAACGATACGCTTTATCATATGGCGAATCCGAATTTACCTTTTGGTGGGGTAGGAGAAAGTGGTTCAGGAAATTATCATGGGGAGTATAGTTTTGCAGCTTTTACACATGAAAAAAGTGTCCTTTTACAAACTACTAAAATTGACTTGAAAATTAGATATCATACAACAAAAAACGCTTTACGGTTTATTCGTAAATTGTTAAAATAAAGGTTAATTGTAACTTAGTTTCTTAGCTCCTTGACAAAAGGGGCTTTTTATATGTTGAAAATAAATTATTCATTTTTACATAATAATAAAATATTAATATAGATGGGACGCGAAAATGAAAAATATAATTGAAATTGAACAAGTCGAGAAAAATTTTAGTGAAAATAATGTCATTTCCCCACTTTCATTAGAAATTTATTCTGGAGAATTCTTAACAATCTTAGGACCAAGTGGTTGTGGGAAAACGACACTTTTAAGAATGATTGCTGGTTTTGAAGAACCATCGTCAGGTGTGATCAAACTAAATGGAGAAGCAATTAATAGTTTACCTCCATATAAAAGGGATATGAATTTAGTGTTCCAACACTATGCATTATTTCCTCATATGAATGTTGAAAGAAATATTCAATTCGGATTAAAAATGAAAGGTATTTCGTTAGAAGAGCAAAAGGTCCGTGCTGACGAAGCAATGAGATTAACTCAATTAACTGAATTTAGAAATCGTAAACCTAGTCAGTTATCAGGTGGACAACAGCAAAGGGTTGCAATCGCTCGTGCAATAGTGAACAATCCAAAAGTCTTATTATTAGATGAACCACTAGGAGCACTTGATTTTAAGCTTCGTAAAGATTTACAAAGGGAACTGAAAAATCTTCAACGCGAATTAGGAATTACTTTTATCTATGTAACCCATGATCAAGAAGAAGCGATGAGCATGAGTGATCGAATCGTCGTTATGAATAACGGGAAAATCGAACAAATCGGAACACCGAAAGAAATTTATCAAAATCCAGCAAGCAAATTTGTTGCTACATTTATTGGTGAAAATAATTTCTTTGATAAAGCTGTGAAAGAAATTGCAGTTAGACCAGAAAATATTAAAGTTTCTCATGCTACAAATGAGAATAATCCTTATTCAGGCATAATAAGAGATGTAGAATTTGTTGGGACTCTAAATAAAATCTTTATTGATTTACATAAACATGAACAAACGATTATTGTCTATCAAATGCCAGATCAACCAAGTTTTAATAGAAATGATAAAGTTGAGATTAGTTGGAAGTCAGAAGATGAGGTGATTATGTATTGAGAAATGAAAAGTACATAATTGCACCTACGATTATCTGGCTATTAGTTTTTTTTCTAGTACCTTTATTATTAATTTTTGGTTTTGCATTTATGAAAAATGGAATGTACGGAGAAATTGAAAAAACATTTACACTAGAAAATATTGTAAAAGTTTTTGACCCACTTTATTTAAAAGTATTATGGACAACTTTTTGGATTGCTTTAGTAACTACAATCATAACTCTTTTGATTGGATATCCTTATGCATATACGGCTACAGTTGTAAATGAAAAATGGCAGAGGATTTTACTATTATTAATCACAATCCCCTTTTGGATAAATTTCTTAGTCAGATCATATGCATTAATTGTTATCCTTCGTTCAAAAGGGATAATTAACACATTATTAATCCAACTAGGTATTATAAAAGAACCTTTACAACTACTCTATAATACACCATCAGTCATAATGGGAATGGTCTATACATTATTACCATTTATGGTGTTACCGATCTTTGTTGCCATTGAGCAATTGGATAACCGAAAATTGGACGCTGCTAATGATTTAGGAGCTACGCCATTTCAAACCTTTATCTATGTAACTCTTCCATTAACGATGAAGGGGATTTTTGCAGGTAGTATTTTAGTTTTTGTTGCTTCATTTGGAATGTTTGTCGTTTCTGATGTAATGGGTGGATCAAAAGTTGCTTTAATCGGAAATGTCATCCAAAATCAATTCTTAGCTGCAAGAAACTGGCCATTTGGTTCCGCACTTTCAATTTTCTTAGTCATTACTTCAATCGGTTTAATAGGACTATACTATTTAGCTACAAAAAATATTGGTGCTGATAAAAGTAGAGGTGAAAAATAAATGAAAAAACCTATACTTATTGGATTTTCAACAATTATCTTGATTTGTTTATATTTACCAATCTTGATATTAATATTATTTTCTTTTAATAAATCAAAGATTAATGCACAGTGGACTGAATTTACGTTTGATTGGTATTTAAATTTATTTCATAACCCGCAAGTTATTGATGCCTTTATGAATAGTTTATTTATTGCTATTGTAACGACAATCCTTTCAACAATTCTTGGTACTATTTGTGCACTTGCCTTACATAAGCATAAATATAAATTTTCAAATCTTTTTAGTGGGCTAGTTTACCTACCAATTGTCGTTCCAGATATATTAATGGGGCTTTCGTTACTAATACTATTTACAAATTTTCATATTGAATTAGGTAGTATCACAATTATTATTGCCCATGTCACTTTTTGTATTTCATATGTCATTATTCTTTTAGCAGCTCGTCTTTCAGGAATGTCATCTGATTTAGAAGATGCTGCAAGTGATTTAGGTGCTACACCATGGCAGACATTTAGATTTGTAACTTTACCAGCGCTAATGCCTGGAATTATTGCTTCAGCACTTTTATGTTTTACACTAAGTATTGATGATTTTGTCATAAGCTTCTTTGTTTCAGGACCAGGTTCAACTACATTGCCAATTTATATTTATGGAATGGTAAAAAAAGGTGTTACACCTGAAATAAATGCAATTTCGACGATTTTAATTGTTACAATAATTTTCTTAATGGTAATTTCTGAAGTTTATCGTACAAAAGGTATTAATAATCAAGTGGAATCAGAGAAAAAATCCTATATCATTTAGGTCTAGTTCCACTTAAAAAAACGAATCTTTGGATTAGAATTCAACTAAGGCATACTGGATTTATGTGCCAAATTTTAAGGAGGTAGTCAGTAGACATTATGAGTATATTTAGAAAAGCTGCTGTAATAATGGTTTCTTTAGGCTTAGTAAGTTTACTTTTATCTGCTTGTTCAGTTGGAAAAAAAGAATTAAATATTTATAGCTGGGCAGATAATTTTGACGAGAAGGTTTTAGAATCATTTGAAAAGAAATATGATGTTAAAATTAATTATCAAGTTTTTGCAAGTAATGAAGAGTTGTATGCAAAACTAAAAGCTGGTGGTTCGAATTATGATGTAATCCAGCCTTCAGATTATATGGTTAAATTAATGATTCATCAAAATATGTTGGCTAAATTGAATAAAAGTAAAATGCCAAATTTAAATAATATTTCACCAGAATATACAAATCAAGAGTTTGATCCAAAAGGTGACTATTCAGTTGTTTATACTGGGGGATTAACGGGAATTGCCTATAATCCAAAATATGTAAAAGAAAATATAGATAGCTGGAATGATCTATGGAACCCAAAATACAAAGGTCATGTAACTTTACTTGATGACAATAGAGAAGTATTTGGAATGGGATTAATTAAAAATGGTTATTCAAATAGCTCAACAAATGAAGACGAATTGCTAAAAGCTTATAACAATTTAAAAACATTAACACCTAACTTATTAGCATTCGACACAGATACGGTGAAACAAAAGTTTATTACAGAAGATGCATGGATTGGTCAAGTATGGTCCGGAGATGCTGCATATATTCAAAAAGAGCTTAAAGATATTAAATGGGTTGTACCAAAAGAAGGATCATCAAGATGGGCAGATACTTTAGCAATACCAAAAGATGCAAAACAAAAACATCTAGCTGAAAAGTTTATTAATTTTCTATATGACCCAAAAGTAAGTGCACAAAATTATGAGGCGATTGGTTATGCTGATCCAAATAGAAAATCAGGACCATATCATTCAACGGAGTATAAACAAAATCCGTTTATTAATGTAACAAAAGAACAAACTGATGCAACCAATTGGATTAAGGACGTTGGGGACCAAACAGAATTATATGATAAGTATTGGACAGAATTAAAAACTGGCAAATAATATTTCAAACTAAAAAGGTTATCTNNAGATAACCTTTTTAGTTTGAGATTAATTTGTTTAATAAAAATTGAAATTGATCTCTTTCACTATGTGAAAGATTTTCGAATAAATTTAGCCACAATTCTTGACGGAAATTGAAGTTTTCTTCAATCAAACGTTTTCCTTCATCCGTTAATTCAAGCCATGTAACTCTTCGATCACGGCTATCTCTTTTTCGAGAAATTAAGTGATTATTAACCAATTTATTCACAGCTGTTGTAATAGAACCAGAAGATAATCCAATTTGTCTTCCAAGTTCAGAAGCAGTAAGTTTTTGATTTTTATATATTAAATATAAAAGCAAATATTTTGGTGGAGTTAAGGAGTTTTTTACTTCCTCATCAGTTTTTTGCCAGTTTTTTCGAACTCGAATCATTAAACTTGTTAAATCATCCAAAAGAAGTTTGTCGTTTTCGGTTAACAAGGTAGAGTCACCTCCTAAATTATGATTTAAAGTTGTTAATAAAGGGAGTATTGTACGTATAGGTTATCAATATTCTAAATCATTTTCAAGAATGCAGGGAATTTAGCCAAGATTTTTAAATTTGTCAAGTTTTGGTTGTATAGTATCTATAGTGTTTTGTAAATAGTATGATAAAAGAGACATTGGTAGGGGTGAAGTTCAATGTTTAAGTATTTTAAGTTTAAAATAAATGATACTGTTCAATTTGTAAAGAACGATGGTCATTTCTATCGAGTGATCGGGTACAGGATCGAAAAAAGTATTTATTTAAATGATGAGTACAGTAGCATTATATACGAACTCTTACGAGAATTTGATGGTCTTCAAGTTGACGCTGAAGAAGAAGAATTAGTAAGCGTATCGAACTTTGATGAATTCTACGGTTCAATGTTTGAAAAACTAGGTACATTTACAATTAAGTTTGCTAAAAAGCAAGAAGAAGTAAAAAAAACAACCTTGGGTGAAGCCTCATCTGTGGACGAGCTATTAGATAAATATAATGATTATCGAAGACTGGCAATACTTTTTAAAGATTGTCTTTATGATTTAGCTGCCGAAAATGTTCTAAATGAGCTCACCGATTTTTCTGAATCAAAAAAAGATTACATGCATTAAGGTTCAGACTGTTGACAACCGCTTTCAATCAGTCTGAACTCAAATTTTTGGAAACTCTAATTTATAACGTAAAAAAAATTACATGCATTAAGCATGTAATCTTTTTTCGTTAGTTTTAATTGTAACAGATTTTTTTTGAAATTTACTTTCATAGACCAATTCTGTTACTTTCGCACAGATTGCAACAGAAAGAATTGTATATCCTACTTCATTCCATGACAGGTAGGATAGTGAACAAAGAAGAATTACAACATCAAAAATAAAATATACTTTACCGATCGATATTTTTGATTTTTTGCTCATTATTATTGTTATTAAATCATCTCCACCTGTTGCACCACCACTTCTTAGAATTAACCCTAAACCAAGTCCAGCGAAAATTCCACCTAAAATAGCGGGTATCCAAAGATGATTTCCAAAGTTAAATGTAATATTGGAAGATGTTTTTTCTATTATAGAATAAAAAACAGAAAACGAGATGGCTCCGATGGTAGTATTGATTAATAATTTTCTACCTAAATACAAACCAGCAATCAAGATAATTGGAATATCGAGTAGCAAAGTTGTAATTGAAGGTGATATATTTAGTGCGTTCTTTACTAATAAAGCAATACCAATAAATCCACCTTCAGCTAAATTATTTTGATAATGAAAATGATACAGTGTAGTGGCTAAAATAAATGAACCAATTAAAATCATTAAGGTCTCACCCAAACGATTGTTACTCATTGTTATTTCCTCATTTCGTAGTTAGTAGTTAAAAGTGCAGCTTATAAACTAACTACGTACATATAGAGCTCGTAGTTAGTTTTTTGGCTTTCTAACTACATAGCTATATATCATTGAAGAAATAACATAATCGCCTGTCAACCATAGTTTCGCCTACCTTCAGTTTTATTTTAGAGTTCTTTTGGTTCTCTAAATTAAAACTGCTAAGTGTAGGATAAGTCTTTACGTTGCCAAATGCTCCTTCGAGCAATCATGGTTACACGTCCTTTTTACCAGTTTTGTTAGAAAAATCTAACAGGTGAAAAATAAGTTCTATGAGAACTTATTCTTAATTTTATCATATGCGAAATTATTTGAAAAAAGAAAAGAATTAACAAAAATCTACAAAAAGTTAGAAGTAAGGAAAGGAATAAGTAGAAGAGGAACATGTTTTGGTGAAAAAATGTGAAAAATTTCACAAAATAGACATAGCAATTTTAATAAAAAGGATATATATTATATTTGTAAACAATATTGTGAAGTATTTCACAAGTATAAATGATAAATGGGAATTAATGAACCTTAAATAGGCTGATTAATCTCCAACATCAGAGGAGGAGAGCCAAATGGCTGTTCAAGAAAAAATTGTAAATGAAATTAGTAACGCTTCTAAAATGGTAAATGACTTGGTCGTAAAAGGACAAAAAGCATTAAAAGAATTTGAAAGCTTTAATCAAGATCAAATCAATGAAATTGTACTTTCGATGGTTTTAGCTGGTTTGGATCAACATATGCCACTCGCAAAAATGGCAGTTGAGGAAACAGGGCGTGGAGTCTATGAAGATAAAATTATTAAAAATATCTTTGCTACAGAATATATATGGAATTCAATTAAAGATAATAAAACGGTTGGGATAATAAGTGAAGATCAGCAAACAGGAATAACTGAAATAGCTGAACCTGTTGGGGTAATTGCAGGTGTAACGCCAACAACTAATCCGACATCTACAACATTATTTAAAGCAATCATTGCGATTAAAACAAGAAACCCAATTATTTTCGCTTTTCATCCTTCTGCACAAAAATGTAGTAGAGAAGCAGCGAGAATCGTTCGTGATGCGGCAATAAAAGCTGGAGCACCTGAAAATTGCGTACAATGGATTGAAGTCCCTTCTATTGAAGCAACAAAGTGTTTAATGAATCATGAAGGAGTAGCACTTGTTTTAGCAACAGGTGGTGCTGGAATGGTTAAATCGGCTTATAGTACAGGAAAACCTGCTTTAGGGGTTGGACCTGGCAATGTACCATGTTATATTGAGAAATCTGCTGAAATTAAGAGTGCAGTGAATGATCTTATTCTTTCAAAAACATTTGATAATGGAATGATTTGTGCTTCTGAACAAGCAGTTATTGTAGATAAAGAAGTTTATGAAGAAGTGAAAGCAGAGTTAAAAGCAAATAATTGTTATTATGCTACAAAAGAAGATAAACAGAAATTAGAAAAGCTTGTCATAAATGAAGCTACATGTGCTGTAAATGGTGACATTGTTGGTAAGTCTGCATATGAAATTGCAACAATAGCTGGAGTAAACGTACCAGTAGATACAAAAATTCTTATCGTTGAATGTGAAGCTGTTGGTGCAAATGAACCTTTAACAAGAGAAAAACTAAGTCCAGTTTTAGCTGCAATTAAAGTAGATGGAAAAGAAGAAGGGTTTAAACGTTGTGAAGAAATGTTAGAGCTAGGAGGATTAGGCCATTCGGCAGTTATTCATAGTAATAATGAAGAAATTCAAAAAGAATTTGGACTAAGAATGAAAGCATGTCGTGTTATTGCAAATGCTCCTTCAGCACATGGTGGAATCGGGGATTTATATAACGCATTTATTCCTTCACTTACATTAGGCTGTGGATCGCACGGTAAAAACTCTGTATCGACTAATGTGACAACTGTACACTTATTAAATATTAAAAAATTAGGAAGAAGAAATATGAATATGCAATGGGTCAAACTACCACCAAAAATTTATTTTGAAAAATATTCAACTCAGTATTTAGAAAAAATGCCAAAGGTTAAAAAAGTATTTATTGTAACTGACGAAGCAATGGTTAAATTAGGTTATGTTGACGTGATTAAATATTATTTAGAGAAAAGACAAGAGAATATTCAGATTGAAATCTTTTCAGATGTAGAACCGGATCCTTCAGATATTACTGTAATGAAGGGTGCAGATAGAATGTTATCATTTGAACCGGATACTATTATCGCTTTTGGCGGTGGATCAGCAATGGACGCAGCCAAGGGTATGTGGATGTTCTTTGAATACCCGGAAACTACTTTAGACGGACCTAAACAAAAATTCTTAGATATTCGAAAAAGAGCTTATAAATACCCTAAATTAGGTCGTAAAGCTCAGTTTGTCGCAATACCAACCACTTCTGGTACTGGTTCAGAGGTTACACCTTTTGCTGTAATTACTGATAAAGCTAACAATATTAAATATCCTTTAGCTGATTATGAATTAACGCCTGATGTTGCAATTATTGACCCTCAGTTCGTATCAACTGTTCCTAAAAGTATTACAGCAGATACAGGTATGGATGTATTAACTCATGCAATTGAGGCTTATGTAAGTGTCTTAGCTAATGATTATACAGATGGATTAGCATTACAAGCTATAAAATTAGTGTTTAAATATTTACCTAGAGCATACAAAGATGGAAACGATTTTGAAGCACGTGAAAAAATGCATAATGCTTCAGCAATAGCAGGTATGGCATTTGCAAATGCGTTCTTAGGAATTAACCACAGTTTAGCGCATAAAATTGGAGCGGAATTCCATATACCTCATGGTAGAGCAAATGCAATCTTAATGCCACATGTAATAAGATACAATGCTAAAAAACCAACTAAGTTTACAGCATTCCCTAAATATAAGCATTTCATTGCAGATGAACGATATGTTGAAATTGCTCGTTTTCTAGGTCTTCCAGCTTCAACTATTGAAGAAGGCGTTGAAAGTTTAATTACAGCAGTTATTAAATTAGCTAAGGAATTAAATATAAATATGAGTATCGAAGCACAAGGAGTTACTGAAAAAGAATTTTTAGAAAAAGTTTCATATTTAGCTGATCGTGCTTTCGAAGATCAATGTACTACTGCGAATCCAAAACTACCTCTAGTAAAAGAATTAGAAGAAGTTTATCTGAATGCTTTCAAAGGATGTTAATTCATTAACTAAAAACTTGAGTTTCAGACTGATTGTGCAAGCGTTTGTCTTTCGAGGCGTGAAGCCTGGTGAGGAGCGGAGTTACCCTAGACGGTAATGAGCACCGCAGACAGGCGAAGCAACGAAGAAAGAGAGCGTTTGGCGGGCAGTATGGGAGCACCTAAACAGGTGCTTCTTTTTTGACTAATTATATTTTGATATAATAGTCATATTGAAAGTGGTGATTAATGATGGAGTTAAAGCAACAAAATCCAGGGTTTAAGGTAATAATAGGTGTTGAGCATAAAAATCAAACAGTGGAGTCATATTTAAAAAATGTGTGGCAGTTTCCAAAGAAGTTGCTCCATGAATTAAGGATGGCAAAAGGTTGTAGGATTAACGGAGAAATTAAACCTTGGAATACAATCCTATTCAGTGGTGACCAAGTTGAAATGCAATTGTACATAGAAGAGGATTTTGGTGTAATACCACAGGAACAATCTATTGAGATCTGCTACGAAGACGAACATTTACTTATTGCTAATAAACCATTTGGAGTCGACACTCATCCGAATGAAAAAGGACAGTTAAATACATTAGCAAATGGGGTAGCATTTCATTTTCAAGAAAATGGATTGAAAACAAAAGTACGCCATATACACCGTCTCGATAAAGACACTACCGGTGGAGTCGTATTTGCTAAACACGCATTAAGTAGTTCAATTCTAGATTCGATGTTAAGTCAACGTAAAATAAAACGTACCTATACAGCTATAGTTGAAGGGAATGTTAAATCACCAAAAGGTACAATAAATGAAGCGATTGGAAGGGATCGACATCATCCTACCAGAAGAAGGGTTTCACCAAAAGGCGATAAAGCAATAACACATTATAAAAAAATAAGATATATATCAAAGTTGAACGTAACAATATTAGAATGTCAGTTAGATACTGGTCGAACACATCAAATCCGAGTTCATTTAAGTTTTTTAGGTCATCCATTAATTGGAGATCTATTGTATGGTGGGAAACAAAAAATATTGAATCGTCAAGGATTACACGCTAATAATGTACAATTTACGCATCCTTTTACGAAAGAAAATTTATCGATTGATATCCCATACCCGCCGGACATAAAACAAATACTTAACGAAAAGTGAGATGAATGAAATGTTATTAGAAGTCATTGCCACAAACGTAAAAGATGCACTAGATGCAGAAAGGTTTGGGGCAAATCGCATCGAATTAGTTACTGGAATAAAAGAGGGAGGATTGACACCAAGTTACGCGACAATTAAACAGGTTGTTCAAAATGTCTCAATTCCAGTGCATGTAATGATTCGACCACATAGTCGTTCATTTCTATATGATCAGTATGATCAAGAAGTAATCTTAAGCGATATTGATGTATGTAATGAGCTCGGAGCAGCTGGTATCGTTTTTGGAGCCTTGACAAAAGAGAATACAATTGATGAAGATCTTTTAAAAAAAGTAACAGCTCGAGTAAAAGATATGAACTTTACGTTTCATAGAGCAATAGATGAATCAAATGATTTTTTAAAAGCTATTGATACATTAAAACAATACCCTGTGATTACGCATGTATTAACATCTGGCGGTGTTGCTAGTGCAATTGATGGGAAAGAAACAATAAAAAATATGATTGAACTGACAAAAAAATCGAATCTAAAAATTTTAGCAGGAAGCGGATTATCCATTGAAAATGTATCAGACTTCATTGAATTTACGAATGTAGAAGAAATTCATTTTGGTTCTGGGGTTCGAAAAAATAACTCTGCAATTGAAGAGATTGATTCTTCTTTGATGGAAAGTTTGCGAAGAAGGTTAGTACGTAATATTTGAATAAAACAATATTATTTTCGTATAATAAAAAAGTAGTCCGCATAAACGGACTACTTATAATACAGCTTTATACAATTTTATTTATTATTTACCGATAAATTGTTGAGTCCAAGCATTTGATCTTGAATCATAACCAACACCAATTTGAGTTAAGTTAGGATTTAAGATATTTGCACGGTGACCAGCACTGTTCATCCAAGCAGTAACTACTTCTTCAGGTGTTTTTTGACCTTTAGCGATGTTTTCTGCTGCATAGCTATAAGTGATTCCGAATTGTTTCATCATATCAAATGGTGATCCATAAGTCGGTGAAGTGTGGTCAAAGTAATTCTTGTCAGTCATATCTTGTGATTTTAAACGTGCTGTTTTAGATAATGTTGCATTAACAGTAAATGGTTTTAAACCAGCTTTTGTACGTTCAGCATTTGTTAAATCAACTACTTTTGATTCATAAGCTGATAATGATGCTGAGTTTGATGTTGTATCTGATGGTGTTGATGTTGCTGGTTTTGATGGTGTTGATGGTGTTGAAGTTGACGGTGTTGTTGGTTTAGATGGTGTAGTTGGTACCGTCGGTTTTGTTGTTGGTGTTGATGGTTTAGCCGGTGTAGCTGGCGTCGTTGGTACTGTTGGTTTTGTAGTTGTATTTGAACTATTACCTTGTTTTAGTTGAGCTTCTAATTGTTGTTTAATTGAATCTTGAAGCTTCGTCATATCAATACCAAATTTAGATAAATCTATTTTACCGTTAGTAGTGTTTAAGCTTGGTAGATTAAAGTAGCTAAATAATACATTATTTAAATCAACTTTTTGAGTATATGCTTTTGTATCCTTATTAATTGTATCCGCGTGTACTGCAGTTACAGGAGCACCCACTAGTAGAGTAGCAGCCAATGTTGATAATGAGATTACTTTTTTCATGTCTTATTCCTCCATTTGTTTGGTTATTGTCTCGCTGTACAAGTAATACTTTAGCATGAAAACGCATGACATAATTATGGGAAATAATGGGGAGCAAAATTTGAGGATTTTTTTGGTAGTACTGTTTTAGTACAGAAACAAATTAAATCGTTGTTATGACAACTATTTTACTAGAATAATATTAAATGAGTATCATAAATTTTTGCTTGAAATTTCCATTAAAAAAGTTTGAAGTTAAGAAAACGTCATATTTTCACGTTATAATACAGGAAGAAAAATCCAGTTTTGTTGTTATCCAGTTACGATTGTAATCATTCTGTAATGAATGTATTGAGGGTGAATAATTTGAAATTATTTATTGATGATACTAGCCTGTTCCATACGATTTTATATTGGCAAGATCCTTTGAGGAATGATTAAAAGAATGTAAACAACAACAATTTCAACAAATATCTCTAGATTATAGGCTACGATTTAGGAAAGAAAATGGATTAGACAATATAAAGAAGTTTATTGCACATACTTGGCGTTTTTAAAATGGAATATGAAATAAATCATTAATAATAGAAGAAAAGAAACAAAGCACATAATTACAAAGATCTCTTAAATAAAAGGACACTAAATTATATTAGTGTCCTTAAACTTTTCCTTCATATATATAGAAGAGAAATTACATAACCCAGTTTACTTAAATGATACATGCTTCTCTATCACTGCCTTATGCACTTTATAATAATTTGTAATAACAGGAAGTATATCTTTAAAGTCCGGACATTTAATACTTGTATCTTGTAGATCAGTTAAGGTATTCATACAATCATACTCGGATTTACAATTAAAATAAGATAAAACTTCTTTTTCAACTTTAAGTAATCGTCTAATGAATGGAATTGATAGGAGAGGACTAATAAATTTAATTGGCATAATGCCCACGGTAGTTTTGTTTAAATAATAGGAAAGAAAATCTTTATAAACATCCTGTACAGGGTAAGGAGAGGGATCTGTAATTTGATAAGTTTTGTTAACTCCGATTTCTGCATGACTCAAATAGTAAACAGCATTAATTAAATAATCAATTGGAATGAAATTGCAATAAGCGTTGTCTTTACCTATTTGAGGTATAGGTAAATAGCGAAGTTTTGTGAAGAAATTTAAAATGAAATATGGTCCATCAAATTTACTTGTCTCACCAGTTTCTGAGTGACCAACTACAATTCCTGGTCTTATTATGGTGATTGGAAGTTGTGTTTTTAGTTTCTCAACTTCTATTTCAGCATAATACTTCGTTTCTTCATAAAAGTTTTTAAATGTTTGTCCCATTTCTAACTCTTGTTCATAAATTCTTCCTTCACGAGTACCCGAGACATAGCTAGTACTAAAATAGGTGTAACGCTTCAAAGATTTCAGTTTAAGTGCAAATTCATTTACGTTTATTGTTCCTTTCACATTTACTTCATATGCAATTTTTTTAGGGACTGCAAGGTCATAAATTGCAGCCAAATGAAATAAGTCCGTTAGATCATTAAAAAGTACATTAAGATATTTTAGGCTGAGCCCAAAGTTTTTCTTGGATATATCGCCACTTAAAAGTTCTATTTTTAAAAGAGTGTAATATGGATACTTTTGATCTAATGTAAATAAAAAATCTCGGCATTGTTTTTCAGTATTAGGAAGAATGAGTAAATAAATTTTTTGAAAAGACTTTTCATTATCAAGAATTTTGAGGAGTAAATGCTTCGAAATAAATCCAGGAAATCCAGTAATAAAGTATGTTCTTTCCATTCTAGCCACCTACTTTATGTAAATTAAATCCCTTTGTTTATTTTATTAAAGAAATATGCATTTAATGTAAAGTTCGCTTCAATATAATAAAGGTATTTTGATCTTTTTTCACTATTTATGGTAGGTAAAACTCAAGTTTTAGCCTATCTAGTTCCTCATGAACCTTTTATGAGGATGTATGATTCAAGTTTTAGCTTATTTAGTGCCTCATGAACTGCTTATGAG
>NZ_NUUX01000053.1 GCF_002564465.1 Bacillus sp. AFS088145 | reverse complement strand
ACCTCCTGCTGTATTTGAAATAGCTGGAAATTATGCAATTTTTGCTTGGATACTTATGCTTGGGTTAAGTATGTTATTTGCAAATATGTTCGGGAAAATAAGTTTGATGATACCGGGTGATTCAGGTGTACCTTTAGCAGTAGAGCGTGCTTTTGGAACTCATATTAAAAATCTTTCAGCAATATTCTTTTTACTAGCAATTTGTTTTGGTCCTATTGCAGTGTTTGGGACAGCGGGACATTATTTACAATTATTAACAACACAAACTCTTTTTAATGAAAAATGGCTAGCAATTGGCTTACTATGTTTTGTGTATTTGATCTTAACCAGGAATATTGCAGATGTAGGAAAATTTGCATTTTTTATGTCCAGTATTATAGTAGTAACTCTACTTGTAGGTAGCTTTCATACTTTATTTACAGTTGATGGCAATATATCTTTATCCAATCCAATTACTGTGAATGATTTTGGCCAAAGTTTATTATTGTTGTTTTGGTCATTAATTGGGTGGGAAGTAATTGGCAGTTACTCATTAGTAGTAAAGTCACCTGAAAAGACAATTCCAAAAGCTGTAGCATTAAGTTTTTCAGTGATTGCTATTGTAAGTCTGACAGTAGCTCTGGCATTCCAGTGGGTACATTCAAAAGATTCGATTTCATCCGATCAATCATTAGCTCCATTACTTCAAAGTTTATTTGGTCGATGGGCAACTCCAATTATATCGACCATTACAATTGCCTTATGTATTAGTACAGTCCTGTTAGTAATTGGAGCTGTTTCTAGGCTAGTTTCAGATCAAGCAAAAAATGGATTATTACCAACATGGTTATCATTTAAAAATAAAAATAATGTTGCGTCACGTGCATTGCTAAGTTTGTTTTGTATACACGCAGTTGTATTCATTCTTTTCTTTATGGATATAGTTAGTATTCAGCAATTAGTATCAATTGCTAATGCCTTCTTCTTATGTAATGCACTATTAGGCGTATTAGCATGTATGAGTTTATTCAACTCAATTTATTTAAAAATAGGCTCAGGAATTCTTGCCATTTGTTTTCTAGGGATCTTATTATTTTCATCCCCAATCATTATAATTGTAATTGCAGTAGTTACTGTTTATTTTTTTGAATACGAAGAAAAGAAAGTATAAAAAAGAACATGAAGTTATCGTGCTAAATCTGTCTTCTTCCTTGATTGTCGTTTATGTATTGTTGTATTCAGTTAGATTTAAACATGTCACTTCCAGTCCTTCAATACCAAATCAAGGAGCGTAAATATGTTATATAATTCACGAATATTAAGGGTAAATGATAATAGAATCACTTAATTTTAGTGCATATTTAAGAATAAATATTCTCAAATGAATTCAAAAACTCTATGATACAAATTTTAAGACATAAGACATAATAATTTGTAAATAGAAAATGAGGTGTATTCGTAAAAGGAAATTTCAAAACAAATAGCACTAATTACAGGAGCAAATCGTGGACTGGGTAGTCATCTTGCAGAGGAACTTCTTCTAAAGATAGACATTACAGATGAAAAATCAATTGCTGTGGCAGCCGAGATTGCAAAGGAAGTAACTAAATATTCTCTCCGTTCTATCTTGGTTGAGCGTGAACGGAGGGGGTTCATATCCAGCAGCTAAATCAACAGAATGGAGTTTGACGAATACGCTCCGACTGGAACTAGCTCCTAAAAATATACTTGTTTCTGGGTTACATGTAGCATATATGGACACAGACATAACAGCAAATATTAAGGCACCTAAATCAAATCCTGCTGAAATTGCAAAGATGGCAATCGATGGTATAGAAGGAGATAACTATGAAATTTTAGCAGACAATTTGAGCCGAATGGTTCAGCAAAATTTAGCTGGCGGTGTAAAAGCGATATACCCACAATTGTTTTAACGATAACTATTTTCTTAGATGAAGAAAAATAAACGGAATCCTCATTTATAAAAATGAGTAAAGAAAAAGTAGGTATTGAACTATCCAAAGCGATAGTTCAATACCAATTAGGATCTGACAAATTACATAGATTTTATTTAGAATAAATATACACTTAATCTAAAAAGTAATTGCAGGGTAAGAAAACAATCTAATTAAATAAATTGGACCAAAGTTAGTTTTAACACAATGGGCCTATTATTATGTAGGGGGAGGGTGGAGTAGTATCTGTCACATTACTCCCATAGGGGTCTCGCACCTTCCATTCCAATCATAGTGATTATTCTGAGAGTGCTCAAAAAGAAATTATTTACAAACAACAAACCTGTAAAAATCTACATATCTATCTTTTGGGGCATTTGAATTTGAATATCGACTGTTCGTGTTACATTTCAAAATAAAATGTCTAAGAATATATAAAATATAGAAAAACTATCCGATAAGAAGTCTTTGTAGTCAACTATAATTAAAAATATACTTGAAGTGTTGGCCAAGCATTGGTTAACACTATTTTTTACTGCGAATTGAAAAGCTCTAGTTAAAGTTATAATAGAATCGTGTCTTTTAACAGATCAAGAGATACACTTAGCAAGTGAATTATCAGAAAAGCAGGGGTAACAAGAATAGGTAGTAGCTTAAGACTAAGCTTTTCCACCTGATGACCAAGAGCTAGAGAAGATGAAATTGATGAATAACGCCCCTGTGAAGTAGGAGCAGGCAATGCAATTGAGAATCGAATTGGAGCTGTAGTTAATAAGGTATACACATATAGTTATTTTAAAATTTTATTTTAATTAATAAAGGAATTTTATTGGGTTTATAGAGTTAACTGAAGATATATGGAGGTGAAACATTTGGAGAAGACATTTAGGGAGATTATTAACGAAATAATCGCACCAGTATTCATTTCGCATGGTTTTAAAAAGAAAGGTGATACCTTTGCAAAAGGGAATGCTGATCTTGCGTTTGTTGTAAAAATTTATGATCATTGGTTAGATCCCGATAATGTTTCCTTTACTTTAAGAACAGGTATATTTACTAAAGAGTTATTTGGTACGTACAGCTTATACAAAATTATTTGAGTATTTGGCAGTTTAGCCCAATAAAAGAATGAGTGGTAATTCATTTTGTGATAAAATTAAAATGCAGAATATTTTAAAAAATAAAACGAATGGAGGTAACTGTAGTTGGGATTTTATACGTATTAAATATAACGTTACTAAAGATAATTATTTGAAAATGATTTTTGGTTTAACAGTAAGGAGATAAGGAGATGAATGGTGATGTTTTTAAAGAAAAAATCATACTTAGGAGAGAAAAATGGCGTCTCATACTTGAATGGAGAAGTTAAATTTCAAAGTGTTTCATTAAATGTTTACAGTTATTTAGTGGATGGTGTATTAATTGATACAGGATCGCAATCCTTACATAGATATTTCGAATCCTTTATTGACCAAGCAGATTTTGATCAAGTAATGATAACTCATTCTCATGAAGATCATTCAGGTTGTGCCGCTTATATTGAAAAAACTAAGAAACTACCAATTTATTTAAATGAAAAAACAATTGATTATTGCGCACGACGTGCAGATTATCCTTTATATAGGCAACTCTTTTGGGGGAGACGAAAGCCGTTTCATGCAAAGGCTATGCCTGAAACGTTTACATCCAGAAATGCGACATGGAAAGTAATCGATACTCCTGGTCATGCTTTTGATCATAAAGCTTTATTAAATCAGGAGACAGGTCAATTATTTACGGGAGATTTATTTGTAAGTGACCGGACAAAAGTCGTATTAGCAGAAGAAAGTATCCCTTCAATTATTCACTCATTAGAGAAAGTATTAACTTATGATTTTCAAGATGTATTCTGCAACCATGTAGGGTTTGTAGAAGATGGTCGCGCAGCGCTTAAACGAAAACGAGACTATTTATTATCTATTAAGCAAAAAGTATTAACTTTACAAAAAGAAGGGGATTCAGTTGAAGTTATCCGTAATAAGCTATTTCCAAAAAAATACCCAATTATAAAATTTTCAGGTGGAGAATGGGATTCACTACACATTGTAACATCGATAATAAATGAAAATAATGTACGTAAACCTGATTTATTTTAAAAGACATTGAGGGCTTATTGGACAGATCCTTTTAATTTATGTTGAATAAGGTATTAGTCATTTTTAATAATGAATATAGCTATAATACCCCCGACAAATGTGATTAATCCAGCAAATATACCAGCATAAAACGATTATCCCAAAGAATAAATGACTTAAAATAGGCTGTCGATACTAAAATTGATTAGAATTGTGTTTATGGGCTTTTAGGTGAGGAATAGGCTGCTTAGTATGTGAACCTTTCATTAGTAAGCTCCCTTTCTAAAAAACATGTTTAATGTATTAATTACCAACTTAAATGGAACATATTAAAATAATCTTATTGAACTAACGCAATACTTTAGTTGAACAACATGATCGACTTTTTAGTCGATTTTTTTTATTAAGCTAATGGCAGTTTAGTTGAAGAAGAAAAATTTATAGTAAACAAAGAAAATATTAAATGAACTAAATTTGTTATGAGGTAAAAGTGTTGGTTACAAAACAAGATGAAATTAAAGTAGTAGTAGATGCAGGAGCGTTAAACAATAATCCTGGATGGATTCAAACACAAGAAGATGAACTTAACTTATTAGATAAGACTACTTGGGAAAGTAGATTTGATAATAATTCTATCTCAGCTATTTTAGCTGAGCATGTATGGGAGCGTCTTACCTATGAAGAAGGTGTGGATGTAGCTAAAGTTTGTTATAAATTTTTAAAACCATCAGGTCATATTCGTTGTGGTTTTCCTGATGTGTTTTTTCAAGACGATACCTATCAAAATATAGTGAAAGTAGGAGGACCTGGACCTAAAGGCCATCCAGCTGCAAGCCTAATTCACCAATTATGACTATATTACATTTACCCAATGGAAACTATGAACAGCATTCACTAATTTCACCAATGAAATTAGTTGAGTTCGCTGCACTTAATAATGAACCTAGTGCCACAATTATCATACCATCACTTGGTTTAAATGATCAACTATGGAAAAAAGATGACGAAAATATGCCAATGATGAATGTAAATGGAGCTTTTTTGTTTTATAAAGGGAAAAAACCAAAATGGTTATCCAAAGATGATTTAAAAGGATTACGTTGGGTTGATCGGAATACAGAACGTACACCTCTAGCTCTTAACGAAAAGAACGGAAAAATAAAAGCATTGCTTCCAATTGAAGACCCAATTATTAAGATTCGTTCTAAGGTTAACAAATCAGGTGTTCCAAAATTTAATATGAATATTAAAGTACATGCAACTGTAACTCAGTTAAACTCTAAAGTCAGCAATAAAGTTTTGCAAAATGAAGCAGAAAAAGAAATTAAAAAGGAAATCCGTACGACTTTTTCAAAAGGAATTAGTAAACAGTTTGATGTATTTCATTTAGAAGAAGAATTGTTTAGAAATAACTATAAATCCTGGAAAACAATTACAAAAAAAAATAAATTTCAACTAACATTGAAATCTCTTGGTACGATTAAAGTAAAGGTTACAGTCACTGATAGAGAAGAAATAGAATAAATGAAAATATTTAAAAGTATAGATTTTAATAAATTTAAAAATGAATCCAATATTCATACTATCCCTTTACAAAAACTATTTTGACTAAATAATGATATCTAAAAAATCTTATAAGGAAAATTATAGTTAGGTGAGGGGATAGTTAAAAAGAGTAATAAAAATTAAATATAAGAAAACAAGGATAAAAAATTAAAATGATTTAGGTGTAATTGACAAAAAGTTTGATAAGCATTATTATTATCTTGAATTCGAGATAATATTTAAAAGTAATCATTAATTGAAATAAAATAAGAGATCAGTAAGATAGATATCAAAGTGTATTAATGATTAAATAATCTTGAAAATCTACCTTGCAGATAATTATGGAAATATTACTGATGAATTTTTTAAAAAATATATCTTTAATTAAAGGTTTTTTGTGCATCTTGGACCAGTTTTTTACTCTTCTCTTTACAATCTTTAGACCAATATCGATATTCAAGCAGCATAGCTAAGTGAACTAGAAATGTGCCAATCAAAAGGATTATCTTGACATAATAAAAAAGATTAGCTAGTTTTTTAACGAGATTTTAATAATTGAAGGTATAACATTAAATTGGGGGATCTAATGAAAACTCAACATGTAGGTATGACTATAGGGCTATATATTGATTACTTACTATTAGGTATGATTAATATCATTTTTTCATCAAATATGAGTTTTCTAACAACACAATTAAATACCGATAATACTGGAATAAGTATCTTAGTTTCAGGTATTGGGATTGGAAAATTAATCACTTTAAGTGTATCAGGTAGGCTTTCAGACAAATTCGGGAGAAAGCCACTTGTAGTAACAGCTTCATTTCTATATCTACTATTTTTGATTGGAATACCTCTAGCACCTACTTATGAAATAGCGTTTATTATTGCCATAATTGCCGGGGTTAGTAATTCATTATTAGACTCAGGAGCCTATCCGGCACTGATTGAAGCATTTCCAAAAAATCCAGGAATATCTACAGTATTAATAAAAGCATCTATATCAGTCGGAGCAATGATTCTTCCAATCTTAATTTCATTTATTATCAATCATAATATTTTTTACGGATATTCATTTTTTATACTTGCATTTATCTTTTTTATTAACGGAAGTTTCTTATCTTCAGTTCGTTTTCCTAAGAATACTAATAAAAACAATGAAGATATCATCTACGAAGGATATCGATTCAAAACAAAATCAAATATTTTGTTGGAAGGCCTAGCTACCATATTTATGGGATTTACAACCACAACATTATTTATGGTCGTACAAATTTGGATACCAACATATGGTCTTAAAATACTTGAATTGAGTAGAACTGAATCTATTCAGTTATTGAGTTATTTCAACATTGGATCTCTAATTTCAGTTTTAATCCTTGCATTTGTTATCAATCGGTTTGTAAGTCCAATATTAATATTAATTTTGTATCCATTTTTAACTTCATTATCATTATTGATTTTATTATTTTGCCAACAACCAAGTTTGTTAATAATAAGTTCTTTTCTAATAGGTTTTTCAACTGCAGGTTTATTTCAATTGTGTATTACAGTCATAGTCGAGTTCTTCCCTAAAAATAAAGCGACAATATCGGCTTATGTAAGCACTGCATCAAGTTCTGCATTCATAGTAATCCCATATATTACAGGGTTATTTGTAAAAAATATCGGTGTAACTGCAGTATTCTGGTTAGATTTTATAATTGCATTGATTAGTATTATACTAGCAACTTATGTCTATTATCGTTATAAAAAAGTTTTCAAAAAATCAGTGATTTCATCTAGACTAAGCAAAGCTTCATAGCTACAATCAAAATTTTATTTTGGAATGAAATGATTATTTTCAATTTTGGTATTTTGTAATATTCCATACAAAAGAGAGAAATTAAAAAATACGAAATGTTAATTCAAGCCTGTTCTCAAATCGGAGCAGGTTTTTTAATTTTTTTGGAATTATTATCAAAAGAATCTAAATATCAACGTAATTACTGTGGTTTTTAGAATTTAAATAAAATGGTTTAATTAAGTTTTATCAGAGTCATCCTATTCTTCCTTAAATCACTGGTTCTTATTATGAAACTGGACTTCTTAAGGGTGGTCGCGGTGTAATAATGAGTGTGGATGGAGGAAAAACATGGACCAATTTATCTGAGGGACTTGAGAATAGAAATACTACAGCAATTGAACTTTCTCCAGACGAAGAATATTTGTTTGTCGGCACGCAGGGTGGCAGTATTCACAGAATAAAATTGTCTAATAAACGTTAAAGTTAATAACATATAAAAAAACTCCCCTTNNAAGGGGAGTTTTTTTATATGAACTTTTATGAATTAATCAAAATATTTTCAGTTCCTCCTACATCAAGACTTGTCAAGTTTACATATGCAACTAACAAGTCAATAAAATTTCTAGCAGCAGATCCAATATACTTTTCTTTATGATGTACAATAGCAATTTCCTTAGTAATTACAGGATTCACTATTTTAATTACTTTAAGGGTTTCAGAATTCTCCGAAGTGAGAAGAGTATTGGGAAGTATGGTAGATCCAATACCTGCTTTTACTATACTCAAAATGGAATTTACATCAGTTAATTCTATGATTGGCTTGAAGACAAATCCCATAGATGTAGC
>NZ_NUUX01000052.1 GCF_002564465.1 Bacillus sp. AFS088145 | reverse complement strand
CTGCCATTTAGCCACTCATGCAGCGCTAGCGCTGCACCACAGAGAATGAAAATTGTTCATCGTGTCTAGAATATTTAATGGCTGGCGAGGAAGGTCTTTGCACTATGGTGCCTTAGAGCCCATCATTTAGTCTGACTCCGACGACCACGGTGTACCACCGACTGTCGCGCCCTATATGGGTAGCACTCATGGGAGATTAATCCTTTTTTGGTTGTCGCGCTAGCCTCATTTTTATTAACTACGAAAGGAAGATTTTGATTTCCGCTTTTCCAAACTGAATAAAATCACCTAACAGGCTCAGCCTTTTTTTTAAAGAGATTTTTCTGAGTTTATTTTGTATGCCCTTTTTAGGTTTTATGGCGAATTTAATTTTCATGGGAGGTGCATAAGAAAAACGCTCCTTCGTTATTCAAGAATCGCACTGCGTTAGTTCAATAAGATTCAATACTTTCTGCAATCTTTTTCAATTCCTCCGCGGGAAACTATAGAATTTCTCATAGAAAACAATTTATCTGCCAATATCCCAAATAGTCCTAATGGTGATTTATATTGAAATTCATCTATCATCATAGTTCCTCCAGGCTCCTCTATAAACTGATGGGTATGAGTAAATGAATGGAACGCCCCTTTGATCATAACATCTACAAACTTCTTGGGTTTTTCCATTAAAATCACTTTAGCGGTTAATTTTTGTTTTATACCAAAATGAATTGCCTTCCAGGTAACAAAATCCCCTTGTTATAATAATCCCTCTGTCACACCACCAACAGCTTTTTCTTTTGTTCTATAAGTAGTTTGCGTGTGAACACTAACAATTCTTGCAAGATTGAAACATATATCAATAGGTGCTTTTATAAATTGGTCATGTTTAATAATTGGCATTACTTTCTCCTAATAATAGATTTATAAAATATATTAGATTGTTCCTTTAATTATCCTATTAAATAAGAAAATAGGAACTGATCACTCAGTTCCTAATCTGTTATTCAACTAAAGCATTGCGTTAGCCACCCATGAATCAGTGATTCACAACAGTGAATGGAAGATTATATCGCTCTCCCATGGTAGTTGAATAGCGATCAAACGTACCAGGCATCTTCTGTGAATTGATTCCATTCCACTTTAAAACTTTTCGCCTTAAGTTTAATACAACAATTTCGTTGTTGTTCTAACACCTAATAAGAGACAGAAGCAAAAGAACTAACAGTAAGACTAAAAGAAACCATACTTTGTTATGATTTTGCTTTATACTTCCTCTTTTTCAATTTTAAGACAAGCAGAAGTAGCGGCGGTTGTATACCAAATAAAAAAAACGCAACATTGCCCATCGTATCCCCAAGTTTAAATAGGTCATTCGTATTTTTCGGGGTCATGGAAATGATATAAATAACCGGAAGCAAGCCAAACATAAATGGATGAATGTTTTTTTTAAAGAGTTGGGCAAGCCCCAAAGAAGCAGCATAATGACTAACGTTAAAGCAAGTAAACATTTGCATAATCCATATTACAAGCAACAAAGACTCAAACCGTTCAAATAGCAAACCAGGCATTTCAAAACTTCGCACGAGATCAATCGTTGGCCAAGTTTTGGTTACTACATCATCGACGGATAGTCCACCGATGACCATTACGATAGTTATCAAGTAAAAGATCAGTGGGATGAAAATTCCAACTAAAACAGCTTTTACTGCTTGGTTTGGCTGTTTCATATACGCCATTATAATCAACATGCTTTCAAAACCTATATATGAGAGAGCCGTTGTTTTGATTCCTTTTAGTACGGGCATGATCCCCAACCCCAGTACCGGGCGCAGATTATCCACTTCAAATATTTTAAAACTCATAAAAGCAACCACCAAAAAAACGCCGACCGTAATGGGGAGAATAATTTCAAACAGACGGGCAATCGGATTTATGCCGCCCGTAATTAAATAGAGACCTATCCACATAAATGGCATCGCGATGGCCCAAGTTGGGGTACCTTTCAACAAAAATAAACTTGTTACTTCTACTAATGCACAGATATGAAATCCACCCATCATTAAAAAATAACATACAAGGATTAGACTTAGTAACTTACCCATCCATTTCCCTACAATTTCTTGGCTGTATTGATAAAAGGTTTTTCCTGGAAACCGTTGTCCTAATTTGACCATAATAACTCCTGCCACCATCGCAATCAGCCCGCCTAAAATTACAGTTAACCAGGTATCTGGTGTTTTCACTTTCTCTGTAGCTGCTCGTGGCAAGGTCAGAATTCCCGTTCCAAGTATATAATTGATAATGATAACAACTACTTGAATTGTTGTAATACGGTCTTTGGGGCTAGTAATCATCGCAGGTCACTTCCTTATTCACAATTCAGGATTACTACTTTCTGAAGGCTCATTACTTCTCATTTTTCCACATTTCTTCTTATAAACGGTACAATTTTACATTTCCAAAAAAGAATAAAAATTATGCATATTGTATTCATGTGAAGTTTACATAATAGCAAGCCTTCCAAGAGCATTACTTATTTTATTTCCCGTCTTTTTTTGTATAAAAACTTGTATAAAATTAAAAGATTTTAATGCTATTATCAAGAATTACTTACTATTCAGTTGTAAAATCAGTGTTCATTCCGAAATTAATTCGTTTTTAAAATCGGTTGTAAAATCCATTTCGATTAATTTCCGATTTTAATAAAAACGTTGATATAACAACGTTTTCCCGACTTAACATACACCTTTTCATCAGTTATATCACCTGCAAAAACGTCTAAAACCTATACAGTATCGTACGTTTCGACTGCTCTTTGCTGGCGATTAAAATCTTTAACTGCATTAACAAAGTAAGTAATAATCGTATTTTCATTATCTTCTTTATCTATGCGATTTTTTTCTGCTCATCACTATAATATTTATTTTGAAATCGAATTGACCTTTTTTTCATTTTCTTTCTTACTTCTATAAGTTTTTTGATTTGCTCTTCATTAAACGTTGTAACTTTTCGATCTTTCCAAGCTAGAAGTAATTTATCTATAAAGAATTTATCGACATTTAAAGAAGAATTAGCGTAAGCTATTTCGAGTCTTTTAGAGTCTTTCATCTCATTATGGGTTGTTAAATATTTATCGTTCTCTAATTCTTTAATAAATGCTTTGTGATTTTGGATTAAATTCTCACCAACTTTTACATCTAACGAATAAATTTCAGACCTTATTCCTAAATTATTAAATTCTTCTTCTAATTTTGTTTCCATTTTTTGTATTTGGGATATTTTTTCTTCCTTTATAATCAATGCTTGTTCTAATTTTTTTCGTTTTTCCACTGACTTAATAGAATCATTTTAACTTTTACCTACAAATAAAAGCACTCAAACAATGGTTGAGTGCCTCAGCGATTGAAAAGATTGCTTGTCTTTTATATTCATAGAATTGGTCTTTATTAAATCCAAGCTCTGGATAAATATTTATATCTTTAATTCAATGGCCAGTCTGTTTTTGTAGTTCTTAATCAACTAACGTAATGCGTTAGTTGATTAAGCTTTTTGTTTAGCTTTAAGAAATTTTCCCATAGGGTTGGTAATAATGGTTGGGTAATTAAAAAACTTGATGATTAAAAATAAAAAGAGAATGCCTCAGGAAGGATTCTCTCTTTAGAGTTCATTTATGTGATATCGGCCAAAGGCAAACAAGCTTGTAAAAAGAGAGAAACTTACAGGATAAGTTTCTCTAAACAATAGGTGATATTGGAAAAAAAGTAAAACAAGAAATGTAATATTAGTATATAAAAATTAATATCAATTGTTTAAGTTATACGCCTAATCCAATGGAAAAGTTTTCCAATTTATTAGGCAAATTCTTCCCTGATATTTACTTTTTGAAAAATCCTTATGCAACTAATCTGCCATTTTGTTGAATAAGAATCCTCTCTATCCCATTGATTAAACTTTGTGTATTTATGATAAAAAACAGAAAAACTCTCAATGGGGTCTCTCTGTTTCTCACTTTCTACGAATTTTATATAGATTTACTAAACTCTACTTTTATTTATGTCGGGCCGCTTCTTTAGCCCTTCCATTTTTTACCTTTTCCTTTTCCTTTTCCATGTCCTTTTCCTTTATTTTTATGCTCCTTCTTTTCATGCTTGTCTTCTTTCCAACCATCATCTTGCTCTTTCTCTTCTTCTCTATACATTTCCTCTTGTTTCTTTTTCTTTTCTAATTGTTTTTTATAATTCTTTCCAAGTAGTGGTAGATCGAACTTATTGGGCGGAATTTCCTTTCCAGATTTCAATATAATTTCTTTAAATATTACAGTCGCGGTTTGACTACTTGATGATGTCAAATAATGATTTTTATCTGTTTTATCATAGCCTAACCATACTGCCCCAACGATGTTTGGAGTATATCCTACAAACCAATGGTCTTTTGCTCCGTTTTCAGTGGAAAAAGGCAGCTGAGTAGTTCCTGTTTTACCTGCAATATCTCTGCCTGCTATTTGTGCTTTAACTCCTGTTCCCTCTTTGACAACACCCTTGAGCATAAATGTAATTTTTTGAGCGATGGATGCCTCGGTCACCCGAGTTTGTTTTTTATTCCATTTCCCAATCGTCTCTCCATCTGCATTCTCAATTTTTTGAATCGCATGTGCTTCTACCATAATGCCGTTATTTGGAAAGGCGGAAAATGCTTGAGCCATTTTTAAAGGGGATGTTCCTTCATTCATACCTCCAAGAGCTAGACCAAGAGTCTGATCTTTTTTATCTAATGGAATACCAAAACGCTTTACTGCATTTATCCCATTACCTAATCCTATTTTTTGCAATAACCAAACAGCAGGTACATTATAAGAGTGGATAAGTGCGTCATACATCGTAACTTCTCCATGAAATTGATTGTCAGAGTTTTGAGGTTGATAGCCATTGATATTAATAGGATGATCTTCTAAAGTATCAAAAATATCATATCCTTGTTCCAACGCTGGAGTATAAGTTGCCAATGGTTTCATTGTAGACCCAGGCTGACGTTTTAATTGAGTGGCACGGTTGTATTGCCTGAAAGTATGCTCACCACGTCCGCCAACAAGAGCAGTAATACCTCCTGTTGAAGGGTTAATCAGAATGGCTCCGCTTTGAATGGTTTGATCAGACTGACTTTTAGGAAACAAATTGTTATTTTTATACACATCTTCAACAGCACTTTGAATGGCAGGATTCAATTCGGTATAAATATGGAGTCCTCCTGAAAGAACCTCGTTTGGTGTCAGATGATATTTATTGATCGCCTCATCAATAATATAATCTACATAATATGGATATTTACCTTGGTAATCTTTATTTTTCTTATCTACTAATACAATTGTTTGTGCCTTAGCCTTCTGAGCTTCACTTTGACTAATATAGCCTTCATTTTCCATTAATGACAGCACAGTATTCCTACGATTAATTGCTTTATCGAAATTTTTAAAAGGCGACAGGTTAGAAGGAGCCTTAATGATGCCCGCTAACATCGCTGATTCGCTTAATGTTAACTGATTCGCATCTTTCCCAAAATACACTTGGGCTGCACGTTGAATACCCCAAGCACCTTCTCCGAAATAGATCTGATTCAAATAACGCTCTAAAATTTCATCTTTTGAGTATACTCGTTCAATCTTTTTTGTCAAAATCAATTCTTTTAACTTTCTTGTATAGGTACGCTCTTGTGTTAGAAAAGCATTTTTGGCTAACTGTTGCGTAATTGTACTTCCACCTGCAACAATTTCTCCACTTACTAAGTTTTTTAGTAGCGCCTTTGCAATCCCGAAATAGTTAATACCATTATGCTTGTAAAAGCGTTGATCTTCTGTTGCAATAACGGCATGTATCATATTTGCTGGAATTTGCTTTATGCTGACTCCCTCGATGTTCGAAACTGAGATCTTACTTGCGGCTTCTCCTTTTTGATCAAAGATGATTGTCGGCTGCGGTGCAGGATCTTCCAATTTACTTACATCACTTGTCCAAATCAAGATATTCATAATAAATAAAAAGCATACAGCTAACGCTGCGACTATCGATAATATTTTGAAAAGGAAGCCTTTGGAAGATAAACGGTTCCATAGTTTCTTTGATAATTTTCTTTGCTGTCTTCTCTCTATTCTCCCCACACTGTTTTCCCCTTTGTAACTGTTTGTCATTTATCTGTAAAAATGCTTATCATTTGCTGGATGGTACATCCAATAATCTTCTTTATCCTATAAAAGCTTCTATTAATCTAATTTACTTTCTTTGATTCGGTCTTCTCATGAACAATACGTACATACCGTACTAAAGAGGAATTGATCAAACTAAACCCTTTTTCATTTTTCACAAAAAAATAATCATACTTCAACAGTTTACTCATCACTTCAAGCCGAATCTCCTCAATAGTAACTTCTAATCCTTGGGTTACATTTTCCCATTTTATAGAGGATTCACAAGTGTAACAAACATAAAGTGTTTTCAAGTATATCTTCCTTTCTTTCGCTCCTGTCTTCACAAAAAAAATACCCTTTCTCATTGGGGTATTTCACAGTATACTGCTATCTTCGTTTACATAACTTTTATTTTATACTAGCTATGTTTGTATTGTTTGATTTATCACAATTATACAAGGTGTTGTGATATATATCACTAACTAATAAAAGGAAAAAGCTAACAACTACTCATATCGTGTTACTTCTCTAATTGATGAAATGATGGAATTTCAAGATTAATTTACAGATAAAGGTGGGCTTATGAAATTACCAGAAGCTTTTGGGAATACTCATCTGTTCAGTACAACCCTGTTTATAATCACACATGGCTTTTAATATGTACCCCGATTATTCCAATAAAAGGAAAACCCCATTCATTTTTTTAACAATATTGCTCAACTATACTGCAATTATGTTGAATAAAGTCCTCTCTATGCCATTCATTAAACTTAGTATTCATGACAAAAAAACAGAAAACCCCTCAATGGGGTCTCTCTGTTTTTCACTTTCTACTAATTTCGCACGCCATTTAATTCTCCATAACCGCTCTCTATTTCGCTGCCTTCTCATACTCCTGCTTGAAAAAGCTCTTCATAGAATGGAACACATCTGACTTCTGCTTTAGAATATAATAGCGAAATTTCTCGTCATTTATGTTTTTATATGCGGACATTAGCGTACTATGTCGATTGTATTGGTTTACTTCTCCGTATCCGAACATATTGCTCACTTTCATTAATTCCTGAACTAATTTTACACAGCGAGCATTATCAGATGTTAAATTATCTCCATCAGAGAAATGGAATGGATAGATATTATATCTTTCAGGAGAATATTTGTATTCAATCACTTCTAAAGCTTTTCGATAAGCAGATGAACAGATCGTTCCTCCGCTTTCTCCTTTTGTGAAGAACTCTTCTTCTGTAACTACTTTTGCTTCTGTATGGTGTGCAATAAATTCGATATCAACTGATTCATATTTTGTTCGTAAAAATCTAGTCATCCAAAAGAAGAAGCTTCTTGCCATATACTTTTCCCATAAGCCCATACTTCCGCTCGTATCCATCATTGCGAGTACAACGGCTTTAGATTCTGGTTTTCTAATTTCATTCCATGTACGGAATTTTAAGTCTTCTGGAGATATTGGATAGAATGATGGCGTACCACTCATAGCGTTACGTTTAAACGCTGACATCATCGTACGTTTTTTATCAATGTTACCCATTAACCCAGTTTTTCTAATGTCGTTAAATTCAATGTTTTCTACTGTATTTAAGTCTTGTTCTTTTCGTTTTAGATCAGGTAATTCTAACTGACTAAAAAGAGCTTCCTCTAATTCCATTAGTGAAACCTCTGCCTCGTAATAATCTTCACCTGATTCTTTGCCTGCGCCTTGCCCTTTACCAGCACCTTTTTGCGGCTGGCCTCCTTGTGAACCATCTCTTGCCACTACATCGCCAACTTTACTGTCTCCAGTTCCCTGACCAACGTGCTTGTTTTTATCGTAGTTGTATCTAATCTTATACTCATCTAGTGACCGGATTGGAATTTTTACTACATCGCGCCCGTTTGACATGATGATGCTTTCTTCTGTGATTAAATCTGCTAAATTCTTTTTAATCGCCTCTTGTACCTTTTCTTGGTGGCGCTGTTGGTCGTCGTGTCCTTTACGATGGAGGGTCCAGTCTTCCTGTGAAATGGTAAAATTATGCTTTTGTTCATGTTCATTATTTTCATTACTCATTTTCTTTCCCTCCCTTACTTGTTTTGATTTATTTGTAAAAATAAAAAAATCGTCACACAGTAATACACAATTGCATAAACTATTTCGGTAGGTGATTTTCTACCCTTTTTTATGGATTACTCTATCATATGCAGAAGGACACAATAATTGACAATGTTTCTTCTAAATTTTACACCCATTTTTTCAGAAAATAGGACGAGTCCTTAAAAATAAATATATTTATATAAAAATTCCAATAAACTTTTGCCTTTAACTATATGTAACAATACTTAAAAAAGAACAAAAAAAGTGGAAAACTAGTAAAAAGTTTTCCACTTTTTTATTTAAGGTAAATTATGCCCCATTCCAGCTACGTAAATTCGTAGCCATTGTTCCGCTGACATACTTAACTTTGTAGACTCAACTGCTGTTTTAACACGTTCAATTTTACCAGACCCTACGATTGGCATCATTTTAGCAGGGTGAGCTAATAGCCATGCATACATTACTTCGTCGATTGAATTTGCACCAATTTCACTAGAAATCTCTTCAAGCATTGCTCGAACTCTTACCGCTGATTCAGACTGACTAGTAAAAATTTGTCCGCCTGCTAATGGGGACCAGATCATTGGAGCAACATCTTTTTCAAGTAATAAATCAATTGTTCCTTTTTCAAAATGCTCTAATTGCATTGGAGAAACTTCAATTTGATTTGTTACTAAAGGCATGTTTAGATATGCTTGTAATGCGTTAAATTGAGATGGTAAAAAGTTTGATACCCCAAAGTGGCGTACTTTTCCTTCCGAATGAAGTTGATTAAACGCCTCTGCTATTTCCTTTGGATTCATAAAAGGATTTGGTCTATGTATTAAAAGTAAATCGATATAATCTGTTTGTAGATTTTCCAGAGAATTATTAACACTCATAAGGATATGCTCTTTACTAGTATCATAATGATTCATTTTAAGTTCAGGAAACTTTGATGACTTTAACTTTATTCCACATTTTGTAACGATTTGGATTTTTTCACGAAGCTCCGGTTTTAGTGCTAAAGCTTTTCCAAAAATTTCTTCACAAGTATAGCTTCCATAAATATCGGCATGATCAAATGTTGTAATTCCTAAATCAATACATTCTTCTATAAAAGTGACTAATTGTTCTGATGTCATTTTCCATTCAGATAAACGCCATAACCCATGAATTATTTGTGAAAACTCAAGATTTTCAGCTATTTGAATTCTTTTCATTTACACTATCTCACCTTTCTTTTTAATCATTATCATCATTATAGGATAAACATTATTAATTGCAAAAGAAAACGGCTATCTAATAGATAGCCGCTTAAACAATTTATCGGTTAAGTAATGAGCCTACGTAGCGTAATAATTCATTTGCTGATGTTGAGTTATAACCATATTCATCAACTAATCTGCTGACAACGTCATTGATTTTCTTTAATTGACGCTCGTCAGGAGTTTTTGTGGACGTCGTAATCTTCACAACATCCTTCAGATCCGAAAAAAGTTTCTTTTGGATTGCTTCTTTTAATCTTTCATGTGAATTGTAATCAAAACGTTTACCTTTCCTTGCATATGCAGAGATTCTGATTAGTATTTCTTCACGGAATGCTTTCTTTGCATTCTCAGAGATACCAATTTGTTCTTCAATCGAACGCATCAACTTCTCATCTGGATTCATCTCTTCACCTGTTAAAGGATCACGAAGCTTATTCTTATTGCAATATGCTTCTACATTATCAAGATAATTATCCATAAGTGTTTTTGCAGACTCTTCATATGAATAAACAAAGGCTTTTTGAACTTCTTGTTTTGCAATATCATCATATTCTTTTCTTGCGATTGAGATAAAATTCATATAACGCTCACGATCTTCATTAGAAATAGATGGATGTTGATCTAAACCATCTTTTAATGAGCGTAATACATCCAAAGCATTAATTGAAGGAATCTCTTTTCGAATAATTGTAGATGAAATACGGTTAATGACATATCGTGGATCGATACCATGCATACCTTCATCTAAATATTCTTTCTTCAGCTCCTCTAAATCAACATTGTTATAGCCTTCTACCATTTCACCATCATATAGACGCATCTTCTTAACTAAATCAATATCTCCTCGTTTTGGTTCTTTTAAACGAGTAAGAATTGTAAACATTGCTGCAACACGTAAAGTATGTGGAGCAATATGAACATTTGAAACATCACTTTCAGAGATCATTTTTTGATAAATTCTCTCTTCTTCACTTACTCTTAGGTTATACGGAATTGGCATTACGATTATTCGAGAATGAAGTGCTTCATTCTTCTTATTATTAATAAAGGATCTGTACTCTGTTTCATTCGTATGAGCGATGATTAATTCATCCGCAGAAATCAATGCAAAACGCCCTGCCTTAAAGTTACCTTCCTGTGTCAGGGATAATAAGTGCCATAAAAACTTTTCATCACATTTTAACATCTCTTGGAATTCCATCATTCCACGGTTTGCTTTATTTAACTCACCATCAAACCGGTAGGCACGTGGATCTGACTCTGAACCAAATTGAGCAATTGTTGAAAAATCAATACTTCCTGTTAAATCTGCAATATCTTGAGATTTTGGATCAGACGGGCTAAAAGTACCAATACCAACTCGACGATCCTCTGATAAAAATACTCTTTCTACCATTACATCTTCTATTCTTCCACCAAACTCTTGTTCAAGTCTCATTAAGTTTAAAGGTGAAAGATTTCCTTCAATTCGAACTCCATATTCATTGAAAAAATCATCTCTTAAATGGTTAGGAATTAAATGTAATGGATCTTCATGCATTGGGCAACCTTTAATAGCGTAGATTGCTCCTTGATCAGACCTAGAATAATTTTCTAAGCCTCTTTTTAACATCGTTACTAGTGTAGATTTACCACCACTTACAGGGCCCATTAACAATAAAATACGTTTTTTAACATCTAATCTCTTGGCAGCAGGATGGAAATATTCTTCCACGAGTCTCTCTAGCGCTTCTTCTAATCCATATAGGTTGTTATTAAAGAAACTGTAGGTTTTTTTACCATTCACTTCTTCAATACCTGCGTCTTTAATCATATTATAAATTCTAGAATGTGCAGTTTGTGCAACCAAGGGCTCCTCTTTTAGCATTTCAAGATACTCAGCAAAAGTGCCTTCCCATTTCAATCTTTGTTCCATGTCCCGGTGCTGCTCAAGTTTCTTTAAAATATCCATGGACAAGTACCTCCTTCTTCTCATCTGTAAGAGAGATTATTAAAGGATATGCAAGGATGTCCGTACTCATGCTATATCTTTGAGTAGGAAAATATATTTTATCGAAATTCAATTCTCATAATTTTACTTTCATATTTCTATGTTTTTTTTGTATAATAAGGTTTAGGGTGTTGGGAATTTTTCAATTGGGAGGATACATACTGATGAGACTAGTATTAATTTTATTAGTTACAGCATCATTCTTAGCAGCAATTTTCACTGGCGGCTATAATGACAAACCTGGACTGAAAAACAGATAATATTTTTTAAAAGATGCTTCTAAACGCGGATCTAAATTTTATTTAGACCGTTTTAATGGAAGCATCTTTTTTATTAATTTAAGATTTTATAAAATCTTAAATTAATAAAAAAAAATCACCATTTATACGGTGACTCAGTGTCTGGACAAAGTATTAAAAAATTGATTTTCAG
>NZ_NUUX01000051.1 GCF_002564465.1 Bacillus sp. AFS088145 | reverse complement strand
ACTAAACTGCCATTTACTTCAATAAAAAAAGCCGCATATAAGCAGCTCGTGTTATCCAACTAATGCACGCGTTAGTTGCATAAGAACTTCGATTAAATATACTAATATTCTAAATGGAATTAAAAAAAAATAAAGCTATACCAAACTAAATTAAAGTATTTTAGTTTTAACTCTATTAAATACTTATTAGATTTAGATTTTTTAAAACCATAATAAAATACCCTATAATTGACAAACCGCCTATCCTTAGGATGGGCTTTTTTGGCTGTCTATTATAAGAGGATAATATCAAACAAACGGTCTATTCTTTTTTATTATCTCTTCTAATTTGATGCTCTTTTATACCAGGGAATTTCTTAAAGACTGTAAACATAAGAATCATAATTATTATAATATTTACAACGGTCGTACCTATTCCGATCATTCCCCTAAGATATTGAATTGGCATTGAAAACATGCCACCTAAGAACATTGTAAGAGCAACCTTAATCTCAACATTCAGTTCTTTAATTTCAGTTATCAGTTTTTTAACTTATCACTTCCTGTTATTCTTTATCGTCATGGGGGTAAGTGTGTTTACTATTGATCAATTTACGTAAATTCCCTCGTATAAACACATCTTTCATTTCTTTTGCATTAAAAGGAATGAATGGTGCGAAATACGGGACACCTACTGAACGTAGGTACGATAGATGAATAATCATAAGGATGAAAGCAATACCGATTCCCGTAAAGCCGAATAAACTTCCAATAAATAAAAAAGCATAACGTAAATGATAGATTGTAAAAGAAATATTACCGACAGTTAACATTGTATTCGCAAGAAATGTGACACCGACAATAATCAAACTCATTGGATGAACGAGCTTTGCATCGACTGCAGTTGAACCAATGGTAATTGTTGAAATTAACGAAAGAAGTATAATCGAACCTTTTGAAATTTTGAATGATCCGTAAGAAAGTATTTGTAACAAAAAAATCATTAAGAACACTTCGAACCAAACAGGAACAAGTGTTTCAGTTTGAATAAAAAAAGTTTTATGGAAATGATTTGGCACCCAATCTTTATGGAAATTTGCAATTGCTAAAAACGAACCAGGTATTAAGGTTGTTAAGAAAAAACTGATGAATGTGAGGATTCGCATCTCATTACCTGACTTAACATAATAATCACTTGGTTGTTGGAAAAATTGGACGAATAAACAAGGAACGATTGAAGCAGAAGGTGTTCCGTTCACTAAAACAGCAATCCGCCCTTCATATAACGCGGAGGCAGTTTCATCTGGCAGTTCCGTCGTAAAAGTTAAAGGGAAAATCGTTTTCTGATTCCCTTCTAATACACAATCAATAATTCTCGATTCAAGTGCATAATCGACATCTAGTGAGTCGATTCGCCCAAGAGTATCTGTTAACGCTTTTTGATCCACTCTGTCCGCCAGGTAAACGATTGCGACATCTGTTTTTGAACTCAGCCCAATTCGCTTTTTTTCAACCATTAAATTCGGTGATTGAATGAAATTGTGTAGAACATTCAAGTTCATTTGTAGCTGTTCAGAAAATGCAATAAGTGGACCTTTCATATTCATCTGCCTTGTACTTTGTTCAATAGGACGCTTTTCCCATTGTGCTGTATCAACAAGAATTCCACTATTGAACCCTTCAACGAGAATGAGGGTTTTTCCGCGAACAATGGCATCAATCGAATCAGAAAGAGAGGTCACTTCAAGAACCGATTCTGAACGAATCTGTTGACTCATGAGGGTATCAATAAAGTCTTCATCAATCACACGAATGGAAAATAACGGGTTTATGATGCCTTCTCGTATGAGTTCTGTATTGACGATGCCGTCCAGATAGACCAGCGCACACTTTCGTTTGGAAACAAGTTCAATCGTACGGACAGATAGTTCAGGCGACTGATGGAGTTTGGATTTGATGAGTTCTATATTTTTCGATAGATTCTTCGAAAATACAATTGATTCATTCTTCATCGCATTATCCTCCTACTTTTTTCAATAGGGTTAGTATGTGCGTTTCGTTCGAAAAAAATCTAACATTACTATTCGTTGGTCTTAAACAACCTATGTAGTATTAAACTTCATATTGAACTACTGCCATTTAGCCACTCATG
>NZ_NUUX01000050.1 GCF_002564465.1 Bacillus sp. AFS088145 | reverse complement strand
TGCTATTGATAAGATAGGTCTGGTCTGGTGGGGTGGGGTCTGGTAAGGTACGGTTCGGTACGTTCCGGTAAGGTGAGGTAAGGCTTGGCGAGGTAAGGTTCGGTGTGGTGTCGAAACTAGGATTTATTCCTAGTCTAGCAGAACTGACCAACTGCTATTGATAAGATAGGTCGATTATATGGTAACAGGTCGGGTGTGGTCGGGTCTGGACTGGTGGGGTGTGGCGAGGTGCGGTTTGGTGAGGTACGGTAAGGTACGGTAAGGAACGGTCTACATAACTTTTTTTACGATTATGGACATATTAAAAGTGAATGTTCACGTCATAGTGCAAAGGGTTCTTACGGAAATAAGAGCCCTTTTTGCGTACTCTTTTTTATTACTAAATCTGTAATTGGGTACAATATTAATACACATTGTTCTTTGAAAAAGGGTTCTTTCATTTCACCATTTTTAAAAGCTTCTACCACATTCCCCTGGTAGGAGCTTTTTTATTTGTACTTGTTGGTTCTTCTGGTGGTGCATTAACCAAAGCAAAAAGACAAAAACTAGTAATAACAAATGACGGATAACAAGGGGTTAAATTTATAAAAAAAGGTGGTAGGACCCCAAAATGAACGATGAGATATACCATAGTTACGAAGATGTAGCAGGCGATAATTTCGAAGAAGAACAAAACTTCGATATGGAAAGTTTCGACAATGGCTTTTGGAACTCAGATAAGCCAATGCCAAGAAACAATAAGTCGCACGATCATTCAAGCCCGGAATCCGAACTAATTCGGACGTTAGCCGAAGAAAGTGGCTATGATAATCCGGAAGAATGGATTCAAGTTTTCAATGAGGAACGAGAAAATTCTCAGATAGAAGAAGAAATAGAAGAACTTTACGAACTAGGATACGACTTAGATTACTCGGAAATTGAAGAATACACAGATGAAAGAAAATCTGAACTAGCATTCAATCGAGAAATGGAAAAGGTTAATCGTATTCACAGACATCATACTGAACGTGATTTTGACCCAAATAGGGACCAAATTAGTGAACGAGTATTCGAAATATGGGCTCAATATCCTGATGCAGAATTTTCAGATGTATATAATGCCTGGATTCAAACAGAGTCAACTGATAGCTTCTTAGCTGGGTTCAACAGTATATAAAAACAATAAAACTTAACATAAATAAAATTTAATGACAGGAGTTTTTTTGAATGGAAAATTATAATTTACCAAGTTACCAAGAGTATGTAGAGCACTCGAACAGAGTGTCGAGTCAAATGGAGAATCTTGAACAAGAAATTTCTCAAGTGAAACAAGAAATGTTAGAAACTGAAAGGCAGTACGCAAACAGCTTCGGAACAGGCGTTCAAAATGATGAAATTGTAAATAGATTAAACGAATTAAAGCAAAAAGAAGCTAGTTTGCTCAATCAGAAAAGTATTCTTGATTCGTCGGATCTGCGACGCAAAGATTTAGCTTCAACATTATATCAACAGTTCCAAGAGACAGAAAGAAATGCCATTGATACGAGAAATGGAGTTATAACCTCAGCACAAGAATTAATTGAATCGACTAAACAAAGATTAAAAGAACTTCAAGAAGTATATGACCGCCAGGCTACAACGTTCCACTCACAAGCAGGACGCCAAATGCTGAGTGCCCTTGAATGTCTTGATGTACGAGAAGATTTAAAAGACAGTATTCGTCTTCGTATGCAACACCTGGGGGTTGCAGAGAGATTCCCTTCAATCGGTTAAACAAAAAAAGGTTATAAGGTAATAAGAACGGTCTTTTCTCCAGTCTGACATTCGCCTTCCTTAAAAGCACCTGGTCTTCCAGGTGTTTTTTTTATTGGTTACAAAGTTATAACGCACAAAAAAAGAGACCTGGTATGGACTCTTTTTAAAGTGCAAACGTTAATTGACCTTCTACTACTTCAAATATTTAATGACTGCTTTAGTTGAATAAAGAAATAGAAAAAACTAGCCTTGACTAGTCTTTTTTTACTTTTATGGATTTGTCCCAACACCTATAACAACCGAAAATACACTATTTTTATTTCCAGAATCATATTTGATGATCGTAATTAACTTTCCTACTTCTTCAGGCGATGAAGGGAAAGTTGGGAAGACAGTTTTTAATTTATTACTTTTATATTCTATAACTGTTCTCATATCATCTAAAGTGTACTCTTTTACCTTTATTGCATCTGAAGGAATAAAACCTTTTGATATTGTAACAGCTTCTTTGAAATCTCTTCGTTTTGACGATGTGCTTTCAAATTGAAGTGTAATATTAAACGCTTTGTCGTTTAGAAACATAGGAAGTATGTAATCATTTTCAAAGCTTCCCATTTCGTTATCACCTTTATTTTTACCATGATGAGTCTTAAATAATGAAATTGTATCTCCTAGACCTATTTGCGGTGAAACAGGCATTTCTTGAGTCTTTGAATTTTTAACTGGTTCTGATTTAGGTGTTTCCTTTTCAACTGACTTGTTTTCTTTCTTTTCCGTTTCTTTTTCCTTTGCTACAACCGAAGCAGCCTTTTCCTTTGGAGCTTTATCTTTCACTTGATCGGTAGATGGGTCATCTGAAAAAAAAGAAAAGAGTATAAAAAACCCGAAAAAACCTGAAACAATAATTCTAGCAATCACAGGGAAATGCTTGTGCCTCCACATTAGATATAATCCGACTGGAAAGAAAAAAATTAAAAATAAAATTGCTACCCATTTCTTACTCATGAATATGTACTCCTTACTTTTATTAAATTTTACTAATTATAGCATTTGGCACGAAAGGACGGTGACTATAAAAAAAACTCGGTTAGAATCGACCGAGTTTTACTGCTAAATTATATTCAATTAACGCTATAAATCTTATGCAACTAATGCATGAGTTAGTTACATAATGACTTAGTCCAGTTTTTTAAAAACAATGTATCCTATTAATATAAGGATTAAGATAAAGCCAAAAGGAATAACGTATTTTAAAACATCCAATAATTACACCCTTTCAAAAAAACTGTGAACCTGTGTGATTATTTTTTCATAGCTAATTGTTATTTAACGTTAGTTAGATAAGATTTATAAACAAAAAGAGAACCCATAGGGATGAGTTTCTCTCTAGTTTATAATTAATTTTGTTTACTTAAATAGACCAATCCCCAGATACAAAGGGCTATTATACTAACGACCGATAGTGAAAGTGGTAATGTTGCTACAATGATTTTCCAGTTTAAAAATCCTTCCATCAGTTCTCATCCCTCTCGTTAATAGTTTGATGAATTTGTTGGAAGAATATGTAACAAAAATGGATTGATATGTAATATTAAACTTTGCTATTTATACTTTTTAGTAACATTTTTTATTGAACTAAACTGCCATTTAGTTGAACAAAGAATATGGTACACAATTCTGAAAATACAATAGACTTTTTCCAAAACCGAAAAATATTTTTTGAGATGGTAAAAAATGGAACCCAATAACCTTTTCATGAAATAAGAAATATTTTGAGGATTGCCCATCATTTGCCGGGGTGAGACTCCGGAAAATGTGTGGTGGGGGGTTGGTGGTGGAAAGTGCGTTTTTAGTGATTGAATGAATGTACATATGGGTAGTGGTATTGTGCACATAGCCCCCCTCCCCCTCCAAAAAAATAATGTTTTGTTCATTCAAGTTTGGACCTGGACAAGTTGATCGAACCGACGACGAACCGGAACCACCAGGAACAATTAATGCTGCAACATTAGTTATAACTCAGGAACTAATAGAAGTTACTAAGTCATAACTAAAGGAACTTATAAAGGAATACGATTACTTGTTGTTGAAGTAATACTGTAACAAGTGCACCTGGAAGGAATGAGTCGGATGCAGTATTACGAGAAGGATCAATTCATTAAGAAGTTAGTTATAACTGAATCACTCTTTAAAAAGTATTCTGCTCAACTTGTTAAAGATGGTTATGTCTTTGTAACTGATGGAGAAACAGGAAAAAGAATTTATAGTGACAAGGATATAACTACATTCGAGCAAATAACCGAACTAAAGAAAACTATGACTTTAGAACAAGCTATAAAGCTAGTAGTTAAAGGTAACGTTGTTACTAGCTATAACTCTGTAACCCCCGAAATATTGGACAGTAAACTCGATATGATACTAGAGCAACAAGTTATAACTAATAGTCGCCTGGAAGCGTTAGAGAAGGAAAACAAGGCATTTAAAGAGGAACTAACAAAAGTTAATGAAGAACTCGAACAACATAAAGCAATTGCTAATGATCGTGATTCAAAACTTTTGGAAGCAATTAGAGGAATCCAGGAAACGAATAAAGCTTTAATCGAAACAGCAGTAACTATTAAAAAGCCCTGGTGGAAGTTTTGGAGCAAACAATGAAATGTGTTCTTGCTTTCTTAATAGGTATGGAACATGGTGCGATTGGTTTTTGTACTTATGGCATTTATAAGATAATAAAAGACATGAAGCGTTAAAACTAAACGATCAATAGCATGATGCATACAATGGTCACTTGAATGGTACTTCTATGCCAATGAGAGAACGATTTATTTTGTGGTGCTGAATGGTCAACTAATTCTCCGACAAGAACTTAGCATTGAAGAAATCTATGATAAATTTAAAAAACCTATACTTGTTTTAGGAAAAAATAGATTAGAATCATTTGTATAAGAAAGGAGGCGTTTCTTATACAAATCATAATTAAAAACGGAACTAAGGAATTTTCATTACAACTAGACCAAGCAGTATTGCTTTTAATCATAACTCATTTACTGGCTACTCTTAATTGAGTAGTTTTTTTATATCCGTTTTAAGTGTTCGTTATTGTATAGGTTTGCGAACGGTACGGAACACTCATTAAATAACGTTCGTTAAGTATTACAAAAATATTTGCGAACGTTCATTAAATTACATATACATTTAAGAACACTTTTTTATATAATTGAATTATAAATAACTAATGAAAAGGTGATATGTAATTATGACAGCAACAACTATTAAAACATTCGGTTATGGACGTGTAAGCAGTAAAGACCAAAATGAAGCTAGACAATTAGAATCATTTAAAGAGTTAGGGATTGATGATCGTGACACTTTTATTGATAAACAAAGTGGTAAAGATTTTAATAGACCACGATACCAGGCATTAAAACAAGTATTAAGAAAAGGTGATATTGTTTATATTCATTCATTAGACCGATTAGGACGAAATAAACAAATGATACTTGATGAATGGAACGAGATTACTAAAGTAATTGGAGCAGATATTATTGTTTTAGATATGCCTTTATTAGATACAACAAAACACAAAGATAGTTTAGGTACATTCATTTCGGACCTGGTATTACAAATACTGAGCTGGATAGCACAAGACGAACGGGAACGGATTAATAAAAGACAAGCAGAAGGTATTGAAGCAGCAGTGAAAAATGGAGTTAAATTTGGTAGACCTAAAACAGAGTTTCCAGAAGGTTTTACAGAAGTATATGCACGTTGGAAAAAAGGAGAAATTACAGCAGTTAAAGCTATGAATGAACTAGAACTTAAAAAGACTACATTTTATAAACTGGTAGACGACTATCAAAAGGGAAAAGCACTCGATCAATGAGTGCTTTTTTTATTTGCCTAACATTTGATTTACTTTTTCTAAATGAACGGTAATTAACTCTCCAGTACTCATATTATGATGTCTGTTTGCATGAGCACTATAATTCGTGTTATCAATCCACGTCTCACAGATTGGACAAGGTATTAATTTATCTGAATCCCGTTTGTATGGTTCTAGGTGAAATCTTTTTGCTCTTTTACCTGGAGCTTTATTAGTTACGTTCGTATTACGTTTAACTACTTTTGTATTTTCTTTTACTACATTTTTAATCGGTTCAACTACACTTTGTATTTCTTTTACACCGTTATTAGTTACATTTGCAACCTTTTGTAATTCTTCTGATATTAAGTGTTGTATTCCCTCAGATATACTTAAACCAAGTTCCTCACAATAATTTGAGAAATCATTATATATATCTTCGCGTAGTCGAATTGATGTTACTTTTGTATTACCTTTTCTATCTTTTGCGAATTTTTGTAACGTCGGTATTGTAGTCAATTATATTCCCCCTTGTAGTCATTTGTAGTTAATTAATAATTAAATTGTAACTTATAAGACTACATTCTGAAAACAGCCACGAAAATAAAAAATACCCCATTAAAGGAGTACTTCTTTGTTCCTGGTACGATCATCACCAATCAATAAAATTCTGGTGAATCTCTCTCATTTGATGCTTCCTACACCAAAAATCATTTTTTAACCTCTATATGTTAACATCAATTTACATTTAGGTTAACATACATCATTTATTCCATAGTATCTTTTTACTTGTCACTGTTGCGTTTTAGCATAATCTCGTGCACAAATTTTACTTATAATACAAGTCCCACTTCCAGGACTCCCAGCATTTATTATAAATTTTATAAATTGTTTCAATATCTTCAGTTGCAGTTTTAGTTGCAGCTTCAACTGGTTCGATTGCTTTTTTTATTTCATCATTATTTAAATCAAAATGGTTAGAGTGTTGATCCAACTAAGTTTCCACCTTTACAAAAGTAGTTACTCCTTCCATTTTTTAATGTTCCCCTCAATTCAGAAAATAAAAAAAAGACACTTCAATGAGTGCCTTTTCCTTATGTAACTCTTATGCAACTACACCTACAATTAATAATCGTCTTCGTCTAAATATACGCGGCTTATTGCTCTTTCTTGATAAAATTCCTGATAATATTCCTGCATTTCACGTTGCATATCTTCATACTCAGCCTTAGTTAGTTCAAATCGTTCAGCGTCTATTTTCCCCATTATTCCTGGTACATGTTCCTCAAAAAAATCAAGGGTATTACCATATAATGACTTTAAAGTAGTGATCAACTTATGCTCATCTTCTGAGGTTAAATTAATTGAGTGATGTGTCAAATCATTTCTATAATCATTTAATATAAAAGTTCCATTCCTAAAATCTTCTGGGACATTTATATCACATAAAAACTCTACTCTTTCTAATGCTGTCTTTAATGAAATTGTTTCCAATCTTTTATTACCGATTTTTTTAATAGGTACATCAAAAACAGTTGGTTTATATTTGTCTAAGTATGTTCCAAAGCCTTTTACTTTTGAAGGCATATGTTTTAATTCTTTTTTTGCCTCTAAATATAGTTTTAAATCAGTAAATATAAGCGATTCGTTTCTTTCAGAAAGAATATATTTTAATAAAATTTCAATTCCATGATTTAAAAAAATAACGGCATCTTTAAGATGGGGATAGCCATGATCTTTATGTAATTCTTCAAACTTTTTAATTGAATCTTTAGCTTTACTTAACGAGTCAGTTCCATTTTCTAACAATGTAAATTCCAATTTAGACACTCCTTACTATTTAAACTACACCTATAATCATAACATCCCTTATTTTAAAACAACCACGATAATAAAAATAAAACAGTCTCATGTCCAGGAGTTCGAAAAGATATGGCGTTTTCGTCTGCACCATGTAGTATATGACGTAACCCTCTTTACTACATATCTTATCTTTTTTCTTCTTAACTCTTCGAACTTTTGGACATAAAGCTAAAACTCCTTGCTACATAAGGATTTATTACTATTGAAAGTGTCCAAGAGTTGTCCAGAAGTTGTCCAAGAGTTGAAATGAAAAGGGGTAACTTTTGGACATGATGGACAAAAAAAGAAAAGCACCTTATGAGTTAAGGCACTTTTCAGTGATTTTTTCGTTATTTTGTCCAGAACTTTTGGACATTTTTTCGAACTCTTGGACAACTCTTGGACAACTCTTGGACATTTTTTTGAGCAAAATTATTATTTTTTCAATCCAATATGTTTGTAATAAACAACTGATTTTCGGCTTATTGGGTCTTTACCTTCATGTGTGTAAATGAATGGAAAACTTTCTACTAAATGTTTGAAAAAATTAATTTTACCCAACGGACTATATTCGGCTTCACTACAATACAATTTGTAATTGTCGTATAACTCACCTTTAATGACATAATTATCAGCTTCTAATGTACAAGCTTCATTGATAAACAATTTAACATTGTCCATTTCATCGAACCAGGATTGAGTTGCTAGTTCCATTTTTGGAGTAATTGAAAACTCACCTTTTTCTAATACAGCAGTGATCGCTTGAATTGCCATAAATACTAATCCTTCTAATTCCTCTTTTGTTGAAATTTCTGCAAGAAGGTTATCATTCTTTTTATCTCCACTAAATGTATTATCAAATGGTAGTACAATAAATCGGTCCTTAATTGCAAACGTTCTTTCTTTGAAAGTTGGTAAGCTGTTACATGAAAATGTTAATTTTGCATGATTAACGAAAGAAAAAGGATGTCCATTTTTACGTTCAGCCATCTGACTATCTCCACCAGTCAAACCTTTAATTCTATCCAAACTGTTGAAGAAGCTGCTATCAATATCGGCACAAGTATTTACTAATTTCCCATCAAGTTCTGCAAGTGCAAATTTATGTGTTTGTAGATCATGCAGGGACACGTTCGATACATTTTCTCTACCCATTAGTAAATTCAGTAATTGAATGTAAATGCTTTTACCGTTTTTTCCTTTACCTAGCAATATTAAAATTTTTCGCATTGGATAATTTTTAATTAATCCATATCCAATCCATTCAATTAAAAATTTTGCTTGAGCTTCACCGACAACATCAATAAGAAATTGTTTAATTTTCGGACACTTTGCACCTGGTACATAGTTATGAGGTACTTTGATTCGTTGAAGGTAATAAGGATTGAACGGTAACAATTCACCAGTTTTTAAATTAACGACACCATTTTCCATATTAATTAAGTAAGGGTCAGTGTCAAAATTCATTCTTTCCTTTGAATTCTTGTAAATACGATTGAATATATTTGTATAGCATTGTCTTACTCGATGTTCATTTGAGTGAATACCTTGACGTTTAGTAATTAAACTTCTTATAAAGTTGGCTCCATCTTCTTTCCAGAGTCCTGTTAATTGGTCATAATAATAAAATCCATATGCGTTCCGAACTAATAAAAATTCTTGGATTATTGAAGTTGCATGTCCTACATGGTCATAATTTATTGTTACTTTCCCAGTAGTTTCATTTGTTTCAAACGAAAAAAATCGTTTGTCGTACTGAAAATTTTCAATATTTTCGTCATTTGACGTTTTATTTTCATCAATATTTGATATAATTGTCATTAGAGAACATTTCCTTTACTAATGGTATTGGAATCCGGGTCATTGTGGTGATGACTCTCTTTTTTTTGCTCTTTTTTAGGCTTTATTTTTATATTCGCCTTCATTTTAGCTTTTGGTAGTTGCAATTTAGTGAGCCACTCCAACATTTGCTCTGGTTTTCCATTACCTTTTTCGATAACCTTCTCTGAAATTGCGTTTTCCTCATCCATTAACAGACTACAAATCACTTCATCACTTAATCCATGTTTCACGCAAGATATCATGATACCGAATAGTGCGTCTGATCGTGACAGATATTTTCGTTCCTGGTAATACTTTGACGCTTCACCATAACGGATAATATCTTTTACTGGTTCGGATAAATGCAATGTTTCAAGGTCAATTTTTTTGATACCTTCCAATGCTTTGCAATGTTCTCGTATAATGCTGTTTGCTTCATATATATTTCGTGGTTGTTTTAACTGCTGTTCTATGTGTTGGTTCAGTAAGTATTGTTCAACATCACCTGGTACGGTTGGAATACCATTTGCACAAGCTTTAGGTGTAGTAATCCATTTATAAACATGTCCACTTGCATGAGTTGAAGGTGGAACCGTCATAAGTCCAGTACTCATAATGTCGATTTTTCTACTTAATCCCTTCTGTGTGGTTTTGTATGGTGGTGTAGTATCTCCCGGTTTAAAGTAGTAATGCTTCCCTCTATTTGTCTGTACTGTTGGTATTGTCATACCTTCCAATTTTGCTTCTATTTCTGCAACTGCTGCTGCACTATCTGCATCAATTACAACTAAATTTGAAGCTTCTAAATCAATTGCTATGTTTGCGTTCGGATATAAATCCCTAAACCAATAAGTAATACGATGTCTATCAATTTTTGTCTGTTTGTACCTCACTAATGGTGCTTTTCCTACTTGTTTTCCTGTATGGTTTATTGGACAGGCACATTGACCGTCTTTGGTCCAGCAAGTTGGAATCGGTACAAGACCATTGTCGAAATAGAGTAATGCGTAATCTAATCTCGATATATTCAATTTTGTTCTCCCCTTACAACTACTTTTTTTTATCTATGTAGAGGTACTTTTTTTATTGAAATACTTCTGGAACAACTCATACTACGTTCACGTTTCCACCTCCTTTCAAGCTAGAACAATCAAAAAGGGACACCAAAGAAAGCTATTACGCCCCCTTTTGTGCCCCTTTAATTCCCATAAGCCTATATTATAAGAATTTTTTGTCAATACTATTTCTGAGAGAATGTAAGTTTTTGACAAAAATCAACCGATTAACAATGTTGCAATCTATGTTACCAGTTGTTAAAATATAGTTGTAGTTACATGAGGTATTTATACCTCTCATATAAGGAAAAAGGGTGTTTACATCTTTTTTCGACTTGTAAAAGGGAAGCATCCACCGTCCAAAGTTGAGCTTCTCTTTTTGCTTTTCTTATACTTATTGTATCTCTTTAATCAGGAAAAATCAAAAAAATCTTAATAGATTTAAAATGCAAGAATCCTTATATATCAAGGTCTAACCGCCCGGGCGAAAGGTTTTCTTCTTCAAGTTCTACCTTTGTACGTCGATTATTCTCCTTTTTCCCACCCTCATTGATCGCTTCGTATGTTAACTTAAATATATCTTCTTCAACTATATAAAACTCACCTTCTAACCCACGAACAATATAATTCTTTCTTTTTACCAAAAAATTGAAATCATCTTGAGGAACGATTAAATATCCATTTCGTACAGCTAACTTTCTACCTATAAACGCTTCAACTTTTTTGTGATTCAGTTCGCCCAGATATTGAATTGCTTCAACTTCTACTGCTAATCTTACATATTTCACACTTGCACCTCTTTTCATTCTTGTTCCCATGAAAAGAAGCCCCCCCTAATTAAATACCATTCTAGCCAATTTAGAAGACAATGAACCTATGATTGAAAGTGTAATTGGGCATATTAAAAAGGTGAAAACATATTCATATGTTTAGCACCTTTCATAAAATCCCTGGTTCGGTCACCGGGGATTTTTTCGTGTGTTCATATCGGAATTTCACTAGTTTTGACGTATGGTTACTAGTTTTGTCGTGTGTAGAAGGAATTATATTTTATTTGACTAAACTGTATTTATTATACCTAAAGGAGTGGTCCAAATGGCACAACAAAAAGCAAAAGTAAAAATTAGAGGAATTAGACCTTTATTAATACACGCATTTTCACCGGATACAATTTCACTTGAACGTAAAGCAAAAACTGGAGTTGCTGGTAATGATCCGGAAGAATGGAAAAAAAGCTACAACGCATTAAAAACTGGTCAATTATGGGTAGACCCTAGTTATATCTTCGGAACACTACGCACAGCAGCAGTACATACAAAAAGTGGTAGAGGTTCGATTCAAAGTAAATTCTCAGCTACTTTACAAGTAATTGACGATAAGATTTTGTTCAACCGTTTCATGCCAGAGGACTTGAACCAGTTCTTAGAAAATACACCAGAAGATGAAGTATATCTTGATGTTCGTTCCGTCCGTAATCCTGCTACAAAAGGAAGAAATGTACGTTATCGTGTGGCTATGTCCCCAGGTTGGGAAACGGAGTTCACCCTCCAATGGGATAATACAATTATTGCCGGAGCACAAGTCGAGCAAGTATTACTTGATGGTGGATCATTAGTTGGTTTAGCAGACGGACGCTCAATCGGTTTCGGAAGGTTTGAATTGGTAAGCTTTGAAGAATTAAGCTTAACTCATGCCTAAGAGTCGTCCACCTAAAGAAGTATGGCAAACGCAACGAGAAATGGTTTGGTATCGTGACGGTAGAAGGTGTACCAGGTGTCATGAATCAGTGGAATTAAATAAATGCCATATTGATCACATTGTTAGTGGCAAAGCCGGGACAAATGCTCTTACTAATCTAAGAACACTTTGTCGCAAGTGTCATACTTTACGATCAGACTTGAGACATTCCGGAATGAAAGGTAATGCACTTAAAAAAGGTATTATTGCTCCTGGTTGGCGTGACGAGGTTTGGGAGTAAATGTTCAACATATGGTTGGTTGGGTGGGTTGTTGAATATATGGTAATCGGTTCGGATAGGTAAGGAATGGTTGGGTCCGGTCGGGTCAGGTGTGGTCAGGTGTGGCATGGTGCGGTGAGGTAAGGTAAGGCGAGGAATCGAAACTAGGATTTTTTCCTAGTCTAACAGGGGTGACTGCCTGTTATTGACAAGATAGGTCGAATATGTGGTATTTGGTAAGGTGAGGTACGGTCCGGTACGGTAGGCTAAGGACTGGTGGGGTAAGGTGTGGCGAGGTTAGGTGCGGTACGGTACGGTATGGTGAGGAATCGAAACAAGGGAAATACCCCTTGTCTAGTAGGGTTGACCTCCTGCTATTGATAAGATAGGT